>JBFMAI010000042.1:0-50607 GCA_040755725.1 Planctomycetota bacterium | reverse complement strand
TCGTCGGGCATGCGCCACTGCGGCGCGACTCCATTGTCGTCCATCCTTGGACCTCCTCGCTAAATCGGCAACCCCTTGCCGTCGCGAGGATTATACGCTCAGAAACGGTTATGGGACAGGCCCTAAGAGCAAGCAACGCAAAGGCCATTCCCTCCGGGCCGCGACCGTGAGGGAGCGGCGCATGATGCAGGAACGGCCATTTCCTGACCGGCGCGGCTCGGTTGTGCAAGTCAGCGCCGCCACGGGGACAACACAGCGCCCCGCTGCTAAGGAACCTATGCGCTCTCTGACAGGCGGCGGGATACCTTTCATCCGTCCTGCCGAGCACTTACGACACCACAAAATCCGCGCATTTACTGGACAGCTACGTGTTCGCGCGGCATACTATAGCTAGGTACTCGTCACCGACGGAGTCGTCGGAGGTATTGCGCATCATCATGGCGAAGGGAAAGATCGCCATCACGCTTGGCTTCATGCTGACCTGCGCCGCGGCGTGGGCTGATGTTGTGCCCGCCGCCCGCGCGGCGCACTTCGGCCCCGCGGCGCCGTTTGCAGTCGCCGTCGGCGTCGTTGAACCCGCGGCGGCACAAGCCGCAACAGCAGCCGCGCCCGTGCCGGGCGACTCTCGCCTGTGCGACATCAACTGGTTGCTGGGCTCGACCACCGGCGGCCCGAATGGCATCGGCCAAAGCAGCCTGTGTGGCACCGGCCAATGGCCGGTGCAATCCGCGCCGTCAGTACTTCCGGGCGACCTGGCCGGCGGTCCATCGCGGACGGTGACCGACCTTCCGCCCGCCCCGAGCAGCCTCGCGCTCGTCTTGAGCGCCCTGGCGAGCTTCGGTGCCTACCAGGGCGTCCGCTCGCTGAAGCGGCTGCACCTGGGCGCCCTGCCGGACTGGTACCACGCCGACGCGGTCCAGGTCGGCCACGCGACGCCGCTACGGCTCGAGTTTGACTGCTCCGCGCTGCCGGTCTGCGCGTTCGAGCAGCCCAGTGCCCTGCGGCCACACATCTCGTACCGCATCTCTTGCGAACCAAGCTCCCGTCTGCGATCCCAATTCCTCTTGCTCATCGAAGCTCCTCGCGCGCCCCCACCGCCCTGCGCCGCGTAACTTCAACTCTGTGCGATCGCAACTAGGAAAGTAAACGCCTTGCTACAGTACGGGATACATCGTGTATCCCTCATGTCGGGAGAGGCTTCAATGAAACGCTTGCTATGCGTGATTTGCGCCGCCACGCTTGTGGCACCGGCGATGGCGTATTACGCAGGGACGCTCTGGGTGGCCGATTCTTACGGTACGACAAATGGCGGCGAGTACGTCGCCCACCCTAGCGGAAACTGGAGTGCCCATCGCATCAATCCGGTCCCGCCACTATTCGAAACGTTCTGCGTTGAGAAGAACGAATACTTGAACTTCGGATCGGGATACACGTTCCAGGTCGACATCGACCCTTACGTTGTCCGAGGAGGAGTCGGGGCCAACCCGCCTCCCTACCCCCAACTCAGCCCCAAGACCGCGTGGCTGTATTGCCAGTTCATTAAGGGCCAGCTCAACGGGTACGTTTATACCGACAGCGGCAACATCAACGACGCCAATGATCCGCGCGTGCAATCAGCAAACGCGCTCCAAAACGTCATTTGGTACTATGAAAACGAGATTGCCAATTGGGCTTCCGGCCTGAGCGGAAGCACTTTGGCCCTCGCTCAGCACTTCTACAACCTCGCGGAGGCTGCCAACCCCCAGGACATCGGCTGCACGCGTGTAATGAATCTGTGGCGAAAGGACAACCCCTGGGGCTGGGGCGCATTCAATGCTGCTCTGGGGCGCTATGAGTATCAGAGCCTACTTGTGTGCGTCCCCGCCCCGGCGGCGGCGATGCTCGGCGTGATCGGCCTCGGCCTGGTCGGCTGGGTCAAGCGGCGGCTGTCGTAGGCGATATTGCGGCGGTGGCGGCGACCCCAATGGGTGGCCGCCACCGTCCCCGCACATCGTCTGATCTCCATTTAGCGCGCGACTCGGGTGGTACACGGTTGCGTGCATCTATGTGAGGCGAACATCATGTGTGCGAGACGGCTGATCGTCGGAATTGCGGCAGCGGCGGCATCCATCGCCCTCGGCGATGTAGTTCCCGTTGGTGACCCTCTCGGCGGAGGCAGTTGGACCCAGCAGTTCTATGAGAACGGATACTGGGGTTCCCCTGCCAAGCAGTATTCTTACGATTTCCTCGCTATCAAGATCGTGAGCGGAGGCCCATTTGAAGACCCAGCACTAAGTGGGTTCACCGGTGGCTACAATTGGGATCTTCGTTACCAAGACACCGTGCCGAAGCCGACCGTCGCGGGCGCTGGCGGCAATCCGATCTACGGCAATATGTACCACACGATCAAGTTCTTCGGCGATGCACCTGGACAGGGAGTCCTGGTCTACGACTACGCCTGTTTCGCCGGCAGCACTTTACTGGGCACCCAGCGCATTTATTATCGCCCAGCCAACACCGCTGGTTTGACCAACATCGGTGGTAACTGGTGGGCAGGGGACAGCACATGGGAACCTCATAGAAACGACTTCATCGTCCCCGCCCCGGCGGCGGCGATGCTCGGCGTGATCGGCCTCGGCCTGGTCGGCTGGGTCAAGCGGCGGCTGGCCTGAAACCAAGGCAACCGCAGAGGCACAGAGGCGCCGAGAACAGAGAGGTCATTAGCGCCGGACCGCAAGGCTGGTCGGGGAGAGCCGAAAGATGTCAACCCTCCCCCAACCCCTCCTCGCCGCAGCGAGTCGCCCGCGGCGACCTGAGAGGGAAAATGGTTACGAGTACGATCTTCTCGGTCCGCTCTGTGTCTCGGTGCTTCTTTGGTAGACCACCTGGGTTGTGTGAACCGAAAGTGAGAATACACCGATGCGAATAACATCCGTGGTGTGCGCGGTCGCCTTGGCAGTGCTCGTCGTCACGCCCGTGACCCAAGGCGGGATTCAGGCCGTCGGCGACCCGATCGCCGGCCACAGTTGGGGCCAGCGGTTCGTGTACGACACCGCCGGCGCCGGCGCGATCAACGTGCTGGCCGTGCGGATCGTCGACGGCGGGCCGTTCGAGTCGCCGACGCTGCGCGCTTTCGACGTGCCCGGCTGGCGATTGCTGCGCGAGTCCGGCGGAACCACGCCGAACTTCGCCGTCGGCGCCGGCCACACCAACCCTGTTGAGCGACTCGGCTTCGAGGTCTGGTTCGAGTCGGAGCCGGAAGACCCCGTGTCCTTCGTGTTCGCCGCGTGGCGGCCGGGCGAGGTCCGGTCACTCGAAGCATTCAAGCTCAGTTGGGCCGGCGAGCTCCGGTCCGCGTGGGATTGCGTATGGGTGGTCGATGAAGAGGATCCCTTCGACAACCCGCTGATTCCCGCGCCCGCGGCCGTCGTCCTCGGCGGCCTCGGGTTGGGTGTCGTCGGCTGGCTCAAACGCCGGCTGTCCTGAACGGAGTAACCACAGAGGCACAGAGGCCGGAGCGGGTCGCTGATACTGGAAGCCGGCGCGAAACTCTGAACACACGCGCAAAGAGCGCTGTTTCCGCCGGCAACTCCAACCCTCCCCCAACCCCTCCCTGAGAGGGAGGGGAGTTCGGAGTCCGACCTTCTCGGTCCGCTTTGTGTTTCGGTGCCTCCGTGGTGATCAATGGGCCGGTTCGGAAGGCCCGACTCTTCATCCCTTTACCCGTTTTGCCGCCGCTCCGTGGGTCGTGTCCCCGGGGCGGCGGTGTGCTGCGCGCCGGGTAGGCCGCCTGGGTCGGCGACGATTCCGAGCCGCGCCCGTCAGGAAGCGGTTCCTTCTTCGTTGCGCCCCGCTCCCTCACGGTCGCGGCTCTGATCGGGCGGGCGGGACGTCCGCTGACCGGCAAGATGCCGATGTTCCCCTCGACGCCCTGGGCCCCTTGGCCCCTGCCTTCACTCGCTATTCGCTACTCGCTACTCGCTATTCGGTGTTCTCTGCCTCCTCGGCGCTTTTCACGCCTCGGCGGTTGCCTCTGACTTCGTCCCAAAGGAACGCCCGCGATGTCTACCCAACCCCACCCCTCCACGCGTCGCACACTCAGGATTCTTGCCCTCACCACCCTCGTCGGCGTCCTCGCCCTCGGCGGCCTCTACGGCGGGTGGAAGGCCCGCAAGGCGCTCATGGTCCGCCGGGTGCTGGCCACGGGGTTGGCGGCCTTCGAGGAACGTGACTGGGAGACCGCCCGACTGAATCTCGGCCGGTACGTCTCGGTCCACCCGGACGACGCCGAGCTGCTCGGCAAGTACGCCTACGCGCAGCTCGCGGTGCGTCCGGTCAAGCCCGAGAACCTGCACCAAGCGCTGGGGGCCTATCGCGCGGTGCTGCGGCTGCACCCCGAAGACGACGAAGCCTTCCAGCGACTGGTCCTGCTGTACGAGGCGACCGGGAACTTCGGCGAGCTGGCACACATCGCCACCCGGCGCCTCGAGGTCCGGCCCGACGACCCCGCGGCGATCATCGCCCAGACGAAAGACCTGCTCTTCCGCGAGCGACGCGACGCCGCCCGGGCCGCGCTGGAGGGGTTGGTCGAGCGGCTGGAGGGCCGCGACGGCGCGTGCCCGGAGTTCGTCGAGGCGTGCGGGCTCCTGGCCGCGCTGACCGCCGCGCCGGGCGGCCCCGACGCGTTGGCGCAGGCGATTGCGTGGCTCGATCGGGCCGTCGCGCGGTGTCCGGACTCCGGCTTGGCGCTCGTGCATCGCGCGGCCCGCCGGCAGGCACTCGCCTCCTCGCAACCGACGGACGCGACCGCGCACAACGCCGCCGCGCGGGAAGATCTACAGCGTGCCGAGCAACTGGCGGAGCTCGATCCGCCGGTGCGGCTGATGCTGAGCGAGCAATGGATGATGCTGCGGGAGTTCGACCGGGCGGCGGCCCAGTTGCAGGCGGCCAAGCAGGCCGAATGGGCGGCGCTGGAACGCTTCTTCGTCGACCCGGCGGATTGGACGGCGGCGGTGTTCATCCAGGAGGCGAAGCTCGCGCTGCTGACCGACGATGTCGCCGGCGGGGTCACACGGGCCCGCAGCACGCTGGCGGAACTGGAAGGCCGCCCGCAGCGCGCGGCGGTCCTGCCGATCGCGGTCGAGCTGTATGTCGCCGGCAGGCAGGTCGCCGCGGCGCGGCAGTACCTGGATGAGTACGTGGAAGCGCTCAAGCTGCGGGGCCGGCTGGCGGCAGGCGACGAGCAGCTCGCGTGGCTGCAAGCGGTCATCGCCCGGGCCGAGAACAAGCCGTATGACGTCATCAACCACCTCGCGCCGCTCGCAGATCAGCCCGGCGCCCGACCCATGATTCGGGTGCTGCTGGCCGAGGCGTACACGCAGACCGGGCAGGCCGCCCGCGCCGCCCGGCTGTTTCACCGGGCCGCGCTGGACCCGACCGCCAGCCCCGAGCTGGCCCGGCTGGCCGCCAGAGCGCAGATGGCGCGCGGGGCCTGGAGCGACGCTCTAGGCACGCTCCGCTCCCTCGAGCATGTCCGGACCGACGATCCGGACACCGCCGTCCTGCGCCTGGCGGTCCAGCTCGGCGCCGCGCACGAACGCGGCGAGCCCCCGGCGGAGGCGCTGGCGGAGGTCGCCGACGAGCTGGCCACGCTGCGCGCCGCCCACCCCGAGAGCGCAACCATCCGGCTGCTGCTGGCCGCGATTACGGAGCGCCGCGACGGGTGGGAGGCGGCCGCCGGTGAATTGAAAGCCGCGATTGACGAGTGCGGCGAGGCGCTGGAATTGTACCGGGCCCTGGCGCGGTTGTATGCGAGCCGCGGCCGTCCGGAAGACGCGCAGAGCACGCTCCAGGAGGCGTGCGAACTCTACGCGGAGCGGGCCGCCGCGTGGCTGGACCTGAGCGAGCTGCTGGTGGACCGGCAGCAGATCGCCGCGGCTCGCGAAGTGCTGGTGCGCGGGTTGACCTTCGTACCGGCGGGTGCGGGGCAGACCGAGCTCCGCCGGCGGCTGGGGCTGCTGGACCTGTTGAAGGGCGAGTGGGAGGCCGGGATTGCGGCGCTGCGCGAACTCGCGGCGAGCGACCCACAGGATATCCCGACCCGCGCGCTGCTGCTGGAGCTCCCCGAAATCACGGCGGACGAAGCCGTCGCCACGGCGCTGGTCGGGGAGATCAAGGCGGTCGAGGGCGCGAACGGCCTGACGTGGCGCCTGCACGAGGCGCGGCTGTGGTTGGGGCAGCGCGACTGGCGGGCGCGGCGCGCGGCGATCGAGGCGCACCTCAAGTACTGCCTCGACGCCGACCCCGGCCTTACGGCCCCCGTGCTGCTGCTCGGACGCCTGTACGAAGACCTCGGCGACTGGGCCGCGGCCGAATCCACGTACCGGACGGCCCTCAGCCGCGCGGGCTCGGTCGACGTGGCCGATCGGCTCCTGGCCCTGCTGGGGCGGCAGCGACGTTTCGCCGAGGCGCGCGACCTCCTGCAACGGATGCAACAGATATTGAGTGCCCAGGCGCTGAGCGCCCGGCGGATCACCCTCGATCTGAGCGAGGAGCGTTACGACAGCGCGTTGCGCGAGCTTCAGGCCCTCACCGCCGGCGCCGACCGCGACCCGCTCGACCTTGTGCGGCTGGCGTGGGTGAGTTATGCGCAGTATCGCAACGCGGCGGCGGCGTTGCGTTACCTGGACCACGCCGCGGAAGCCGGCGCGGCCGCGGTCGAGGTGGCCCGCGTGCGGGTGTCGATCTTGCAAGACCAGGGCCGGTCGGAAGAAGTCGAGGCCGTGCTCGACGAGCTCGTCAACCGGCACCCGTCGCCCGAGGCGTTGCTCCTGCGGGCGGCATACCACAGCAGCGCCGGGCAGAGCGAGCTCGCGGAACAGGACTACGCCGCCCTGGCGAGCGTCGCGCAGAACGACTACGGCGTGGCGGCGCTGGGCGAGTTCTACGCGCAGTCCGGCCGGCTGGACCGGGCGATCGAGGAGTGGGAGACGGGGCTGCGGGCCTATCCCGACTCGTTGACACTCCGCCGCGGGCTGGCCAAGGCGTATCTGACGCGCGGCGGGGCCGGCGACCGCGAGCGCGCGGACAAGCTGCTGGCCGATTTGGAGCAGGATCTGCCGGACGACACGGACCTGATCTGGGTCCGGGCAGTGGAGGCGGCACAGACCGACACGCCGGAGTCGCTGGCCCGGGCGCGCGAGCTGCTGCAGCGCGCCGGCCAAGCGGCACCAACGCGGGCAGAGGTCTACCAGGGGCTGTGCGAGCTGGCACTGCGGCTGGGGGAGGCTGCAACCGCCCGCGATCTGGCGCGGCGCGGGTTGCAAGTCCACGCCGGCGATGGCGGCCTGCTGCTGGCCCAGGCACGGGCCGAGCTGCGGCTGGGGAACCTCGACGCGGCGCGTGAGCCGGCGCGCGCGGCCCGGGCGGCCGATCCCAAGAACGTCGGCGCCCTGGAAGTCCTGCTCGAAATCGCTATGCGGCAACAGGACCACCCGGCCCTGCGCGCGGGCCTGACCCAGCTCGAAGAACTCATCGCCGGTCAGCCGACGAGCGACTATCTGCAAGTTCTGCGCGCCCAGACCCACGTAGCGCTCGGCGACCCGGACGCGGCCCGGCAGACGCTGGCCGCGTTCTGTGCGACCGAGGCGGGACGGACCAGCCTGCCCGCGCTGCTCACACTGCAAGACCTGCACCGCCTGGCGGCTGACTACGCCGCCGCCCAACAAGCGCTCGACGCGGCGGCGGCCTTGGCCCCGGGGCATGCCGGCGTCCGCCACGGCCGCGTACAGCTTCTGGCGGCCCAGGGGCGGTTTGACGACCTCGCAGCGCTCGTGCAGAACACCGAGGTCAAGCCGGAGGAAGCTGACCTGCTGGTGTCGGCGGCCACCGCCTTGGCGGCGTCGCCGAACCACCTGGAGCAGGCCATCGCCCTCTGCCAGCAGGCGCGCGAGCTCGCCCCGCGGAACGTGAACGCCCTGCTCGCGCTGGGGGACCTGGAGTATCAGCGCGGCAACGCCACGGCCGCGCTGCAAGCCTACCGCGCGGTCCTGACGCTGGAGCCGAGTCAGCCCGTCGCCGCAAACAACCTGGCGTGGGTCCTGGCGGAAGCCGGCAACGACCTCGAACAGGCGTTGTCGGCGGCGCGGCAGGCCGTGGCCGCGCAGCCGACCGACGCCAACTACCGCGACACGCTCGCCTTTGTGCTCAAACGGCTGGGCCGCCTGGACGAAGCCCGCACCGAATACCGTCGCAGCGCCGACCTCACGCCCCCCGCGTCGGCACCCCGTGCCCGTGCGCTCGTTCGCTTAGCGCAGGTCTGTGCCGAATTGGCGGACTGGCCGGCTGCCGAACAATGCCTGAAGGAGGCCCTGGCCGTCAACAGCCCGCAGCCGATCTTCGCCGCCGAAGAGCGCGCCGAGATCGACCGGTTGCTCGCCGCCGCGCGGCAACATTGACGTCGTGCTGCCGCAGCGGGCGGCGAACTTACGAGCCGGTCGACGCGCAAGCGGACACGGTTGAGTCAGTAGCGCCGGACCTCCGCGTTCGGTGTTTTTGGGGCCGCCAGTGCAGTGTCGCTGGACTCGGAGGTCCAGCGGCGCAGTCTATCAACGGATTGTTGCGCTTCATACCGGGAGAGGATCATGCAAGTCGTGAGTGGCGTCGTCGATCGGGGCCTCGGACGAGGTTCCGCGCGGAACAAGAGTCAACCTGCGCATCCCGCGGCACCGCGTATCCCCAGGCGGTGCCCAATCTGGCTGTTGGCGCTCGCGCTGGGCGGCTGCGCGGCCGAGAAGCGCATCAGCGTCGCGGAGCTGGAGGACCTTGAGCGGGTCGCGGCGCAGGTGCCGCCCGTTCCCGTCGAACACCGGTCGCTGGCCCTGGCCGAGCTGCGCCCCTACACCGTGGGCCCCGGCGACGTGCTGTCCATCCGGATGTACGGGCTGGCGGAGGAGCGCTACACCCCAACCACACTCGAGCTCCGCGTGCAGGACGACGGAGCCATCCTCATGCCCGTGGTCGGCCCGGTGAAACTCGCCGGCCTGAACCTGCGCCAAGTCGAGCAAACGCTCATCGCGGCCCACAAGCCGGGCGTCGTCAAAGACCTGTCCGTTTACGTCCAGCTCGTGGAGCCGGAATCGACGACCGTCCTCGTGCTCGGTTCTGTCGCCACGCCCGGACTCGTGCGCCTCAAGCACAACGAACGCAACGTCGTGTACGCCTTGGCCGCCGCCGGCGGTTTCGGCTCGACCGCGACGGCCGGCGGCTTCAGCTCCGCCAACTCCGGCCGCGTACACGTCCGGCCCATCCGGCCCGAGCGCGAGCCGATCGTCTACAACCTCAACGACGCCAACGACGTGCGCCTCGCCTTGCTCGCCGAACCGCTCGAGTCCGGCGACATGGTCATCGTCGAGCCGGCCGAGTCGAACGCCGTCTATGTCACCGGCCTCGTCAACGCCCCCGGCGCCGTGCCCGTGCCCGTCAACGGCAGCCTGTCGCTGGTCCGCACGATCGCGGCGGCCGGTGGGGTCCGCGACTTCCTCGACCCACCGGAGGCCACGCTCTGGCGCCGCCTGCCGGACGGCCAGCAGGTGCGCGTCAAGATCGAACTCGCCGACGTGCTCGCGGGACGCCGCCCCGACTTCCCGTTGCGGGCCGGCGATGTGCTCGACGTCCCGCACACCCCCGAAACCCGCTTCCGCGAGTGGTTCGCCTCGAACATCCGGATCGGTCCGTTCGGCGTGACCGCGATGTATGACCCGGTGGCCGACTACCGGGCCCGCGTGCTCCGCGGCGACCGCTACGGCGACAGCGGTACGATCCGCCGAACGCTCATGTATCGTCTCGGCACAGGCATTCCCGAGCTGCTCATTCCACAGGTGCCGGAGCCCGCCCCGTGACAGAGGAGGTCGTTCTCATGCCAAGTGCTTGCTTCAAGGCTATTCCGGAGCCCCCTTTCCTCTCAGGTCGCCGCGGGCGACTCGTCGGCCACGGCGGACGAGTCGGTCGCCGTGGTGACCGACTCGCTGTGGCGAGGAGGGGTTGGGGGAGGGTCGAAATCGTCGGCGACCGTCCCCTCACCCCGCCATCGGCCCAGAGGGGAGAGCGGTTATGGGATAGGCTCCTGCTAGATGGGTGCTCACGGTCGCGCAACATGGCCGGGCGAGGCCCCTGCCGAGCGGCGGCTCGCCGGGAGGCTCGCCCTCCCGGTTGGCATTCCACGATCCTGAATGCCCACTTGGGTCTAGTTCTGCTGGCCCTGGCCCAGCTCGGGGGCTGCCCCTACTTCGCCGAGGACACGGTGCCCGCGGCCCGCGTGACGACGACGCTGGGCGAGTTCGTCATCGAGCTCGACGCCGACAAGGCCCCGGCCAGCGTCACCAACTTCGCGCAGTACGTCGACGACGATTTCTACGACGGCACCTTGTTTCACCGGGTCGTGGCCGGGTCGCTCGTGCACGGCGGCGGCTATTTCCGCGGCCTGGTGACCAAGGAGACCCGCGCGCCGATCGCCGGCGAAGCCGACAACGGCCTGCGCAACGTCCGCGGTTCGGTGGCGATGGCCCGCAACGACGACCCCGATTCGGCCACGTCGCAGTTCTACGTCAACTTGAGGGACAATCCCGACCTCGACGCCGGCGAAGGGAACCCCGGCTACACCGTCTTCGGCCGCGTCGTCGAGGGCCTCGACGTCGTGGACGCGATCGGCACCGCGGCCACGGGCGAGCGGCAGGGCCTGTCCGACGTGCCCGTGGAAGACATCGTGATCCGGCGTGTACAGCGCACAAGGCGCACCGTCGACCAGCAGTCCGTGCCGGCGGCGCGCGTGGTCACGTCGCGGGGCGAGTTCGTCATCGCCCTGGACCCCGACAAAGCCCCGACCACCGTCGCAAACTTCCTGCAATACGTGGACGACGGCTTCTACGCGGGCACGCTGTTTCATCGGGTCGTCGCCGACTTCGTGATCCAGGGCGGCGGCTACACACTCGGGCTGGTCGCAAAGGAGCCCGGGACGCCGGTAGCGAATGAGTCGGCCAACGGCTTGAAGAACGTGCGCGGTGCCGTCGCGCTCTACTACGCCGACGATCCGGATGCGGCCACGTCGCAATTCGTAATCCACGTCGCCAACCATCCCGAGCTCGACGCGACGGGGGACACCCCGGGGCTGACGGTCTTCGGCCGCGTCGTGGAAGGGATGGACGTGGTCGACCGCATCGCCGCCGTACCGACCGCGGCGATGGGCGACCTCCCCGACGTCCCGGTCGACGATGTGGTCATCGAGGACATCGAGCTGTTCGACCGTGCCACAGGACGCATGGCGGTCACCCCCGCAGGCGAGGCCTATTTCCGGGACCGCAACTACCGCACACTGGTTTTCATGCGGCAGACTCTGATCGAGGCCCTGGGGCTGCTCGCCTCGCGCGACTGACTCAGAGCACACCCCGCAAGCAAGCGCTCCCGCGGGGCGTGTCGGCCGACGCCCCGCGTCTTGGCAGTCGTCGCAGAATGACGCACGGTGATTGGGGCGTGAGCGCACCCCGTCGCCGGGCCGGGCGCCGATTGTCCCCCGGACAACTGACAAAGAGTCACGATCGCCGCGCCCGGCGTTCTTGCTTGCGCGGGGCCGCCACGGCGTGTATTCTGGACACGGTTGGAGGCAGGCAGCCCATCTCGGATCGTGGGCCAATCCGAGTACAGGGCCAATTTAGGAGGAGGAGATTATGCTCCACTATCGTGCGGCGGTAACCGCGGTACTGGGGGTTGTGCTTCTGGCGTGGCCAGGGGCCGTGGCACAGGAGCGACTGCTGGCGGTCGACACGACCGGCAGCCAGTTGCTCGAGTTGAATCCCGTAACGGGGCAAGCGACATTGCTCGCGGCCGTCCAGGGCGGCGGCACCATCGGGGCCCTCGCGTACGATCCCGTCTCGGACACGCTGTACGCGTCGTCCACCTCGCTCGATGAGCTGTACACCATCGACTACAAGACGGGCCTGGCCAAGTTGGTCGGGCCGTACAACCTGGCGGGAATCAACCCCGTCATGCACGGCCTGGAGTACCACCTGCCCGGCGGGCAGCTCTACGGAATCGACTACACGTCCAAGGGACTCTGCGGAATCGACAAGATCACCGGGCAGGCGACGCTCATCGGCACGACCCCCCTGACCGGCTTCGGCAGCATCGCCTGGGACGCGACGGCCGGCGTGATGTTCGGGGGCGATTCGACCACCGACAGCCTGTGGCGAATCGACCTCGGCACGGGCGTCGGCACCCTGGTCGGCCCGTTCAACGCCCCAACTGCGGGTTCGCTCGGCACCGGCATGGCCTGGAGCCCGACCTACGGGCTGTACGCCGTGAACAACTCCGGCACCGACTCGCTGTGGAAAATCGACACGCAGACCGGGCAAGCGACCCTGATCGCCAACCTCACGACCAGCAACGTGATCAGCATCGCCTTTATTCCAGAGCCGGCGTCGCTGTGCCTGCTGGCAGGTCTCCTGCTGGGCTCGGCGCGCCGCCGCTAGCGAAACACCGGCGACAGCGCAACTTGAACAACGTCCCTGGGCGGTGGCACCGCGTGCCACCGCCCAGTTTGTTGCTAGCCGGTAGCGTGCGGCGTTTCGTGGGCATCCGTCCCGGCGAAGGCCACAGACCCAGAAGTTGGCGCGAACCGTCCTCGGCGCCGAGGCCGCGCGGGCTCGTGCCGGGTCACGATTGGCGCTGTGCGCGGCTCTCGATCCCGCGAAAACCTTATAGCCCCTAACAGAACCCAGCACGCACAAGTGGTGGGCCGCTTGCCTCCGCACTGGCGTGCGGGGTTCTGATAGGCGATATCATCCGTGCGCGCGCCCGAACCACGCTTCGTTCGGTGCACAACCTGTGGATGAAATGTCAGGTAACGAATTAACAAAGTCTCGTGGCGAAGTGCGCATGGGCGCTGCTCACGCCCAGACCGAAGTTTACATTCTATCGGACGTTACTTCCATACTGCACGCGCATGTCAATAACATCGTGTTCTGGTGAGTTTCGTTGACGACTGCCCAAGGTCGTGCTATATTTCTGTTGCGACGTGAGGTCGCGAGACGCTCGGCACCTCAGGCGTTCCCGGGCGGCTCCGGTAGAGCGAGGCCGACTGCCTAAAGATTGTCGGATGTCGGCAGTGATGCACGACGCGGCATGAGGTGAACTCATAGCCCAGGCAGCGCGTCGCTCGAACGGTCGGGAACGTGCCGGTGCAAGAACCCTGTAAGGGTTGCTCTGCGGTTCCGCTCGGCTCGCCGCGCGGACTGCGGGGCCAAGCAGAGGCCGATCGACACTCCGAGACGCCGGCGGCCGTTGATCGCAAGGTCGGCTGCCGCAAAGCGTGTGGGAGGAGTTCGGGTGAAGGCCCGGGCCAGGCTTCTGCCGGGATGCCCTAGGAGGGTGAAGCCCAAGGGAGCATCCGGCGCTTTACGGGCTAATCCCCCGTCGGGCGCGAGGGACTCCCGAGAGGGTCAAAGCCCGGAAACCGCGGCCTGTTGGGCCGGCCCAGCCCGATCCGTCGGGACGGGAATACCGACAGGTTAAACGGTAGGCGGGTCCATCCGTCGGCGAAAGCCCCGGATACCTTTCGGGAGGAGAAGGCTCCGAAGGGCGAATCCCAGGAGCGCTGCCGGTGTGAAACAGAACCGGCACGGGCTCGGCGGGCGTAAACCGCCAAGAGGGTAGCCAAACCCTGAAGGCGGACCGTAGCGGGTCGAGGCAAAGCCCGCAGCAGTGGATCGCCGAGTCCTGATGTGCTGAAGGGAGCGAAAGCCCATGAGAGGAGTCGGCCGGCTTCGGCGGGCTGACTAGGTCGCAGCGGCTTGGTCTTTGGAGGAAGGCGAAACTCGACGAGAGGGTGCGGCTGGTTGCTTAACGTGATCGGCGCGACCCGGCGAAGGAAAACCACAAAGCCGAGGAAACGGCCAACGGCATAGTGGGACCGCATAACCGATACGTGCGGTACTTCGGCGGGCTCAGAACTCTGGACGAGTAGCTAATTCCGAGAGGCTGACACGGGATTCGCTCCCGTGCTCACCGGTGCGACCGAAGACTCTGAAGGGCCCCACGAGCAGTCCCGCCCCTCACGTCGCCTTTTTTTTGGTTGTTCAGGCATTGTCGCAGTTTCATCGCTTTGTCCCTCCCGATTTGCAGCGCAGCCGCCCGCTCCGCTTCCCACGACCGGCCGGGGATTCATTCGCGTGGCCGGGAGGGCGAGGCTCCCGCCGAGCCGTCCACCGCAGGTCGCCAGGCGGCCAGCGGCGGTCGTTAATTACAGGCCGAGTTCGGCCGCCTTTTCGAGGAACAGCCGGCGAACCGCCTGGAGGGATTGGGGGATAACCTTGGCATTGCCGAGGATTGCCATGAAGTTCGTGTCGCCGCCCCAGCGGGGCACGATGTGGATGTGGACGTGATCGGGCAGCCCCGCCCCGGCACAGCGGCCGAGGTTGATCCCGATGTTGAAGCCCTGCGCGTGCAGGGCCACCTCGAGCACACGCTTGACATCGCGGGTGCGGCAAATGAGGTCGTACAGTACATCGTCGGCCAGGTCCTCGAGGGCCCCGGTATGTTCCACAGGAGCCACCAGGGCGTGCCCGCTGCTATACGGAAACAGGTTCAGCAGCGCAATCGTCCGCTCGCCGCGCCACAGCACGTGGTTCTGCTCGTCGTCCTGCGGGTGCGCCACGGCCCGGCACAGAAAACACTCCTCGGCGACCGCCGGGTGCAGATGGGCGATGTACTCCATCCGCCAGGGGGCCCACAGGCACGGTTGGAAATCCGTCATCGCGCTTCGCCGGCCACGCCCGGCCACCCTCGCCTGTTCACGGAACCGAGTTCGTCGCGGGCGCCGCCGACGTCTCGACGTGGCGCAGCACGCGAATTCGCCGGCTGGCGCGATGCTCCGCGCCTTGCGGCGTCACGACGAGCACCTCCAGCGTGTAATCCCCGGGCTCGGTGATGGTGCGTTGCCCGTTGACCCCGTGGCCGATCTTCTTCCCATTCAGCGTCCAGAGGAAATCGGCCGACCGGTGCCACTCCGCCGGGCAGTCCGCCGAGTAGACCAGCAGCAGCGGCTCAAAGCCGATGGCCGACGAAACCCGCACGCCCAGTGGAGAAAGCGGCTTCTGGGGCGTCTCGGTCGGCCGGGCCGGCCTCGGCGCGGGCGCCGCCCCCGGGGGATCCGCGGCCACCGTCGCGGCTGCCGGCGTGCCGGCAGTCATGACGGGGCGGCGCGGCGTGGCCCCCTGAGCGGGCGGCGCGGCCCGCGCGCCCAGCGTGGGGTCGGGCGGCGGCTCGCCGGGCGGCTTCTGCATCTGCCCCATGTTCCCCGCCAGCAGTGCCAACCCCGTCGGGTTCCCGTCGATCGCCTGGCGCGCGACGAGCACGCGCGGCGGGCGCGTCGGCGTGACGCCGGCGACACGCGCGAAGAAGTCGGCCGCCGTGTCAGGGGTGCGCTCGTGCCCCAGCCGGCTGATGTGGACCCAGGCGAAGTTCTTGTAGCCGTACCCCTCGTACCAGCGGATGGCCTCGCGGGACTCGGCCCGGCAGATACCGATGTCGTTCTGCGTGGTCAGGACAAGCACAGGGTGGTACAGCGATTGCGAAGTCTTCGCGCCATCCAGCACCGCCGCCGAGAAGTTCGACTGCCGGACCGCCAGACACGTGAAGCGATCGGGGTGGCGATTCAGCATGTAATGGGCCATGTACCCCCCGGATGACCAGCTCGTGGCCAGCACGTGGTTCGGGTCGGCCCGTGTGGTTTGGAACACGTGGTCGAGGATGGCCAGCGTGGCCTGCTCGTCCGACTTCAGCGCCCCGTTGATGCGCCGGAGCGGGAACTCCCCGAAGAAGAAATCAAATGCGTTCAGGACCGGGGCCGCAACGATGAACCCGTACCGGTCCGCCTCTTGCTCCCACTCCAGGGCCTGGTAATAGCCCGTATCGTAGGGTTTCATCCCGTGAAATGTCACGACCAACGGCCACCGCCGGCCGGCCCGCCCCGCGTCGTCCGCCGTCACGTAGTCCTTAGGCAGGTAAAGGTAATAAGGCCGGCGCGTCGTCGGCTCGACGACGCGCTCCAACCGGCCCTCGCCGCGGGGCTGCGGAACCGCGCAGCCGGTTAGACCCAGCAGGATCGTCCCGGCCAGCATGCACCCCACCCGCCCGCAGCACCCGGACTTTGTCGGAAGAAGTTGACCCACAAGTCGTCCTACCGCGTTATCGGAACCCGTGCCGGCGCGGTCACCGGCAGCCCGCCGCGTCTCGGCCCGACGGCGCCCCCAAGGGCGCCCGCCGTCGTTCGTCGCTCATTCACGCTATCGGGGCCGGCCGGCACCCGGTTGACCTGGCCGAGCGCACTGCGTTCCGGCCCCCGCGGACCTACTAGTGTAGCCGCAAAACCCGCCGGTTCCAACCGACGATTGGCCGACCGGCGGCTGTCGGCTATAAGAGCACCTATCCGAACCCCGCACGCCCGTGCGGGACCCAGCAACTCACCCCGTGCGTGGTGGGTTTTGTTCGCCGCTCCACGGACCGCCGGCCGGGAGCGCGAGGTGCCGGTGCCCTCGATCATTCACGACGCCACGATAGTGAACCCGCTCGCCAGCGGCGGCGTGCGCGTGCTGCACCATCACAGCCTGGTATTCGACGACGGCCGCATCACGGAACTGGATGCCGCCGGCGTGTTCCAACAACGCATCGCGGCGGGCAAGTTCGCCGAGGTCACCGCGGGCGACCGGTACATCGTGATTCCGGGCCTGGTGAACACCCATCACCATCTGTACCAGTCCCTGACCCGCGGCCTGCCCGCCGCCCAGCAACTCCGGCTTTTCGACTGGCTGCGGGCCCTTTACGGACGGTGGCGCGACCTCGACGCGCGCGCCGTGCGTCTGGCGGCCCAGGTGAGCATCGCCGAGTTGCTCCGTCACGGCTGCACGACGACGAGCGACCATTTCTACATGCTGCCGCCCGGGCGGGAGGTGCGATTGGAGGCCGTGCTCGAGGCCGCCGAACTGCTGGGCATTCGGCTGCACCTGTGCCGCGGAAGTATGAGCCTGGGGCGCGGGGCGGGCGGGCTGCCGCCCGATGATTGCGTGGAGCACGAGGCCGACATCCTGGCCGATTGCGTGCGCGTAATCGACGCCTGCCACGACCCGCGCCCCTACGCGCTGCGCCGGATCGACCTGGCCCCCTGCTCCCCGTTCAATGTGACGCGCGAGCTGATGCGGGACACGCGGACGCTGGCGCGCCAGCGGGGTGTGCTGCTGCACACGCACCTGGCCGAGACGCGCGAGGAGGAGGCGTTCTGCCTGGAGCGCTATCGCTGTCGCCCGGTGCAATACCTGGCGGACCTCGAATGGCTCGGGCCGGACGTCTACCTCGCCCACGCCGTGTGGCTCAACGAGGCGGAGATCGAGCTCCTGGCCCAAACGGGCACCGCCGTCAGCCTGTGCCCCACATCCAACATGCGCCTCGGCAGCGGCCTGCCGCGCATCGAGCGCCTGCGGGCGGCGGGTGTGCGACTGGCGCTGGGCGTGGACGGCTCCAGCAGCAACGACGCGGGCAATCTGCTGGCGGAAATGAAGCAGGCGCTTCTCGTCGCCCGCGTGGGGGCCACGCTGGCGGCCGGGCCCGAGTCGGCCGGGGCCCCGCTGTTCCCGGTCGCGGAGGCGTTCCGGCTCGGCACCGTCGGCGGGGCGGCCTGCCTGCGCCGCCCCGAGCTGGGGCACCTGAGCCCCGGTGCAGCGGCGGATATCGCCCTGTTCCACAGGGACGACATCGCGCTGGCCGGTGCGGCGGCGCACGACCCGCTCGCGGCCCTGGTCCTATGCGATCCGCCGCCCGCGGACCGGGTCTACGTCGCCGGCCGCCTCGTCGTGCGGGACGGGCGCGTGACGGCGTTGGACGAAACGGCCCTGGGGCGAGAGTTCAACGATCTGGTCGCGGCCCGCTTCCGTTGAGCGGTTTGGTCTGCCGCACGTCGCGGGGGTCAAGCTGTGCGCAGAGCGCCTATCGGGACCCCGCACACCAGTGCGGGGCCGCCGCCCCACCACTTGCGTGGTGGGTTCTGTCCGCAGCGCTCAGGGAGGACTTGGACCGCGTGCTTCGGAGGGGCCCGGGCTCGCCGGGTTGTTGGGGGGCGTCAGCTTGCATTGCAGGGCCGGCAGGTCGCGGTTAGGCACGATCGTGAGGTAGGCCGGCTTGAGGATGCCGGCGGACATCACCGTGCGGATGGCCTCCTCCACGCTCCAATCAAGCTCGGTGATGTCGACCCGCTTCACGATCTGAAGATAGCCGGTGGTGGGGTTGGGCGTGGTGGCGATGAAGACGGAGCACAGCTCTTCTCCCGTGAGCGAGTCGGGAAACACGTTGGTGATGAAGCCGACGGCCCGCATCCGCTGGTCGGGAAAGGCCACCAGCGCGACGCGCTGGAAGCTCTGCGTCTGATCGCCGGCGAAGCTGCCCAGGATCTGCTTCAAGCCGCGGTACACGGTCTTGATCAGCGGCACGCGGTCGAGGAGCTGCTCCATCGTTTCGATAAACCGCCGGCCGAAGATGTTGGCCGCGAAGAGCCCGACAAAGTAGAGGAAGAAGATGGTCAGCAGGACGGACAGGACGCCGACCCCCCACTGCCAGTACCACGGCACCAGCTTGAAGAACTGCTGAGGGGATGGCGGCAGTGGCAGCGTTTGGAGCTCCGCCCAGCGGGCGAAGTCGAACTTGAGCCCGCGGAGATACGGCTCCCCCAGCGGGCTCAGCAGGAACGCCTTCACTAACCACGCCGACGCATCTCGCATCCACACGAAGATGAGTTTGACCACCCACAGCGTCACCAGCAGCGGGAGGATCGTGATGACCCCGGCGGTGATCCGCGAACGAATCAGCGCCCGCAGCGTCGCCCCCAGCCGACTGCGTTTGGGCTTGTGTGGTTCGTGTGGCGTCGCGCACGTCATGCTGCACACCGGCGGGGTCGCCCCGGCCACGGGCCCCGAGCGCGCCAACATACCGCGTTACGCGCCGGCGGCAAGCACCGCCGTGACGCCGGCGCACTGGAGGCCCGACGAAGTTGTGTCGTCAGGGGGCCTCGCCGGCTCCGGGCGTGGGCGCGAGACGCGGATGGCCGTGCGGGCCGCAGGCCGTCAGCTCCGCTTTTCAATCTTCGCCCAAGTGTCCTTCAACGACACCGTGCGATTGAAGACCAGCCGGCGTGTGGGACGACCGGCCGCTCCCTGACGGTCGCCGTACGAACCGCCCTCCCCACGGCCGCTCGGGCTCGGATCGGCCGGCTCCGAGTCCGGGTCAACAGTGAAGTAGCCGTGCCGCTCGAACTGGAACCGCGCCCCGACGGGAGCGTCCGCAACGCTCGGCTCCAACCACGCGGGCTGGATGACCTCCAACGAGCGCGGGTTCAGATTGCTCTTCCAGTCCCGCGCCCCCGCGGGCGTCTCGGGGGCCTCGTCGATATCGGACGCCGACGCGGCATCTACAACCGCCTTCGCCGGCGCACTCGGCCCGCTACCCTTTCCCCCTGGGCCGCCCAACCGCCCGGCCCCTGGCCCCCCCGCCCCCTGGGCCCCTGGGCCACTCGGCCCCTCGCCCCATTCGCTCACATCATCCGGGTCCGGCCTCGTGAACAGATGGTCATAGAGCCGCACCTCGCATGGAAGCGCGTGCCCCGCCGACACCCAGTGCAGCGTGCTCTTGACCTTACGGCCGTCGGGCGCGTCGCCGCCGCGGGTGTTCGGGTCGTACGTCGCATGGACCTCGACGACGCGGCCGGCAGCGTTCTTCACGCACCCGGTACACTTCACGAAGTACGCATACCGCAGCCGGACCTCGTTGCCGGGATACAGCCGCCAGTACTTCGGCGGCGGCGTCTCGCGAAAATCGTCCTGCTCGATGTACAGCACCTTCCCGAACGGCACTTTCCGTGTGCCGGCGGCGGGGTCTTCCGGATTGTTGATCGCCTCCAGCCACTCAGCCTGGCCCTCGGGGTAGTTGTCGATGACCAGCCTCAGCGGCCGCAGCACGCCCATCACCCGCGGCGCGGTCTTGTTCAAGTACTCCCGGACGCAGTGCTCCAGCAGCGCGATGTCCACCGTGCTTTCGACCTTCGACACGCCGATCCGCCGGCAGAACTCGCGGATCGCCTCCGGCGGGACGCCCCGGCGGCGCAGGCCGGCGATGGTCGGCATCCGCGGGTCGTCCCAGCCGCGGACCCGGCCCTCTTTCACGAGCGTGAGCAGCCGGCGTTTGCTCATCACCGTGTAGGTGAGGTTCAGCCGGGCAAACTCGATTTGTTGGGGGTGGTGGATCTTCCGGCCCCACGGCCCGGAGCCGTCGTCGGTGCGGCCGCTGTTGACGGCGTCGATGAACCAGTCGTACAGCGGGCGGTGGTTCTCGAACTCCAGCGTGCAGATACTGTGCGTGATGCCCTCGATTGAATCCTCGAAGCCGTGCGCCCAGTCGTACATCGGGTAGATGCACCACTTCGTGCCGGTGTTGTGGTGGGCGGCGTGGACGATGCGGTACATGACCGGGTCGCGCATGTTCAGGTTGGGGTGGGCCATGTCGATCTTGGCCCGCAGCGTCCGCGACCCGTCGGGAAACTCCCCCTTCCGCATCCGCTCCAGCAAGTCGAGGTTTTCCTCGACCGAGCGATTGCGGTGCGGACTTTCGCGGCCCGGCATCGTCAGCGTCCCGCGCGATCGGCTGACCTCCTCGGGCGACAGGTCACAGACGTACGCCAGCCCCTTCTTCACGAGCTCGACCGCCCATTCGTACATCTGGTCGAAGTAGTTGCTGCCCCACAGCACGCCGGCCTCGGGATCGTCGTCGCGCTGCCCGACCCACCGGGCGCCCAGCCACCGCACGTCGGCGATGATCGACTGAACGTACTCCTCCTCCTCCTTCGTCGGGTTCGTGTCGTCCATCCGCAGGTTGAACGTCCCGCCATACTCGACCGCCAGCCCGTAATTCAGGCAGATGCTCTTGGCGTGGCCGATGTGCAGGTAGCCGTTGGGCTCCGGCGGAAAACGCGTCGCCACCCGGCCGCCGAAACGCCCCGTGCGGTTGTGTTCATCGATGATCTCGCGGATGAAGTCGCGGGGACCGGGGGTGCCCTGGGGGCCCGGACCGGCGGCGGGCTCGTCGTTCGTACGGTTCATGGCCACTTGTTCCTTCAGCGAACCAACGCGGGCGGAAGGCCGCCTCCACTCCGATCGGCCGGACGGCCAAGCCCGAGGCGGCGTATGGTAGTCGCCACGGCGGCCGGACGCCAAGAAGCGACCGGTGCGGGGAGAACCGGCACCGCGCCGGGCAGGCCGACCCGCCCCCAGCCCCTCCTCGCCGCAGCGAGTCGGTCACCACGGCGACCGACTCGTCCGCCGTGGCGGACGAGTCGCCCGTGGCTACCTGAACGGGAGGGGAGTCGCAGCGCCTCGCACGCCGGTTCTCAGTAGCTGAACGACCCGAGCTCGACCTTCCCGCGGAAGGTCCAGTAGATGATCGCCGTGTACGTCAGGACGAACGGCATGCCGATGAACGCGATGATCTGCATGATCTTCAGCGTCTTGACCGACGAGGCGGCGTTGTAAATGTCCAGGTTCACCCCGCCCTCCAGACTCGTGACCAGCAGGTTCGGATACAGGGCGATGCCGAACAGGAACACGAGCGCCGCGATTGTGCAGCACGACGACAGGAAGGCGTAGCCCGGGCGGCTGAGGTAGATGGCGCGGGGGATGTTCGCGATCGCCAGCACGTTGAGGAACACGACGAGCCAGGCCCACGGGTGCTGCTCGAAGTTCCGCGTCGCGCCGGGAATCTGGGCCAGCGTGTAGATCGTCGTGAACAGGTACATCACCAGGAAATAGCCGAACGTGTGCCACATCCACCCGTGAATCCGCTGCTGGAGCTCGCCCTCGGTCTTGAGGTACAGGTAGATCGAGCCGTGCATGGCGAACATCGCCACCGCCAGCAGGCCGACGACGAGCGGGTACGGCCGCAGCAGGTCGAGAAACGTCCCCGCGAACTCCATGTCCGCCCCGATCGGAATACCCTGCATGCAGTTGCCCACCGCGACGCCGAACAGCAGCGTCGCCAGCGTGCTGGCCGCGAAGAAGCACACGTCGAAGAAACCCCGCCACGCCGGCGACTCGCGCTTGCTGCGGAACTCCATCGACACGGCCCGGAAGATCAGGGCGAACAGCAACAGCACGAACGCCAGGTAGAACCCGCTGAACGCGGTCGCGTAGGCGTGCGGAAACGCCGCGAACAGGGCCCCGCCGAACGTCACCAGCCACACCTCGTTGCCGTCCCACAGAGGACCGATGGAGTTCATGAACGTGCGGCGTTCGCGGTCGCCGCGGGCGCCGAGGTGCAGGATGCCGACGCCCAGGTCGAAACCGTCCAGGATGGCGTACCCGGCCAGCAGGACGCCCAGCGTGCAGAACCAGAAGAGGTTGAGGTCCATCGTGCGTCACGCTCCGGGTTCGGCCTTGTGACTCGCCCCCGTCCGAGCCGCGGCGACGGCGGCCAGGCCGCGCCGCTCCGCGTGCCGGGCCAGGTCCTCCGGGGATTCCGGCCCGGCCTTGATCTTGCTATCCATGATGAACAGCCACGCCAGTAGCAACAGCAGGTAGATGACGCCGAACAGGATGATCGAGGTCAGCACCTGGCCGCCCGCGACGGCCTTCGACGCGGCGTCCGACGTACGCAGCAGGCCCCAGACGATCCACGGCTGGCGGCCCACCTCGGCCGCGGCCCAGCCGAGCTGGTTGGCCACCATCGGCCCCACGACCGCGACCACCAATACCCGCAGCAGCCACCGCTTTTCGAACAGCGTCCCACGCCACAGCAGCACGCCGGCGTAGACCGTCAACACAATGAACAGCATCCCCAACCCGACCATCGCGTGATAGAACTGAAACGTCAGGTTCACGGGCGGCCAGTAGTCCCGCACATGCCGTCCCTCGGGCAGCCCCCCCGGCACGATGGCCGGGTCATCGAGGGCCGGCACCGGGCGGCGCGCGTCGCCGTAGACCAGCCAGCTCAGCAACCCCGGGATCGGCAGGCCGTAGCGGACACGCTGCTGCTGCTCGTCGGCATAGCCGAACAGGTAGAGCGGCGTGCCGCCGTCGGTCGTCTGGAAGTGCCCCTCGAAGGCGGCCAGCTTGCTCGGCTGGTGGCGGGCGACCATCCGCGCGTTCGAGTGCCCGGACACCAGCGCCGCCAGCGAAGCCACCAGGGCCAGCGGCAGCGCGATGCGGATGCTCCGGCGGGCAAAATCGGTGTGGCGTCCCTTGAGCAAGTAGTACGCCGACACGCTCATGACGAAGAACCCCCCCAGAATGAACGCCCCGATCAACGTGTGAACCAGCCGATCCACCGTCGAGGGATTGAACACCACCGCCCAGAAATCCGTGATCTCGGCCCGTCGCGCGAGGCCCGCGCCGACGACGTGGAACCCCGCCGGCGTCTGCTGCCACGAGTTGGCCACGATGATCCAGATGGCCGAGAAGATCGACCCCAGCGAGACCATCAGCGTCGAGAAGAAGTGCATCGCCGGCGACACGCGGTCCCACCCGAACACCAGCACCGCGAGGAACCCCGATTCGAGAAAGAACGCAAAGATGCCCTCGGCGGCCAGGGCCGACCCGAAGATGTCGCCGACGTAGCGGGAATATGTGGCCCAGTTCGTGCCGAACTGGAACTCCATGACGATGCCGGACGCGACGCCCATGGCGAAGATCAGGGCAAAGATCTTCGTCCAAAACTTCGCCATCGCCTCGTACTGCCGGTCACCCGTCCGCAGATACAGGGCTTCCATGATGACCATCTGCACCCCCAGCCCGATGGTCAGCGGCGGAAAGAGGTAATGGAAGCCCACCGTCAGGGCGAACTGGACCCGCGACAGGAAGACGGGATCGAGTTCCATCGCGACACCTGTGGCACACGCCGCCAAACCGCTCGTCGGCCCGCGCCGAGCCGGCCGGTGGCCACGCGATATGGTACGCGCGGCGCCGCCGTTGAAAACCCCCCGGGGCTTTCAACAAAGCCTCCAACCCGCCAACAGAACCCGCCACGCGAGTAACGGGATGCCGGGCCCCGCACTCGCGTGCGGGGTTCTATTAGCAGTCCACCGCAAAACCCACCGTAGCGTCCGCCCCCCGCGGCGGACGTGAGCTTTCGGGGCGTTCTCGACGTTCCACGCCGGGCACGGAGGTCCGGCGCTACGGACTCAAGCAGCTCCAGCCGTCTTCCAACGGGCGGTTGGACCCCAGCGAGGCGGGCGTCCACGGCATCTGTCAGCATCTCGGGATGCCTCCAATACTCCCGCCGCCCCGCGGAATACGTCCATGCCGGTGCAACCATGCATCCCAGGAAACCGGCGGATGTACAAGAGACAGGTGCCTCGCGTGCAGTGCGTGCAACGGGAAACTCGTCCGCAACCCCCCTCCCTTCAAGGGAGGGGTTGGGGGAGGGTGAAACCCCGCGCAACGGCGCGCCCTCACCCGGAACTCGCCGCGACGATCAGAGAAGATGCGCGCGGGCTTCTATTGAACCCGCCGATAACGTGGTACCATGCGGCCCCGACGGTGATCGGCGTACCGTCGGAATGGCCATGCATGGAGGCGGGTCGTACATGTTGACACGGACGCGACTACGAAGCGCGGGGGTACTCGCCATACTGGCCCTGGTCGCCACGGCTTCCGCGTGGGGGTCCGACAGCATTGCAACCCCGCCCGCGACATCGGCCCCGGCCGCCGCGGCAACCACGCCGTTCTGGCCGGATCTCGGTTGGCCGACGCTGTGCTGGTTCGGGGCCGTGGCCGTGCTGGCGCTGACGGTCCGCACCGACCGGCTGTGGACCTGGCGCAACCTGGACGGCCTCGTGCTGGCGGGGATGTGCCTGCTCCTCGGCCTGCGGGACAGCGCAAGTCGGCCGCTGTTCCTGGACCTCACACCCGCCGCCTGGGCCGCCCTGGGTCTGTCCATCGCCGCCGGGTACTGGCTCTTCCGCGGCGGGACGGTGCTGCTGACCCGCGGGCCGGTGCAGCAAACGGGTCTCGCCAGCCCCGGAACGCGCGCCGTCCTGCTCATCGTCGGCGTGGCGTTGTGCATTCAACAACTGGCCGGCGCGCCGCTCAGCCCCGGCTCCCGCGACGGCCTCGTCGGCGGCTTGTTCACGGCCGATACCGGCCGGCTACCGTACGGCGACGTGCCAGCCCATGAGGGCCGGTCCCCGCTCTTGTATCTCGTGTACGCGGGGGCCAACCGGCTCGTCCCGCCGACGTTGTCGCTGGACTCGGTGGACCTTCCGCGCGTCGCCATGACCTGGCCGCACCGCGACCTCTGGCTGGGCCAGCCGTGGGAGCAGATCGCCGACCTCGCCCCCGTACGACTCGTGAACGCGGTCTTGCTGATTACCCTGGTCGCGGGGGTGGCCCTCTTCGCAGCACGCCTCGGGGCCCCCGACGGCGGCGCGACCGCCGTCGCCCTGCTGACCATCTTCCCCGGAACACTGGAGTGTCTGCCGCGGCCGGAAATCATGCTACCCGCCGTCCTGCTGACGTGGGCCATCGTGCTGCTCACGCTGCGCGGCGTCGGGGCCCTGCTCGGCGTCTTCATGCTCGTGCTCGCCGGCGTGGCCTGGCCGTGGGCCTGGCTGCCGCTGCCGGCGTTCCTGGCGTACTGCTGGCGCCGCGGCGTGTGGCCGGCGTTGAGCAGCGCCGTTGGCTTGGTCGGCGGCGCCGCCGTGGTCCTCTTCGGCCTGTTCCAATTGGTGCAGCCCTCGATTCCACGTGCCGACGGCGCCTTGGCCATGTCCGACGCCGCGCCCGTGTTTCGGGCCCGCCTCGCCGACGACGGCACCGTCATCGTCGATCACCGCGAGGCGGATTCGTCCCCGACACGTCCCGCGTCGTATTACCTGTGGCACACCCTGATCGAACGCGACACGGTCACCTTGAAGCAGAACGGTCACTCCGCCGCCACCGTGCGGATCGACTGGCCCAACAGCGTGAACGGCCGCACCGTCCTGTTCCGCCAGGTCGAACCCGTGGGCGACGCCGGCCCCCTGCTCCAGCAGCACTACCGGGCAGTGTTCGCGCAGCAACCGCCCGCGCCACGGCTCGCCGCCGCCGTCCGCACCGTGTTGGAAGCGACCTGGATCCCGGACCAACCCGCGCTGTCGGCGCGCACCTCGGCATGGGAAACCTGGGCCGGCCCGTCCCCGTTGCCGCGGTCGTGGATCATGCTGCGTCGCGGCGTCAAGCTCGTCGCGGCGTTGCTGGTGGTCTGGTCCGCGCTGGCGATCTTCTTCGGGCGACGCACGCAGCCGCGTCACCTGCTGGGTGCGACGCTGCTGGCCGCCAGCGGCAGTCTCCTGGCGAGTGAGTTGGGCGCGGTGACGGAGTGGGTCTGGGTGCTGCCGACCCTCCTTGCGCTGTGGAGTATCCACGAACCCGCCCCCGCGCCCCCGTGGGTGCCGCGCGGCGCGGCCCGCCCCACGCTGCCGCCACTCGGCTCCGGCCCGGTCCAAGCGGGGCCCCCGCCACGCATCACCGTGGAGCCCAAGCCCGCCGGGCCATAGTGGCGGCCCGGCCGGACTACTCCCGCCTTCCGCGCAAGAGGAACCGCATAGAAACAAGAGGCGGCCGGCGTCTACGCCGGCCCGCGGTCGAGCATCATCAGGGTCAGCAATAGCGGCAAGTAAACAATGCTGGCGAAGAACAGGCGGCGCGCCGTGACCGCACTCAGTTGGCGTTCGTGGTTCACAGCGACGAGCGCGAACGCGACGCCGAGCAGAACCGCGCCGACCGCGTAGCCCCAACCCGCCACACCGAAGAACACCAGCGCGAGAGAAAGCGGCAAGAGCAGCAGCGTGTAGATCGTCGCCAGGCACGCCGTTAGATGCCCACGCGGATCCACCGCCGGCAGCATCTCGAAACCGCCCCGCTGGTAATCCGCGCGGTGCAACCAGGCCAACGCCAGGAAGTGCGGAACTTGCCAGACGAACAAGATGGCCGCGAGGACCCACGCGCCCGGCTCCAGGCGACCGACCGCGGCCTGCCAGCCGATCAGCGGCGGTATCGCCCCGACCACCGCTCCGACCAACGTATTCAGCGAGGTGCGCACCTTGAGCGGCGTGTAGAGGGCGACATAGATCACGACCGTCGCCGCCGCCAGGGTGCCCGCGGCAGGGCCGACGGTCAACGTCAACACCAGGGGGCCGCCAACGCCGGTCACCAGCCCGAAAGCCAGCGCGGAACCGGGGCGCACGCGCCGCGCCGGCAGCGGCCGATGCTGCGTACGGTGCATTCGGGCGTCCCGCGGCCTTTCCAGCCACTGGTTCAGCGCGTTGGCCCCCCAGGCGGCCAAGGCGGTGCCACTCAGCGCCCAAGCGAGCCTCGCCCAGCCAACGGCCTGCGGACCGGCGAGGATGTACCCCGCCGCCGTCGTCAGTACGACCAGCACGCTGAGTCGCGGCTTGCCGAGTTCCAGATGGGCCCGCGCCACGAACGCCCAACGCCGGTATGATCGGTGCCGCGACGCTGTCATCGGGCCGACCGCCGGTTCGGCACGCCACGTGAGGAATCCGCTTCGCACCCTTCAGCTCCTGTCGGGACGGCTGCCGGATTCTATCATCCCACCGGGCCGACGTGGGGCGACGGCCGATCGCGCGGCGCGAGAAACGGAACCCGAACCATGCCAGACCAAGACCACCGACCGGCCGGGGCCGGCGACCTCCTGACGATCGGCTTCGGCACCTGTGTGCTGATGTGGGGCCTGGGATACGCCTGCCGCCTCTTCGGCGACGCGGTCCCGGCGCCCTTGTTGTTCGCACTTCTGCTCGGCAGCCTCCTGGCCGGCGGCGCCGCACTCGGCCGATGCACGACCCGTGGCGTCGGCGGCAGTCTGATCGTCGGCCTCGTAGTCGGACTCATCAATCTGCTGATTGTCGGCAGCCTCATCGGCGGCGACACGCCCAATGCCATCCGCCGCGGGGCTCTGCTGTGGGTGCCCGGCACGTTGGCGGTTTCGCTGCTGCTGGTCGCGGCGGGGGCGGCGATCGGCCGCGCCGCCCGGCCCGCGGTCATGCCCACCGTGGATTGGACCAGCCGTTTTGCCGCCGTGGCCGTCGCGGCGACCGCGATTCTGCTGACCGCCGGCGGGTTGGTCACCGGGTTCGATGAAGGGCTGGCGGTGGTCGATTGGCCGAACACCGAGGGCTACAACATGTTCCTCTACCCGCTGTCGCGAATGACCGGCGGGGTGTACCTGGAGCACGCGCATCGGCTGCTGGGCTCCCTCGTGGGCCTGACGACGCTGGTGCTGGCTGTCCACGTTCAGGTCGCACAGCGCCGCCCCGGCGTGCGCCCGCTGGCCTGGATCGTCCTCGCGCTGGTCGTCGTCCAGGGCATCCTCGGCGGCCTGCGTGTCACCGGCCGGCTCACGCTCAGCACCCAACCCGCGGACACCAGCCCCAACATCGTCCTGGCGATCGCACACGGCGTGCTCGGGCAGCTTGTGTTCGCGGGCCTGGCTGTGCTGGCCGTCGCCTGTTCGCGCACGTGGCAGGATGCCCGCTGGCCGACCGAATCACCGCACGCACGCACCGACCGCGGCTTCGGGCTAACGCTGATCATTTTGTTGATCGTTCAACTCGTGCTCGGCGCGCTGGTGCGGCATTTCACGTGGGCCTTGGACATTCACCGTTACGGGCTGCACGTCGAGGCCGCCGCCTTGCAAGCAGCGGGGGAACGGTCCCTCACAGTCCACCTGACATTCGCCGTGATCGTGACGCTGGCGACGGTGGCCGTCGGCGTGCGGGCGTGGGGTCTGTACCGCGAGGTGTCTGCCCTGCGCCGGGTCGGGCAGACCCTGCTGGTGCTCATCGCGGTGCAACTCGCGTTGGGCATCGGGGCGCTGATCGTTACCGGCGATGACACCGCCCACCAACGCGCTCGGCCGATCGACGTGGTGGTCACGACCGCGCACCAAGTCGTCGGGGCCGCTCTGCTCGCCGGCGCGGTCTTCGCAACCATGTGGAGCCACCGGCGCGCGGTGAGGTCCGCGGCCGCCTCACGCGCCGCTCCCGGACGGTCGCGGCTCGGATCCGCGGGGCGAGACGCCCACACTCCCTCGTAGCGCCGGACTGGGGCCTGCCCGCCGTGGCGGGAGTTCGGCGTTCTGCGGCTGGCGCGGGACACGCCTGCCACGACCGCTCCCTCGCGGTCGTGGCTCGGACCGCCGTTCCCGGCCCGCCCGGGAACGGCGCCGGGCCGTGCCAACCAAGCCGTTTGCTGGTATGCTACTTGCCCACGGAACGCCATCCGGCCCGGCTCGGCGGTGCCGCGGGCGTGGGCCGGTGTCCCCCACCGGGGAAGTCTGCCGGCGCCGCCGTGACCGCCGGGGGCGGCCCGCCCGTTCGCCCCGCCGCGGCGACCGGTGGAGTTCCCGCAGGAGTTGCGTGCTATGACCCAGGTTGCCCCGACAAAGCCGCCCGCGGACAACGCAGACTCAGCGCTGGAACCGCTTTTCGCCCCCCGCTCGATCGCGGTGGTGGGAGCCTCGCGGACCGAGGGTTCCGTCGGCAACGCGATCATGACGAATCTCGTACACGGCGGCTACACGGGGGTGATCTACCCCGTCAATCCGAAGGCCAAGAGCATTCTCGGCAACCGCTGCGTGCCGAACGTGTCGGCCATTGACGACGAGCTGGACCTCGCGGTCCTTGTCGTCCCCGCACCGTACATCGCCGGCATCGTCGCCGAGTGTGCCGACAAGGGGACCCGCCACTTCGTGGTGATCTCCGCCGGATTCAAGGAAGTCGGCGGCGAGGGGGTGAAGCGTGAGCAGGAGTTGAAGGCCCTCGCTGAACAGCGCGGGCTGACGATCGTCGGCCCCAACTGCCTGGGGATCATCAACACGGCGCCGACCGTGCGGCTGAACGCCACCTTCGGCCGCGGCATGCCCAACGCCGGCCCCTACGGCCTGATCTCGCAAAGCGGCGCTCTGTGTACCGCCCTGCTCGACTACGCCAAGGGCGTCGGCATCGGCTTCTCGCGCTTCGTGAGCTTCGGCAACAAGGTGGCCATCAAAGAGACGGACCTGCTGCTCGCCCTGGCGGCCGACCCCTTCACGCAGGCCATCCTGATGTACGTGGAGGAGCTCTCCGGCGGCCAGACCTTCATTGAAACCTGCAACCGCATCACGCACGGGGCCAACCCCAAGCCGATCATCGCCATCAAGACCGGTCGCACGCAGGAAGGGGCCGCCGCCGCCGCCTCCCACACCGGCTCACTGGCCGGCTCGGACGAAGTGTATGACGCGGTGCTGGCCCAGGCCGGCGTGCTGCGCGTCGAATCGGTGAAGGAGCTGTTCGACTGCGCTGAGGTGTTCGTCGATCCCGCCCTGCCGCTCGGACGACGCACCGCCGTCGTCACCAACGCCGGCGGCCCGGGGATCATGGCCACCGACGCGTGCATCCGCAACGGCATGACGTTGGCGCGCTTCCAGGAATACACGCTCAAGTCGCTCCGCTACCAGCTCCCCCCGACCGCGAGCCTCAAGAACCCGGTCGATGTCATCGGCGACGCCAAGCACGACCGCTACCGCGCCGCCCTCGACGCCGTTTCCGCCGACGAGGGCGTCGATCAGATCATGGTCATCGTCACCCCGCAGACCATGACCGATGTCACGGAAATCGCCGACGTCATCCGCGACGCCAAGAGCTTCTGCGGCAAGCCGATGGTCGGCTGCCTCATGGGGCTGGTGGACGTGTCGGCAGGGGTATCGTTGCTGCGGCAGCACGGCGTGCCGGCGTACGCGTTCCCAGAGGACGGAATGCACGCGATGGCCGCCAAGTGCCGCTTCGCCGAGTGGACCCGCCAACCGCTGTCGGACTACCCGCGGTTCGAGGTCGATGCCCCCGCCGTGGCCCGCGTGTTCGACGAGGAGCTCGCCGCCGGCCGCAACCAGCTCGTCGAGTTCAAGGCCCTGGAGGTGTTCCGGCACTACGGGTTCCCCATCGTGCCGTCCACACTGGCCCGGACGGCGGATGAGGCCGCCGCCGCCGCGCGGCAGATCGGCTTCCCGGTGGTCATGAAGATCTCCGGGCCCAAGATCCTGCACAAGACCGACGTGGGCGGCGTCCGGCTGAACCTGACCGACGAGGCCGGCGTGCGCACCGCGTTTGACCAGATGATCGCCACCGTCCGGCAGAAGATGGGGGCAGACACAGAAGTCTGGGGCGTGCTGGTCCAGAAGATGCTCCCCAAGAGTCGCGAGATCATCCTCGGTATGTCGCGCGACCCGCGGCTGGGGCCGCTACTCATGTTCGGCCTCGGCGGCATCTACACCGAGGCCCTCAAGGACGTGGCCTTCCGCCTCGCGCCCCTGCGGCAAAATGTCGCGCTCGAAATGATCATGGACATCCGCGCTCACAAACTGTTGCGCGGTTTTCGCGGTGAGCCGGCGGCCGATGTCCCCGCCATCGCCGATTGCCTGCTGCGATTGTCGCAACTGGTCTCGGACCACCCGCGGATTAAGGAGCTCGACATCAACCCGCTGATGGTCTACGCGGCGGGGTCCGGCGCGATGGTCGCCGACGCCCGCATCATCCTGGCCTGAGACGCCGCCGCTCTCCCGCAGTGCTCGGAGAACCGAACATGCCCAATCTCTGGCGTGACCTCTACAAGGACAAGATCGTCTCGGCGGCGGAGGCGATCGCGCACATCCGCCCCGGCGACCGCGTGTACATCGGCTCGGCTTGCGGCGAGCCGCAGGAGCTCGTGCGGACCCTGGCCGCGCACGGCGACCACCTGGCCGACACCGAGCTCATCCACGTGCTGACGCTGGGGGTGGCGCCCTATGCCCAGCCGCGGTATGCGCACAACTTCCGCGCCAACGCGTTCTTCATCGGCTCCAGCGTGCGCGAGGCCGTGAACCAGGCCCGCGCCGACTACACCCCCATCTTCCTGTCCCAGGTCCCGTCACTGTTCAAGACGCGGCGCGTCGCCATCGACGTCGCCCTGGTCATGGTCAGTCCACCGGACGACTACGGCAATTGCAGCCTCGGCGTCTCGGTGGACATCACCAAGGCGGCGGTCGAGTCGGCCAAACTCGTCATCGCCCAGGTCAACGAGGAAATGCCGCGAGCGTTCGGCGACTGCTTCCTGAACGTGAACCAGATTCACTATCTGGTGGAGTATCACGAGCCGCTGCTGGAGTGGCCCGGCGCCGGCGAAGTCGACGAGACCTCGCGGCAGATCGCGCAGCACCTGGCCCGCCTCGTCCCCGACGGGGCCACGCTGCAACTCGGCATCGGGCGGATCCCCGACGCCGTCCTGTCCATGCTCACCGACAAGAACGACCTCGGCATCCACACCGAGATGTTCTCCGACGGGGTGCTCAAACTGGCCAAACGCGGGGTCATTACCGGCAAACGCAAGACGCTCAACCCGGGCAAGATCGTGGGCAGCTTCGCCGCCGGCAGCCGCGAGCTGTTCACCTTCATGAACAACAACCCCCAGGTCGAAATGCAGCCGTCGGACTACACCAACCACATCATGGTCATCAGCGCCCACGAGAACATGATCGCCATCAATTCGGCGATCGAGGTGGACCTGACCGGACAGGTGGTGGCCGACTCGCTCGGGCAACTCCTGTACAGCGGCATCGGCGGGCACGCCGACTTCATCCGCGGCGCCGCCCTGGCCCGTAACGGCAAGCCGATCATCGCCGTCCCCAGCACCGCCGTCATGCCCGACGGCGCGGTCAAATCCCGCATCGTCGCCACGCTCCAGGAGGGGGCGGGCGTCATCACGACGCGCGGCGACACGCACTACGTCGTGACCGAGTACGGCGTCGCGTTTCTGCACGGCAAGACGATGCGCGAGCGGGCGATGTCGCTCATCAGCATCGCGCACCCGGATTTCCGGAGCGAGCTGCTGCACGCCGCCAAACGCCGCCGGATCGTCTACCCGAACCAGATCATGCCCCCGGCCCAGGCCCCGTACCCAGCTCAATACGAGGAGACCGTGAAGCTGCGGGACGATGTGGAGGTCTTCATCCGGCCGATCCGCCCCGATGACGAGCCGTTGATGCGCGAGATGTTCTACGATTTCAGCGAGCAGACGAAGTACCTCCGCTACCACGCGGCCATCAAGGCCATGCCGCACAACAAGCTCCAGGTGTTCTGCACGGTGGACTACGAGACGGAGATGGCGTTGATCGCCCTGGCGGGCAAGCCCGGCGAGGAACAGGTCGTTGGGGTGGGCCGCTACATGACCGACGCCGAGCAGGGCTCGGCCGAAGTCGCGTTCACCGTCCGCGACGACTGGCAGCGCCGCGGCCTGGGCACCCACTTCTTCAAGCGCCTGGTTCACATCGCCAGCGAGAAGGGCATCCAGGTCTTCCACGCGTACGTGCTCGTCGAGAACAGCGGCATGCTCAAGATCTTCCATCGCTCCGGGCTGGTGGTCGAAAGCATGAACGAAGGCGATGTCGTCCGCGTGACCATGCGCCTGCCCGCGGTGGCCGGGCCGGCCGCGAAGCGGCGTTGACCAACGAACTCGGATAGACGCGGCGACCTGGCGAGCGCCGTTGACTTGCCGAAACGGCCGCGCACAATGGGGGTGGTCAAGTTGCCGCGCGGGAGGAATACCCGCTGTGCCCGACGTGGGGTCGGCGCACCACGAGGTGTCACAATGGGTCGACGGGAGGTCAAGATCGCCTACTTGATTGCCGTCCACCGGCACCTGGACCTGTTTAAACGCGTCTTCCGGGCCGTGTACGACCCAGCGGACTACTTCCTGATCCACGTGGACCGAAAGACGGTCGCCGGCTACCACGCGGCCGTCGCGGAGTTCCTGCGCCCGTACCCGAATGCGAGCGTGTTGCTCAGCCGGAGAATCGACTGGGGCGCGTGGAACATGGTGGACTTGCAGATCCGCGGCATGCATCAACTGCTAGACAAGGCCAACGATTGGTCGTTCTTCACCAATCTCAGCGGGCAGTGTTTTCCCCTCAAGCCGCCGGCGCAGATTCGCGCCGAACTGGCTGCCAAGCCCAGCCGCAATTTCTTGGACGTCAGCGACCTGGAGCAGGTCTGGCCTGCGGGCCTCGCTCGCGTGCGCTACTACTGGGTCAAGATTCCCGGCTTGCCCATCCGTCGACCGGTGCGTCTGCCGATCCGCCGGCGATTCCCGGCCGGAACCCGCCCTTATCATGGATCAAGCTGGTTCACCTTGAGCCGCACGTTCTGCGAATACGTGGTCCACAGCCCCGACGTCAAACGATTCAGGGATTTCTATAGGTGGACGGTGTGTGCCGACGAGGGGTTCTTCCAGACGGTCTTGATGCACAGTCCCTTTCGCGACACCGTCGAGCCCCATCGGCGGGCCATCATCTGGACCGGCGGTAGCAGCCCCAAGACATGGACGCTGGCCGACCGCGACGCCTTGCTCGCGTGCGACGATTGGTACGCGCGGAAGTTCGACCCCGACGTCGACGCACGTATTGTCGACGTGCTTGAGGACCACCTCAACCTCACGGCGCGCCAACCCGTCTGAACTGCACGCGCCATGCCCCAGTCCGCCCAGGTCTTCCGATGACGCCTGACGCGACCCGCGAACACCCCGACCCCCTCGCAGCCGGCCAGTCACCCCTGGTCGTCGATCGCCAGCGAATCATCCACTCCGCCGCGTTCCGCCGACTTCAGCACAAGACGCAGGTCTTCCTCGCCCCGCAGAGCGACCACTTTCGCACCCGGCTCACGCACACGCTCGAAGTGGCCCACCTCGCCCGCGTCCTGGCCGCCGCCCTCCAGCTCAACGCCGACCTCGCGGAAGTCGTCGCCCTCGCGCACGATCTCGGCCACCCGCCATTCGGTCACGCCGGCGAGCGGGCACTGGCCACTTGTCTGCGCGACCACGGCGGCTTCGAACACAACCGCCACTCCCTACGCATCGTCGAATGGTTGGAGCACCCGTACCCCGAGTTCCGCGGCTTGAATCTCACCTACGCCGTCCGCGAGTGCCTGGCCAAGCACCACACCCCCTATGACCGCCCCGGCGACCACCCGCTCCAGGACGGCCGACCGCCGCCGCCGGAGGGTGTCGTGGTCGATCTGGCCGACCGGCTGGCGTTCGCGTTGCACGACGTGCAGGACGGGCTCTACGCCGAACTGCTGACCGTCGAGACGCTCGAATCATTGCCGTTGTGGCGCGCGGCCTACGAAGGGCCAACCGGCACGGAGGCTTGGCGCGGGCACCTGCGGCCCGCCATCGACCGGCTCCAACAACGGTTCATCGAGGACATTGTCCAGACCAACGCAGGCGCGACCGACTCTCCCCCGCGGCTGTCTCCCGAGCTCACCGCCCAGCTCAACGAACTGGAGGGCTTCCTCCGCGAACACGTCTACCACAGTCCCTGGCTCCAACAGGCCGACGCCCAGGCGTGCCATATCCTGTCCGCCGTGTTCGACGCGTACGTCACCCACCCGAACGAGCTGCCGCCGCGCTTCCGGCTGCGCATCGCCGAACACGGACTCCACTGCGTCGTGACCGACTTCGTGGCGGGAATGACCGATCGGTTCTGCCTCGAGGAGCACGCCCGCCTGGCGGACCTGTAGCCGCCCGTGTCTCGCCGCGGCGGGATGCGAAACGGACTGGCGGGCACGCAATCGCCGCCCGGAGGTCCTACAGCGGCGGGTCTTCGGGACTCCACGCCGGATCGGTCGTCTCCACCTGGGTCGTGGCGCCGAGAATCCCGGCCGGGCCGCCGGTGCGGTTCGTCAGCGTCTGGCCGCTGCCTTCGTCCAGCGGCCAATAGCCCAGGAGGTTCTGTTCCAGGCCGGAGAGCCGGACATTCCACGCTGCGGCGATCTCCGCCGCCGTCCGGGCCACGCTCCACAGCCGCACCTCGGCGACCTTGCCCCGCAGCCCCAAGCCGAGGATGACGCTATTGGCCGTGACGGCCACCGGCGTCTCGACACGGCCGAGGGGCTGACCGTCGAGGTAGAGCGTGCAGCCGGTGGTCTCGGTCGTGGAGCCGCTCTCGGCGGTGTTGAAGACCGCGGCCAGGTGCCGCCACGCGCCGGAGAGATTGCTAGCGGCGGCCTCGCGGGTCACACCGTTGATGCGCACGCGGATGATGTTGGCGGACGGGGCGATTTCGAGCGCCATGGCCCCGCCGCCGAGCGTGGCGACGGTCCCGCCGTCGGCATCCGCCTTCACCCACGCTTCGAACGTGTACCGACCAAGTGGGAAGCTCGCCGAAAGCGGCAGTGTGGCGAAGCTGGACCCGTTGAACTGGAGAGCGGCGGCCCGCTTGCCGACGGTGATGGTCACTTCGGCGGTGTCCTCCACGCCGCCGGCCGTCACGACGCGCAGCGTGACCAGGAACTGCCCCGCGTTCTCGAAAACGTGGTAGGGGTCGGGCAGCCGCGACGTGCCGCCGTCGCCGAAGTCCCAGTAGTAGTCGAGAATGTCATCGTCGGGAGCGTTGCTGCCGGTACCGTCGAACTGGACCCCCAGCGGCGCCCGGCCGTTGGTTACGTCGCTGCGCAGCACCGCGTTCGCCCCCGTCCCCGCCGCCCGCACTTCCTGGGTGGCCGTGCCCTGCTCCCCCGTGGGGTCGGTGACCGTCAGCCGCACGAAATAACGCCCGGGGTTCTCAAAAACGTGCGCGACGGCGGCCTCGGTCGAGGTCGTGCCGTCCCCGAAGTCCCAGCGGTACGTCAGCGGCCCGCCGTTGACCGACGTGGAACCCACGGCCGAGAAGCTGATCGTCAGCGGGGCCGGGCCCTGGCGGGTCGAGTAGGCGATGACGGCCTGGACGGGATCGGTCGGCGTCGTCGGGCAGCCGGCCAGGAGCGACAGCGGCAACAGGCACACGGCCAGCATGGTGCGGTTCATCACGGGCGCACTCTCTTTCGTTGGGTCCACACGGTCTTGTCACGGGCATTATACGAGCGCGCCACGTGTCCGCGAGCGCATGGCGCCGGCGCTAGCCGTGCCGCCGCCGGCTAGCGGCCTTTTGAACGAGGCTTGCGTCGCCACAGCATCTTTCGATACGTCTCGGGCATTATCCCGGCGCGAACTTCCGGCGGGAAGTCCATGAGCAGCTTCCTGATATACCGCCGGTTATGATCGCTTTCCGCCCACCGCTCAAACAGGGTTGGGGAGACGCTGTGAAAGAGTGCCGCCCAGTCTTGAGCCGTCCAGTCGCTCGCACGGAATCGTTCAAGTGCGCTTGTATCCGCGCGTTGTTCTTGGTCGTCGGCGACGAACTGGCGAGCTGAATGCAGCCAGTAGATGCTGTCCAAGATGTACACTTGCGGGAGGGTGGTTCCCTCAAAGTGTTTCAAAGGGAAGAGGAACACATCCGGCTTCTGTTGATCGAGCAGAGCAGTGCGCATCGGCAGGTACATCCGGTGCGTAACGCCGGTCGTGCAACTCCTCAAGCTCGCGCTGTTGCCGTTCCGCCTCCGTGAGACCGAAGCCCCAGTTGCGAAACTCGGTTTGTTGCCCCTCACAACGCCGCACGAGCTCTTCGGCTGTGGCGCGGATCTCTTCGGGGATCGTGTCCTCAATGATCTCGGGCACTTTGTTGGCCACATAGAAACGAGGGATGGACCGCTCTTCCTTCTGCTCGCGATCCCGGACAGCCGCAACCGCCTGGGCCAACCCTTCGGCGTGCGCGGTGCTCGGCTGAAACACAAACACAACGGCGTCCGCGAGATGGCCGAGACAGACCCCGCCGATCTCGGAGTGCCCCGTGCGCGAGTCAATCAGCAGCGTCTGGCAACCCAATTCACGGACGACCGCCAGCCGTAGGTTGTCGAGGAAAAGTGCTCCGTCGCACTCGCGGTAGAACTCAGACCAGCTCAGCTTCATCAGGAATCGTCTGTAGGCTTCATCTCGCCGACCGGCCCGCATGACGAACGGGCCTCCATCGCCCTGCGGTGCGTACACGAACCGCTCAAGCGGCGGATCCTCGCGTCTGTCCAAGTACTCGCGGATGTACTCGACAAGCCCCGGCTGGTCAGGATCGCTGGGGCGCATGCAGTCGAACTCATCAACGCCAGGGGCCTCGAGATCGAAATCGAGCAAGAGGCATCGCCCCACCTTGTGGTCGCCCATCCCGTCTGCGTACGTGAAGTCGCGCGCCACATTGACGGCGAGAGTCGTGCGACCGACGCCGCCGCGGTAGCTGTAGAAGCACACCGTCCACGCTCGGTCGGGCAACAGGGGATCGAAGGGTCTCTCGTCCGACACGCTAAGTTATCCGGTCTCTCGTGGCGCGAAAGCCGCTCGGGGATCGGCCGGCCGTCTGCGCTCCAGCGCTTCCCTGCTGATCGGGCGCCCCGACAGGTGGCGCAGGCGATACCCGGGCTGCGACGATCTACTGACAGGTTCACTGTCGGACGCGGAGCGCACGCCAGCGAGTAGCTTTCGTGCTTCCGGACTCTCGAACACCACGCGCAGGAACCGATCCAGCGCCCGCGACTGGTATACCCGTCCCGTTTCCCAGCGTGACAGCGTGTTGCCGCCCAGGCCGAGCAGTTCCTGAAGCTGCTGCTGCGTCAACCCGAGCCGTTCTCGATTGTCCCGAATCTCCGCCGGCGTCAGAAGACCCAGTTGGCGGTACGTCTCTTCCGTGATTCGGCGGCTCGCGGCGTCGTCCAGGAGAACCGTGTCGTCGGGGTGCTCCGCATGGCAGTCGGGGTTTGTACACGCGACGACGTCCAGGTCCGGGATTCGGATCGTCACCGGTGCCCGGCCGTCGTGGCTCACGGCGTACTCAAATGGCCGCTTCACGCGGCGCAGCGACCGTTGCCCGCAGACGTGGCAACGCTGTTGTTCAACCGGCTTGCTCATGACTCGGACCACGCGCGATAGTCGCGCTTCACACTGATCACCTTCACGTCGGGTTCGCGGTCTTCCTCATCCACGAAGACCTTCACGAATGGCGGCACGCCTTCGACCCCCACGCGAAAGTGAAAGAACGTCGCCGCATCAAGCTGCATCGCTGGGTCGCCCGACGCAACCTCAACGCTCGGGGCACGGCCGTCATCCAGGAACTTCACCAACGCCTCTTTCAGGGCGCACCGCTTCCCGTAATCCGTCAATTCCGCCGGCAGTAGCTTGTCCAGCCCTTCATCGGTCCGGTGGCCGCCGGTCACCGCGGTCCGCGTGAAATCTGGGACGTTCGTCGCCGTGTCGGCGAAGGCCGCCCGCAGCACTTGGCGTTGCCGCTCGTTGAACACCGTGTCCACGGGAAGCAGCCTAGCGCCCGCGCGGCAGCCCGCCAACGCCGACGCCGCACGCAGTAAAGTGTAGCATCGAATTTGGCATATGTCAAACACCTAGCGCTCTTCTACGGCTGCCCGCCGTCGAGAGGCCGCCAAAGCCAACGGGCCCGAGCAGCCACCGCTCGGGCCCGTGCGTGGGAATTCTCAACCTGAGGCGTCGGGTTTTAGTCCATCGAGTCGGTGGATTCCGTCTGCATGCGCGTGGCGGCGGTCGGGTCGCCGGTGTCCGCCGCCGGCGGATCGGCGATGGACGCCTCGGCGGTGACGGGGATTCCCGGCGATACGCCGTCGGGCGCGTCGCGGACGGTCAGGCCGCGCAACGGCGAACCAACGCGCGGCCAAGAATCGAGCGTCCGGCGTCGAGCGCGGCTCTTGGTCTCGGTAAGCGCGATGCGGACCTCGCTGAAGGCCTTCTTGACGCTGGTGAGGGCGGCCTCGGCGGTCCGCGACTGGTTGCGGAGCGAGGTGACCTCGCACTCGTAGAACTGTCGCTGCTCGATGAGGCGGGCGTTCTCGCGTTCGAGATGAGTGATCTGAATCTGGAGGTTCTTCTTCTCGCTGCGCAGGCTCTCGATCTTGTCGTCCATCGTGTCGAGCACCGTCGTCAGCTCGCGGATGCGGTCCTCCGTGGTCCGCAGCGACATCTGGAGCTTGTTGCGGTCGGCGGTGACCTCTTCGAGCGAAAGCTGCGTCTCCTGCAACTGGGCGTTGAGCGCGGCCCGCTCCTCGAGCGCCTCGCGGTGCGTGCGCTCCAGCTCATCCACCTTGGTCGAGAGCGCATTGCACTCCGTCTTGAGGCTGTCGCGCTCCTTGCGGATCGGCCACAGCTCATCCACCTGCTTGTTCGCCGCCTTCAACTCGGTCTTGAGCCGGGCGCGTTCCTTCTCCGCCGCGATGAGCTGCTCGTTGGTCCGCTGGAGCCGGGCATTGGCGTCGCCCAATTCCTCCTCCAACGACGCGACATCGGTGCGGAGCTGCTCCAGCGCGTCCACCCGCGTTTGCAGGGTGACCACCTGCCATTCCAGCTCCTGCACCCGCTGATTGGCCGCTTGCAGTTTCTCGGACGTCCCGGTCAGCTCACGCTCCAGGGTCTCGCGGATCTCCTGGTGCCGGTCGAGCTGGTCCTCCAGCTCGTTGATCACCCCCAACACGTCGTTGCGCTCGTCGATGAACGTGTCTTGCAGGCCGCGCTGCGCGGGCTTGCGCTCCAGCACGGCGGTCGCCGCCCCCGCCTCCCGCTGGTCGTCCGGGGCGTCCAACTCGGGCGGCTGCCACTTCCTGGTCGTGCCGCCGACCGGGTTGTCGTCCCGGGGTTCCGCGTCCACCGGCGTGGCCGTCTCCGTTGCGTCGCGTGCGGGGATTGCTCTTTTCCATGCCTGTTGCTTCCTTGCTGGGGCGCTGGAATGTCCCCGTCAGGGGCCCTTCGCCGTCGCGCCCGGTCGCGTGCCGCGGCGGCCCAGCATCGTCACTCTTTATCGGCGGGTTGGGGGCGCAGGCTTGACCGGTCCAATGGGGCCCCCGCGCAAGAAATGCGGCTGAATATCGCCGCTCCGCCCAGACCGCGCAGAATCCCGCCGGCCCCCGCGGGAGGCACGCGCCCGGACGGATTCGAACCGCCAACCCTCGGTTCCGAAGACCGATGCTCTGTCCAGTTGAGCTACGGGCGCCCAAGGGGTCCGCGGCATCGAACCGCCGGACCGCACGTAGCTTAGCTCACGCGGCCCAGTCCCACAACGAGGCCGGCGCCGTCGCGGGTTGCACGGGGTGGCCCCGGCGGGGCAAAATGGTGGATTCGCGCCGCGATCCGGCGGCCAGTTGTAGCGAGGAGCGCCCATGAGCTCGGTCGTACTGATGTGCGTGTTCATCATCGTGGCCCGTGTGGCGGACGTATCCCTCGGGACGATCCGCACCATCATGGTGGTGCAGGGGCGGCGGGGGCTGGCGTTCATCCTGGGGTTCTTCGAGCTGCTCATCTGGCTGTCAGTGGTCTCCCGCGTCATCCTGCACATCCACGAACAGCCGGTCTACGCGGCCGCCTACGCCTTCGGCTTCGCGCTGGGCAACTACGTCGGCGTGACCATGGAAAGCCGGCTCGCCCTGGGCCGCCAGGTCGTACGCATCATCACCCGCAGCGGCCCCGAGCTGGCCGCCGGCCTGCGCACCGCGGGCTTCCGCGTCACCCAGTTCGACGGCCACGGCCGCGACGGCCCCGTGCAGGAGCTGTGCGTCGAAGTCGAGCGCCGGGCCACGGGCAACGTGCTCGCCCAGGCCCGCGCGGGCGACCCCAAATGCTACTACACCGTGGACGACATCCGCTCCACGTCCTCCGTGGACATCCGCATGAGCGAGCCCACCGGCTGGCGGACAATCCTGAAGAAAAAGTGATGCTGCGCGCGGCCGGGGGGGGTCGCGTCAACCCAGCCGGCTTTTGGCCCGCCGACCCAGGTGCTCCACGTACCGGTCCACGGACGCATGGACCTCGGCGCTGGCGGCGGCGGCGCCGTCCCAGCCTTCCGTGACGATCGTGACGCCTTCCAGCAGCTTGTAGCTGGCAAAGAAGTGCTCGACCTCCCGCAAGTAGTGCTTCGGTACGTCGCCGACGTCCTTCAGTTCCGCGAACAGCGGGTCGGAATTGGGCACCGCCAGCACCTTGTAATCGTGCTGCCCGCGATCGAGCATCCGAAACAGCCCGATCACGCGGGCCTGGATCAGGCAGCCGCTGAACGTCGGCTCGTTCACCATGACCAGGATGTCCAGGTTGTCGCCGTCCTCCGCCAGCGTCTGGGGGATGAAGCCATAGTCTCCCGGGTAATGGCTGGACGAGTACAGGTAGCGGTCCAGCCGCATCAGCCCGGTGTCCTTGTCCACCTCGAACTTACTCCGCCGGCCCTTCGGAATCTCGACGATCGCATTCACCGCCGACGGCAGGTCCGTCCCCGCCGGCACTCGCGCGTAAGCCCCACGGTCGATCACGGGTCACCTCCGGCGGGCGGGGGAATCCGGGCCCCCGAGGGGCTGCGGCCCGCTCGCGTCGTCAGGTATAATAGTCGTGGGCCCACACTTCGGAGAGCCGACCATGAACATCCCCCTCAAGCGCGGCATGTTGATTCGGCACCAGAACCACATCTACGCGGTGGTCGATTTCCAGGAGCGGCACACGGGCAAGATGCGGCCGACCGTCCACGTCGCGCTGCGCGACGTGCGGGACGGCCGCCCGGTCGATCGCTCACTGGAGCAAATCGAGCCCATCGACGAGGTGCCGCACGCGATCCGCCCGATGCAGTATCTCTACGCCCGCGGCGACACCCGCGTCTTCATGGACAGCGAGACGTTCGAGGAGTTCGAGCTGACCCGCGCGCATCTTCAGGGGGCCGAGGCGTTTCTCAAGGAGGGCGAGGAGTATCGCGTCCTGTTTGTCGACAACAGCCCGCTGTCGCTCGACCTGCCCGAAGTCGTGCCGCTGCGTGTGGCCGAGACGGCGGCGCCGTCGCACTCGGTCGGCAACACCGCCAGCGTGCTCAAGGAGGCCACTCTGGAAAACGGGCTGATCGTCCGCGTGCCGCTGTTCATCAAGATGGGCGACACCGTCCGCGTCGACACCCGGGCCCGGACCTACGTGGGCAAGGAGTAGAAGCCGGCCCTTGTCCCCCACGCCCCTTCCGAAACCGGTCGGGTCGGCGTCGGCGCCGGCCCCGGAGGGCCCGTGTCCCTTCGACCCTTGGGCCCCGCCCCCTGGTCCCTCGCCAACTGAGCCCCTCACGCTCCGGCCGTCCCGCAAGCTCTCTACGGGAACGGCGGATTCGCCTCACGCAAACACAGCCACCCGCAATCCCAGCGGACGGACTTGCGCGGCGATCGCCTCCAACTCCGCCTCCGGCAGCGGAGCGACGCGCGGGTCGGCGGTCCGCCGCGCCACGCTGTACACCTGCACGAGCGAAATCCGGGCCCCTTCGCTCGTCAGCCACCGCAGACGCTCGACATACGCGTCGATCTCGGCCGCGGGCGGCGGCTGACCATCGACCCGCATGAATAGCGATTGGATAACGATGGGCCGCCGGCGGGCCGTGGCGAGCAACCCCTCGAGGATGCGCGGCAGCGGCACGTTCCCGCGATTCACCAGCCGGTGGTACTCATCCGTCCCCGCGTCGAGCTTCGCCCAGATTTCGCCGTTGTGCCGGTCCAGCAGCTCCAACGCCTCGACGACGCCGGCCCGCGCCAGGTAGCACGCGTTGGTGATGATGATGATCTTCGCATCGGTCAGCGCATGATCGGCGCGGACGGCGACGGCGATCCGCACCGCCTCCGGGAACGCCGGCACCATCGTCGGCTCCCCGTCGCCGGAGAACGCGATGTCATTGAGCCGCCGGAACTCGAGAGGCACGGTGCGGAACTCGGGTTCCTCGAACAGCCGGGGCCACTCGGCGACAAGCTGACGCAGCTCGGCGTCGAGCACGGCGAGCTCGATCGGGACGTGCGGCCGCGGCGTCGAGCGGTCCGCGCAGCAGTACAGACAGTCAAAGTTGCAGCGCGCGTCGGGGTTGAGGTTGATACCAATGCTCAAACCACGACTGCGCCGCGAGATAACCGGATATACATAGCGAAATTGTCGCCAACGCCGCGGGTGCGAGCGGAAGATCTCGTGCGGAGGCGTCACCGATTACAACCCTGTCGTCGAAATCCAGTTTTGCCTGACTACAATCCAGGCGAAGTCAAACCACTCGGCACGCCGGTCTTTCGGCGGGCCGGATTGAAGACCTCTCCACGCGGTGTGGAGTAGGGTTGGCAGGTTGAAGCTCGGCTCGCCCTTCCTGCCAACGTTCCCTCGGACCCGTCCTTCCGCGCGAGGGACGGGTCTCTTGTTGCGCTCCGCGCCATCCCACCGCCGGTAGAGCCAACCTCCGGCGGAGCCGCCGATCGGCTGCGGCCCGTCGCTCGCGTGGCGGGCACGCCGGGGCCGCGCCGCGGTGCGTACCGGTCACCCCAGCAGCAGCCGCACGTGCTCCGTCACGCACCGCGACAACACGTCGTGGTTGTAGCCGCCCTCGAGAATGCTGACGACCCGCCCCTGCGCGTGCCGCTCGGCAAGCTCCAGCGTCGTCTCGGTCATCCAGGCGAAAACGTCGTCCGTCAGTGCCAGGTTACCCAGCGGGTCGTCGCGGTGCGCGTCGTAGCCGACCTCGAACAGGATGATCTGCGGGGCGAAGCGGCCGATCGCCGGCACCACGCGCGTGCGAAACGCCGCGCGATAATCTTCGTCGGTGGCCCCCGGCAGAAACGGGATGTTCATGGTGTAGCCGCGACCGCGGTCGATGCCGATCTCGTCCTCGAAGCCCGTACCGGGATACAAGTAGTTCGGGTGCCCATGCAGGCTAATGACCAGCACCGACGGGTCGGCCTCGAAAATGTGCTGGGTGCCGTTGCCGTGGTGGACGTCAACGTCCAGCACCACGATCCGGTCCACGCCGAACTCCTGTTTCAACACGCTGGCCGCCAGGGCGGCGTTGTTCAGCAGGCAGAAGCCCAGGGACCGGTCGCGCTCGGCGTGGTGGCCGGGCGGGCGCACCGCACAGAAAGCGTGCCGGAGGTCGCCGCGAGCCACACGCCGGGCCGCGTCGATCACGCCGCCGGCCGCCAAGCGGGCAATGTCGTAGCTCTCCGGGCCGATGGCGCTATCGGGGACGTCGATGTACGGATACGCCTGGCGACAGGCGGCGTCCAGACGCGTGAGGTAGCCGTGCGTGTGAACAAGCTGGAGCACCGCATCCGACGCCGGCACGGCGTCGATGCGCACGCACCGGTCCAAAAGCCCGGCCGTCGTCAGGGCATCGTGGATGGCGGTCAGGCGGGCCGGAGATTCCGGGTGCCCATCCCCCGTCACATGTCGGCGGAAACGCTCGTCCAGGAGGATCCCGGTGGTTGCCATGCCCATAGTGTAGCCCACAGCCCTTTCGCCGTCATGGCTCCGCAGCGTGGGCCGAAGCCGGCCCTTCCCGCGCAGGCGGAGAATCGACTATAGTACTGCCGGTTCATGCACATCCGGCACGCGGTCGGCGCGTGCCTCGGCGTCACGGGACTCGCAAGGAGACGCGTTATGGGACTCGTTTACCACCGGCTACTGCCCCTCGTGACCCTGGCAGGCCTGGGCCTGACCGCCTGCCAGGAACCGAACGACCGCGTCCGTGTGCTTGAGGAGAATAACGCCCGCCTGGCGGCCGACCGCGATCGCTTGACAACGGAGTTGGCCGCGGCACGCGACGAGGTGACCGTGACAGCGGAACGTGCCGGCGAGGCCGAGCGGCAGCGGGAGGCGCTGGCCCAGGAGCTCGCCGAGCACGCGGCCCGGCTGGAGGCCCTGCGGGCGCAGCAGGCGTCCTCGGAGCAGGCGTTGCAGGAGACGCAACAGCGTCTGCGTGAGGCGGCCGAGCGTCACGCGCAGGCCATCGACGTGGCGCAATCGGCGGCGACCCAGGCGGAACAAGCCCGCTTGGCCGCCCAAAAACGCCTCGCCGAGCTCGAGCAGCAGGTCAAGGAGCTGCGCCAGCGGTTGGACCAGGCCCAGCAGGCGGTCCGGGAGTCCGCCGAGAAACCGGACCAGCCGCAGCCTCCCCCGGCACCCACACCGTAGCGTTGAGGGCCTCGGCAGCGCGGCGACCCTCGGCGGTCGTTAGACCCAGTCCATCGGGTCTACGTCCACCGTGAATCGCCGTACGCGCGGCCGGAGAAGCTTCTCGCCCGCGGCCGCCTGGAGCAGTTGGCGCACGGCGTCGCCGGCCGGGCCGCGCAGCACCACTTGGTATCGTCGCCACCCGCGGAGCTGACGCACGAGACACGGCTCAGCCGGTTCGATGTGCAGGCGGGCATCGAGGCGCTCGGCGCGGGTCCGCAGGGCATTAGCCAGTCGCTCGGCCTCGGCCGCCGCCCGCCCCGGGCGCTCATCGGCGCACACGAGGCGGGCCAGTCGCGTGAACGGCGGATACTGGTACCGTGCCCGCAGGGCCAGCTCTTCGGCCGCGAACGCCTCATAGTCAAGTCGTAACGCGTGCTGTACGACGGCCGACGGCGTCTCGTTGGTCTGCACGACGGCCAATGAGGGACCGTCACGGCGGCCGGCTCGGCCGACCACCTGAACAATGAGCTGAAACACCCGCTCCCCCGCGCGGAAATCGGGCACCGACAGGCCGGCGTCGGCGTCGATTACGCCCACCAGCCGCACACGCGGGAAGTCCAATCCCTTGGCCACCATCTGCGTCCCCAGCAGCACGTCGGCCTCGCCCGCTTCGAAGCGCCGCAGGGCCTCCTCGTAATCGCGCCGCCGCCGCATCGTGTCGCTGTCCAGCCGCAGCAGACGGGCGTGCGGCAGCGTTCGGCGGACCTCCTCTTCCAGCCGTTGAATGCCGGCGCCGAGCCGGCGCAGCAACCCGCCGCAAGAGGTATCCAAGCACTTCGTGGGCACCGCGGTGTGGTGCCCGCACCGGTGACACTTCATCGCGCGGGCGTCGCGGTGGTACACGAGGCCGGCGCCACAGCGGACGCACCGCACGATCAGACCGCAGTTGGTGCAGCACAACAGGACGGCATAGCCACGGCGGTTCTGGAGCAGGACGGCCTGGTCGCCGTTGGCCAGCGCGGCCTCCAGCTCGTTGCGCAGCAAGGGCGACAGGAGGTTGGGCGGCAGGAGTCCCGTCGCGGTCGGCTCCCCCGCGGTCGGATGGGCCACGCGTCGCACGTCGGGCGGCCGAGCGCCGGGCACGCGCTGCGGCAAGCGCAGGAGGACATAATGTGGACGGTGGTGCGCGTTGTACCAGGTTTCCAGCGATGGCGTGGCCGTGCCGAGCACGACGGGGATGTGCTCCAACTGCCCGCGCTTGATGGCCACATCGCGGGCGTGGTAGTAGGGCGAGGCCAAACTCTTGAAGCTGGTTTCCTGCTCTTCGTCCACCACGATCAGACCCAGCCGCGGGCACGGCGCGAACACGGCCGTGCGCGTCCCGATGACCACCGACACCGCCCCCGCCGCGATCGCCGCCAGCGTGTCGGCCCGCGTCCGCGGTGGAAGCTGGCTGTGCAGGACGGCGACGCGCTCAAAACGCCGCGCCAGCCGATCGACCACTTGCGTGGCCAGCGCGATCTCGGGGATCAACACGATCGCCTGCCGGCCCTGCGCGACGGCGGCCCGAAGCGCGCGGACGTAGACCTCAGTCTTGCCGCTGCCGGGCACGCCAAACAGGACGAGCACCTTGAACACACTCGGACCGTCGAGCGCCTCTGTGACCGCGCGGAGGGCCGCGCCTTGCTCTTCAGTCAGCGCGTAGTCATCGGCCAGATCGTGGGGCGGGGCGGCGGGCGCCGGCGGCGGCACGACCGGCGGAACGGGCTCCACACAAAGGCGGCACTCCACCAGCCCACGCCGTTGCAGTGTCCGCAATGTGGCCGCACTGACCCCCGCCCGGCGCAGCGCTTCGGTCCGTGGCAGCTCGCCACCGGCCAGCGCCTCGATTAGCGCCGCCTGGGACGAAGTGAGCTTCACCTCGGGCGCCGCGTGGCCCGCCGCCTTGACGTAGCGTACGCGTCGGTTCGCTGGCCGGCGCAGCGCCCGGGGCCACATCGCCGTCAGCGTCTTCCAAGGCCAACACGCGTAGTAGTCACTCACCCAGAGCGCCAGCTCCAACAAGCGCTCGCTGGCGTAGGGCGGGCCGGGCTCGACCGCCTGGAGGGCCCGGAGCGTGCCGTCCCACGGGCGCTCGCTGACCCGCACGCAGACGCCGACCGTTAGCCGCCCGGAGCGGCCGAAGGGCACGCGCACCCACGCACCCGGCCGCAACTCGGCCGCGAGCGACTCCGGCACGGCATACGCCCGCAACCCCGCGACAGGCGCGTTGACGGCCACCTCGGCCACCCGCTGCGACGCCGCTGCCCCGGCGGTCGGTACCAGCCAAAGCTGGCGGGGCTCGACCCGATCCCCGGATTGAGCGTCGGCGGACATCGGCGTCGTCTCTTATCGGTCCGGCGCTCGGACCCGCGGCCGGGCCGCTTGGTGTAATGGAAACCACGAGGGCAATGGTCGATGTAAACACGGGTACTATAACGGCGGGCGGGACCGCCGACGAACCCCACCGGGAGCGCCGTCGCCGCGCAGGAACCATGGAGCAGGATCCGCGTACTCGCATCGTGGTCGTCGACGACGACGAAGCCACGCGCAAGCTGGTGCAGCGCCAATTGGAGAGCGCCGGCTATACGGTGGCCGCGTTCGGCGACGGGCAGAGCGCCCTGCAAGCCGTCTGCGGCATGGGCTCGGGAATTGTGATCGCGGACTGGTCGATGCCGGGGATGAGCGGACTGGAGCTGTGCCGCGCGCTGGCCGAGCTCCAGGAGCTGCGGGCGCTGGGCAACATGCACTTCATCATGCTGACCGCGTACCACGAGAAGGAGCGCGTGGTCGAAGGGCTGAACGCCGGGGCCCACGATTACCTGACCAAACCGTACCACGCGGGCGAGCTGCTGGCCCGCGTGCGCGTCGGCGAGCGGATGCTTCGCCTCCAGGAACAGCTCCTGCAACGGCACATCGAGGTCCAGAAAGCCAACGCGCAGATGGCCGTCCTGGCCACGCGGCTGGACATGCTCGCGCACACCGACGCGCTGACCCAGCTCCCGAACCGCCGCTCGTTGTTTCAGACGTTCGAGCAGGCTTGGGAAAGCTGCCAGCGCGACGTCCGCCCCCTCACGTGCATTGTGATTGACATTGACCGCTTCAAGCGCGTCAATGACACCTACGGCCACGCGGCCGGAGACCAAGTCCTCATCCACGTCGCCCAGATCGTCGCCCGCCACGCCCCCCAGCGCGAGCTGTGCGGCCGCGTTGGCGGCGAGGAATTCGTCCTGATTCTGCCCGGCTTGGCCCTACCCGTAGCCACCGCCGTCGCCGAACGCATCCGACAGGAAATCGCCGCCGAGCCCGCGATGGTCAAGGACCTGCGACTGACGGTCACGGTGAGTTGCGGGGTGGCGGCCCGCGCTGCGGACATGCACAGCCCGGACGAGCTCATGAGCAACGCGGACGCCATGCTCTACGCGGCCAAGGAAAACGGCCGCAATCAGACCTGGGTCAGCGGACCCAACGGAACCTGGTACCCGGCGACGGATGCGGCCGCCGCCGCCGCCGCCAACCTACCCCCCGCCCCGGACGGGGAGGCACGAGTCAGACCGGCGGCGCCGGTGCCGCGCGGCGACGGCAACACCAACTTGCCGATACAATCCGCCCATGCGGATTCTCGTGACCAACGATGACGGAATCCTCGCCCCGGGCATCGAGGCCCTGGTGCGGGCGGTCAACGACCTCGGCGTCGTGGACGTCGTGGCCCCCGACGATTCGCAGTCCGGCGTCGGCCACGCCATCTCGGTGCTCAAGCCGCTGGTCGTTCGGCGGGTCCACGTCAACAACGTGTTCCACGGCTGGAGCGTCGGCGGGCGGCCCGCCGATTGCGTCAAGCTGGCCATGATCGAGCTGCTGGACGAGCGGCCCGACCTGATTCTCAGCGGTATCAATGCGGGGGCAAACACCGGCGTGAACGTGCTCTACAGCGGAACCGTCGCCGCCGCGATGGAGGGGGCGCTCTTCGGCGTCACGTCCATCGCTTTCTCGCTGGAACTGTCCGACGAGCTCGATTTCCGGCGCGCTGGTCGCGTCGCGCGCGCGGTCCTGGACCACATACTGGCCGCCGAGCCGCCGCCCGGCACCTGCCTCAGCGTCAACATCCCGGCGTTGAACGGGGGCTGGCCGCGCGGCGTGCGGTGCTGTGTGCAAGCCCCGGTGAACTGGGAGGAGCACTACCGGAAACAGGAGGACGGCGTCGGGCCGACCGTCTACTGGCTCGACGGCCGGTTACCGGGCCACACAGGCTGTCCGGACAGCGACCTGGCGGCCGTCCGCGAGGGCTTCGTCGCCGTCACCCCGCTGAAGCCGGACCGCACCGACCGCGCGCAGCTCCAGGCGCTCACCACGTGGACTTGGCCAACCCGCTTCGGTTGAGCGGCGGAACCATCCTGGAGCCGGCAGGCCGCGCGGGGCTTGGGTATTCGCCCGTACCGGGAGTGGTTTTCTACCCAACGTGAATAAACGCCTGAAGTATCTCCCGACTCGATCCGACTAACTAGAGCGATCGGCCTAAGCTGCTCGGGCTAGTCCAGGAGCAGGGTCCGATCATGTGGCTGTTCCGCACGCGCCGGGATGAATCCCCGCGCTGGGCCGTGGCGGCGCGAATGACGCAACTCACGGCCGAAACAGAAGATGC
>JBFMAI010000041.1:0-6032 GCA_040755725.1 Planctomycetota bacterium | reverse complement strand
CGACCCGGACAATCCCGCCGACAGTCCTTGTCACGTGTCCACCTCCGTCGCCGGCCCCGGGCCGGCATTCATGGTATTAGCGTGCCCATTTGTATCTTATTCGCTCTATGCGCCCGGTTCAATAGGGTTTTTGCCCGGGTCCGAGTGTCGGGATCGACCGGTGTTTCGCTGCCGTTCGAGATTCGGGATATCGTGCTGGCGCAGGGCCAGGTGATGGGCGTGGCGCTGCTGTTCGCCGGCGCCGGCCGGCGCTACTACGGCACCGGCATCCCGCTGCTCGGGGACGTCCTATAACTCGATGCACCTATCCAGACCGGTTTCTGCTTGCTCGAGCAAACTGAGGGAGGTAGAATGCACGGCAGAGTGCGTCGAAAGAGAGGAAGAGGTCTCGGGCCGCGAGCTCGTGACACACTACCTGAAGGAGGAGGCTGATGCGCAAATCTCTGGTTGTTGCTCTGGTTCTAGTTGCGGCAGCGTCGGTCGGCTCGGCGCAGACCACGTTGCAGGCCTATCCCCCGCCGGCCAATAACGGCGGATCGTCCGGCTGGGCCATGTTCATGGACCTGACGGCGACGGCGCCGGACATCGTCGTCAATGAGCTCGTGACCGCGAGCTCCGCAGCAGCCGGTGCCCAGTTCAACGTCGAGGTCTTCACTTACCCCGGCTCTGCCCTAGGCCAGGCCGGTCCGGGCAGTTCGCCCACGGGGTGGACGTCACTGGGTGTCGCGCTGGCGACGCAGGGCGCGCAGGGATCGACCGGCGTTTCGCTGCCGATTAAGATCCCACCCATTGCGCTAACGCAGGGTCAGGTGACCGGCGTGGCGTTGCTGTTCACGGGCGCCGGCCCGCGTTACTATGGAACCGGCACCCCGCCGTACACGACTTTCCAGGACGCGAACCTGACCCTCGTGACGGGCGACGCGCGCAGCGCGCCGTTCACCTCGGGCGGCTCGTTCTTCTCGTCCCGCGCTCTGGTGGGTTCGGTCACGTACGTTCCCGAGCCCAGCGCATTGGCGCTGCTGGCGGTCGGCTTGCTCTGCGCTCGTCGCGGGCGCTAGCAGTCCGAAGGACCGCTTGTGGTCTTTGGATTTGTGGCGCCGGACCTCCGAGTCCGGCGTTTCTTGGTCGCCGATACGGTCGCGCTGGACTCGGAGGTCCAGCGCTATGGGTCTTCAACAGACCGTTAGGTCGGCTTCCGGATTGACCGCACGTTTGAACCACGCGAGCCGCCGTCGGGAAGCCCCCGGCGGCGGCTCTGTTGTTCGGTCGCCGGCGGCTTGACAGTGTGGCGCCGGGGGCGGTACGTTCAACTATTCGCCAAACGGGGCGGCCGCGCGGGGCCCTTCGGTGCGGACCGATGCCCGCGGAAGTCGGGCTGCGCCGGCGAGTTGGCCCGTTGAAGGAAACGTCATGCTACCGGTCACGAGAAAGAGCAAGATGCGCAAGCGGACGCGGCGGTCGCACTTGGCCCTGCGGCCGGCCCACCTGATGGCCTGCCCGCAGTGCAGTCAGGCCAAGCTGCCGCACGCCGCCTGCGCCAACTGCGGCTACGTCAACAAGCACACGCGGATCGAGATCGCGGAGAAGAAGGACTAGGAGAGGGCGCCATGCGCATCGGCCTGGATGCGATGGGCGGCGACCTGGCGCCGGCGGAGATCGTCCGCGGCGTGCAAGCCGGCTTGCGTTTCCTGGCCCCGGACGACGAGCTGGTTCTCTTCGGCCTGCGGGACGTCGTCGAGGCGCAATGCCGCGAAGCGGGGTTGTCCGACCGCCGGGTGAGCGTCGAGCACTGCCCGCAAGTGATCGGGATGGACGAGGCCCCGGTCGAGGCGCTGCGCCACAAGCGGGACTCGAGCATCTATCGTATGGCGGTGGCGGCCGGCGAAGGTCGCCTCGACGCCGCGATTTCGGCGGGGAATACGGGGGCGATGGCGGCGGCGAGCCAGCTCAAGATCGGGCCGCTGGCGGGCGTCTCACGCCCGGGCATCGCGGTCGTGATGCCCACGTTTCACGGCCCGGTGCTCATCTGCGACGTGGGGGCCAACCCCTCGCCGAAACCGCACCACCTGCACGAATACGCCCGGATGTGTCAGTGCTACGCCGGGCTGATCCTGGGTGTGAAGCAGCCGCGGATCGGGCTGGTCTCGATCGGCGAGGAGGAGGGCAAGGGCAACACGCTGGTCAAGGAGGCCCGGGCGCTGCTCAAGGGCGACGCGCAGCTCCGCTACGTCGGGTACGTCGAGGGCCGCGACATCTTCGGCGGCCATTGTGACATCGCGGTGTGTGACGGGTTCGTCGGCAACGTGGTCCTCAAGCTGACCGAAGGGCTGGCGGAGGGGCTGTTCAAGACGATCGTCCACGAGATCAAGGAGGAGAGTCAGGAGCTGCTGCCGCGCTTCGAGCCGATCGTCTCACGCATCTGGAAGCGGCACGATTTCGCCGAGTACGGCGGGGCCCCGCTCCTGGGCATTCGCAAAGTCACGATCATTTGTCACGGGCGCAGCGACCGCCGCGCCATCGCCAACGCGGTGCGCGTCGCGGTGGAGCAGGTGCGTCACGGATTGATTGAGGTCATCGCTCGGGAGCTGGAGCGGCAGCCCGAGGGAGCGGCATGAAGGTCGCGTGGCCGGTCGAGATGAGCGGCACGGGCGTGGCCGTCCCCGAGCGGGTCGTGACCAATGATGAGCTGTCGCAACGGGTGGACACGTCCGACGAGTGGATTGTGCAGCGCACGGGGATTCACGAGCGGCGGTGGGTCGCGCCGGGTGAGTCTACGTTGACGCTGGCGACGCAGGCCAGCCGGGCTGCCCTGGCCGATGCCGGCCTCACGCCGGCCGATGTGGACATGATCGTCGTCGGCACGATCACCCCCGATCACCCACTACCCTCCACGGCTTGCTTGCTCCAGGCGGCGCTCGGCTGCGGGTGGATTCCCGCGTACGATCTGTCGGCCGCGTGCAGCGGCTTCGTGTGGGCATTCATCGCCGCGGCGCAGCACATCGTCAGCGATCTGGCCCGCACGGTGTTGCTGTTGGGTGCCGAGTGCCTCAGCACGATCACCGACATGCAGGACCGGGCGACGTGCGTGCTGTTCGGCGACGCCGCCGGCGCCGTCGTGCTGCGCCGGTCCACGTCGCCCGAGCGCGGGATCCTGGCGGTACGCATGGGGGCCGACGGCGATCGCGGGCGGCTGATCATCATCCCCGCTGGCGGTTCCAAGCACCCGGCCAGCGAGCAGACCGTGGCCGAGCGCATGCACTACATGCGGATGCAGGGCCGCGAAGTGTACAAGTTCGCGGTGACGCAGATGCAGGCGGTCATCGCGGAAACCTGTGCCGACGCCGGCGTGAGCGTGGACGACGTGGCGCTCTTCATCCCGCACCAGTCGAACCTGCGGATCATCGAGTCGGCCGTCGAGAAGGCCGGCGTGCCGCTCAGCAAGGTCGCCATCAACATCGACCGCTACGGGAACACGTCGGCGGCCTCGGTCGCGGTGGCGCTGCACGAGTGCCGGGCGGAGGGCCGGATCAAGCCGGGGGACCTGGTGATGCTGGTGGCGTTCGGGGCCGGGTTGACCTGGGGGTCGGTGCTGATGAGGGTGTGACGTGAGCCGCTTCGTGGCGATTTTCCCGGGGCAGGGGGCCCAACTGGTGGGCATGGGCCGCGATGTGGCCGAAGCGCACCGCATCGCCGCCGACACGTTCGCCGAGGCCGACGACCTCCTCGGCTTCGCGTTGTCGAAGCTGTGCTTCGAGGGGCCGGCCGAGCGGCTCAATGCGACGGACATCCAGCAGCCGGCGATCTTCACGACCAGCGTGGCGCTGTTCCGTGCCGCGCTGGACGCCGGGCGGATCCAACGCGAGTGGTTCACCGCGATGGGGGGGCTCAGTCTGGGCGAGTACACGGCGCTGCACCTGGCCGAAGCGCTCTCGTTCGCCGACGCGCTGCGGCTTGTCGCCCGCCGCGGGCGGCTCATGCAGCAGGCCGCCGAGCGCACCGCCGGGGGCATGGTCTCGCTGATCGGGGCGGACGAGGACAAGGCGTTGGCGTTGTGCGAGAAAGTCGCACCACAAGGCCGCGTCCGACCCGCCAACTACAACTGCCCCGGACAGATCGTTATCTCCGGCGACAAGCCTGCTTGCGCCGCCGCCGCCGCCCTGGCCGACCAGTTCGGCCTGCGGGCGGTCCCGCTGCCGGTGGCGGGGGCGTTTCACAGTGAGCACATGCAGCCGGCGGCGGACGGCTTGCGCGGCGCACTGGCCGAGTGTGAATTCAAGACGCCGGCCGTGCCGGTGATCTCAAACGTGACGGCGGACTATCACCGTGGGCCGGACGCCATGCGGGAGCTGTTGTACCAGCAGGTCGTCAGCCCCGTGCGGTGGCAGGCGTGCGTCGAGCGGCTGATCGCCGACGGCGGCGAGCAGTTCTGGGAGATCGGGCCGAACCGGCACCTCACCAGCATGCTGCGGAAGATCAACCGCGGCGCGAAGGCGGTGAACGTGAGCACGCTGGCGGACCTGGCGAGTACAGCGAGCTGACGGCGTGGAAGGAGCGGACGTCATGAAGGACTTGCAGGGACAGTCGGCGATCGTGACCGGGGCGGCCCGCGGCATCGGCCGGGCGATCTGTCTGGAGCTGGCGGAGCAGGGAGCCAACATTCTGGCCACCGACATGCTCGTTGATGAACTGAACCAGACCGCCCAGGCCGTTCGCGCCAAAGGCGTCGGCTGCGAGACGATGGTCGCCAATGTGACCGAGCCCGCCGCCGTCGAGAAGCTCGTCGCCACCGCCGTCGAGAAGTTCGGCAAGCTCGACATCATGGTCAACAACGCGGGCATCACGCGCGACACGCTCGTGCTGTCGATGACCGAGCAGCAGTGGGATGCGGTCATCAACGTCAATCTGCGGGCCGTGTTCCTGGGCACACAGGCGGCGGCGAAGGTGATGCTGCGGCAGCGCGGCGGGCGGATCATCAACATGGCCAGCTTCTCCGGGCTGTCCGGCAACGCGGGCCAGGCCAACTACGCGGCCAGCAAGGCCGGCGTCATCGGCCTCACCAAGTCGGTCGCCAAGGAGATGGGCAAGCGCGGCGTCCTGTGCAACGCGGTCGCCCCCGGCTTCATCGCGACGGACATGACGGCCGTGCTGCCGGAGAAGGTGAAGGAAGCCGCCAAGCAGATCATCCCGCTCCAGCGCATGGGCCGACCGGAAGAGGTCGCCAAGGTCGTCGCGTTCCTCGCCGGCCCGGCGTCGAGCTACCTCACAGGGCAGGTTATCTCCGTCGACGGCGGGCTGCACATGTAGCCGGGGATTGTCGGAAGTCGCACGCCTTGCCGCTCCCTAACGGTCGCGGTCGAGATCGCAGGGTCGCCGTGGCGGCGCGTGGCGAGCTCGCGCGCTACGGCGCGCCGGCGACAGGGGATTCGGCCAGCGGTGCAAGCGTCGCCCCGCACGCCGCCGCCAGGGCCTGAAGTTGGATCTCCCGCAGCGCCTCGCCGAGGAGATTCTGCATCCGGCCGAGGATGTACGCCCGGCACACGCGGACGTGGTACAGCGGCTGGCCGCCGGGGCCGGCCACGCGGACCAGCTCCCGCTGCTGGCGAAGCCAGGAGGGGGAGCGGCGGAACCAGCGGGCGGCCTCGTCGGGGGTCATGAGTTCCTGGGCGATGTCGGTCACGGGGCACCTCCGGGCGTCCGGACGGGGGCGGGGCCGCGCGGGCGTCCGGCCCGCGGGGCCCCGGGTCGCTCAGCGACAGGCGGCCCGTCGGACAAAGGCAGTGTACCCGCGCCGCGCGGCGGTGTCAAGTACTTCTAGAAATACTATCACAGGTCCAGGGGCCGCCACGGCGCCAGCCGGTGCAGCACCGTGCCGAACCCCGTCAGGGTCTCCCCCACGATCAGCCCTGCGCACAGCGGCAGCAAACGCCGTCCACTCCCGCGCGGCCACAGCCACCGCCCCAGGCCGGCGGCCAGCGCCCCCACGAACACCGTCAGCGACACGCTGGCCGGAAAGACAAACGCCAGACCCAGCC
>JBFMAI010000040.1:386549-661303 GCA_040755725.1 Planctomycetota bacterium | reverse complement strand
GCCCCCGCTCGCCTTTGGCGACCGAGTGGCGTACCGGCCGTGGGGCGTGCGGAGAGTGACGTAAGTCGTCGGTCCAGCCGACGAATCGACTCCGGCACCGGGTCCGTCATCGCGGGCCCGGTGCCGGGCCTTTGCGCGGGATGGGGGGAAGCCGGGCACACCGCATCAGGCCGCAACCGGACGCTGCCGAGAGGGTAGAAGGGCGGGTAGACCGGCGGGGGCGGTTGGATCGACCGCGGCCCGTGAGACACCGGCGCGGCGGGTGTCGAGGCGAAGGCTACAATGCTGGACATCGACCTGAGTGAGTTGGAGCCGGAGCCGCTTGACCGGGCCTCCGTGAACTTGGCGAGTACCGGGAACGGTAACGGCGCGATGGAGTCGGCGGTGCCATCGGGCGAACTGGTCACTTGGTTGGAGCAGGCAGTGGAATTGGAGGCCTCGGACCTCCACCTTGTTCCCGGCTTCGCGCCGACATTCCGCGTCCACGGGCGACTGCAAGCTGCCGATTCGGACGTGCTGGATGGCGAACGAACGCGTCGGCTCGTCGAGATGATACTACCGGATCGTTTGCGCTCGCGGATGGATCGTCAGAAGGACATGGACTGCTCGCTGTCGGTGGCGTATCGCGGCCGGGAGTGCCGGTTTCGGGCGAGCGTCTACCTGGCGCAGGGGCAGTGGTGCGCGTGTTTGCGTTACATTCCGCACGAGATACCGACCTTGGAATGGCTCGGTTTCCCGCCGGAGCTGGCGGAGCGACTGATCGCGCACGCGAACGGGCTGGTGGTGATCACCGGCGTGGTCGGCTCGGGCAAGACCGCCACGCTCGCGGCGCTGGTTCACTTGCTGCGCCAGGACCACAGCAAGCGGGTGCTCACGGTGGAGGAACCGATCGAGTACCTGCATCCCCCGGGGGCCGGCGGCATCGTTACGCAGCGGGAGGTCGGACGCGACGTGGATTCGTTCGCGGACGGGCTCAAGCATGGTTTGCGTCAGGACCCCGACGTCATCCTGGTGGGCGAGATTCGGGACCGCGAGACGGCGCAGATTGCTCTCAGTGCCGCCGAGACCGGGCACCTGATCCTAGCGACGCTGCACACGCGCGATGCGAAGGGGGCGATCACGCGCCTGGCCGACATCTTCCCGCAGGAATCGCAGGATGACATCCGCAGCCAGTTGGCGATGAGCCTGCGGTCGGTGGTGTGCCAGCACCTGCTGCCGGCGGCGGACGCGGGCGAGAAGCGCGTGCTGGCCCTGGAGGTGCTGCACGCCAACCAGCCGGTGCAGGCCGCCATCCGGGCGGGGAAGATCGAGATGCTCGAATCCGCCCTGCAAACGGGCAAGCGCGACGGCATGATCACGCTCGATGAGGACTTGCAGCGGCTGGTCAAGGAAGGGCGGATCACGGTGGACACGGCCCGCCGGCTGGCCAAGGATCCGACGTTGATCAATGGGCCGACCGGAGCGTGGTTGTGACCGGCTCGCGCTGGGCGCGGGGCCGGGAGCCGACAGCGCCGGGGCAGCGCACCGCTCATCGGAGGGGGTTGGCCAGCAGCGCAACGAACGGGTTGATGTCCCCGAAATCGAAGCGGCCGTCGCTGTTGATGTCGCCGTTGAGTAGCGGGCACCCGGGGTAAAGCACCTGGTAGCCGGCGGGGTTCGACAACGCCAGCACGAAAGGATTGATGTCGCCGAAGTCCACCCGCCCGTCGCAATTCAGGTCGCCTTTCGGCCAGGTGGGCGGCGGCAGGACGAAATCGGCAATGACCGGACGGTGATCGGAGGCCGTGCGGCTGGCATCGTACGGCGGGGGATAACCCGCCAACTCCGGCGGCAGCCACGCCGGCGCCGCCGCCAGGCTGTTCGAGTAGAACACGAACGAGCGGCGCAGCGTGGCGATGCTGTCCTGCCACGCGAGGTGGTCATACTTGTAGCCGTTCGCCTGGGTGGCGCGGCTGCCGGTGTAGGGCTCGACCGACGCGTCGTAGGTGGCGTCGCTACGATCGCGGTCGGTGCCGTCGGTTCCGCCGAGCAGTTCGGCGGTGACGAGCCACTCGGCGGGGCCCTTGCGGCCGTTGGTGAGTTCGTCCTCGTTCCAGTCGCCCCCGAGAACCACGGGGGTGTCGGCGTCGAGGATGCGCGTGGCGGGTGGGTTGTCCATGATCTTGCCGCGCGGGTCGGGGACCCCGGTGCCGCCGCCGTTGAACAGGTAGTCCACGTAGTAGGCCACATTGCGGGCGGCCCGCTCGCGCTCGTCTTTGTCGCTCTGCGTCTGGCCGGCCTTGAGGTGCGCCCCGCCGACCACCAGGTCGCCGGCGTAGTCCAGGTCCGGCAGGTCCAGCTCGACGAACAGGAACCCGCGAATGCCGCCGTTGCCGCCCGGGGCGTACAGGTCGGGTAGGATACCGCTGATATCGCCGCGGGTGGCGAGGCCGTCGCCGTTGAGATCGCCGAACGGGAAGCGGCTGAGCAGGACGTTGCGGTTGTAGCCGTCGTTAAGGGGGCTGACGAAGATGAACGGCAGGTCGTAGCCGGGGGCGTACTTCTGAACATAGGCGCCGACCGGCCCGCCGGGGAGAAACGGGTCAATGCCGCCGTGAAGGAACAGGTCCAGTGTGCGTTCGAGCTGCGCGACGGAGTCCAGGCCGCCGGGCGTTCCGTTGCCGTCGTTGTCGCCGGCCTCCTGGAGCAGGAGCACGTCCGGCCGCAGCGCGGCGACGAGGCGGGCCAGGGCGTGCCAGGGCTTGGCGGTCTCCGACTTGTCGGCGTTGCGGCAGATGTGGTCGTAGATGTTGTAGGTCATCACGCGCACGTCGCGCGGGTCGGTCTTGCCCCATTGTCCCTGCGGCGGGTCCCACTGCGCCGTCGCCGCCACGGCTGCCAGCGGGAGCCACAGCGCCAGAAACCGTCCCATTCGCAAGTAACCCGTAGCATTCACTGGTGGTCCTCGTTCGACCTACGACGGCCGCGCGAACCGGCGCCCACGTGCCGGCCGGAAGCCTTCGCGCCAATGCATTCTACCGATCTTCGGGGGAGAAAGGCGGGCCGCGCGCGGACGGGGTGCTCGGCGGGGTGTGCGGGCGGCACGTCGCCGGCATCGTCTTCAGGAGGCGGGCTTCCAGTCGATGACCTTCAGCTCGACCTTGCGCTGCCCGTTCCACTCGTTCAAGATGGGCTCAAAGGCCACCCGCAGCCGGCGGTGCTCGGCCAGCTCCGCGGCGCGGCTGCCCTGGCCGAACGCGATGGCCTTGCGGTAGGCGGCGTCCTGCCGCACGGTGAACTGGAGGTGGGTGCCGGCCTGGCCGATGACGCGCGGTTCCTCAACCAGCTCCACCTCGCCGGTGGCCAACCGCGGCCGGGGGTTGCCGGTTCCAAACGGGGCCAGCTTCAGGATCGTCTCGACGACCTCCGTCGTCAGGTCGACGAGCTCCACCTCGTCGTCCAGGTGCAGCTTGGGGCGCAGGTCCGCGGGCGTCAGGCGGCGGGCCGCCTCGGCCTGAAACGCGGTCGTGAACGCCCCGACCTGGTCGGCCCGCAGTCGGACGCCGGCCGCCATCGCGTGGCCCCCGTAGCTCAGCAGTTGCGCCGAGCACGCCTCCAGGACTTCGTGCAGGGGGAAGTGGCGGACGCTGCGGCCGGAACCCTGGCCCTCGCCGGCCTCCAGGGCGATGAGCACGGTGGGACGTTGGAAGCGGTCGACCAGACGCGACGCGACGATGCCGATGACGCCCGGGTGCCACTGCGGGTTGGCGAGCACGATGCCCCGACAGCTCTCGCGGTGGAACCCGCGCTCCACGACCAGGGCCTCGGCCTGCTTCATGATCCGCCGCTCGACCTCCTGCCGCCGCCGGTTCTCGGCGTCCAGCGTGGCGGCGATCTCGGCGGCGCGGGCCGCATCGGCGCGGGTCAGCAGCTCGACGGCGAGCCGGGCGTGCCCCATGCGACCGATGGCGTTCAGGCGGGGGGCGAGCAGGAAGCCCACGTCGTAGTCGTCGTACGACCGCTTGTTGGTGAGCTTGGCTACGCCAATCAGGGCCCGTAGCCCGGGATTGGTCGTGTCCGGCAGGCGCCGCAGCCCGAAGCTGGCGATGATGCGGTTCTCGCCCGTCAGTGGGACGACGTCGGCGATCAGCCCGAGGGCCGCCAACGCGGTCGCCTCGACCAGGAACTCGCGGAACGCGGGTGTTACGCGCGTCGTCCCGCACGCACCCTGCGCCAACGCCCAGGCGATCTTTAACGCCACGCCCGCTCCCGAGAGGTCCGGGTTGGGACTCCCGCCGCCCACCCGCGGGTGTGCGATCACGGCCGCCGTCGGCAACTCGGCGTGCGGCTCGTGATGGTCGGTGATGATGACTTCCAGGCCGAGGGCCGCTGCCCGCCGCGCCTCCGCCACTGCCGTGATCCCGCAATCCACCGTGACGAGCACACGGGCGCCGTCGGCGGCCAGACGCTCGACCGCGTCCGCGTTGACGCCGTAGCCTTCCTCCAGCCGGCTGGGCACATAGAAATCCACGTCGGCGCCGCACAGACGCAGCGCGTGCCACAGAATCGCGGTGGCGGTGATCCCGTCCACGTCGTAATCGCCGTAGATGACGATGCGCCGGCGGTCTTTGACGGCGGCCAGCAGCCGGCCGGCGGCAGCGGTCGCGCCCGGCAAGGTCTCGGGCGGCAGCAGCGCGCGGAAGTCGGGACACAGGAACGGGCGCACGTCGCCGGGGTCGTTCACGCCGCGGTTCAGGAGCAGTTGCGCCAGCAGCGGCGCGATGCCCACCTGCCGGGCCAGCTCGGCCCGTCGCGGATGGGGAGCGGCGACGATCCACTCGCGTTGGTGGTTGGTCGTGGCGATCGGGCCGGTCCTCCGCACGAAAGACGGCGCGCGAGCCCACGGCGCCGGGCGCGCCGTCAATGGGACTTCAGGTAGCGCTCCAGCAACACGCCGTAGCGCGCGGCGACCTCCGGCGATACCTGCCGGCGGTCGGTCCAGACCGCCAAGTCCAGCCCGGTATGGATCGGGCTGGGGCCCGGAGGGTGGATCGCGTAGGCCTCGATGGCGGCCCGCATGAGTGTCATGGCGTTGAGCGTGGCCGCCTTGAGGTGGCCGATGATCTCCTGGAGGACGGCGTGCCGGCTGCGGCCGGGGGCCTGGGGCCGCCAGCAGTCGAAGTCGGTCACCAGCGCGACCAGGGCGTACGACAGCTCGGCCTCGCGGGCCAGCTTGGCCTCGGGCAGCGCGGTCATGCCGATCACGTCGCCGTCCCAGGCCCGGTGCATGTGGGACTCGGCGACGCTGCTGAACGCGGGGCCTTCCATGCACACGTAGGTGCCGCGGCCGTGCACGGTCGTTTCGACGCGGCCGGCAACCGACAGCAGCAGCTCCCGCAGGTCGGGGCAGAAGGGCGTGGCGAACTCGACATGGACCGCCAACCCCTGGTCAAAGAACGTCGACGGCCGCGCGGTGGTCTTGTCGATCACCTGGTCGACGATGACCAGCTCCCGCGGCTTGATGTGCTCCCGCAGCGAGCCCACCGCGCCGCTGGCCAGCACGTGCGTCACGCCGACCGCCTTCAGCGCGTAGATGTTCGCCCGGTACGGTACGTTGGTGGGGCTGAACGTGTGCCCGTCGCCGTGACGGGCCAACAGGGCCACGTCGGTCCCGTGCCACTTGACGATTCGGAGGGGGCTGCTGGGCTTGCCGTAGGGCGTGTCGATGTCAACGGTCCGGCCGCCGGTGACGCCGAACAACGTCTCGCCCAGCCCCGTCCCGCCGATGACGCCGATCATGCCGTACTCTCCGTGCCTCCGGACCGCGCCGGCCCCCGTGCCGCGCCGCGCGGCATTATACGCCCCGCGGCGGGGCGGATCACGGCGTCGTCCGGTCGTCGGGCGTGACGAAATCCGGAGCCGGGCAGCGCGGAACCAGACCCGCCGCCGCCCCGTCTTCGAGCAAGCGCGCGACCGCCGCGCGGCCGCGCGGCCCGTAGTCCAGCGTCCACTCGTTGACGTACATGCCCACGAACCGGTCCGCCAGCCCCTCGTCCAGCCCGCGCCCGAAACGCAGCGCATACCGCACTGCCTCGGGTCGGCGGTCCAAGCCGTACCGGATGCTCCGGCGCATCAGCCCCGTCAGCTCGCGGCCGACTCGCGGCCCCAGGTCCCGGCGGACCGCGTTGCCGCCGAGCGGGAGCGGGAGCCCCGTGCGCTGCTGCCACCAGACCCCCAGGTCCAGGACGGTGTGCAGCCCCTGGCGGGCATAGGTCAGTTGCCCCTCGTGGATCAGGAGGCCGGCGTCCACCTCGCCCGCGCCGACCGCGTCGGAGATCCGGTCGAAGGCGACGACGCGCGGCTCGAACGTCCCGGCCCCCAACGCCAGTTGCAGGACCAGGAACGCGGTCGTCGTCCGCCCGGGGACGGCGATGGCCCGCCCGCGCAGGTCGTCGGGTCGCATCGGCCGACGGGTCACCAGCAGCGGCCCGTAGCCGTCGCCCATACTGCACCCGCAGGAGGTCAGCGCATAGCGGTCCGCGACGTACGGGTACGCGTGCAGGCTGATGGCGGTGACTTCGTATTCCCCGCGGCCGGCCGCGTCATTGAGCGTCTGAATATCGGCCAGCACGTGCTCGAATCGGTACGGACCCGGATCGACCGCCCCACACGCCAGCCCCCAGAACATGAACGCATCGTCCGGGTCGGGACTGTGCGCCAATCGTATGTGCATCCGTCGCCTCGCCGCGCTGGCTCACTCGCTCCGCTGGCTGCGCGCGCCTACGCCCGCGGCCGAGATCGTATGAGCAAACGTCGGTCGAGGCCAACGCGCGTCCTGTGCGTAACGCTGGTCCCCGCTCGGCCACCGAGCACGCGACGCCGCGCCCGCGCGCGGGGCGGCGAACGGACTTTGGCGCCGGGGAGGGCGAAGCGCCTGCCGAGCCGTAACCCCCCACCCAGCAGGGGCTCAGCGGGCGCTTCGCCCTCCCGCCCGCACGGTCCCGGGACCACGGCCAGGTCGAGAGTGAGGAAAGCTCACTCGGTGGTTTCGCCGGCGTCCGGCTCGGCGATGGCGAACAACCCGTCGAACAGGCCGTCCGCAATGGACCGGACACCCGACTCGATCGAGCCCAGGGCGGCTTGGCGGAACTCGCGCGCCAGATCATCGCCGCAGCCGGTGAGTAGGGCGCCGGACAAGGCGAGCATGGCCAGCAGCGCCGTTGTTGCGCCGCTCGCGCAGGGGCTGCGCCGCGGCTTGGACGGGGTCGGACCGGTTGGAGTCGGCGGGTTCATTGTAAGCTCCGCTTTCCACGGTGCCTTGGGCACGCGCTTGCCGCCGGTCGAGTGGCCGGCCGGGCGCACCGGAGAGACAGGGCTGCACGCGGTGTGCCAGCCTGTCCCGCGCGAGTGGGCGGCGCGCGCCCCGTGATCGCGCGGGGCATTGCTCCGACGCGGGCGAGCGCGGATCATGCACGACTGACGGGCGCCACCTTCGTTGTTCCTCGGACGCCGGCTTGCCCCCGCGGAGGGCGCGAGGCGATGAGCGAGACCATCTCCGACATCGGACGGACGTACTTGCGCTGGGCGCTGACCGACGGCGTCGGGCCGCTCACGTTCTCACGCCTGCTGATTCAATTGGGCGATGCCGAAGGGGCGCTGGGTGCGCCGGTCGGATTGCTGAAAACGGTAAAAGGTATCGGCGACGTCCGGGCCGAGCTCGTCGCCCGCAGCCGCGACGCGGCGCCCGTGGAGCAGGAAGTGGAGGCCGCCGCCGCCCACGGCGTGCGGATCATCTGCCGCGCCGACGCGGACTACCCCGCGGGACTCAAACGCATTCCCGACGCCCCGATCGTGCTGTATGTCAAGGGCGAACTGCGGCCGACCGACGCCGTGGCCCTGGCCGTCGTCGGTAGCCGACGCTGCACGATCTACGGCAGTGAGCAAGCCCGGCGGTTCGGCGAGCTGCTCGCCGGCGCCGGTCTGACCGTCATCAGCGGCTTGGCCCGCGGGATCGACGCATTCGCCCACCACGGGGCGGTGGAGGCCGGCGGGCGCTCGCTCGCGGTCATGGGCCGCGGCCTGACCGAGATCTACCCGCCGGAGAACCGCGCCTTGGCGGAAAAGCTGCTGGAAAGCGGTGCGTGGGTCAGTGAGTTGCCGATGCAGGCCGCGGTGCGGGCCGAGAACTTCCCGGGGCGCAACCGGATCATCGCGGGGATGGCCCTGGGGGTGCTCGTGGTTGAGGCGGCCCAACGGAGCGGGGCCCTGATTACCGCCCGGCTGGCCGGCGAATACAACCGCGAGGTGTTCGCGGTACCGGGGCGCGTGCAGGACCCGATGTCGCTGGGCACCAACGCCCTCATCCGCGACGGGGCCGCCAAGCTCACGATGTGCCTGGAAGACATCCTCAACGAGTTGGGCGATGTGGGCCGGGCGTTGACCGGCCAAGCGGCACACCCTTCGGGCGCGGACGGTGACCAAGCGACGGTCCCCGGCTCCCGCGACGGTCCCGGCGTCACCGCCGACGCGGCGCCGCCGCCCACCCTGTCGGCAAGCGAGCAGCGCGTGTATGCGGTGCTCGGTTACGAGCCGCTCTTGCGGGACGTCATCATGACCGCGGCCGAACTGCCACCCGGCGAGGTGCTGGCCGCCCTCACGACGTTGGAACTCAAGGGGCTCATTCGCCGGCTGCCCGGCAACCTGGTCGTGCGCCGCGGTACGGCATGAGCGGGCGCGGGCCGCGCCATGCTCAACCGCCGATGTCGATCGGGACGCGGAGCACCTCGTCGTTGCTGGACCGCTCGCGGAAGCGCAGGAAGCCGACCGGCCGCTGGCCGTCGGGGATGTCCTTCAGTTCGGCGTTGGCCGAGTACTTCAGCGTCACCGGGAGGCTCGGCACGAAATCGAAGTTGCCTTCATCGTTCTGCGTCACCTTCACCTCGACCGGCGCCGCGAACAACGAGTCGATCTGCACCGTGATGGGCGTCTCGCGCTTGTCGTCCGCGACCGCGAAACCGGCGTGAATCACCACGGTCAGCGACTTCTTGCCCTGCGTGCTGAACGTGGCCTCATACGTCCCGACGTCGAAGGCCGACTGGTGAATGGCCTCGTCGTCGCCGTCCTTGACGATGACGGCGATGTCGGTCGTCGTGGCGTAATCCTCCGGCTCCATTTCCAGCTTCAGCCGCAGGCGGTTGAAGCGGTCGTCCAACTTCACCGAATAGGTCAGCTCATCCTTGAGACCCTTGAACTTGGCATTCTTGTACAGCCGGAAGCCCTCGATCTGCCCGTCGCCGGTGGCCCGCACCGGCTTCTCAAACAGGTTCGTCACCGTCAGCTCGCCGGCGGGCTTCGACGCCTTGGCGTCGGTGATCTCGGCCGGGTCGGCGTATAGGCCGAAGAACTGCACCTTGAGGTCGTACGGCCACTGCTTGTCGGGCCGGTCGGCCAGGACGGGCACTTCCCACACGCCGGGCACCAGCTCTTCGGTCAGTGTCCACTCGACCTCACGTCGGCCGCTGTCGGTGTCCAGCCGCTTGGTCCCGCTGCGGTGCTGCCGGCCCGCGGGGTCGAAAATGCGGTCCACCATCGCCTTGGAGGACTTCTCCTCCGGTGCCGACAGCACGATCCGCATCGACGAGGCCCCCGGCGGGACCGCGATGAAGTACCGGTCGGGCGTCCAGCCCTTGGCCGTCTGGTCTTTGAAATGGCGCGTGAAGTTCTCCGCCGCGCCGAAGCGATACGGCACCACGATCGTGTTCAGCAACCGCAACGCGACCAGTCCGTCCGCCACCGCCTCGACGGTCCCCACGTACAGGCCCGGCTCGGTCAATTGCTGCGGGCGATACTCGACGAACACGCGGGCGTCCTGTTCGCTGCGCAGATAGAACGTCTCCTGCGGCACCCGCAGCCACGGCACCGTCGCGCGCAACTCGAACTTCCGCGTGAACGCGGTCCGGTCCCCCGCATCCGCCGTCGGCGCGAAGACCGGGCGGATCGTGAACGCCTGGCGGTCTTCGGCGGGAAACCACGTCGCGCGCCAGTACGCCGCCCGCGCCGCGCCGCCGTAGCCCTGCGGGCACGGCGTCGAGATCTCGTAATTCATCACCGGGTCGCCGGCGGCCGTCGCCAGCAATTCGTCCAGCACGCCCGCCGCCTTCGTCAGGTCGGGCACGCCGTAGCCGTAATCCAGCGGCGTGAACCCGGGCACCGGCGCCGCACCCAGGCACAGCGCCCGGCGCACGTCCCACGCCCGCACCTTGGCCTGCGGATTCTTCTGGAGCGCGTGACTGATGAGGTCGGCACACAGCCCCGCCGCGTACGGGCTGGCCATGCTCGTGCCGGACCAGAAGTCGCCCCCGCGCACCCACCGCGGCACGGTCGAGGTCGACCACCCCGGCGTGGCGATGTCGGGCTTGTCCAACTCGCCGCCGCGCGAGCTGAACACGGTCACGACCGGCCCGTCCAGGGTCCAACCGGCCATGTCGCGGCCCGTGTCGGCGGCCATGAGGGCGGCGACGGAGATGGCCTCGGTGGCGGCGGCGGGCGTCCCGACGCTCGAGAGCCCCGGCCCCGCATTGCCCGCGGAAGTGACGAACACCATGTACGGGTTCTCGCGCAGAATCTCATTGACCACGTCGTCGATGTCCGAGTGCCCCTCGATCTCCGACTCGACGCCGTACGACAGGTTGCACACCACCGGCACCTGGTGCTCGCGGGCGTAGCGGGCCGCGTAGCGCAGGGCCTTCCGCTTGCTTTCGGTGACGCTGATCCCGCCCAGCCACCCGCAGCCGATCTTCAGGCTCATCACCTTGGCCCCGGGCGCCACGCCGTGGAAGCCGTCCTGGTTGTTGATGCGATACCCGGCGGCGATGCCGGCCACGTGTGTCCCGTGGGCCCCGTTGTCAAAGTGGAATACAACCTTCGCTTGGCGCAGGAAAATGTTGACCGCGAAGGTCAGCGGGATGATCTGCCCCTCGGGCTGGTCGCGGTGGAAGTTGAACGTGTCAAAGTTCAGCTTGTAGTTCCGCAGCGGCTTCTCGTCGGCGAAGCTCCGGTCCACGTTCGTATCCACGTAGCAGACGGCCTGATCGTCCCCGTCTCCCTCGAGCGCCGTCACCAGCACCGGGAACTCGTCCTCCGTCGTCTCGTTGCCGTTCAGGTCCGGCTGGTCGGCGCCGGCGAACTTCTTCTCCTTGAACACGCCGAACCACCAGCGGCGCGGCTCGCCCGGCGGGGCCGCCGGCAACGTCGGCGGCTCGTACTCGATCGGGGCCCCATCCCCGTCGGGACGCACGAGCTTGCCCGTCGCGGGGTCCGGCTTGATCCACTCCAGCTCCACGTCGCCGTCGCCGGTGAAGTCCTGCACGTCGATCACCTTGACCTTGCCATCCGGTGTCTGGGTCAGACCGGGGATCGACGGATCCACGCCCGTGTCCAGAACGGCGATCACGACGCCGCGGCCGTCGCTGTGCGGGTGGGAAACCAAGAACCGGTCCACGCCGCAGGTAGACAACGAAAGCTGCGTCCAGCTCGGCTGGATCTGGCCACAGACGATGGGTACGCAGAGGGCCAGGACGACCGGCAACAATCGACGCGTCAGCATGGTGCGCTCTCCACACGCCCCCGGCAGGTCATGTCCATCCGAACTCAAGAATGTACCGCCCGCGGGACCGCTCGTAAAACCGGTCCGCTGCTGGCGCGGGCGTACACAGGACGGTGGCACGTGCAGGAGTGCTCACGGGGGTGGGATGCCGAATAGGCATTCAGGCTCATGGGATGCCAACCGGGAGGGCGAGCCTCCCGGTGTGCCGCCGCTCGGCCGTCGCCGGGACCGCCCTCCCGTGTCGCATTCATCCTGAATACCCGTTTAGTGCTTGTGCCCTTCGCAGCCGCCGGGCGCCTTCTCGCCACTCTGCGCCCCGGCGTCCTTGGCCGGCTTGTCGCCGCAGGTGCTCCTCCCGGCGCTGCACGACTTGCTGCCGCTGCAACCGCCGCAGCCCTTCACCTTGGACTCCGTGGCCAACACCTGCACAAACGTCGCGTCGGCTCGCAAGGTGGCCAGGTCCGGGCAGTTCTTGGCTTCCTCGCGGCAGGCGGTGAGTTGGTTGGCGGGCGTACACTCGAAAGCGCACCGCAGCGCCGCCAGTCCCTGTTCGGTCCGGCCGACGCGGGCGTACAGCCGCGCCGCGTTGAGGCACACGTCCGGGCCGCAGTCCTTCGGGAGCTCGATCTTCTCGGCGTACGCCTGGGCTTCGTCCACTTTGTCCAACCGGGCTAGGGCCAGGCCGCGCAGCACATCGGTCGTTGCCGAGCACTGCGCCTCCGGCAGCCCGCCCAGCAGGGCCGCCGCGGCTTCGTTCTTGTTCAGCCTCAACTGGGCCGATGCCAGCATCGCGGCGGATTCGCCCGTGTTCAGCCGGTGGTGGATTGCCTCGGCCAGCGTCAGGGCCTCGCCGTAGACCTTGCGGCTGTTGTAGTAGCCATACAGGGCCCGCGCCATCTGCTCCCACGTCTCCGGGCTTTCTTCTTTGGCCAACTGCTCGCGGATGTTCAGCACCCGCTGGAGCATGCTGAACTCCTGGAAGTACTCGCCGTGGTCCGGGTTGGCCTTGGCGGCCGCCTTGAATGCCGCCAGCGCCTCGTCGAACTTGCCGTCCGCCAGCAGGGTCTTTCCGCGTGCGAATTCCGTGGCGGCCGAATCGTCCTGGGCCCGGGCCGCCATCCCGCACACCAGGGCTGCGGCACTGACTGCCGTTGCGAGTCTGAGCATGTTCATGAACTTCTCTCCGTGGGTCGTTGGAGGGACCAAGGGACAGCAGGCCCGCTGGTTGCCGACAGCGGCCGGGCCGCACCCCCGGCCCACGGTGCACCCACCGGGGCCGGAACAACTCAGTATAGGCCGGCCGCATCCCAAAACAAAGGGCTGTCCGGCGGCGTTTGCAGGGCCGGGCCGGCTTGGTATCATGGGCGGAATGCCGAAGTTGCGTGCGGACAAGCCGCTGCGCGTCGCCTGTGGACTGGGCCTGCTGCTGCTGCTGGCGGCCCACGAGAAGGTGTGCCCGTGGCTGTGGACCCCGCCGCAGGCTGACAAGCCCGACGCGGCCCCGCCGCCGGACCCCTCCAACAAGTCCCCCGCCAAGAAGGCCCCGAAGCGCCTGCCCCACATTCTGCCCGAGGTGGCCGCCCCACGCTGGCCGACCGGGTGGCCGGCCGGCGTAGCACGGGCCGACGGTCCCAGCGGCCGGAGCGACGCCCGGAGCCCGGATTCGGGCGACGGCTCCGTTCAACTTCTGCCCACCAGCGACCCAATCGCGGGATGGTGGCTGGATTTCCAGCCGCCGGCCGCGTCCATCGAGTGCGTCGCAGTGGGGGTCGTGCGGGCCGTGCCGCCGGACCCGGCCGTTCAATCCTGCCTCCGCCGCACCGGTCCGCCGCCGGCCAACGCCGGGTAGCCGCCGAACGTCCGCGGCTGCCTGTTCGCCAGGGACGTCGGCGCGGGTGGATATCCGCAGTCTTCATCGGTTGTTACTGATCTTCCCCAAAGGATACGGACATGGAAAAGAACGTCGGGCAACGTCTGGTGATCATTGCGGTCGCCACCTTGATTGGTTTCGTCCTGCTGTGGCCCCCCCAGCAGAAGCTGCGGCCGGGGCTGGATATCGCTGGCGGGGCATCGCTCATCTTCGAGATTGACACGACCGGGGCCGAGCAGGACCCCAGCCTGGCCGAGCGGGTCAAGACCCAGCTTCAACGGCGGGTGGACCCGAAGGGCGTGTACGACCTGACCTGGCGCGTGCAGGGCCGCAACCGCATCGAAGTACAGATGCCGCTGCCGCCGCGCGACGCCAAGCTGCGGCTTCAGACGTACCGCGACGCCCTGGACAAGTTGTACAGCCACGAACTGACGCGCGGCCAGGTGCTGGCGGCGCTGCGGGTCGAGGGCCCGGCGCGGGATGCGGCCCTGCACGAGCTGGCTTGGCGCAAGGCCGACGCCGCCCTGGCCCGCCTGAGCGGGGCGGAAGCGGCCACGCGGCGGGCCGCGATTGAGAAGGTGGCCCAGGACCGTGAACAACTGCTGCGGGCCGCCGCCGAGCGCTACGACGCCTTCTTGGCCGCACGGGCCGCGCGGGACCGCGGTCCGGTCGCCACGGAGCCGACCACGACGGAACCGACCGCCGCCCCGGCGCCCGAGACGGCCGAGGGCCTCGCGCTGGCTTACCGTGACGCGCAGGAGCTCTTCGAGGATGCCCTCCAGGACGTGCTGGCGACGAACCTGAACCGCCGACGGTTCGAAGAGATCCTCGAATTGGAAGAGCGGTCGCCGGTGCGTCAGAAGAGCATGACGCAGATTTTTGAGCGGCACGCCGACCTGCGCGAGGAGATCGACGCGGTGCTGGCAGCGTACGCCACTTGGCACAGCGGCAAGCGGACCCTGGAGAGCCCGAGCGACTTGAAGCGGTTGCTCCAGGGTTCGGGCCGACTGGAGTTCCGCATTCTGGCCGAACCCGATGCCGGCAACCCCGCCAAGTACAACACCTACCGTGAGCAGCTCAAGAACGAGGGGCGGGAGAAGCTGCCGGGAACCGGCTACGGCTGGTACAAAGTCGACAACCCCATGCAGTTCTTCAATCTGGACTCGCCGGCCGACCTGGAGGCGTTCCGGTACGAGGAATCCACCGCCTACGTCATCGAGAAACTGGAAAACAACTACTACGTCCTGGCCAAGACGTCGCCGGAAGACGGGCTGCTTCAGGGTGATCCGACCCAGCGGCGCTGGCAGCTCAACCGCGCCCGCGTCGACCGCGACCAGCACGGCCGGCTCAGCGTGGCCTTCGAGCTCGACGTGGTCGGGGGCCAGATGTTCGAGTCGCTGACGCGGCGGAACATCGGCAAGCCGTTGTGCATCCTGGTCGACGACATCGCCTACTCGGCGCCGACCATCCAGAGCACCATCCGCACGCACGGGCAGATCACCGGCGAGTTCAGCCCGCAGAAGGTCGATTACCTTGTGCGGTCGATGGAGGGCGGCACGCTGCCCGCCCGGTTAAAGGACACGCCGCTGTCGGAGCGCACCATCGGGTCAAGCCTGGGCGAGGCCAACCGCGACGCCGCCGTGCGGGCCGGCCTGTACGGGGCCGCGGCCGTTGTCCTGGTGATGCTCGGGTACTACCTGGTGTGCGGGGCGATCGCCAACGTGGCGCTGACGCTGAACATCTTCCTGGTGCTGGCGGCATTGGCCATGCTCGGCGCGCGGATCACGCTGGTGGGCATCGCGGGCCTGATCCTCTCGATCGGTATGGCGGTGGACGCCAACGTGCTGATCTACGAGCGCATGCGCGAAGAGAAGGAGCGCGGCGCCTCGCTCCGCATGATCATCAAGAACGGCTACGACAAGGCCCTGTCCACGATCTTCGACTCGAACATCACGACCTTGCTGACGTGCGTGATCATCTACTACGCCGGCAGCGAGGAGATCAAGGGCTTCGGCCTGACACTGGGTTGGGGCATCGTGCTGAACCTGTTCACCGCCATCTTCGTGACGCGAACGTTGTTCATGCTGCTGATCCGCTACAACGTGATCCGTGACATCAAGATGCTGCGGCTGATCGGCGTGCCCAACATCGACTGGTGCGCCAAGCGCAAGTTCTTCATTCCGGTGTCGGCGCTGTTCGTGGTGGCCGGGCTCACGCTGCTCTACGAGCGCGGGTTGCGCAATACCTTGGACGTGGAGTTCCTGGGCGGCGCTTCGGCCGAGTTCGGCGTCAAGTCCGACGGCGGGGCCCCGCTCAACGACGTCGAGATTCGCCGGCGACTGAGCGACGTGGGGCGCTCGCTGTCCACGGACGCCGCCCGCCTGGCCGGCGCCACCGTCGCGCCCGTTCCGGGGGAGATCGCGGCGTTCACGTTGCGCGTGCCGGAGGTGAAGGCCGCGCGGCTGGCCGCGCTGCTGACCGAGCCGCTGGAAGACGCCAACGTGCTCCAGAAGGGCGGCTTGGAGGTCCGCCCCGAGACCGACGAAATCAAGCTGCTGACCGGCGGCGAGGTGACGGCGGAGACGCTGACGCAGACCATCCGGGGACTCACCGGCGCACTGACCAACGCGGGCGACAGCCTGGCCCGCGCCAGCGTCAACGCCGTGCTGGAGACGGGCGGCGTGGCGCAGAGCGGCAGCACCTGGAACGTCACCACCACGGTGACCAACATGCGCCTGGTGCAATACGCCCTGGAGACGGCCCTGGGGGACCGCATGGACATCCAGCCGCGCATCGACTACGTCTTTCGCGGCCACGGCGAGGAGCCCTTCCCCGTCACCGACCACCTGCCCGACGCCATCGCGGCCGACCTGCCCCCCGGAGTCAATCTCGACCTGACCGACTTCCTCGGCGGCGCCGCGCTGTACTTCGACGAGCTCAGCCCCCCGCAGCCCATCGAGACCCTGGCGCAACGCCTGGACAACATGCACTTCCAGCCTGATTTTCAGGACCTGCCGAAGCGGCGGTTCGCGGTGTTCGGCGTGAAGCCGGCCGGCGCGGCCGACGAGGGTGGCCGGGCGCGGTACACGTCGGTCGTCGTGGCCGTCGTGGACCCGGACATCCGCTACGGGGACGATCCCAAGGCGTGGTTCACCGGCTTTGCGCAGGGCGAGCTGCGCCTGGCGGAAACCGCGCTGCGGACCGAGCAGGCGCTGCGCAAGGTGATGCAGTTCAAACCGCAGATCGCCGCCCGCTCGACGCAGCAGGCGTCGGTGGCCCTGCTGCTGTCCTGGGCGATGATCATCGGCTACCTGTGGATCCGGTTCGGACGCCCGATCTACGGCATCGCCGGCGTCGTCGCCCTGATCCACGACGTGCTGGTCTCGCTGGCCTTCATCGGCATCAGCGGCTGGATCGGCGGCAAGGACCACCCGATCGGCAACGCGCTGCTCATCAGTGACTTCAAGATCAACATGACCATCGTCGCGGCCCTGCTGACGATCATCGGCTACTCGATCAACGACACGATCGTCATCTTCGACCGCATCCGCGAGACCCGCGGCCGACTCGGCCACCTCACCCCCGAGATCATCAACACCAGCATCAACCAGACCCTGTCCCGCACGTTGCTGACGGGCCTGACGACGTTCGTCGTGCTGATCATCATGTACGTGTTCGGCGGCGACAGCATCCGCGGCTTCAACGCCTGCATGATCATGGGCATCATCACGGGAACCTACTCGTCGCTGGCCGTCGCGGCTCCGCTGCTCGTGCTCGGCGCCCACCGCCGCACGGCCGCCGCCCCCGTCGCCGCCCGGGTCGCCACGACCTGACCTGTAGCGGCCCCCGTGCCGGTGGTATACTGAGGCCCGATCCGCGCACGGTGGCGCGGGTCGGGCTTCTTGCTGGGTGAGGGCAGGGCGATGCGCACGGAAGTGAAAATCGGGATCGTCGTCGGGCTGATCATCGTCGCGGGGGCCGTCTTCTTCTTCGTGCAGCAGGGACGCCCGTCGAGTCGCAACGTCACCGACGTGCTCCCCGTCGATGCCCCCGCCGAACGGGCCGCCGGGGCGCCCGCGCGCGCCACCCCGCCGCGCCCCGCCGTCACACCCGCCGGCACCGGCGAGCCGCGGCCCGCGTTGCCACTGGCGCAGCGTCCGACCGGCCTCGGCACGCCAACGGCCAGTCCCACGACCGCGGCGCCGAGCATCCCGCCGGCCGCTCGCCCGCTGACCACGGGGACGTCGACCTACGCGCCCCCACGCCCGGCACAGCCGGAGGTGACCCCAGCCCCGCCGACGACGCAGTTGACTCCGTCGGCAGACCTGCCGCCGCTCGTCACCGCGTCGCCGCCCGGTGCGTCCACGCCGCCGTCAGGAAGCCCCGCACCGGTCACGACGGCCCGGCCCGAAGGCGAGAGTCCGCGCCCCGCGGCCCCCGCGGTGGCGTTGCCGCCGCGCGGCGAGACCCCGACGGCCACACTCATTCCTCCTCCTCCGCCCACGCGCGGGACTCCCGCGCCGGCCGCGGGCGGCCAGAAACACACGATCGCGGAGGACGACAGCCTTTGGGCCATCGCGATGAAGTACTACGACGATGGCAGCCTGTGGCCGCGCATCAAGGCGGCCAACCCCGGGCTCAACGAGAACCGGCTGCTGGTCGGCCAGACCATCGTCATCCCGCCAAAGGAAACGACGCCGCCCACCGCCGCTGGCCCCGCGGCGGGGCGTCCGACCGAAACGCCGCGCGAACCGTCGCGTGCCACGCCGCCAGCAACGCCCACCACTGGGGCGGGCACGCCGACGGCGGCCCGCGCGGTTTACGTCGTGGAGCAAGGCGATTCGTTGATCAGCATCGCCCGCAACGTGCTCGGCGACGGCACGCGGTGGCGCGAGATCTACGAGCTGAATAAGAGCAAGATCCCTAACCCCGACATCCTGTACGTGGGTCTGAAACTGCAATTGCCGGAGCGCAACGCCCCGGCCGCGCCCCCGGCCCGCGCGCGCTGAGAGTCGCCGTCGCCACGCCTGCGGTCGTCAGCCGCCGTGCGTGAACTCCCCCCGCCGGTCCATGGCTACGCGCAGGCTCGCCAAGCCGCGCTGACAGAGGGCCACGACGGCGTCCTCGGTCTTGTTCAGCCGCGCCGCCACCTCGCGCACCGACCGCCCCTCCAGAAAACGCCCCCGAATCGCCTGTTGCTGGTCCTCCGACAACTCCGGCAAGCAAGCGAGTAGCGCGGCGAGTGCCTCCTGCCGACGGACGACGCGGCTGGGCGTGCCGGACTCGCTGTACACCACGTCCAACAAAAGCTCGAAAGAGCTGCCAGGAGCGGCGTCGAGAGGCAGCTCGCGCCCCACATCGCGCGCCTGCCGAAACAGGGCCCGATGCGCGTCGATCAACTTGTGATCCAGGATGGTCTGCACCCAGGCGGCAAACGCGCCCCGGCCGCGCGGCTCAAACCCCCGGACCCCGTGGGCCACCTCCAGGTAAACCTCCTGGAGAATGTCTTCCGGGCTGCTGCGTGCCCGCAGCGCCGCGCTCATCCGCGCCGCCGCCCGCGCCCGCAATTGCGGGTGCAGCGTGGTCAGTAACTTGGCCAAGGCCACCCGGTCGCCGGCCCGCGCCCCCTCAACCCACTGCTCAGCCGGCCCGGCGTCCGACATGCTGCCACAACCAATCGACGTTTATGAGGCGTAGATGGTGGCCTCCTTCAGCACGTCGACGGCAAGGCTGAGCCAGCGGTTGTCCGCCGGCCAACCATCGGTCAGTCCGCGCCAGAAGGCCCCCAGGCAACTATTCACCAGCAATAACCCCCCGGTGCTTATCCACAGCGCCAGCCAGCGACCTCGCCGCGTCATGCTCATCTCCTTCGCCGGCGTCCGCGACCCGCCCACCCAACCAGGCCGGGCACGGCCGGCGGGCCGGGTTCTAGCTGATAAGGCTCATCCAAAAATGATCGCCTACCCAGTCTCCAAGAAACCGAAACAGGCACGCCCCCGTGTTCAGCGCGACAGCCCCCGTGCAGAGACCCAGCAGGGCCGACTTAACTCTGAGTTTCATCCGTGCGTCTCCGTCAATCCGTTGCTTGCGCCCCGGTGCCTACACGACCACGCCGACCAAAATTCGCTGGAGAGCGGTCTCCAGGCACCCGTTGAACCCCAGCGCCAGCGTCGTGCCGCTCACCAGCAGCAGTAGAACCTTGATCCGCGACGGCTTTCCCATGGCAGGCCTCCAATGCGCCCGGTCGGCGGCTCCTTCCGGGGCGACCACCCAACGGCCCCGCCGGCCAACCGCCCCACTGCGGTCCGCCGGCCGGTTCCGGGCGATCCGCCCTCACAGGCCACGAGCTTCGGCTCCTGGCTCGACCGCGCCAAGTGACTATTAGGACCGGAATCGGCCCCTGCGGCAAGGGGTCTTACCCGGGAAGCTGGAAAAACCGGCGAATGTTCTCTTCTGTAACCGGTTGCGCCAGCCCTTGCTCCGTCACGATGGCCGTCACTAGGCTCGCCGGCGTTACGTCAAACGCCGGGTTCAGGCAACGAACCCCCGCCGGGACGACCACCCGTCCACCCACGACCCGCACCTCGTCCTCCGGCCGCTGCTCAATCGGGATGTCCTTCCCGGAGGCCAGCGACAGATCAAATGTGCTCAAGGGGGCCGCGACATAGAACGGGATGCCGTGGTGTCGGGCCGCCACGGCCGCCCCGTACGTGCCGATCTTGTTGGCGACGTCGCCGTTCGCTGCGATCCGGTCCGCCCCGACCACGACGAGCTGAATCCGGCCCGCTTGCATCAGGCTCGCCGCCGCCCCATCGCAAACAACCGATACGTCGAGCCCCGCCGCCTGAAGCTCCCATGCCGTCAGCCGGGCTCCTTGGAGTAGCGGCCGGGTCTCGTCGGCGTATACCTGGAATCGCCGGCCCCGTCTCCACGCGGCATAGAGGATTGACAGCGCCGTCCCGTGCGCCACGGTGGCGAGGGCCCCGGCGTTACAGTGCGTCAGCACGCCCGCGCCAGCGGAAACCAGGTGGGCGCCGTTCTCGCCGATCCGCCAACAGACTTCGGCATCCTCGCGGGCCAGAGCGTGCGCTTCGGAGAGCATCGCGGCCCAGATATCGGACGTTCGCTCCTGGGCGGACTGCTCTGCAACCTGCGTCACACGCTGAATCGCCCAACCCAGATTGACCGCCGTCGGCCGGCATTCGCTCAAGTAGCGACCGACCTCGCGCACCCGGCTCAGAAACGCGGCCCGCGACGCGTCCCGCGCCGCCCGTGTGCCCAGGCACAAGCCGTACGCTCCCGCCACGCCGATTGCCGGCGCTCCGCGCACCCGCAGCGTGCGAATGGCCTCCCAGATCGCCTCCGCCGTCGCGCAGTCCCGGGTTTCCAACCGCTCCGGCAGCTTCGTCTGATCGATGAGTCGCACGACCCCGTCGGCTGCCCCCACCCACTCCAACGTGGGGGGCAGACCGGCGACCATGCCGGCGGCCCCCGCCTCCGCGTTACGACGCACTGTGCTCATCGAACGGGCAGACACCGCATCTCGGCGGCGAACGGCTCGGCCTACGGCGTCAGACGAACGCGCAGCCCCAGCACGTCCGCCCGCCGCACGAACTCCTCCTCCGTCATCCAGCGCAATTCGTAACGCCGCTGGCGCACGTCGAAGATGATGACGTGCCGTCCGGGCGGCATGAAGAGCCGGTCGTGCGGCTCCTGACAACAGCAGACCCCCACTTCGGTGCGCGACGACCCCGTGTACAGCACGTTGTACAGGACGTGCCCGCGAAACCGCTCGCGTGCGTCCGCGTCTCCCTCCGGTAGCGGCAGGGCCGAGGGGCTGATGCCACGCTCATCAAGCTGGCGTTGGAACTCGCCCACCGCGAACGTCATGCGCTCGCGGCACGCGTCAATGGACTGCTGGTCGCGGTTCATCACCGACAGAATCACCATCGCGAGCGTCAACAACACCACGAGCCCCACGCTGCGCCACACGCGGCGACGACGCATACTCAGCGTCCGGCGGGCCACCTGCTCGCTGGGCGTGGCGTCCTCGGCGTATTTCGCGGCCTGCGGCATCCTCGGTCTCCGGATCCGACCACACTTGTCGTCCGCGCGGCGCGCGGCCATTCTATAGCGGCGTCCCGACCGCGAGTAGCGACGGCGACGCCGGGAACGGCGGCGACATGCCCGGACTATCCGACATCGCGTGGGTGGCCGGCGGCGTAGTCCTGACGGCGATACTGTGGGCGGCGGTGATCGCCTGGATCATCGCCGAGGCCCGTAGCCGGCGTGTCGGCCCGCCGCCCGTTCCGCCAGGCGACTCGCCGCCGGCCGGCGAACGCCCCCCCGCGGAGTGAAACGCGCGGTTGACGCGCGGGTTACTCCGGGATGCCGGTCCACGCGGCACGCAGCGTGGCGACGGGCCATTCGCGACCCGCGCCGATGAGGCGTTCGTCGGCCACGACGGTGCCCAGCACGGCGCAGGGAAGCTGTCGATCGCGCAGAACCGTCGTCACGCGCGCGGCGTCGGCCGTCGCGAGCGCATAACCGGCGCAGCACTCCTCGAACGGACCCGTCGGCGGCATCGTGCCCGGTGCCAGCTCCACGCCGCAATGGCCGCCGATGACCATCTCGGCCACCGCGACCAACCAGCCGCCGTCGGCCACGTCGTGACACGCCGTTACGCGCCCCTGGCGGATCAGTTCGGCCACGGTGTGGTGGACCGTGGCCGCGACGGCGGGTGCGAAGCCGATCTGCGGCAGGCCGCCGACCAGCAGCAACTGGTCCCCTGGTCGCTTCAAATCACTCGTCACGCAGTGCCGCACATCGTCGATCAGGCTCAACGCACTGATCAGGAGCGTCGGCGGTATGGCCAGCCGCCCGGTGGTCGTGACGCGCTCCCGGAGCGTCGGCAGGATCGCCCGCAATCGACGGGCTTCCACGTCGCCGCCCGCCGCCCGTTCGGCCAGCGTCGCGAGCAGGGGCCCGATGTCCACGGGGTCCAGCGCGAACTCGTTGTTCAACGAATCCTTGCCGGAAATGAACGGCATGCCGTACGCCCGGGCCACGTCGTAGCACGCCTGACACGCGCGGACCAGGCCGCCGAGCTGCCGTGGGTCGTCGGTCCGCCCCCAGCAGAAGTTGTCGAGCAGGGCCGTACGGGTCGGGTCGCCGCCCACGCTCACGATGTTGCGTACGGCTTCGTCGATCGCCGCCGCCGCCATCCAGTAGGGGTCCACGTCCGACAGGTGCGGGGCCAGGCCGCATCCCACGGCGATGCCGCGCGGGGATTCCAGCCGCGGTCGCAGGACCGCCGCGTCACCGGGACCGCGCCCCGGCCCGAGCAGCGGCTTCACCGCGCTGCCCCCCTGCACCTCGTGATCGTATTGCCGAATGATCCAGGCCTTCGACGCGACCGTCGGGCGGGCCAGCTCGGCGGGCAAGCGGTCGAGGGCTTCGGCCAGCTCGAGCGGCGGCTCGCGGAGAACCTGGGCGATACCCTCCGTCGGCCGCCACTCCGCCCGGCGCTCCTCCTTGGGCACGCCGTGGTGCAGGAACTCCATGTCCAGCTCGCCAACGACGTGCCCCTCGAATCGCAGCAGCACGCGCGGCTGCCCACTCGCCGCGCGGCACCCGAATTCGCCGATGACCGTCGCTTCGACGTCCTCGGCCCGCACGATCTGTAGAAACCGCGGCAGGTGCTTCGGCGGCACGGCGACCACCATGCGCTCCTGGGCCTCGCTGATCCAGATTTCGTCATAGCGCAGGCCGGCGTATTTGAGGGGTACGCGGTCGAGATCGACCACGGCGCCGACCTCGGCCCCCATCTCACCCACCGCGCTGCTCAGCCCCCCGGCGCCGCAATCCGTGATTGCGTTGTACAGGCAGCCCTCCGGCGCATCCCGCGCCTGGAGCAACGTGTCCACGACGCGCTTCTCGGTGATGGCGTTGCCGATCTGGACCGCGTGTGAGAACTCGTCGGCGTGCGTGTCGGTCAACTCGGCCGACGAAAACGTCGCGCCGTGGATGCCGTCACGACCGGTGCGACCGCCGACGAGGACGATCGCGTCGCCGGCGTGGGCGGCCTTGGCGATGCGGTCCCGCGGGACCAGCCCGAGGCACCCGCAATAGACCAGCGGATTACCCAGGTAACGCGGGTCGAACACGACCGCGCCGTTGACCGTCGGAATGCCCATGCGGTTCCCGTAATCCGCGACGCCGCGCACCACGCCGCGCAGTACGCGCGCCGGATGCAGCACACCCTTCGGCAGACGGGACGCCGGCCAATCGCCGGGCGCCACGCAGAACACGTCCGTATTGGCGATCGGCCGGGCCCCCAGTCCGCAGCCGACCACGTCGCGGATCACCCCGCCGACCCCCGTCGCCGCCCCGCCGTACGGCTCGATCGCCGACGGATGATTGTGCGTCTCCACCTTGAACGCGACGCCGAACCGGTCGTCGAAGGCGATGACGCCAGCGTTGTCGCGGAACACGGACAGACACTCCGGCCCGCGGCCCGCGGCCACCAGCTCGTCCGTGACGCGCATGACCGTCTGCTTCAGCAGGTTGTCGTAGCGGCGCTCCTCGTCTTCCGGTTGCCTCCCGGCGGCGGACGGGTCCGACTCCGCCGGCAGCGGCGCCCCGCGATAGACGACCGCGCTGCGCAGCGTTTTGTGAACGCAGTGTTCCGACCACGTTTGCGCCAGCGTCTCGAGCTCCAGGTCCGTCGGCTCGCGGCCTCGGGCGACGTAGTACTGCTGAATCGCCCGCATCTCGCGCCGGGACAGGAACAGGTGGGCCTCGCGCGACAGCCGCTCCAACGCCGCGTCGTCCAGGCCGCTCAGCCGCACGTGCCGCAACTGAAACTCGAACACGGGTGGCTTCGGCGACGGCCGCACGCCCGCCGACCCGACAACGACTTCCTCGATGCAGTCGTTGGCCAGGACGCGCCCGACGGCTTCACGAATACCGGCATCCTGGTTGAGCCCGGCCAGCACGTAGCGTCGTGCCGTCCGGACGGCATCCACGGCCAATCCCTCGGCCCGCAGTTCGGCCAGCGTGCTCTCGGCGACCGGGTCCATGACGCCCGGGCGAGGATGGACCTCGATAGCCACCCGGCCGGGCGCCACGTTCCGCACCGCATCGCCTTCGCCCAACACCTCGGCCACCTCGGTTACCGGGTCGGCAAGGAGTACGTTGGCGACCCGCCGGACCGCCGCTCCGTCGACCTGGCCGTCGAGGAAGAACAGCCGCGACGCGACCACCGATTCGAGTCCGCCCAGTCCGGCTTCTCGCAATGCGGCTAAGACCGCTCGGTCGCAACCACCGGACTCCCCGCCGTCCAACGGACGAACTTCGACGCGATACGACGCCATCTTCCACCCGGGGGTTTATCGCCGACTCGTGACCGGAGCCGCCGCTCCAGAGGGTGCAAATCATACCTAGGCGGCGGCCCGTCGTCTTGCCGACCGGGCCGTGACTTTGTTCTGCCTCGACGATCCAGTGGGAAGATTGGTATGTCGGGAGCGGTTCCGATAAGAGCCAGCGCTGGTTTTTCTTAAGATATTGCAAATAAATGGATTACAACTCGCCACTCGGGAGTGTCAGACGGTAATCCGTCGATATTGGCCGTAGCAGCACAAGAATCCTCTTGCGGTCGAGGCCGCCGCTGTCGTACATTACCCCCCTAACGCAGGCTGGCATGGGTGCGGGTCGCGGACCCGCTTTGGCGCGGCAAGCCTGGTTTAGGAACGTATGAGCACACAGCCTACGTCTGCACACACGCCGACGGCGATCGGTACTCACCTCCTGGAGTTCGAGAAGCCGATCGCCAAGATGGAGCAGGAGATTCATCGCCTGGAGGCGCTGCGGGCCGAGGGGGGCCGCGATTACTCCGACGTTATCAAGAGCATTCGCGAGCAACTCCACAGCGCGCTACAGCAGTCGTTTGCCAACTTGACTCCCTGGGAGAAAGTGCTCGTCGCCCGGCACCCGAAGCGACCGCTCGTCCGCGACTACATCCGGATGATCACCGAGGACTTCTGCGAGCTGCACGGCGACAAGGCGTACGGCGACGACAAAGCCATCGTCTGTGGTTTTGCCCGATTGGCGGGCCACAAGGTCATGCTTATCGGACATCACAAGGGCCGTGAGACCCGCGAGAAGATCGAGGTCAACTTCGGCTGTGCTCACCCCGAGGGCTACCGCAAGGCGCTGGCCAAGATGCGCCTGGCCGCCAAGTTCCGTGTCCCCATCGTGTGCCTCGTGGACACCCCGGGAGCTTACCCCGGCGTCGGGGCCGAGGAGCGCGGTATTGCCCACGCCATCGCCGTCAACCTCATGGAGATGTCCCGCCTGCCAACGCCCATCGTGGCGGTGGTGATCGGCGAAGGCGGCAGCGGCGGGGCGCTCGGCATCGCCGTCGCCGACCAGGTGGCGGTGCTGGAACACGCCTACTACTCGGTCATCACGCCCGAGGGCTGCGGCGCGATCCTGTGGAAGTCGGCCGAGAACGCCGCTCAGGCCGCCGACGCCCTGCGCCTTACGGCGCAAGACCTTAAACGGCTCGACCTGATTGACGCCATCATCCCCGAACCGCTCGGGGCTGCGCACCGCGATCCCGAGGCCGCGGCCAAGAGTGTGTCGACGTGGATTGCGAAGGCCCTCCGCGACTTGTCGCGCCTGAAAATAGAAACCCTGCTTCGTCGCCGGTACGAACGACTGCGGGCTTATGGCTCGTTGTACGTGGCGGACGGCGCGGCGGCGGCGAAGCCGGCCAAGCGTGGGCGCCGGGCGCGGACGCCTGCGGCCACCCCGGAAGCCTGACGGCTCGCGGGGCCGGAAGTCTTACCTCTGGGGTGGTTGGGCAATGCGGGCCCGGTGGCGATTCGGGTTTAAGTGCATATCAGATATATGTTTCCGTCGTATTATCGGGAACGCGATGTCTGCGGATGGCGTCCAACCCGTGGAGTTCGACGTGCAGCGCGGAGTCGCCCTGCGGATCACCTGGGCGGATGGGCGGAGAACCGTGGTACCGCTTGCAGAACTTCGGAGGGCCTGTCCCTGCGCAGGGTGCCGGGCCGAACGCGAGTCGCCGTCACCGAGATCGCTCCCGGTTATGGCGGGCTCCGAGGAGCAGCGGCGAATGGTGACGGTCACCGGCGTCGAGCTCGTGGGGCGATACGCACTGCGGATGCGCTGGGCGGATGGGCACGACACGGGGCTGTACGATTACGCGTTACTCCGCCGCCTCGGGACGCTGGAAGGGTAGAACTGGTAGTGGTTTAGGTTCGGAGGCCTGAACGCGCCGGTCGTGACGAGCGTATCAGAAGCGGATTAGAGAAAACGCTGTGCCGACGGCACGCCGGCTGCTATAATGATGGTCTTGACCGAGATGTGAGGTTTCACCTTGACCGAGAAGACGCTGAACAGTGCTGAGGCAGGTGCACAGGGCCTGCAAACCATTGACCTGCATCTACTTGTGTACGACCGCCCGCTGCACCCGGAGTTGTTTCACCGTTTCGCCGCCTATCGGGTGGAGCAGGGCAAGTATTACGCCGACATCTGGATCATCGGCCTGGGCCACCTCGTCACCGTGACCTGCGGACCGCGCTCGATGACGGAGCTGCTCACGCGCGATAGCGAAGTACTCCCGACCCGCGGCGTGTTGTCGCGGTTCCGTCTGAAGGGCGAGCGGGACCACGAGCGGCGGACGCCCGATGGGTGGTGCCACCTTGTTAGCACGCAGGTCGAGACGATGGACGAGGCCCTGTACAAGTCGGTCCACTACGACTTGTTGCGGCACACCGAGAAGCGCGGGTGGTTCCGCTCGTACGATGCGTGGGCCGAGAGCGGCATGGCCCCCTTCACCTACATCGACCACGAGGCGCGCGATCGCGAGTTCCACGTGCATGCGTTCCATGCTTACCCGCAGGAGCGCACGCTGATCAAGACCCAGTCGATCATCGAGCTGCCTTCTTGAGAGCGCTCATCAGAACCCCATACGCCGGTGCAGGGCCCAGCGGCCCACCCTCGCGGGGCGGCTCCTGGTAGCGGTTCGAAGGCGGCGCGACGACGGCCCACGGCTGCCCACCCGGCTCTACGGAGGCCGCGGGCGGCCGAGCTCTTTCTATGCCGGACCGCCCAAACGAGCCGACCATGCGGTCAGGATCGGGGAGTGAGGCGGTGGTGCGCGTGGTCGGAGCGCGGGAGCACAATCTCCAGGGGGTGACCCTCGAGCTGCCGAAGAACCGGCTGATTTGCTTCACCGGCGTATCGGGCAGCGGCAAGAGCAGCTTGGCGTTTGACACGCTCTATGCGGAGGGGCAGCGGCGTTACGTCGAGTCGCTGAGCTCCTATGCCCGCCAATTCATGGGGCAGATGCCCAAGCCGCAGATCGAGCAGGTCACGGGACTCTCGCCGTCGATCTCGATCCAGCAGAAGACCAGCGGCTGGAACCCGCGCAGCACCGTCGGGACGATCACGCAGATCCATGACTACGCGCGGGTGCTGTTCGCCCGGGCCGGCGTGCAGCACTGCCCGAATTGCGGTCGGCCGATCAGTGCCCAGACCCGGGAGCAGATGCTCGCACGGGTGCTGGCGCTGCCCGAAGGTACGGCCGTCCTGCTGTTGGCCCCGAAGGTCCGGGCGCAGAAGGGCGAGTACCGCGACCTCTTCGACGAGTTGCTCCGCCAGGGTTTCGTGCGGGCGCGCGTGGACGGCCGCGTCGTGGACCTGGCCAACCCGCCGTCGTTGGACCGCTATCGCCGACACGACATCGAGGTCGTCGTGGACCGGCTTGTGTTGCGGCCGTCGGTACGGTCACGGCTGGCCGAGGGGTTGGAGACCGCCCTGACGGCCGGTGACGGCGTGGCGATTGTCGCCCGGCCAGGCGAAGACCCCGGTGAAGCTACCAGCGGTCGGCGGCGGACCCGCGCTGTCCGTTCGGCTGATTCCGGGGACATCCTGCTGTCCGCCGGCTTCGCCTGCACCGCCTGCGACCTGAGTTTCGAGCCGCCGTCGCCGCAGATGTTCAGCTTCAACAGCCCGCAGGGCATGTGTCCGTACTGCGACGGCCTGGGAACTCGGCACGACTTCGATCCTGAGCTGCTGGTTCCCGATCCGTCGCTGGACTTCTTCGCGCCGTGCATCGCGGCGTTTCGCCACAAACTGGGCCGCTGGCGGCGGCACGTGTATCAGGGGGTGGCGCAGTACCTCGGCGTGGACCTGCGCACGCCCTGGCGCGACCTGCCCGAACGCGCCCGCCACGCGCTGCTGTACGGCACCGGCGACGCACATATCACATTCGAGTGGCGCGGGCGCTTCGGCACGTGGAAACACGGGGGCCCGTACGCCGGCGTGATCGCCGAGCTGACCACGCGCTACAAGAAAGCGACTTCCGGCATCGTCCGCCGCTTCTACGAGCAGTTCATGCGGGAGACGGTGTGCCCGCGGTGCCGCGGCGGGCGGCTGAACCCGCAGGCCCGCGCGGTGCGGCTGACGGGCCGACCGGGCGGCCCGGGCACCGCGCCGGCCCACCTCAACCTGCACGAGGTGGGGCGGCTGTCCATCCGCGCGGCGCTGACGTTCTTTGCGCACCTGGAGTTGGACGGCGTGCGCCGGCGGATCGCGGAGGAGCCGCTGAAGGAGATTCGCGCCCGGCTCGGGTTCTTGCTGGATGTCGGCCTCGACTATCTCACACTGGACCGCGCGGCGCCGACGCTGGCGGGGGGCGAATCGCAGCGTATTCGCCTGGCCAGCCAGATCGGCTCGGGGCTCACGGGTGTGCTCTATGTGCTGGACGAACCGAGCATCGGGCTGCACCCGCGGGACAATCGCCGGCTGCTCGCCGCGCTCCAGCGCCTCCGCGACATGGGCAACACCGTCATCGTCGTCGAACACGACCGCGACACGATGGAAGCCGCGGACTACCTCGTCGACTTCGGGCCCGGTCCGGGCGTGCGCGGCGGTCGGGTGGTGGCGGCGGGGACGCTCGCGCAAGTGGCGGCGGAACCCGCGTCGGTGACCGGCGCCTACCTGACGGGGCGTGAGGCGATCGCGGTGCCGGCGAAACGGCGTCCCATCCGGCGCCGGGGACGACGGCCGTCGTGAGCCAGCACGCCGAAGGTCCGATGCGCTCGTAACCGCGCGCGCGGGTCGCGTACTGGGACGTGCAATTCGGAACGTGGCGACCCGCGCGAGTCCTCCGCGCCCCGGCGCCGTAAGGGCGACCGTTTCAACGATTATTGCCCTGGTCGGCCTGGGCGGGCATTCGTTCTCGGGCCAGCGCGGGCGAACCACGGGCGACACCGGCGGGGATAATTGCTTCCACCAATCTGACCGATACGACCACCAACCTGTTCCGAACTGTTTCCATGAGGCAGCGCAGCTCGTGGCCGTCACGATGATCTGTCCCAATCTGCGGTGTGGCCGCACGGTCGTGGCCGCCGACTCGGCGCGCGGCAAGGTCGTTCGCTGCGGGCATTGCCAGACCCTGTTCATGGTCCCCCGCGACGCGCGCAGCACACCGGCCCCCAAGGGCCCGGAGACGCCGCCGAGCGACCACGGGGCCAAGAAGACGGGGCGATCCTGACGCGAGCGCGAGCGACGGGGGCGCAAGGAAGGCGAAGCCATGCCCCTCGAGGTGTCTTCCAACGGGTCCGCGAGTGCGACCACCGGCGAAGCGGCGGTGCCGTCGTGTCCCACGACGCCGGAGCACGGCGCGCCCCGTGCGGCCCGGCCTGCGGGTCGTCCGCGCACGCGTGACTTGGCGGAGGTGTTCGGACGCGAGCCCGAGCTCATCGCGGCGTGCCTCCAGGACGCGGAGCAGGCCTCGCCGGCGAGTCGGCGGCAGGTTCTCGCCGCCGCCCGGCAGGCCGTGGCGCGGTATCCGAACTACGCGGACCTGCACTACCACGCAGGTCAGGCGGCGGTGGCCACGGGCGAAGTGGAGCTGGCGCGGGAGTGGTTGGACCGCGCGCTGCGGATTCACCCCGACTACAAGGACGCCTTGCTGTTGGCGGCGCGCGTCGAGCGAACGCGCGACCGGGTGCAGGAAGCCGAGCGGCTGTTGCAGCGGGCCCTCGCCGTGGGGGCGGACTATCCCGATGTACACGTTCTGCTCGGCCAGGTGTGTGCCGCGCAGGGACGCTGGGCGGACGCCCGCCGCGCCTACCACCGTGCACTGGAACTCAACGGCCGGCTGACGGCGGCGCGCGACGCGCTGGCCCGCCTACCCGGGGGGGAGGACGAGCGAGGGACGCCATGAGCTACCTTCTCGAAGCCCTCGGACGCGGGCTGCTGGCCGACTTGCGGGCCGCCTTCGAGGCCCAGTTGCCCGGTCCGGAGGAGGACGCGGACGAGCTGCGCCGCCGTTTCGCGGCGTCGCCGACCTCGTTCGACCTGGCCATGCGGCTGGGGATGGCGCACTTGCGGGGCGCGCGCCTGGCCGAGGCGAAGGAGGTGTTCGAGGCGGCGCGGCAGATGCGGCCGGAAGCGGCCCAGCCGCTGCTGGCGTTGGCGTGCGTACACGACGAGCTGGGGCAAACCGACCAAGCGTTGCGGTACCTCGGGGCGGGACAGCAGCGCGATCCGCGTGATCCGGCGGTCGTCTTCGGCATGGCCTTCTGCCATGAGCGGTTGGGGCAGGCGACCCAGGCTCGCGAGCTTTATCAGCGGGCGATCGAGCTGTGCCCGCAACTGCGCAACGCGTACGAGCGGCTGGCCGCGCTGGCCATTCGGCGGGGGGAGTGGAACGTGGCGTTGGCCCAGTACGAGCGCCTGGCCGAGATGGAGCCCGGCGATCTCGATGTTCTGCTGACGCTGGGCAACCTGTACCTTCAGCTTCAGCAGCCCGCCCGAGCCGTCGAGCAGTACCAGCAAGCGCTGCTGATCGAACCCGACACGGCCGACGGCCCGCTGTCAGCCGCCGAGAACCTCGCGGAGGAAGGCCGGCTCCAGGAGGCGATTCAGACGCTGGAGAAGCTCGTCCGCAAATACCCGGGGATGGCGCCGTTTCACCTGCGGCTGGGTGACCTGTACGCGAAGGCGGGCCGTGACAGCCAGGCGACCGAGGCGTACCAGACGGCGCTGAGCACGCAGCCCGGGTTCCTCGAAGCAGCCGTCAAGCTCGGCACGCAGCATATGCGCCAGGGCCGCCTGGTGGACGCCGCGATGACGTTCAACCGCGCCGTCGAGTTGAACGACCGACTGATGACGGCCTTTGTCGGCTTGGGCGTGGCACAGTATGACCTGGGCCGCAAGCACGAGTCCCTGGCCACCTTCGACCTGGCGGCCAGCCTGGAGCCCAGCAGCACGCTGCTGTTTTCCGAGACCGCGCGTCTGCAACTGAAGTCCGAGCGGGCCGAGCGACCCGGCCAGGACGGGGCGGACGATGTCGGAGGGGACGCGATCGACGGCGACGCGCTGCTGGCCGAGGCCCTGCGCCGCCACCAGCAGGCTCTGCTGCGCTCGCCCAACCATGCTGATCTGCACTACCGCTACGGGCTGCTGCTGCGGCAGATGGGCCACCATGACGAGGCCATTCAGGCGTTTCGCAACGCCGTGGCCATCAACCCGAACTACACCAAGGCCCTGGTCAAGCTGGCGATTGCCCTAAAGGAGTGCGGCGAGACGGACGAAGCCATCGCCATGTTTCAGCGGGCCCTGAAGGTGGACGACCGCTACGTCGACGTCCATTACGAGCTGGGGCTGCTCTTTGCCCAGCGCCAGCGCTTCGACCTGGCGGTCGAGGAGTTCGAGCAGGCCGCGGCCGGGGCGGGGCAGAACATCGCGTTCCGCGCCAATCTGGCGCTGGCGCTCCAGAGCATCGGCATGGTGGACCGGGCCGCCGCCACCTGGCGCTCGATCTGCGATCTCACGCCGCGGGATGACCTCGTGCTCGACGCCCGCGAGCAGGCGTTGCGCAAACTGCACAAGAGCTGACCCGCGTTGCTCATCCGGGACTCGTCAAGCGGCCGGTGGGTTGGCTGCGCTCAGCCTTCTCCGCACGACAAACGATCGCATTCTTCGCGGCGCGACAGGATTATCCGGCGGCCGGTACGGAGCCCGGCCGTTACGTGAGGCCGCGGCCACAGGCCGCGCTGCGTTTCCTCGGAGGAACAATGCGGGACAATCGTCAATGCAGGCTGCGGGGCCAGACCGCCTCGGGATGGTCGAGCACCACGCCCACTTCGAGGTAATCCTCGTTGTTCTCGCCTAACAGCATCTGCGTCCGGACCACGGTCGCCCACCGGCTGCCGACCAAGCCCAGCGGCGTGGGCGTGTGCGCTCCCGGTGGGTGCGAGCGCAGCTCGTAGCGCTGGCCCTCGGCTACGCCATACCCCAACGGCACCCGCAGCCGCATGCCGTTTTCGGAGACCTCGACACAACGGCAGCGCAGGACGGTCGATCCGTGGTGGTCGATCATCCATAGGTCGCACACCATCGGCTGCCGGGTCTCGAAGCGGCGCTCGAGCACCGGCGGCCGATCGGAAAGCGGACTGGTCACGGGATAGGCGGCGGCGTTCTCGAGCGTCATGGCGTCTTCTCCTTCGTCCGGACCCGCGGGGCTGCCCGCGTCCCAGGCCCACAGCCGCCATCCTGGCAGCTACCGCAGCCCGAACTCGTCCAGCCAGCGCTGGACGTCATCCGGGCGCAATCCCGCCTCCTTCTCCTTCGGCTCGACGCGGACCCGCGGCGGACGCGACAAGTCCCGCTGGACCTGCCGCCAGAACTCCTCGGATCCCATCGAGCGCGCACGTCGCCGCCTGGCAGCGCGCACGATTTCACGGTCGGACGAGACCACGAGCAACCGCCGGGCGGCCGAGTCCGTTTCCAGCATCTCGGTCAGCACGCTGTCGGCGCTAGTCCCTGTGCCGCTGTAGGTTACCTCTATTGCCGGGTGTCCAATCTGCCCGGCCAGCGGCGGGGGCGGCGCGGGGCCATCGAACACCATGTGGACCCGCTCGTTGCGCCGTTGCGCCCACCTGCCGATCGCGTCACACAACATCGACCGACCGATAAGCAGAGTCGATGTCTCCGCAGTTCGGGCGGCGTGGAGAAGGTTGTTCCCGTCGATGACGACTGGCACCGCCGGTCTCCAATATCAAGATTACAACGCAGACACGGGATTTGCAAAAAGTTGCGCGCTTTTGACAGCCTTTGACCGGGCCACGGCGCGGCGGGGTTCTGGAGAGCGCGTCCGATACCGTTCCCGGACGGTTACCGGTGTCTATTCAAGCGCCGCGAAGCGGGCCAAGTCGAGTTCACGGCCCAGAACCATCAGAATCTCACCGGCGTGGATGACCTTGCTCGCGGGGGGTAGGAAGCGGAAGCTCGGGTCGGACGGTCCGCGCACCGCCAGGATCAACAGGTCGAAGGATGAACGTAAATCCAGTTGAAGAAGCGATTTACCGTGCGCCTTGCCCGGCGCTTTGATCTCCATGATCCGATAATCTTCGGCTAGCGGGAATATGTCGCGTATGTCCGGGTCGGCGATCCGTCGGGCCATCCGCTCCGCCGCGTCACGCTCCGGGAAAATGATCTCCGTCGCGCCGACCGCCCTCAGAATCTGGGCGTGATCGTCGTTCGCCGCCGTCGAGCGGATTGACGGCACGCCAATGCGCTTGAGATTGAGCGCGCACAGGATGCTTGGTTCCAGGTTGGCTTCGCCGAGGCAGATGACGGCTTCGGGGACGGCGGCACTGAGCACGCTGGCGAGCATCTCGTAATCGCGCACGTCGCCGATCAACGCCTGGTGGACGTGATCGCGGATCTGCTCGACGCGTTTCTCGTTGGCGTCGATGGCCAACACCTCGCAGCCCGCGTTCTCCAGGGCGCGCGCCAAGTGCGTACCGAACTGCCCCAAACCGATGACGCACACTTGTCTTCGCATCGCCGGTCACTCCTCAACCTATCATGATCCGCTCCGGGGGGTACGCGAACCGCTCCCGCGCCGGCTTCAGCATGGCCAGCGCGACAGTCAGCGGCCCCAGGCGGCCCACGAACATCGACGCCATGATCCAAATCTTCCCGACCGGGCTGAGTAACGGGGTCAAACCCGCAGACAAACCGACCGTGCCGAACGCGGATACCTGCTCAAACATGACATGCTCAAAGCGGACTCGCGTCCCCGCCTCCTCGCTCAGGCTCAGGACCATGATCCCAACCAGGTTCCACACGGCGGCCAGGGCCAGCAGCAACGTCGCCCGCCGCACGAGGTCCTGCGGGAGCTGGCGCCCCCCGATGTTGACGGCCTCGCGGTTGGTCAGCCGGGTTCCGATCCGGGCGAGCCACACCGCGGCCGTCGTGATCTTGACGCCGCCCGCGCACGATCCGGGTGAACCGCCCACGAACATCAGCGCGATCAGGATCAACAGCGAGGGGACGGGCAAGGCCTCGATGCGCACGGTGTTGAATCCGGCGGTCCGCGCCGAGACGGACTGGAACACGGCGTGTCCCAGGCGGGCGGCCGGGGAGCCGCGGGCCTCGTCGATCCCGAAGACAAAGAGGGTGACCGCCCCGGCGACGATCAGCAGCGCGCTGCCCGTCAGGACGACGCGGGTTTGCAGGCTCCAGCGCACCGGGCCCGCGCCCCGCCCGCGAAGGCGGTTCCAGGCCCGTCCCGCGACTTCGAGCAACACCGCGTAGCCCAGACCGCCGACGATAACCAGGGCCATCAGAGTGCCCATGATCAGCGGCGAGCTGCTGAGCCCGGCCACGTTGTCGCTGTAGATGGAGAAGCCGGCGTTGCAGAACGCGGAGACGGTGAGGAACGCCGCCTCGAACCGCCCCCCGTGCGGTGCGGCACCGGATTCGAGCCCGCGGTGGATCAGCCCGAAGCCGAAGAGCTCCACCAGCAACACCAGGAGCAGGAGTCGATGGAGCCGGCTGCGAAGATCACCCCGCAACTGGTGCTCAAACAACGCACCACGTGACGCCGCCAACGCGGCGAACGACACGCGGAGACGCAGCACCTCCGCCGCGATGACGCCGAACGTCATGATGCCCAGCCCGCCGAGCTGGATCAGAACCAGGATGACGGTTTGGCCGAAGCGGGACCAGGCCGTGGCGGTGTCGACAGTGATCAGGCCGGTGACGCAGACGGCGGAGGTGGCGGTGAACAGGGCGTCCAGGACGCCGACGCGGTCCTCGGCCTGGGCCGCGGGCAGACAGAGGAGACCGGTGCCGACCGCGATGAGTATGGCGAACGTGGCGGCGAGCAGCGGCTCGGGTCGTCGGACGGAGGAGTTCAGCAAGGGACGTGTTCCTGCGGGGACGAGCCGGCCCTTACCGGCGCCACGCCGGCGCTACGACGGGGCCGGCACGGCTTCTTCGGCGCGCACGGTGGGGACAAAGAGCTTCTCCGCCAGGCCGTGCTTGCGGACGAATGCGTGCAACTCCGGCAAGTCGTTCAGGCAGTTCAGGTCGTCGTGCGTGTCCGTGCCGATGGCGACATAGACGCGGTGGTTCGGCAGGACGCGGAACCAGCGGTCCTGGTTGGCCAGCGGCATCAGCTTGGAGTTCAGCTCGTACACGATGCGCGCGTTGGCCAGGGTGCGGACGACCTGGTCCATCGACGTATTGGGAAACTGGAGGGACACGTCGGTGTGCGCCAGTCCCACCGGACACGGGAAACGCCGGGCCTGATTCGCCAATTGAGTCAGTCCCGCCCAGTCCACGTATTCGAACAGCACATAGTCCACGCCGGCGAGCATCGTGCGGACCACGTCGAGCATACCTTTGTTGAGCGGCCAGTTGATCTCGGCGCCGCAGAAGATCGGGATGCGGCCGGCCCAGCGCTGCCGGGCCTCCTTGACCATCGCGACGTACGCCCGCGTTTCCTTGGCGAACAGCCGCTCGAACTCCTTCTCGGTCTTTACCTCGCGCGACGACGGCGTGCAGAACATGTGGTCGGCGATGCCGATCCCCGCCAACTCGTATCCCTGCAACGCCTTGCAGTCGAGGTGCGCCTCGCACAGCTCGTCCACGGTGTAGGCCCCGTCCGAAAAGGGTGTGTGATTGTGAAGGCTGTAAATCCGCTCGCTCATGACCGCTCCCTACCGCACACCGTCCGTCCCCAAGCACGGGCCGGCCCCGGCCGGGCCGGGAACGCCACGCGCTTCTCCAACGGGACTCCTCGATCCAATGTCTCGGTCAGGATGGACCAGACCGTGCCAAGGTCCACGCTACCGAGCACCAAGGCCGGACCACCGATCCCACCCGCACCCGGACTCCGGGGTACGATTAAAACCTGAACCCGCTCGCGCCGGCGGCAGCGACGGGTCACATGGGACCCGCACTCCACCAAGCACGCTTCGATGATATCGCTCCAAGCCCCCACTGTCCAGCCGCCGACCACCCGGGGCTCCGCCGACTCCGCCCGGAGTACGGGCCCACCCTTGGCGGCGCCGGTCCACGCCCCAAGCGTGCCTCGACTGAGAGCATATTATCATCGGGCCGAGCGAACTGAGGCTGTCCGGCGGCGTACTACCGGCAGAGAACCTCCCAACGTGTCGCTTACCTCCTCCTCTGACCCCCGAGGCGGACGCCCCCAGCGGGACGGCCGCCTCGGGTGTTTCGTCTCCCTCCGCCAGCGTCAGTGGCCCGCGCCGGCGGCACCCCGCGCTGGCCGGAATTGCAGGACGTCAATCCGCTCCCCGCGCGGGAAGTAGGCGATGGTTTTCACTTGCCCTCCGCGAAGCACTCGGAGGACCGTCTTGCGGTCCGAGTCGGCGTAGATGCTCCAGCCGGCCAACTCGTCCCCCTCCCGCAGCCCCGCCTTGGCCGCCGCCGATTCGGCCACCAGCCCCACGATCCGCTGCTGTCCGAGGGACCGCTCGCGGTCAAAACCGAGATCGTAGGCGTACACGGCCTGGACCTTTCCGCTCAGGTCCGGCGCGAGGGCATTCGGCGGCACGTCGACCGTCTCGGCCCGGACGACGTAGCGGTCAAAGTCGTCCGCGAACCAGTCGCCCAGGAGCCGGCTGCCGGTCTGGCGCACGGCTTCGTTCGTCAACTGGAACCCGCCGTCGCGGCCCCGCGCGACCAGCGCCTTGAAGAGCGCGTCGAGCCCCTCGACCCGGCCGCGGTCGCGTGCCAAGCGGTGCCACCGCAGCCCGAGCAACAGACCCCGCTGGTACGGCACCTCCCCCACGGTGTCGCGCTGCGTCCAATAGCCGGCGGCGATCTCCGCGTTGCTGACATTCCGGGCGGGGTTGGAGTGATACGCCCGGAAGTGGCGGTTGATCCAGTCGGCGTAGGTGGCGGCCGACCAGCGTCCGGATTCGCGGAGAATGCGCAGTGCGTAGTAGTCGGTGAATCCTTCCGTGAACCAGTACACCTCACCTTGCGGCTCCGCGGCGCGTAACACCTGCCCGTTCCAGTGGTGGAAGTTCTCGTGCGCGAACAGGTGCTCCACCGGCTCGCCGAGCCGGGCCTCGGGCGGCAGGAAAAGCGCGAAGCTCCGGTACAGCCCGGTGCCCGACAGCCGCGTCTGACCCTCCCCCAGCGGCTCGCCGACGGGGATGGCGGTCACGACAAAGGGCGGGAACGTGCGGTCCTCCATGAAGGCGCATTGCGGCCCGATGATTGCTGCGGCCAGCTCCGCGAACGCCTCGACCTTGAACGCGAACCGGTCGGGCATGGCCACCGTCAAGGCCTCCGCTCCCTCCACGCGGGCCGTGTGTAGGACCAGTTCGCCGGCCACGTAGACCGAGTGCCGAAGATCATCCACTTTCAGCCGGGCCCCCACGTGGCGGCCGGTGGCCCAGGAGCAGACCGCCTCCCATCCTTCCGGCACGCGCCACCGCAGCGCCACCTCGTATTCCTCCGGGGCGCCCCCGCCCGGCCGCGGCACCAGCAGAAACGTGTTGCCCACGCCGTGGAAGAACGTCCGCGTCGTGATCGGCAGGTGGACGAACTCCCAATCGAACGTCGAGCGGCCGGCATCAACCGTGTACCGGACCCGGAGCAACGCCCCACGCCGGTGCTCAATCTGCCAGCACGCACTCTCCCGACCCGTCAGGGTCCCGCCGGAAACCTGCACGTCCGTGACCAGACGCGGGATGTCCGACACCGCACCCCACCGCGGCGAGACGCACAGCGCGGACGCGTCGCGGCCTTGGGTCTCCCATGCCAGCTCGACCTCGATCCGTCCCGATTCACGCACCGGCGTGAGAACGTACGTCAGCGTTTCTGCGTCGGCCGTCGTGGAGCAAAGCGCAAGTATCGCCGCCAGCACCCCCAGGACGACGCGCCCGCTCTGGATCGCCGCTGGATGCATCTCGCAGCTCCTGCGCCACCAGTCTCACCTTAGACGCTTCGCCGCCGCCCGCAACCCCGCGCAGCGGTCGCGCCCAACCGGCGGCGGCGGTGTCGGGGGCCCCGCCCCGCCGCCGATACTCGGGGGGGAGTCGCGTGTCGCGCAGGTTGCCCATGTACCGCGTTCGAAGTCTGCCCGTGGTTGCGTTCTTGCTGGCGGCGGTCGCTTGGGGGTCCCCGCCGGCGCGCTACGTGGCCTCGCGGCAGCTCCTGCTCGAGTTCCAGGCCGAGGGGGCCGAGACGCCTGCCGAAGTCGACGTGTGGGTTTCGACTGACGCGGGCCGAACGTGGCAGACCGCGGAAACCACGCCGGCGGGCGCGACGACACTGCGGTACGACGCGCCCGCCGACGGAAAGTACGATTTCTACCTGGCTCTGCGGGCTGCGAACGGTGAGTCCGAGGGGCCGCCGCCGCCGGGGACGCCAGCGATGGTCAGCGTCATCGTGGACACTTTGCCGCCACTGCTTCAGGTTCACGCGGCGGGGCTGCGGTCCGAGGGCGACCGGCCGGCGGTAGAGATGGTGGCGACATTCATCGAGGAGAATCGATCACAGGAAGCGGTGCGTGTGTTCTATCGGACCATCCCGACCGAGTGGATCGACGGAGGTCCGGCCGACATCGTTGAGACGGGCCTGCTGTGGTATGCCCCCACCCTCCTTGCCCCGCCCGTTGAGCTCCGTCTGATCGCCGTCGACCGCGCCGGCAACCCGTGTGTGGCCACCGCCGCCGTGACCCCCACGCCACCTTCCTCTCCGCTCGACGCCGTTGCCAACAAGCAGGCGGGTGCATCGTCCACGCCCGAGACGGCCGACGCGGCCGCGACGACGCAGCCGGCTGCCCCGGCCGGGCTCGCGGCCGACCGTGGCCGGCGAAGCGGACCGACGCTGGCGCACCTGCGCGAGCTGGCGGAGCGGTTTGCGGCGTGCGGGCAGTATTCGCTGGCCGCCGCGCGCTTCGAGGATGCGCTGGAACTGGCGCCGAAAGATGCGGACCTCTTGGTCGACTTGGGCAGCACGCTGTACCGACTCGGCCGATATGACGAGGCCGGGCGCCGCTTTGAGACGGCCCTGTCCCTCGTCAACGACCATGTGGGAGCGCTGGAGGGGCTGGCTCTGGTCGCGGCCACACAGAGACGCTACGCTGTCGCCCGCGAGCATCTGCAACGCCTGCTGCAACTGCGGCCCCACAGCGGTGCGACCTGGCTGCGGGCCGGGGACGTGGAGCATCGGCTGGGCCGTACGCGGCCGGCGCTGGAAGCGTGGCGCCGGGCGCTGGCGGCCCGCGATGGCGACGAGGAGCTGCGGGCCAAGGCCCGGCGGCGACTGGAGTACTTCGGTCCCCCGCCGACGGAGCCGGAGGTGCCCGTGGCGGCCAGTGGTCCGCCGGTGCCGCCCCCGGGGCAGACATGGGAAAGACCGCCTCCGCACCCCCGATCGTCGTTGTCTTCGGAGACGAAGACTACCAGAAGTCCGACGCCCTGACGCGCGCACTCGACGCGCTGCTGCCGCCGCCGATCGACCGCATGTTGGCCCTCAGCGAGTACGACGGTACGCGGAAGGAAGACCAGGGCGGGCCGTGCGTCGGCGATGTTCTGGCCGAATTGGCCACCCTGCCCTTCCTCACGCCGCGGCGCGTGGTCCTGATCCGCGACGCCGACAGCTTCGTCACCGCCTACCGCGAGAGCCTGGAGCGGTATCTGACGCGGCCCGCGCCGACGGGGACGTTGGTGCTGGAGTGTCGCAGCTTCCCGCGAACGACCCGGCTGGCGAAGGCGATTCCCGGCGTCGGCGGCCAGATCATCGAGTGTAAGAAGCTCACCGGCCGGGCGCTGTTCGACTTCGTCCAGGCCGAGGGCCAGCGGCGCGACCGGAAGATCGACCGGGCTGCGGCGGCCCGGCTCATCGACTTGGTGGGGTCGGACGCTGGGCGGCTGGCGGCGGAAGTCGAGAAGCTCGCGCTCTACGCCGCCGATCAACCCGCTATCCTGGAGCGGCATGTCGTCGAGCTGGTTGGCGCGGCTCGCGAGGAGAAGGTGTTTGCGGCGGTGGACGCGGCGGCCGCCGGCGCGGGGGACCAAGCGCTGCGTCTGTGGCGCCAAGTTCTCAGTACCGATCCGGAAGCCGCCTTCAAAGCACTGGGGGGCGTGGCGTGGAAGCTGCGCCAATGGCTGGGCGCTCACCAAATGCTCGCCAGCGGGCTTTCTATATCCGAAATAGCTCCGAAAGTGATGGCGTGGGGGCGCGAGCAGCAGCTTGATGCGACGCTGCGGCGACTGCCGCCCCGGGCCTTACGCCGGGTCGTCGCCGCGCTGGCCGAGCTGGATTCACAAGCCAAGTCCGGCACGCGGTCGATAGAGACGGGTGTTGAACGGCTGCTGGTCGAGCTGGCCGGCTCGGCCCGCTGACCCAAGACGCCGGAGCTTCGCATGGATGCGATGCGTGCGCGGTGGGTGTGGGGTGCGTTGCTCGCTATAAGTTCAGGATGCGCATTGGATTATCAATCTCCCGCCGCGCGGCAGGAGCTTCAGGCCCCCACCGAGCCGCAGGAACCACCCCAGGTCGTTGACACTCCGACGATCCGCCAGACCAAGGAAGCGGATGATGCGGAAGTCAGGAGCACGGTGCTCGGCTGGATTGAGCGGATTGACCAAGCGGAGCGGTCGCCGCGCAACACGGTCCGCCCGGCGGCCGACGTGAACGTCGTGCGCCACGAGGAGCCGCCGGTGCCGACGACTGAACCGGCGCCCCCCTCGTCCGCAAACGCTCCCGATGGGGAGCCCGAATCACAACCGAGTCAGCCCCCCGAGGCGTCACCGCCGTCTCGTCTGCCAGCGACGGACCCGCCGCGGATCAGGGCCGTCTCGGTGCGGGCCGCGGAGGCGTCCGAGCCGCCTTCCTCGCCGTCGTCAGCGCGGGAAGTAGTCGCCCCGCGCGTCAACGCCGCCGCAGAGGCCGCGAATGCCCCCCCCTCGCTCCGCGACCTAATCGAGCGGCTGCCGCCGGCGCCAGAGGGTTCGTTCCGGGCGCAGCTTGATCGGCGGATGCTGTGGGTGGTGGCGGGCGACTACGAGCGGGCGCGGTCACCGCTGGAGCTCGTGACCGCCGAGCAGCAGGAGTTGGCGGCGCGCTTCATCGAAGCCTGGATCGTGATTCGCAATTGGCACCTGGGGGACCAGGCGACGGCGGCCGCCGCCGCGACCCGCGAGCTTGAAGCCCTTCAAGTGGCCCTGCGGCGGGTGAGTGACCTGAGCGTGCCGGTGGTGCGTATGTGCCGCTCGGTGCGAGGGTTCGGGCAATACGACGCCATTGAGCCGCCGCGGTTCCTGGCGGGGGTCGTCAACGAGTTTGTGCTCTATTGCGAGTTGCGGGACTTCGTGAGCGAGCGGGGGGACGACGGGCTGTACACCACCAAGTTCGATCTGACCACCACCATCCTAGACCGCTCCGGGCAAACCGTGCTGGAGATCAAGGACACGGACATCGTGGACCGCTGCGCGAACCGCCGGCAGGATTGCTTCATCCCCCGTTTGGTCCGGCTGCCGGCGTCACTTTCCCCCGGTTCCTACGTGGTAAAAGCGACGGTGATTGATAAACTCGGGCAAAAGGTGGCGGAGAACCGGGCCGCATTCGAGCTGGCCGCCGCCCCTTAGTGCGCCGCGCTGCGCAACGGGTGTGATTCGGAGGACCGCGCGGTGAACGTCCCTCGGTTCATCCGGCGTCTCTTCCGCGCGCCCTACGACGGGCTGCGACATTTCGGCGTGGTGGCCGAGGGGACTTTGTATCGGTGCGGTCAGCCGACGCCCGCGGAACTCGCCGACCTGATCGACCGAGTGGGACTGCGCACGGTGGTGAGCTTGCGGGGGTCGCGCGACGAGGACGATCCGGACGCGTGGGAGCAGGCGGAGCGTGAGCTGTGCGCGGCGCGGAACGTCGGGTTCGTGACGATTCCGTGCAATCACAAGAACCCGCCGACGGCGGAGCAGGCGGAGGAGTTCCTGCGGCTGTGCCGCGACGCGGCGACGCGGCCGGTGCTGGTACACTGCCGGCTGGGCCAGCAGCGCACGCTGCTGTTCTGCGCCCTGTATCGCGTGCACGTCGAGGGGTGGTCGGTGGAGGCGGCGGAGCGGGAGATGGAAGCGCTGGGGTTCGGGGGGCGGAAGCGTCGCCACCGGCTGCTGCTGGAGCGGTTTCGGGAGCTGGCGCGCGACGCCGCGGGCCCGGGGCCGGCCTTGGTATAGCACTTCTAGTTATCCTATGCGAGGGCGCCGCCGGCCGCGGCCGGTGGTGGCCTGCGGAAGCTCTAGGTAGTCTATGCGCGGCGGCGGCCTCGACCATCCCCGGTTGGCGGCCGGCCCGCGCGCGGGGCGACACGCGAGGCGCGGGGCCGGGTTGACAGGCGCGGGGCCGGGTTGACAGGCGCGGGGCCGGGTTGACAGGCGCGGGGCTGTGGCCCTACGCTGGGCCCGCCCCGAGGAGAATCCCATGAAGCCGGCCAGTCGTTTGGGACGTGGGCTCAGTTCACTGATTCCCGCCACACCGGGCCCCACCGGCCTTGGGCCGTCGGTCCCGCCGATACCTGACGCCAGTTACGTTCGCGACTTGCCGGTCGAAGCCATCACACCCAGTCCCCATCAGCCGCGTTCGAGTTTTGACGGGCAGGCGCTGGAAGAGCTGGCCGCTTCAATTCGGAGCAACGGGGTGGTCCAACCGATCATCGTGCGGGCACTGGACGATGGCGGTTACCGGATCGTAGCGGGGGAGCGTCGCTGGCGGGCGGCAAAGTTGGCGGGGCTGGCAACGGTCCCGGCCATTGTGCGTGGGCTGACGGACGCGCAGTCGTTCGAGCTGGCGCTCGTGGAGAACCTTCAGCGTCAGGACTTGGCCCCGTTGGAGCGGGCCGCCGCGTACCAACATTACCTGGAAACGTATGGGGGGACGGTCGAGGATTTGGCTCAGCGGTTGGGGGAAAGTCGGGCGAACATTTCGAACTACATGCGGCTGCTGAAGCTCGGGCCGGAGATTTGCTACATGCTGGGGGCTGGGCAACTGGGGATGGGGCAGGCGCGGGCCATCGCGGGAGTGTCGGATCCCCAGCGGCAGTTGGCCTTGGCGCGGCTGGCGTCCCGGCGGAACCTCTCGGTGCGCCAGGTCGAGGAGCTGGTCAAGGCGGCGGAATCTCTGGCGGAGTCGGCCGTAACGCCAGCTATTCCTACGGATTCGGTCGCCTCGCGCAGGCACCTCGAGGAGCTGGAGTCAGCGCTCAGTAAGGCGACTGGGTTGCGGGTGCGGGTGTATCAGGGGCGGCGGAAGAACTCGGGCCGCGTGGTGATCCACTATGGTACTTTGGACGAGTTCGACCGGATCGCTGAGCGACTGGCCGGCGATGCTAACCTGGAGTAGACGGCCGCAGCTTGGGCGGGGCGTTTCATGTGAAACGAGGATCAGTGCCGACGAGAGCCAGTCCTGAAACGGTCTGCGCTGCGCGGTCTGCAAGGGCCCACCGAGCTTGGTTGAGCCCGGGTGAGGTCGCCGATTGCTGGCGTTCCACGTGAAACGCGTGCGAAGGCTGTGACCCAGTCGCATTCCTGTGGGTTGGTAGTTCGATAGCTTGCCGAACTCGACACGGCCACCCCCCGTGCGCCGGGGATCCAAGGTCGCCACCGGCGCGACCCGCCCAGACGCGGGTAATAACCGTCACATAGAATATCTATACTTCCTAAACGCCGGCCCAGTCGTCGGCCCGCGCCGCCAAACGCACCAGCAGCTCCTCCCGCCCCCGCGCGGGAAAACGGTGCCACTCGTGACCGTCATCCCGCAGCCCCGCCGCCCGGTAGCAGGCCAGCGCCCGGCGGTTCTCCGGAAACACCACCAGCGTCACCCGCCACGCGCCCCGCCGCGCGAACGCCTCCTCCAGCAGCGCCCGCGTCAACGCGATCCCCAGGCCCTGCCCCCGTCGGGCCGGGTCGACGATCAGGTGCCCCAGCCAATACTCGCGCCGCCGACCCGCCAGCCGATTCAACTCGCCGTAGGCCACCGGACAGCCCGTTTGAGCGTCCAGCAGGCTATACGGATCGTGATCAGGCTCGTGCCAGCGGAGGACCTCCGCGGCGGTCAACGGCGGCCGCGACTTGGGAGCCAGCCAATACAGCTCCTGGTCGTCACGCACCCAGGTCACCACGTCGGCGGCCCAGTGCGGCTGGAAAGGGACAAGGCGGCTCAGGGGGCGCGGAGCCTCAGTCTGTTCGGGATGCACGGCCACGGGCCACCACGGGCATTGCCGGCGGCCGCGCGGAACGGATAATCCCCAGACTATGGGGCGCCGGCCGACGGGCCGCTCGTCGTCTCGTGTCAGGTATGGTAGCGTAATGGACCGCTGGCGTGGGTATCGAGTACGGGAGGAGATCTTACGGGCGGGCGGCCTGGAGCTCCGGCTGCTGGTACCGGCGGACCCGGACGGCTTGCTGGACGACCCCAGCGTGCAGCGGCGCTTCGAGCAGGATGAGTACATGCCCTATTGGGCCAAGCTCTGGCCCGGAGCGTTGCTGTTGGCGGAGATCGTGGGGGAGTGGCCTGCGGCGCCCGGGCGCGGACCGGGGATCCTCGTATTGGAACTCGGCTGCGGCGTGGGGCTTGTTGGGCTGGTTGCCGCCAGCCGGGGCTACCGCGTCACATTATCGGACTACGACGAGGATGCGCTGGCCTTTGCGGCGGAGAACGCACGCCGCAATCGAATCGCGATTGACGGCGTGCGGCTGATCGACTGGCGGCGGGAGTATCCCGACCTGCGGGCGGAACGGATCGTGGCGGCGGACGTGTTGTATGAGGCGCGCAACCTGGAGCCGGTGGCGCGGTTCGTCGCCCGCCACCTTGTGCCCGGCGGTCTGGCGCTGGTGGCGGACGCCAATCGCACCACGGCGGACGCGTTTGAAGCGGTGGCCCGCGCGGCGGCCTTGGCGGTGACTGTGCAGCTCGGGGAAGGGCGGCGCGCCGGGGAAGGGGCGCGTGTTCAAGGGCGCGTATTCCACTTGAGGCACACTGCGGGCGGCGGTGGCGGATCCTAGCATCTCTATACAATCTGTCTTTGGCCCGCGCGAAGCAAGAAGGTGCTGACGCGCTCGACGAGTTCGGTCTGGGCCTCCAGCAGGATCGACAGGTGCTCGGCCCCTGGAACGAGCCAGAACTCCTTCGGCTCTCCGGCGGCGTCGTAGAGCTCGCGGGCCTGTTCGGGGAAGCAGATCTGGTCGCACTCGGCGGCGATGACGAGCACCGGGCGCGGCGCGATACGGCGGACCACCTCCAGCGGGTCGTGGCCGGAAGAGATGGTGATCCGGGCCAGCCACCGCGCGGCCCAATCGCTGCCGAGCAGACGGCGGGCGTGCAAGGCGGCAATGCCCCGGTAGGTGCTGAACGGCGACTCGGCGACGACGGCGCGAATCTCCGGGCGCTCGGCGGCCACCACGATCGCCACCGCGCCGCCCAGTGACTGGCCGTACGCGAACACCGGCAGGCCGCCGGCCTCCGGGCGAGACAGGGCGTAATCGAGGGCGGCGTGGCCGTCACGGATGGTGCCGGCGCGTGTCACGCGCCCGGCGGAACGACCGTAGCCGCGGTAGTCGAACATCAGCACGTGGTAGCCCAGGGACGGGAGCCAGGCCACGAGGCCGACATGGGCGCTGACGTTGGCGGCGTTGCCGTGGAAGTGGACGACCGTGCCGCAGGCGCGGCCGTGGGCCGGCAAGAACCAGCCGTGCAACGTGAGGCCGTCGCTGGTCGGGAACGTCACGTCCTCGTGGATGAGGTCGTAGTCCTCCGGCTGGTCGTAGACCGTGGCGTCGGGGTAGTAGAACTTGCCGTCGAGTCCCACGAATTTCAGCAATCCGATGACCAGCAGTAGCGCGCCCAGGCGCACCGTCCACTTGATGTGTTGCCAGCGGCGCTTTCTGGCGATCGCCTCTGGCGGGTCAGCGACGTTGCCGGGCGACACGATGCTCCTCGTGATTCACCACAGAGGCATAGAGGACACAGAGAAGAAGGCAGATGAGAATAGCGAGGTAATCCGCTGGGATGGGCGGCGCTGGTGTACGTGGCATTGGTTCAATAACGGCGACCGCGCAGTTGACGAGACTGGGCGCGCACACAGTGTATGCGGGTGGCGACCCTCCCCCAACCCCTCCCTGGAAGGGAGGGGGGTTACGAAGAGGCGTCTTGTAGCGCCACTCAAGTGCAGTTCTTCGCTTCTCCTCTCTTCCCTGTGTTCTCTGTGCCTCTGTGGTGGTACTTCGTTCCGCACGTAGGGGAAGATATTCAATGGACAAGCAGCGCGACAAAGGGGTTGATGTCGCCGAAGTCGAGCTGGCCGTCGCCGTTCAGGTCGCCGGACACGTCGCGGTCGAGCGTTGGGTACTGCTGGGCGTAGGCGGCCGGGTTGGTCATGGCCAGCACGAAGGGGTTGATGTCGCCGAAGTCCACGCGGCCGTCGGCGTTCATGTCGCCCGGAATGGCGATGGGCACCTGCCACGCGCCGCGGCCCTGCGTCGCCGCGATCAGCCGGCCGCGCTCGGGCTGGACCAACAGGTCGATCACGGCGGCGGTCGGCAGGCCGGGGCCGTAGCGGTGCCACGCTGTGCCGTCCAGGAGGCTGCGATACAGGCCGTCGTCGGTGCCGGCGTACATGACGGGAAACTTGCCGCGGACATCGACGGCGATCGTGTTGACCGGGAGGTCGGGCAGGTCGCCGACGAGGATTTCCCACTGGCTTCCGCCATCGGTGCTACGTTGGACCTGGGGGTAGCCGTAGGATGCGATGGCGAGATAGACGGTCATGGGGTTGGTGGGGTCGATGAAGATCTCGCGCGTGGTGCGCGGCCAGCCGGGCACCCCGGTGAGCAGGACAGTGAAGCTGGTACCGCCATTGTCGGAGCGCAGCACGCGGCCGTCGTTGGTGGCCGCATAGACGACGTTCGGATCGGCGACGGACTGGGCGAGGGTGCGGACGGCGCCGTTGCCGCCGGTGAGGTCGCCAGAGATCGCGGTCCAGGATGATCCGCCGTTGTCGCTGCGGTAGATACGGTGCGTGGCGTACAACATGCGGTTGGAGTTGGTGGGGTGGATCAGGTAAGGCGGCAGGAAGCAGTTGCGGTCGCCGGTGGAGATGCCGGAACCGCTGTAGTTGAAACCATAGCCGCCGTTGGTGGATTGGTAGAGATTGCCGGACCCCTGGTATTCGATGAACATGCGCAGGGGGTTGATCTGGTCGATCTGGGTCCAGCCGCCGTCACCGCCCAGGACGCTGTCCCAACTGGTGGAGGCGGTGCGACGGATGTTGCTGCCGTTGTCCTGCGTACCGCCGAGGAGAATGTAGTCGTCGGTGGGGTGGGTGGAGAGGCCCGCGTAGAACTGGACCAGTCCGAGTCGGGGGTTGAGGCTGGTCCACGTGCTGCCGAGGTTGGTGGTGCGGTCGACCCCGCCGTCGTGGCCGGCGACGAGGCGGCCGGCGGCGTCCCAGTCGAGGGCGTGCTGATCGACGTGCGAAGGGCTGGCGTTTTGCCAGGCGCCGCCGGCGTTCGTGGAGCGGTAGAGGTTCAGCCCGCCCATGAAGACGACGTCGGGGTTGGTCGGCTGCACGCCAACAACCGAGAGATACCAGCCGTAGGTGGACTGGATGCTGCCGACGGGGAGCGATGTCCAGGTGGTGCCGTCGTTGTCGGTACGGTAGGCGCCCAGCGTGGACGCGTTGCCGCCGGTGGAGGTCGCAGCGTTGGCGATGAGGGCGTAGACGCGGGCGGGCTGACTGGGGGCGATGGCGAGGCTGATGCGGCCGAGGTTGGCGGTGGGCAGCCCGCCGGCGAGCTTGGTCCACGAGTCGCCGCCGTCGGCGCTGCGGTAGATGCCGTTGGCGGGGTCGCCGAAGATGTGGCCGATGGCGGCGTAGAGGACGCTGGGGTTCGCGGGATTGATGGCGAGGTCGGTGGCGGCGACGGTGGGCAAGCCGCCGGTCAGGTGCGACCACGTGACGCCGCCGTCGTCGGAGCGGAACACGCCGACGGGGCCGTTGGCGCCGGGGTGGCCCTTGGCGGCGGCCAGGGCGGGGAAGCCGCCGGCGCGGCCGATGGCGGCGTAAAGGCGCTGCGGGTTGTGCGGGTTGACGACAATGCGCGCGAAGCAGCGGCCGCCGAAGGTGCTCTCGGCGAGCTGCACCCACGTGTCCCCGCCGTCGGTGGACTTGTAGAGCCCGACGCCGTAGCGGCTGTGGTTGGCGTAGTTCGCCTCGCCGGTGCCGGCGTAGAGGATGTTCTCGTTGGTGGGGTCGAGGGCGAGGGCGCCCATGGCGCTGGCGGGCATGGCGTCGGTGAGGGCCCGCCAGGTCTGGCCGCCGTCGGTGGTTCGCCACACGCCCCCGTCGGCGCCGGCGATGAAGTAGCGGTTGGGGTCGGCGCGGCTGCACGCGACGGCGGAGACGCGGCCGGTGTACAGGTTGATGCCGTCGACGATGGGGTCGGGGCCGAGGTTCTTCCACTCGTAGGCGAAGGCGGCGACGGCGAGGCCCAACGCGAGGGACAGCGCGGGGGCACGATGGCCGAGCAGATGGGGGGCGGTGGCGGGCGGCCAGGTGGAGGCACTCTGGGGCAGCGGGCGGCGATCCTCCCCGAACCCCTCCCTGAGAGGGAGGGGAGTTAAGCGACCCTCCCCCAACTCCTCATTGCCACAGCGAGCCGTCCGTGGCGACCTAAGAGGGAGGGGAGTCAGGGGGCGCTCGCCCGCGCGCGGCGATTGGGTGTTGGGCGGTTTCATTGGCCGGCTCCTTTCTGCACCTCGAAGGTCAGCGTCGCGGTGTACAGGTTCCAGTCGGCGGCGGGGTCGCCGGTCCGCGGGGACGCATGGTGGAACTCGACCCGCCACAGACCGGGCTCCGTGACGCGGAAGAAGGCGCTGCCTTCGCGGTCCGTGACGAACGTGGCGGCGTGGCCGCTGGGGACGTGGGTGGCGCGGCCGCGTGCGCCGACGCACTTATCGCCGTCCACGTACAGCCGCATGGGCAGGTCACTGCCGGGGCGGATCGCGGTCGGATCGAAGAGCGGGCGAATCTCGACAGCCTGGCCGGACTTGCCGGTGGCGATGGGCGACGAGTTGACTTGTCCGTCGGCCCGGGCGGCCCGGATCAGCGTCTTGCTCGAGACGACGTGGCGAACGCGAACGGGGTGTGAGGCAGCCGGCAGGTGGGCGGCGTCGGCGTTGTTCGACTCGGCCACGTTGGCTCGCAGGAATGCCCGCCACTCGTCACCAGTCAGGTTCAGCACGACCGGCCGCTGGTCGACACCGACGAGCGTCACGCCGGGGTGCTCGATCTTCACATCGACGGCGCCAGATTGCGGGTCGTCGGCGCGGACTTCGTGGCGGTTGGTTTGCGTGGGTCCGCCGCGAACGAAGAGCCACTCAATGCGGTCGGCGGGCCACGAGGCAGGGCGGGCGGTCCCCGCCTCCCCCACGTCGAAGTGGACGGCGACGGTTGCACCCGGCGTAACCGCAAATTGACCGGGTGTCAGGAACGCGCTGGAAGGGTCGGCGGCGAGGGCGGTGCTCACGGCCGCGGCACACAACAGCATCCACGGCCGGTACAAGGGGGTTTTCACGGGCATTCTCCTCGGAGGGACGAGCTCTGAAGTCATCCTACGGCTTTCGGACGTGCAGGCCAAGCGAAAACGACCAGCGGCGCCTGCGGGGACGCGCGAGCGGGAATCAGACGGCGGCCGCGCGGGTTGTCCAGTCTGGATGAGGCCGGTGGTTGGTGCTCGCGCGAGGCTTGCCCACCTATAATCACCCACACGGTATGTCAAAGGAGCTCGGATGACGACGGAAAGACACTTGCGGGGTTGGTTGCTGCTCGGCGGGATGCTGACTATCGCGGTGGCGTTCAGCGGGTGCGAACGGGCCGCCGCGCCAACGGCACAAGGCGCGGCCCCCGCGGCGGGCGCGTTGCCGGTGGACCTGTGGCTGGCTACCGAGCCCGCCGAGGCCGTGAGTGTGCGCGCCGTCAAGCTGGATGCCGCCGCGGGCCGCGAGGTGGCGGTGCGGGGCCGGATCGGCGGGCGGAAGGACCCGTTCGTGACGGGCAGCGCGGTGTTCCTGCTGGTTGATAAGGCGCTGCCGACGTGCAACGAGAAGTACGAAGACGGGTGCCCGACGCCGTGGGACTACTGCTGCGAGGCGCGGGAGGACGTGCTGGCCAGCTCGGCGACGGTGCAGGTCGTGGGCGGAGACGGGCGGCCGCTGAAGGTCGGGCTACAGGGGCAGCATGGGTTGGTGCCGGGCGCGGAGGTCGTCGTGAAGGGACAGGTGGCCGCCGCTGAGAAGGACGGGACGCTGGTGCTGACGGCGCGGGGGGTCTACGTCGCTACGAAGTAGTCCGGGCGGAATTGCCTGGGGCCGTCGTGCGCGAATACGCGGTGCGGGAATACGCGCGGCGGGAGGGCGATTCCGGCGTGTCGGGACTGCCGAGCCGCGGCTCGCCGAGAGGCTCGCCCTCCCGACGTGCGCCGCGCCGGGTCGCGTGCAGTCATTTACGGGGTGATTTGTCGGCGGCCCTCGTGGCGGACGGTCACCTCAAGGGTGCCCTGCACCTGGCGGACGCGCAGCAGGAAGTCGAGCGTGTCCTCGATGCGGTACCCTCCGACCTCCTCGATGACGTCGCCGATGCGCATCGCGGCCCGGGCGGCGGGGCTGTCCGGCTCGACATCGATCACGATGACGCCGCGGAGCGGTTCAGCGACGTGCATTCGGCGGCGAGCGTCGTCGCTGAGGTCCGCCAGGCGCATACCACGCCAGGTGATTGCGTCGCCGCGCATCCAGCTCACGCGGCTGATGTCACGGCGTTCGAGGGTGACGCGGAGGGTGGCGGGGCGGCCGTCGCGGAGCAGTTCGAGACGTACTTCGGTGCCGACGGGGGTCTGGCCGGTGAGCTCGGCGAGGTGGGCGGGGCCGGTCACGGGCCGGCCGTCGTAACTCAGCAGCACATCGCCGATGCGCACGCCGGCCCGTTCGGCGGGGCCGCCGGGCTCGACGCGATCGACGATGACGCCGTGTTCGAGGCCGATGGTTTGCCGCTCCGCCGCCTCCGGGACGCGGACGGTCAGTCCGAGGTAGCCGTAGGCGACGCGTTGGCCTTGGCAGAGGGCATCGACGATGCGGCGGCGGGTGGGGGTCATGGGGACGGCGAAGCCGACGCCCTCGTCGGCCGGGGCGCGGGTGTGCATGGCGGTGACGACGCCGATGAGCTCGCCGCGCAGGTTGAACAGGGGGCCGCCGGAGTTACCCGGGTGAATGGGGGCGGTGACCTGGATCATGTCGTTGTAGAAGCGGTCGTCGACCTCGCCCAGGCCGGGGAGTTGGCGGTTGAGGTTGGAGATGACGCCGATGGAAACGCTAAGCTGCCCGTCGAGGCCGAGGCCGAAGGGATTGCCGATGACGATGGCCCACTGGCCGCGGTCGACGCGGTCCCAGTCGCCGAAGGTGACGGGGCGCAGGCCGGAGCGTGGGACCTTGAGGACGGCCAGGTCGCTGCGTGCGTCGGAGGCGAGGACCGTGGCGCGGAGCTTATCGCCGTCGTAGAGGAGGACGTCGATCGTGCCGGCGCCGCGGACGACGTGCTCGTTGGTCAGGATGAGGCCGTCGGCACCCACGACGGTGCCGCTGCCGTTGACGATGACGTGCTGCTCAAGCTCCTGGCCGTTGGGGGCGTTCGCATCGGTCCCCGGGGCGACGTAGCGTCGCTGGGAGCGGATACCGACGACGCTCGGCGCGACGCGCTCCACCACGTCCTGAAATGCGCGCTCGAGGGCTTCGAGCTGGGCCAGGGCCGCCGGGGCGGCGCGGGGCGGGTCGCCGCGCTGCGCGTGGACCGGGGCGGCCAGCAGGGCCAGGAACACGAACGCCGCCAAGGCCGCCCAGTACAGCGACCATGACGCTGAGCGTGGCCTGGCGCAAGCTGCGTCCGACGCCGGGTGGCGCATATCACCCGCTCCTGAACGGCGCCCCGCCGCCGGGAGCGCCGGGCGGCGCTCGACGGCGAGCGGGGTCATGGTATCTTCGGTCAGCGCTGCGCGATACATCAAAGCATGGGGGGAATTGCGGTGCGGCGGCCCCTGGCGCGCCGCCGCGGGACACGGCGATCAACCCATAATTCAGCGGCTCCATGGGGCCGGCCACCGACATCCCATAAGCTGTGTGATGGCCGGGGCGGGCGACGCCGGCATATGGCGGCTGCCCGGTGGAGCCCTCCCCTCAACCTCTCCCTCCGAGGGAGGGGGGGCGCTGTTCCCCGAGTGGGGATGGTTGCTCAGAGCGCTTCGGTTTCAGCGCTTGCGGGCCGCGACGGCGACGGGTTTGCGGGCGGCGGCAGCCGGTGCCGCGCGGGCCGGCCGGGCCGGCTCCGGCACCGTCCCCGTTACCGGAACGGGAGCCGGCTTCGAGCCGGGCACGCTCTTGTCGGTCGGCGTGTTCTTCTCGGGCGTGGGCGCGGGCCGCTTGAGCTCCAGCACGCGACGGCGGATCTGCTCGCAGACGTCCGTGTTGTCGCGGAGAAACTGGCGGGCGTTCTCGCGTCCCTGGCCTAGGCGCAGGTCGCCGAAGCCGAACCAAGTGCCGCTGCGCGACACGACGCCGCAGTCGGCGGCCATGTCCAGGAGGTCCGCTTCGCGGCTGATGCCGCAGTCGAAGAGGATGTCGAACTCGGCCTCGCGGAAGGGCGGGGCGACCTTGTTCTTGACGACCTTGGCCCGGACGCGGTTGCCGATGACCTGTTCGCCCTCCTTGATCATGCCGAGGCGGCGGACGTCGATGCGCAGCGAGGCGTAGAACTTCAGCGCGCGGCCGCCGGGGGTGGTTTCGGGACTGCCGTACATCACGCCGATCTTCTCGCGGATCTGGTTGATGAAGATAACGCTGGTGCGGCTCTTGCTGGCGATGCCGGTGAGCTTGCGGAGGGCCTGGCTCATCAGGCGGGCTTGCAGACCGACGTGCTGGTCGCCCATCTGGCCTTCGAGTTCGGCCCGCGGCAGCAGGGCGGCCACGGAGTCGACGACGATGACGTCGAGCGAGTTCGAGCGCACGAGCAGTTCGCAGATTTCCAGCGCCTCTTCCCCGCAGGAGGGTTGGTTGATCATCAACTCCTCGAGGTGGACCCCGAGCCGCTTGGCCCAGGACGGGTCGAAGCCGTGCTCCACGTCGATGAACGCCGCGGCGCCGCCCGCCCGCTGGGCCTCGGCGATGATGTGCAGCGTGAGGGTGGTCTTGCCGGAGGATTCGGGGCCGAAGATCTCGACGACGCGGCCGTGCGGGATGCCGGCGCCGCCCAGGGCCAGGTCCAGGGAGAGACAGCCCGTGGACACGCCGTCCACCGTCGCGGACTGCTTCTCCGATAAGTACATGATGGCGCCTTTGCCGAAGGATTTTTCGATCTGCTGCACGGCCCGGCTCAGGGCTTCCTTGCGGTTCGTTTCGCGCTCCTCGGACATGCTCGGATCCTCAAGAAGGGGCGACGGACGGGTCGGCCGCGGGCCCCGGCGGCTCCGGCCACCTCCCGCATAGTACAAACAAACCCCTAACTGTCAAGGCCCGGTCGCGGGCCGGCCGGGGATCAGGACGCGCGGCACGCCGATGTCCACGACCACGACCCGCCCGACGACGGCGCGGGCCGCGGGCGTGGCGAAGCCGGTCTTGGCGGCCAGCATCGTGACGGTCGCGTCGGCGCGGAAACACGGCTCGTGGACTTCGCCCCGGTCCGCGTCCAGACCCGAGGGGATGTCAATGGCGATGCGGCGGGCCCGCGGGGCGGCGTTGGCCAACTCGATCAACATGGCCATCGTGTTCCGCGGGGCCCCGCTCGACCCGGTTCCGAGCAGGGCATCGACGATCACGTCGGCCTCGTCGGCGGCCTCCCGCGCCGTCTCCAGCCCGTGCGGCTCGAACGCCCGAATGAACGGCAGTCCCATCCGCTCCAGAATCTTCAAGTTGGTGGCGGCGTCATCGCGGCACTTGTCCGGCGGCGCGGCGAGGACCACGTCCACCTTGACGCTAGCGTTGTGGAGGTGCCGCGCGACGACGAACCCATCGCCCCCGTTGTTGCCGGGGCCGCACAGAACCAGCACGCGGTCGGCGGCGGGGTCCAGCAGCCGGTCGTAGATGAACTCGGCAGTGCCCCGGCCGGCGTTCTCCATGAGCACGACGCCGGGCATGCCCACGTGCTCAATCGCCAGCACATCGATCTCGCGAATCTGCCGGCAGGTCAACGCCGCGCCTGCCGGGTACGGAATCCCCATCGCGATCCTCCCAAGCGCCCCGGGGCACGGGGCCGCTGATACGCAGCGGTTAGCGCGTGCCCGGCGTGGACGTAGTATATCACCCGCCTGGGACGAGTGAATCGTGGGCCCGACACGCCTGTCATCCCGGTCCATCCTTCCGGTCCGTTCCCGGTTGACGTGGCTACTGCCGGCCGGGTTGGCATTGGGTGTTCTGCTGCCGGGGACCTTCGGCGTCAGCCTGGTGGACCGCGACGAGGGGTGGTATGCGCAGGTCAGTCGGGAGATGCTCGCGAGCGGGGACTGGCTGATGCCGCGCTACCTGGGGGAAGCGTGGCTTGCCAAGCCGCCGTTGTTGTATTGGTGCGTGGCGGCGTCGTTCCGCATCTTCGGCCTGCACGAATGGGCGGGGCGGCTGGTCAGCGTGCTGGCGATGGTCGGGGTCGTGGGTCTGCTGGTGACGTTGGCCCGCGAGATGTACGACCGGCGGGTCGCGCTATTCGCCGGGGTCACGTTCATCACGGCGGGGCTTCCCGCGGTCGTCGGCAAGATGCTCCTGACGGACGGTCTGCTGCTGCTGGGCATGATGGCGGCCACGGTCCTGCTGTGGCGCATGGCCACTCGGGGGCCGACGGTCCGGCGAGCGGTCGGCTTCTGGGTTGCGGTCGGGCTCGCCGTACTCACCAAAGGTCCGGCGGTAGTGCTCTTCGTGGGGGCCTTCGGTGTGGGGTTGCTTGTGTACGTGCGCTCCGGGGGCGGCCGGGGGGCGGCATGTCGGTCCCCGGAGGGCATGGCCGCTCAAGGCCGCGGCCATGCCACCTTGAGTGGTCGGGCTACGCGCTGGTTCGTGAGCCCCGTCTTGTGGTTGACACTGCCGGTGGCCGTCCTCATCGCGGCCCCGTGGTACGCTTACGCCGCGCAACGCGCGGGGGGCACACTCATCAGCCAGTTCTTCGGGTACGAGATCGTCTCCCGCATTGCCGGCACGCCCCATGGCCACGGCGGCCCGCCCGGCTACCACCTGCTGGTTGGGCTGGCGGGCTGGCTGCCGTGGACGGTGCTGGTGCCGGGGGCGGTGGTCGAGGCCTGGCGAACGCGGCGCAGCGACCGCGTGGCGGGGCTGCTGCTCATGTGGGCCGGGCTGCCGTGGGTTGTACTGGAACTAATCCACAGCAAGCTGCCGCACTATGTGCTGCCGTGCTATGTGCCGCTGGCGATTCTGCTGGGGCGCATGTGGGCCAACGGATTGGACCGGGAAACCACGCGATTCCAGCGATTCGTGCTGGCCGTGTGGGCCGCCGTGCCGCTGCTGCTGGGCGTGGCGTTGGTGGCGGCGGGTATCGCCTGGCGCGCCGAGACGTGGAGCGCGGCCCCCGTGGCGGCGGGTGTGCCGCTCCTGGCCGGCTTCGCCGTGGTGGGGTGGCTCGTGTGGCGAGCGCGACTGCGGGCGGCGTGGGTCGCCGCGGTCGGCACGGCGTGGCTGTTCCACTTCGTGCTGGGCCTCGGCGTGCTGCCGGCGTTGGAGGCGTACCGGCTGAGCAGGCTGGTGGCCCGGCGCGTCAACGCCGTGGCGGAGCCGACGACCGAAGTCCTGGCGTGCGGCTACGACGAGCCGAGCATGTTCTTCTATCTGGAGCGGCCGGCCCGCGTGACGCGGGTCGAGGCGCTGCCTGAGGTGCTGCGGCCCGCGCCGCAGCCACGGGTGGTCATCGCCCGCGATGAAGCGCTGCGGCAGGCCGGCCTCATGCCCGCGCCGGACGGCGGCGTCTGGCTGCGGGTGCGCGGGTTCAACTACGTCAAAGGCCGGCACGAAACCCTCTGGATCGTGCCGGTGCCCGCGGCTGAGGGCGCAGCACCCGGGGCAGAAGCCGCCGTGCCGGCTCCGGTTTCACGCCGACTGGCGCCGCACGGTCATGTCGAAGCCGCGCACCATGTTGTTGTACAGAGCGTAGGTGATGGCGAGGTAGACGGCGGCGGCGACCAGGCTGAACACGCCGCGGGCGATGCGGAAGTTGAGCACCTCGGACGCGCTCAGGCCCCCGCCGCTGCCCCAGGCCAACGCGGCGGACTCGGCCACGCCGTGCGGATCAAGCAGGGCCTGAAGGCCCCACACGGGGGTGAAGGGCCAGAGGACGGCGAGCACGGTGGGGCTGGCGGTGCGAACGGCGGCGCCGCAGGCGGTCAGCAAGCCGGCCCCGCCGAGCACGACCGCCGTGCTGATCATCACCGCCGGGACGGTCTTGCGGGACCAGAGCGAGAAGTGCAGGCCGATCATGGCCGCCAGGGCCGTGAAGGCGATGACTTGGACGGGCAGGAGCAGGACGGCTTCGGGGGTGGTGACGGGCGGGGTCCCGGGCCGTAGCAGGTCGAGCGCCGCGAACAGGGTCACGGTCAGCGTCGGGACGGCCAGCATCGGCAGGGCTAGTCGTACCAGACCCTGCAACATGCCGGCGATGATGTAGCGACTGGTCAACGGGGTGACGCGGAGCAGCTCCATCGTCTGGGCTTCCTTCTCGCGCGTCAGTGTGCTGGCCGCCGTGCTGGTCGCCACCAGCAGCGCGATGGCCCACTCCAGCCAAACCAGGGGGACGAGCCAATCGCGGGTGGCGGCGGCTGCGGGCGGATCGGTACCGAAGGCACCGCTGTGGTACGCGATCAGCAGCGCGAGGCCCGCGGCCAGGCCGGCCACGTTCAGCACCAGCCGCAGAGCGGACCGCCCGCCGGCCGACCCGCGGGTCATCGCTTCACGCCAGGCGATGGGGTTGCGCCAGACGCGGCGCGGCGGGCGACGGCGGCGCAGGCGGCGCGGCACAAGATGCTCTTGCAGCCACGCGGCGATCGTCGGCTCGCCCTGTCGCGCCCCACGGCGGACGAAGATGAGGCTGATGAGGATCATCAGGGTCGACGCGATCAGGCTCAGCAGGAGATAGCCGTACGCCGGGTACACCAGCAACCACTGCACCGGCCGGGCGAAATGGCTGACGGCGGCGAGGTCGGGGGCCGGGGTTTGCCCCGTGACCACGAGCAAGGCCAGAAACGGGTGAACCGGGGCGAGCCAGCTCATGCGGAGCGGTAGGCCGCCGAGATTGCTGACGGCGGGCGGGGCCTGGGGGAGCTGCCCCCACGGCGACAAGCCGACGAGTCCCACCCCCAGCAGGTACACCGCGATCCCGATGAAGAACGCGAACAGCGTGCGGCGCGTGTCGAGCCGCAGAAAACTGATCAGGATCGCAATTGAGCCGGTCAGCACCGCCGTGCAGGCCGCCAGGGCGAAACTCTCGAAGATCTCGTGCGTCGTGACCCCGCCGTAGAGCATCGTGATGCAGAAGATCGGCAGTCCGGAGAGCAGCAGGGCGCCGACGAACGCGAGTCGGCTGAAGAGCGAGCCCAGGACGATCTGGGCATTGCTGAGCGGCGTGGTGAGCAGGATGTGGTAGGTGTTGGCGTCCTTCTCCTGCGTGATGGCGCCGGCGCAGAAGACCGGCGCCACAAAGCACACCAGCCCGAGCTGCATCAGGCTGACGACCATGAAGGTCTGCGTGGCCTGCTTGGCCAGGTCGGCCAGGCTCTGCTCACCTCCGCCGATCAGCAGGCCGCCGCCGAAGATGAACACCACCACCAGCGCGACCAGGTAGGTGAGGCGGGCCCAGTAGTGGCGGCGGCGGCGTCCCCCGGCCGACACCACCCGTGCGACGATGGGGTTTCCGGGCAGCAGCCGCCACAGTCCGACGCCGACGTCATGAAGCCAACGCATAAACCCGCTGCCCGGATGTCCGTGGCGCCAGTGTGGCCGCACCGGAGTCGGCCCGCAAGTCGTGCGCTAGCATTCCGGGCAGCCGGCGGGGCCGGTCAGGGTTGCGGCGCGAAGCCGGAGGCGGCCAAGGCGGCTTCGCGGCCGGCCGCGGTGTCACCCCAGATTTCGAGCAGGGTGGTCACGAGGTCGGCGTCGAGGTCGCCCTTGTCGGCCCCCGTGGTCAGGATTTGGCGGCACTTCTCCGTGGAGAAGGCCGGCCGGTAAGACCGGGCGGTGCTGAGCGCGTCGAGCACGTCCGCGACCGCGACGATGCGCGGCAGCAGGGGCAGCTCCTTGCCGCTCAGGCCGTCCGGGTAGCCGGTGCCGTTGGGCCGTTCGTGGTGCCAGCGCACCAGGGGCAGGACGCTGCGGAAGGTGCGCAGCGGTTGGAGGATGTCGTAGCCGACCAAGGGGTGGCGGCGGACGAGCTCCCATTCCTCGGGCGTCAGACTACCGGGCTTGTTGAGAATGTGGTCGGGCACGGCGACCTTGCCGATGTCGTGGACGATCCCGCCGATGTGCAGGACGGCCAGGTCGGTGTCGGGGACGCCGACCCGTCGGCCGAGCTCCACCGCGTAGTCGGCGACGCGCTCGACGTGGCCGCGGGTGTAGAAATCGCGGCCTTCGATAGCATTGGCCAGCGAGGTGATGACGGCGGTGGCGTCCTCGAGCGAGTCGGTGGCCCGTTTGACGCGGCAGAGGTTCGACAAGCGCAGGACGATCTCGGCGGGCGACGCGGGCAGTTGCAGGCAGTCGTCCGCCCCGGCCGCGAAGACGTCGGCCCGCTGGACCGCGCACTCCGCCGGCAGCGCCACGATGACCGATATGAACGCCGTGCGCGTGTCGAACTTGATCTGCCGGCAAAGCTCGGTGTACGGGCGGAGGTCCGCGCTGGGTACGAGCAGGACGATGTCGATCTGTGGTTCCAAGCGGAGTTGCAGCAGGACCCCCGCCGTCGACTCCGACCGCTGACAAATCCAGTCGGGGGGGCCCAGCAGGCCGGCCAGATCGTTGCTGGCGGGACCGGCGCCGACGAGCAGTATGCGACCCGCGCCGGCGGTCGTCAGTTTCATGTCCACACACCACCCCGCGAGGCGGACCTCGCCGAGGCCAAGACGGCGCTTGGCCACGCCGGTGCATCGGCGCGGCCCGACCGGACCTTGAGTACCCCCCTAAAGCGGACCCCAAACGTAGACGATGAACAGCCGCGGGACCGAGCCGGAGACGGTGTGGCCCGGCGGCCAGCGCGCGGGCCGGTCACCGTGACGACCGATAGTGGGGATCAACGGGCGCCTGTCCCGGCGGCCGGCTGAGGGCCAGTATATGGCAACGCCAACCACCATAACGAAGCAGTCGTCCGCGGGCATGACGGCGGTAGCGGCGGCCGAGTCGCCGGGGGGAGCAGGGCCCGCGAACCTCCAGCAGCAGAAGATCAAGGCCCGAATCGACTCCCTGTCGTATCTGCCTACAGCGGCGGCCGTGGCGGTCAAGTTCGTGGAACTGGGCAAGAACCCCGACGCCGAACCGGGCGACTATGCCCGCGTCATTCAGGCGGACAGCTCGCTGAGCAGCAAGCTGCTGGCGCTGGCCAACTCGTCGTGGGCGGGAGTGCGAACCAAGGTCACCAACATCCGGATGGCCGTGAACCTCCTTGGCCTCGGCACCGTGCGGACGTTGGCCATCAGCTACTGCATGGCGGGACTGCACAACGAGTTGCACCTGACCCCCGAGGAGTCGGAGGCGTTCTGGGAATCGTCGCTGTCGAAGGCGGTGGCGGCGCGCCGCCTGGCCACGCTGTTGGACAAGAGCGTGGCCGAGGAAGCGTTCGTGGCGGGGCTGTTCCAGGACTTCGCGTTGCCGGTCATGTACGCTGTTGACAAGTCGTACCTGGACGTGTTGCGCGGGGCCGGGGCGGGGGTTGAGTCGCAGCTTCAGAAAGAGCGCGAGCTGTTCGGGCTCGATCACACGGAGGTGGGGCGCAGTCTGGCCCAGAAACTGGAGCTACCCGGTCTGTTCGTCGATGCCGTCGCGTTCCATCATCACCCGGACCGACTTGGTGAGTTGGTTCCGTCGGCGGCGCTGCGCGACGCGACCTACGCCGCCGGCTTGTTGCCGCACGCGATGGACGCCTGGTGTCGCGCCGATGCCGAAGCGTTGATGGGCTTGCTGCGGGCGCGCGCCCCGCAGATGGACCCGTCGTCCTACCTTGCGGAGGTGCAAGCCGAGTTTGCCCAGTTGTACGCCTTCTTCAACGAGGGTGCAGCGCCACAGGCCCAACTCCCGCAGTTGCTCGTTGATACGGCCCGCGAGGCGGCCGACAACACCACGGCCCTGGTCGGCCAGATCAACGAATTCGTGCAGAAGGCGGCGGCCGGGGGCGGATCGGCCCCGCAACCCGATCCGCAGGGCGAGCAAGCCAAACGCGATCCACTCACGGGGGTGTTGAACCGCGGCGGTTTCACTTCCGCCGCCCAGGAGCTGCTGGCCCAGGCGGCCCGCTACGGCACCGCGGTGGCCCTGTGCTACTTCGACGTGGACCAGTTCAAGCGGGTGAATGAGCGGCTCGGACGGGCCTTCGGCGATGCGACGCTTCAGCAAGTTGTGGCGCGAATGCGCGCCGCCCTCCCGGAGAAGACCCTGGTCGGTCGCTGGGGTGGCGATGAATTCGTCCTGCTGTTGGAATCGTGTACGCGCGACGAGGCCACTGCGTTGGCCGAACGGGTTGTCCGCGAGGTCGCCGCAGCCCCCGTCACGGTCGGCGGGACCGCGGCCCCGGTGACCGTCAGTGCCGGCCTGCTCTGCGTCAAGCCGAGCAACCAGACGCACACGCTGGAGCTGCTCGTCAGTGCCGCCGTGCGCCTGATTACGAGCGCGCAGTCCGGCGGCGGCAACCAGGTTGCCTGCCGGGTTGTGTGACAGCACGGACTCCGAGCGCATGGGGTTGCCTCCACGTGCCCATGCGGCAGGGTTAACGAAGAGGGGAGCGGTTCGTCGATAGGGGCTGAGAGAGCGACCGCGTTGAGCCGGGGCGAGTGGGGCCGGGAATCGCTGCGGTCGGCCGGTCTGTACATTGAAGGATCACGATGGCTATCACGAGCCCGGCACGTGGGTTACGGGCGGACGCCGCAACGGTTGTGGCTTGGTTGGACCGCTTGGACCAGTCGGCGGCGCAGGGGAGCCACCCGGATCAGCGACAATCAAACCGCTTCCCGTACCGGCCGGGACCGCTCACGCTCCACATGCTGCGGGGGGATGAGTTCTCTGATTCGTATGTTATTGCCTGCCGCAACGTTAGCCGCGAAGGCCTCGGGTTCCTCGCCGGGCAGTTCCTGTACCCCGGCGCGCGGTGCCGGGTGGCGCTACCAAGCCCTTACGGGTGCGACCAGACCGTCTCGGGCCGCGTGGCCCGCTGCCGCTATCTGATGGGATCCGCGGTCCTGCACGAAGTCGGACTGACGTTCGAGCGCCCCGTGGATGTGACGCTCCTGGCGCCCCACGGTCGCTTGCTGCATGTGCTCGTGGTTGACGACTCGGAGTTGACCCACGAGCTCGTTCGGCGGCTGCTGCGCCGGCGACACGTCGATCTGGCCTGCGCGACATCGTCGGAAGACGCCGTGCGGTTTGGCGCACGTGGGGAGTTCGACCTGATCCTGGTGGATCTCGAAAGCGCGAGCTTCAACGGGTTGGATGTCGTGCGGCGAATCCGTAGACGTGGTTATGTTGGGCCTATTATCGGACTAACAGCCCAAGCAGGTGACGAACGCCGTGAGGAATGTGCGGCGGCGGGTTGCACAGGCTACCTGACCAAGCCCATCACGCGGGAGGAGCTACTTGATCTAGTTGGCGGATTGCTCGACCAGCCGGTGGTGAGCACGTTGTCCGACGACGAGGACATGGCGCCGCTGATCGATCATTTTGTGGCCGGGCTGCGAGATAGAGTGTCGCAACTGGCTGTAGCGCATAATCTTAGTGATACGGCCACCCTTCAGAGCATAGTGCGGCGGTTGCGAGCAGAGGCGGGGTCATACGGGTTCGAGATCATTAGTCGACGGGCGGCCTATGTCGAGGCGCTGCTGAGTGTTGGCGAAGTCGGTGCGCGTGTTGGCAAGGCGCTTCGTCGACTCATGCACGTCTGCCTGAAAGCTCGCCCAGCGACCAGCCCGCCCGATGCCGCCGTGCTGCCGCTGGGCCGGCTTACCCGCGACGAGCGAGCCAGTCTAAGCCGTGATCGGCAACCGCTTGAATGACATTGGGATACAGCTCGCGCTCGGCGCGGCCGACCCGCTCGGCCAGCGATTCGGGCGTGTCGTCGGGCAGCACGGGGACCTCGGCTTGCGCAATGATCGGCCCGTGGTCATAGAGCTGGTCCACCAGGTGGACCGTGCAACCGCTCACGGGCTCCTTCGCGGCCAGCACGGCCTCGTGAACGCGATGTCCGTAAAAGCCCCGGCCGCCAAAACGCGGCAGCAACGCCGGGTGGATGTTCAGGGTCCGCCCTTCGTATTTCGTTGGCAGGCGCCAGTGGCAGAGAAACCCGCCCAGCACGACCAGATCGACCGTCGCGCGGTCCAAGGACGCCGTGATGGCCTCCGAGAAGGACTGGTCGTCGGCAAAGTCCCGGCGGCGGATGATGTCGGTCGGCAGGCCGGCGCGGCGTGCGATTTCAACGCCGCGGACCGCCGCGCGCGAGCTGATGACGAGCCGGATTTGCACGCCACGCAAACGCCCATCCTGAATCCGCTGGATCAGGTTTTCCAGGGTGGTTCCGCTGCCGGAGATGAGGACCGCGAGGCGGAGGGGTTGAGGACGGGGAGTTTCGGCTGGAGGCATCGGCATCGTTCCGGGGCCGGGACGCAGGCGGCCGGGGGCCGCGTGTTGCGGGGCAGTATGCAGGAATTAAACGGACGCTACAATACGCAGCACCGTGGGCCGGCGGGTCGGCCGGCCTTGCCCGCGAGGTCATGAGGACACGACTAGGGGCTGCAACGTGGCGCTCAAGCTCAGTTCATACGAAGGACAGGCGAAACTCAGCATCGCGTTGGCGGTGGTCGGTGGGCTGGCGGCCCTGGTCGCCGTCGGCCTGGTCTACCGCAACTTCGACCTCGCCAGCTTCTACGTCTCGTACAACCCACACAGCGCCTGGCTGCCGCTGGTCGGGCTGGGCCTGTTGATGGGGGTGGCGGCCGGCGCAGCCGGTTTCTTCATGGCCCTCAATAGCGCGGGGCAGCGCCGCAATCCGCTGTCGGCCCTGGCGTGGCAGGCGTTCTTCCTGAACGCGATCGTCCTGACGGTGGCGTTGGCGACCGCGGTGTTCCTGGTGTTCACCCGGAATCCGATCGAGGTGCGGCCGGGGTAGCGCCGCCGCGGGCAACGTGTGGTTCCGGGGGGGGTCCTACGGCGTGGGGGAGCCCAGTTCGATGGTGGCGGTCGTGGTGCCGCGGATCTGGCGCGGGTGGTCTTCTGCGCGCAGGAGCAGGCCGACGAATTCGCCGCCGCTCATCCAGCCGTATTCGCTGCCGGGGCCGGCGATGCCGCGGTGCTGCAACTCGCGCCAGGCGTAGCGGCCCATGCCCGTCAGGGCCCAGTTGACGCCGCCGTGAATCTCGCACGCTCGGCAGACCATGAAAGCGATCATGCCCCGCCGCAGCGGCTGGTCGGCGGCGGGTCGGCAGTACTTGCAGGCGACGCCGCCCGCCCGCAGCGTCTCGGCGAGAGCGTCGAAATCGCCGCTGAATGGTTCCCCTTTCCACAGGACGTACACGGCCCGATAGGCCGGCTCCGCGGTGACGAAGGGTTGGTCCGCGATGAAGGCGACCAGCTCGGCGTTGCTGCCGCGCGGGACTTCAGGCGCCGCAGCCACGCGGCCGGGGGCTTGGCAGCCCGCCAGCCCAAGTACCAAGGCGGCGAGCGCCGCGCACCCCGTGCCGCGGCGGACAATCCGTAGGAGGTGAGCCACATGAACGCGGGACGCCAACGCCCCGCGATGCGGGTCTGCCCCCGTCGCGCTCCTGTCGTATCGTCGGACCTCCGAGTCGGACGCTTCGGCCGACGCCCCTACAGCCGCGGGCGGCTGTGCCACACGCCGGACACGGAGGTCCGGCGCTACGGCTATGGCGCAGACGGCTGAGCCACGGCGTGTCATCTAAAAGCTCCAGGTCAGGCCGGTGAACAGGAAGTGGCGCGAGGAGTCCGCGTCGTGGTACGCCGAGCCGGGGAAGAATGTTCCCCAGCGGATCGTCCACGCCAGGTCGGACGCGAAGCGCCAATTCACGAAGTAGTCCATCTCCCAGCCGACATAGCCGGCGAAGTCATCGGCCAGCGGGTCGCTGATCGCCCCCCGCGCGTGGTGCTTGTAGTACAGGAACCAGTTCGTCCCGACCTCGAGCTCGCGGAACAGCTCCCACCGCTCCAACGGCGTCAGGGCCCCGCCCAGCCGCCACGTGTGCAGGTTGCTGTTGACCGGGGCCAGGGCGATTCCCGTGTCGCGGAAGCCGAACCCGACGAAGCTGGTGTCTTTGGTGCCGGAGCGGTTGCCGCCGGCGGCATTGGTGGGGCTGTAGAGTCTGTCCGCGTCGCCGCTGGCGAACATGTACTCGGCGGCGACGCGCGGCCGGGTCGGCACATCGAACCGCTGCTCCACGCCGACGTCCCAGCCGTACGCCTCGATCGCGTCGCGGTCAGCAATGGCCCGGTGACCGTAGCTGCGGCCGGATTGGAACACACCCTCGGCCCAATAGCTCATGTTCCGCCACAGCTCGCCGCGGGCCCCGAAGCCCAGGTGGAACGTGTCGTAACGGTAGTTCTGGGCCCAGTCGCGCGGCCGCTCGTCGGTCCGGTCGTCGTTCCACAGGGCGTATACGAACGGGACGTGCCGCGCCCAGCCCTCGTAGCTGAGCTGCACGCCGTAAAACATCCGGTCGCTGTGGCTGTCCACCGGCTCGCTGCGGTCGACGTTGGGGTAGCTGCCGATGGATTTGCCGACCAGGCCCAAGGCGCGGACGTCGGCGAGCCGGCCGTCGAGCAGGACCGCGTCCTGCGGCATGTCGAGCACGAAGCCCGTACCGAAGACGACCTGCTGGCGGCCGATGCGGGCCCGCAGGTGCGATTGGCCGCTGCGTTCGCTCAGGTGCAGGGCCTTGCCGAAGTCGATCTGATACCACGCTTGGTCGAAGTTCGGCCCCCACCAATCCTGCTGCCGTTCGATCTCGTCGCCGCGGCGGAAGTGCGTGTAGCGAAGCTTGACGCGGGCGAACAACTCGTGGGCGCCGTCGTCGAGCTGCATCCGCGTCCAGAACGACATCCCCGGCCGCTGGACGCGACGCGACGACTGCACGCCGTCGTCAAAATGGAACAGGTAGTAGTCGAGCCACCCGCCCCACTGGAGATCCATCCAGCCTTCAAGCGGGGCCAGCTCCCGCCGCTGCTGCCGCAACTGCTCGTCAATCAGCCGCTGTTGTTGCAGGAAGCGGTTTTCGTCGGCGTCGGTCGCCTGCCCCCGGGCCGGCGCGACGCCCACGGCGCACGCCAGCAGCGCTGCTGCCCACACACTGCCTCGTCGCATGGCTGAAGTCCGATGCATCGGCCGCGCCCATGTGCAAACCCGATCGCGGGCGGTAGCATCCCCCCCCGGCGGAACCCTGTCAACGGCAACGACCCATGCCCACCGAAATTGAAGCCAAGTTCCGACTCGACGACCCGGACGCCCTGCGCGAGCGGCTGCGGGGGCTCGGCGCCGGGCGGGTCGCTTGGCACCGCGAATCCAACCACCTGTACGACACGCCGGAGGAGCGGCTGCGGCGGTCGGGCTGCGGCCTGCGCGTCCGGGTGGCGTGGTCGCTGGAGGTGGAAGGGGCGGCCCCGACCGGGTGGCTGACGTTCAAAGGGCCGCGGTACCCCGGGGAACTGAAGGTTCGCGAGGAGCTGGAGTCCCCGGTCGATGACGCGGCGGCGGTGATGGGCATCCTGGAGCGGCTGGGCTGGCGCGAGGTGGTGGTGTACGAGAAGCGGCGCGAGGTATGGCACCTGGGGGCCTGCGAAGTCACCGTGGATGAGCTGCCGCGGCTGGGTTGGTGGTTGGAGATCGAGGGGCCGGACGAGGAGACGGTCCAAGCAACGCGGCGTGCGCTGGGTCTGGAAGCGGCGGCCCTGGCAAAGGACACGTACGTCGCGCTGGCTGCCAAGCACGGTGACGCGAACGCGGACGGCTGCCGGCGGCTGGTGTTCAGCGTCTCCCGTTGATGGCCATGAGGCGTTACGCGCCTGATTCCGCGGGCGGGGGTGCGAGCGCGACATCTTCGATGCGGCGGGCCCGCAGTAGCACCAGAATCGCCCGGGCCACCGGTCGGGCCAGGATGGCCCCCGCGGCTTCCGCGTAGAGCCGCAACTGCGCGCGATATCCCGCTAACCGCTCCTCCAAGTCATCGTCGTCGCGCGGGCGATCGGTCTTGTAGTCGATCACAATCAACCCGTTTGGCGTGTCCAGCACGCAGTCGATCACGCCGCGAATGATGGAGCGGTCCGCCGACGCGGGTGGCGGGCCGGCATATACGAAGGGCAGCTCGCGCCGGGCCGTGGCGGCGTGCTCAGCGAGCAGACGCCCGACGGGCGTGCCCGCCAGCCACACGATGTCATTGACGGGGACGAGCGCGGCTTCAGCGTCGCTCAACCGCCCTGCCGCTTGAAGACCCGCAACTTGAGCGGCGACGTCGGCGGCCGCGGTTAGGCAACCCAGGTCAGCCCACTCCAGAAACCGATGGCACGCCGTGCCCAGGTCCTGTCCCGACGGGCGCGAATCGGCGGCGAACGCGGGTCGCGGCAGGGGCTCGGCTGCTTCATCCAGGACGTGCGGGCGGTCTTCGCCGCGCGCCCGCAGCGCCAGTTCCTTGAACGCGCTGACCGACAGGACCGCCGGTCGATGGACATCGGTGGTACCAATGTCCGCCGTCAGCAACGCCCGGCCGCGGGTGACCCACCCGGCGACTTCCGGCGTGGGCACGTCCTCCTCCGCAGTTTGCGGCTGCCCGGCCGGTTCCGCGACGCGGATTCCCGTTGCCGGCCGCGTGCTGACCCGAATCGCGTCCGCTGCGGTCGGGTCATTCCCGGCGCAACCCGCCGCGGCCATCAGTACCCACTCCAGGCGATGGCGGGCGGCGAGGCGCGAGAGCAGCGGCGGCGCGGCGGCCGGGGGGCCGAAGCGTTCGCGGCAGGTCGGCCACAGGTCCGGCGGCGCGTGGCCGATGACGACCAGGCGCTCGCGGGCGCGCGTCGCCGCCACGTAGAGCAGCCGCATCTCCTCTTCGAGTTCGCGGTGGGCCGCACGGCGCGCGATCACGTGCAGGCGGGCGCTGGTCAGCGTGGCCCGGCGGCGGTAGTCGTCAAAGCGCAGCCCGAAGCCGAGCTCTTCATCCATCTGCCACGCCTGCCGCTGCCGGCCGGGGTGAAACCGGTTGCCTGCCCCGAGCACGAATACGACCGGGAACTCCAGCCCCTTGGCGCCGTGAATCGTCAGGATGCGGACAACGTCCGCCGGGCCGGCGGCCGTCGCGGCGGGTGTGATCTCCTCCTCTGCCAGCGATTCGAGGTAGTCCACGAATCCGTCGAGGCCGCCGGGGCCGGTGCGTGAGTAGTCGGCGGCGAGCCGCTCCATCATCCGCAACAGCGCGACACGCTGGGCGCCGCCCGGCTGGGCCGCGGCGAGCAGGAGCAGGCCGCTGTCGGCGAACACCCGCCGCAGCAGTGCGGGCAGTTCTTCTTCACGGGCCGCCTCGGTCCAGCGGTTGAGTTGGGCGAGGGCGCCGTCGAGCTTGACGGCGAGCGACTTGACGGGTCGCTGCGTGCGAAAGGCGTCCACGGCCTCATAGAACCCCCCGGCCGCCCGCGGCGTCTGCGTCCGCACCGTCAGCAATTCGCCCGCGCTGAGCCCGACCAGCGGACTGCGCAGATACGCCGCCAGCGGCACGTCCTGCCGGCGATTGACCAGCAGCCGCAGCACGCACTCGACGTCGCGGACTTCGACGGCGTTCAGCGGCGACTCGCGGCCGACGGCTTCCGCCGGCACGCCGTTGTTTCGCAGCACGCGGGCCACGCGCGGCGCGGCCACGGCGGCCGACCGCAGCAGAATCACGATGTCCGCCAGGCGTAGCGGCCGGAGCGACGCCGTGCCGTCCTTGCCGCGCTGGGGAACCTGCACACCGGCGGCGAGCAGCGCCCGAATCTGCTCCGCCGCCACCTGGGCTTCGCGTTCGATGCGTTCGACCAGCAGCTCGTCGTCGTCGGTCTCCACTTCGCTGTCGCGTGGCTGCTCCTCCAGGATGCAGACCTCGATGCGCGAGTGGCCGTCGAGTGTCGGATTCGCGATTTCGTCGGCCCGCCGGCCGGCGATGAGGCGTTCCTGCGGCCCGTACGGCGTACCGCCCAGCAGCGGGTCGAAGAGCCGGGTGAATAGCTCGTTCAGGCCGTCCAGCAGCGTCGCGTGGCTGCGGAAGTTGTCCGACAGGGGCAGGACGCGGCCTTCCTGCCGGCCGGCGTTGAAGTCGGCTTGCAGCTCCGCGAACAGCCGCGGCTCGGCCTCGCGGAAACCGTAGATGCTCTGCTTGAGGTCACCGACGAGGAAGCGGTTGGTCCGCCCCGGACCGTCGCGCGACACCAGCCGCAGGATTTCCACCTGCACCGGGCTGGTGTCCTGATATTCGTCCACGAGGACGTGCTCGTATCGTCGCTGGAGGCGGCGGGCGATGTCCGTTGGCCCCCGCCGCGGGCCGGCGGTCGGCCGCCCCAAGAGGTCCAGGGTCGCCCGCAGCACGTCGCCGAACTCGAGCGCGGCGCGCTGCTGTTTGGCGGCGGATAGAAGCTGCGCATAGCGCTCTTCCAGGTCCAGCACCGTGAGCACGAGGTCCGCGGTCGCCGGCGCGTGCCGCAGGATTTCGCCCACCGCTTCCGGGGCCCACGGTTTCTTGAGCCGTCCTTCCAGCCAGCGCTGGCGCACTTCGTGGAGCGCGGGGTGCTCGGGGGGGGTGTTACGGCCGCGCGGCGCGGGCAGCTTGAAGGCGGCGAGTGCAGCGACCACCGCGGCCAGCGTGCCGTTGGCCGCCAGCCGCGTGCCCCACTCTGTCAACGCCGCCTCGTACGGCGCGAGTGTCTCGTTGACTTCCGGCGGCAGGTTGGCCCGCAACGCGGCCACCTGTTGCTGTTGAAAGCGGCATTCCACCGCCAGGGCCGCGGCGAGCACCCGCTCCGCGTCGTCCGCGCGGCACGCGGCGCGTTGTCGCTCGAACCACGCCTGCGGATTGACCAGGTGCTCGCGCCAACGGTTGAGCCGCTCGACGAGCACGCGGAGGAAGCGGTCGCCCGGGGCCGCCGCCCGGGAGATCCACTCACGGGCCCGGTCCGCCAGGGGCTCGCCGCCGCGGTGAACCCAGTCGAAGAGCTCATCGAGCGTCGCCGCGCGCAGGAGCAAGGCTTGTTCCTCGCCCAGCACGGCAAACCGCACGTCCACGCCCGCGTCGGCGCTGTGCTCGCGCACGATCCGCCCGCACCAGGCGTCGATCGTCCCGATGTCCGCCGCGTCGATGAGCAGCTCTTGCCGGCGCAAGTGTCGTCGCAGCGCTTCCGTGCGGGCCTGCGTGGCCGCGGCACGCAGCAGGCGCGCGACGCGCAGGCGTAACTCGGCGGCGGCGGCCCGCGTGAACGTGACCACCAGCAGCCGGTCCACGGCGCACGGCTGCTGCTCGTCGGCTACCAGCGCGGCACAGCGGCGTGCGAGCACTTCGGTTTTGCCCGCCCCGGCGGAAGCACAGACGAGCAAGCTCGACCCGCGGTGCTCAACCGCCGCCTGCTGGGCGGATGTCAGTTTCATTCGTCCCCCCCTTCGTCGTCGGCCAGCCGGGGCAGCGTCGTCTCCGCCCGGCGCGGGCGGTTGAACGCGGGGTCATAGCGGCACAGGGCCTGGAACTCGCAATTCCGGCACGCGAGCGTCTTGGCTTCCAGCAGCGGGGCTACGTCGATCGCGCCGCGGTCGATGCCGGCGGCGGCGTGCAGAACGGTCTGCGCCGCGAGGTCGATGCGCGCGGCAATGTCCTCCGCCGCAGCCACGTCGGAGTGCTTGTAGAAATCGCCGTCCTTCTTGAGCCGCAGTTGGGCGACGGGGGAGGATGTTGTGCCCAACTTGGGGTCGAGCCAGGGAGCGACCGACGCCTCGATCAAGCCGCGTGGGCGGTACAGGTACATGGTTTGCTCGGGCTCGCGCGCCTCGATCACATACCTGCTGTCCAACGACGTCATGTCCGGGTACAGCGGCGCGAGCAGCACGCCCGCCGCCCGCGTATCCGGCTGTCGCGCCAAAGTTTGCCGCGCCGCGAGCAGGTAGAGGAAGAGCTGGAGGCGGTTGCCCGTCAGGAAAACCTGTTTCACGCTCTCCGGCGGCCCGCTCTTGTAGTCGTACACCAGCAACGCCGCTTGCTCGCCGTCGGCGGCGCGGTCGATGCGGTCGATTTGGCCGTGGACGCGCACCCGGCCGCCGTCGGCCAGCGGCAGTTCCACGCCGGGCAGCGCGTCCGGCGCCCCGTCGCCGGCGAAGCGCTGCTCGCACGCGATCGGCTCGAATCGGCCGCGGCGCCAGCGTTCGGCGTGGACGGCGACCACGTCGCGCAAGAAGCCGACCAGCACACCGCCGAGAAACACGAGGTCCGGCCGGCGCTGCGGCAAGTCCGCCGGCCGTCGGGCCCAGCGGTCCCGCACGCTTTCTTCGAGCCATTCTTGCCACCGGGCGTCGGGCACCCGCCGCACGCCGCCCGGCGCGCCCATCGCCCGCCGCGTCACGTCGGCCAGGATTTCATGGGCCAGGCTGCCAAGGTCCCAGCGCACCGGCAGCGGCCCGCGGAAGGGGTCCAGTCGCAGGCCGTAGCGAGCGAAGTGCTTGAACGGGCATTGAAGGTAGGTCTCAATTTCGGACGGCGAAGCGTCCCACACGACGGCGTCGCTCACGCGGCGGTAGTTGCCGATGGGCGGCGGCGTGTTGTGGTAGGCCGTGCCGCGCAGTAGCCACGCCAGCCGGCCCGCTAGCGACGGCGCCGCTTCAACCTCGCGGCACAGCCGGCGATAGCGCGCGTGCAGCGCGTCGCCGCGTGTTTCCAGGTAGCCGCGGGCCAGCTCCGTCAGACACGTGGGCGGCGGCGACCCCGCCGGTCGCCCGGCCGTCAAACTCGGCAGGGCGCGCATCAGCTCCGTCACCAGCGGCGACGGCAGCAGCTCGTCGCCGTTGTCGCCGACGGCGGCGAAGCTGACGGTCAGGCTCTGGGACGGCCGCGTCAGGGCGATGTACGCCAGGAGCCGCTCGGCCAGCACATCCTCGCGCCGCGCGGCCGGGGCCGGCAGCCCGGCGTCGCGCAGCATCTCGCGTTGTTCCGTGCTCAGGAGCAGATCGTCCGGCGGCCGGGCGGGGAACAGGCCCTCGTTGAAAGCAAAGACCCACGCGTGGCGTATGTCAGGGTGCCGACTGCGCTCGATGGCACTGACCAGCACCTGGTCCACCGTCGGCGGCGCCAGCCCGAGCGTCAGGTCGCCCAACGCGGATTCGAGGACCGCCGCGACCTCCTCGGCTGACACTGGCATATCGCCCAACACGGTGTGGAGGTCGTCGAGCGTCTCGCAGACCGTGGTCCACGCGAGACGGTGCGTCTCGGCGGTTTCCCAGCGCTGCTCGCGCCGAGCGGCGTTGATCCAGTCGGCCAGGCGGCGGCGGATGCCCAGGCGCTCGAGCACCTCGTGCAAGGCGCGGGCCCAGGCTTCGCCGGGGGCGGTTGGAGGGGCCGGCTGTTGGCTTGCCGATGGGGCATTTTTGAGATGCGGGTCCTGACCCTCCCTCAACCCCTCCTTGCCACGGCGAGTCGCCCGTGGCGACCTGGAAGGGAGGGGAGTCAAACGGCTCTCTTCGTCAGCGAACAGCTCGATCAGTGGTTGCAGCGCGGCGACGATCGCGGCGCGCTGCGGGGCGAAGGCCTCGACCAACCGACCGGCGGCCTCCAGTTCCCACCGTGGTTGCCGCCACGCGTCCAGCCCGCGCACGCACTCGCCGACGAGCACGTTTTCAAGCTGTTCCGCCTGGTCCGCGTCGAGCGGCAGCAGCCGCGTGCGCAGCAGGCGGACCATGACGGGCGCGTCAAAGTCGGTGCGCACCGCTTCCAGCAGGGCGGGCAGCAGGCGAGCCAGCGGATGGCTACGCAGCGGCCGGCGCCGATCGAGGAAGTACGGAATCTCGTATTCCGCGAAGACCTCGGCTACCAGGTCGGCGAACGGCTCCAGGTCGCGGGCGATGACGGCGAAGTCGCGGAAGTGCAGCGTGCCGGCCGAGTCGGCGATCGTTGTCCGAATCCACCCCGCCGCCGCCCGCAGCTCGTCCCGATGCGTGGTGAATTCGCAGAGGCGCACGGCGCCGGCCGGCGGCCCGGCCGAGGTCGCCTCGGCCACGGCCACGGGGGTCGCCAGCCCCGCTTCGAGGGTGGCCAACGCCGGGGCGGACGCGAAGCGTGGCACGACCGGCGGCGCCAGCCTCGTCGGGGGTTTGATCGTGACGTTCGCCTCGGCGAACGACCGCACCAGTCGCTGATACGTGAGCTCGGTGCGCTGAAACAACCCCAGCGAATCCGGCGTTCGGTGCGGGTCGGCGACAATCGGCGAGGCCGGGTCGAGAAGCAGCGTGATCGTCACGTCGCGTGCGCGGCGGGCGAGCTCGACCAGCGTGTGCAGCTCCGCGCCGGTGAAGCCGGCGAACCCGTCAACCCAGATCGAGGCGTCGGCGAGCCACGGCAGCCGGTCCATCCGCTCACGAATGGCGGCGGCCAGTGCTCCCGCGTCGATCCGCCCGGGACCCAGCCACGCCACGTAGTCGTCATACACCCGCGCGAGGTCGCGGAGCGTGGCGTCGTCGTCGGGCACCTGGTCGGCCGCGGCCCGCAGGTCGGCGGGAGCCACCTCTTCCCGAATCAGCTCCTCAATCAGGCGTTCGAGTTCCGCGTAGAAACCCGCCGTCCGCGACAACCGCCGCCAAACGCGCAATTCCGCGCGCCGTGACGCCACCAGCCGCCGTAGCGCCAGCCCGCGCGTCGGCGTGCCGACGATGGTTGGGGCCGTGCCGGTTTGGGCGAAGACACGATGAGCCAGCCGCGAGAAGCTGAGCACCTCGGCCCGCCAGTACCCCCCGCGCGGGGCGCTCAGCGCGAGGGCGCGTTCCATCTGGAGGCCGGCCTGTTCCGGGACGAGCAGTAGCAGGCGGCGTGAATCGTCGTCGTGTGCCAACTCGGCACGAATGGCGTCCAGACACCCGCGTGTCTTGCCTGTCCCCGCCCGACCCAGAACGAACGTGACCGCCATCCGGTCGCCCTGACTTGAGACGCGTGCGACTCCCCTCCCTCTCGGCGAGGGGTTGGGGGAGGGTCGCGGTGACCGCATTCCCCGACCACGGCCGGTGCGGAGCCCGGCCGCTACACCTGGGGTGGACCGCCCCCCCCGCGGCGAACCGCCCCCCCAGCAGCTCAATCCTCGTACCGGTCCAGGCGCTTCTCGCAGTCCTCACGCTCGCGCTTGTACTTCCGCGCCTTCTCCTCCAGCCGCCGGTTCTCGTCCTCCAGATACCGGATGTTCTCGTACGCCTTGGCGAGCTCGTGCCGGGCCTCCTCGTGCGAGGCGGTCGCGGGCACGCGGCTGCTGTCCACCGGCGGCGGCCGGCGCCCCCCGTCGACGCTGACCTCGATCTTCTCCGGCGCGGTCACGCACCCCGCCAATCCAAGCAGCGCCCCCGCCGCGAGCCCGAGCAGGGCCCCCGCCGCCAACCCAAGCCACAACCTTCGGTGCATTGTGCGAACCTCCCAAGCGGCGGACCACCCGCCGCGCGTATCTTCCGCCCGACCGCGCAAGCGGTCAAACGGTCGCTTGCCAGGTCGGTGGCGCGGCCCTTACAACGCGGGCGTGGAGAAGCGGGTATTTGTGATAGTTGGCTGCACCGCCACGGGCAAAGGGGCCCTGGCCCGCGCTCTGGCCGGACACGTCGGGGGGGAGATCGTTAGCGTGGACTCGATGAAGGTGTACCGCGGCATGGACATCGGCACGGCCAAGCCGTCGCCCGCCGACCGGGCCGCGATCGCGCACCACCTCATCGACGTGACCGACCCGTGGGAGGCGTTCAGCGTCGCCCGCTTCGTCACGCTGGCGGATGAGGCGGTAGCCGACATCCATCGGCGCGGGCGGCCGGTCGTCGCGGTCGGCGGCACGGTGCTCTACCTCAAATGCTGGTACGAGGGGCTCTTCGCGGGTCCCGGTGCCGACCCGGCGATCCGCGCCGCGATTCGCCGGCGGGCCGCGACCGAGGGCCTCGACGTCCTGCACGCCGAGCTCGGCCGCATCGACCCCGCCGCCGCCGGCCGGATTCATCGGAACGACCTGCGGCGGATCGAGCGGGCGCTGGAGGTCTATCAACTCACGGGCGAGCCGATCAGCCGACTCCAGCAACAATGGGGCCGTGCGGCCCCACGCCGGTCGGACTGGGACTGGCGGCTGATCGGCCTGCGGCGCGAGCGCGACGAGACGAACCGCCGGATCAATCTGCGCGTCAAACGCATGGTCGAGGCCGGTTTGGTCGCGGAAGCCCGTCGCATCTGGGAGGACCCGCGCGGCGTCGGTCCGCAGGCCCGGCAGGCGGTCGGCTACGCGGAGCTGTTTGACCATTTCGCCGGTCGCGGTGGGCTCGACGAAGCGATTGAGCAGATCAAGATCCACTCGCGGCAGCTTGCCAAGCAGCAGCGGACCTGGCTGCGCCGCTTGGCGGGCGTGCAGTGGATCGACGCGAGCGGCAGCGACGACACGGCGTCGCTGTGGCCACACGTCAGGGGCGAGTAGCGGGAGCGCTGCCCGTTTCTCATCTAGATGGATCTTCAGGATCATGAGACGTCCACCGGGAGGGCGAGCCGCGGCCCGGCAGGAGCCTCGCCCGCCCCGGTCGCACGACTGTGAATACCCATTTAGGCCGGCCTACAATAGAGCAACGAAGGGAGGCGATGATGAACGAGCTGACCGCGAAGCGGTGCACGCCGTGCCAAGGCGGCGTCCCGCCGATGAGTCCGTCGCAATACCAACCGCTGCTGGCCCAGCTTGCGGGCTGGCAGGTGGCCGACGGGCACCATCTGACCAAGACGTACGATTTCGCCGATTTCATGTCGGCCCTGGCGTTTGTGAACACGCTCGGCGAGCTGGCCGAGGATGAGGGGCACCACCCCGACATCCACCTGGCCTGGGGCAAGGTCGGCGTCGAGATCTACACGCACAAAGTGAACGGGCTAACCGAGAGCGATTTCATCCTGGCCGCCAAGATCGACGAGCTGCCGCGCTGAAAAAGGCAACCACCAAGGCGCGCCGAGCGCCCGGGTTGCCAAGGCGAGCACGTTGCGGGCCGCCGTGGGTCACTTCACCCACGACAGGTGATAGTCCTGCTCTTCGACCGCGGCGGCGTCGGCCGTGAGGTGGAACGGCGGGTAGCAGTCGATCATGACGGCGAGCTCGTTGGCCCGCTGCGCGCCGATCGACTTCTCGTACGTGCCCGGGTGCGGGCCGTGCGGGACGCCGGCCGGGTGCAGGCTGACGGACTCCGACGCGATGCCCTTGCGCGAGGTGAAGTTGCCCTCGACGTAGTACAGGATTTCGTCCATGTCCACGTTCGCGTGGGCATACGGGCACGGAATCGCCTGCGGGTGGTAGTCCACCAGCCGCGGCACAAACGAGCAGATCACGAACCGCGGGCCCGAAAACGTGGTGTGGATCGTCGGCGGCAGGTGGACCAGTCCCGTCTTCGGCTGATAGTCGTGGATGTTGAACGCGACCGGGTACACCACGCCGTCCCAGCCTGCCACCTCCAGCGGAAAATGGTCGTAGCGGTGGACCGTCAGCCGGTTGCCGCGCTTCATCACGATCTCGAACGGCGGCCGGCCGTGCTCGGCGGGGTCGTGCCGCAACAGCTCCTGCGGCCCGCGGAAATCGCGGTGCGAATAGGGTGCATAATCCGTGAGCTGGCCCCAGTGGTTGCGATAGTCCCGCGGAATCCCGATCTCCGGCCGGCCTTCGTGGATCAGCAGCGTCGCCGGCCCGTCGCAGCGCAGCCGGTAGGGCGTGCCCTTGGGAATCAGCAGGTAGTCGTGCTCGCGGAACGGCAGGATGCCGTAGAGGCTCTCCAACGTGCCCGTTCCCTGCTTCACGAAATACAGCTCGTCGCCGTCGCCGTTGCAGAAGAAGCGCGGCGTGGCGGCGGTCGGCTTGCAGACGGCCAGGTCGAGGGTGTCGCTGACGAGGAGCGTGCGGCGGCCGGTGAGGAAGTCGCCGCCCGGTTTCATGTTCTGGGTCATCAGGTGCCGGCGGCGCAGCGGCTGATGTTCCACGAGTTTGACCGGGCAGAAGCCGGGAAGCTCCAGTGGCTCGACGCTGGTCTCGTCCGTCGGCGGCGTGCGGTAGTACAGAATCGAGAACGGTCCGTTGAATCCCTCGCGGGTGATCATCTGCTCCATCAGCAGCTTGTCGCCCTCACGAAGCTGCGTGTGTGGTTTGGGCGGCAGGTTCCCAAGGGCGATGCGGTGGATCATGACGCGGTCCTCGCTGCAAGCGGTCAAGCCCGATGCTGCGGCGGGAGATTATAGGCTCGGCGACGGGCGAGAACGGGCCGGCGTGGGCACGGGAGAACGTGGGAACGTGGGAACGGCGCGGTGCGGGCGTCGCGCCGGCCGTAGCGGCTGGGCTCTGCACCGGCCGTCGTTGGGGAATGCGGGCGCCACGACCCTCCCCCAACCCCTCCTCGGAAGGGAGGGGGGTTGCGAGGCCGCACTCGCTCAGTCGCCAGTGGTCAGCCACGGCATGAGCTTCCGCAGCCGGGTGCCGACTTCCTCGATGGGGTGGGCCGCGTCGCGGTCGGCCGCCGCCCGTAGGTTCGGCTGGCCTGCCGCGTGCTCGGACATCCACTGCTCGGCGAAGGTGCCGGACTGAATCTCGGTGAGGATTTCGCGCATGGCCTGCCGCGTCGCCGGGCCGATGATCCGCCGGCCGCGGGTCACGTCGCCGTACTTGGCGGTGTTGCTGATCGCGGCCCGCATGCCGGCGATGCCGCGGGCGTGAACCAGGTCGGCGATGAGCTTGACCTCGTGCAGACATTCGAAATACGCCGACTCGGGCGAATAGCCCGCCGCAACCAGCGTCTCGAATCCCGCCCGGATCAGCTCGCTCAGGCCGCCGCAGAGAACCGCCTGCTCGCCGAAGAGGTCGGTCTCGGTCTCTTCGCGGAACGTCGTTTCCAGGATGCCGGCGCGACCGCAGCCGAGGGCGGCGGCGTAGGCCAGGGCCACGTCGCGCGTGTCGCCCGTGGGGTCCTGCTGGACGGCGATCAGCGCCGGCACGCCGCGGCCGGCTTCGTACTGCCGGCGGACCATCGGCCCGATACCCTTGGGGGCACAGAGGAAGACGTTGACGCTCTCGGCCGGCACGAGCTTGCGGAAGTGAATCGCGAAGCCGTGGGCGAAGCCGACGTAGGCGCCCGGTTTTAGGTGCGGGGCGATGTCGCGGGCGTAGACTTCGGGCTGCCGCTCGTCTGGAATGAGCATCATCACCACGTCCGCTGCTCGTACCGCATCCGGAATGTCGCCGACCGCAAGCCCCGCCTGCTTCGCCACGGCGGTCGACGGGCTGCCCGGCCGCAGAGCGACGATCACATCGCACCTGCTGTCGCGCAGGTTCAGGGCCTGGGCCCGGCCCTGCGAGCCGAAGCCGACGACGGCGATCCGCTTGCGCTTGAGCACGTCAGGCCGCACATCCGAGTCACAAAGCGCATCCATTGTGGCACCAACCTGATGCACGGGGGACGAACGTCGCCGCACAACCCCCCTCCCTTCCAGGGAGGGGTTGGGGGAGGGCTAAATCTGGCGCGGTCAGCCGGGCCCACGATTATCCAGGTTCCGCGCGACCCGGTTCCGGTGCAGCGTCCGGTGCGCCGCGGTCCCTGCTGATCACCCCGAACGACAATCCGGCGGCTCAAAGGACACCCGAAACCGCGGCGTGCGGAGCACGTAGCACCCGCCGCGGGTCAGCAGCGATCCGCCGGCGTTCATAGTCGAGAACGTACAGCCGCTCACCCCAGTCGACCAGCAACTCGCTGCCGCGCGGGAGGAACGTCGGCGTTCGCGGGGTCGGTAGCCCGAGATCCAGAAGGCCGTATTCGTTCCTCACCACCAGGAAGCGCTGCCCACCCCGTTCAAAGCGCAACCCACCCATCAGATAGGGATAGGACGCGACCAGTAGGCCATCGCGCTGGTCTGACCATCGGCCCTCCGCCGTGGCGTTGTTTTCGGCCAGCAGCTCGGCCGGCGGCGGATCGTCCTTCAGGATGTCGTGCGGGGTGTGTGGCGGAGCGGCGGAGAACGCACTCACGACGTTCGTATCGGTCTGGACGTAGATGAGCTGCCCATCCGCCGACCAAGCCGCAACGTCGGCCATCGACTTGCGGCGGAAGGTCGTCACGACCGTTGTTTCGCCGGTGTCCAGACCGAAGCGACAAACAGCGACGTCGGCGTGACCGTCGTCGTCCCAGCGCCCGGTCTTGCAGAACAAGACCTCTCTTTGGTCAGGCGAGAGGCCCAGCTCCGACATCTTGGAGGAAATCGCGCTCTTGCCGATGAGGCGCGGCAGCGCATCCCCAACTCGATAGCCGTACAACGCGCTATCGGGGGGTTGCGCCTGGTACACGAGCGTGCGGGCGTCGGCGCTCATGAGGAAACCGCTCGCCGGATGCGGCACCAACGTGTGGGGCTCGCTCCCGTCCAGCCGCACGCTCTTGATGAAGTGGTCATCGGGGTCGATGAAGTGGGCCACCTCGTCGGCGTTGGCCGTCCAGCGCGTGTCGAACGTCGTCTCCAGGCCGCCGAAGTGCGGGCGGGTCGTGAAATAGAACAACGGGCCGACGATGACGTAGGTGGGGACGTTGGCGACCGTGATCGTACGCCACACCTGGCCGCGCGTCCGCTCGATCTTCTGCCGAAACCCGTTCGTCTGAACGACCAGTCCTTCGATCACAACCGACTTCAGGAAGTAGGCCGCGATCAGGCCGAGCGCGAGCCAGCGATACCCGCGCACGAATGCGGGAATGGACTCCGTGATGCCGCTCGTGTACACGATGGAACCCTGGAATAGGAGCAGGATTCCGCCCGCCAACGTCGAAACGACGTTCGCCAGGAAGAGCCGGCCGAAGGTCGCCCGCACACGCACGCCCAGCACCCAGCGGAAGACCGCGCTTTCCACCGTGGTGACGAGCAGGGTCAGCGGGCCAAACGTAACGAGGCCGCCCACCAGCACGAGCGGGAGATTCAGAGCGTCGGCCAGAAAGAACATCGCTGGTCCCCTCGTACGGGACGCCGGACTCGGAGGTCCGGCGCTACTTGCCTATGCCGGTCTGCTACTCCACGAGCAGTTGTTTCAGCTCCGCCACGTGTTCCGACTCGGTGACGATCTGCGAGCGGAGGAACTCCTCCAGCGGCACGTCGCCTTCGACCTTCCGCAGGGCGTCCTGGTACGCCTCCAGGGCCGCCTCCTCGAACGTGAGCGCCAGCTCCAGCGCCTCCCGGGCGTCCACGCTCTGCGGCCCCAGCGACAGGTTCAGCTCCAGCCGCGGCACCGCCCCCAGCGCCCGGATCTTGTGCGCGATCACCTCGGCGTGCTCGATCGTCTCCTGGAACCCCTTGTTCATCACCGGGCCGACGAGCAGGTAATCCGTGCCGCGCACCGCGTGCGTCAGGTGCAGGTAGCGCAAGGCCGCCTCCACCTCCTCGGCAAACAGACGATTCAACTCGGCCACGACTTCGTTGGTGGACAGGCTGCTCACGGGTGGCTCCCCGGCTTGGGTTCGTCGCGGACCTTCTCGGCCAGGCATTCGTTGGTACAGCTCGGACACTGCGCCGGCGGCACGTCGCAGCGGTCGCCGAACGCCCGCCACGCCGCCGCGATCTGCTGCCCACGGCCGGGCTCGGCGTCGAGGAAGCGCAGGAAGGACAGCAGGCGGCGGGCGGTCTCGTTGCTCACCAGGTGCTCGAGCTTGCAGGCGTCGATCTCGGCCTGCTCGGCCTCGACGCCCAGCACTTCCGCCAGTAGCCGCTGCATCAGGTGCCGCTTGGTCTTGATCGCGGCGACCAGTTGTCGGCCGCGCTCGGAGAGCCGCAGGTGGCGGTTCTCGTCCTGCTCAACCAGGCCGGCCTTCTTGAGCGGCTGAAGGGAGATCGAGACGCTGCCGCGGGTGATGTTGAGCTGGCGGGCGATGTCGGAGACCCGCGCGTAGCCGAGCTGGCCGATCAGGTCGTCAATCGCCATCAGATGATGGGCGGCGCTGTGCGTGATGACGTTCTGATCGAACTCTTTCCAGGTGTCCACGAGCGGGCTCCCGCGGGCGGCGACGCGCCCGAATTATACGCGGAAGTCCCGCGGGGCGCACGGGGTCCGGGGCCCGGGACCGGTCGGCCCGGCACGGGCCGGGTCCGCTACAGGGCGGCCTTCACCGCGGCCAGGACGGCGTCGTACTTCGGCTCGTGCGTGACCTCGGGGACGTACTCGGCGTAGGTCACCTTGTTGCGGCGATCCAGCACGAAGACCGCCCGCGCCAGCAGCCCCAGCTCCTTGATCTGCACGCCATAGGCCGGGCCGAACACGCGGTGCTTGTAGTCGCTGGCGGTGATGACCCGTTCGAGGCCCTCGGCCCCGCAGAAGCGCTTCTGGGCAAACGGCAGGTCCATGCTGATCGTCAAGACGACCACATCGTCGGCGAGTTGCGTGGCGTGCTTGTTGAACGTGCGCGTCTGGGTCGCGCACACCGGCGTATCCAGGCTTGGCACCACGGAGAGCACCCGGACCCGCCCGTGGTACTTCTCACAGGGCAGGTCGGACAGGTCGTTGGCCGTCAGCACGAAGTGCGGGGCCTCGCTGCCGACCTTCACGGCCGGCCCGATCAACGTCAGAGGCTTGCCTTGGAACGCCGTTACGCCGCTTCGCTCGGTCACGGGGGTTCTCCTCTGTTCGGCGTCGCTTGGGTTTCTGCGTACCGCCGTCGAAAAGTGCCGTCGGATGCGCGCCGCCGCGCCCGTGCAACGCCGGATTATAGCCGGCCGGCGCGTCCCGGCGTGTCGTGGCCGGTCGCGCGGCGCCGGACCGCGCTCCAGGCATACAACCCCACCAGCGACATCGCCATCGGGGCCAGAAAGCAGGGCAGGCCGGGTCGGGCGGCTTCGGTTTCGTGGAACTCACGGACCCGCGTCAGGATCTCCGGCAACGTCACGATGTCGTTCAGGCCGAACTCCTCGCGCCGACCGACGGCCACCCAGAGCTTGCCCGGCCGACCGGCGGGGTCGTAGGCCACGAGGTAATAGCGGCCCGCGGTGGCGATGGGCACGGTATGCGTCATGAGAATCCACGACGAAGTACCACTGAAAGGCTCGTGGAACTCCCGGATTTCGGCGGGATCAACCGTGTACTCCCGGGCACCCAACCCCTCGGGGATGGGCAGGGGTAGGTCAGCTGCCGGCAATCCAGGACCGACCAAGGCCAGTGCCGGGCGGTAGCCTTCCAGCCGCTCGATTACCGGGACGCCAAGCTGGAAGTGCAGCGACTGACCCGCGTCAAAGTCGAACGCGAGCCAGAGCTGTGGTGCCGCGCCCGTGACCTCGTGGTACACGACCTGTGAGAGACCGGGGTCGGCAATGTGCAGCGCGGTAGCGGCATCGCGGGCGGAACCGTCGCTGAGAATCGGTCGGTGGGCCAATGTCGTGGATGGCCCCGCGGACAACACTCCCAGCACCAGGACTGCGAAGCGAAGTTGCATCGTTGTTCCTACGTGGGTTTCAAGACATTGAGCCAAGACTGCGAGCTCGAGACGTATGGGATGCACCGCGCGTCACTTCGCTTCCACCACGATCGGCAGCGGAGCACCTGCCACATCGGTCAGCGCCGCGTAGGCCGTCGCGTCGCCCTGGAGACTGCCGCGGAAGAACGCGACCAGCAGACCCGCCGTGAGCCGCCGCATTCCCGGGCGGTCCGGACCGCTCGGGCACACCCCCGCAGCGGCGACGGCCGTCGGCTCATCCAGCATGTCGGCATGACCCTGGCCGAGCGCGACGATGTGCCACGCCGGCGACCGGCTGGCCGCGTAGAACTGCTCGTGGTTGTCGCCGGCGGGGGCGCAGTCGCCGCCCAGACCGGTGCCGATTACGAGCGTCGGTCCGGCAAAGGCGAACGCCCCCTGCGCTACACGGGCCTGGTTGCCCAGCGGTCCGCCGCGGCCGTCCACTGGGTCGATGCCGGCGACGGCCTGGGCCCGCGTGGGGGCCGCCTCCAGCACAAGCCAGGCGACCTTGCCGCCGCGGGAGTGGCCCGCCAGTCCCAGCCGGTTGGTCGCGGGCGTGTATCCGAGGGTGGCGGGGAGGCCGGCGGGCAGCCAGCCCAGCAGTTCGGCGGCGGCGACGGCTTCTTCGGCAGCGGTGGGTTGCCCAAACAGAGCGCCGAGACCGGGCTCGTACATCTGCGGGGCCGCCACGACGAACCCGTGCCCGGCCAAGTGCCCCAGAATCTCGCCGTACGCTTCGTTGCGCGTGATGAACCCGTGCTGAAACACGACGACGGGGTAGTTGCCCGGCGTCTCCGGGGCAAAGATCAACAGCGGCAGCGGGCTGCCCCCCGCGCACGCCGGCACGCCCGTGGTACGAACCGTCAGCGGGCCGTCGGCGAACGGATCGCCCGTGCCGACGTAAGGGGCACCGGGCGTCGCCGGCGGTGCGGTCGTCCCCGGTCCGGCGGCGTCGGGGCAGGTCAACGGGCGTGCGCAGCCGCCGGCGGCGATCAAGAGCGTAACGGCCAGGGACCGGCCTGAGGTTGGGGTCAGGTGCTTCATGGCGGCTGATTATAGATGCCCCGTGGGTGGGATCAGGCCGGCGTTGACCCGCGGATTGATAGCCGTTAGAATGCCTTATTCCGGTCGCGCCGCAGCCGGAGTGTATCACCCGCTCGCACGGGGCGCGTGGCGAAGGGCCACAGTGGGCCGCCTGGTTTCACGGCAGGCGGCGCAGGCCTCCGAGCGGGTCCGCAACCGTGCTTTCGAGTGCTGGCGGCGAATCGGGCATCGGACGCGACTGACCGAGCGACCCGTTACCCGGTGGTGTAATTGGCAACACACCAGGTTTTGGTCCTGGCATTCCTGGTTCGAGTCCAGGCCGGGTAGCTTTGTGAACTGGCGGCGGCGCGGGCCGCCGAGCGGCTGAGTGCGGAAGGCATGAGCAAGGTCCGACTGGGTGCTGTGATTCTCGCCGCCGGCAAGGGCACACGCCTCAAGAGCGAGTGGCCCAAGGTGCTGCACGAGGTGTGCGGGCGGCCGATGCTGGCGTACGTGCTGGATGCTTGCCGGGCTGCGGGCGTGCACCGCTGCCTCGGGGTCGTCGGGCACGGCAAGGACCGCGTCATCGAGGCGTTCGCCGACGACCGTGAGATCACCTGGGTCGAGCAATCGCCCCAACTCGGCACCGGTCACGCCGTCATGGTCTGCCGCGAGCACCTGCCGGCGTTCGACCACGTGCTGGTGCTGTGTGGGGATGGCCCCCTGATCCGCCCGGAGACGCTGCTCACGTTGCTGGAGCGGCACCAGGCCAGCGGGGCCGCCGCCACACTGGCGACGGCGGTGCTGCCGGACCCCACCGGCTACGGCCGCATCTGGCGGGACGAGCACGGGCACTTGCGGGGGATCGTCGAGCACGCCGACGCGACGGAGGAGCAGCGGCGGATTCGGGAGGTGAATCCGAGCTACTACTGCTACCGCGTGGCCGATCTGCTGCCGGCGCTGGACGCCCTGCGGCCCGAGAACGCGAAGCGGGAATACTACATCACCGACACGTTCGCGATCCTGATGGCCGCCGGCAAGCGGGTGGAGGCCGTGACGGCGGTGCCGCCGGAGGACATCTATAGCATCAATTCGCGTCAGGACCTGGCGCTGGTGAACGGGGTGATGCGGCAGCGGGTCTTGAATCGGCTGATGGATGCGGGGGTGACGATCGTGGACCCGGCCAATACGTGGATCGACGATCGGGCGCAGGTCGGGGCGGACACGATCATCTACCCGTTCGTGGACATTCGCGGCGCGGCGCGGATCGGCCGCAACTGCCGAATCGGGCCGCTGGTCCACCTGACGGGGGCCGTGACGGTGAACGACGGAGCGACTTTGCACCCCTTCAACGGAGGGCGGGCATGACCGGCATCCGCATCTTCTCCGGACGAAGCAATCGGGCCCTGGCCGAACAGATCGCGCACTACCTGGGCTATCCGCTCGGCCGGGTGGCGCTCGAGGACTTCCCGGATGGGGAAATCTCGCTGAAGCTGATCGAGGACGTCCGCGGGTGCGACGCCTATGTCGTGCAATCCACCTGCCCCCCGGGCAACGACCACCTGATGGAGCTGCTGATCTTCATCGACTGCCTGAAGCGGGCGTCGGCGATGCGGATCACGGCGGTCATTCCGTACTTCGGGTATGCGCGTCAGGACCGCAAGGACGAGGGGCGGGTGCCGATCACGGCGAAGCTGGTGGCCAACCTGCTGACGACGGCCGGGGCCGATCGGGTGCTCACGCTCGACCTCCACGCGGCCCAGATTCAGGGCTTTTTCGATATCCCGGCCGACAACCTGTCCGCCGAGCCGGTCTTTTCGGCGTACATCGGCTCGCTGGACGTGGGGCCACTGACCCTGGTGAGCCCGGACGTGGGGAACGTGAAGCGGGCGCGGGTCTACGCGAACCGGCTGGGCGGTGAGTTGGCCATCATCGACAAACGCCGCGTCAGCGGCACCGAGACCAAGACGATGGCCATCATCGGCGACGTGAAGGACAAGACCGTGCTGATGGTGGACGACATCATTGCCACCGCGGGCACCGTCCAGCGGGCGTGCGAGGCGGTCCGCAAGGCCGGGGCGCGGCAGATCATCGTCTTCGCCACGCACGGGGTGCTGTGCGGGCCGGCGGTCGAACGGCTGACGGCCGCGCCGATCGACCACTTGGCGCTGACGGACACGATTCCGCTGTCGCCCGGCGTGCGCGAGCGGCTGCCGCACCTGACCATCTTGACCGTCAGCGAGTTGATGGGGGAGGCGATTCGGCGAATCCACCGCAACGAGTCGGTGAGCAGCCTGTTCATGAAGTGAGGTTGACGCCGTCGCCCGCGGCCGGCGTCGGCCGGGCGGCGGCGCGGGAGTGCGACGATGGACATCGCGACGATTCAAGGCGAAACGCGGACGCTGGGTGGCCGGCACGCCAACGACCGCCTGCGCCGGCAGGGCCTGGTCCCGGCGGTCATCTACGGCCACGGGAAAGACCCCGAGTACGTGTCGCTCAGCCGGCACGACATCGAGCTGGCCCTGGCCCACCTTCAGCACGTTGTGCAGTTGAAGGTCGGCGGGCGCGAGCAGCAGTACCTCATCAAGGACGTGCAGTACGACCACCTCCAGAAGACCCCTATTCACGTGGACCTCATGCGCGTGGATCCCAACGAGCGCGTGCGCGTTAAGGTGGCGATCGACCTGCGGGGCACGCCGGCGGGCACCCTCAAGGGCGGCACGCTGGTCCAGGTGTTGGCCGAGGCGGAGATCGAGTGCCTGCTGTTGAAGATCCCCGACAGCATCCGGGCCCGGGTCGATCACCTGGAGCTGAACGACATGCTCCACGTGCGTGAGATCGAAGTGCCCCCCGACGTCAAGATTCTCCACAGCCCCGACGACATCGTCGCCGTCGTCCACCCGCCGCGGACGACCGTCACGCCGGAGGCCGAGGCGGCGGCGCCGGCCGAGGGTGCGGAGCCCGAAGTCATCAGCAAGGGCGTCAAGGAAGAGGCGGAGGATGAAGCGGGAGCGTGAGCGTGAAGCTGGTGGTCGGCCTGGGCAATCCCGGCTCCCGCTACGCCGACTCGCGCCACAACGTCGGCTTCCGGGTGGTCGACGTGCTGGCGGGTCGGTGGGGCGCGGAGCTGGGGCGTCCGGACCGGCGCTTCGCCGGGTACCTCGGGCAGGTGCCGGTGGGTGGGCAGCCCGTTCTGCTGCTCAAGCCCACTACTTACATGAACTTGAGCGGCCAAAGTGTGGCGGCCGTGTGGCGGTTCTACAAGTTGGAGCGCACCGACGTGCTGGTCATCTACGACGACCTGGACCTACCGCTGGGGCAGTTGCGCGTGCGGGCGTCGGGAACGGCCGGCGGCCATAAGGGCATGGACGATGTGATTCGACAGCTTGGCAGCCTGGAGGTGGCGCGGGTCCGCGTCGGGATCGGCCGCGTGCATCCCGCCGCCGCCACCGCCTACGTGCTCAGCCGCTTTGAGCAGGACGAGCAGCCCGTGGTGGCCGAGGCCCTCGAGCGGGCAGCGGCCGCCGTTGAGTGTTGGCTGCGCGAGGGGATCGTTGCGACGATGAATCGGTTCAATCGCCGGCCGGCGGGCGAGTCGCCCGAAGACCGGCCCGCCGAAGGAGAGTCATCTTGAAACGTTACGAAGGCATGTTCCTGTTTGACAGCAGCGCGGTGCGCGACTGGGCCGGCATCGAGCAGGAGGTGCGGCGGCTATGCGACCGCATCGGCGCCCAACTGCTGGTGTGCGTGAAGTTCGACGAGCGCAAGCTGGCCTACGAGATCCGCCGACGGAAGCGGGGGACGTATGTGCTGGCGTACTTCGACGCCCCGCCCGAGCGCATCGGCGACCTGGAGCGCGACGTGCAACTCAGCGAGCTGATTCTCCGCGTGCTGGTCCTGCGGGCGGAGAATCTGACGGAGGAGCGCCTGGCCGAACTGCGGGCGCATCCCGCGGACACGCCGCTCTCCCCGCTGGCCGGCGACGGACGCCGGCACGACGACGACCGCCGCGGCGGCGAGCGCCGCCGGGACCGTGATCGCGACCGGCCGCGCGGGCGGCGGGACGACTTCGCGGAGCGCCCGGGCGAGGAGCCGGTGCCGGCGGAAGCGGGCGTCGACGGTGAGGCCCCCGCGGACGAGGCGGCCGCGGACTAGACCCGTCACCGCGCGGCCCGTGTCGGGCGCCGTCGCGGCGGACCGCGTCGGGGCCGGTCCCGGCACGCCGGGCCGCGCGACGTGACGAGACAGGTGAGAACCATGGCTGGCTACAACAAGGTGATTCTGCTGGGCAATCTGACCCGCGATCCGCAGCTGCGCTACCTGCCGAGCAACATGGCGGTGTGCGACTTCGGCCTCGCGGTCAATCGGCGCTGGCGGGACAAGGACGGCAACCAGAAGGAAGAGGTCTGCTTCGTCGACGTGTCGGCCTTTGGACGGCAGGCCGAGACAATCAACCAGTACATGAGCAAGGGCCGGGCCCTGCTCGTCGAGGGGCACCTGCGCTTCGACACGTGGACCGGGCAGGACGGCCAGAAACGCAGCAAGCTCAGCGTCGTACTGGATACGTTCCAGTTCGTTGGTGGCCGGGGCGATCAGCCCGGTCCCGGCGCGCCGGGAGCGGGCGCGCCCCAGGAGCGGGCCGCGGTGCCCCCGCCGGCCACGCCCGGACCCGAGACGCTGGATGAGCCCGCCCCGGGCGGCGACGAGATTCCGTTCTAGGACTGCGGCCAACGTGTGAGGAAGACCACCATGAGTGCCAGAACGTTCGTGAAACCGACGGCCCGGCGGCGCAAGACGCGGCGGGCGACCGAAGGGCCGCGGCTGCGCGGCCAGAACATCAAGACCCAGGACGTGGACTACAAGGACACGGCGATGCTCCAGCGTCTGATCAGTGCGCAGGGCAAGCTGTTTTCGCGCAAGCGGACGGGGCTCACTGCGGACTGCCAACGCAAAGTGGCGCTGGCGCTGAAGCGGGCGCGCTTCATGGCCATGTTGCCGTACGTGACGTGATCGCTTTCGCTCGCGGGCCCAGGCCGTGAGCGTTGTCTTCCAGACCGGAGAATCCAGGGATGCAGTTGTTGCTACTCCAAGACGTGCGGAAGCTGGGGCACCTGGGCGACGTGGTCGAGGTGTCCGCCGGCTATGCGCGGAACTACCTGTTGCCGCAGCGGTTGGCCACCGAGCCCACCGAAGAGAACATCAAGGCCATCGAGGAGCGGCGCAAGGCGGCCGCCGCCGAACGGGCCTTGCGGCTCAAGCGCTACACCGAGCTGGTCGAGCAACTGGCGGGCGTGTCGGTGACGATTGAGGCGGCGGCGAACCCGGAAGGGACGCTATACGGGTCGGTGAGTGCCAAGGACATCGCGGCGGCGCTGGCGGCCCAAGGCTTTCCGATCGAGGCCGAGCACGTTATGTTGGACGCGCCGATTCGCACGATCGACAGCCGCATGGTCAAGCTCGAGTTCGCGGACGAGATTGCGACCGAGATCAAGGTGTGGGTCGTGCGGGAAGGAGGCGCGCCCGATGTCGACCAGGCCGACTCCACCGACGCCGCCGACACCACCGCCGCCGAGTCCGACGCCGCGCAGCAGCCCTAGCCCCGGCCTCGATCGCTTGTTGCCGCAGGACGTGGAGGCGGAGCGCGCGGTCCTCGGCGCGATGCTCCAGGAAAAAGAGGCCATTGGGGAGGTTGTCCGCGTCCTGCGGGACGCAGGCGCCGCGGCTTTTCAGGTCGAGCGGCACCAGCAGCTTTACGACGTCCTGGTCAAGCTCTACGTGGATGACCAGCCGATCGACGGCGTCGTCATCAAGGACGAGTTGGTCCGGCGGGGGCTGTGGGAGAAGGTGGGGCAGTTCGATTTCCTGGCCGAGCTGGTCAGCGCGGTGCCGTCGGCGTTGCGCGCCGCGCACTACGCCGGCGTGGTCTACGACAAGTACCTGCTGCGGCAGCTCGTGACGGCGGCGCATCGGGTGGTGGACCGCGCGCTGGAACAGGACCTGCCCGCCCGCGAGGTCCTCGATTACGCCGAGAAGGAAATCTTCGACGTCACCGAGCGGCGTGTGTCGGGCGAGGCCCAACTGCTGCACGAGCTGATCGCGGAAGCGTTTCGCACGATCGAACGCCGCGGGCGCGACGCCCTGACCGGCGAGCCGACGGGGTTCATCGAGCTGGATGAGCTGACCTGCGGTCTGCAACCGGGGGAGCTCATCATCGTGGCGGGGCGTCCCTCGATGGGCAAGACGGCGCTGGGCCTGAACATGGCCGAGCACCTCGGCATCGTCGAGCAACGGCCGGTGCTGTTCTTCTCGCTGGAGATGAGCCGGCAGCAGGTCGCGCAGCGCATCCTGTGCAGCCGGGCGCGGGTCAACTCGCACACGCTCCGCCGGGGTCGCCACACCGCCGAGGACCTGAAGCGGCTCCAGGAGGCAGCGGACGAGTTGACGCATGCGCCGTTGCTGGTGGATGACACCTCCGACTTGACGGTGCTGGAGTTGCGGGCCCGGGCCCGGATGGCCCGGCGGCGACACGACATCCGCGCGATCTTTGTCGACTACCTTCAGCTCATGCGGGCCCCGCGGTCCGAAAACCGGCAGGTGGAGGTGGCCAACATCTCCCGCGGTCTGAAGGCCCTGGCCAAGGACCTCAACGTCCCGGTGGTCGCGATGGCCCAGCTCAACCGCAGCCCGGAGGACAAGACACGGCGGGGAAACCGTCCACGCATGAGCGATCTGCGGGAGTCGGGCGCCATAGAGCAAGATGCCGATGTCGTGGCCCTGTTGCACCGCGAGGCGTACTACAAGACGAACCAAGCCCGCGTGCGCCTGGGCGACGAGGACGAGGCCCCTCCCGGCGTCGAGGACCCGGAGGAGAACGTCGCCGAGCTCATCATCGCCAAGCAGCGCAACGGCCCGGTCGATACGATCAAGCTGCACTGGAACAAGCAGTACACACGTTTCGACAATCACCTGCCTGGGCGACCCACCGACTCCCCGCACCCGCGGCTGGTTCCGACGCCGTTCTAGGCCCGGGAAAACCCGTTCCGGCGAGTTATTCGCAAGCGGAGCGTCCCGGCAGACGCGAATGGTCCTATAATACCACGATTTCGAGGTTTCTCTTTGCCGACAGCTCCGGCAAGGGTGGCCGGTGGGGCGGGCAGGTGCCAGTCCGGGCGAGTTCCGCCACCGCGCGGAAACCGCTCACAAATCTCATTGACTTGCCCCCGGTCGGCGGAGTACGATACCGCTTGGAGTATAGGAGTGAGGAGCAGGCGGGGCGTGTTCGTTCCTACCTTGCTCAGGTTTTCAGTTGCGGACCGTGGCGTCCGCGCCGCCGCGAGTTCGGTGCGGTGGTTGCACCGGTGGTGGCTGGCGAGTGCTGGAAGGCACTCGAATGGCTCGGTTTAGAGTCCGTGTTTAGGGAAGAGGAGGAAACAGAATGAGACGAATGATGACAGTGGCTTTGGTGCTGGGTCTGGTCACGGCCGCGAGTGCCGCGACGATCTACACCAACGAGGCGCAGTTCCTGGCCGCGATCAGTGGTGGCGGCGGGTACATGCTCGAGGACTTCAACGGCTACACCTACGGCAGCTTCACCGGCTACACGCTGGCGGTCGGGCCGCAGAACGGCTATGCCGGGACGATTCAGTGCGACCCGAGCACCGACTTCCTCTGGTCGGGCAACGGCGACATGTCCACGAACAGCGCCAGCAGCAAGCTGCACGTGACGTTCCAGAACTCGACCAAGCAGGTCTACTCGATCGGCGGGTTCTTCTACGGCAGCGACATCAACGGCACGTTCATGCCGGGCACCCCGGTCGTGCTCACGGCCAGCGACGGGACGAACTACCAGTTCACGCCGACCGTCCGCGAGACGTTCGTCGGCCTCGTCGCCACGGAGCCGCTGACCTGGTTCAAGGCCGACGCGCTGGACAGCCCGTCGACCTCTTGGGCGACGATGGACCACCTGTACATTGACTCGCCCGAGCCGGCTTCGCTGGCCCTGCTCGCGCTGGGTCTGCTGCTCCGCCGCCGCTAAGCGACCGGAGTTGAGCTAGAAGCTTCAGGCAGGCCGGACATTTCGTCCGGCCTGCCTTTTTTGCGGGCGCACTCGCGGATATCCCGGGACGAGTGGCCCCGCTCTTCCGGTCGGCGACCGTCAGGTCGCGCGCCAGGGTGAATGCGAACGGCTGATTCGGCCTGGCGGCCGAATCAGCCGTTCGTGTTGCTGCTCGTTCGCGTTGGCGTGCGGCCCCCCCCCGGTCACCACCTGGGCGACCCGGAGCCGCGCTTACACGAGACCCTGGTCCATCATCGCGTGAGCGACCTTGAGGAAGCCGGCGATGTTGGCGCCGTTGACGTAGTTTCCCGGCGTGCCGTAGGCGTCGGCGGTTTCCTTGCAGGTTTTGTGGATGCTGATCATGATCTGGTGCAGCTTGTTATCGACCTCCTCGCGTGACCAGTTCAGGCGCATCGCGTTCTGCGTCATCTCCAGGCCGCTGGTGGCCACGCCGCCGGCGTTGGCCGCCTTGCCCAGGCCGTAGAGGATCTTGCTTTCGAGGAAGACCTTCACGCCGGCGGGGGTGGTCGGCATGTTGGCGCCTTCCGAGACGCAGATGCAGCCGCTCTTGACGAGGTGCTGGGCGTCGATTTCGTTGATCTCGTTCTGGGTGGCCGAGGGCAGCGCGACGTCGCACTTGACCTCCCAGAGGGGGTTGTAGTTCTTCTTGGGGTCGATGGCCTCGTAGTGGGCCTTGGGGTACTTGTCCTTGTATTCCTTGATGCGGCCGCGGCGGACGTTCTTGAGGTCCATGACGAACGCCAGCTTCTCGCGGGTGATGCCTTCCTCGTCCACGATGAAGCCGTTGGAGTCGGAGAAGGTCAGCGGGATGCCGCCGAGGTCGAGGACCTTCTCGCAGGCGTACTGGGCCACGTTGCCGGAGCCCGAGACGACGCAGCGCATGCCCTTCATGGTCTTGCCGCGGGTCTTGAGCATCTCCTCGGCGAAGTAGACCTGCCCGTAGCCGGTGGCCTCGGGCCGGATCAGCGATCCGCCCCAGTTGAGGCCCTTGCCGGTGAGGACGCCCTCGAACCGGCGGGTGAGCTTCTTGTATTGGCCGAACAGGAAGCCGATTTCGCGGCCGCCGACGCCGATGTCACCGGCGGGGACATCGATGTACTCGCCGATGTGGCGATAAAGCTCGTTCATGAAGCTCTGGCAGAAGCGCATGACTTCGCTGTCGGACTTGCCCTTGGGGTCGAAGTCCGAGCCGCCCTTGCCGCCGCCCATGGGCAGGGTGGTGAGGGCGTTTTTGAAGATTTGCTCGAAGCCGAGGAACTTGATGATGCCGAGGTTGACGGATGGGTGGAAGCGGAGGCCGCCCTTGTAAGGGCCGATCGCGCTGTTGAACTCCACGCGCATCCCGCGGTTGACGTGCACCTCGCCCCGGTCATCTTGCCAGGGCACGCGGAACAGGATCACGCGTTCGGGCTCGACAATCCGCTCCAGAATCTTCGCCTTGCGGAACTCGGGGTGCCGGTCCAACACCGGCATGATCGATTCCGCGACCTCCTGGACCGCCTGGTGGAACTCCTTTTGCTCGGGGTTCTTGGCGATCACTTCCTGCATGAACGCTTGCACCGCACTCGACATGGGCCTCTCCGTGTACGTGACCGACCCGCGGACGGCCAACCCGTCGCGGGTCCCTCATTCCAGGGCCGCTACCAAACCAGCGGCTTGAGCACCGCTCTCACACCGGCAACACGCCGGTTCGACATCCTCGGACTTCCTCGTGCGATCTGGTTCCCGCAGCGCGGTTTGCCTTTCGCCAACCGGCACCCACGGCCAGCCCGTGGGCCAATGAGCTCCCGTGGAGGAGCCACCGGCGGGTCGGCGCCCGCGAGTCACCTCGTCCGGCGCCGCCCGGGCCGTGCGCGCGGCCCGCCCCGCCGGCGCAACGGCAAGCCAAGTATTGTGCCACTTCCGGGGCGGCTTTTCAACACCTGGCCGAAAAGGGGTCGGGAGTCGTTTTCGACCCCATGGTCGCCTATCCTCAGAGCGCAGCACGAAAGCGACTTCCGCCCCCGTCTTCCCTCAGTCGAAACAGGCGGGATCGGCCAGATTGCCTGCTCCGCTGTAGCAGCGTTGAAAGGACGCGAAATCGGTCAGATCGACGTCATCGTCTCCATCAAGGTCGCCGTCGCGGCAGTGGCCTGCGCTGGGCACCCCCGGGCCCGACCAGCAGGCCGCGAGATGCTCGAAGTCGCTTTGGTCCACGTCGAGATCGCCATCAAAATCGCAGCGAACCAGCGCGCCGTGAGCTTCCAGCTCAACGATCGTCGTGAACTCTCACAGCCCGCCGGCGGTGCCACGAAGGCGAACGGCCCCCGTCCACACCGGATCGAATGTCAGCGCGATCCTCTGGTAGCAGGCGTAGGGATCCAGCGGTTCGCTCAAGGTCGCCCCGTGGTGGCCTGCCAGGCGCCGCCGTCGTCATACTCCGCCGTCAGGCTCGTGAAATAGCCGCCCTGCGGCGGGGTGGTCCGCGGGTTGGCGTTGATACGGCTCCAGACCAGGTCGCCTTCGTAGAACACGAGCCGATCGACCCGGACCCGACGCGAGAAATGCAGCGCATCGAAATCGCCGCCGGCCGGTTGAGGGTTCGCGCCGTCGTTGGTCCAGTACGGCAGGTGGCCGTTGTAGGTGACGTCGGTGATCCCATCGATGATCCCCTCCAGGTTCCGCCGATCGTGCGTCGGGTCACATTGGACAATGCTGGCATCGACCGCGACCGAGCCGCCGACGGCGAGCAGTCCGCCGACCAGGCCGGCGGGCCCCGACGGGTCCGGCCTTTCGTCGGCCGGGGTGACGGGGTCGGCGGGTGGCAACGTGTACGTTGTGCCGCCGATGCTGCCCCCCTGATCGACGATGACTTGTTCGCCCACCGCTTGGAATCGTGTCGCCAGTCCCGTGATGGTTTCTTCCGTGGGCAGGCCGTGCAGGTACAGAAGGCGATAGGCGTTTGTCGCATTGGCGGTCAGCGGGGCCGGCAGGGCGTCGAAGCCGAGCGTCATGCCGAGCAGCCCGCCGGCGGTGGCGGCGTTGCAGTCCGCATCGAAGCCGGACAATACGCTGATCCGAACGGTCTCCTCAAAGTCTCCCGCGCCATAGAGCAACGCGAGCGTGGTCAGCGCGACATTCACCGTGGACTCGATCCAGCCGCGATAGCGCCCGAACGCCAAGTCGCCGACGTAATGGTCATAGATCAAGCAGCGCGTGGCGCGCCCGTCAGGCCGGCCGTCCTGCAGGTCCTGCGCGTGCCAGTCGCGCACGGCCTGGACCGCGCCCCAGGTTCGCGAGGTGGTCGGAATCGACTCCTGTCCGCGGGCAATCAGCGTCGGGACGCTGCGCTCCATCGCCGCCGCGGCATACATGGCCGCGTAAAACTGGGCGGCGTGCAAGGAATAGCCCTCATTCGAAGCGCCGCCAAACCTGGCCGTCGCATCGATGGCCCACTGGCGCAGACCCGGCGACCACGCGCCGAGGCTCTCGGTCGTGATCTGCGAATCGATGGCGTACGCATGGATGTTCCAGCGGTAGCGGCCGGTATCCGGCGGCGCAGACCCCTCGTCCATCAAGAAGCGCGCCTGGAGATTTGCGATGTAGATGCCGTCAAACGTGACATGCGCGCGCCACTCGTCGCGGATGCTCGCTGGAAGGGGGTGTACGCCGAATGTCTCGAGCACATGCAGATCGAGGACTTCGAAGAACGTGTCGTCATCCCCGGTCCAGGGGTCACCCGGGTCGGTCTTGATGACCCACGCGAACGCACTGTTGGGTGCGGCTTCGCGGGTGGTGTATTGTCCCTCAAACGGTCGGCCCGCATGGTTGCCGATGAGCTGGCCGAACCACATCCCGCGCAGCTTGTCCAGATAAACGGCCCGTTCGAGTACGCGCTGGCCCGAAGCCAACGATCCGCCGGACAGCAGAACCACGGTTGCGATCAGAAGGTCGCGGTACCGGAGGTGTGGGTCAGCACGTGACATCGCCATCGTCTCTCCCGCCACTTCGATCTGACCTGGCTCGGCACAACCCGCGTCGTCATTGTACCTCGTTCCACATACCCGCGTGCGGGTTCTTCCGGCGTCTCACGTGGAAACCATCAACCACCTGACCTTGCGGGGAGCTCGTTTCGCAATGCTCCTACCTGGCAGGGTGGGGTTGGCGGGGCCACTTCCGGGCACGTGCCGCTATCCCAAGACGCGCCGGCGCATGCGGCGCAGGGCCGCAAGGTGACAGACCGCGATCCAGGTCGCCAGAGCGACCAGGTGCCAGGCCGTCGCGCCGTTCAGGTCAGCCTTGAACAGCGCCCGGCACAGCTCGATCGGGTGCGTCAGCGGCACCAGGAACGACACCGCGTCCAGCCAGGCATAGTGCCCCCGGATCGGGAAGAAGGTGCCCGAGAAGAAGAACAGCGGCGTGATGACCCCGCTCGTGAAGAAGGAGAAGTTCGTGATCAGCTTCACGTAACTCGTGACGATCAGCCCGATCGCCGCGAACAGGTACGCCGTCAGAAACCCGATCGCCGGCACGAGCACGCACCACGCCGTCGGCCGCACGCCGAACGCCATCGTGATCAGCAACACCACCGTCGAGAACACGGCCCCCTTCGTGGCGCAGAACAGCATCTCGCCGATAAACATCTCGCTCAGGCGCAGGTGCGTGCCGAGCATCGCGTCGTAGGTCTTCTGGAACATCAGCCGGACGAATGTGCCGAACGTGGTCTCGAACACCGCGGTGAACATGGGGGACGCGGCGATCAACCCGCTGGCCACGAACGTCGCGTACGGCAGCCCGTCGAAGCTCCGGTCGCCGGCCAGGTAGCTCCCCAGCCCCAGCGCGACCGCGGTGAAGAAAAACAGCGGCTCCAGCACCGGCGGCGTGATGTTCGCCAGCAGCGTCTTGCAGTACACCCGCACGTGGCGATACCAGACGCCGAAGAGGCTCCACGCCGGCCCCGTCCGCAGCCGCACCGGCTGCCAGAGCTCATCCAGATCGGGCGGCGGCGTGCTCATTCCTGCAGCCCTCGTCCCGTGAACTTCAGGAACACGTCCTCCAGGTTCGCGTGCCGCAGCACGGTTTGCCGGCTCGGCAAGCGACGGTGCAGCTCCTGGAGCGGCGGCTCGGCGTTGGAATAGAAGTAGTCGGCGTCGCCGGCCCGCTCGTGGCGGACGTCGCCGTCCAGCGGCGGAAGGTCGGTGAGACCGGCGGCCTGGAGGACGTAGCGTTCGAGGTGGGTCTCGATGAGCGCGTTGGGCTCCCCGGCCAGGATGATCTGCCCGTGGTCCATGATGAGCACGCGGTCCGAAAGCTGCTGCGCTTCTTCCATATAGTGGGTCGTCAGCAGAATCGTCAGGCCGCGGCGTTTCAGCTCGCGCAGCAGGGCCCAGATCGAATGCCGCACCTGCGGGTCGAGCCCGGTCGTCGGCTCGTCCAGGATGAGCAGGTCCGGGCTGTTCAGCAGGGCCCGCGCGACCATCAGCCGGCGGACCATCCCCCCCGACAACGCCCGGATTGTGCTCTTGGCCTTGCCGCTCAGGCCCATCCACTCCAGCAGCGTGGCGGTCCGTCGCCGGGCGGTCGCGAAATCCATCCCGCAATACAGCGCGTGGACGAGCAGGCACTCGGCGGCGTTCAACTCCTGGTCGAGGTTGTTGTCCTGGAACACGACGCCGACGCGGGCGTTGATTCGCTTGCGGTCCTTCATCGGCGTCAGGCCGAAGACGCGGAGGTCGCCAGCGGTCTTCTCGATCGCGCTGTAGATCGTGCGCATCAGCGTCGTCTTGCCGGCGCCGTTGGGGCCGAGGAAGCCGACGCACTCGTTCGGGGCGATCTCGAAGCTCGCGTCGACGACCGCGGTGACGTCCTTGAAGCGTTTGGTCAGCCCGCGGGCGACGACGAGCGGCGTCGCGGGAGCATCGCTGGTGGAACTCATACGGCACCGATGATAGCGATTGCCGTCCGGGGGGGCAGCGCGGAGGCGGAGCAAGGGATTGAGGGACTGAGGGATCAAGGAACAGACGGATTGAGGGCCGCCCCCGCGCGCCGGTGCAGCACCGGCCAATGGCCGGCGCGGGCCGGAGGCTATTCTGCGGCGTCGGGCGGGTAGGCGATGAACTCGATGTACCGGTCGCCGGGGGCCGCGAGGTAGATGCTGCGGGTGCGGTCACGGTGCGTGCGGACTTTGGCACCGTGGGCGGCGGCCAGCCGCTCCAACTCGGCCTCGCTGACCCGCCACCCGACGTGGTCCGGGTGGTCGCCCTGGCGGATGAAGGCGAGCTTGGTGCCGGCGACCTCGACGAACGCCCAGGTCGCGTCCTGGTACAGCACGCGGCTGCCGGGGATCGTGGCCCGGTACCACTCGACGGCGGCGGCCACGTCGGGCACCTGCTGGGCGACGTGATCGAAACGGCATTCGGCGGGCATCGTCATACGGGTCTCCTGGGTCGGCGGCCGATGTTAAGAGTATTGTAGGCGGCCGTTGGGACCGCCGTCGGTGGGCCGCCGCGCTCCCGCGGGACTAGCGTGAGGGAGCGTATGGTCTATGATTTGCATCTCGTAGCCGAGGCGTGGCGACGGCGACGCGCCGCCGGCCGGTCGCCCGGAGCCGACAGAGTAAAGGAAGACTCGTGATGACCAGGGAGTACGTTTATCTGTTCGGGGCGGGGAAGGCCGAGGGCCAGGGAACGCAGAAGCAGCTACTGGGCGGCAAGGGGGCGGGCCTGGCGGAGATGACGCGAATCGGGCTGCCGGTGCCGGCCGGTTTCACCATCGCCGTCGATGCGTGCGAGCACTACCACGCGCACAATCAGAAGTGGCCGGCGGGGCTGGAACGCGAGATTCGCCAGCAGCTCGCCCGCCTGGAGAAGATCTGCGGCAAGAAGCTGGGCGACGCCCGCGATCCGTTGCTGGTGTCGGTGCGGAGCGGGGCGGCTCGCTCGATGCCGGGGATGATGGAGACGATCCTGAACCTGGGGCTCAATGACGCCTCGGTCCGCGGGCTGGCGGCGGCGACGAACAACCCGCGTTTCGCCTGGGACGCCTATCGGCGGTTCCTCCAGATGTACGCGACCGTCGTCGTCGGCCTGAGCAAGGAGGTGCTGGAAGAGAAGCTGCACCACCTGAAGCAGCGCTCCGGGGTGCAGTTTGACCACGAGCTGTCCGCCGCGGCGCTTGAGCAGCTTTGCGGGGAGTTCAAGGCGTTCTTCCGCGAGCAGACGGGGCACGAGTTTCCACAGGACCCGTGGGAGCAGCTCGTCGGTGCGATCAACGCCGTGTTCCGCTCCTGGAACGCCGACAAGGCTGTCACGTACCGCCGGGTCGAGAAGATCACGGACCTGAAGGGGACGGCGGTGAACGTGCAGCAGATGGTCTTTGGCAACATGGGCGACGACAGCGGCACGGGCGTGTGCTTCACGCGCGACCCGAGCACGGGGGCCAACGAGTTCTACGGCGACATGCTGTTTAATGCGCAAGGCGAGGACGTGGTGGCGGGCATTCGTACGCCGGTGAAGCTCGCGGAGCTGCGGCAGCAGCGGCCGGAGATTTACGACCAGCTTTGTGCCGTGCGGGCGATCCTGGAGATCAACTACGGGGAGATGCAGGACCTGGAGTTCACATTCGAGCGGGGCACGCTGTACATGCTCCAGTGCCGGACGGGCAAGCGGACGCCGACGGCCGCTTTCCGCATCGCGGTCGAGCAGGCGACGCTGCCGCTGATGACACCCGCCGAGGCGAAGCGGCTGAACAAGGCGGGCTATCTGCCGGCGCGGTACGTGGCCGCCGCCGGCAAGCCGGTCATCACCAAGGACCAGGCCATTGCGCGGATCACGCGGGAGGACATGGAGCGCATGTTCTACCCGATCATCAGCCCGCGCATCCCGGCGGCCGAGCTGGCGGCCCACAAGCTCACCGACGGCATCAACGCGGTGCCCGGGGCGGCGTGCGGGCAGGTGGTCTTCTCGGCCCAGGACGCCGAGGCGGCGGCCGAGCGCGGCGAAGACGTGATTCTCGTGCGCAAGGAGACCAGCCCGGAGGACGTGGGCGGGATGCAGGCCGCCAAGGGCATTCTGACGCAGACCGGCGGCAAGACGTCGCACGCAGCGGTCGTGGCTCGCGGCTGGGGCAAATGCTGCATCGTCGGCTGCGGCGCCTTGAACATCGACTACGGTGCCCGGCAGATGACCGTGGCCGGCAAGACGGTCCGCCACGGTGAATACCTGACGCTCGACGGCTCGACCGGCGCGGTCTACAGCGGCCAACTTGAATTGCAGCGTCCCGAGCCGCCGCCCGCGTACTACACACTGATGGGCTGGGCGGACCTGCGGCGCAAGATCGGCGTGCGCACCAACGCCGACACGCCGGAGGATGCCGCGAAAGCGATTGAGATGGGGGCCGAGGGCATCGGCCTGTGCCGCACCGAGCACATGTTCTTTGCGACGCGGGAGCGGCAACTGGCGATTCAGGAGATGATCGTGGCCGACTCGCGGGCGGAGCGCGAGACGGCGCTGGCCAAGCTGCTGCCGTTCCAGCGGCAGGATTTCGTGGGCATCTTCGAGGCGATGGACGGGCTGCCGGTCACGATCCGGCTGATTGATCCGCCGTTGCACGAGTTCGTGCCCAAGACGCGGGAGGAAGCCGAGGAGTTGGCGCGGACCACGCGGCTCAGCGCGGAGGCGATTTTGCGGCGGGCCGAGCAGCTCCACGAGACCAACCCGATGCTCGGGCACCGCGGCTGCCGGCTGTGCATCACGTTCCCCGAGATCCTGGAGATGCAGGTCCGCGCGATCATCGAGGCGGCGATCGAAGTGCAGAAGCGCGGCCGCAAGGTGCTGCCCGAGATCATGATCCCGCTGACCATCGACGCGAAGGAACTGCGCATCCTCACAGACCACGTGCGCCGCGTCGCCGACGAGCTGATTCGCCAGGCCGGCGTCCGGCTGAGTTACCTCGTCGGCACGATGATCGAGACGCCGCGGGCGGCCCTCACCGCCCAGCGCATCGCCGAAATCGCCCAGTTCTTCAGCTTCGGCACCAACGACCTGACGCAGATGACGATGGCGTTGTCCCGGGACGACGCCGGCCGCTTCCTGCCGGACTATTGCAGCACGGCCAAGACCGGCATCTTCGCCGACGACCCGTTCCAGTCCATCGATCAGGACGGCGTCGGCCAGCTCATCGACGCCGCCATCCGGGCCGGTCGGACGACGAACCCCAAGCTGAAGGTGGGCATCTGCGGGGAGCACGGCGGTGACCCGGCCAGCGTGAAGTTCTGCCACCGCGTGGGCATGAACTACGTGAGCTGCTCGCCGTACCGCGTGCCGATCGCCCGGCTGGCCGCCGCCCAGGCCGTGATCGAAGAGGCGGCGGCGCCGCGCGCGGCCAAGCCGCGCCCCGCCAAACGGGCGGCGTCCCGCGGTCCGACCCGGCCACGGCGGTCGCCGGTCGCGCGGCGGAAGACCGGCGCCAAGTAGTAGGCCCCCCGACCAGCGCGGCCGTTTGTGAACAGGGCAGCGGGCGCGGCCGGCGCGCGTGGCGCAACGATCGGAACCCCGCACGCCAGTGCGGGGACACCACGGCCCGCCGCTCGCGTGGCGAGTTCTGCTGGCGGCTGTCAGGCTTCCTGTTCCAGGCTGGCCCACCACAGCGCGTGCGCGGTGGGGTAGAGCTTCGTCAGGCGCACCAGGGCCTGGCGGTACTCCTCCGGCGACCACGCCGGCAGCGACCGCAGCCGATTCACCAGATAACCGGCTTCCAGCCGCACGGGGTTGGCGATGCGGAAGCTGCGGGCGATGGTCTCGGTCACGACGTGGATGTCGATCTGGTTCTGGCCCACGAGGCATTGCAGCAGGCGGACCGCCGGGGGCGTGCTCACGTCCAGGTGGTAGTCGAACGTGGTGGCGTCGGAGCGGGCCAGGCGGAGGATCAGAGCGGCGAGCGTCACGCGGTCGAGTTCCCACGTGCCGAGGCGCAGGTCCACAGCGCACCTCTGCGACGGGTAGCGCTTCAGACCGAATGCGTCGTCTCGCAGGTAGAGGACGACTTCGGGTCCGGTCGCCACGGCGACGAGCGAACCGCGCGGTTTGGCCAGCACGGACGCGGGGATGTCGCTCATGGCGGGACTCCGGCAGGGCGGCGGGCCGCGACGGCCGAGGGGTTCACGGCCGGCCCAGCTTCTCCTGCACGCTGCGAATCTTGTCGTCCATGGTCTGCGGCCGGTCGGTCCGCGTGCCCACGCGCAGCGTCGAGGAGACCCGCGGCGCCCCCATCTGGTGGACCACCTCGTGGCAGCGTTTGACGGCGGCGAAGACCGCGTCCCATTCACCCTCGATGTTCGTGCCGTACGCATGAAGCTGCGACTTCAGGCCGGCGTCCTGGATGACGCGCTCGCACGCCGCCACGTACTTCGACACCGATACCCCGACGCCGAGGGGGATCACGCAGAGATCGACGATAACGTTCATGTTCGGCTACTCCTCTTGCGCGCCGGCCCCGGGCCGTTGCCCGACCCCCGGAAGCCGGGCCCCCAGGTACGTCAGCATAGCGGCGGCCCACCGCGCGGCCTAGCCGCCCGGGCCGTATGTGACGCGGGATACTCAGGGACATTCGCTGCGGGATGGGAGGCCGATCCGGGCACGCCGGGACTGGCGGGCCGCGGCTCGGCGGGAGCCTCGCCCTCCCGTCTCGCACGACGGTGAGTTCCCATTCACGGGCGCGGGGGCTTGGCCGCCGGGGGCCGTCGCCCGAAGAGCGCGGACAGGCAGAACCGGTGCGAGGCGGAAAGCAGGGCGATCAGGGCCCCGACCTGAAGGGCCAGGTTCTCGGCCAGCTTTCTGCAAATGTAGACCTCGCCCGTGCCGCAGCCGCAGTCGAACTTGATGTCGCAGAATGAACCGACCCCGCCGCCCGCGTAGATGCCCAGCGCCCGCCACAGCAGCATCGGGGTGAAGAACGCCAGCATCCCGCTGAGCACCAGCGCGGCTCCCCGCCGCCACAGCCCGATTAGCAGCAACGCCGCACAGAGAAGTTCCAGGTACGGCAGAGCGACGGCGGTGAGGTTGAGGAAGATCGGCGGCTCGGTCGGGAGAATGCCGTACTCACGGATCTGTTTGAGGAACTCGATCGGGTCGCGGATCTTCATGATCGCCAGGTAGGCGAACATGCCCCCCACGCCCAGCCGCGCCAGCAGCAGGGGGATGCCGCTGCGGTCCAGCCGCCGCCCGAATCCCGGCCGCCGCTCGGCACTCATTGTTCCCGTCCCGTGGCCAGGGGCAGGCCGGCCTCGTTCCATTCCTTCCAACCCCCCTTGAAGAGCAGAATATGGGCCCGGTGAGCGTCGGATTTCAGCAACTCGCCGCAGACGTACAGGCTATCTTCGCAATCCGCGTTGCCGCAGTAGACGATGATCTTCTCGGCGTGGGCGGCGCGGCGGAGGAGGTCGGGGAAGTAGTAGTCGATGCGGTAGAAGTCGCACTGCACGGCCCCGGGGATGTGGCCGGCCTCGTAGGACTCATCCACGCGGGCGTCGACGAAGACATACGACCCGTGCGTGGTCTTCTGGTCCTCGAAGAGTGCGATCGCCTCGCTCAGGCTGACCTCCTGGAACCTCGGCTCCGCGACCTTGTCAGGGGGCGACAACGAGGGTTCGGCCGGAGTGGGTGCCGGCGGCGGGGATTCCGTCGCGGGTGGTGCCACCGGCGACTCAGGGTTCATGGCCGGCGGTGAACCAGCGGGCGCCGGGTTCTCCGGCACCGGGGCCTTGGTGCCGGCTGTGTGGGCTTCCCAGGCTTCCCAACCGCCCTTGAAGATGTAGATGCGCTCGGTCAGCAACCCGTGATTGAGGAGTTCCTGGGCCAGGAGATAGCTGTCTTCGCACTTGCCGCCGTGGCAGTAGATGACGACGCGCTCGGCCCCCAGGGCCATGCTGACGGCGTAGTCGAAATCGCGTTCGAGGTTGTACGGGTCGCAGCGGATGGCGCCCGGCAAGTGGCCACGTTCAAAGGCCTTCTGGTTGCGAGCGTCCAGAATCACGTCCAGTCCGACGCGCGACGTGTCGGCGACGATGCGCGCGACCTCGTCCAGCGTCACCGTACCATACGGCTCACTCACTTCGGCCGGGTTGGGCGTGTCTTGGTCCGGCGGCACGGGGCGCGGAATCACTGGGGCGTAGTTCCGCGTCAGGTCGATCCGGTCGCGGCTGCGCGCGGCGTTCCCCCCCAGGCCGACGACCACGCCGAGCCCGAGCAACACGACCGCTTGCAGCAGCGTCAGCGCGATCGTCCGCATACTTTGATCCTAGGGAACGGGTGGCGGCGGGGCAACGGCGGCCCGGCGCAAATCGCGCACCGGCCGCGCTGCCGCCGGGTCAGTCAAACAGGACCGGGTCCCAGAATGCGCGCGTCAGGGAGGGTGGGAAGCGGCCGCTGCCGGCGGGGATCATGGGGATGCGTACGGCGAGCTCCGGGTGGCGCAGGGCCTCGGTGAGGTAGACCGAGGTTTCGGCGACGAGGCGTTCGCGCAGCTCGTCCCAGTCTTCGAAGCGCCGCTTTCCCCAGCGCAGCTCCATGATCGCACCCGATCAATCGTAGCCCGCTGACGGGGCGTGGGCCGCTCGGGGCCGCAAAGTCCAGAATCCGCCCGCCAACCCGACGCCCACCATCTCGATCGGGAGGGGGCGTGCCAGGGCCCACGCCGGGAGGGTGTCGAGCTGGCAGTCCGGGGGCAGCATCAGGGCGGGCCAGAGGCCGGCGGCAACCACGCCGATCACCCCCAGCACCAGCGGCGCCGGCCAGAACCACAGGGCATCGCGCACAGGCACCAGTCGGTTGGCGACGAACACCCCGGCGAAGAAACCCAGCGCGACCGCGAAATACACCTGGCCACGCAGCGTCCACCCGCTCGTCGGCCCCATCAGGAGCAGGATCGCCGCTCCGCCCACCACCGTGGTCGCCGCCAGCGCCATCAGCCCCTGGCGCCACTCCCGGGCCGGGCGACCAACCCCCCAGGCCCGGCGCAGCGCGGCCCGCGGTTCGTGCCCCGTCTGGCGGGCCGCTACCCAGCCGAAGATCGTGTGCGCCCCGGCAATCGCCACCGCAAGGTACAGATAATCCAACAGGAGTCCCCAGTAGGGTGCGCCGCGCGGCGGCCCCGGGACCTCGTTCCGGAAGATCAGCCAGTCGTCCATGGTCCCGCCGAGGCGACCGTGCTCCGCGGTCCACAGCGCCAGCGCGACGCCGATCACAACCATCGCGGCGCGGCGCGGCTGCGGGCCGATCAACAGGGCCGTGATCGCCGCCCCGAGCCATACGACGCCGATCACGGTCAAGCCGGCCAGCGCCCCATACGGCGACGCCACCAGGACCAGCGGGCGATCCACGCCGCGCGGCAACAGCGGCCCGGCCAGAAAGTGCAGCGCGGCCCAAACGACGCCGAGGGCCGCCGCAAACCGGAGTCGGCCGGTCCAGACGGTCAGCGGGGAGGTCGTCGCGGAGATTGCGGTCATCGCCGCCTAGGCTAACCGCGGCGCGTCCGGGTGGTCAACCGTGAACGGCCGGGGCGTGGCGGCGCACTGGCCCATGGCGCGGCGGGAGGGCGAGCCTGGACGGGAGGGTGGCCCTTAACGGGAGGGCGAGCCTCGCGGCGAGCCGTGGGTTGGCAGTCCCGGCGTGCCGGGATCGCCCTCCCCCGTCGCCTGAACGCGGCTGCCGGCCTACCGTGCAAGTTGCCGGACGCGGGCGTACTTGTCCTTGAACTGCCGGGTCCAGTCGCGGGTGATCTTGCGGGCGGCGAGGTCGCCGGCTTCCAGTTGCCGCGCGAGCTCCAACCCCTGGGACTCGGAGAACGGGAGCCGGTTCCACTCTTCCAACGCGGCCGGCTTCATGCCGCCGTCGATGAGGGCCTTCCACGCTTCGCGCAGTTCGGCGTGCAGGTCCACGAGCGCGGCGCCCATGAGCTCGGCCAACAACTTGTTGCGGGCCCGGGACTTGGCGTCATCCATCTTGCGGAACGCGCCCGCCTCGGCCGCCCGATACGGGTCGGGCGTGGCCAGATGGCCGGCGTAGGCGCGGCAGACATCCGGCCGGACGGGCATCCGGTGAAGCGCGTGCTCTGCCGGGCCGCCCGGCGTGCCCGGCGGCAATACCCAGAGCGCTTGTCCCTCCGGACTCAGCACAAACGCGATGAATTGCTCGGCGAGCTCCCGGTGCGGCGGCTTGCGCAGCATCGAGATCGGATCGGGCGTAATCGCGGACCCGCCCGCGGGGTTCACGTACGCCAGCACGTCGCCGCCGGCCTGCGCGATGCGCGCCGCGGCATAGAAGTCGATGCACGGGCCGGCGAGCACGTTGCCGGTGGCGACCTCGTTGGGCACGGCGCTGGACGAATCAGTGATGAGTCGTGCGTTGGCCGCCATCTGCATCAGCAGCGGCCAGCCCCGCTCCCAGCCGTACTGCTGGAGGATCAGCTCGTAGCTGACGCGGACACTGGCCGATTTGCGCGGGTCGGCGATCACGACCCAACTGAACATGCGCGGGTCAGCCAGATCGGTCCACTCGTGGACCTCCGGTAGACCCTGAAGCCCCAGGCCGCGACGGTTCATCAGCACGCCGAACGCGGACAAGGCCGACCCGAACCACAGCCGCCGGGCGTCGTAATTGGCCACGCCGGCGATTTCCGCGGGGATTCCGGCGAGGATATCGTCGGGGAGGCGTGGCGACTCGAGGTAGCCCTTCGAGGCGGCCAGATCGTGGTCGGGGACGCCGCCGCCGAAGAAAACATCGAGGTCGAACGACGCGCCGGGGCGGGCGCGCTCCTGGGCGTCGAGCTGCTGGATGATCTGTCCGGTGCCCTTCTTGATCCAACGGACCTTCAGGGGGCGGCCCACGTGGCGGACGAAGGCCCGCTCGAACTCGGCCTGAATGTGCTCATTGTGTGGAGTGATGATCTCCAGGTCATGGTTCTGGGCCGCGGCCAAGGCACTGCCGAGGCCGACCGCCGCCGCAAGCCAGGTGCATCTTCGGTGCATGGGCTACCTCACACGTCCTTACTGAATGGTCGTGCGCGATTCGGGGGCGCCCGTGGAGAGGCGAGCCTGCCAGCGAACCGCGGCTCGGCAATCCCGGCGCTCCGGGATCGCCCCCCGCGCCGCCTGTTCGCGCACGGTGATTCAGAGGCTACGCCGGGAGCACGACCACATCACGCGGGTCGACCGCGGCCCGGACGGGGTCGCCCGGCCGGAACGGCCGCTGCCCGCTCGTTTCATTAACGACGGCGCGGAGCGTCGCCGCGCCGACCGCAAGCGACAATTGTAGGGTGTCGCCCAAGTAGACGATCTCCCGCACGACGCCCTCCAGTGTGTCCGGCGAGCCGTCGGCGTCGGACACGCGGATCGCTTCCGGGCGGATCGAGACGGCACAAGGTCCGGCGCGCGGAGCGTCGGGTTGGCTCGCCGCCGCGAGCACACCAATGGGCGTCTCCACGGCGCGCCGATCGCCCGCGGCCTCCCGGACCGTCGCCGGCAGGAAGTTGGTCTCCCCCAGGAAGTCAGCCACCGCTGCCGTCGCGGGCCGACGGTACAGCTCGCGCGGCGAACCCACCTGGGCAACCCGGCCGTCCAGTAGCACGGCCAGGCGGTCCGCGATGGACAGGGCTTCTTTCTGGTCGTGCGTCACGTAGATCGCCGTCAGCCCGAACTCCTTGCACAGTCGGCGAATCTCGCCGCGCATTTCCAGCCGCAGCTTGGCGTCCAGGTTGCTCAACGGCTCGTCCAGCAGCAGGCACTGCGGACGGATGACCAACGCCCGTGCCAGCGCCACCCGCTGCTGCTGGCCGCCGGAGAGCTGGTTCGGCTTACGCCGCGCGTAAGCCTCCATCTTCACCAGGGCGAGCGTCTCGGCGACACGGCGGCGGCGGTCGCGGCGTGGGAGCCGGCGGACCTTCAGACCGAACGCGACGTTGGCTTCCACGGTCATGTGCGGCCACAAGGCGTAGTTCTGGAAGACCATGCCCGTGTTGCGCTTTTGCGGAGGGACGCGGGTGACGTCGACGGGGCCGAACCGCACCTGCCCGCGCTCCGGGTGGTAGAACCCCGCGACGATGCGCAGCAGCGTCGTCTTGCCGCAGCCGGACGGCCCCAGCAGAAAGAACAGCTCGCCGCGCTCGACTTCGAGGCTGACGTCGTCCAGGGCGCGGACCGCCCCGAACGTCTTCACCACGTTGCGGACCGAAATCGGAATCACGCGGCACCGGCTCCCGTCGCTCGACACACGTATTGGACGGCGCCGGAGCGGGCGGGGTCAAGTCATTCGTACGAATCCCGCGGCGGGGTGCGCCGCAACCGCTCATACGACGCCGTGCAGTCCTCCCGGCTGGAACACAATGAACACGGCCAGAGCCGCGGAGAGCAAGACGTACCAAATGGTCAGTTGGCGGGCCCGGCGGGCCGCGGGGGCGGACCAGAAATCCAGCAGAACGACGGGGACGATGTAATAGCGCGGATCCACAAGGTAGTGGGCCGCCAGGAAGACCAAGGTGGCACCGCCGACCACGGTCAGCGCGGTTCGCCCAGGGCTGTTCCACGCCAACGAGACCACGGTCGGCACGAGCGCGACCAGCACCCCCGCCGCCAGGTAGCGCGCGGCGGTGTACTTGGTCATGGCCAGCAACGGCCAGTTCCGCAGGTAGTTCAAGTCCACGTTCCACGGGTGCGGGTTGCTGAAGGCGAGCTCCAGCAGCCCGACCGCCGCGACCGCCACCGCGCAGATCCACGGCCGCAGGAAGGCCCGCTCCAGCCATCGTCGCCACAGTGCCACCACCGCCGGCAGCCAGGCCGGCGCGATCAGCAGGGCGCCGGTCAACCCGAAGAGGTAGAACTGGGCCGGGTTGAAGCGAGGTTGGTTTTCGATGAGAGGCGGCCCGGTCGGGGCCGTGTGGGTCAGGAGAATGGCCGCCGCCGCGAGCGCGACACCATAGGGCCACAGCCGCTGGACGAGTTCGGTCAGTCGGCCATGCGGCTCGGTGGAGCGGCCCCCACGCGGATTGATGGCCGCCAGCGCCGCGAACGCGACCAACCACAGGATGTTCGATTGCCGGATCAAGCTGGCCAGCAGCAGGCCGCCGGCCGCCCTGGTGTGCTGCCGCCGAACGAAGAAGGCGAGGGCGAAGGCCACTCCGAGCAGCGCCGCGGCGTCGGTGTAAGCCAGGAGCCACAGTGGACCGACCAGGGGGTTCCACGCCAGGCGCCAGAGGCGGTGCGCGGCTCCGTCGGGGTCGTGGCGCGCCACCGCCCACCCGAAGACGGTCAAGGTCAAGCTGCTCAACAGGGCGTTGAATGCTCGCAGAATCCACAGATCGCCGCCGATCAGCCGGACCCAAAGTGCCGCGAGCAAATGGTAGGTCGGGGGCATCGGGAGCGTTCGCGCCGGTCCCCAATCCCCCTCCGCCAGCGCCCGGATGGCCGGCACGTGGTACACCTCGTCGCCTACCAGTTCCGGTCGCGCGATCGTCAGGAGCACGAACCACGCGGCGGGGGCCGCGAAAGCCGGCACCAGCGTCAGGGGCGACATCCCGTTGGGGCGCGAGGTCATGGGACAGTGTTCCGGTCGGTGCGGGAGCTGCGGCCACGCGGCGGTCGGCTGATCGAAACGCCAACGTGGGGCGGGGTCAAGCGGGGGCCCGAGGGGCGAGTTCAAGAGGTTGAAGGGTCTCGAGCCGCCGCGCCCTGGGGTGGGGGCCGGTGAGCGGCGGAGCGCAAGCGTTGACAGCGGCCCCGGGGATACCTACAACATGGCTTGGGTTTCGCCGGTCGCCTTGGCGACCGCGAGCGGTCTTCGCACGGCACTCGAGGCCATCGCTTTGTCGCACATCCTCGAACTCGCCTGCTTGGTGCTGTTCCTGCTCTTGATTGCGCTGCCCAGCCTCTACGGCTTCCACATGTACTTGCTGATGTACTTGGCCCACCGGCGGCGCGCCGCCACCCGGGCGGCCCAGCAGGCCTGGATTGCGGCCTATCAGCAGCGAACGCCAGAGGAGGCCTGGCCCCGGGTGACGACGCAACTGCCGTTGTACAACGAGGTGGCCGTTGCCCGGCGGGTGATTGAGGCGGCCGCGCGGATGGACTATCCCGCCGGCCGGCACGAGGTGCAGGTGTTGGATGACAGCACGGACGAGACCCGGGGAGTGGTGGACCAGGTGGCGGCCGAGCTGCGGGCCCAAGGATTCGATGTCAAGGTGGTCCGCCGGCCCACCCGCGAGCACTACAAGGCCGGGGCCCTGGCCCACGGGCTGAGGACGGCCACGGGCGAGTTCGTCGCCGTGTTCGACGCGGATTTCGTGCCGGATCGCGGGTTTCTGCGGCGGTTGATCCCGCTCTTCTCGATGGGGGACGACGTGTGCGTTGTGCAGGGTCGGTGGGGACACCTGAACGCGAACGAGAGCTGGGTCACGGAGGGCCTGTCGCTGGGCCTGGACATGCACTTTGCCATCGAGCAGGCGGCCCGGAACTGGAACGGCCTGCTGATGAACTTCAACGGGACGGGCGGGATTTGGCGAAAATCCGCCATTGAAGACCCGCGTGTCGGCGGTTGGAGCGGCGATACGATCACCGAAGACCTCGACCTGTCGTACCGGGCGCAACTGGCCGGCTGGCGGATGGTGTTCTGCGTGGACGAAGTTTGCCCGGCCGAGATTCCCGCAGACGTCAACGCCCTCAAGGCCCAGCAGCGCCGCTGGGCGGTGGGGATCATGCAGGTGGCCCGTAAGCTGCTGCCGGACGTGTGGCGCTCGCCCCGACTGACCGTCTGGCAGAAGCTCCAATCCACGATCCACATGACGCAGTATGCCATCGCGGTCCCGATGATCTTCGTGGCCCTGGTCGGCCGGTTGCTGCCGCTGGCCCTGACGGGCGACCGTTGGCCGACGTGGATCCAATGGTTGTGCGTGACGTTCCTGCTGGCCGCGGTGGCGCCCTGTCTCGCCTACGCCAATGCCCGGTATGTCATCGGCGGCGGCATCCCCGGCCCGCTTCGCATCCTGAAGCTGATGGTCCTGGGGCTTGGGCTGTGCGTGAACAACGGCGTTGCGGTCGTGACCGGGCTGTTCCAGAACGGCGGGGAGTTCGTCCGCACGCCGAAATCCGGCAGCACGGGTCGCAAGAAGCGGGCCGCGTACGCCGGCCTGCGCTCAAACTTGTGGCTGGTTGAGGTGTTGATGGGGCTGTGGTGCCTGCTGCAATGGGCTTATTTCCTACCGCAAGACGGTCCCGGCGGGCTGTTCTTGCTTCTGTACGCGATCGGTCTGCTGTTGATGGGGTGGGGCAGCCGGCCGCGGTTCACCGGGCGATCGGGGGTGCGCAAGCTACGCAGCGTGCCCGCCGACAGCGTTCCGACGTTTCGACCGCCGGTGGGGGTGCCAGACGTCCTCACGCCGACACCGGTCGGCCGCTAATTGGTCGGACTTGGCGCCGAGGCGAAGCGGGGCTCATACGAAATCGGCCATCACCGTATCCGCCAACCGTCGCCCGGCCCGCGTGAGCCGGATTCCCCCCTCATCGACAGTCAGCAGCCCGTCGGCGACGTGCCGCTCCACGACGGCGGCGTACCGCGCCGCCGGATCGTCGCCGAAGCGCTGCCGGAACGTTGCACGGTCGATTCCGGCCGTCAGCCGCAGCGCCAGCATCGCCGTCTCGCCGGCCTGGCGGTCGGGCGGCAACCGTTCCACTTCGGCCCGCGGCCAGCCCCCGGACTGGATTGCCCGCACGTAGCCCTCCGTGTCGGCAACGTTCTTGTACCGCACGCCGTCGAGGTAGCCCGCCGCCGCGGGCCCGATTCCCAGCACCGGCTCGTTGCGCCAGTAGCGGAGGTTGTGGCGGCACTCGGCGCCCGGGCGGGCGAAGTTGCTGATCTCGTACTGGTGCAGACCGGCTGCCGGCAGGACGTCCATCGCCATCTCGTACAGCGTCGCCTCGACATCGGGGTCAAGCGGCTGCACGAGGCCCGCTTGCCGTCGGCGCTCCAGCGGCGTGCCCGGCTCGTACGTCAGCCCGTAGCACGAGATGTGCTCGGGCTCCAACGCCAGGGCGACACGCAGAGTGGCCCGCCACGAGGCCGGCGTTTGGCCGGGGACGCCGAAGATCAGGTCCAGGCTGATGTGTCGGAGCCCGTGTCGCCGACAGGTGGCGACCGTCTGGGCCACGTCCTGGGGCTGATGATCGCGGTCGAGCATTCGCAATTCCGCCGGATCGAACGACTGGGCCCCGATCGACACGCGGGTGACGCCGGCGGCGGCCAGGACGCTCGCGATCTCGTCCGTCACGGTGGTCGGATTGGCCTCCACGGTGATTTCGGCGTTCGGTGCGGCCCGGCGGCGGGAGAGCAGGCCGTGCAGCAGCCGGTGCAGTTCGGCGGGTGGCAAGACGGTCGGTGTCCCTCCGCCGACATAGAGGGTCTCCAGAGGCAGGCCACCCGGCACGCCGCCATCCGTCGCGCACCCGCCCGCGTGCCGATCGTGCTCGGCCAGCAACGCGTCCACCAGGGCGGGCACGCGGGATGAGTCGAGGACCTGGGAGTAGAAGTCACAGTAGCCGCAGCGTCGCCCGCAAAACGGCACGTGGACGTACACCGCTGGGCAGGGGTAGGACATTGTCACGGCGTGGGCTTTCGCATAGCATGGGCTCGAGGCTTGGGACGTATCATAGCGGGACTGGGGGGACGCGGGCGGCTGGCCCGCGGGCGACCGGGTCTTAGGATGGCGAGGGACGCCGCGTATGAACGTCGTGTTGGTGATGTTCAAGGATAGCGAACGGCGCGAGTTTCCCCTGCCGGGCGAGAAGACCGTGCTGGGGCGCCGGCAGGATTGCCAACTCCGCATTCCGACCAAGGACGTATCCCGCCAGCACTGTGCCCTGCTACTCGACGGCGACAAGCTCGTGGCCAAGGACCTCGGCAGCTCGAATGGGACTTTCGTCAACGGCAAACGGATCGCGGAGGCGGAATTGAAGCCGGGTGACCGGCTGCGGCTGGGGCCGGTGACCTTCGTCGTGCAGATCGACGGTCAGCCGGCCCACATCAAGCCCGAGGACGCGGCCCCGCCCCACAGCACCGAACCCGAGGTTGGGGGCGGCGACGACGAGGAGACGTTCGACCTCGGGGAGGATGACTTTGACCTCGACGACGCGATGTCGGCGCTGGAGGACGGCAAGGACGAGGACGACATGCCGTAGCGGCGGGCAGTAGGGAACCGGGAACCGGGAACGGGGAACTGGGAGCAGAGCACGGGGTTGAGAGTTGTGGCGGGGGCTGTTTGTCAGTTCATGGTCTTCGTTCTCGGGTGGTCGCTCCGTGGGTTGCTGACTGACCGAGTGCCCGTCGTCCTCCGAAGGCTCAATGTTTCCTGACGATCCAGGCCGCCTGGCTGTGCCCCGCGGCCGGCGCGTCCGCCGGTGGGCGGTCGTGTCGGCGTGCGTGGCCGTCGTTGGTCTGGCCGCTCTGGGGTTGGGGGTGACGTGTCGTCCGGCCGCGTATCGTCCGGCCTCCGTGGATGCGGGGCGTCTGCGCGACGACAAGGCGGCGCTGGCCGAGCTCCAGGAGTCTATCAGCGCGGGGCTGAACGCCGGGCGCGAAGTCTCCGTGCGGCTCACCGAGGAGCAGATCAACCGGTGGTTGGCGGGCTGGGCGGAGATCTGGCCCGACGCTCCCTGGCAGCGCGCCGGCGTTCGCCACCCCCAGGTGACCCTGCTGGATGATGCCGTCCGCGTGGGCGTCACGATCGATCACGGGGCCTGGTCGGCCGTGGTCACCTGCTCCGCCCGCCTGGAGGTGTGCGCGAGCGAGTTAGCCGTGCGCTGCACCGGTGTCCGGGTCGGCGTCATCCCCGTTCCAGTGGCGTGGGTCCTGTCGGGAGTCATGCGGTCGGCCCCGCTGGAGGAGACCGGCGTGCGTTTCGCCGGCGACCGCGTGGTGCGGTCCAATGCGTGGGTGTGGCCGAATGGCCACCGACGTTATCGGGTCTCCGCGTGCCGCGTGACGCCGGGGCAGATCGAAGTGGTGCTTCAGCCGGTCGGCGGGCCCGTGCGCTGAGGCGGAAAATGTGGGCCCGGCGTTTGGGCCCGCAGTCGCCCCGCGTTAGCATAGGGCGATCCTCAACGAGTGGGGTTGAGGCGGATGAGGATTGGCGCGCGTGACCACCCCCGAACAAGCCCTCGCGCAGCGGATCAAAGACTTGCGGCGTCGGCATTTCGGCCCGCGCGGGCCGGAGCAACTGGCCCAGAAACTCGGCATCTCGCCGGCCGAGTACCTGCGCTACGAGCGCGGCGTCGTGCCGCCGGGTGAGATCATGGTCCGCCTGTGCGAGGTCACGGGCGAGGATTTGCAGTGGTTGCTGACGGGCGTGGCGGGCCGCGGGGCGGTTGTCATCACCGGGACGCGGGCGCGGCACCAGGAATTGCTGGCGCGGCTGGCGCGGCTGCTGGACGAGCGACCCGAGTTTGCGGCCCCGCTCGAAGCGTTCGTGAATCTGCTGGCGTGCGGTCCCCGGGAGCGGGCGGGAATAGCGGCGCTGCCGGGCCCCGACCCAGCGCACCTCATTCCGATATTGGAGCTGGAGGAGCTGCCCGCGACGCTGCCGGAGGGGCCGCCCCGCGGCTTCGATCTGGCCCGTTTCGCCGATCCGTCCGGGCCGGTGCAACGCGACCCGGCCCGGCTGGCCGAGCCGGCCATGCAGTATGACCCGCAAGCGGCCCGCGCGGCCGAGATCCTGACATTGGTCGAGGAAGGCGGTCGCCGCCGTCGTTGCGTACACAGTGCGGACGTCACGCGCGTCTTCCCCGAGGCGTTCGGCGTGGCCGTCACCGACGACCTGATGCAACCCATGTTCACTGAGGGGGATGCGATTCTCGTTGCCCCCGGCGCTGAACCGAAGGTGGGGCAGCCGGCGTTGTGCCGCCTGGCCGTCGAGCCGGCGCTGCGCTGCCGCATATGGCTGGGCGCGGACGATGGCACGATCCACCTGGGACGCCTGGCCGATGGCGAGACGGAGCGGGTACCGCGCGACGGGGTGCTGTGGTCGATGGAGGTACTGTTCCGCGTTGCCCGGGCGGCGTGAAGCGGCGGCGCCAGGGCCCGCTACTCGCCGACGATCTGAACCACGACGTCGCGCCGTCGCGGGCGGGTGTCGAAATCGATCAGGACAATCTGCTGCCAAGTGCCCAGTGTCATCCGGCCCTCGACCACCGGCACCGTGAGCGACGGACCGAGGGCCGACGCCCGCACGTGCGCGTGCCCGTTGTCGTCGTGCCAAGTTTCTTCGTGCTTGTAGTACTGGTCGCGGGGGGCGATCCGTTCGAAGAACGCCGCCAGATCGTGCGTCAGCATTCCCGGTTCGGCCTCGGTCGTCGTGATTCCCGCCGTCGAGCCGATAACAAAAACGACCAGCATCCCCTCCTGTATCCGCGACTGCTGCACGATGCGCTGGACGTCCGTGGTAATGTCCACGACGTGCGTCTGCCCTTGGGTGGCCACTTGAAAACGACCGACGTGTGTCATGAGTTTGACCTCCGAGGCGCCGGGGTGTGGAAATGCCGAGCGGCCGCGACAGGCCCCGGGTATTGTGCTAGGATGACCGGCGAGGGTCCACCATGTGGACCCATTTGGAATGAGGAATTGGCAACGGCGGGCCGCCATGAACACGACGATCTCCGACGACCATCGCCTGCTGATCGAGGGTGTGCGCGACTATGCCCGCGGGGAGCTGCTGGAGCTTGACCGCCAGTGGGACCGGGAGGAGTCCTCCTGCTGTCAGCGCTTGATGCATCTGTACGAGATGGGGCTGATGGCGTTGCGGGTGCCGGAGGACCAGGGCGGACTCGAGTGTCCGATGCTGCCGTACGCCCACATCATCCGCGAGCTGGCCTACGCCTCGCCGTCCGTAGCCGTCACGGTCAGCGTTCACAATATGGTGTGCGAAGCGATCCGCCTGTTCGCCCAGGACGGGTCCCGTGAGCGGTTGCTGACGCAATTGGCCACGCCGGGCAACCTATCGGCCTTCGCCATCAGTGAGGCGGACGCCGGCTCGGACCCCAGTGGGGCCAAGACCCGGGCCGACACGGTGCCGGGCGGATGGAAGCTCTCCGGCAGTAAGTTCTGGGTGACGAACGGGCTTACGGGGCGCTGGTTCAGCGTGCTGGCCCGCATGGGGCGAACCGGGAACAACAAAGACCTGAGCATGGTGCTGCTGGATGCCGAGCAGCCTGGGGTCGAACGCCGGCCGATTCACGGCAAGATGGGCATCCGCGGCTCGGAGACGGGGGAGATGATCCTCGACGGCGCGTTCGTCCCCGCCGAGAACCTGCTCGGCCGGCCGGGCGACGGGTTGAAGGTCGCATTGTCAGCGTTGGACGGGGGCCGGATCGGGATCGCGTCGCAGGCGGTCGGCATCGCCCAGGCGTGCATCGATCTCATGGTCAGCTACGCCAAGGAGCGGCGGCAGTTTGACCGGCCGATCGCCGATTTCCAGGCCATTCAGTGGATGATCGCCGACAGCCAGACCGAGCTGGACGCGGCGCAGCTCCTGATCGATCGCGCGGCCGCGCTGAAGGACGACCGCCGGCCCTACACACGCGAGGCGTCGATGGCCAAGCTCTTCGCCAGCGAGGCGGCCAACCGCATCGCCTACCGCGCGGTGCAGGTCCACGGCGGCTCGGGCTTTGTCAACGAGTGCCGCGTGGAGCAGCTCTACCGCGACGCCCGGATCACGAGCATCTACGAGGGGACCAGCGAGATTCAGCGGCACGTCATCGCCCGCGAGGTCTTGCGCGCGAGCTGAGAGAAGCGTCGCGAGGGGTTTGCGCGGCGGCGGTGATTGGCGAGCGTGCGGGCGCGACGAGGTGGTGAGCGTCGGCCTCTGGTGGGCACCGAGGGACCAAGGGGCCGGGGCCCCCGGAGGTGAGGGGGCAGCCTGTGGGTGCCGGGCCCAGCCGTCCGGCGCGCTCAGCCGGGGACGACGCCACCCATTTGGTCGTTGCCGAGGCTGTAGAGGCGGCGGAGGGCGGGGTCCGCATTCATGTGGCTGGCGACGACGCGGCCCACGAAGATAACGTGGTCGCCGGTGGTGAGTTCCGATTCCAGCTCGCACTCGAAGTTCGCCACGGCGTCGGCCAGCAGAACGCCGCGAACGACCTTAGCCGGCTGGGTCCTGGTGCCGCAGCGGGCCAGCTTGTCGAGGTCGCGTCCGGACTTGGTCCCGTGGAACCGCGCGTCGCCGACCATTTGCGATGAGGGGAACGCGACGACGAACTGCCGCGCGTGACGGATGGCTTCGAGGGAGTAGCGCGTGCGGCCGATGGAGATCGCGATCATCGGTGGGTCGATGGAGGTGTTCATCACCCAGCCGAGCGTGATGGGGTTGGGTTTGCCCTGGGGGTCCACGGCGATGGCGATGGCGATGGACTCGGGGTACTTGCGGGCCAGGGCCTGGTCGTAGCTGGTTTCAATCTGCATGGGAAGGTTCCTGGGCGGCCGCCGACGCACACCACACCGCCCGATAAGATACGCTGGGCGGCGCGGATCGGCCACGCCCCGCGGCGTTGGGCCCGGTTTCGCTGATGCGGGGATTTGCCCGGGACGATCAACAAGATGAGGGGCACGCGATCGGGCCCGGGGTGTCAACGGAGTCCGTGCTCGTGGCCCCGTGCTCAGGAGGACCGGGTGGTCCGCACGCCTGCGACCGTTGAGCGACCGCTGCGGCTGCGCCGCTTTGTCCTGGCGCTGGCCGCGTTGTGGACCGCCGTGGCGGCCTTGTCGCTGGTCTGGCTCGAGTGGCAGCAGCGTGTGCAACAGCGGCGCGTGCTGACGGTCTGGAATACCGCCGGCGAGCACGACGCGCAGGACCTTCAGGATCTCGGGGAGGCCCTGCGGCGCCCCGCCGTGACCTGCCTCGTCGGGCGCGCCGTCCTGTGGGCGACGGGGATTGCGGGTATCGCGGTGTGGGCGTGGCACCTGCGCCGCCGCGTCCGCGAGCACGCCGCCGTCGAAACGGCCTTGCGTCAGAGCGAACGCCGCTACCGCACCGTTTTCGAGAACGCGGCGCTGGGCATCTTTGAGACGACGCCGGATGGGCGATTGCTGCGGTGCAACGCGGCCTGCGCCCGCATGTTCGGCCATGAATCGCCCGAGCAGGCGGTGGTGGGGATCACGAACCTGGCCGAGCAGGTCTGGGCCGATCCCGCCGACCGGGCGAAAGTGGTGGCCCAAGCGTTGGCCCACCCGGGGGTGGTCGCGGTCGAGGCCCGCTTCCGGCGGCGGGACGGCCGCGAGTTCACGGGGGCGATGAAGATGCAGGCAATTCGCGACCGTCGGGGGGGGGTTGAGTTCCTTTACGGGTTCATCGAGGACATCACGCAGCGGAAGCAGATGGAGCAGGCCCTGCGGGAGAGCGAAGAGCGTTTCCGCACGATCGCCACCGCCGCCCACGATGCGATCATCCTTCTTGATCCCGACGGCCGAATTCGCCACTGGAACCGCGCCGCCGAAGCCGTGTTCGGTTATGGGCCGGACGAAGTCTTGGGGCGCGATGCCCATGAAGTGTTGGCGCCGCCGCGGTTTCACGGGGCGTACCGGCAGGCCTTTCCGCACTTCCGCCAGACGGGGACGGGGCCGGCGATCGGCCGGACGTTAGAGCTGACGGCCGTCCGCAAAGGCGGGCAGGAGTTTCCGATCGAGCTGTCGGTATCTGCGGTGCCGACGTCTGCGGGGTGGGCCGCGGTCGGCATTCTGCGGGACGTGACGGAGCGCAAGCTCGGGGAGCAGGCGCTGCTGAGGCACCGGCGCTATGAGCAGGCGCTGGCGGAATGTTCGCAAGTGCTGCTCAGCGATGCGCCGCTTCAGGCGGCCCTGGCGCACGCGCTGGATCATCTGCGGGCTGCCGCCGGGGCCACCCGGGCCTACGTGGCGGAGAACTTCGACAGCAGCGACGGAGGGTTGGCGGCGCACGCCCTGAGTGTGCGGGACGAAGCGGGCACGGGCAACCTGGGATGGCTGAGCAGCTCGCTGCGGTACCGGGAAGGTTTGGGAGGGTGGGCCACGCGACTGGCCGCCGGCGAGCCGATTTGCGGCCCGGTTCGCGAACTCCCACTGGAGCAGCGCGACATCCTGGAGCGGCACGGCGTGCGCTCGGTGTTGTTGCTGCCCATTACGATCGACGGTCAATGGCGGGGATTTCTGGGGCTTGACGATCCGCGGGAGCGCGTGTGGGACCAGGAGGAAGTGCGGCTGTTGCAGACCGCGGCCGGCCTGATCGGCGCGTTCGTGGGCCGGCGACGGACGGACCAACGCCTGCGGGAGAGCAACGCGATCATGGAGGAATCGTTGCGGCGGGAGCGGCGGGTGTCGGTGCAACTGCAGACCGCGTTCCAGGAACTGGAGGGGGCGATGCGGCAAGCCGAGGCGGCGAACCAGGCCAAGAGCGAGTTCCTGGCGAACATGAGCCACGAAATCCGCACGCCCATGACGGCCATCATCGGGTTCGCCGAGTTGCTGGCGGAGGAAGTCCTGTGTTGCACGCAGTGCGCCGGCTACGGCGGTTGTGAGCTGCGGGAGCGGAATTGCCAGTATGTCGAGACGATTCGCAGCAATGGGCGTTATCTGTTGGACATCATCAACGACATTCTGGACCTGTCCAAGATCGAGTCGGGCGGCTTGCAGGTGGAACGCATCCCGTGCTCGCCGCTGGAGGTCCTGCACGAGGTCCGCGGTCTGATGGCGGCGCGGGCCGCCGAGAAGAAGCTGGAGTTCGTCGTCGCGGTCGAGGGGCCCGTGCCGGAGACGATTCTGTGCGATCCGATGCGGCTACAGCAGATTCTCGTGAACCTCGTGGGCAACGCCGTCAAGTTCACGCCCGCGGGACGCGTGGGGCTCACGCTGGCTCTGATTGAACCTTCGGCGGGCGCCGCGGAGCCGCGGCTGCGGTTCCGCGTCAGCGACACGGGTATCGGTATCGATCCGGAGCAGACCGCCCGGCTGTTCGTGCCGTTTTCGCAGGCGGATACCTCCACGACGCGCAAGTACGGCGGCACGGGGCTGGGGCTGGCGATATCGAAGCGGTTGACCGAAGCGCTCGGGGGTACAATCGCCGTTGAAAGCGCGCCGGGCCAGGGCAGCACATTTACCGTGGAGGTCCCGACGGGGCCGCTGGAGGGGGTGCCGCGCGTGGAGTACAAGCCCCTTGAGGCTGGCGCAGCGTCGGCCGCGGACGAGTCTCCGCCGCCGTCGCAACCGGTGAATGCGCGGGTCTTGTTGGTGGAGGACGGGCCGGACAACCAGCGTTTGCTGTCATTCCTGTTGAAGAAGGCCGGGGCGACGGTGGTGACAGCCGAGAACGGGCAGGTCGCCGTGGAGCTGGCCTTGGCCGCGCGGGCCGAGGGTCACCGTTTCGACCTCATTCTGATGGATATGCAGATGCCCGTGATGGACGGGTACGAGGCGACGCGGCGGCTGCGGGCCGCCGGCTACGACGGCCCTATCATTGCGTTGACCGCCCACACGATGCAGGGGGACCGCGAGAAGTGTCTGGCCGCGGGCTGCGACGACTTCACCCCGAAGCCGATCGATCGCCGCGCGTTGCTCGAGGTCATCCGGCGTGCCGTACACGCGGGGTCGCGCGCCTGAGTGGCGACAGACGCCCACCCGGGCCGTGCTGAGCGGCTGGGCGAGTGCCGCCCACCGGGCGGCGGGGGGCGTGCGACCAGCGTTTTCACCGAACATGTTATCATAATGAGGGTGAGCGGCGTGGGGCTCACGCGAGACCAATGGTTGTGCCCACTCGGCAGCGATGGCGCGAGTCAAGATGATTACTCCAGTACGGACGCTGATTGTGGCGTTTGGCGCCTCGGTGTTTCCGGGGTTACCGGCCTTGGGCGCGGAGTTCGCTGGGCCCGACGCGGGAGACCTGTCGCAGCCGGGGCCGCACCAGGCCGCGTGGACCGAAGTCACCGTTCGGCGGCCGGATAACTCCACATTCAAGGCGGTGCTGTACTACCCGGCGACGATGCCGGGGTCGGGCGGCGCTTACGACCCGAGCGCGGCACCGTATCCCGCGATTTCGTTCGGACACGGGTTTCTTCAGGCGGTCGAGCAGTATCAGTCCACGCTTTCGCACTTGGCCACCTGGGGCTACTTCGTCATCGCCTCGCGGTCCCAGGGCGGGCTGTTCCCCAGTCATTCCGCGTTCGCGGCGGACATGCGGCACTGCCTGACCTACCTGGAAAGTGAGCACGCCAACCCCGCGTCCTGGCTTTTCCAGCAGGTTGCGGTCGAGCGCTTCGGCATGTCCGGTCACTCGATGGGCGGGGGGGCGAGCATCCTGGCCACGGTCGCCGACGCGCGGGTCAAGGCCCTGGCGAATCTCGCGGCGGCCGAGACCAACCCGTCCGCGATCAGCGCGATGACGAACATTGCGGTGCCGGTGAGCCTCCTCGCCGGCAGCGAGGATTCCATTGTTCCCCCTGGTAGCAACGGCCAACTGATGTACAACAACGCGCGGCCACCGCGGCAGCTCCCGATCATCTTGGGCGGCTACCACTGCGGGTTCATTGACCAGGATTACTTGTTCTGCGATTCGGGCTCGATCTCGCGTCCGGTGCAATTGGCGCTGACTCGGCGGGTCCTCACGGCGTTCTTCAACCTCTACCTCAAGAACGACCAGACCGTGTGGCGGCAAGTGTGGGGCCCGGAGTTTCTGGCCGATCCGGCGTTCGACAACAGCCGCGTGGAGGCCGGCCTGGAGCTGACGCCGGCGCAGGTGTCGTTGATCGGGCCGGCGGGGCAACCGGTTGGCGCCGACTTGGCGCTGAAGAACACGGGGTGGGTCGCCGACCGCTTCGCGCTCTTCGTGGAGGACCAGCAGTGGAACACGAGCGTCGCGCCGGCGCAAACGGGCCTCATTCAGCCGGGCGAAACGACGACGGTCCGCGTGACGATCGAGGTTCCGAGCGGTCCCGGGGCCAACGTGGACCGGACGCTGGTCAGCGCGCGGGCCGAGCGTGACGGCGGAACGCGGGCTTTCGCGGTCGTGGCCACGACGCGCCGACTTCTGGGCGACCTGAATTGCGACGGGGCCGTTGATTTCGGCGATATCAACCCGTTTGTGCTCGCTCTGTCGAACCCGGCGGGGTACGCGGCGGCCTATCCAGACTGCGATCGCGGCCTGGCGGACGTGAACCAGGACGGGCACGTGGACTTCGGCGACATCAACCCGTTCGTTCGGTTGCTGACGAATCCGTAGTTCGCAAGGTGCCAGGGCTCCGGGCGCCCACGACAACGCGATTTGGTTGCTCCCGCCGGGGGTGGCTCGATATGATAAGGGGTTGGAGACCCGCAGCCGACCGGCTGCCCGACCCACCGTGTGGTGAGTGCGCTGGATTCCACCGATTCTCCAAGCCGGCCGCTTAAGGTCCTGCCCTTCTGAGCGAGAGGAAAGTCATGTCAACTGCCGTCGCGGTGTATCGCTCCGTCGTTGCGATCTTGATGCTCGGTGCGCTGGCCCTCGGTGCCGCCGGCGTCGCGTGGGCGCAGGTCGATGTCCCGGCTGAACTCGGGTGGTCGGCCCTGCAAGCGCCGAGCACGGCTGCTCCCGCGGCCAAGTTGCATCCGCTGCTCCTGGAGCGGCTGGCCAGTGAACCGGGGCCGGCCAAGACGTGGGTGTTCTTCACCGACAAGGGCTTCGGTTCGGTCCGCGAGCTGGACGCCGCGCTGAGCCGTGTGGCCGATAACTTCAGCCCGCGATCGGCGCAGCGGCGCATGCTGCGCGGCGCCAACGCGGCCCAGGGTGGGCCATGCTTCGATGCGACGGACCTACCCGTTGCGCCGCGGTACGTCGATGCGGTGACCGCCACTGGGGCCCGGCTGCACATCGCCAGCCGCTGGCTGAACGCGATCAGCGTGTACGCGACCCGGGCGCAGGTGGAGCAGATCGCCGCCTTGCCGTTCGTCGCTCGGCTGGAGCCGGTGGCCCGCAGTCAGCGTGTTCAACCCTTGGAATTACAGGACGTTACGGCCGCGCCGGCAGGGGGCGGTCCGGACTTGCTCGATTACGGCAATTCGGCCGCGCAGCTCACCCAGATCAACCTGATTGCGCTGCACAACGCGGGCTACACCGCCGCCGGCGTCATCGTCGGCATTCTCGACACCGGGTTCAAGCGCAGCCACGAGGCGTTCAACACGCCCGGCCACACGGTGCAAGTCATCGCCGAGTGGGATTTCGTCAACAACGATCCGAACACGGCGCCCCAGACCGGCGATCCGAGCAGCCAGCACGAGCATGGCACGATGATCCTGGGCACCATCGGGGCCTACAAGCCGACCAAGCTCGTCGGCGGGGCCTTCGACGCCGCCTTCATCTTGTGCAAGACCGAGGACACCGCCGGCGAGTATCCCGCCGAGGAGGACAACTTCGTCGCCGGGCTGGAGTTCATCGACCTGCACGGCGGGGACATGAGCACGGCTTCGCTGGGCTACATTGACTGGTACACGCAGGCGCAGCTCAACGGGCTGACGGCGGTGACGACGATCGGCGTGAACATCTCGACCGCCAAGGGCATCCACCACTGCAATGCGGCGGGCAACGAGGGCAACGACACCAACCCGGCCACGTCGCACCTGATCGCGCCGGCGGACGCCTTCAAGGGGATCACATGCGGGGCCGTCAGCAGTTCGGGCAGCATTGCCTCGTTCAGTTCCGATGGTCCAACCGCCGACGGCCGCGTGAAGCCCGAGGTGCTGGCCCGGGGCGTGAGCACCGCGACCCTGTCGCCGAGCAGCGACACCAGCTACACAACAGCCAGCGGGACGTCGTTGTCGACGCCGGTCGTGGCGTGCGCCGTCGCGTGCCTGATTCAGGCCAAGCCGTACTGGACGGTGGACCAGATGCGGAAGAACCTGTTCGAGACGGCGGACTACTACGTGGCGCACCAGACGTACGATCCGCTGTATGTTCGCGGGTACGGCATCATCAACGCGTTCAATGCGTCCAAGCGCTGTTCGGACGCGGGCACGGTGGTGCTCAACGCGGGTGCGTATGCCTGCGAGAGCGTCGTGAACATCCTGGTCAACGATTGCGGCCTGAATACCAACCCGGCCGTGATTGAACAGGTCATCCTGCCCATCGACTCCACGTCGGAGACGGGCGTCGAGCACGTCGTATTGACTGAGACCGACCCGGATTCGGCCGAGTTCGCGGGCACGTTTCCGCTGAGCAACACCGATGCCCCCGGGGTGCTGTGGGTGAATCACGGCGATGTCGTCACCGTGACGTACATCGACGGCGACAACGGCCAGGGCGGGTACAACGTGATCGTCACGGCGACCGCGGGCGTGGATTGCCAGGCGCCGACGATCGCCGGGGTGACCGTCAACGACATTACCTCGTCCGGCGCGCAGATCGGGTTTGGCGCGAACGAGCCGGTGAAAGCCAAGGTGTACTATGGCTTGAGCTGCGGGCAGCTCAACCAGACGGCGTCCGTGACGACGTTTGCGATGTTGCCCGTCGTGCCGCTGGGCGGTCTGACGCAGTACACCCTTTACTACTTCGCCGTTGAGGCCGAGGACGCCGTCGGCAACAAGACGCTCGACGACAACGGCGGACATTGTTACGTCTTCCGCACGCGGCGGGGTCCGCAGGCTGTGTACAGCTTCCCCATGGACGTCAACCCGGGGTGGACCACGGAGGGCCAGTGGGCCTTCGGCCGGCCGACGGGCGGCGGCGGATCCTACGGCGGTCCGGACCCGACGGCCGGCTACACCGGCCTGAATGTCTACGGGTACAACTTGGCCGGGGATTACGCGAACAACATGCCGGAGCACCACCTGACAACGCCGGCGCTGGATTTCACCGGGATGACCGAGGTGACGCTGCGGTTCTGGCGGTGGTTGGGCGTCGAGCGGTCCAACTACGATCACGCGTACGTCCGCATCAGCACGAATGGCACGACGTGGACCAAGCTCTGGGAAAACCCGGACAGTGAGACGGCCGACCGGACCTGGGTGTTCCAGCAGTTCGACATTTCCGCCTACGCCAGCAACAAGCCGACGGTGTACTTGCGGTGGACTATGGGCACGACGGACACGAGCTGGACGTATTGCGGCTGGAACCTCGACGACATCGAGGTGTGGGCGACGGTACCGGTGCAGGTGCTCGTGGGGGACGTGAACTGCGACGGGCACGTCGATTTCGGCGACATCAACCCCTTCGTGCTCGCATTGACTGACCCCGGCAGTTACGAGCTCCAGTATCCGCAGTGCCCGTTCGAGAACCGCGACATCAACGGCGACGGGCGGCTGGACTTCGGCGACATCAACCCGTTCGTCCGGCTGCTGACGAACCCGTAGTCTCCCGCGCGACCCTGTACGGCTCGCCACGGAAGCCGGGCGCCACGAAGGCGGCCGTGCGGTGTCGGTGTTTGCGCGAATCGGGGAATGCTCAGCCGTGTCCAGCGGTGATGTCGGGGGAGGACGCCGGGACGCCGGCCGTCTTTGCCGGGCGACGTTCCCGCTGGCGGAGCAGTTGCAGCGAGAGAACGGCGACGCCGCCGACCAGCAGCATGTCGGCGACGTTGAAGACCCAGGGCCACAGCTCGCGGCCGCGCCACTTCGGGGCGATCCAGTTCCAGCGCGGCAGCGTCGTGGGGATCTTGATGAAGTCGCGGACGTAGCCGCGGGGGCGTGGCAGCGGCTGGTTCTCGGCCAGCGGAATCACGTGGCTTGGTCGATCCGTCCGCACAGGGTACTCACGGAGCACGTGACGCTGTGTGTCCGGGTCAACGTCCAGCACATAGCAGCGCCGCGCGACGGCCGTGACCGTTTGCACCGGGACCTCCACGAGGCTCACGAAGGCCCGGTCGTACATGTTTCCCAGGGCCCCCGCCAACAGCGCGGCGAGCGCCAGGTGGGTGAGCCACGATTGGGCGGGACTGTGGCTGAACATCCAGAGAACCAGGCCGAGAGCCAGCAGGGAAGCAATGAGGAAGACCTCCGTGTGCCCGGCCCCGAAACCGAACAGGGCCCCGGGATTCAGCGTGGTGTGGAACTCGAGGAGATAAGGCACAAGGGGTCGATGACCGCCCTGCCCCAGGGTCCGAAACGCCCAGTCTTTTGACCAGAGGTCCAGCGCCAGGCCCAGCACGGCCACGGTCCAGAGCCGCGCGTGGGCCGCCAGGGAACGGAGGGCGGGACGGACGATCACGGGAGCGGTCGTCGCGGGGGCAGCGGGTTCCGCCGGGCCGCTGAAGGGGGCCGACACATTGGATTGGGGCGAGGGGGAGGCGGTCACCGGGCTAGAACCTGCGGGTCTGGCCCTGTTCCTGGGCCAGAGTGTATTCGTAGCAGTATTTGGCCCAGGGTTTGGCCTTCAGGCGGGCCTTGCCGATGGGCTTTCCGGTGGCCAGACAGATGCCGTAAGTGTTCTTCCGGATGCGTTCAAGCGCTTCGTCGATTTCCTTCAGGATCGTCCGCTCCCCCTCGATCAGCCCCAGCGTGAACTCGAGTTCGAAATTGTCCGTGCCGAGATCCGCCATGTGGATCGGCATGCTGGAAAGGTCGCCGGCGGCGTCCCGTCGGTCCTTGTTCAGAGCCTCGTTGCGCAACGTGGAAACGTCGCCGAGAATCTCCGCCCGCTTCTGGAGCAATATGAGGCGGAACTGCTCGATCTCCTGGGGGGTGAGGGGCGTTTCACGCTCGACCGCAGCCTCGGCGGGAGGCGCCACGGCGACGAGGGTGCGCGGCTTGGCCGCAGCCGCCCTGCCGACCGGGGCGGAACCGCTTCCGGCCTTTGCGGTGGGGGCGGACCGACGCGCACGGCCTTTCGCCGGCGAATGGTCGGCTCCGGGCTTGCGCGCCGCGGCCACTTGCTTGGCAGGGGCCTTCCGGGGCGCGGCCGAGCGGGCGGCCTTCTTCTTGGTCGTCTTGCGCTTGGTCGCCTTGGCAGCGGATTTCTTGGCCACGCTGTCGTACCCGTGTGCTGAGTGGTGCCGCGGCCCGCACGGCTACAAGTGCTTATGCCACAATGACATCGCAGCGTCGCCGCAGCGAACTGGAAAGTATAGGGTCCGCCCGTGCTCCTGTCAACGCGATAACGGCCGCGCCCAGCCGATTTGCCGATCTTCGCCGTCGGTTTCCGCCCGCCCCGCGCCGCCGCCGCCCGCTGCCGACGCCGAGCGACCACCGGTGCCAGGCCGCCGCGCAACCGGTATAATTCGCCCTTGTCGTCAACCTGCGGGCCCGGGCGGTCCGGCGCAGAAGTGCTGCGGGCTTGGCGCGGCCGACCGATGGAGCCTTCATGACCGACACGCAGACTGCGGGCGGAACGTGCGTGCCGACGCCGATCTCCCAGGAGATGCAGGAGTCGTACCTCACCTACGCCATGAGCGTGATCATGGCGCGGGCGTTGCCCGACGTGCGCGACGGTCTGAAGCCTTCGCAGCGCCGCATCCTGGTGGCGATGCACGATCTGAACCTCTCCCCGCGGGCCAAGCACCGCAAGTGCGCCAAGATCTGCGGCGACACCAGCGGCAACTACCACCCGCACGGGGAGGGCGTTATCTACCCGACGCTCGTGCGTCTCGGCCAGGAATGGAACATGCGCCACCTCCTGGTCGATCCGCAGGGGAACTTCGGCAGTATCGACGGGGACCCGCCGGCGGCCATGCGCTACACCGAGGCGCGGTTGGCGGGACCGGCGGAGGAGATGCTGGCGGACCTCGAACAGGAGACGGTGGACTTCGAGGACAACTACGACGGGACGCGCCAGGAGCCCGTCGTGTTGCCCGCGCGGTTCCCGAACCTGCTCGTGAACGGGTCCGAGGGAATTGCGGTCGGGATGGCCACGCGGCTGTTGCCGCACAACCTGGGCGAGATGTGCGACGCCATCATCGCCGCGATGGACAACCCCGAAATCACGGTCCCTGAGCTGCTGCGGCATGTGCCTGGGCCGGATTTCCCGACCGGCGGCGTGATCTGCGGCAGTGACGGGATCCGCGAGGCGTACGAGACCGGCCGCGGGGCCCTCGTCGTGCGCGGGCGGATGCACCTGGAGGACGCGAAGTCCGGCCGCGTCCACATTGTCGTGGACGAGATCCCCTACGGCGTGCTACTGCCGACGATCAAGGAGCGGCTGCTGGACGCGATCCAGAGCGGCACCATCAAGGGTGTGGATGATGTGCGGGACGAGTCCGGCCGCGAGCAGATGGTGCGGCTGGTGATTGTCCTGAAGAAGGACGCCAACGCCCAGGTGGTGATGAATCAGCTCTGGCGGTACACCCCGCTGCAAAGCACGATCCACGCGCTGCACATTGTGCTCGTCAACCGCGTCCCGCGGACGCTCAATCTCAAGCAGCTCATCGAGCAATACGTGCAGCACCGCGTCGAAGTGATTCGGCGGCGGACGGGCTTTCAACTGCGCAAGGCCCGGCAGCGGGCGCACGTGCTGGAGGGGTTGATCCTCGCGGTGGCCGACATCGACGCGATCATCCGGCTGATCCGCGAAGCGCGGGACGTGGACGCGGCGCGGGCGGCGCTGATGGCGCGGCCGTTGCGGCTGAACGAGGCGGCGACGGTCCGGCGGCTGCTCCCGGAGGCGTTCGCGGCGCGGGCCGTGGCCGCCGACCAGCACCTGACCGCGACGCAGGCCGATGCGATCCTGGCCATGCCGCTACGCCGGCTGACGGGGCTGGAGATTGAGCAACTCGCGGCGGAGTACACGCGCCTCGTGGAGCAGATGGCCGACTACGAGCTGATTCTCAGCGATCCGCGGCGGGTCCTGGACATCATCGCCGAGGACCTGCGCGAGCTGAAGGCCAAGTATGGGCAGCCGCGGCGGACGCAGATCAGCGGGCCGGTGGGCACGCTGGCGATGGAGCAACTGGTCGCGCGGGAAGACGTGGTGGTGACCATCTCCCATGAGGGCTACATCAAGCGCGTGCCGATCGACACGTACCGCGAGCAGGGCCGCGGGGGCAAGGGGGTGCGCGGGACGGAAACGAAGGACGGCGATTTCATCGAGCAGATGCGCGTCTGCTCGACGCACGACTACCTCCTGATCTTCACCAACCGCGGACGGGTGTACTGGCTGCGCGTGTACGACATCCCGAGCATGGCCCGCACCAGCCGCGGTCGGTCGCTGGCCAACACCCTCACGATGCAGCCGAACGAGCGGCACATGGCGGTGCTGGCCGTGCAGGCCTTCGAGGAGCAGTTCGTTTTCTTCGCCACCGAGAAGGGGGTCGTGAAGAAGACCCCGCTGACCGCGTTTGCCAACCCCCGTCCGAGCGGCATCCAGGCGATCACGCTCGACCCCGACGATTCGCTGGTGAAGGTCTCGCTGACCCGCGGCGAGAACGAGATCATCCTCGGCACGCGGCTGGGCATGGCCTGCCGTTTCCAGGAAGCGGACGTCCGCGCGATGGGGCGTGGCGCGCGGGGGGTCCGCGGCATCACGCTCGGCCGCGACGACCGCGTCATCGACATGGTCGTCACCGAGCCCGGCATGAGCCTGCTGACCGTCTGCGAGAACGGCTTCGGCAAACGCACGCCGGTCGAGGAATACCGGCTGACGCGGCGGGGCGGCAAGGGGGTCATCAACATTCGCCTGAGTGAGCGGAACGGGCCGGTGGTGGCGTTGCGGGCGATCACCGACGACGACTCGCTAATTCTCATCACCGCCGGCGGCAACCTGATGCGCATGCCGCTCGATGAGCTGCGGGACATCGGCCGGGCGACGCAGGGCGTGCGACTCATCCGGCTGGAAGAAGGCGACCATGTGGTGGCCGTGGCACGCGTTGCCGGTGAGCAGGAAGAGCGCGACGTCGAGCAGGCGGGCGGGAACGTGGCCAGGTCGACTTCGCCGGCAGCGGAGGACACCACTTCCCCGCCGGCGGACGGGCCGACTTCGCCGGGTATGGACGAGCCGAGTTCGTCCGGGGCCGACGACCTGACGCCGCCCGCCGCGGAAGACACCGACGACTGAACGGCCGTCATCCGTCGCCGGCCGCGCCGGCTTGCATGGCGAGCAGCTCGCCACGGCGAGTCGCCTGTGGCGACCCGCCCACGCCGCCCAGGCCCTGTAGCACCGGGGCTCCGAGCCCGGCGTCTTTGCTGGGCGAGGCGAAGCCTCGCTCGACGCCGGAGCCTCGCCTTCCGAGTCCGCCGTTCGCCGCAGGCCCCGCTCCCTGACGGTCGCGGCTCGGACCGGTGGCCCACCGGCCATTGGCCGGTGCCACACCAGCCCCGTTCAGTCCCTCCAAGTCCATGCCCCAGTTGTATTTACGCACGACCGTGTCTACCGGCGGGACGCCGATGTTCCCCACAACCGTATTGCGCGGCGGGACGCCGATGCTCCCCACAACCGTATGCGCGCCGGGACGCCGATGCTCCCCTCAAGCTCCAACAGCATCAACCGCCCGCCGGCGGAGGAGCCGCCAGTGCCATCGCACGCGAACTTCCGCCGGACCGTCGGCGTCGTTGCCCAATCGCTCGGGCCGGGGCCCACCCAATCGTACACCCGCTGGTCAACCCACCGGCACCGTTGATCAGCGTTGGGGGCCTACGCCCGGACGCAGTTCAGCACTCGCCGACCCAGGCAATCATGCCCGAACTCCACCTTCCGCGCCCCATCCGGCGGCGGCGAATACTGCTCCAGCGTTGGTTCCGCCCGCACCAGCCGGTTCTCCGCGTCCCACGTCAGCGTCTGTGCCAACGCCACATTGCCGCCGTCGGTCCGACGTTCCCACGTTCCCGCCGATGCCCGTGGTCCGGCACGGTGATTGCGTGACTGGCAACCCTGCTGGTCGCGGTTGGGCAGGCGGGCTAGAATCGCGCGCCGGCGGGCATTCCGCGTGCGAGGGCGCATGCGGCCGCGCCGGCTGCTGGCAACGCCGCCGCCGGTGGAGACATGACCAATCCCCATTCCGGAGCGCAAGGCGGTTACCCCGCTTTCGACCGCCAGTTTCTCACGTCGGATGAGAACTTCACGGTCATCGGCGACGGCGCGATCGGGGGCAAGGCGAAGGGGCTCGGGTTCATCAAGCGGATTCTGGCGGAGGCCTGTCCGCCGGGAGCTATCCCGGGCGTGGAGGTGAGCATCCCGCGGCTGACGGTGGTGGCGACGGACGTCTTCGCGGAGTTTATGGAGCGCAACGGGCTGCACGAGATGGTGGCGTCCGGGGCCGCGGACGACCGTATTGCGCACGCGTTCCAGAAGGCGGAGCTGCCCGTGCGGATTGTCGGGGACCTGCGGGCCCTGATCGCGGGAATGCGGACGCCGCTGGCGGTGCGTTCGTCCAGCCTGCTGGAGGATGCCCTGAACCACCCGTTTGCCGGGACGTACGCGACGAAGATGATCCCCAACAACCAGCCGGACGTGGCCACGCGCTTTCAGCGGCTGGTCGAGGCGATCAAATTCGTCTACGCCTCCACCTACTTCCGCGACGCGCAGAGCTACCGGCGGGCGATCGGGGAGTCGGCGGCCGACGAGCGCATGGCGGTCATTATTCAGGAGGTGGTGGGGCGACGGCACGGGGACCGCTTCTACCCGACCGTCTCGGGCGTCGTTCGGACCTACAATTTCTATCCGACGGGGCCGGCGCGACCCGCGGACGGCGTGGTCAACCTGGCCCTGGGGCTCGGCAAGACGATCGTGGACGGGGGCATGACCTGGTCGTACTGCCCGGCGTATCCGCGGCACGGCCCGCCGCACGGCTCGGTCCATGAGCTGATGAAGAACAGCCAGACCACGTTTTGGGCCGTCCACATGGGGCCGCCGCCGCCCTATGACCCCATCAATGAAGCCGAGTATCTCGTGCAGGGGAACCTGGCCGACGCGGAGTACGACGGGGTGCTGCGGCGGTTGGCGTCCACGTACAGCGCGGAGTCGGACCGGCTGGTGTTGGGGACGGGGGTGCCCGGGCCGCGCGTGCTGACCTTCGCCCCGCTGCTGGACCTGGAGGACGTGCCGCTCAACCGCGTGATCGAGAAGGTGGCGGCCGCCTGCAAGGCCGCGGTCGGCTCGGACGTGGAGATCGAGTTCGCGATGACGCTGGATCACCCGGGGGATTCGGCGGCGGGCGACGACCCGACCGCGGGGCGGATGGGGCCGCCGCACCGGTTCGGGTTCCTCCAGCTTCGTCCGACGCGGGTGGCGGACGAGACGGTGGAGGTCGGGGCCGGGGAACTGGCGGGGCCGCGCGTGCTGGTGGCGACGGAGTGCGTGCTGGGGCACCGGTTGCTCGAAGACGTCGGCGACGTGGTGTACGTGAAACCATCGAGCTTCGAGGCGCGGCACACCCGCGCGGTCGCGGCGGAGATCGAGGCGATCAATCGGCGGCTGGCGGACGAGGGGCGTTTCTATGTCTTGATCGGCTTCGGGCGCTGGGGCAGCAGCGATCCATGGCTGGGCATTCCGGTGACGTGGCCGCAGATTTCCGCGGCCCGCGTGATCGTGGAGGCCACGCGGCCCGACATGAACGTCGATCCCAGCCAGGGGTCGCACTTTTTCCACAACTTGACCAGTTTCCGCGTTCCGTACCTGACCGTGCGCCACACCGGTCCGCACGGCATCGATTGGGGCTGGCTGGACCGGCTGCCCGCGGCGGCGGAGGGGGCGTTGGTGCGCCATGTGCGGACGCCCGCGCCGCTGTGCGTCAAGGTGGACGGGCACGCCGGCCGCGGAGTCATCTTGCACGAGTAGCCATGTCCGAGCCACGCGACACGGTCGAGAGCATCGTCCAAGACCTGGTGGAACGGGCGAAGGAACTGAATTGCCTGTACGCCGTCGAGGAGATCACCAGCGCCAAGGACTTGCCGTTGGAGGAGGTGTTCCGCCAGGTGAGCGCGGCGATTCCGGAGGGTTGGCAGTATCCGGGTCTGTGCCGGGCGCGGATCGTGTTTGAGGGGGTGATCTACGGGCTGGAGAACTTCACGCCCACCCCGTGGGTTCAGCGGGCGGAGATTCGCCTGCAAGGGGAGCCGGCGGGCGCGGTGGAGGTGTACTACACGGAGGAGATGCCGCCGGCGGACGACGGGCCGTTCCTGCACGAGGAGCGGAAGCTGATCGCCACGATCGCGGAACGGCTGGCCAGTTGCGTGCTGCATCGGCGACTGCTCGGCGCCATGCAGGACTGGCGCTCGGCCCGCCGCGGGCTGGAGAACCGGCCGACGGCCCGCGACTGGGCGGTGATCCTCGACCTGCTGCGCCGCACGGACCGCCACCTGGCGTTGCGGGCGGCGCGCAAGATGATCAACCACTTGTGCTGGAGCGGCGTGGCGGAAGCGCGGGACTTGTTGCAGCAGTTCCGGGTCGGCGTGCCGGACGTGGAGGGGGAGACCAACGTGCCGGGTCGTCGGCAGGCGTTGTCGGTTAGCGACACGCTGGTGGACGAGGCGTTCCGCATCGCCGCCGTCCATCTCAGTGATGAAGAGATCGTGGCCTGCATCCACAAGTGGGTGAAGCAGGACCGGGCCGGGTTCCTGGTGAACGTGGTGGAGAACACGCGGACATCGCTGCGCGAGGTGGCCGACGCGCTGCACCGCTACCAGCACGCGGTCCAGGGCGAGGTGGAGTTGTCGCCGGCGGCGCTGAAGGGGTTGCGGGTGGCGCTGGTCCACCGCTTCCTGACCGGCCAGCTCGAGTTCGTCAACGTCGCGAAGAACTACGTCGACATCAAGGACTTCCACGAGCTGGTGCAGCGTATCATCCATCCCGCCGAGGGGCACGGGAAGATCGGCGGCAAGGGGGCGGGGCTGTTTCTGGCGCAGCAGATTCTGCGGCGACACGGGGCCGAGGTGGGGCTGGGCGAAGTGCCGGTGCCGCGGACGTGGTACGTCAGTTCCGACGGGATTTACGACTTTGTGCGCAGCAATCACCTCGAGGACGTGCTGACGCACAAGTACAAGGAGATCGAGGAGATCCGGCAGGAATACCCGGACATCATCCAGGTGTTTAAGCACTCGCACTTCCCCGCCGACATCGTCAAGGGGCTGTCGGTGGCCCTGGACGACCTGGGCGACCGGCCGCTGATCGTGCGGAGTTCGAGCCTGCTCGAGGACCGCTTCGGGGCCGCCTTCTCCGGCAAGTACAAGAGCCTGTTTCTGGCCAACCAGGGCAGCAAGCAGGACCGGCTCAACGCCCTGACCGATGCGATTGCGGAAGTGTATGCGTCCACGTTCGGGCCCGACCCCATCGAGTACCGCGCCGAGCGGAACCTACTGGACTTCCAGGAGGGCATGGGCGTCCTCATCCAGGAGGTCGTCGGCACGCGGGTCGGACGCTATTTTCTGCCGGCTTTCGCGGGCGTCGCTTTCAGCCGCAACGAGTTCCGCTGGTCGCCGCGCATTCGGCGGGAAGACGGTTTGGTGCGGCTGGTTCCCGGGCTGGGGACGCGCGCGGTGGACCGCGTGGGGGACGATTTTCCGGCGTTGTGCGCCCCCGGGCAGCCCGGGCTGCGGGTGAACGCCACGCCGGAAGAGGTGGTGCGCTATTCGCCGCGCTACCTGGACGTGGTCGACCTGGAGACGGGCTCCTTCGAGACGCTGGACGCGGCGACGTTCCTGCGGGAGCACGGGGCGGAGCTGCCGGGCGTTGAGCACCTGGTGTCGGTGTTCAAGGACGGGCACCTGCGGGCGCCGCTGCGGGGGCAGATCGACTTCGAGCACGATGACCTGGTGATTACGTTTGAGGGGCTGCTGACCCGCACGCCCTTTGTCAAGCAGGTCCACGCGATGCTGAAGCTGCTCGAGGACAAGATGGGCACGCCGGTGGACCTTGAGTTCGCCCACGACGGGCGGCAGTTGGTGCTGCTGCAATGCCGGGCGCAGAGCCGGGCGAAGTTCGCGGCGCCGGCGCCGATCCCGCGGGACCTGCCGCGGGAGCGTTTGCTGTTCACCGCCCGTCGGCACGTGACCAACGGGCAGGTGAGCGGGCTGACGCACATCGTGTACGTCGATCCGGAGGCGTACGCCCGGCTGGACCGTCTCGAAGAGCTGGTCGCGGTGGGGCGGGCCGTCGGGCGGCTGAACAAGGTGCTGCCCAAACGGCAGTTCGTCCTGATGGGACCGGGGCGGTGGGGCAGCCGCGGCGACATCAAGCTCGGCGTGCGCGTAACGTACTCGGATATCAACAACAGCGCCCTGCTGATCGAGATCGCCCGGCGGACCGGTGACTATACGCCCGACCTGTCCTTCGGGACGCACTTCTTCCAGGACCTGGTCGAGGCGGGCATTCGCTATCTGCCGCTGTATCCCGATGAAGACGGGGTGGTGTTCAACGAGTTGTTCCTGACGCGCTCGCCGAACGTGCTGGGCGACTTGGCGCCGGACTTCGCCGGACTGCACGGCGTGGTCCGCGTGATCGACGTACCACGGGCGACGGAGGGCCAGGTGCTCCGCGTGCTGATGAACGCCGAACTGGACGAAGCGGTCGGCGTGCTGGTGCCTTCGGGGGCGGAGCTGCCGTCCCGCGACGAAATCGAGGCCCTACAGGAGACGCCGCGCGGGCAAGATTGGCGCTGGCGTTACCGCATGGCAGAGCGGATCGCGGCGGAGCTCGATCCGGTGCGCTTCGGCGTGCCGGCGGTGTACCTGCTGGGCAGCGTGAAGAACGCGACCTCCGGCCCCCGCAGCGACATCGACCTACTGGTGCACTTCCGCGGGACGCCCGAGCAGCGGGTGGCGCTGGAGTTGTGGTTCGAGGGCTGGAGCCTGTGCCTGAGCGAGATGAACTACCTGCGGACCGGGTACCGAACCGAGGGGTTGCTCGACGCGCATATCGTGACCGATGAGGACATCGCCAACCGGACCAGCTTCGCGGTCAAGATCGGCGCCGTCACCGACGCGGCCCGGCCGTTGCCGCTGGGGACGGCCGTGAAGCCGTCGGCCGCCCCTTGAAGGGCGGCCCGTAGCCGGGCCCTGCGGGACCGGCATTACAGGTCCAAACCCAGGTCCAGATTGGCCGCGGAGTGCGTCAGCGCCCCGACCGAGATGCGATCGACGCCGGTGGCGGCCACGTCGGCGATGTTCTCGAGGGTGATGCCCCCGCTGGCTTCCAGCGCCAGCTTGCCGCGCAGGCCCTGCTCGTCGCGGAAGCGAACGGCGGCGCGCAGTTGATCGGGGGTGAAGTTGTCCAGCAGGACGATGTCGACGTCGGGCGCGGTGCAGACGGTCGCGAGTTGCTCCAGGTTGTCCACCTCGACCTCGATAAAGTCCGGCCGGCCGGTGAGTCGGCGGAGCAGGTCCGCCAAGTAGTCGGCCAACTCGGCGGAGTGCACCTGGGCCAAGTGGTTGTCTTTTAGCAGCACGGCGTCGTACAGGCCGAGGCGGTGATTGCGGCCGCCGCCGGTGCGGACGGCATATTTGTCCAGCTCCCGCCAGCCGGGGACCGTCTTGCGGGTGTCGAGGACCTTGACGTCGGGGTTGACGCGGTGGGCGGCGGTGACCAGGCGGCGTGTCAGCGTGGCGACGCCGCTGAGTCGGCTCAGGAAATTGAGCAGGGTGCGCTCGACGCTGAGCACGGCCTCGTATCGGCCGCGGACGTGGGCGAGCGTAAGACCGGGTTCGATCGGGTCGCCGTCTTGCCAGGTCTGGTCGCCGTGGGCCACGGTCTCGAACGTGAGCGGCCAGCCCAGGCGTTTGGCAAACACGTCGCAGATCAGGGGGCCGAGGGTCAGCCCGCAGATCACACCCGCTTGGCGCGGCACGAGCCGCGCGGTCACGTCGCACGACGCGGTGGGGAGCAGGGCCGCGGTGATGTCGCCGGCCTCGCCGAGGTCTTCCTCGCAGGCCAGTTCGACGAGTTGGCGCGTCACGCGAGACCACATGGCATCGGCCCATTCAGGGGATCGCGGCTACTGACCGGTGAAATGCGGCGGGCGCTTGCCCAGGAAGGCGGCGACCGCTTCCCGATGATCGGCGGTCCGTCCCGCGGTCGTCTGCAAGAACGCCTCGTACTCGAGCTGCTCCTCCAGGCCGGCGGTCCAGGCGTGGTTCAGCGCGCGGCGCACCAACGTCAGGGCCCGCGGCGGCAGCGCGGCCAGCCGGCCCGCGATCGTTCGCGTGGCCGCGGCCAGCGCCACGTCCTCCACAACGCGGTTCACCAGCCCGAGTTCCAGCGCTCGGGCGGCGGGAATCGGCTCGTCCAGCAGACAGATCTCCGCCGCGCGCCCGAATCCGACGTGTTGGAGCAGCGCGAGCGTAGCGCCCGCGTCCGGCACAAGCCCCAGTTGCGTGAAAGCGAGCTTGAGCGTGGCGCTGGCGGCACAGAGGCGCAGGTCGGCGGCCAAGGCCAAGCTGAGGCCGGCGCCGGCCGCCGGTCCGTTGATGGCGGCGATCACCGGTTTGTCGCCGGTCCGTATGCGCAGCACCAGGGGGTTGTAGGCTTCGCGCAGATACGCCCCGAAGTGGTCCGCCGGCGTGGGGCCCCCGGTGGCTTGCAGGGCCCGCACGTCCTGTCCGGCGCAGAACGCCCGTCCGGCCCCCGTCAGCACTAGGCAACGCACCGCCGGGTCGCGTTGGGCCAGTCGCAGGGCGGCGCCGAGCTCGACGCTCATGTCCGCGCTGATGGCGTTGAGCGCTTCGGGGCGGTGGAGCGTGATGGTGAACACGCCGTCCGCCAACTCCGTCCGCAGTGTGGAAAACGTCCCGGCCATGTGGCGTCCGTCTTAGCGACCGGTGAACAGCGGCGGCCGCTGTTCGAGGAAGGCGCGGAGACCTTCCTTCTGATCGTGGGTACCAAAAAGCAACGTTGACAGTTGGCGTTCCGCCGCCAAGCCTGCGCGGAGCGGACTTTCCTCCGCGGCGCGCACGGCGCGTTTGGCGGCTTCGACGGCCAGCGGCGACCGTCGACTGATTTCCTGGGCCACCGCCAGCGCCTCTTCTTCACAGTTTTCGGGGGGCACGATGCGACTGATCAAGCCGAGGGTCGCGGCTTGGTGCGCCGACAGCAGGCGACCGGTCAGCAGCAGGTCCAGGGTCACCGCGCGGCCGGCGCGGCGCGTCAGCCGTTGCGTCCCGCCGCCGCCGGGGAGGAGCCCCAGGCCGACCTCGTTCAGGCCGAAGCGGGCCGTTTCGGCGGCGATGACGAGGTCGCTGGTCAGGACGAGCTCGAAGCCGACGCCGACGGCGTAACCCAGGACCGCGGCGACCAGCGGTTTGCGCAGCCGGTCGAGGTCGTCCAGGGCGGCCAAGGGGTGACGTTGGAAGACGTCGGCGAGCGAGCTATCGGCGATGTCGCCGGCGTCGATGCCGTTGGCAAACGCCCGCTCATGGCCGGCGAGTACGAGACACCGGATCTGGGGGTCTTCGTCAAAGCGCTGCAAGGCGGTCGCGAGGCGCTGCAACGTGGGTTGATTGAGCGCGTTCAGCGACTCGGGGCGATTGATGCGCACAACCCCGACGGGCCCTTCGGCACTGGTGATGATCTCGCCGGCCATGGTGGCAGTGTATGCGGCGTCGGCGCTGGAAGAAAGGCGCGCGGTGCAGTCGTCCGCCGGCTACCCCCCGTTCCGTGATCCCTGTTCCCTGTTCCCTGCTCCCTGTTCCCTGCTCCCGTCGGCCCGAGGCTCTTCGGGACGCGTCAGGCCGGCCCACCAGGCCAGCAAGGCCGTCAGGGCGCACACACCGACGTACAGGGGCACCGCGTGGCGGGTGCGGATGGTCGGCACGATGTGGCCCTCGGGGGCGCGGCGCATCCAGATCATCAGCAAGCCGATGGCCGCGTACACCAGCGTGAGGGCGTAGCATACCACGACCGTCTGGCGGACGGACAGACCGCGCTGCACGAGCTGGTCGTAGAAATGGCTGCGGTCGCCCTCGAAGATGGACCGCCCGGCCCGCCAGCGGCGGAACATGGCCAGCGCCGTGTCGAACACGGGCAGCGCGAAGATCATCAACGCGGCGATAACCCAGCGGAAGTTGCCGCGCTCGGCGAACAGCAGGATCAAGATGCCGCAGTTGTAACCCAGAAGCACACTGCCGGCGTCGCCCATGAAGATCTTGGCGGGGTTGAAGTTCCAGGGCAGAAAACCGACCGCCGCGCCGCACATGGCGATGGCCAGCACGAGTCGGATGGGATCGCCCACGGGGCTGTAGCCCCACAGGGCCAGGTGGGAAGCCAGCGCGAAGAAGCCGAGGGAGATCAGGGCGGTGACGCCGGAGCACAGACCGTCGAGCCCGTCGATGAGGTTGGCCGAGTTGCACGCGCCCAGCACGATGATCAGGCTCGCCACGACGGAGAGTGGGACACTCAGGGTGGGCGGCAGGTTCAGGTTGAGACCAAACACGGCACTGGCGCCAGCGAGGATGGAGTCCACCAACTCGAAGCCGACGCCCGTGTTCAGCAACGTGACCGTGATGATCGTGGCGCCGACGACCAGCCGCGTCTTGGGGGACAGGCCGCGCACGTCGTCCACCAACCCGAGCACCGACATGGCCAGCCCCCCGAGCAACAACGGCAGCAGCATCGATGTGGGGCAGCTTCCGGCGAGCATGGCCGCCACGAGGGCGGCCCCCCAGCCGGCGGCAATGGCCGTGCCCCCGAGGTACGGAGTCGGCCGGGCGTGCGGCTTGAGCTTCTGGTCGGGTATGTCCAGGACGCGGAACCGATACGCGGCCCGCATGGCCAGGGGGGTGAGGAAGACCGTGACCAGCAGCGCGGCAAGGCCGAAATAGTGGATGTTGCCGAACAGCTCCGACAGGGATGACATAATGCCGCCCAGTATAACGCCAACACTCGCCCCGCAAGCGGCTGCTGGCGGGCCTGGCGGTGTCCCGCGGCTTGCCCAAGTCGGGGGAGCAGAGGTAGTTTACCCCGCGACGGGCACGTGGGCCCCGCCGGCGTGACCAGCAGCGCCCTGCAGTGGGTGCGCGCGCCCGCGGAGCGGCACGCTGGCCGGGTCGTGCCCCGTCGCGGGTGACGCATGCACATCGGTCTATATCACGAGCCCCTGCACACCGATGGCCGCGCCTACGATACCTATGGGCCCTACGCCCGCTACATTCTTGAGTTCGCCCGCCATTTCGACCGCGTCACGGTCTTCGCCCCCGTCACGGCCCAGCCCACCTACTTCAGTGGCGCCCCCCTCGACGCTCCCAACCTCACCGTGGCGGCGCTCCCCTACTTCGAGACGCACGTCCAGGCCTACCGCCGCGCCCCGGCGATCCTCCGCGTCTTCCGCCGCCACCACGCGGCCCTCGACGTCATCAACGCCCGCGGGACCGCCCCTCTGGCCTATGTTCTATGGTGGCTCACCCGCCGCCGCGGCGTCCCGTTCCTCTACCATTTCTCGTCCGACCCGTTCGAGATGATGGCCCGCAGCCCCAAGTATCGCGGGCTCTACGGGCGCTGGGCCCGCTTGGCCTATGGCTTCGAGTTCAAGATTCAGATGCACATCACGCGGCGCAACTACGCCTTCACCGATGGGAGTGCGATCGCCGCCCGGCTGCGGCGGTTTACGCCCAATGTCGAACCGATCGTCCTGTCCACCTTGCAGCCCGACGACTACTACTTGCGGGAGGACTCCTGCCGCGGCGACGTGATTCGCGTTCTGTACGTCGGCTACTTGCGGGAAGGCAAAGGGCTCGACGACCTGGTCGAAGCGATTGCCCTGCTGCGGCGGGAGGGCCGCCCCGTGACGCTCGAACTCGTCGGCGAGGGCGAACGCCGCGATGCCCTGGCGGCCCAGGTCCAGCGGTTGGGCCTGCAAGAGCACGTCCACTTCCATGGCCGCGCCCGGCTGGGGCCCGAATTGAACCGCTACTACGATACCGCCGACATCTTCGCCCTGCCGTCCCTCAGCGAGGGCTCGCCGCGGGTCGTCACGGAGGCCCTGGGGCACAGCCTCCCCGTCGTGGCCACGCCGGTCGGCAACATCGCCGAGTCCCTCGGCGACGGTCGTCGCGGGGTCCTGGTGCCGCTGAAGGACCCCGTGGCCCTGGCGGCCGGCCTCCGTCGCATCATTGACGACGACGCGTTTCGGCAGCAGTGCATCCGCGAGGGCTACGCCTTCGCCCGCGAGCACGGGCTGGACCGTTTCGTGGCCCGCATGGCGGCCAAGGCCCGCGAGCTGGCCCAAGCCCGCGGCCGGGGTACCCGCTAATGCGCATCTGGATCGTCAACCCGTTCGACCCGCTGCCCGGCGACCCGGAACAGGAGGGGCGCTACGCGACACTGGCGCGGCTGCTCGCCCAACGCGGCCACGCCGTCACCTGGTGGACCAGCGACTTCAGCCACCGCTTCAAGCGACCGGTCGATCGGGCCGCGATCGAGGCGGCCTGTCGGCCGCTGAACATCACGCCGCGGTTCCTGCACGGGCCGCCGTACTTCCACAACGTCGGCCTGGCCCGCTTGCGCAACCACGCGTGCCTGGTGCAGCATTTCGAGACGGCGGCCCCGGTGGAGCGGCCGCGGCCGGACGTGATCGTGGTGAGCAGCCCGCCCCCCGGCCTAGCCTGGGCTGCGGTGCGTCACGGTCGACGCGGGGGGGCGCGCACACTCGTCGATGTGCAGGATGCTTGGCCCGATGTGTTCGCGTCGCTGGTTCCGGCGGCCGTTCGTCCATTGTTGCGGCCGGCGATCTGGGCGCTGCGGCGTCCGGTGCGCCGGGCAGCGGCCGACTGTGACGCGCTCGTCGGGGTGGCCGACGCCTATGTCGAGAACTTCCAGAAGGAGACCACGGACCGGAAGATCACGGCGACGATCCCGTTGGGCGTGGACCTGGCGGCCTTTGATGCCGCCGTCGCCGCCGGACGCGGCCCCGAGTACACCAAGCCCCCGGGGCAAGTCTGGCTGGCCTACACCGGCAGCCTGAACCGCAATTACGATTGCCTGACGATACTGGACGCGGCGGCGACGCTGCGGCCGCGGTTGGGCGAGCGGGTCCGGTTCTTTCTCACCAGCCGCGGCGAGTTGGCGGAACAGGCGCAGCGGATCGTCCGCGACCGGAACCTCACGAACGTGTCGCTGACCGGATTTCTGCCGTTCGAGACGTGGGCCTACTTGCTGTCGCAGTGCGACGCGGGTTTCAACGCCAGCTTCCCGCAGGCGATGATCTACTTGCCGAACAAGATCTTCTATTACCTCGCCGCGGGCGTCGCCGTGCTGAACACGATTCCGGGCCAGTGCAGCCGAATCGTGCAAGCCGGCGGCTGCGGACTCGACTACCGGGCCGGGGACGTGGCGAGCTGTGCGGCGGTCATCGAGCGCGTCGTGAGTGACGAAGCGGCCCGCCAGGCGATGCGGACCGCGGCCCGACAACTGGCCGAGACGACCTACGATCGGGCCCTGCTGTTTCCGAAGTACGCGGAGCTGATCGAGGGATTAGGGACGCGGCCGGGGCGGTAAGCGACAGGACCATTACGTGCCGCGACGCGCCCCGATGGCGGCCGAGGCGGTGCGCTCCCGCAGCTCGCGGCACACGACGCTCGGGATGTCCTCCGGCGCCGCGGTGTGCAGCACCGCCCCCAGATCGACCGCCACCTTCGGCATGCCGTAGACCACACACGAGTCTTTGCTCTGCGCGATGGTCAGAGCCCCGGCTTGTCGCATTTTGAGCAACCCCGCCGCCCCGTCCGCGCCCATGCCGGTCAGCAGGACGCCGACGGCCCGCGGTCCCGCGACGCCGGCCACCGAGTCGAACAGCACATCGACGCTGGGGCAGTGGCGGTTCACGGGCTCCTGGTGCGTGTAGCGCACGCACCAGCGCGGGCCGGCCGCCCGCACGATCAGGTGCGTGTCCCCGCGGGCGATCAGCGCCCGCCCCGCCGTGAGCAACTCCCCATCCCGGGCTTCCGCCACCGACATGGCGCTGTCCGCGTTCAGCCGCGACGCGAAGGAGCGCGTGAACCCCGCGGGCATGTGCTGCACGATGACCATCGGTGGAAAATCCCCCGGCACGCGGTTCAGCAGCGTCTCCAGCGCCTTGGTCCCCCCCGTCGAAGCGCCAACCGCCACGACGTACTGCCCCGGGTTCAGGCCCGCCGCCCGGAACGACGGCGTGACCACCCCGCCGGCGGGCGACCGCGGAACCGGCCGGGCCTGGGTCACGGCCACGCGGATCTTCGCGGCCAGATCGTCGGCGAACGCTTGCACCGACGCGGACCGGATATCCGTCGGCCGGCACACCGCCTCGAGGGCCCCCTGGCGAATCGCCTCCACCGCCCGCACCGGGCCGTTTCGGCTCGCGTCGGCCATGACGATCACCGGGACCGGATAGTACACTCCCAGCTTCGTCAGCAATTGCAGCGGGTCGGACCGCCGCAACCCCAGGTCCATGACGATCACCTCGGGGTGATACTGCAACAGCCGCTGGCGCACATCGGACAGGCCGGCGGGCGTGCCGACCGCATGGAGGTCGCCGCCGCGTTCCAGGGCCGCCGCCAGCGTACGGGTCCACAACGGCCCGTCGTCGATGATCAGCACGCGAATCGGCCCGTCGGGTCTCATGCCGGCGATTCTCCCGCTGCTCTAGAGGAGCGCACGCGGTTGCGGGCGGCGGCGTGCCCTACCTCGGGGCGCTTGGTTCGGTCTGTTCCCTTCAGCGACCGCACCACCAGTTCCCCTGTTCCGGTGTGGAACAGGAGCTTGCGCCCGTACGCTCCGCCCGTTTCCTGCCGCACCACCGGAATGCCGTGGCCGGCCAGCACCTCCAGCGCCACGGCGATGTTCTCGTCCCCGATGCGGGTGTCTTTGAGGCTCTGGATGGGGTGCCCCCCGCCGACGACGGCGGCCTGCATCCGGGCCGGAGCGGCGCCCGCCCGGCGCAGACGCTCGATGAGCAGCGGCGTCGCCACACTCCCGTAGCGGGGGTCCGGGGTGTCCAGCGGCCCCGGGCGGGCCAGGAGGTAGTGGTTCAGCCCGCCGATGTGCGCGCCGGCGTCCCACAAACACACCGCGACGCAACTCCCCACCACCGTCTTGACGTACGCCGGCGGCGTCGGCACGGCGAGCTGCCCCGGAGCCAGGAACACGTCTACCCGGCGGCGGGCCACCTTCATAACGCCAATCCTAGTGCCGAGTGCTCGGCGCGAAGTGCAAAGTGACAAGTGACACGTGACCGGTGACCGGTGACCGGACACAACGAGCACTCCAGCCCGGTGGGGCCGCGGTTCTTGGTGTCCACTCTGTACTCGCTGATGGGCAAGGTGCGTCCTGCCTTTTGCACTTGTGGCCTGTCATCTGGAACAGGCTCGGCGGCTCGCCAGTCGGACCGGCGGGGACGCCGGCCCCAGTCGCCGGTTTCCGGCCGCGCTCAGGACGCCGGTTTCTGGTAGATCGTCGGCTGCACGTACTTCAGCGGGTGTTGGATGGCGTTGAGGCTCTCCGAATGCCCGATCAGCAGGTACCCCCCCGGTCGCAGGTGCGTCGCGTACTTCGCCACCAGCTTCTCCTGCGTCGGCCGGTCGAAGTAGATCATCACGTTGCGGCAGAAGATCACGTGGAACCCGTGCCGGAACGGGAACCGCTCGTCCATCAGGTTCAGCCGCGCGTAAGTGATCCGCCGCCGCAGGGCGTCGCAGACTTGCAGCACGGTGCGGTCGCGCCCCTCGGGATGCACGAAGTAGCGGCTGCGGAAGATGGCCGGCACGGTCCCCAGCCGGTGCGACTCGTACAACCCTGCCCGGGCTCGGTCCAGCATCCGGCTGGAGATGTCCGTCGCCAGGACCTTCCAGTCGATTTGCGCGCCCACCGTGTCGTCCACGGTCATGGCGATCGAGTACGGCTCCTCGCCGCTGGAACACCCGGCGCTCCAAATCCGCAACGTGGTGTTGGCCGCGGTCCACTTGCGGTCATCCAGCCAGCCGCGCAGCGTGCGGCCCAGGAAGTCAAAATGCTGCCGCTCGCGGAACAAGTGCGTCGTATTCGTCGAGATGGCGTCCAGCAGGGCCCCCAGCTCGGCCCCGCTGGGGTCGCGCTTGATGTACTCGTAGTACGCCCGGTATGAGGTGAACTGCCCGCTGCGCATCCGCTTGCCCAGCCGCGCCCGCACAAGCTGCTGCTTGTGGTCGCCCAGGTTGATCCCGCTCTGCTCGTAGACGAGCTTGCGGAACAGCTCGTAGTCCCTGGGCGTCAGCTCACGGTCCACCTCGGTCAGCACGGCGACGCCCCTGCGGCCCCCAGCTCGTGAATGCAGATTAGCGGCTCGCCCTCGATCGAGAGCTGACACATCTGGCCCGGTTCCACGGCGGGGGACTGCGGGGCCCCCATGCACTCGCGGACACGGGGGATGGACAGGTTGAACACGGCCTCGGCCCCGTACCAGCGTGTCACGAGTTGCCCGCACAGGACGTTCATGAACTCCCGCAGGGCGTCGTCGGCCCCGACCTGGGCCTCGCCCTCGTCGGGTTCCAGGGCCAGCAGGTTGGCCGCCAGCTTGATCGCCAGCCCGCGCGTGCACCACGACTGGAGCCGACCGACGAGCGGACCGCGGTACTCGATATCACCCTGCATCCAGATGGTTCCACCGGCCATGTCCACCGGCCCGTCGTCGGTGACGAGGAAAGCCAGCTCACCCAGCACGTCCAGGACGACGGGGGTCAGCTCACGAGCGGCGGTTGCCGGCGGTAGGGGATTGCTGGCGGCTATTGGCGGTTGGGGGTTTGGCTTCATCGGGTGTCGCACCTCGCTTGGGGGTCGGCTCATCAGTCGGCGGGGCGTCGAGGTCCGCCTCTGTGCTGGGCAGGACGGTGACCGAGCCCGTGCGCTGATTGACCGCCACGACTTCGGTCACGTCGTTGACCTTCCGCAATTCCACGCGCACCGGTCCGTGCAGGGGCTTGTTGAGGCGCACCTCGCGGGTATCGATCCCGATCCGCGTCCCCGGGTAGGCGGCCTCCCCCACCAGAATGGACGGCTTGCCGCGGGGGGCGTTGCCCTTCACGAGCTGCGCGGCCTTGGTCTTGGTGTCCTCCACCTGCATCTCGAGCTCGTCGGCCTTCGACAGCAGCTCGGTGGCCCGCTCGCGCTGGGCCGGCAGCAGGCGCTTCATGTTTGCCACCAGCGGTTGGATCGATTGGCGAATCTGCTGCGCTGATTTGGCCAGCTCCTTGACTTCGCGCTCCATCCGGCGGGCGCGGCGGTAGACGTTCACGTCCGTCCCCACGCCGACGTAGGTGACCACGCCCGCGTCGCTGCCGACGACGCGGACCTCGATGCCCTCGCGGGCATAGACTTCGCCGCCGATGATCGTGCCGCGCTCCCCGACCAGCCGCCCCAGGGTGCGGACGCGGCTGTTGAGGACCTCCTTGCGGAAGTGGACGTCGCCGCCCGCCTCGACATCGGCCTCGTTGAGCAGTTGCACCGTCACGCTGCCCTTGGTTCGCACCCGGCCGTTGCGCTCCTGACCGAAGATGCCCCCCCGGACGACCAGGTCGCCGCCCACCTGCACGTCGGCCGCCTCGATGACGCGGTCCACGCTCAGCGACTTCGTGGTGCGGACCTTGAACCGGGAGCGGACGGTGCCGCGCACGTACACGTCCACACACGCGTCCACGCTGCCCGAGGCGAAATCCACGTCGCCGGGGATCGCCAGCACCTCCGTGATCTGGATCTTGCTTTCGTCGCACACCACCCAGCCGCTCGTCTCTGCTTCCACCAGCCCGAGAGCCGGGTCGGCCAAACGGATGCCGCTGCCGAGCTTGAAGGGCGTGCCTTTGGGTTTGCGGGGCGGACGCTCGATGCCCATGACGTCCTGACTGCTCACCCCGTCGCGTGGCGCGAACACCCGCCCGAGCTTCGCCCCCGCATCGACGGTGATGATCGCGTGGCGGGAGAAGTAGTCGATCTGCTCACCGGAATCCGGTGCCGCCAAGCGCTTGGCCAGCTCCGGAATCCACTCGAAGCGGCCGTCGGTGGCGTTGACGGCGGGACGACCTTCGGCGATTAGAACTTGCGTCGGTAGTTCCGGGGGTTGGCCGGCGGCCGCCTTCTGGGCCGCCGTCGTCAGCGTCGCCACCAGCTCCTGCACGCGGGCCCGCACGTCCGGGGTCACGACGATTTGCGCCTGGGTCAGTAGCGCGAGCAGGTCTTCGATCGTCGGCGGCGGGACGCGGCCCGGCGGTCCGGGTGGAAGCTGAATCCACGCCTTCAGCCGATCCTCGGCCACCACGACCTTGAAGGGGCTGTTTTTTTGTGCGCTGGGCGGCACGTTCGTCCCCGCTGTGCCACGACACTCGGTTGTCGGGCCGCACGGTGCGGCGCCGCGCATTCCTACATCGGCTAACTAGTGACCGGACATCGGTAGCGATAACGCGCGATGGTCGCCCAGGGCATTCAACCCGCTCCCGGCGGCGAGGAAGTGCCGCCCGGCGCCGGTCTTCCTCCCCGCTGGTGGTCTGATAACCGTAACTGGTCAACCCCAAGGGGCCGGCAGGGAATTCGGGTGTGAGGTGGAAAGGGGGCGAAACCCGGCAAGAAGGCATTCAGGATCGTGGGACGCCAATCGGGAGGGCGAGTCTCCCGGCGAGCCGCGGCTCGGCAGGCCGGCAGGATCGCCGCAGGAGACGGCCTCACCCTCCCGTGTCGCGCGATCGTGAATACCCGTTTAGTTAGAGTGCCCACCAGAACCCCGCACGCCAGTGCGGGGACTCCACGGCCCACCACTTGCGCAGTGGGTTCTGTCAGAGGCTGTTAGCGCGTGGCCCACAGGATCACGTTCATCAGGAGGCTGAGGCCGGCAACCACGCCCAGCACGATCGCCAAAGTGGGTGGGGAATCCTCCTCCTCGGCCTCGGGCGGGGGCCACGGTCGGCGTTCCTCGCCCGGCTCCTCGGCCACCGCCTGGCCGGCGGAGAGCGTCTCGAAAACGTCCTGGCCGACGACCTGCTGGGCGTACACCAGGGGCTGCTTGCGGGCCAGGGCCTCCAGGTCCACCAGGAGCTCCTGGGCGCTGGCGTAGCGGTCGTCGCGGTTCTTGGCCATGAGCATTTCGATCATGGCGCCGCAGCCGGAGGTCAGGGCCGTGTTGAGGTGGTCCGGCGGCGTCAGCGGCTCCTTGAGGTGCTTGTGCATGACGGCCGAGGGCGTCGGCCCCTCGAACGGCACGCGCCCGGTGACCATGTGGTAGAACGTCGCGCCGAGGGAGTAGAGGTCGGCGCGGTGGTCGATGTCCACCTCGCCGCGGATCTGCTCGGGGGCGATGTAGTAGGGGGTGCCGTACGCGCGGCCGGCCTCGGCCATCGCGGCCTGCACGTCGGTCGCTTCGCGGGCCAGACCCATGTCGGCCAGTTTGGCGACGCGCTGCTTGGTCAGCATGATGTTCTTGGGCTTCACGTCGCGGTGAATGAAGCCGCGTTCGTGGGCGTGCTGTAGCGCGCGGGTGATCTGCGTGATGATCTCGACCGCCTCGGCCTCGCTGAACACCTTGCCCTCGGCGAGTTCGTCGTAGACGGTGCAGCCCTCGACGTACTCCATGACGAAATAGTGGTAGCCGTTGGCCTCGCCGACGTCGATCGCCTGCACGATGTTGGCGTGGTTGAGTTGGGCCGCCGCCCGCCCCTCGCGGTAGAAGCGTTCGACGAACTCGGCGTTCTTGCTCATCCGCCGCGGCAGCACCTTGATGGCCACGGTGCGGTCCAGGCTGAGCTGCTTGGCGCGGTAGACCACCGCCATCGCCCCCGCCCCGCACTTATTGAGAATCTGATAACCCGGAATCTGTTGGGCCGGGCGGCCCCCGGAGTCCTCGTTGGTGCCGTGCAGGCGCTGGAGCTGTGTCCGCGTCAGAAACCCCAGATCGACCAGCACTTCGGTCAAGGGGCGCTCGTGGCCGTTGTCGGCCAGCCGGCGCTGCTGCTCGGTGGCCGCCCGCAGTTCCTCGGGCGTGACGAGCTGGCGCTCTACCACGAGGCGACCCAGATGACTATCCTCTAGACCGTCCGCCAAATGTGGGGCTCCGAAGCAGCCGGGCGACGAGAGAAAGTGCAGCCGCGATGCCTAACCACGTAATTCTATCGGCGCTCGTCAAGCTCCGCAAACCGGCGCCCCGCCCCACCCCGCGGCCCCGCCGACTCGGACGCTCCCACGCCTGGCACCTGGCTGTCCCGGCCCTGCTCGCCCTTCTTATGGGGCGGCCGCCGACGGGCCGCGCGGCGGATCTGCCGATCAGCGAGGCGGCGGTCGAGGACGCGATTCGCCGGGCCGTCACATGGATCGAGGGCCAGCGGCGGCCGGAGGGGCACTGGGAGCCCCCCAACAGCAACCCGGACGACCGGAATTGGGGCGGAACCACGGCGCTGGCGGTGCTGTCGCTGCTGTACGCGGGGGGCAAGGCGCAGGAAGAGCCGTTGGCTTCGTCGTTGAACTGGCTGGCCTCGCAGACTCTGCGGGGTACTTATGCGTATGGGCTGCGGGCCCACGCCCTGGCGCTGGTGCCGGGCCGGACCTACCGCCCGCAGCTTCAGCGCGACTTGGAGTGGCTCCTGAACGCCGTGGGGGCCGCCGGCACCGAGGCGGCGGGGGCTTACGATTACGAGGCGGCCAAGGCCGGACGGTTGGACCGCTGGGACCACTCGAACAGCCAGTACGCCGTCTTGGGGGTCTGGGCCGCGGCCGACGCGGGGCTCCCGGTGCCGACGTCGTATTGGGAGCTGGTCGGCGACCATTGGCTGACGTGGCAGAATCCGGACGGCGGGTGGGGTTACCAGCATCACGAGGCGAGCACGGGAAGCATGACGGTGGCGGGACTGGCGGCGCTGTACCTGTCGTTGGATCAGCGCTACGCCGACCGCCCGCGCGAGGCCACTACGCTGGTTGCCGGTCTCGAACGCGGCCTGGACTGGCTGGCCCGCGAGTACGGGCCGCGGAACCCGCGGGGGGCGGATTACTGGCACTATTACTATCTGTACGGCGTGGAGCGTGTCGGGCGCGCCAGCGGGCGCAAGCACTTCGGGACACACGACTGGTTCCGCGCGGGGACGGCGCAACTGCTGGAAGATCAGGACCCGACGGGGTTCTGGAAAGGTACGGGACTGGCCGCGCCGCTGCACAACACCGCGTGGGCGCTGATGTTTCTGTGTCACGGGCAGGCCCCGATGATGTTCAACAAGCTCGAGCACGGGGCCGACTGGGACCAGCGCCTGCGCGACGCGGCGGGCCTGACGCGCTTCGTGGGGCACACGTTCGAGCGGCTGCTCAATTGGCAGATCGTCCGATTGGACAGCCCGTTGGAGGATCTGCTCGAGGCCCCCGTGCTCTACTTCCGCGGCGAGTCGCGCTGGGAGTTCAGCGACGCCGACGTGGACAAGCTGCGCGACTATGCCTTGCGCGGCGGGCTGATCTTCGCGGTCGCGGGCAAGGACGAGGGGTTCCACAAGACCCTGGAGGACTTGGTCCGGCGGGCGTTTCCCGATCTCCCGCTGCGGCCGATCGGCCGCGAGCACCCGCTGCTCAACGGCGAGGTGCATTTCACGATTGAGAACCCGCCGCTGCTATTGGGAATCGACAACGGCGTGCGGCTGCTGATGCTGATTTGTCCGCGGGACGTGGCCGAGGCGTGGAGCCGGGCCGCGACCCACGGCCAGCGGGACGACTTGCGGCTTGGCGCCAACGTCTACCTGTATGCGACGGACAAGACCACGCCGCGCAGCCGGCTCCAGACGCTGCTCATCACCCGACGGCCGACGGTCATTCAGCGGACGGTCCGCGTGGCCCGCATCCGGTACCACGGTCGGTGGGACATCGAGCCGGCGGGCTGGTCGCGGCTGGAGGCCTACCTGCACAACGAAACCGCCACCCAGGTGCTGGTGTCGTCGGGCGTCACGTTCGACTCGGAGGAATTGCGGAGCTACTCCATCGCCCACATCACCGGCGTCGGCGCGTTTGACCTCACGCCCGCCGAACGTCGGGGCCTGCGGGGGTTTCTCGACGGGGGGGGGACGCTGCTGGCGGATGCGGCGGGTGGGTCGGCGGAGTTCACGCGGTCGCTGGAGGCGGTGATCGAGGAGACCATGCGGATCGCCCCGCAGTCCCTGCCCCCGGATTCGTTTCTGCTGACAGGCCGCGGACTGCCCGGCGCGGTCGACCTGGCCGGGACGGAGTACCGGCGGGCGGCGCGGGCGGCGGCGGGTGGCGCGCCGTATCCCCGGTTGATGGCGTTCACCGCCAACGGGCGGCACGTGGTGCTGTATTCGCCACTGGACTTGAGCGTGGGGTTGCTGGGGACGCGGGTCTACAACTTGCGCGGGTATGAGCCGGACAGCGGCCTGCGCATCCTGCGCAACCTGCTGGCCTATGCCGCCCTAACCACGGCGGAGAAAGGTCGCCTGCATCGGGGCGAGCCCGTTGAATCGCCGGCGGGGTCGGTGCTGGACCGGCTGCGGGTGCGCTAAGGGGGGCTACTTGGGTTCCGCCCGGTCGTCGTCCTCGGCCTCGCGGGTCTTCTGTTCCCGGTAGGCTTTGACCTCGTTGGGGAAGCCTTTGGCGCGGCAGATCGCCTCCACGATGTCGTCGAAGAGCTTGACCTTCTCGTTGTCCAAGCGGAGCTTCCTCTCGACGCCGTTGGTCTGATAGTACAGGTCGATCCACCCCTTCGGGCTGTAGTCGCGCAGGGAGACCATCTTGTCGAACGGGATGAGCCGGCCGGCGTAGGTCATGCCCTGGTCGTCGATGACCACCCGCAGCGTGACCGCCTTGTACAGCTTCCACAGGAAGTACAGGCCGGGGAGCACGGGGACGATGGCCCAGTAGAACTGCTGCCGGATGTCGCTCTCGCTCTTGGCCCACTTTCGCCAGATCATGTCTGCGGGGCGGACGAGGCCGGCCCGCACGGTGATCTTGGCGTAGCCGTAGCGGCTGATGAAGTACTCGTCGTTGCCGTCGGTGAAGTTGGGGGTGCCCAGGGCTTGGCGCACCTGCTCGATCCGTGTGGGGCCGGACTTGGCGAAGGCCTCGAACGCGGCTTCGTTGGGGCGGTCGCCCAGGTCGTCGAAGCGCACCTTGCCGCTGAAGGGCGGGGCCTGGAGCAGCTTCTCGGCCTCCGCGCGGTTCTTGTTGGGGTAGCCGACGGCGCCATCGTAGATGAACCACAACCCGAAGCCGAGGAACAGGGCCGCCCGCAGAATCTGCCAGTTCCGGTCCGCTTTGGCCGGTCCGCTTTCAAGCTTCATACGTGCCAGTCCCTTTCGAAACGCCGCCCATTCAGTCCCTGGGCGTTGGGCCAGGGGCGCGGGTCGCCGACCTGCACCCCCCATTATGCCCGCGGGGGGCGGTCCTGTCTGCGGGGGGCGGCGGGGTTTCCGGCGTTAACGAACACACGGGTCCGGTCGACACCACCGCGCCGCTCGATGATCCACGGGACGGGGACTTCGGGACCGATACGTTCGGCATCGCCGATTGTGCCGGGGTCAAGTCTGGAATCGCCGACGAGCCGGATGCGAGCCCGGCGGAAACGATCGACGATTTGGAGCAAATCAGCGGTCGTGCGTGGGCATCGTCCTGTGCGGAAAGGGCCGTTCCCTCAATCAAACACGCGGTTGACGCAAATGCCGAGTATTTCGTTTGCCGCGCGCTCGTCCATGCTGGGGAACGCCTCCTGAAGGCGGGCCAGAAACGCTTGGCAACCGTTGTCCAACAGCCGTGGACCAGCCAACAGCTTCTCGTCCGGCGTCATCGCGCACGCCTGCCGCACTTGGCCGCGGAAGAGATCGTCGATCGGTTCGGGCGTCGGGCGGGCCATCATTCTGCCTCAGGAAGTGCGACGAACTGAAGGTTCTCGGTTATCAGAACGCCTCCGTTGTCAACGAGCACGGATTGCGGCCATCACCCGCGCCAGCAGGGACTCGACGAAACGCACGAACGCCAACTCTTCAATGGGTTCACGATACTGTCCTCTTGGTCCGCCGTCACGGTCGGTCAGCAGGAGGCAAGCGGCATCGTAGAGCCGCTCGCGCACCAATTTGGTGAGCAGTATCTCGTATCGCTTGGCATAGCTTGTGCCGCGGAACTCCGGAAAGACCTCGAAATGCGGCTCGGCAATTCGCACGGGGCGTGTCGAGCCCGCGCTTTCCTCCAACAACATCAGGTACCCAAGCCAAGGTCGGGCCGCAGGCGCAAACGCCCCTTCACGGTAGGCGGCGAGGAGGTCGGTTGCACTGCCCAGCGCTTCCTCCGTGCGGTTGTTGAAATTGTTGCCGAACGACGGCCCGACCTGGGACTTGAACTCCACTGTCGCGATCAGGCGCTTGTCGATGACTACGAGCAGGTCCCAGGCCTTCTCCGCCCGGAACCAGCCGGGCAGTTCCACGCCTCGGCGGACCGAGATGCTGGTGTCGGCCACTCCGACCTCACTCAACAGGGCCCGCACCAGTTGAACGAAGCCGTTCATTTGCGCGCCACCCGTGACGGCGGCCCGTGCTCCTGTGTCACGCGTTCCCGTGGTGCTCCCCTGGCGCTCGGACTGGCTTTGTCGCGTCTGCCAGAACTCCCGCACGGCGACCTCCAGCCGACGAGACAGGTCGGTCATGGTGTTGCCCTCGACGGGGCCGTGACGATGTCGCTCGAGAAGTACAGATGCGCACGGTGACTTTCCAGGCGGGTTTGCGCCATCCGGTGGTACTCCGGGTCGACTTCGACGCCGATGCTGTTGCGGCCCCATTGTGCTGCCGCCAGGTTTGTCGTGCCGGTCCCCATGAACGGATCGAGAACTGTGTCGCCGACGAAGCTGAACATGCGCACAAGCCGTTGCGCGAGTTCCAGCGGGAACGGTGCGGGGTGCTTTCGCGTCGAGGCACCGGTCACGTCCTCCCAGATCTGTCTGAACCAGCGCTGGTAGTTCTCCTCCGAAATGATGCTGAGCACGCGCTCGACCCGCCCTGGGCTGCGGTAGCCGCCGGGCTTGCGCTGCATGACGATGAACTCAATGTCGTTCTTGATGACGGCGTTCGGTTCGTAGGGCTTCCCCAGGAAGCCGGCCGCGTTGCCCGCGACCTCGTAGTTCGCATTCGCGATCTTGTGCCAGATGATCGGCGCGAGGTTGTCAAAACCGATGCATCGGCAACGTTCCTGGATAGCGGCGTGCAACGGGACGACGGTGTGACGGCCGTGGTTGCGTCGCCGAGACAAGCACACGTCGCCCACCACGCATACCAAGCGGCCCCCCGGAACCAAGGCACGGTAACAATGGGCCCAGACCTCGTCCAACGCGTCCAGAAACTGCTCGTAGTCCTCCACATGTCCGAGTTGGTCCGCCCGTTCGTTGTAGCGCTTCAGTGTCCAGTACGGCGGGGAGGTGACGACCAGGTGGACGCTTCCCGGCGCCAGCGAGTCCATGTGCCGCGCATCCCCGCAAACCAACTCGTGTCGCGTGTGCAGGGCCTGCGCCAACGCCTCCACCCGGGCCAGGGCTTTCCGGTCGCGGGTCAGACGCGGGATGATTTCATCGAGGTTGCCCGCGCCAACGATCGCGGATACGGCGCGCTCCAGCGCCTCGACTTCGCCCTTGTCAGCCATGACTCGAGTGAGACCGCTCATCTTGCTCAGCCGATGGCCGCACACACCCGCTTCGCCGCATCCGTCAGGTCCGTCGCCGGGCGGAGTTGCGGAATCTGTGCCTCCGCCAGCATCTTCCGGGCCTTCTCCACGTTCGTACCTTCGAGTCGCACCACCACCGGCACCTTGAACCCAACTTCCTTGGCCGCCTGGATCAGGGCCTCGGCGATCACGTCACAGCGCGCGATGCCGCCGAAGATGTTCACCAGCACCGCCTTCACCTTCGGGTCGGCCAGGATGATGCGGAACGCCTCGACCGCCCCCTCCGCGGTCACGCTGCCGCCCACGTCCAGGAAGTTCGCCGGCATCCCCCCGTGCAGCTTGATAATGTCCATCGTGGCCATCGCCAGCCCGGCCCCGTTCACCAGGCAGCCGATGTTCCCGTCCAGGGCGATGTAGCTCAGGTCGGCGGCCTTCGCCCGCAGCTCGGCCGCGTTCTCCTCGCTCGGGTCAAACAGCGCCTGCACGTCCGGGTGGCGAAACAGCGCATTGTCGTCGAAGTTGATCTTGGCGTCGATCGCCAGGATCTCGCCTGTCGGCGTCGCCACGAGCGGGTTGATCTCCGCCAGCGAGCAGTCCTTCGCCACGAACAGCCGGGCGAGCTTGAGCATGATGTCGGCGGCGGTCTTGGCCTGGGGGCCGGTCAGACCGATCTCGGCGGCCAGCGCCTTGGCCTGAAACGTCTGGAGCCCCAGGTGCGGGTCAAACCACGCCTTGCGAATCGCCTCGGGATTGCGGGCCGCGACGTCCTCGATCTCCACCCCGCCCTCGCGGCTGGCCATGATGACCGGCGTCCGCCGGGCGCGATCCACCACGACGCCGACGTAGTACTCCTTGGCGATGTCCACGGCGGCGGCCATGAGGACCTTGCGGACCTGGACGCCGCGCGGGCCGGTCTGCCGGGAGACCATCGGGTGGGCGAACATGCGTTCCGCGTGTTCGCGGGCTTCGGCCGCCGAGCGCACGAGCTTCACATACCCGGCCTTCCCGCGGCCGCCGGCGTGGACCTGGGCTTTGACGACGACCATTGGTGCGCCGAGCTGGTCGAACGCGGCGGCGGCCTGGTCCGCCGAGTCGATGACGTGGCTGGGGGGAACGGGGATGCCCGCTTGCTGCAAGAGGGCGCGGGCCTGGTATTCATGCACTTTCATTGTGCGCGCTCCCTGGGGTACGGGTCGCCGGTCAACGCCGCGGACACGCCCGGAGCGTCGGCCGCAAGGCCGGCGATGCGTGCGAGCGGCATATGCGGGGAGTTTAGCGGGACGCGACCGATCCATGCTACTGGGCCGCTGGATGGGAGGGCGAGCCTCGCGGCGAGCTGCGGCTTGGCCGTCTCGGCGCGCCGGGACCGCCCTCCCGCGTCGCGCCATTGCGAAGGTCCATTCAGACGCGCGGCACGAAGCGCCGAACGCGAGCGGAGGACAGGCGCTCCGCTGCCGGTTGTCCGGGGGAGCAGGACGGTCTATGCTTACGCCGACGGCCGACGGGGGCGCAGCCGGCCGGTTGGGAGACGTGTCATGGAGGCACACCGACGGCGTTGGTGGTGCGGCGTGATCGTGGCCACGCTGGGGACGTGGCCGGTGCGCGCGGAGATCATCTCGTTCACGGCGTCGGCCACGGCCACCATCCGCGAATTGGGTGGGGTCAGCGTGGCGGAAGACACAAAGTCCGCAGCGTTTCCCGACACCGGGGTGTCGCTGCCGCTGCAAGTCGTCGCCCGGCTGACGGCCGACGAGCCCGGGGCGGCGGGCGCCGTTGCGGCCCAGTTTGCCGATCCGCTCACCGCCGGCGGGGCCAACCCGGAGGAGTTCGCCATCAGCGTGACGCTCAACAGCCTGCTGGCGGACGTGTACTACACCGGTACAGCGAGCAGCGCGGAAGTGCGCACGATTCGGCTGCGGCCGGGCGACGTCGGGCCGGCGCCGGCAGGAACACGGGTGACCGTGGCCGGGCGTCTTTACCTCGACGGCGCGCTGGCGGTGTTCGCGGTGCCGGAGGTCGATGACCTGACCGGGGCCGAAGTCGTGCTGCGCGTGACGGTCAAACAAGAGGCCGACGGGGCGGAGCCGAAGAAGGTCCTCGAAGGCGAGCTGCGGCTCACCGGCAGGTCCGAGCCGCCGCTCAGTGTGGCCACCGCCGGCGATTTCCCGACGCGCGGGGTCTTTGATGTCAACCTCGCGGCGCTGGATCCGGAACTCGGGCTCTTCCGCGTGCTCGTGTTCCCGCAGTTGCGGATGGACTACACGTACGAGGCCGTCGTGGACGAACCGCTCACGTTGCGGGCCACGGTCGAGGTGGAGGCCACGAACGCGCCCGGCGGCGTCGGCGTCGCGGCCCTGCTCGGGACGCCGTTTGAAACCCTGCCGGAGGTCATTGCTAAGACGCGCAATGAAGCGGCGGCCAAGCGCATGGCGACGGCCATCGCGGGCGAGCGGGCGGCCCCGAGCGGCGAGCCACTAGCGGCCGCCGGCCGGCTTGCGCAGCCGGTGTTCCCGCTGTGCGGGGCCCTGGGCGTCGAGACCGTTCTCGGGCTCTGTGGAATCGCGGCGCTGCGGGGCGGACGCCGAGCAGTGATAAAGTGAGAAGGTGATAAGGTGACAGGGGATAGCGCTCGCGTGCTCGTAACCCGGGTTCCCGGCCCTCAGCGCCTGCCCCCCCCGCCCCCGTTCTTCCCCTGTTCCCTGTTCCCTGATCCCCGATGTTCTACTTGCGTCTGATTCTCACGTCTCTCCGCAGCCTGGACACCCACTTTCTGCGCTCGCTGTTGGCGACGCTGGGTGTGCTCATCGGCGTGTCGTCGGTGGTGGCGTGCATGTCGATCCTGGAGGGGGCGTCGAACGACATCTTCAAGCGGTTCAAGTCGCTGGGGGCGAACGTCTTGTTCGTCTTCCCCGAGACCGCCCGCGTTGAGGGCCGCCCCGTCGGCATGTCGCAAACGCTGGTCATGGAGGACGTGGACTTCCTCCTGCGGGAGATGGCCGAGCAGCTCGACCGCATCGCCCCCGAGGCGATCGGCGCCGCCGCCGCCAAACGCTTTCAGAAGCAGCACGACGTCACCATCGTGGCCACGTCGGGCACCTACTTCGAGATTCACGAATACAAGCCCGTCGCCGGTCGCATCTTCGCCAAGGCCGAGGCCGACAGCCCCGACGCCACCGTGGTCCTGCTCGGGTCGAAGGTGGCCGAGAAGCTCTTCGGCGGGGCGGACGCGGTCGGGCAGACGGTCAAGGTCGGCGGCGTGACGTACCGCGTGCTGGGAGTAATGGAGAAGCGCGGGAGCCTGGGCTTCCTGAACGCCGACGAGACCGTGTACATCCCGATCCAGGCCGGCCTGAAGCGGTTCTTCAATCGCAAGTGGCTCAACCGGCTGACGATTGCGGCCAAGAACCCCGATCAGCTTGAGGAAGTGCAGGCCCAGCTCAAGCGCGCGTTGCGCAAGGCCCACCACATTCGGCCCGGGCAGCCGGACGACTTCGGCATCTTCAACCAGGAGGAGGCCCTCCAGAACATCAACCAGGCGATGCTCGTGTTCAAGATCGTCTTCTACAGCATCGCCGGCATCAGCCTCGTTGTTGGCGGCATCGGCATCATGAACATCATGCTCGTGTCCGTGACCGAGCGGACGCGGGAGATCGGCGTGCGGATGGCGGTCGGGGCGCGGCGCGGCGACATCCTCATCCAGTTTCTCGTCGAGGCCCTGGTCATCAGTCTGCTGGGCGGGGCGTTGGGGCTGCTGCTGGGGACGATGTTCGCCGACGTGATGGAGAAGGTGCTGCGCTATCTCCAGTTCAAGACCGAGATCAACGCGACCATCGTCATCTGGTCGCTGGCCACCGCGACCGTGGTCGGGGTGTTCAGCGGGCTCTATCCCGCGTTCAAGGCCAGCCGGCTGGACCCGGTGGATGCGCTGCGGCACGAGTGAGCGGGGCGAGGGGGCCAAGGGGTCAAGGGGCCCAGCCCGGGGGGTCAAGGGGTGGGGAGCGTCGGCCTCTGGCCGGCATCGAGGGGTCAAGGGGCCGAGGGGTCAAGGGGTCGAGGGTCGGGGTCCGGGCCTCGGCGTCCGGCGGCATTCCCCTCAATCCCTCGGTCCCTCTTCCTCGTTCCCTGTTCCCCGTTCCCCGTTCCCCGTTCCCTGTTCCCTGACCCCCGTTCCCACGTTCCCACCTTCCCACGTTCCCCCGCTCCTACACTCCCACGTTCCCACTGCTTCTTGCTGGACGCCGCGCGCGCCGATTTGATAGAGTGGACTCCAACGGAGCCGCCGGGGTCGTCGCCATGTGCCGCAGTTCTGCCCGTGGGGGCGGGTGGCGCGTGCCGACTCGGCGGAAGTCAGCGGTGCCACCGGGGCGTCCCGCCGGTGAAGCCTGGGCGAAGTTGCCGGGAATGAGGTGGGAACGTGAATCGGAAGCGCATCGCCCTATCAGTTGCGATCGGATTGGGGATCGTGTGCTTATCTTCGGGCTGGGCAACAGCCCAGACGTGCGCTTGGCTGCCGGGTGAAGGCCTGCCGGGTCTGAATGGCTCCGTCAACGCCATGACAACCTGGGACCCGGACGGCGCCGGAACGCAGGCGGAGCTGCTGGTGGTCGGCGGGGAGTTCTCAATCGCAGGCGAAGTGTTCGCGAGCGGCGTCGCGGGGTGGAATGGCACCCGCTGGCAACCGCTGGGGTCGGGGATAACCGGGGACTGCCCGTACGTGAACGCCCTGGCAGTCTACAACGGCGAATTGATCGCGGGCGGCGGATTCACCACCGCCCGGGGTGTGACGTGCAACTCAATCGCCCGCTGGAACGGTAGCCAGTGGCAGCCGCTAGGGGTGGGCTTGGACCACGAGGTCGAGGCCCTGACTGTCTTCGGCGGCGGGGTGATCGCGGGCGGCAGCTTCATCACCGCCGGCGGACACGTCTCGGCCTACTTTGCCCGTTGGGCCTGCACCGTTTGCCCCGGCGACTTGAACTGCGTTGGCGTCGTCAGCTTCGGCGACATCAACCCGTTCGACCTGGCGTTGTCGAACTGGCCCCAGTGGAAGAACACGTATCCCAACTGCCCGGAGCAGAACGCCGACGTGAATGGCGACGGCGTGTACGGCGGCGTCTACGGCTTCGGCGACATTAACCCGTTTGTCGAACTCCTGGCCGGCTCCGGCGGCTATCCGATTCCGTGTCCGTGAGACCCCGAGTACCACAGGCGCCCCCGCCTGCGGGTTGCACAGGCGTCCCCGCCTGTGGCCCACTCCCTCACGGTCGCGGCTCGGATCGGCGGCCGGGATGCTGACGCTCCCCAATCCCACGGCCGGTACGGAGCCCGGCCGCTACACCGGCGGGACGCCGATGCTCCCCGAGGCGGGCGGGACGCCCGCACGCCCCACGGCCGTTAGTGCATGTTCGGCCCTTCGCCCCAGCGGAGTTTGCGGCGCAGCGCGTGCCATTCCGAATGCCGCGGGTTGCGCACCAGCAGGAAGTCGGCCGCGTAGCGCGTCACGATGATCTGGTCGTTGGCCCGCAGCCGCCGGAGGATGCGGCCGTCGGTGGCGGCGGTCGTCCCCTCGTTGACCTGGACGAGGCGGACGGCGAGGCGGCGGCCGGCGTCGAGCACGAGGGGGCGATAGGTCAGGGCGTGGGGGCAGATGGGGGTGAGGATGAACGCGGCCCCGGTCGGCTCAACGATCGGCCCGCCGGCGGCGAGATTGTGGGCGGTCGAGCCCGACGGCGTGGCGATGATGAGTCCGTCGCCGCGGATGTCGGCCACCTCGTCGCCGTCCACCGTGACGATCATCTGGACCATGTGGAACTGCGGGCCGGCCAGGACGACGCAGTCGTTGACGGCGGGGCCGTGCTGCGGCCGGCCGGCGCCGTTCTCGATCCGCACGTCCATCATGGTCCGGCGGGTGACGGGGAGCTGCCCGGAAAAGAGGAAGTCGCCCTCGCGCTCGAGTTCCTCGATGGTGAAATCGGCGAGGTATCCGAGCTTGCCCAGGTTGACGCCGACGATGGGCACTTGCTTCTCACGGAGGCCGTGGACGGCGGCGATCAAGGTGCCGTCGCCGCCGAGGACCATGAGCAGGTCGGGCCGGGCAGCGAGGGTCTTCTCGCTCTCGTACGTGATTTCGCTGAAGACGACCTCGGCGCGAGGGGCCAGCCACTGTCGGGCGCGGGCGAGGGTTTCGACGGCACCCGGCTTGTCCGGCGAGCCGATGACCGCGACGCGGCGAATGGGGTGCGTGACCTGGAGGGCACCGGGCTCGGGTCGTGGCGTAGCTGCGGGTTGATCGGGCATGAAGAGGGCCTCGGGTTGCCCGGCCGCATGGTCGATCGGGCGGGGCCGGTCGGCGCGCCGCCGGTCGGGCGGCCGCGTGGACCGATGCCCCAGTAGGCAGTATACCGGATGCCGGGGTCGGCGAGCTTTCCCCGGGGGGCCGATGACGGGACAATGGAGGTTCAACCGGGTCGCGACCCGCGTGAGGAGCCTGAACCGTGAGGGACCGGTTGGCGTACGACCTGCTAGCCGTCGACTTGGACGGCACATTGCTCGATTCGCAGCACACGCTGCCGGCGGAGAACCGGGCCGCGCTACACCGCGCGCACGCCGCCGGGATGCGGATCGTGCTGTGTACGGGGCGGGCGTTCACGGAGACGCGGCCGATTCTCCAGCAGATCGGGCTTGATCTGGATGCGACCGTGACGGTGTTCGGCGCGCTCGTCACCGACGTGCCCACGGGCCGCACGCTCGAACGGACGCCAATCCCGATGGACACGGCCCAGGCCGCGACGGCGTGGTTCCAGGAGCGCGGGTACCCGGTGTTGTGGCTGACCGATCCGGACGAGGTCGGCACCGATGGTTACGTGCTGGCCGGACCCAACCGCCACCCCGCCGTGGATCAGTGGATCGAGCGATCGCCCTGTGTCGTCGCGAACGTGGAGCGGTTGCCGGACGGGTGCGGGGCACCAATTCGCCTCTCGATCATCGACGAGGGGCCGGTGCTGGACGCGATCTCGACGGAGCTGCGGGCCGCGTTCGACGGCCGGCTCACGCACAACGTCCTGCACGCGCCGCCGTACCGCCTGTCGCTAATCGAGGCGTTCGCGCCGCAGGTGAGCAAGTGGTACGGGGTGGAGAAGCTGTGCCGGCGGTGGGGGATTGATCGGCGGCGGACGGTGGCGATCGGGGATGATGTGAACGACATCGCGATGATCCGTCAGGCCGGGCTGGGGGTGGCCGTGGCCAACGCCAAGCCGCCGGTGCTCGCGGTGGCGCAGCGCGTGACGGAGAGCAACGACGGGTGCGGCGTGGCCAAGCTGCTCGACGAATTGCTCGGCGCCGCGCGGAGCGTGCCGTCATGACGCCTTATGCTCGCCGCGAAGAGGTGCTGATCGTCGTGATCGGCGGCCTGGTCACGGCGGTGGTTTCGTACTGGACCGGGCTGTGGGGGTTGGTCCCGGCGGTGCTGATGCTGGCCCTGCTGTCGTTCTACCGCGACCCGGAGCGCCGGCCGCCGACCGATCTCGGCCTGATCCTTGCACCGGCGGACGGGAAGGTCGTGGAGATCACGCGCAACGCCCCCGGGCCCGACGGCCGGCCGGTGTTGCGGATCATGATCTTTCTGAGCGTCTTCGACGTCCACGTCAATCGCAGTCCGTGTGCGGGCCGGGTTGTCGAGGTCCGCTATCGGCCGGGCGAGTTCCTCAACGCGCTGCGGCCCGAGGCGGACCAGTGCAACGAGAGCAACACGCTGACCCTGGATCCTGCGACGCCGCTGCCCGGGCCGGTGCGGGTGCGGCAGATCGCGGGGGTGCTCGCGCGGCGGATCGTGTGTCGGGCGCGCCCCGGGGACACGCTGGCCGCCGGCCAGCGCTATGGTATGATCAAGCTCGGCTCAAGGACCGAAGTGTGCCTGCCCGAAAGCGCTGAATGGGAGGTGTGCGTGCGGGTCGGTGCCCGTGCCCGCGCCGGCCGGACGATCCTGGCCCGCCTGCGAGCAGACGCGCTGGTGAGTGCGAGCGGCGGTGCGGTGCAGCAACAGGCCACCGATGTCCGTCTCCCGCCGCCGGAATCGAGATGATCGTGAACCCGCCCCAACGTCCGTCGCCGATGACGCCCAAGGTGGCCTTGCCGCCCGGGTCGGACGACCCCGCGCCGCAACGGCGTCGGCTGATCGGCGTGAGCCTGCTGCCGGCGGCGGCGACGCTGGGCAACCTGATCTGCGGTTTTCTGGCCGTGTTCTGCTGCCTGTTGTCGGTGCGGGCGGAATACGCGGACTTCTTCGCCGTTCAGCCGCGCGTGTTTCATCCGCGGTTGGAGCAGCTTTTTCCGACGCACATCGCGGCGGGGGCGTACCTGATCGTGCTGGCGATGGTGTTCGATGCCCTGGATGGTCGGCTGGCCCGGATGACGCGCCGCACGAGTGAGTTCGGGGCCCAGCTCGATTCGCTGTCGGATATCGTGAGCTTCGGGGTGGCGCCGGCGGCGCTGTTTATCACGTTACTGCTGCGGCCGGCGGTCGTGGGGGAGCCCAACGTGCCGGACGCGTCGCGGCTCCAGTTCCGCATCGGGATGCTGGCGGCGCTGGTGTACCTGAGCGGGGCGGCGATTCGGCTGGCCCGCTACAACGCCGAGAACATCCGCACCGAGGCGGCGCAGAAGGCCTTCTGCGGGTTGCCCAGCCCCGGGGCGGCGGCCGCCGTGGTCGCGCTACTGGCCCTGCACGAGCACTTGCGGCACACCGGCTTTGACCTGTGGGGTGTCAACTGGCCGAGCGTGTCACGCTGGGTCATCGCGGGGACGGCGTTCAGCATGGGCCTGCTGATGGTCAGCCGGCTCGATTACGTCCACGTGTTCAACATCTACGCCCGTCGCAAGCACCCGCCGACCCACCTCGTTTGGCTGATTGTCGTGCTCGGGCTCGGGTGGTACTCGTTCGAGCTGCTGCTGGTGGTACTGGCGTTCGCCTACGTCGTCAGCGGGTTGGTCTTGGGGTTGCTCCGCCGCTCCGCGACGCCGGTGGCCACGAGTGCGGCCCCACCGCCGCGCACGGTGCCCTAGGCAGGCATCGCGACCGTGCCGCCCGGGAGGGCGAGTCTCTTGGCAAGCCGCGGCTCGGCAGGAGCCTCGCCCTCCCGTGACGGCTCGGCGGGAGCCGCGCCCTCCCCTCCCGGTGTCCCCCCCTTGAACTGCGTGGTCATGCCGGCCTGCTCGCGGTGCTGCGAGGGAGTAGAATCGGCTAGAGCCGGTCACCCGCGAGGACCCCCGCGCTATGGATGAGGCGCTGCAGGCCAAGTTGGACAGGCTGCGAAACAGACTGCGCGAGTTGGGGTCGGCGGCTGTGGCCTTCTCCGGCGGCGTGGACAGCACACTGCTGCTGAAGGTGGCCGTCGAGACCTTGGGGTCCGAGAAGGTGCTCGCCGTGACCGGGCGCAGCCCGAGTGTGCCAGCGGCCGAGTTGAATAGCGTGCCGGCGTTGGCGGCGGAAGTCGGCGTGCCGCACGAGTTCCTCGACACGGCGGAGTTCGACGACCCCCGCTATGTCGCCAATCCGACCGATCGCTGCTACTACTGCAAGACGGAGTTGTTCACGCGTCTGTCGCGGCTGGCGGCGGAGCGCGGTTTTCGAGCGGTCCTCTGCGGCACGAACGCGGACGATCTGGACGACTTCCGCCCGGGGCTCCAGGCCGCGGATGAGCAGCGCGTGGTGGCGCCGCTGGCCGAAGCGGGGATCACCAAGGCGGAGCTGCGTCGGTTGGCCCGTGCACTGGGGCTGTCCGTTGCCGAAAAGCCCGCATCGCCGTGCTTGTCTTCGCGGGTCCCCTATGGCGAGCCGGTGACGGCCGCGAAGCTGGCGCAGATTGACGCCGCCGAGGCGTTCTTGCGGGAGGCGGGGTTTCCGGAGTGCCGCGTTCGGCATCATGGGGCCGTGGCGCGGATCGAGGTGCCGGCGGGGCAGATTGCGCGGCTGGCGGACCAGGCGCTGCGGGCCGGCATCGACGCGCGGCTCCGGGAGCTCGGCTTCCGATACGTAACCGTGGACCTGCGGGGCTTTCGCTCGGGGAGCCTGAATGAGGGGCTGCCGATCGTCTCACGCCGGTCCGTGACGCCGTGATGGGCGTGGTTGCCGGTCGGGTTTCGGTCCGCTGCGTCGTCATTAGAATAGGGCGTCGTCGCGCCCGCGCGGGGGCGACGAGCAGTGGGGTGGCCCGATGGCCGGTGCTAGAATGCCGGCCGAGCGCCGTGGCATCAGCGGCAGTGGATGAACCTCGTGGTTGACTCGCGGCTATTGGACGAGATTCGTCGAACGCTGGTTGAGCGCTTGAATCCGCGCCGTATCGTCCTGTTTGGCAGCCGGGCGCGTGGGGACTCCCGGTCGGACAGCGACGTGGATCTCTTCGTCGAAATGGAGACCGATCGCAGCCCGCCTGAGCGGGCCGTCGAGGTCAGCGCGCTGTTTGGCCTACGGCCCTGGTCGCTGGACGTGGTCGTCTACACCCCCGCCGAGGTGGCCCGACTGCGGGGCGTGCGTGGCACGCTGTTGGACGCGATCGACAAGGAAGGGGCGGTGCTCTATGAGCGCCCGTGAATCCGCCTTTCGGCGTTGGTTGGCCAAGGCCGCCAGCGACCGACTGGATATCGAAAACAACCTCCGGTCGCCCACCGTACCGTGGGACACCGTCTGCTTCCACGCGCAACAGGCCGCGGAGAAGGCGCTGAAGGCCTTCCTGGTGTTTCCCGATTGCACGCCGCCCCGCACGCACGATTCGGTCGCCGTGCTCACCGAATGTGCGCGAATCGACGCGACATTGAGCCCCCTGGAGCCCGACTGCCAGCGCCTGACGTATTATGCCGTCGGAGCGCGGTATCCCGACGATCTCTACGAGCCGGATGAGGCGGCCGGCCGGGCGATGGTCGCGGCGTCGCAGCGGGTCTGGTCCGCGGTCCTGACTCGCCTGCCTGACGAGCGATGATCCCCGCCGACATCCTGCGCAAAGTCCGTCGCATCCAGATCGTGACCTCGGCGATGGTCCACGACCTGTTCGCCGGGCAGTACCACTCCGCGTTCAAGGGACGGGGGATGGAGTTCGAGGAGGTCCGCGAGTATCAGCCGGGGGACGACGTGCGGACGATCGACTGGAACGTGACCGCCCGCACGGGCCGGCCGTTCGTCAAGAGCTACCGCGAGGAACGCGAGCTGACGGTCGTCCTGCTTGTGGACGTCAGTGCGTCGCAGGGTTTCGGCACGCGGCAGCAGCTCAAGAGTGAGCTGGTCGCGGAGATCGGGGCCACGCTGGCGTTCTCCGCGATCCAGAACAACGACAAGGTGGGGCTGATTCTGTTCACCGACCGCGTCGAGAAGGTCGTACCGCCGCGCAAGGGCACGCGGCACGTGCTGCGGGTTGTGCGGGAGCTGCTGTATCACACGCCGACGGGGTGCGGCACCGATGTCGCCGGCGCGCTGGAGTATCTCGGCCGCGTCCTGCGGCGCCGGGCGGTCGTGTTCCTCATCAGTGACTTCCAGTCGCCCGAGTTTCGGCGGCCCCTGCGCAGCATTCGCCACCGGCACGACCTCATTCCGATCGTCGTCGGCGACCGGCGCGAGGCGAAGCTGCCGGCGGCGGGTTTCATCGAGCTGTTCGACGCGGAGACCGGCGAGCAGCTTCTGGTGGACAGCCGCTCGCGCGCGGTCCGCGAGCGGTTCCGACAGATGGCCGAACAGCAGCGCGAGGGGTTGCGGACGGAGTTTCGGCGACTCCGCATCGACACGATCGAGGTCGCCACCGGCGAGCCGTTTGTCGAGCCCCTGGCGACGTTCTTCCGGCGACGGGGGCGGCGACGATGAGACCGCGCCCGGCATCCTGGCATTGGCCGCGCCCGTCGGGTGCCGGGTGGGGACCGGGCCATCGTGCTGCCTGGGAAAGCGAGCCTTCTGGCGAGCAGCGGCTCGGCGGGAGCCTCGCCCTCCCGGCCGGCGTGCTGCTGGTGGCATTGCTGGTTGCCGGTTGTGAGCGCGAGCCCGCGCCGCCGGCAGTCGTCCGCGACGTGGTGGAGCGCGGGCCCTTACGGCTGACGGTCGAGGCCGAGCCGAAGGAACTCGCGGTTGGGGATACGGCACGCGTGCGCGTGACGTTCGAGGCCCCGGACGAATACGAGGTCCAATTGCCTGAAGCGACCGCGTTTGAGTCGCTACCTGCCCGCGTCGCCGCCACGCCCGAACCGCGGCCCGGCGAGCGCGGCACCGTGTGGCAACGCGAGCTCGTGCTGGAGCCGGCGGTGTCCGGCAAGCTCGAAATCCCGCCGCTGGAAGTTCGGTACAAACGTCGCGTTGCCGGGACCGACACTCAGCCGGCGGAACAGGTCATCGTGAGCAAGCCCATCGCGGTCGAAGTTCGCTCTGTCCTGACCGCCCAGGACAAGCCGGAGAGCCCGCGCGACATCACGGCGACACGGCTGCCGCCGAAGCCGCCGCGGCCAGCGTGGCAGTGGGCGGTGCTGGTCGGCGGCGTCGGTGCCGGGGCGTGTGCTCTGTATTTCGGCTATCGGGCCTGGCGAAGGTGGGCGACGCGGCCGGCGCCGCCAATCCTGCCCGAGGTCTGGGCCCTGCGGGCCCTCGCGGAACTGGACGCGCTGGACTGGGACGCGCCGGAACGCGTCCGCGCAGGATACTACCGGCTCACGGAGATCGTGCGGGAGTACATCGAGCGGAAGTTCGGCCTGGCGGCGCCCGAGATGACGACCGAGGAGTTCCTGCGAGCGCTGAGCCGCCGGCCCCAGGCGTTGCCGTACGACGCGCTTCGCCTGCGGGAGTTCCTGGAGGCGTGCGACCGGGTGAAGTACGCCGCGGTGCGCCCGGGCGTCGAGGAGACACGCGGCGTCATTGTGGCGGCGCGGGCGTTTGTGAATGCGACCGCCGCCGCGGCCGGCGCACCGCGTGCTCCGAGCGCCGCCACCCCGACCACGCCGGCGACGGGAGGGCAGGCCGCGTGAGCCACGTTCATCTGCCGTTGACGCCGACGTGGCTCTGGTGGCCGCAGCCCTGGGTGTGGTTGCTGCTGCTCCTGCTGCTGTTGCCGGGGATCTGGTGGTTGTGGCAGCAACCGCAGCGCCGGGCGGTCATCCGCTACTCGGGGCTGGCAGCGCTGCGGGCGGCCGGGGGAGCGTGGCGGCGGCGTGTCCAGTTGGTCCTGCCCGTCCTGCGGATGCTCGCCCTGGTGGCGCTGATTGTCGCCGCGGCCCGGCCGCAGTCGCCCAACGAATCCCGCCGGATCACCGTCGAGGGCATCGCGATTCAAATGGTGGTGGACATCTCGTCGAGCATGTTGGACCTCGACTTGTCCCCGCCGGGGGAGCAACTCACGCGGCTGGACGTCGTGAAGGACGTATTTCGGCGGTTCGTGGTCGGCGACGACAAGCTGCCGGGGCGACCGAACGACCTGGTCGGGATGATCCGCTTCGCCCGGTACCCGGACAGCGTGTGCCCGCTGACGCTCGACCGCGACGCGCTGCTCGAAGTGCTCGATCAGACACAGACGATTATCTGGCTCGATGCCGCCGGACGGTGGCGCGGCAACCAGGAGGAGGACGGGACGGCGATCGGCGACGGGCTGGCCCTGGCGGTCGAGCGGCTGAAGGACCTGAAACGGACCACCGGCTCCGGTGATCAGATCGTCATCGCCAGCCGCGTCGTGATCCTGCTCACCGACGGCGAGAACAACGCCGGCATGATTGCCCCGGCCCAAGCGGGGGAGTTGGCCGCGACGTACGGCATCAAGGTGTACACGATCCTGGCTGGCACAGGGCAGCGGGGTCCGTTCGGCGGCCGGTTCCCCGTGGACGACGCTGACCTGCGGAAGATCGCGGAGGTCACCGGCGGGAAGTTCTTCCACGCCCGCGATCGCGGCGCTTTGGAACGCATCTACGCCGAGATTGATCGGCTGGAGCGGACGAAGACGGAGGAGCACAGCTTTGTGGAGTGGGGCGAGTTGTCCTGGCGGTGGCTGATGCTGGCGTTCGTGTGCCTAGCGGCACAGACCCTGCTGCAATCAACGTGGTTGAGGAAGGTCCCGTGACGGGCCTCACGTTCGACGATCTCCGTTGGCTGCACCTGCTGTGGGCCGTCCTGGCGGTCGCCGCCGTCGGCGTGTACGGGCTGTGGCGGCGGCAGCGGGCGTTGCGGCGCTTCGCCGACGCGGGCCTGCTGCCACGACTGGTCTGGTCGGCGGGGGTCGGGCGGGCCGTGCTGCGGTTGGGGCTGATCGTGGCGGCGCTGATCGCGCTGGTCGCGGCCCTGATCGGCCCGCGCTGGGGCGAGCAGACGCAGACGCTTCGCCGGCGGAACATCGACCTGCTCGTGCTCCTCGACGTGTCGCGCTCGATGCTGGCGGGCGACATTGCGCCGAACCGGCTGGAGCGGGCCAAGCTCGCCATCCGCGACGACTTGTTGCCGGCGCTCGGCGGCGACCGGGTCGGGTTGATCGCCTTTGCGGGGACGGCGGCCCTGAGCTGTCCGTTGACGTCGGACTACGGTTTCTTCCGACTGGCGCTGGAAGACGTCGGGCCGCGCAGCGTCCCGCGCGGGGGGACGCTCATCGGCGATGCTCTGCGCAAGGCCGAGTCGCTCTTTGCCCGCGACCAGATTGACAGCCACAAGATCGTCCTGCTCATCACCGACGGCGAGGACCACGAGAGCTTCCCTGAGCAGGCCGCCGCCAATCTCTGGAATGAGCAACAGGTGCCGGTCATCGCCATCGCGCTGGGCGACCCCGAGCAGGGGGCGCGTGTGCCGATGGCGGCGGACCAGCGGGAATCGTACGTCGAGTACGGCGGACAGGTCGTTCGCAGCCGAGCCGACTTCGCCACACTGGCCCGGGTGGCGGAGGCGAGTCCGCGCGGCGTATTCCTGCCCGTCGGCACCAGCAACTTCGACCTGGGCGAGCTGTACCGCCGCATGGCGGCGGCGGCCCGCAGCCAAGAGGAGCAGTCGCAACGGCGCGTCCGCCAGCTGTCGCGGTATCATCCGTTCGCGGTCGCCGCGCTGGCGCTGGTGCTCGTGGAATCGTTGCTGCGCGAGGCACCGCGGCGAACGGGCTGGGCGGCCGTAGCCGCGGAGACTCGTCGGCGGGAGGTGGCATGAATCGCCGAGCGGCGCAGCTCGCCGTCTTCTTCGTGCTTGGGCCGGCAGCGGCTGCACCGGCATCCGAGCCGCAGCCGTCAGGGAGCGGTCCGACCGCGCCGGCGCGTGGGCTGGTGCAACAAGGGAATGAGTACTACGCCGCCGGCCGATACACGGAAGCCCTGCGGTGTTACCGGGACGCCCAGACGATGGCGGACGCGCAAGCACGCGGGGACCGCCGGGGACGGCTGTCCGACTACGACCAGCGGCAACGGGCGGACATCCTGCACAATCAGGCGGCGGCCCACTTCAAGCTTGGGGAGATCGACGCGGCCCGCGACCTGTGGGTGCGGCTGAAGGACGCGCCCGACCCGGCGTTCGAGGCCCGCACGCGCTACAACCTCGGCAATTGCGACTACGCCGAAGCTCTGGCCGCGGCCGGGCAGCAGGACGTGCGCGGGGCCTTGCCGCGGCTGGCGTCGGCCGCGGAGCAGTATCGGGCTGCCCTGCGGCTGGACCCGACCTTGACGGACGCGCGGGCGAACCTCGAACTCGCGGAACTGCTGAAGCGTCAGCTTGAGGAGCAGCAGTCCGAATCACCCCAGTCCCAAAGCAGCGAGCGGCAGGACCAGTCGGACCAGCAGAAATCACAGAGCCAGCCCGCGAGTCAGCCCAGCTCACAGCCGGGCCAGTCGGAGCGGCCGCCGGAATCGCAGTCCCCTGCGGACCAGAAGCCGCAGGAGTCGCCCTCGTCGCCGCAAGAACCGAAGGAGTCGAACGAGGAGCAACAGGAGTCGAAGTCGGACGCCGCGCAGACATCGCCGTCACCGCCCTCGGAGCCCAAGACCGAGCCCAAGGCCGAATCCGGCCAGGAAGGCGAGTCGCAGGAGCAGCCGGGGCAGGAAGCGCCGGCGATCGAGATGACCCGCGAGCAGGCGGAGCGGTTGTTGCAGATGGTCCGGGACGCGGAGCGGGCGCGACGGGAGGCCTTGGCGCGACAGCAGGCCGCGCGGCAGAAGCCGGTTGATCGGGATTGGTAGGTCACGTGGAACTCGCGTCACCCACTTCGGGGGGCGAGGTGACGCGGGCCGTCGGCCGCGTGGCGGGCGCGGCACTGGGTTGTGGCTGAGGGCCACCCTACGACGCCGACGGTGGAACGTATGGCATGATGGCAGCGCCTCTCAGTTTTCTGTTGGCCGACATGGACCCGGCGGCCGCCCTGGCTGAGGACACCTCGCAGACGATGCTCATGGGTATCGTCGTGGTGTTCGGCACGGCGCTGGTGGCTGGCTGGCTCATGCGGCAACTGAAGCTCCCGGGGATCCTCGGCTTTCTGGCCGCCGGCATTCTGGTCGGTCCGTCCGGTCTCGCTTTGGTTCGCCAGGAACAGGTGAGCTCCTACGCCGAGCTGGGGTTGGTGTTGCTGCTGTTCACGGTGGGGCTGGAGCTGTCGCCGGCCCCGCTGGCCCGCATGGGCCGTCGGCTGCTGCTGGCGTCCGCGTTGCAAGTGGTGCTCACCTCCGTCGCCGCCGGCCTGACCGTCAGCGCGTTCCTGCCCGTGACGTGGCTCGGAGCGGCCCTGGTTGGCGTGGCGGTGTCGCTGAGCAGCACCGCGATCATGGTCAACCACTTCAGCGAGCGCGGCGAGGGGGATACGCCCGCCGCCGCCATCACAACCGTCATTTCCCTGCTCCAGGACATCAGCGCCATCCTGCTGCTGGTGTTCCTGCCGCTCCTGCACCGTGACGCCGGGGCCACGTGGCCGCAGGCGGCCGGCTCGGCCACGGTGAGGATCGGCGCGCTCATCGGCGCCACGCTCGTGGCCCGCTGGGCGATGCCCGTGCTGGTCGACCGGGTCTTCCGGCACGGCGGCCAGGAGTTGATGACGCTGTTCGCGATCGTTGTGGCATGCGTCGGGGCGTGGCTGGCGGGCCTGGCGGGCTGGTCGTGGGCCTTGGGTTCGTTCATCGCCGGGTTGCTGCTGTCGCAGACTGATCTGCGCTACCAGCTTCGCGCCGAGGCCACGCCATTCCGGGACGTGTTCAACGCCCTGTTCTTCGTCTCGATCGGGATGCTCGTTGACCTGGCCGTCTTTCGCCGGCAGGCGGGGCCGGTGGTCGTGCTCATCCTGGCCACGATTGTGGTCAAAGCCGCCCTCGGGGCGGCCGCCGTGCGCATGGCCGGCTGGCCGGCGCGCCTGGCCCTGTCGGCGGGCCTGGCTTTGGCCACGATGAGCGAATTCAGCTACGTGTTGGGGTTACAGGGGGTCGCCCGTGGGCTGCTGTCGGCGGACGTGTTGACCCTCCTCATCATGTGGACGGTCGGCACGATGTTGCTGGGCGCCCTCTTCCTTCCGCTGGGGGGCGCGTTGGCGGCCCGGCTGGCCGGCCGCGGGGCGGCGGGCGATTCCCGGGCGGCGCCCGCGACGGAGGAGGGCGAGGCGGCCCCGTCCAACCACGTGATCATCGTCGGGTTTGGCATCAACGGGCGAAACCTCGCCCAGGCGCTGCGGGCGGTGCGCATCCCGTATGCCGTCATCGAGATGAACCCGGACACGGCCCGCGCCGAGCATGCCTCTACTGCTCCCGTCCTGGTCGGTGACGCCACCCGCATGGCCATTCTGCACCGCGCGGGGTTGGGCACGGCCCGCGCTCTGGTCATCGCCATCGCGGAGCCGCGGGCCACGCGGCAGATCGTCGCCCAGGCCCACGCCGCCCGTCCCGACCTGTACATTCTGGCCCGTACGCGCTACGTCACCGACATTGAGGTGCTGTATCGCTTGGGGGCCCGGCAGGTGATCCCCGAGGAGTTCGAGACCTCCATCGAGATCTTCGCGCACGTGCTCAAGGAGTTCGGCGTCCCGGATAACGTGATTGAACAGCAGGTCACGATCGTGCGCGCGGGGCACTACGGCATGCTCCGCGGCCGACCGACCGATCAGGCCATTCGCGCTGAGTGGCTGGCGGTGCTCGAGGCCGCCGTCACGCAGACGTATCTCATGCAGGCGGGGAGCCCGGCCGTCGGGCAGTCGCTCCGCGACCTCGACCTGCGGGCCCGCACGGGGGTGACTGTCGTCGCGGTAACCCGCGGCGGCAAGCCGGTGGCCAGCCCGCCGGCGGAGTTCGTGCTCGCGCCGGGGGACGTGCTGGTCCTCGTCGGTACGCACAAGGCGCTGGATCAGACCCGGCATGTGTTGGACCCCCCGGCGCAGCCCGCACAAGACACGTAGAAGCTACCCCCGAACCCCCCTCCCTTTCAGGGAGGGGTCGGGGGAAGGTTGAAACCCTCGGCAGAAACCGCTGTCTCGATTATCTACTGCGTGTAGATCCCGGTTTCGGGATAGTCTCTCGCCTGAGGCGGCTCGCCCGGAGGCTCGCCCTCCCTTCGGTGCGCGAGCCGGCGGCTACTTCAGTACTTTTGCCACCGTCTCGCCGATCGTCGCCGGGCTGTCGCTGACCGCGATGCCCGCGGCACGCAGCGCCGCGATCTTGGACTGCGCCGTCCCCTCGCCGCCGGAGATGATCGCGCCGGCGTGCCCCATCCGCTTGCCGGGTGGGGCGGTTTGGCCGGCGATGAAAGCGACGACCGGTTTGCGGATGTTCTTTTGGATGTGGGCGGCGGCGGCTTCCTCGTCGGAGCCGCCGATCTCGCCGATCAGCACGATGGCGTGCGTCTGGGGGTCGGCCTCGAAGAGATCGAGCAGCTCGATGAAGTTGAGCCCCTTCACCGGGTCGCCGCCGATGCCGATGCAGGTGGTCTGCCCGATACCGCGCTGGCTGCACTGCCAGACGGCCTCGTAGGTGAGCGTGCCGCTGCGGGAGATCAGCCCGATGTTGCGGCTGCCGGCGGCCGGGGGTTTGTGGATGTAGCCGGGCATGATGCCGATCTTGCACCGGCCGGGGCTGATGATGCCGGGGCAGTTCGGGCCGATCAGCTTGGTGCCGCGATCGTCCAGATACTTGCGGGCCTTCACCATGTCGAGTGTGGGGATACCTTCGGTGATCAGCACGACGAGTCGGATGCCCGCGTCGGCTGCCTCCATGGCCGCCTCGGCGGCAAAGGCCGCCGGCACGAAGACCAGGCTCGCCTCGGCCGCAGTGGCCGCGACCGCCTCGTGACAGGTGTCAAAGACGGGCAGACCGTGCTCCGACTTGGTGCCGCCCTTGCCGGGCGTGCAGCCGCCGACGAACTTCGTGCCGTACTCGATGCACTGCGCCGTGTGGAACGCGCCGGCCTTGCCGGTGATTCCCTGACAGATGACGCGGGTCCGGTCGTCAACGAGAATGCTCATGAGTCTTCGCTTCCCAGGAACACACGTGCCGAAGAAACGCGGGTGCTGCGGCCCGACGGCCGCCGGGGCCATTCATCGGCCTGCTCCGGCGGGTGCGGGGGTCTGCGGAACGGGGATCGACTCCAGCCGTTCCACAAGCTCCGTGTACCCCGTCGGCGTCTTGATTTCGAACAAGCCGTCGCGGAGCCCCTTGTTCAGCTCTGCGTCGCCGAACGTAATCGTGATGTGCGAGTTCAGCTTACCGGTGCCGTCGAGCTTGGCCACGCGCACCTTCACCGGCAAACCGTCCGTCGCGCCGCCCCGCTGCACCCAGAAGTCCAGCTCCTTGTAGTTCTGCCCGGTGCGCGTGCCGGCCCGCGGCGTCAGGCGGAGGTGATCCGTGTCTTTGGGGTCGTCGTTGGCGGGCGGCAGCGAGGCCACCTCAAACTCGCGGACGATGTCGTCCTTCTTCTGGCCGAACGGGAGCGGGAAGACCCCCTCACCGACCTTGTAGGGGTCGCCCGCGTCATCCGGCCGGCGGACCTCGCGCCGTTGTACGGTCTTGGTTTGCGACTGCACCTCGACGTACCAGCAGCCGTCGAACAGGTGGCGTTCGTCCAAAGGCCGCTTTTCCGTGACTTTGATCCACTCTTTGAAGTGAATCAGAAAACGGGCGACGGGGTCGGCCTGCTGGTACCACAGCTCGCCGCGCTTCGCGACCACTTCGTCGGGCTCGTCGACCACGAACTCCTGTCGCCAAGTGAGGCGGGCGTGCAGGTCCTGAACACGTCGCTGCTCGAGGCGGGTGAGGATGGCGTCGATGTGGGGGTCGAGGGGGGGCGACGGCGGGGCCTCTGCCGCGGCCGTCGTGGTTGGCGTCGGGGCGGTCGTCGGCTGGGCCGCGGCCACGACGCCGGCCGCCATAACGAGTATGATGCTCGGCCGGCAGATGCGGATCGAGCGGGTACGCATGTTCGCAAGCTCCTGAGGCGTTGACCGGGTCGGATTGTAGGCTCCGGCGGGGCCCGCGCAAAGCCGCGCCCGCCGGCGCGCCGCACCGCGGCCGGTGTCGGACCACCAGCGTGATCCCATTCTTGATGGACCTGATCTACGCCGTCGCGTTGGGGCTCGGCTGGCCGTACTTGCTCTATCGCCGGTGGACGCGGGGTCCAGCGGGCGTTCCCTGGCGGGAGTACTTGGGGCGGGTGCCGTCGCGGCCGGTCTCGGCGCACTGCGTCTGGCTGCACGCCGTGTCGCTGGGGGAGGTCAATGCCACGCGGACGATCGTGGCCGAGCTGCGGCAGCGCAGCCCGGACATCGCCGTGGTTATCAGCAGCACCACCACGACCGGGTTGGGGCAGGCGCGCAAGCTCTACCCAAACCTGGTGACCTTCCGCTTTCCGCTCGATTTCTCGTTCGCCATTCGCAACGTGCTGGAGCGAACGCGGCCTTCGGTCATCGTGCTCATGGAACTCGAGGTCTGGCCGAACCTGCTCGAAATCGCCGCCCGCGAGGGCATCCCGGTCATCATCGCCAATGGGCGCGTCACGACCGAGAAGAGCGTGCGGCGGTTCAACTGGCCGGTGGTGCGGTGGCTGGCGCGGCGAATGTTCCGCACGCTCCAGTGGGTCGGGGCCCAGGACGGGACGTACCAGGCCCGATTCATCGAGCTGGGGGTGCCGGCCGAGCGGGTCGAGGTCACGGGGTCGGTGAAATACGACGCGGCGGAAGTGGCCGACCGGATTGCGGGGCAGGATGAATTGGCCGCGGAGATGGGGATCGACCGGTCGCAGCCGCTGTGGGTGTGTGGCAGCACGGGTCCTGGTGAGGAGGCCCTGATCCTCGACGCGTTCTCGCGACTGCGGGCCCAGTTCCCCGAGCTTCAACTGGCGATCATCCCGCGAAAGCCGGAGCGGTTCGACGAGGTGGCGCAGCTCATCGTGCAGCGCGGGTACGCGTGTTTGCGCCGGAGCACAGGGGCGCCGGTCGTGCCGTCGGCCGTGCCGGAGCCGCGGCCGGTCTTTCTGGGCGACACGCTGGGCGAACTGCGCAAGTTCTACGCCTTGGCCACGATCACGTTTGTGGGGCGGAGCCTGGTTCCGATGGGCGGGTCGGACGTCATGGAGGCCGCGGGACTCGGCAAGCCGGTGCTCGTCGGGCCCCACACGGACAACTTCACCGAGGCGGTTAACCTGCTGATGGCGGAGGGCGCATGCCGGCGCGTCAGCTCCGCCGACGCGCTGGCCCTGGCGGTCAGCGACCTGCTGCGGCACCCGGAGCGCCGCGTTCAGATGGGCAAGGCGGGCCAGGCGGCGATACTGAGTCGGCGCGGGGCCACGGCCGCGACGGTAAATAAGTTAATTGACCTGTTGCCGTGAGCCGCGGCCGGCTACGGTCCGTGCGCTGGAGGTCTGTGAGCGCAAGCGTTCGTTCGTGACCCCCCAAAACACAAGGGTTGGGCGACAAGCCCGCAGGGGCTTGGGAGGCCCAACCCTGCGCCCCCCATGTCCTCCACCTCCAAGCCTTTAAGAAACGGCCCCGCGCGGCGGACAAGAAGCCGCCGACGACGGGGCGCCTCCTCCTCCAGACCGTCACTTTCAGCAAGCTGCCAAGACGCCCGCGAACACGATGACCGGTTCGCTGCACACCAGTATAGGCAGGCGGAGCGTCGAAATGCAACCGCTCCCGAGAAAGTGGCGCGCGGCGTGGGAGGGTCGCGGTGGAATGAGTTGTAAGACTTGCGCCCATAGCGTCTTGCGACACGGCGACTGCGGGGTCACGTCGCAGGCGGGCACAAAACCGCGAGCCGACCGGTTCGCGGTCGGCTCGCTTGGTGAACTGCCGTGGTTCGTTCAGGCAGACGGCGGCATCAACCACCCGGCCCGGGGCCCGGGCCCACCGCAGTTTCGGCTGCCTCCGGCGTTAGTATTTTGTGAAAGGCACGCCGGCGTCGTCGGTCATGGCGGTGTTGGGTAGAAACTCGCCCGTGTTCGGGTTGTACACCCAGCCTTCGCCGCCGCCGGGCACGGGCACGGGCGGGCTGTTGGCCGCGTCGATCAGGACGTTGACCGCGGTGGCCTTGCCGGCGTTCTCGCCCACGGGGCAGGGCGGGATCGTGAGCAGGTACGGCCCGTACTTGAAGACGGTCGTCTTGGTGGCGTTGCTCGCCCCGTTGACGTCCGTGTACTTCGTTAACTGGTTGACGAACCCGGCCGCATCCGGGCCGGGATACACGTTCTTGTGCTCAGTTGCGTAGATGCTGATGGCCGATCGGACCATCGACAGGTTGGCCGCCAACGCCGATTGGCCCGCCCCCGTGGCCCCGCGGCTGAGTCGTGGGATCGCGATTGCCGCGAGAATCCCGATGATCACGATCACCACCACGAGCTCGACCAGCGAAAAGCCGCGCTCTTGACGCTTCGGGAATATCATGGGGCTGACTCCTGTGCGGATCGCACCGACGCTGCCGGGTGCAGCCGGCCCGCCCCATACTGCTGCCGGGCACGGCGAACCCGCTGGGCCCTTGGGCCCTCTCCGTATCCAACTGGGGCATCGGCCGGGTACGGGGAGCACTTGAGTACGGGGAAACCCGAATGGTCCAGGATCTACGGCGTTGCCGTGGTGGCGGTCAACTCGAGCACCAGACGCTCCCCGCCATTGGTGTCCGCAAACACGACGCGGTCGCGTTCGATTGCGACCAGCCGATAACCGTCGAGCTCCGCACGCAGCGGGTACAGGCGGTCGTCAATGACGGCCCAGCCCGTGCCGCCGAGCAATACCCCGACCAGGCGATGCCGCTCCTTGAACTGCGCCGCGCGGTCCACGGCGGGCTGGGTATCGTCCTCTTCGACGACGGCCGCGGGACCCAGGGCCGACTCGATGACGGGGGTGGGCATGAAGAGATCGCGTTCCTGTTGCTCCAGGCGCCCGGCCACGGACGAGTAGTCGGTGTTGGTCAGCCGCGTCAGCAGCGGCCCCACGTCCTGCCACACGATGGCCGGGGCGGTTCCCTGCGCGGCAGCGGCGGATTGGGCCTGGGCCGGCTTGGGCTGCCCGCCACCCATTTGGGAGTCCGCCAGCCAGATTCCGCCGGCGACGACCAGGGCACCGAGCAGGAGTCGCTGCCGGCCGGTGATGGGCTTCATGACGACGACCCTCCTGTAGCCGGTGCGGGGGCTTCCGGCAGCAAGTAGAGTCGGAGGGACCAGGCCAGGTCGCAAGTCGGTTCGGCCGACGTCGCGGCCCGCGAGATCGAGCAGTTCTGCAACGACTGGTAGGGGATTTCGCGGGCCAGCCGATCGAGATACAGGAAGAAATCGCGGCTGCGTCCGCGTCCCGCGAGCTGAATCTCATGGACGAGGTACGGGCCGTCGCGCTGCATGGCCTGGGGGGCTACACTGAGTAGTTCGAGTTCGGCCCCCTGCGCCAAGTCCGTCACCTGCCGGAGCAGTTGGGCGACGGACGCGGCCGTGGGCACGCGCCCCGTCTGCTCGGCCGCGGCCCGCTGGATGCGCGCCAAATCGGCTTCGAAGCGCTGGAGGTCGGCCAGGTCGTGCTGGAGCTGCGTTTCGACTGCGGCCCGGCGGGTCAGTAGCCCGCGATAACGGTTCCACGTGTCGCCCCACGGCGCCACCACGAGGAACCAGGCCGCCGCGCCGATCGCGGCCAGCGCGGCCAGACCGATCAGGTCCACGTCGTAGAGCGTGTATGGTCGGCGACAGACGATCATGGATTGCTCTCCTCGGCGGCGCTCGTCAGTTCGAAGGCCACGGCCAGCCCGCCGCGGAACGGTTCGGACGTGGCCCGGACCAATTCGACGTGGTGCCAGCCGGGCATGTTCTGAAGCGTGTTGAGGAGTTGGATGAGGTCGCCGTGGTCGAGCGCGTAACCGCGCAAGGACACCTCGCGCGCTCCACGCGGAGATTCAACCGGGGCGGGGGTGCCGCGGGCGAGCGATGCCGGCGGCGGGCGACTACCGGCCAAGTTGGCCAACGGCGCGGCGGCCGTGCGCGCGTCGGGCTTGCCATCGGATACCGTCAAAGCCGTAAGGAACACGCCCTCCGGGGCCGTCTCGGCCAATGTGGCCAGGCGCCGCGCCCACGGCTGCGGACGCCGGGCCGCTGCCACGGTCTGGAGGGCCTCCAGCGCGAGGCGGCGGTCGGCCTCCGCGGTGGTCAGGCGGCGCTGCACCTCGGCGCGCTGCAACTCGGTGGCCTGGACCCGATCGGCCAAGCGCTGCAGCCCGCGGGCGGCGGTGTTCTCGACCGCCCACGCCGAGGCGACCAGGACGGCGAGTGTCAACGCGAGCCCGGTCCAGACGGTTCGGCGGCGTGCCCGGACGCGGGCCAGGCGCTGCAACTGCGGTACCAGGTTTACGCCGGGCGTCATGGGGCCTCCAGATCGAGTATCGCCGCGCCGATCGCCGCCGCCGTGTGCGGCTCGAAGTACTCCTGTGGTCGCGCGGTCGGTGTCGGAGTGGCGACGGCTTCCCCCGGCCCGGCGGGGTCAGGTGCGGTCGTCGCCCCATCCTCGTCGCGGCTGGTCAGCCGGCGCACGGGTATTCCGAGCTCGGCTTCCAGGAGTTGGGGCAGACCGGCCAGCCGTGCTCCGCCGCCGGCCAGCCACAGCCCCTTTATCGCGTGGTCGGGGAAGCTCTGCATGAGGTAGGAGAAGCACCGGCCGACCTCGTGCGCGAGGGTGCGCAACGACTCGCGCAGCACGCGCGTACACAGGTCCGGCAGGTCCGCTTCGGACGCCGGGGCGTCGGCCTGACCGTGCTCGTCCCACGTGGGTCGGAGCCCCTGTTGCCGTTTGAGTTGCTCGGCGACGGGCACGGGAAGCTCAAAGGCCTCGGCCAGGAGCCGCGTCCACTGCTGCGGGGCGATCGACAACGTGCGGATGTACGTGGGTACCTCGCCAATGACGAGCGTCAGCGTGGCGTGCCGCAGCCCCAGGTCCAGCACTCCCCACAGGTCGTTGTCCCCGGGGGCCGACAGTTCCCGACCGACCCGTGCGAGCGCGCAGGGAGACACTTCGATGCGCCGCAAGTCCAGCCCCTCCTGCTCGAACGCGGTGCACCACTGGCGGGCCGTCTCGCTGGCCAGAGCCACGGCCATCACGTTGGCGTGCAGGGCCTGGGCGCGCGGGAGGTGCCAGTAGCGGACCTCGAGAGTTTCAGCCGACTCGCGGCTTTCGCGGGCGACTTCCCACTTCAGGGCCTGTTCCACGCGGGCCGGGGGCTGGGCGAGCGCCGGGTCCGGTAGGCGCAGGGGAAAGAAGCTGACTTCCGGGGGCGAGAGCACCAGGGCCACACTGCGACCGTTGAACCCCCCCTGCTCGATCAGGCGCGCGAGCTGCGCCGGCTGGACCGCGGGGGCCTGGGCGTCGGCGACCGGCCCGCGGTCGAACTGGAGCGTCTGGCCGGTGTAGTTCGCGGCCCGGTCCCGGAGGCGGCGACATTGCGCGGCCCGCAAGCCGGCGGCACCGACGTCGAACGTGACAGCCGAGGGGCGGGCGCGGAGTCGGGCGAACATCAGTCAGCGCTCCTCGCGGGACAGGGTACGGGGTATAGGGAACAGGGAACGGGGAACAGGGAACGGGGACGCAGCGCAGGAAGCACGACGAGAAACGCCGAATGCGAAATGGCACAGGCCCATCGGATGGAATGTGCTTTTTTCATTCTGCATTCTTCCTTCTGCGTTTCACCACGCTCCTCACGCCGCCGTCGCCATGTCGAACAGCGGCAAAAACAGCGACATCGCGACGAACCCCACGACCACGCCCATGAACGCCAGCAGCAACGGTTCGGCCAGTCGCGTGAGGCCGGCCATGAGCGTGGCGTTGTCTTCGTCCAGCCAGCCCGAAACAAAATCGACCGCTTCGGCGAGTCGGCCGTTCTCTTCGCCCGTGCGCAGGGCCGACACCAGGATCGGGTCGGCCAGTCCGGTGGCTGCCAGCGCCTGGGCCATGCGGCCGCCGGAGGCCACGGCCTCCTCGACCTGGGTGATGAGGCGGAGAAAGCGGGCGTTGTTGACGGCCTCGCGCGACTGGCGGATGGCCTCGAGCAGTGGCACGTGGCAGCGTAGCATGGCGGCCCAGACGCGGACCACGCGGGCCAGCGTCAAGCGGGTGGTGACCCGACCGACCAGGGGCAGACGCAGCAGGACGTCGTCGAGCCAGGTGCGGGCGTTGGGCAGGTGCCACGCGACCACGAGGGCCAGAAGGAGGGCCACAACGCCGGCCACAGGATAGGGCCAATGCTCTTTGAGCGTGCCGGACAGCTCGAACAGCAGCTTGGTGCTGGCCGGCAGCGGGGAGTTCAAGTTCAGGAACAGCACGCTGAAGCGCGGCACGACGAAGAACAGGAGCACGCCGACGACGCCGACGAGCAGCACGCTGAGCACCGCGGGGTAGAGCAGGGCGCCGACGACCATCTTGCGCACCTGTTGGCGCTGCTCGGCCAGCGCTCCCAGGCGCCCGAAGACCTGCGGCAGGGAGGCGGTGGCCTCGCCGGCGGCAATCATGCTGCGGAAGACGGGGTCAAAAACGGTGCGTTCCTTGTCCAGCGCGTCCGCCAGGCTGTCGCCCTCCTCGACCGCCAGCCGGACGCGTTCGAGCAGGGCGCGCATCGCGGGTTTGGCGTTCTGCTGCCCTGCCGCCTCGAGGGCCGGCACGACCGGCGCGCCGGCCTCCAGCAGCATTTTCATCTGCCGCGTGAACAGAACCAGGTCGCGCCCCGTGATCCGGGAGCCGGGCCCGTGCGCGGCGGGGGTCCGCGCGGGGGACTCCCCCGCCTGCTCTTCCAGGCGCAGCACCATTAGCCCCTTCTCGCGCAGGGACTCGACGGCGGCGTGCCGGTCGCCGGCCTCGATGCACTCGGCCACCGTCGTGCCGTCCGGACGCAGGGCTTCGATCGCGTACCGCATGGGGGGTTCTCAGTTCGCAGTTCTCAGTTCAAAGTGCATAGTGACAGGTCGCCGGCATGTCTTGGGAACGCGGGAAGCCTGGACTTCACTTTGCACTCTGCACTACGCACTCTGTACTCCGCACTTGTCACCTGCCACTTGTCACCTGTCACTTAACACCGGCCGCCGCCCCCGCGGGTCGCCGGTGCTCCCCGCCGCCCACCTCCGCGCGCGTGCGGGCCTCCGTTTCGGCGTGGGTCACGCGCAACACTTCCTCCAGGGTGGACTGGTGTTCCTCCACCAGTCGCAGACCTTCCTCGCGCAAGGCGCGCCAACCGTGCCGCCGGGCGACCACCTTGAGTTCCTCTTCGTCCTGCGCGCGGTGGACGACCTGCCGCACTTCCTCGGTGACCTCGAGGATCTCGTAGATGCCGGCGCGGCCGCGAAAGCCGCTGTCGTGACACTGCTTGCAGCCTTCGCCCTTGTAGAAGACGCGGTCGTTCTGCCCCAGCCAGCCCGCGTCGGCCAGGGCGGACTCCGGCGGGTAGTACGACGTGCGGCAATAGGGGCAGATGGTGCGCGCCAGACGCTGGGCCACCACGCCGTTGAACGCCGACGCCAGCAGGTAACGTTCGATCCCCATGTCCGCCAGACGGACGAACGCGCCGGGGGCGTTGTTGGTGTGCAGCGTCGAGAGGACCAGGTGCCCGGTCAAGGCGGCCTGGATGGCCACGCGGGCCGTGTCGGCGTCGCGGATCTCGCCGACCATGATGATGTCGGGGTCCTGCCGCAGGATCGACCGCAGCGCCCGGGCAAAGGTCAGACCCACCGCATCGTTGGTCTGAATCTGGTTGATGCCGTCGAGCTGATACTCGACGGGGTCCTCGATGGTCACGATGTTCTTTTCCGGCGACGACAACAGATCGAGCACGGAGTACAGGGTTGTGGTCTTGCCGCTGCCGGTCGGTCCGGTAACCAGCACGATGCCGTGGGGTTTGGAGAAAATTCGCCGGAACGTGTCCAACTGCTGCGGGTTGACGCCGAGCTTCTCCAGGGAGATGTTCAGATTGGACTTGTCCAGGATGCGGAGCACGATCTTTTCCCCCAGCAACGTGGGCATCGAGGACACGCGGAGGTCGATTTCCCGTCCCTCGGCGACGACGTGGACGCGCCCTTCCTGCGGCAGCCGGCGCTCGGCGATGTCCATCTTGCCGATGACCTTGACGCGCGACACGATGGCGGCGTGCATGCTGACGGGGGCGGACATCAGCTCGCGCAGGTTGCCGTCGATGCGGTAGCGGATCATGGTGGCCCGCTTGGTCGGCTCTATGTGGATGTCGCTGGCCTTGTCACGGATCGCCGTCATGATCGCCAGGTTCACCAGGTTGATGACCGGGCTGCCGTCGACCATGCGGCTGATTTCGTGCGGGGAGTCCTCATCGACCGTCTCGCGCTCGACGACCTGGACCTCGCTTTCGGTGAGGTTGACCAGGAACGCGTCGATGTCCACCTGCTCGCCGAGGTATTTCTCCTGAAACTCGGCGATGTTGGGCTCCAGGGCCAGGATGGGATTGATGCGGCAGCCGGTGAGGGCGCTCAGGCGGTCGATGGTGGGCAGGGATTGCGGCTCGGCCATCGCCACCGTCAGCACGTCACCCACCTTGAACAGCGGCAGGGCCTTGAGGCGGGCGGCCTCGTCGCGCTCCAGCAGGCGGGCGATGGCCGGGTCGATCAGGCCGTGGCGCAGGTGGCAGCCCTTGACGCCGAGTTGTTTGGCCAGGGCGCTGAGCATGGCCTTGGGCGAGAGGATGCCCAGTTCGATCAGCGTTTCGCCGAGGCGCTTGTTGTCTTTGTGCTGGGCCTCCAGGGCGCGGCGCAGGTCGGCCTCGTTGACGAGGCCCTCGTCGATCAGGAGCTGGCCGAGCTTGCTGGTGGGCTTGAGTTTCATCGGATCGCCGCAGCCTCAAAGGCAGAAGGTAAAAGGAAGAAGCAAGAACGTCGGGGCCCTACCGGTCACCTGGGGTCGTGCGGCCGGAGGGGGTCCTTCTGCGTTCTGCCTTTTTCCTCGTTCATTCTTGGGCCCGTCAGTTGCGCTGACAGCTTCGCAGCGCATTGTCCACCGTGTCAAACACCTCCAATTTCGACAGCACGTCCGTCAACTCCAGGGCTTCCAGGCACGTCTCCGACAACGCCGCCAGCTTCGGCCGCTGGTGCGGCGCCAGCTTCACGCTGCACAGCTCCAGCAGCAGCTCGATGCCGCCGCTGTCCAGGTACGGCACGTCCGCCATGTCCACCACCACCCGCTTCGCTTTGGCGGCCACGGCCTCCTCAACGGCCCGACGGAAGTCCACCGCGTCCTCCGCCACCAGCGGCCCGTGCGGGGTCACCAGGGTCACGTTGGCCTGGGGCTGGGTCTGGACCTTCATGACGGGGCCCTGAATGCAGAAGGAACAAGGCAGAATGTAGAAAGCCGAACACACCTCACCACCCCAAGGGTGTCCTTCCCGGCGCGATCATTGTGCCTTCTTCCTTTTGCCTTTTTCATTACTCGTGTCCGACTTCCGCGGCACCCGACAAATCCGTCCCGATCCAGGTCTTGCTCGCCCGGGCCTGCTCGACGGCGCGAAACGCGCGGACCAGCAGGTCCTCCAGCGCCGGCCGTTGCAGCCCGCTGCCGGCCAGCCCCACCCGCAGCCGCACGGGCGATTGCGCCCCGTCGAGGGTCGCCACCGTCTGGGTGGCGGCGGCGAGGACCTTCTCGGCGATGAGCCGCCCGAGCGCCGAGTCGAGCCGGCGCAGCAGCATCACGAAGCGATCGTCGGCGAACCGGCCCACCAGGTCGTCGCTGCGGACGCGCCGGGCAATGACCGGGCCAAGCTGCTCGATGAGCGCGTCCCGCTGGTGCCAATGCCCGGTGTCGTCCAGTCGGCGCAGTCCCTCGAGCGCGAGCACCGCCACCACCACCGGTTCGTTCTCGCGGTAAGAGTCGGCTAGGGCATGCGCGGCCAGCGTGAAGAAATCGTGGCGCGTCAGGACACCCGAGGCCGGGTCCGTCCGTCGCAGGACCCGGAGCCGTTCCAGGCACTCCACCTGGTTCCAGGCCATCGCGAGCAACCGGCCGATGGTCTGCCGCAGCCCCGCCGTGAGGCGCGCCGCGTCGTGCAAGCGCGCCACTGCCACGACCCCAACCACCGGACCCGCGGGCGGGGCATCACCCGGCGGCCCGAGGTCATTCGCCCCGCGTACCGGCCACACCCACTCCCACGGCTCCTCGTCCGCCGCCGCCAGGTTTTCCAGCAGCGGCCCTTGCCCGGTCCCCGCCGCGACGTACTCGCGTCCCGTGGTGACGGCGTACCCCAGCACCCCGTCGCGGGCACTGGGGCCCTTGGTGGGCGTGGAGGGGCCCTGGTGGGCGATGGGTTGCAGCGTGTCAAGTCCCGGCCGGACGTGGTAGCAGCGCACGCGCGTTGCTCCCATGTGCTCACTGAGCAGTTCGCGCACGAGTTGGTCAAACGCGGCCCACAGGTGGGCCTGGCCTTCGGAATCGGCCAGCCAGCGGTACAGGCCCTCGCACAGCCGCGCCACCGGGCCGTCGGCGCTGCTCGCCGGTTCTGCCCGGCGTTCGGCAGTTCCCGACAACGGACCTCGACGGCGCGGTTCTGACGTCTCTGTTTCGGCACTGCCAGTTGGCGGGCGGGGGCTCGTCGGGGGGCGCCCGGGTTCGCGCGCGTACCCGACGCCATACGGGCGACTTCGGGACCGGAATAGGCCGAACCCGATGGCCGCCCCCAGTGCCAGCAGGGCCAGACCGACCCACAGCACGCCGGCGTAGCCCGTGGCTTGCGCGAGGACGGCAGTCAGAGGGCCCGTCGTGGCGGCGTCAAGGGTGGGCATCGGCAACCTCCCGGGCAGGGCCAAAGCGGGCTTCGAAGTCCTCGGGCTGGGTTCGGCGATAGCGGTCGAACGCCCGGAAGAAGGCGTCCGCCACCTCGGCGTCGATGCGCACCCCCCTTTCGGAACGGATGATCTCCAGCGCCTTGTCGATGGTGAAGGCCTTGCGGTAGGAACGCGTCGACGTCAGCGCGTCAAACGTGTCGGCCACATGGATGATGCGGGCCACGAGCGGAATCTGATCGCCGCGCAAGCCCTCCGGGTACCCACTGCCGTCCGGGTATTCGTGGTGGTAGAGCACGCCGTCGAGGATCGTCCCCAGGCTGGCGATGGGCTTCAGAATCTCGTAACCCATTCGCGGGTGCTGCTTCACGACTTCGAACTCGGCTTCGGTGAGCTTGCCGGGCTTACAGAGGATCTCCTCCGGAATCCCGATCTTGCCCACGTCGTGCAGCAGCCCCGCCCATTCCATCGTCTGCTGCTCGGCGGGCGGCACGCCCAGCTCCGCCGCCGTCAACCGCGTCAGGAACCCGCCCCGTTCCGAATGGCCGCTGGTGTAGTGATCCTTCTTGTCGATGGCCGCAACGAGGGCCCGCGTCACCTCGATGGACATCCGCCGCAGCCGCTCGTGCAGCTCGCTGTTGCTGAGGATCTGCCCGCCAAAGGTCAGGATCGACTCGACGATCAGCATGTCGCCGGCGGTGAACGCCGTCGCGCCGAGCGGCCGCGTCGCCGCCACGATGTCCACGTGCTCATCCAACCGGACCAGCGGGCCGGCGATCAGGGGGTAACCCCGCACGTTGGCGGCCTGGACCTCGCGGGCCTGCCGGGCTTGGGCGATGACCGCGGCCACGTCGGGGCCCGTGAGCGGGGTTTCGTCGGGCCCGGCGGTGCCCGCGACGGGCGTGCGGCATTCGCCCGTCGGGTCGATGAGCCAGATTCGCTGCGTGCCCAGCAGCGTCGCCAGACGCTGCAACAGCAGGCGCTCGATCGTTCGGGCATCGGCCACGCTGGCGATCTGCTGGGTCAGGTCGAAGATGAGATTCAGTTGCTCGTAGCTGCGCAGCACCTCGTCGGCGAAGCCGGCGTTCTCTTCCACGATCTCGCCGATGCGCTGTACGAGCCGGCTGGCGGTGCCGAGGTGCTCGAACAACGCGGCGTAGCCGCCGGCGGCCGGGGTCGGCGGCGCCGTCACGCCGTCGCGGCCGTCTCCCGCGACCGTCATCAACGTGGCCGGTAACCCGCCGAGTGAGGTTCCTTGGGCCGCGACGCGAAACCCGCGCTCGCAGCGCATCTCCGAGCCCGGTGCCGTCTCCAGTGCGTTTTCCGCCGCCCGCCTCAGCAGCGCGCAGCCGCGCGCGAGGACGGCCGTCGGGTCTCCGCCTAGACACGTCCGCAAGCAGTGTGCGGGGGGCTGCGGCTGGTGGGCCGGGCTGCCGACCAGACCAACGGACACCGCCGCTCCCGGTCCCGGTGCCGAGAGCCCTTCGACCAGGTCGCGCAGCAACCCCTCGTCCGGGCCGGCCGGATCGCCGCGCCGCGTGGTGGCCGACGGAGGGTTGGTGCTCATGGCGTCGGCCCTTGTACCCCCGAAGGCGAAGCCCCGGTCGCGGTGCCGGCCAAGGCCTCGACGAGTTCACTCAGACGACTCGGACTGAACGGCTTGGGCAGCACTTCGACGCCCCACTGCGCCAGCCGCTCGCGGATGTCCCCGTGGTCCCAGCGATTGGTGAGCACGATCACGCCGCGCTTTACGCGGCCGGCTCCGCGCAGGTCCTCGATCAATCCGAGGCCATCCAGGCCGGGCATGTTCACGTCGGTGACGAGCACGTCGACCAGTTGGGTGTGGGCGAGATCGCGCGCGATCAGCCCGTTGCGGGCCTCGAGTACCTCGTGCCCCTGCCGTCGCAACCACAGACTGATCAGCCGCAGGATGTGCGGATCATCCTCGGCCACGAGTACGCGGCTCATGATCGTGGCACCTCCGCCGCGTCCACGGCCGACAGCGGCAGCTCGATCGTGAAGACCGAGCCTTTGCCCAGCGTGCTTTGCAGTTGGATGTCGCCGCCGTGCAGCCGGGCCACCTCGCGGGCAATCGCCAGGCCCAGGCCTGTGCCGGTGACGCTTTGCACGGCGTCGCTGGCGGCCCGGTAGAACTTCTCGAACACGTGCGGCTGGTCGGGGGGGGCGATGCCGATACCCGTGTCGCTGACGGCGATCCGCAGTGTGTGCGGCGTCAGCTCCAACTTGACCTGCACCTGCCCGCCTTCGGGCGTGTACTTGATCGCGTTGCCGATCAGGTTGTTGATGAGCACCGACAGCCGCTGCTTGTCGCCGCGAATCTTGGGAACCTTCGGCGGCAGGGCGAGCGTGAGGTCGATGCGTTTACCGTCGGCGGCACCCAGGTTGTCCTGGACCATCTGGCGTAGCAGCCGCTGCAAGTCCACCTCACCGATGTCCAGGCGGGCGGTGCCCACTTCCAACTGCGAGATGCTGAGGATGTTCTCGACCAGGCTGGACAGCCGGCGGGTCTCGCTGACGATGACGTTGTAGCACTCCTTGCGGGTCTGCTCATCGTCGAAATCGGGCTTCGTGAGCGTCTCCACGTAGGCGTGGATGTTGGTCAGCGGCGTGCGCAGCTCGTGTGTCACGTGGTAGAGGAAGTTGTCGCGGGCCTTCTGCCCCTCGCGGAGCGGGGCAATGTCCTCGATCGTTACCAGCGTCTCGCCGCCACCGCCCCCGCTGCGGGTCAGCGGCAGGACGCGGAAGCGCAGGGCGATTTCCTGTTCGCCGTCCTGGCGCGTGTGATCCACCGCGTGCCCCGCCCCGATGCCGGCCCGCACGTTGGCGAGCACTTGGCGCACGTTGTCGTCGGGCAGGGCCTCGGCGGCCGGTCGGCCGACGAGCTCCTCGACGCCGCGGCCCAGTAGCGCGGCGCCGGCGGCGTTGGCGTAGTTGATGCGCTGGTTTTCGGCCACGCACAGCACGCCCAGCGGCAGGCGGTCCGCCACGCGTCGAAACAGGGCCCCCTCGAAGCGCTCCAGGACGCTGCCGGGGGCCGGGGCGGTCTGGCCGGACTGCACCTGCTGTTGCAGGTCCGTAAGCTGTGCGATCAGGCGGTTCCACCCGCGGGCCGCAGCCCCGAGTGAATCGTTGAGGGTCATGGCGACGAGCTCTTGCTCCAGACCCTGCGCATAGCAGTGCAGGCTGCGCTCGATGGCCGCCATCGGCCGCAGGTGCCGTCGCAGCCGCCGGTACACGACCATGAACACCACCAGCGTCACGCCGGCGGCGATGCCCCAGTTCCACAGCAGCGCGTGACGCGACGCGTCCGCGATCGGCGGCGCCAGCTCCAGGCGCAACTGGCCGGCCGGGGCGCCCGTCGCCGTCTGCACCGGAACCTGCGCCACCACCGGGGGACCGCGGTCGTCGGCGCCCGTCAGACCAGACACCGCGGCCACGGCGGACGGCCAGGCCAGGCGTGTTTCGCTGTCGCTCGTCGTCCAGCGCAGACTGCGCAGCGACGGCAGTTGGCCTAGGCGGGACGCCCACTCGTCCGGGACCGCGGCTTGCTCGTCACCGAAGGCCCCCAGGATCGTGGCCAGTCCCTGGGCCAGGCGCTGCGCCTCCCCTTGTTGCGCCTCCAGAGCGCGGCGCTGCCAGGCGGCGTCGGCCACGAGGTACGCGGCGGAAAAACCGCCGAAAATAATGCCCACAAAACACAACCCCAGGGCCTCGGGCAGCACGCCATCCCAGAGGCAGCGCCGAAGGCGCGAGCGCGACGCGGGGGTCGTGTTTGCGGGGTTGTCCCCGGCCATGGCGATCTTGTCCTCCATACGGAACGCCCGTACGATCGGTGCATCGGTGGCCGGGGTGCAGGACTTAAAGAAAGGGCGTGGTCGTCGCCGCGCCGCCGAGTCGCGCGCGTTAAGCAGGAAGTGCCGCCCGATAACCCCCGGTGTGATCACGCCCGCGCCCCGTGAACGCCGCGCCGCCCGTGCCATGTCCGATACCAACGTCGTCAAGTGGCTGCGTGCGCAAGGCGTGCCCTTCGAGGTTCTGGAGTACGCGTTCGACGAAGTGGGCACGGACCAGGCGGCCGCGGCGGTCGGTCGGCCGTTGGAGGCGGTCTGCAAGACGCTCGTGGTCAAGGGCACCGGCCCGCGCTACTTCATCGCCATCGTGCCGGGGGACCAGCGCCTCGATCCACGCCGGCTCGCCGCGGTCGTCGGGGTCCCGCAGGCCGACCTGGCGGAGGCCGCCGAGGCGGAGAAAGTCACCGGCTATCACGTCGGGGGCATCTCCCCGTTCGCGCAGCGCCGCAAACTCCCCACCTACATCGAGGAATCGCTGCTCGTGCTGGAGCGCATCGCGGTGAGCGGGGGCCGGCGCGGCGTGCTGGTCGAGCTGCGGACCGACGACCTCGTGCGCCTGCTGGACGCCGAGCCGGCCGATCTGTGTGGGCGCTGACATCGCCCCGTGGGGACTTGGGGACGACCGCGCACCGGTTGATCGTCGTGCCGGCGCTGCCACCCTCCCCCAACCCCTCCCTGGGCGGGAGGGGAGCTCGGCGGCTCGCTATGCACCCTGGACGTCGTGGGCGGGTTTGGGGAGGTCGTCCTTGATCTTCTGCTGCGTCACGTTGTCGCCGGCGCAGGTGAACAGGAGCATGTCGTCCTTGATACGGGCCTGGAGGTGGACGGGCCGCCGCCAGAGTCGGCGGAGGTTGATGAGGCACTCGCTGGCGTACTTGATGTCCAGGTCGACGCCGATGTGCTTGTGGGCCAGGTACAGCTCGCCGCGGTCGGCGTAGTTGCCGTCGACGACGTAGATGTACGGCTGGCCGTGGTTGGTGAGCATGAACAGCAGGGTCTGCTTGATGGTGTCGAAATCGCGGTTGACAACGACCATGCGGCCGCTGCTGGGGTCGCGGCGGTACTGGTAGAGCTGGTGGCGATCGACGAACTCGGGGGTGAGGAACTCGTCGATGAAGGTCACGTCGTTGTGGACACGGCGGACCTCGAAGATCTTGGCCCGGCCCTGCTTCAGCCCGGTGTTCCAGGCCCTCCGGCGCTCGATGGACTCGCACTCGTCGTACTCTTTCCCGAAGCGGCCGCGGTCCCAGCGGTCCTCGATGTCGCGGAAGAGCTCGACGCCGACTTTGTAGGGGTTCAGGCGGCCGGGGCCGGTGGCCAGCGTGCCGGAGTGGTGGTCGGCGTAGGTGATGAGCTCGTCGGCGCGGAGGTGGTAGCGGGTCATCATGCGCGAGTGCCAGAAGGTGGCCCAGCCCTCATTCATGATCTTGGTCATGCCCTGGGGGGCAAAGTAGTACGCCTCCTCGCGCACGATGTCGAGCAGGTCGGCCTGCCAGTCCTCCAGCGGTGCGTGGCGGAGCAGAAACCCCAGCACGTCGCGCCGCGGCTCGCTGGGAAACGCTTCCTTGCGGGCCTTCTCGGCCTGTTCCTCGCGCTCGCGCTCGGCCCGCAGTCGGTCGGGCGGGTTGATGTAGCGTTCCATGTAAGGCTTGGCCGGGTAGCGGATGGCCCGCTCAACCTGGTCGCGGAGCGTGGGGCGCGGCGGACGCCGGCCGACCTCGTGCCGCTTCATGAATGGGGAGTACGGGTCGATCAGGTTCTCGAGAGACAGGCACGTGTCCAGGAACATCTCGACCGGCTCGAAGCCTTCGCGGTCGATGTGGCGGTGGACGCGCGTGGCGTGGTTGGCCATGCCGTCCATCATCTTCCGGTCGGTCTGACTGAACCAGATGTTGTTCTTGAAGAAGTCGCAGTGGGCGTACACGTGGGCCATGACCGTCTTCTGGTCTACGGGCTCGTTGTCGGCCAGCAGGTAGGCGTAGCACGGGTCGTTGTTGATGACCATCTCGTAGATCTTGCCCAGCCCGTACGTGTGCTGCTTGCGCAGCCGCTCGTACTCCATCCCGAAGCGCCAGTGCGGGTAGCGCTGCGGGAACCCCCCATAGGCGGCGATCTGGTTGATCTGCTCAAAATCGACCAGCTCGAAGATCGTGTCGAAGAAGTCCAGACCCTGGTCGCGGGCGACCGCTTCGATGACCCGGCGTTGCTCCTCGAGCTGTGTGGTGAAGGTCCTGAGCACACTGGCCTCCGCTGCGGTTCCGTACGATTCTATCGTCGTCCCGTCGGCGCTGTCTTGCGGGACGCCCGCCGCCCGCCCACGGTCGCCCGCCGCCGGCGGGCCAGGCCGCCCGCATCGACGGCTCGTTTACGGCTGCTGCGGCCGATGGTAGATTCTATTACGGGACGACGAACCGGCCCCTTGGCGACGGGAGAAACGCATGAGCACCAGTCCGGCCACCGAGCCACCGGCCGACGCGGAGGCGCGGGCACGGCGTGGTCCGCCGGCCTGGGGCGTGGTCGGCTTCCTGGTTTTGCTGGGCCTGTTTGCCGTCGTGACCCACCTGGTCAGCACGAGCGGGCCTCCCATCGCGTGGATCGAGAACGACCTGGAGCGGGCCCTCGGCGAGGCCGCCCGCGACAGCCGCCGCGTGTTCCTGTACCTCTACGACCCCGACGACCCGGTCCATCGGCGCAATGAGACGGAGATCTTCAAGCAGTCTTGGGCGCGGGAGCCGCTGGCCAAGGCGGTGTGTTGTCGAGTGGCCCTGCGGGAGGGCGAGCTGTTGCGCGTGAAGTACGAACAGAAGTACAACTTCCGCGGCGAGCCGTTGTTTCTGCTGCTTAATGCGCGGGGGGACCCGGTGACGGTGCCGCAGTCCGGGGCGCTGGACGAGCGGCAGTTCTACACGTATATCGGGGGGCCGATCGCCGGGCATTGAGGGCGCGCGGACGGCGGGCCAATGGGGCGCAGCGTTGTGGGAGTGCGCCCCCACAGGGCCCGGACGGACCAGGAAGAGCCGATGGAAATCCCCTTGCGGGCGCTCGTCAACCGTCCGGGGCGTGCGGGTCGGCGACGCGGGGCCCCGGTCCGCGCCGGCCTGGTCGCCGGGATCGCGGCCCTGGTCTTGTACGCGGCCACCGGGGCCCGCGACGTGGAGTGGCAAGATCCCGGGATCCATCAGTATCGCATCCTGGCGGGCCAGCTTGAGCATCCCCTCGGACTGGCGCTGTCGCACCCGCTGCACTACGGGGTGGGTCGCGCCGCGCTGGCTGTGCCACTCGGCGACCCGGTCTGGCGGTTAAACCTGCTTTCCGGCTTGTTCGGGGCGGTGGGCGTCGGGCTGGTCACGGGGCTGGTCGTGCGGCTGACGCGGAATCTCCTCGCCGGCGGGCTGACCGCCGCCACGTTGGCGCTGGCCCACGCCTATTGGCAGATGGCGGCCTTGACCGAGACCTACACCCTGGCGGCGGCGTTGATGACGCTGGAGTGGGTCCTGCTGTGGCGGCACGTCCGCACGGGGCGCGCGGGGTGGCTGGCCGCGGTGTTCGCGGTGAACGGACTGCACGTTGCCGACCACCTGCTCGGGCTGCTGACCTTGGTCACCTACACGGGTTTGCTGGTCGCACGGGTCGCGCGACGGCGAATCCGGCCGGCTTGGATTCTGGCTGCCGCCGGATTGTGGCTGGTCACGGCCAGCCCTTATTGGTCGCTGGTCCTCGGTCATGGGCACCGCACGGGCGCGTGGGGCGAAACGGTGCGGTCGGCGTTGTTCGGCGGGGGCGGGGGTGAACCGGGCTGGCAAGGTCAGGTGCTGAACGTGCGACTGTCCGCGGCCCAGTTGAAGCTGGCGGTCCTGAGCTTCGGTTATTGCTTCCCGTCCGCGGCCGGGCTGGCGGCCCTCGTCGGGGCGCTGCGACCGGTGCGGCGGCCCTGGCGGGCGTTTCGTGTGGTCTTATTGGTCCAGACCGCAATCGTGCTGGCGTTTGTCGCCCGCTACCCCATCGCCGACCTGTACACGTACTTCGTCCCGGTGTGCGCCCTCACGGCGTTGTGGTTCGGTTTGGGCGCGGGCTGGCTGCTGCGACGCTGGGCGGACGCGCAGGCCCGGCGGCGCGTGGCGGCGGCGCTCGTGCTCAACGCCCTGCTGCCGCTCGTCGTGTACCTGGTTTTCCCCGTCGTGGCCCAACAACGGGGCTGGATGCGCGAGCGCTTGCGCGACATCCCCTATCGCAACGAGTACTTCAGCTTCTTCCGACCCTGGCGGTTCCTGGACGACTCGGCTCCCCGTCTGGCCCGCGATGCGATCGAGTGGGCCGGGACGAACGGTTGGATCATCGGGGACTCCACCACTGCGTACCCGATGGCCGTCACGTACCTGTTGCACGGCGGTCCGGTCGGCGTGCGGGTGTACAGCGGGCGGACCTGTCTCACGGAGCGCGATCGGCCGCCGTGGACGGCTGCGGAGCTCGGCGGGCAGGTGGCGGCGGGGGGCACCGTGCTGGTTGTGCCGGCGGCGCACACCGAGGCGCTATTCCACGCGCCGCTGCGCGTGGAGAAGTCATCGCCGCTGTGGCGGGTGGGGTTGGCGGCAGATACGCCGGGGGAACGCTGAGTTGTCCACGGGGCACGGGGGTGGGGCCGACGTACTGCTTCCAAGTTGGTGCAGGGCGCGTGTCGGCTATCGGACGTTGTGGCGCGGCGGGCGACGCGAGTTGCCGGTGCGCCGCGGCGCGCCTAGCATCGACGTGGATTCAACACGGGTCGGAGGCGGCAGCGCGATCGCGTTGCCCACGATGGAGTGAGGCTCAGGACGTCGGAGGCGCGCGCTCTTGCGGGTGGCCACAGTCAAACAGCGCCGCGTGTCGGCCACGCCCCCGGTGAGGCATCTGACCGATCCGCCCGCATTTCTCCACGCGGTCTTGGAGACGGTCGGCGCCCTGGTTGTCGTGCTGGACCACGAGGGCCGCATCGTCCTGTTCAACCGCCAATGCGAAGCGGTGACGGGGTACCGGGCGGCGGAAGTGCGCGGGCGGCGGTTCTGGCGGCTCTTCCTCGTACCGCGCGAGATGCCCGGGGTCCGGGCCGTCTTTGAGCGGCTGCGGGCGGGGCAATTCCCGAATCATTGGGAGAACCACTGGCGGACCAAAGACGGCCGTCGCGTGCGAATCGCGTGGTCGAACACCGCGCTGACCGACGCCGACGGTCGGGTGACACACGTGATCGGGACGGGGATCGACGTGACCGAGCAGCGAGCGGCCGAGGCCGCGCTGGTGGCGGCCCGCGACAATCTGGAGCAAGGCGTCGCGCGGCGCACCGCGGCCCTCGCGACCGCCAACCTCCGGCTGAAACGCGAGGTGCGGGAGCGGCGGTCGGCGGAAGAGGCGCTGCGTCGCAGCGAGGAGCGCCTGCGCCTGGTGTGCGCGGTCGCCCCGGTAGGGATTTTTGAGACGGACCGCCGCGGGCGGTGGGTGTTCGTGAACGACTACCTGCGCTCGATCTGCGGCTTGCAGGCGGAGACGCTGCACCATCGTTGGACGCGGTGCCTGCACCCGGCGGACCGCCGGGCCTTCGTGGCGGAGTTCACGGCGGCCCGTATGGCCGCGCTGCCGTTTCAACGGGAGGTGCGGGTCGTGACGCCGGCCGGCGAATGCCGCTGGGTGATCGTGCGCACCCGTCCGTTGGTGGGCGGCCGCGGACCACAAGACGGGCTGGTCGGTACCGTGCTGGACATCACGGACCACCGGCGCACGGAGGAGGAGCTGCGGCAGCGCACCAACGAGCTGGCCCAGGCCGCCCGCGTTCACACCGTCGGGCAGATGACCGCCATGCTGGCGCACGAAATCAACCAGCCATTGGCCGCGATCCAGAACTTCGCGCAGGGTGGGCTGCGGCGGCTGTGCCCACAGGACACGAATGGCTGCAATTTGGGGTTTGCGCTGCGGAGCATCGCTCAGGAAGCCGCGCGGGCGGGCCAGATCGTTCACATGGTGCGTGGGCTGGTCTGCCGTCACCGGCCCCGGCTGACGCCGGTCGACGCCAACACCCTGGTGCGCGAAGCGCTGCGGTTGGCCGAACCGGACCTGCGCCGCGCCGGGCTGCGCGTCGAGCCGCACCTGGCCGAGCGGCGGTTGCCGGTGGCGGCCGATCGTGTGCAAATTGAACAAGTACTGCTGAACTTGCTGCGCAACGCCGGGGAGGCGATGGACGGGACGCCCGCCCGGCGCCGGCGCCTGCGGGTCCGCACCCGGCACGATGCCGCGGGGTTTGTCGAAGTCGTGGTGGAGGACAACGGGCCGGGGCTGCCCAAGGAACAGCGCGAGCGCATCTTCGAGCCCTTCCACACCACGAAGCCGGACGGGATGGGCGTGGGGCTGGCCATTTGCCGCACCATTGTGCAGTCGCACGGCGGCCGCATATGGGTCGAATCGCCGCGCGGGGGCGGGGCGGCGTTTCACTTCACATTGCCCGCGGAGGCGGAGGCCTCATGAGCGACGCGCAACCGATCGTGTACATCGTGGACGATGACGCGGCGGTGCGCCGCTCGCTGGAATGGTTGGTGGCGTCGGTCGGGCTCCAGGCGCGGCCCTTGGCCAGCGCCCGGGAGTTCCTGGAGGCGTTCGACGCGGCGCGGCCGGGCTGCCTGGTGCTGGACCTGCGCATGCCGGACATGAGCGGGCTGGAGCTCCAGGAGCAATTGGCGGCGCGCGGGCTGGCGGTGCCGACCATCATGATCACGGCGTATGGGGAAGTCCCCGCCGCGGTGCGGGCGATGCGGGCCGGGGCGGTGGACTTTGTGCAGAAGCCCTTCAGCGACCAGGCGCTGCTGGAGCGGATTCAGGAAGCCGTAGCCCGGGCGCGGCAGGTCCATCACGAGCGGCGCGATGCCGCCGCGCTGGCCGAGCGGCTCAATCAGCTTTCGCGGCGTGAAACGCAGGTCATGTACGGGCTGGCGGAGGGGCTGGCCAACAAGCAGATCGCCGCGCGACTCGGCTTGAGCGAGAAAACTGTGGAGGTGTACCGCTCGCGGCTGCTGAAGAAGCTGCGGGTGCGCACGGTGGCGGAGCTGGTGCGCATCGCTCTGCGCGCGCCGACGATTGGGGATTTTGCTACCGGGGCTAATGGCAAACCCTGATTTCCGCGACGCCAAGTTGCCGTAATGATCCGCAGGGGTCTGAGTCGATCGCGCGGGCGGGCCGAAGAGGTTGAGTATGGCAGCTCCCGCGGGCACCATCTATGTGGTTGACGACGACGACGCGATGCAACGCTCGCTGCGCTGGCTGGCCGAATCGGCCGGCTGGGCAGTCCGGACGTTTGGCACCGCCGAGTCGTTCCTGGAAGCCGGCCCGGCGTCGGGCCCGGCCTGCCTGGTGCTGGATGTCCGCCTGCCGGGGATGGGGGGGCTGGAGCTCCAGCGCGTGCTGGCAGCGCGGGGGTGGGCGTTGCCAACGATCGTCATCAGCGCCGACGCCGATCCGCACGCGCAGGCCGAGGCGCTGCGGCAGGGCGCCGTGGCGTTCCTGCGCAAGCCCTTTCACGACGCCGACCTCCTGCGGTCCATCGAGCAGGCGCTCGGTCAGGCGCGACCCGCGGGCTCGACCCTGACTGAGGCCGACGAGGTGCGGCGGCGGCTCAGTCGCCTGACACCGCGCGAGCGCGAGGTCCTCGGCCTGCTGGTGGCGGGCCGGACCAGCCGGGAGATTGCCGACGAGCTGGGGGTCCTGCACAAGACGATTACGCTGTACCGCTCGCGCCTGAACAAAATGCTGGGGGTACGCGATGTCGAGGGGCTGACCCAACTCCTCACGGAGTTATTGCGTCAGGAGAACCCCTAATCGTGCGGGGAGCTTTTCCCAACTGGCCAACCGGCGGCGGCGACCTAGAGTCTGGGGTCAGGGTGAAGAAAGGGCCGTGGGGCCGCATGAGCCGGCGATTGGCGCCGAGGGGCACCGCCGCTCATGCAACTTGGCTGACGCACCTGACGAAGAAGCGAGACCGTCGTGACGTTGCCGGTGGCTTGTACGAGAACGGTGGCGACCGATGAACGCGGGCCCGCGTGCCTGTGGGCCGATGCGGGGATCGAGCCCCCGCTGGGCCGTTGGTGGGTGCTGCAAACGCACGCCCGGAACGAGAAGGTCGTCGCGGGCGCGCTGGCCCGACAGGGTGTGGCCCACTACCTGCCGCTGGTTCGTCGGCCGCGGGTCTACGGCGGTCGCCGTCAGACGGTCGAGCTGCCGCTGTTTCCCGGGTACGTCTTTCTGTGCGGGGACGCCGGGGCGTGTGACGCGGCGTGGCAGACGCGGCGGGTGAGCAAGATTCTTCGCGTTCACGACCAGCAAGGTCTGCGAACGGAACTACGACAAGTGCAGCGGCTCGTTGAGAGTGACGAGACCGCGGAGTTGTACCCGGCGCTGGTGGCCGGCCGGCGGTGTCGCGTCGTGAGCGGCAGCCTGCGGGGCATCGAGGGCGTCGTGGTCCGTCGGCGACGGGCCAGTCGGCTGTACGTCGCGGTGACGATCCTGGGGCAGTCGGCCGTCGTGGAAATCGACGGCAGCCTGCTCGAGGCCATCGACTAGCGGGTCGGTGGCCGACACGGCGAAATCGCCGTGCTGAATCGTAAAATCTTTGTAGTTCGCCTGTTGCGGGAGATCCGGCCGTAGGCGACGATAGCGGAGCTTTGCCCACATGGACGGGGGCGGGGGCCCACCAGGTGCCAGTGCCCGTGAACGGAGAAGCGGCGCAGAGCGGCATGACCGTGGTCGCGGCAGGCCCGGTGCTCGCAGGAATGGCCTCGCCGGCGCGCTGCGGGGCGTGCGGCGGGCCGGCCCGCGTGCACATCCTGGCGGGGTACCGCGGCGGGCGACCGGTGGAACACCGGCTGTGCCTGACGTGTGCCGACACGACACTGGGCGACCCCATTGAGGCCGAGGGAATCGGGACGCGGACGCGGCTGCGGCCCGGGTCGCTGGTGATGGTGGGTGGAGCGCTGCTGACGCTGCTGGGAACCTCGGTCGATCAGTTCGGCCTCCACGGCAGCGTCGGGCTGGGCTGGCTTCAGGCCCTGGCGCTGGCGGGCGGCGGGCTGATGATTCTGAGCGGGGCGCTGCTGCGGGCGGACGTGATCGGCGTGGCCGGCACGGTCCTGTTCGCACTGGCCATCGTGGCGGACGTACGGGGCGCGGTCGGCACGCCCGGGTTTGGTTGGCGTCAAGCCGCCATCGTCGGCGTCGGCGTGGCGGCACTCGGGATTGGGCTGATGTGGCGGCGGCGGGCGGCGGCAGGTGCCGACCAGCCCGCCGAGCCAATCTCCGCCGGGAGCGAGTCGTGCAATCGCTAGCCTGGTACGCGCGACGTCTGCGCGCCATGACGCCGGCCGAAGCCGCCGGGCGCGTACGGGCGACACTGCGCGACGTGGTGGACCCGGCGTTGCGGCCGCTGCGTGTTCGGCGGGCACACCGGCGAGCCCGCCAACTGACGGACGAAGAGACCGAGACGAGGCTGGTGCCCGCGGAGTTGCCGGTCGGGTGCTGGGGGAACGGGTCGGCGACGGCGGCCGAGCAGGCTTGGGCGCGGGGTCTCGCGGCGCGGGCGCAGCGCCTGGCCGACGGACGACATCGGGTGTTTGACGTGGATGATCTGTGGCTGGGTGATCCGATCGACTGGAACCGGGACGCGAAGCACGGCGTGGCGGCGCCGCGGCAGTACGCCGGCTTCATCGACTACCGCGACTTCCGCGTGACGGGCGACGCGAAGTTCGTATGGGAGCCGAACCGGCACCACCACTTGGTGGTCCTGGCGCGGGCCTATCGGGCCACCGGCGACGTCGCGCACGCGCGGGCCGTCGCCGCGCAGTGGCGACAGTGGCTCGACCAGTGTCCCTTCGGCCGGGGGATGAACTGGCGGAGCCCGCTGGAGCTTGCGGTGCGGCTGATTAACTGGGTCTGGGCGCTGGACCTGGTCCGCACGGCGCGCGTGGTGGACGCCACGCTGCACGAGCGGCTGATGAGCGCCGCGTATCTGCACTTGTGGGAGATTTCGCGGAAGTACTCCGGCGGTTCGTCGGCCAACAACCATCGCATCGGCGAGGCGGCCGGCGTGTACATCGGCAGCACCTACTTCGCCGAACTCGACGACGCCGCACGCTGGCGGGCCGCCAGCCGGCGAATCCTCTGCGCGGAAATCGAAGCCCAGACGTATCCCGACGGCGGCTCGCGCGAGCAGGCCCTGGGGTACCAGTTCTTCGTGCTGCAGTTCTTCTTGCTGGCCGGCATTCTGGCGCGGCGGAGCAGGGACGACTTTCCGCCGGCGTATTGGGAAAGACTGCGGCGCCTGTGCGCGTTTGTGGCGGCACTGGGGGAGGGCGGGCCGTATCCGCTGTTTGGGGACTGCGACGACGGCTATGTCCTGGACGTGGACACGGAGCCGCACGACGTGCGGCCGTGGCTGGCGACCGCCGCCATCCTGCTGGATGACGGCTCGCTCAAGCCCGGGGACGGACCGATGCCCGAGGCCCCGGCGTGGCTGCTGGGGCCGTCCTCGGCGGCCCGCTACCCGGCGCTGGCGGCCCCGCGGTCCGGCCGCGTTTTGGAATCGCGGGCGTTCCCCGAGTCGGGCTACTACCTGCTGCAAGGGGGGCGTGTGGACCGGCCCGATGCCGTCAGCGTGGTGTTTGACTGCGGACCGCTGGGGATGGGGGCGCTGGCGGCCCACGGTCATGCGGATGCGCTGAGTTTCACGCTGCGCGTCGGCGGGGCGGACGTGCTCGTGGACCCCGGCACGTACGACTACTTCACGTATCCGGCGTGGCGCAACTACTTCCGCAGCACGCGGGCCCACAACACCGTTGTCGTGGATGAAGTGGACCAGTCGGTCATGTTGGGGCCGTTCCTGTGGGGCGAGCGGGCCCAGGCCCACTGCCGCGAGTGGACGCCGACCGCCAACGGTGGGCGCGTCGTCGGCGAACACGACGGCTATCGCCGGCTGGCCGACCCGGTCCTTCATCGGCGTGCGCTCGAACTGGACGGTGAGCGGCGAGAACTGCGGGTGACCGACGAGCTCATCGGGCGGGGCCGACACGGCGCTGCGGCATACTTCCATCTCGCCGAGTCGGCGCGACTGGTGGAGCAGTCGGACCAAAGACTGCTGATCGAGGTGGGGGCCACGCGCGTCGAGCTGGTCTTCGACCGCCGATTGGACCTGGACGTGTTGCACGGCAGCGAGCAGCCGCTGGGGGGCTGGGTCAGCCGCGGCTATCACCGCAAGTGCGCCAGCCTCACCATCGTGGGGCGGTGCGCGTACGAAGGCCGGTTGGACCTCGTGACGCGAATCCGCTGGGAGCCCGGCTGCGCGGCACCCGGGGCCTGAGTCTGTTGGAGGGAAAGCCGGTGGAACACACGATCGGAATCGTGCTAGCGGGAGTACACGACTGGGACGAGTCCGGGCTCGAGCGCATGGGCCCGCGACCACTGCTCCCTGTGCTGCGCGAGCCGCTCATCTGTGGGGCGCTGCACTGGCTCCGTCAGGCCGGTCTGCGGCGGGTCGTCATTTGTGCCAACAGCGGTTCCCGGGCCGTGCGGCGTGCGATTGGGGACGGCCGGGCCCTGGGGTTGGACGTGGAATACTACGAGGATTGGACGCCGCGCGGCCCAGCCGGGTGCGTGCGGGACGCCGCCCTGGCCGTCGGGGCGGAGCGGGTGTTGGTGGCCGAAGGCACGGCATGGCCGGACGGTGACCCGCGCCCCTTGTTGGCTGCGCATGTCGAGAGTGGGGTCTCGCTGACTGTCGCTGCGACGGAAGACCGCGCGGCGACGCTGGACGGGGCGACCGTGCTGGCTCCGGTGGGCTCGTACGTGGTGGAGTGGACAGTGCTTGAGTACGTCCCGGCCACGGGCTACCAGGATTTCAAGGAAGTTCTGCTGCCGCGACTGCACGAGCGCGGCGTGGCCACGATGGCGTACCGCGTAGCGCGACCCGGACCGCGCCCGACGGACCTCGATCGCTACCGCGCGCTGAATGCGTGGGTGCTGGGTCGGCGGCTGCGCGCGGCGCCGGCGCCCGGGTATCGCCGGGTCGGCGCGTGCGAAATCCATGAAACGGCCGAAGTGGCCGATACGGCGCGGCTGCTGGGGCCGGTCCTGATCGGGCCGCGGACCCGTATCGGCGCTGAGGCACTCGTCGTCGGACCCACCGTGCTGGGCGATGGCGGAACGGTCGAGGCCGGTGCGGTGATCTGCGAGTCGGTGCTGTGGAACGATTGCGGCGTCGGGGCCCGGGCGCTGGTTGAGGCATGTGTCCTTGGTCACGGGGCCGCCGTTGGTCGCGGCGACCACATGCACGGCACCGTGATCGTGCCGGGACCCAAGACGGCCCCCGGGATGTCGGCGGGTGCCCAAGGGGCGTGGCGTCGGATGTGGCGCCGCGGACGGGAGGTGGTCGGCGGACGTCCCGCCGCGAGTCGCCGACCCGCGACCGCCGGCGCACGGGCGAGCTCCCAGGCCGGCGTCGTCAGCGCGCCGTCGGCGTAGCCGTGGCCCTGTGACCGCAATCGCCGGGTGGCCGCGCGCTCCGCGACCACGCGAACGAAGGGGGGAGCTCAGGCAAGTGGCAGTGCTGGAGGTCGTTTCCATGTCGCAAGCAGAACAGCCGTTGCCGCCGCGGGCGGACGCTTCCGCCGACACACTCGTGCCGGTCGTCCGTGCCGCGCGCACGCCCTCGGCCGTCGTGGCGTACGACGCCGTCGAGACCCCGGCCGAGTTCGGCCCGCGTCCGACGGCGGGGCGTTTCACGTGGAGTGCGCTGTGGCGGTACCGCTGGACGTTTCTCGTGCTGGCGGTCGTGCTGGGCGCGCCGGCGAGCGTGGTCACGTGGCGTCTGGTCATTCCGGAGTATCGCGCGGGCGCGGTCGTCGAGGTGTCGCCGGTCATTCCGCGGCTGGTGTTCAAGACCGAGGACAACGGGCTGATTCCGCTGTACCGGCAGTACTTGAACACGCAGGTGGCGATCTTGCGCAGCGCCGAGGTGCTCAACCGTGTGCTTGATCGGGCCGACGTGCAAAAAACGCAGTGGTACCGCGAGCCGGCGCCCGTGGCGCTGGGGACGCCCCTGCCCCCGCTGGAGCGCCTGGCCCAGGCGCTCTCGGTGGGGCCGCGGCGCGACACGCAGGTAATTGACGTGAAGGTGGCGGCCCGGCGGGCGAGCGAGGCGGCCCTGCTGGCCAACGCCGTCGTGGACGCTTACCTCCGCGTGGTCGGCGAGAGCTTGCAGCAGACGGACCGCTTCCTCGGGGAAGCCCTGGACAAGGAATACAAGTCGTTGCGGGGCGAGATCGAGGGCCGCGAGGCCACCATCAGCCAGCTCCGCACGACGTTGGGCACCGGCGACCCGGAGCAGCTTCTGTCGGCCCGCCGGGCACGACTCGAAGACCTGGAGGCCCAGCGGCAGTCGATGCGCCGTGAGGTGGCCCTGACGCTGTGGCAACTCGAGCGGGCGCAGGCGGCCGCCCAGCCGCCGGCGTCGGGCGAGTCGGCGGGTTCCTCGCCGACGGCCGCGCGCGCGAACCCGGCGCCGCCGTTCGATATCGACGCCGAGTGGCGGCGGCTGTCGCTGGCGGCGGAACAGGCGCGCCACCTGGTGGAACTGAAGCAGAGCCGGTTGGGTGAGGCGAACCCGGAGATGGTCGAGCTGCGGGCGAATGCCGAGCTGGCCGAGCGGTTGCTGCGGCAACGCGAAGCCCAGCTTGAGCAGCGCTGGGCCGCGGTGGCCAGCGGCACGCTCTCTCCCGACGGGGCAATGGCCGCGTCGGTGGACCCGCGCGAGGCCCTGTCGGCGCAGCTCGAGAAGCTGCGGTACCAGGAGACGTTGCTGACGAAGGACATTGATGCGGCGGGGGAAGAGGTGCGCCGTACGGCCGAGGTGGTGCAGACGCTGACCAAAGAGAACGACACGCTGCGACACAAGCGCGACACCTATGAAGCGGTGCGCACGCGAATCATGCAACGCGATCTGGAGCGGCAGGTGCCCATCGCCATTCGGCGGCAGTCGGATGCCATCGCCCCGTCGCAACCCTACAACGCCGGTCGTCGGCTGATGCTGACCGCCTTGGCCGCCGCGGCCGCCGCGGGCGTTGCGGCCGGGGTGTGTTACCTGCGGGCGTTGCGCGATCCGGCGGTCCGTGGGGCGGCGGACGTGCCGGGGTCGGCCGAGGCCCCGTTCCTGGGATACCTGGCCCTCCTGCGCGACATCCGACGTGCCACGCCGCACGAGGAAGCGGTCCAGGTCGAGCTCATGCGCATGGTGCGTACCGCGCTGCTCGAACGCTTAGCGGGCGTGCGCGGCGCCGCCGTGGTGGTGACGAGCGCGGGGGCCCAGGCGGGCAAGACGACCGTCGCCGTGCTCTTGGCCAAGAGCCTGGCGCAGTGCGGCAAGCGCGTCCTGCTCGTCGATGCGGACTTGCGAAACCCGTCGGTCGCCGTGCGCGTCGGGATCCAGTCGGAGCCCGGGCTGGTCGGCGTATTGACGCGGACCGTGCGGGACGAGGACGCCCTGCGCAGCAACGGCGTGCCCGGGCTGCACGTGCTGCCGGCCGGCACCTTGAACGCGGAGAAGGACACGGAGTTGCTGGCGAACGGGGTTTTTTCGGCGAGTCTCAAACGCTGGCGCGAGCGTTTTGACTTCGTGGTGCTGGACGCGCCGCCGATCCTGTCCGTCGCCGACGCCCGCATCCTCGCTCGGCAGGTGGACGGCACGGTCATGGTGGTCCGCGAGGGCCACTGCCAACGGCCGGACGTGATGGAAGCGATGGCGGCGGTCGGCGTATCGGGCGGCCGGCTGCTGGGCACCGTCTACGTCGGCTCGCGCCCCCGCGGGGGGCACTACTACTACGGCCTTTACGGCGCGAGTGGCTCCGCCGCCGTCGCGGCCTTGGATGTCCGTGAATCACCGTCCCCGTCGGCATGACCATCTACCCGATCTTGATCGATGCCCCGCCGACTTATCTGGCGGGCGGTACACGTCCGGCGGCGGCCTTGGAAATGCCGCTGGGCGCCGGCCGGGTGTTGGAGTGGCTCCAGGCCGGCATGGCCGTCGTTACCGACGAGCCGTGGACCCTCTTGACGCCCGCTGCGGCCGAGGCGCGGCCGGCCGCGGAACGGGCCGCGCTCCAGCCGATCGAGCGGATCGCGCCCCTCGGGCGGCTGGCCCCGCTCCTGGAGTGGTTCGAGCCCGCGGACCAGTGGCTGCTGCTCGACTTGCGGCGGCTGCCAACCGAGTGGCACGAGTTGCGGCGGCTGGTGGCGGAGGTGCGGCGGGCCCGGGCGGCCGGGCACCTCGTGTTGTCGGCGGCGACCGGCGGCGGGGCCCAGGAAGTCGTCCACTTGGACGAAGCCCAGCGCGTGCGCTGCGTGCAGCGCTACTACGCGGGTGTCACGTGGCACCGCACGGAAGCAGTGGTGGCGTCGCTGGTTCCCGTCAGCGTCCTGCGGCAGGTCCACGGCGCGAATGTCACCAACTTGGCCATGTTGCGGCAGCGGCTGACGGCGGCGGGTGTGGTCAGCCGGGACATCGCCTCGGAAGGGGATGCGGTGGACCTGACGCAGGAAGCGGGCCTGCTGAGGCTGAACGCCCGCGCCCTGCGCGCCGACGATGTGGCTCGATCTGTTCCTGAGGACCGCCGTTCGGGCGGGGTCTGCTACGGTCCGCGCGCCGCCGTGCATCCCGCAGCGCGGCTGTACGGCCCCGTGGTTCTCCAGGACCACGCCTGCGTGGCCGAGGGCGCGGTTGTCGTCGGCCCGACGGTGATCGGGGTGGGCAGCCGTGTCGGATGCGGCGCCGTGGTGGTCCAGTGCGTGCTTGGTCCCGGGACGACGGTTCCGGACGGAAGTGTGCACCGGCGGTGTGTGCTCGCCCCGGATGGGGCGGCCCACTCCGCGACTTCGACGACCGATCTCCCCCAGGAACGGAACACCACGGGCGATTCGACGCGCGACGAAGACTTCGAGATGGCGTCCGCCCCCTGGCGCCCCACCGCTCACCCCGGCCGCCGCTACGCCCTGGTCAAGCCGGTGCTGGAAGCGACGGTGGCGGCGCTCGCGTTGCTCGTGCTATCGCCGTTGCTCGTGGCCACGGCGCTCGCCGTCAAGCTCACCTCGCGTGGTCCGATCCTGTTCGGGCACATCCGCGAGGGGCGTGGTGGGCGGGCGTTCCGGTGCTGGAAGTTCCGCACGATGGTGCATGACGCCCATCGCCAGCAGCGGGCTCTGTATCGTCAGAACGAAGTCGATGGGCCGCAGTTCAAGCTGCGTCACGACCCGCGGATCACGCGGCTGGGCTATTGGCTGCGTCACACCAACCTCGACGAACTGCCGCAGCTCATCAATGTGGTGGCCGGGCAAATGAGTCTGATCGGGCCGCGACCGTCGCCGTTCCGGGAAAACCAGATTTGCGTGCCGTGGCGGCGGGCGCGGCTGTCGGTGCGGCCGGGGATCACCGGGTTGTGGCAAATCTGCCGCCACGAGCGGGCGGCGGGCGATTTTCACCAGTGGATCCACTACGACATGTTGTACGTGCGGCACCTGTCGCTTGGGCTCGACCTGCGAATTCTGCTGGCCACGCTGCTGACTTTCGGCGGGCGCTGGAGTGTGCCCGTGACGTGGTTGATTCCGGCGCGGCGACTGCGGGCGCTGCAGGACGTGGCGCCGGCGTATCCAGCCGGCCACGGGCTGGCCGCGGAGTAGCGCGCCGCGCCGGATGCAAATGACCGGTGACACGTGTCAGCCGGCACCGGCCACTTGTCACCTGACACGTCACTGAGGTTCGGAGGGCATTGGGCATGATCGTCGCCATGGACGACGTGATGGACGCGGGCGCCGCGCCGGCGGCGTATCGGTCGCGGATTGAACGCCTGCGCGAACTGGCAGTGGACGGCCTGCCGCGAATGATCCGGCCGGCGGACCGGCTCTTCGCGTTTCGCGTGCGCCGGACCGACGCCGGACTTCAGGTGCAAGGCACCAGCCCGCGCTACACCGCCATGGTGCTGATCGGGCTGGCCGGCGAGTCGGCGGAGGTCGCGGCGCGGGCGCTGGGCGGCCGACGCCGTGAGGAGTTGCTGGCGGACCTGCTGACGGCAACCGCGCACACCGACAACCTGGGTGACGCGGCCGTGACCCTGTGGGCGGCGAGCGCGCTCGGGCACTCGAACGTGGAAACGCCCCTGCGCCGCTTGGTCACGCTGCTGCGGGCGGACGCGGCCCGACCGACGGTCGAACTGGCCTGGGCGCTCAGCGCCCTCTGTCAGGCGACGAATGGCCAGCACGCGGTGGCGGAGTGGCGCGATCGGGTGGCCCAGCGGCTGCTCGTCGCGTTTGATCCGCGCGGCGGGCTTTTTCCGCACGTGGCGGGGAGCCGGCCGGCGCGGTTTCGCGGCCACGTCGCGTGCTTCGCCGACCTCGTGTACCCGATTCTCGCCTTGGCCCAACTGGCGGCGCAGACCGGCCGTGCGGTGGCCCTGGACGTAGCCAATCGTTGCGCGGCGCGGATGTGCGCACTTCAGGGACCGGAGGGGCAGTGGTGGTGGCACTACGACGTCCGCACCGGCCGCGTGGTCGAACGTTACCCCGCGTACGCCGTCCATCAGGACGCCATGGCGCCGATGGCGCTGCACGCCTTGCGCGAGGCCGGTGGCGACCACCATGACGCGGCGATCCGGCGGGGGCTGGATTGGCTCGCGGCGGCGCCGGAACTCGATGGCGGCTCACTCGTTGATGAAGCGGCGGGCCTGATATGGCGGAAGGTGGCCCGGCGGGAGCCGCGTAAGCTCGTGCGCGCGGGGCAGGCCTTTATGTCGGGCATGCACACGCGGCTGCGATTGCCGCTGGCCGACACCCTCTTCCCCCCGACGGCCATCGACTACGAAGATCGCCCGTATCACCTGGGGTGGGTTTTGTACGCGTGGTCGCCGGCGCGTCTGCGGCGCTGGGGGACGGAGAACGCATAGCCCATGAACTCGACGATTCGCAAGCCCGTGCTTGGGGCCCCGCTGGACGCTCTGAGCATGAGTGACATGCTCGCTTTGTGCGCTGAGACGATCGCCCGGCGACGGCGCCTGCTTGTGGGCGTGGTTAACGCGGCCAAGCTGGTGAACATGCGGCGGGATGTGGCCCTGCGCGCGGCCGTCCTGTCCACGGACGTAATCCTGGCGGACGGGATGGCCGTCGTATGGGCGGCGCGGCTGCTGGGGCACCGGCTGCCGGAGAGGGTCGCCGGCATCGACCTGATGGTGCGCCTGCTGGAGCTGGCCGACCGTGAGGGACACCGGGTGTATTGCCTGGGCGCGACGGACGAGGTGCTGATCGCGGTCACGCGGGAGATCGGGCAACGCTATCGGGGTGTGCAACTGGTCGGGGCCCGCCACGGGTACTACCGGCCGGAGGAGGAGACCGGCATTGCCGCCGAGATCGCCGCCGCCCGGCCGGACATTCTGTTCGTCGCCATGAGTCCGCCGAAGAAGGAGCAGTTCATCGCCCGCTGGGGGCCGGAGCTGGGCGTACCGGTGTGTCACGGCGTCGGTGGGGCGTTCGACGTGATCGCCGGCAAGACCCGGCGTGCGCCGCGCTGGTGGCAGCGGCTGGGATTGGAGTGGTTGTATCGTGTGCTTCAAGAACCCCGGCGGCTGTGGCGGCGGTATCTGGTGACCAACACGCTGTTCATCGGAATGGTGCTCTGGGCCTGGCTGCGCGGCCTGTTGCCGCAACCGCAGCCGCAGCTCGCGCGATCTTGACTTGAACTCTACAGGTACCCCTTGTACCCAGGCAGGAGATGACGAATGAACAAACCGCAGGTAGGTATTGTCGGCGCCGGTGTCGTCGGGCAGGCCATGCAGCGGCTGGTCGGCCCGGACGCGGTCCTGTATGACACGCGGCCGGGTATGCCGCAGGATCGCGACGCGATTAACCGCTGTGACGTGGTGTTCGTGTGCGTGCCGACGCCGATGGCCGACGATGGGAGTTGCGACACTTCGATCGTCGAGGACGTGGTGGCGTGGACCGATGCGCCGCTGATCATCCTCCGCTCGACGGTCGCCCCCGGGACCACCGACCGGTTGCGGCAGAAGTACGGCCGACGGATCGTGTTCCAGCCGGAGTACCTGGGCGAAACGCCGGCCCACGTCTTCGGCAACATGGCCGAACGCAGCTTCGTCGTGCTGGGCGGGACGCCGGAAGACGTTTCCGCGGCGGCGGATTTCTACAAGCATTACTACAACTCGATGGTGTATTTCTACCTGTGCGACGCGCTGACGGCCGAGGTGGCTAAGTACATGGAAAACTCGTTCTATGCCGTCAAGGTGACGTTTGTGAATGAGTTCCACGACATTGCCAAGGCGCACGGGGTGGACTTTAACGTGCTGCGCGAGATTTGGCTGGCCGACACGCGGATCAGCCGGGACCACACGTTTGTGTATCCGGACGCGCGCGGCTTCTCGGGCAAGTGCCTGCCGAAGGACGTCAACGCCATCGTGCGATCGTGCCACGAGCGCGGTTATCGGCCGGCGTTCCTGGAAGCCACCCTGGCGCGCAACGAGGACTTCCTCGCGCTGAACGGCCGCCCCGCTTCGAAAGGCAACGGCAAGCGTCCCGCGCGTTCGAAGCGCGCGGCGAAAGTGGCCGGTTGAGTGCAAGTGCAGATCACCACGGAGGCACAGAGGCGCAGGGAATACCCGTGAGTTCTGGAGTGCGTGCCGCTTCTGGACTCCCCACCCTTTCAGGGAGGGGTTGGGGGAGCGTCGAGGTCGCCGCGTGGGCGACAGCCGCCCGCGGCTGTGCGTCGGACTGAGGAGGCGTCGTACCCGGGGGGCCGCCGTTGCACGGGGGCGCGGGAGTCCGCGTGATACCAGGTTCCACAGCGGCCGGTCTCCCGCCCCAGACCGGGCGCGCCGAGCGCTCCGCGCCAGTTTCGGGACCGGCGGGACGCCGATGCTCCCCGGGGATGACTGGCAGCCCCTTTCTGCGCGGCGCGGGTTGCGTGGAGCCGGTCCGCGTGATGCTGCTCATCAGCAGCCTGGAGCACGGCGGCGCCGAACGGCAGGCCGTCGAGCTCGCCAACCGGCTGGGCGAAGACGGCTTCCGTGTGCTGGTTTGTGCCCTCGAAGACTGCAATCCGCTGGCCGACCAGCTTGTCCACCGCGAGGGGAACTTTCGCGTGGTGGCCAAGCGCAGCCGCTACGACCCAAGCGTGGTCTGGCGGGTCGCCCGGCTCATGCGGCAGGAGCGCATCCAGGTGGTCCACGCATTTCTGTTCGACGCCGAGATGGTCGCCCGGCTGGCGGCCAGGATCGCGGGCGTGCCGGTGGTCATCGCGTCGGAACGCAACATGGACATGCGCGTCGGCTGGGTCCAGTGGCTCGGCAAGCGGCTAACCCGTTCCTGGTTCGATGTCCTCATTGCCAACTCGGAGGCCGGCGGCCGGTTCAACACCAGAATGTACGGCATCGACCCGGCGCGGATTCGCGTGGTCCGCAACGGCGTGGACGTGGAGCGTTTTCGACCACTGGATCAAGCAGAGTGTAGAAAAGCGCTCGGGCTTCCCGTCGGCGTGCCGGTTGTCGGCATGGTGGCCGCGTTCAAGCGGCAGAAGAACTACGAGGACTTCCTGCACCTGGCGCGGCGACTGCTCGACCGCCTACCCGCGGTGCGCTTCGCCTGCGTCGGTGAGCCGCTGCGCGGCAACCTCCAGGGGGCGGCCGACTATCAGCGCGAGATCGTGGCCCTGGTCGATCAACTTCACTTGCGTGAGCACATCGACTTCCTCGGCCGACGCGACCACATGCCCACGGTCTACAACAGTTTCGACGTGACCGTGCTGCCGTCGAAGCGTGAAGGCACGCCCAACGTACTCCTGGAGTCAATGGCTTGCGGGGTTCCGGTCGTGGCCACCGACATCTCCGACAACGCCCACGTGGTGCCCGAAGGCCGGGTGGGGTTCGTCGTCCCCTTGGGTGACGTCGCGATGCTGACACAGCGAACCCTCGAGCTGCTTTCCGGCCCTGCCCGGCGAACGATGATGGGGCAGGCGGCGCGCCGTTGGGTGGCGACGGAGTTCTCCACCGCGGCCCTCGTGCAACGCACCGCCGCCGTCTACACCGAGACACTCCGGCGCAAGCTGGGACCAGAGGCCATCCCATGACTCCCCTCCCTTTCAGGGACGGGTTGGGGGAGGGTCACATCCTCCCTCGGAGGCCACTCGCTCGTTTCTCTGGTTTCTGTACACCCGGGCTTCGGGACAGCCTCTAGCATATGACGACACGATGATCGCTCAACCGACCAGCTTTGTCCGGCGGCTTGTCGCCCGCCTGGCGGTGTTTGCAATTCTGAGCACCGTGGTTGTGGTCGCGCACACGGTGCGCTGGGGCCGGCGTTTACTCGGCTGGCGTCGCACCAGCGGCGACCCGCGCCGGCTGCTGATGCTCGGCACGTTCTACAACGTCGGCTGGTTCCGGGCCCACGTGGGGCCGCTGGCCGCGTGCGGGCGTCTGGATGAAGTGATCGTTCTGAGCGATGAGCCCGCGATGATGCCGGCGGTTCCGGGAACGGCGACAGTGACGTGCGCGTGCCCGCCGCGGTGGCTGAAGCGCGTGGCCGGCCGTAGCGTGGCCCGAGCCCTGTGGCTGATGGTCGTCGCTCGGCGACACCGGCCGGCGGTGCTCATGGGCTACCACATCATGCCGAACGCCCTGCTGTGTCTGGTCGCCGCCCGGCTGTGCGGCCTGCGGGCCGTGTATCAGATGACGGGCGGACCGGTGCAGATCGTGGGGGGGGGCTTCGGGTCGGAGAACCGGCTGTTGCGGTATCTCGGCGGGCCGTCGCGCGTCCTCGAAGCCCTGATATTCCACGTCGTGCGTCAGTTCGACGCCGTGATTGTTCGCGGCGAACGTGCCGCCGCTTTCGTTCGAGACAACCGCCTGGCGACGGCCATCGCTGTGCTCACTGCCGGCGTGGACACCGAGCGATTTAGCCCGCGCGTAAGCAGCGTGGACCACGCCCCAGCATTGGGGAGCCCCGGCGTCCCGCCGGTTGGCAATTCGCCGCACGACTACGACCTGGTGACGGTGGGACGGCTGGTCGAGTGCAAGCGCCCCGAGCGGTTCGTCGAGATCGTCGCCGCCCTTCTCCGTCGTCGGCCCGGCACGCGGGCGGCGATCGTCGGCGACGGACCGCTGGCGGGCGACCTGCGCGACCGTGCGCGATGGCTAGGTCTCAACGGCGAGCTGGCGTTTCTCGGCCGCCGCGATGACGTGCCCGAGATTCTGCGCCGCAGCCGGCTGTTCATCCTGACCAGCCGCAACGAGGGTGTGTCGATCGCTCTCCTGGAGGCCTTCGCCGCCGGGCTGCCCGCCGCAGCGCCGAACGTCGGCGACTTGGCGGATTTCGTGCGGCCGGACGAAACCGGCATGTTCATCGACCCGGCCGATGTGGAGGCGACCGCTGCCCGCCTGGTCGAGCTGCTCGACGACCCGGAGCGCCTGGCGCGCATGTCGCGGGCCGCGCGCCGGACCGCCGAACAGCGGTGCAGCATTTCGGCGCTGGCCGCGCGGTGGGAGCAGTTGCTCGAAACGCTCCAGGGCGTACCCGCTACGCGGAAGACCGGCGAGACGCCGATGTCCCCCACGAAGACCGGCGAGACGCCGATGCTCCCCATTCACACGGTAACCCCCTCATGAAAGTCGCCCTGTCACGCAAGAACCTCTGGGCCGCCGCACCGCGTTTCGTGCGCCAGACGGTCGCGCGGGTCGCGGACCTGGTGCCGGCGCAGGTGCTGTGGGGCGCCGACTTTCGCCACCAGGCCGCGTTCGTGGCCCAGGCGGACCGTTGGTCGGCCGACCAGGCCGCCGCGTACCAGTGGCAGCGCGTGCGGGAGATCATCACGCTGGCGTATGAGAGGACGGAGTACTACCGGCAAACGTGGAACGCGCTGGGGTTTCATCCCGCCGATTTGAAGACGCTGGACGACTTGCGGCGGCTGCCGACGATCGACAAGCAGACGCTGCTCGAGCACGGGCCGCGGATGCGTGCCCGGCCGATTGCGGATACTTCCGTTGACTACGTTTCGACTGGGGGTAGCAGCGGCACGCCGTTGCACTTCTACATTGGCCGCGAGCGTTCGGCGCTCGAGTTCGCGTACCTGACGGCGGCGTGGCAGCGGGCCGGCTACCGGCCGGGGGCGCCGCTGGTCGAAATCCGTGGCCGTGTCGTGCCGCCCAACCGCCGTGGACTGCGACACGAATACGACCCGGTCCTGCGGCGGCACTACTACAGCAACTTTCACACGACCGATGACGATCTGCGTCGCTACCTGTGGCACGTGGCCACGGTTGGACCGTGCTTCCTGCATGTGTACCCTTCGTCGGCCGCGACGCTGGCGCGGTTCCTCGAGCGCAGCGGACAGCCTGTGCCGAGCAATATTCGCGGTTTGCTGGTCGGCTCTGAGACCGTGTTTCCCGACGAGCGTGCCCTGGTCGAGCGTGTCTTCGGCGTTCGTTACTTTTCCTGGTACGGCCACACCGAGAAGCTGGTGCTGGCTGCGGAGTGCGAGCACTCGACCGACTACCACGTCTTCCCGACATACGGCTACTTCGAGCTGCTTAATGAACGCGGACAGCCGGTCAGCACGCCGGGACAGCGCGGCGAAATCGTGGGGACCGGGTTCATCAATACGGTCATGCCGTTCATTCGATACCGCACGGGCGACTACGCGACCTACGCGGCCGACCGTTGCGACGCGTGCGGGCGACAGCACCCCGTGTTGCGCGACGTGGAAGGGCGCTGGCCGTCCGGGGCCCTGGTGACCCGCGACCGCGACCTCGTCTCCATGACCGCGCTGAACGTCCACGACGACACCTTCCTCAACGTGCGGCGGTACCAGTTCTACCAGGACGTCGTCGGCGAGGCGATCGTCCGCATCGTACCGAGCAACGGTTTCCACGAAGACGACAAGGCGCGCATTCTGCGGACGCTGACCCAGCGACTCGGCGACCGCGTGACGCTGAGCCTCGAAGTCTGCGATGACATCCCCCTGACGCCGCGCGGCAAGGCGATCTGGGTTGAGCAACGTCTGGACATTGCGGCCCTCACGGGGCGGCGACCGGCCGACCGGAGTACCACGTGAAGCAGATCGTGCAGAACTACAACAGCGGTGAGCTGCAACTCGCCGACGTGCCCGCGCCACTGTGTCGGCCGGGCGGGGTCCTGGTGCGAACGGCGTATTCGCTGGTCAGCGTCGGCACGGAGCGCATGAAGGTCGATCAGGCCCGCATGAGTCTGCTCGCCAAGGCCCGCGCCCGGCCCGACCAGGTGCGGCAAGTGCTCCAGAGCGTGCGGCAGAACGGCGTCGTCGACACGTACCGCAAGGTCCGCGAACGCCTCGACGCCCTGACGCCGCTGGGTTACAGCCTCGCCGGCGTGGTCGAGGAGGTCGGGGCGGGGCTCGACGAGTTCCGCGTCGGCGACCGCGTGGTATGTGCGGGCGAGGGCATCGCGTGCCACGCCGAGTTCGTCGCCGTTCCGCGCAACCTATGTGCCCGGGTGCCCGACGGCGTGGACCTCAAAGACGCCGCGTTCGGCACCGTCGGGGCCATCGCGCTGCATGGCGTGCGGCAGGCGGGCGTGACGATCGGCGACAGCGTGCTGGTCATCGGGCTCGGGCTGGTCGGCTTGCTGGCGGCGCAGATTCTCAAGGCCGCCGGCTGCCGCGTGATCGGCGTCGATCTCGATGCCCGCAAGCTCGACCTGGCGCGAGCCTGCGGCGCCGACCTGGTGCTGAACCGCGGGGAGCCGGCGCTGGTGGAAAACGTGCAGGAGTTCACCGGCGGCAGCGGCGTGGACGTGGCCTATGTGGCCGCGAGTGCGAACAGCGCCGACCCGCTCGACCTGGCCGGTCAGGTGACCCGCGACCGCGGCCGCGTCGTCATCGTGGGGCAGGTGCGGGTCGCCGCCGATTGGCGGGCGTATTACCAGAAAGAGTTGTCGGTCGTGATGTCCCGGTCGTACGGGCCCGGGCGGTACGATCCGACGTACGAGCGCAAGGGTATCGACTACCCCGTCGGGTACGTCCGCTGGACACTGCGCCGAAATCTAGAGGAGTTCCTGCGGCTCGTGGCAACCGGGGCCGTGCGGCCGGCGCGGCTCTCGCCGGCGGTGTATCCGCTGGCCGAGGCCGAAGCGGTCTACGAGGGGCTGCACAACGGCCGGCACGCCGCCGGTTTGCTGTTCGAGTATCCGCTGGACGCCGCCCGCACGCCCCGCGTCGAGCTCCCCCGTGGAAAGACCAACGGCCGACTCCGTAGCGCCGGACCGGAGCCTGCCCGCGGTGGCGGGAGTCCGGCGTCGCGGGTGGCCGGGACCAACGGTGTATCGCGGCCGGTCCGCGTCGGTCTGATCGGGGCCGGCCATTTCGCCACCGGTACGCTGATACCGGCGCTGAAAGCGGTGGGTGACGTACGGCTGCGGGGCGTCTGCTCGGCGGGCGGGCTGTCGGCGACCAGTGCCGGTCAGCGGCACGGTTTCGAGTACGCCGCCAGCGACTACCGCGAGCTGCTCGCCGACCGCGACCTTGACGCGGTGGTGATTGCCACGCGCCACGATACGCACGCGCGTTTCGCAGCCGAGGCGTTGCAGGCCGGCAAGCATGTCTTCGTGGAAAAACCGCTGGCGCTGACGCCCGAGCAGCTTGACGATGTCGTCGCCGCCCAACAAGAGAGCGGTGGCATACTCATGGTCGGTTTCAATCGGCGCTTCAGCCCCCTGAGCCTCGCTGTCCGCGACTACTTCACGCCCCACACGGGCCCGCGGGCGGTCGTTTGCCGCGTGAACGCCGGCCCGTTGAAGGCCGACTCGTGGTACCAGGATGCCGAGGAGGGCGGCTGGCGGATCGTGAGCGAGGGCTGTCACTTCGTGGACCTGATCCAGTTCCTGGTCGGCAGTCCGCCGGTGCAGGTGTCCGCCGAGATGATCGGCGGCGCGGCGACCGGCGGCCCACACGACAATTGTGTCGTCACGCTGAAGCTGGCCGACGGTTCGCTGGGCACGCTCATCTATCTCGCCAACGGTGACCCGGCGTTCGACAAGGAGCGAATCGAGGTCTTCGGCCAGGGGCGAACGGCGGCGATCGAAAACTGGCACTGCGCCCGGCTCTCCGGCAGCGGCCGGGCTCGAACGATCAAGGCGCGCGGGTCGGGCAAGGGCCACCGGCACGAGATGGCCGCGTTTGTGGACGCGATCCGCACGGGCGGCCCGTCGCCGCTGCCGCTGGAGCAGGCGGTGGCCGGCACGCTGACCACATTGGCCATTCCGGTCGCGCTAACCGCAGGCCAGCCTGTGTTGGTTGGTGCTGCCGCGGTCGCGGACTCCTCCGACGCCGAACTCCCGCCACGGCCGGCAGGTCACCACGGGCGACTCGCCGTGGCGAGCTCCGGCCCCGCGCTACAAGGGGAGTAGGGACGTCCCGTCCGCGCGTAGCGGCCGGGCTCCGCACCGGCCGTTGAACGCCGGACCTCTGCTCAAGAGCAGTGGCACACGCGTGATGCTCAACCCTCCCCCAATCCCTGCCTGAGAGGGAGGGGAGTTCACGATAGCGCCTCCACGGAAAGAAGCTCGCGTTAGCTTCGGTATCGTCATGCCCAATCGCGTTCACGAACGTTGCCGCGCGCTCCGCGACCGGCTGTATCCGCGCGAGCAGTGGCCGGGCGTCGTCTTCGAGCGCGTGCTCGCGGAAGCCGGCGGCCCGGACCGCACGCTGCTCGAACTGGGCTGCGGGCGCGATGCCCGGCTGTTGCGGCGTCTGGCCCCGCACTACGGCTTTGCGTGGGGCGTGGACCTGGAGGTCGCCGCGACACCCGCGCCGGGCGAGCGCTGGGAGCTGCGGTGCGGCGACGCGCACCGGATTCCGCTCGACGACGCCGGCGTGGACGTGGTGGCGATGAAGAACGTGCTGGAGCACCTGGAGCGGCCGGCCGAAGCGCTGGCCGAGTGTGCGCGCGTGCTGCGACCGGGCGGGCAGCTTGTGGCCCTCACCGTGAATCAGTGGTTCCCGCCGATCGCGCTGGCCCGCATGCTGCCGCACCGCGTGCGACAGCGGCTGAATCACGTGGCCAGCGGCACCGCCCCGGACGACACGTTTCCAGCGGTGTATCGGGCCAACACGGCCCGCCAGCTGGTCAATCTGGCTCGCCAGGCGGGGTTGCGGCCGGTGGGGATCGACTACCTCAGCACGCACCCGCACTATCTGATGTTCTCGGTGACCGCCTATCGCCTGGGGGTGCTGTTGGAGCGGGTGGTCCGGCGACTCAACGTGCTGCGTCACTGGCGGCAGTTCCTGTACGCCACCTTCGTCCGCCCCACCGAGGAGCCGTCATGCCCCACGACACGTTGACCGCCGACGGCCGGCAGACAGAGGTCGTGCAGGCGCATTTTGACGCGGTCAGCCGCCAGTGGGCCGCGCGCTATGACGGTCCGCCGCGCCGCATGTCCGATCTGGACCTGCAATTGCGACGGGAGACCGCGCGGCGGTGGTTGCAGGAGCGTATGACGGCAGCGCCGACGCCCCTGACCGTGCTGGATGTGGGCTGCGGGCCCGGCCAGACGCTCGACGGCTTCTCACGCCGGCAGTTGCGCGTTCGCGGCCTCGACGTTTCGCCCGAGATGATCGCGGCGGCGACCCGCCGACACCCGGAGGACGAGTATCACGTCGGCGATGCGACGGCCTTGCCGTTTACCGACGCGAGCATAGATGTCGTTCTTTGCCTCGGCGTCCTCGAATACGTGCCCGATCCGCACGCGGCGCTCGAAGCCTTGCACCGCGTGCTGCGACCCGGCGGCCGGCTGATTGTGTCGTTCCCGAACCGGCTGAGCGCGTTTCGGCGGCTATCGCGAGTGGAGACCGCCCTCGAACGCCGACTGCTCCGGTTGGCGCGGCGCGGCGACGAGGGGGCCCGCGCGGCCGAGCGACCGAAATACCGGCACCGGCACTGGTCGCTGCGCGAGGCCCTGGGGTTGCTGAAGGCGGCCGGGTTCGTCGTCGAACGCCGCCGGTTCCAGACCTTCGGTCTGTGGGGCTGGCTCGGCCGCGGTCGGGCCGCCGTGGGATTGTCCGCGTGGCTGACACGCCACTTGGGGGAACACGCGGTTGTCGCTCGTTGGCTGGCCTGCACGCTGGTGGTCCAGGCCCGCCGCCCGTGGTCCGACCTATGATTCGCACGCTTCTGCTCGCGGTGGTGGTGCTGGCGGTGATGATCACGGCCACGCGCCGGTGGTTCTGGGGCCTGTGCGGCCTGGTGCTGCTCACCGTCCTGCTCCAGAACCCAAACTTCCCCACGAACATGTTCGGCGTCCAGGGGCTGAACCCCTGGAACCTGACGTGCGTGGTCGTGGCGGCGTGCTGGCTGATGCAGCGGCGGGCCGAGGCGCCGGCGGCGTCGCTGCCAAGCGGTGCGTACGTCCTGTTGGCACTGTACGTCGCCCTGATCGTCCTGACGAGCGCCGTGGCTGCCGCCGACATCGGCTCGTTCCATTCCGGCCGGTGGACGATCACCGACGTGCTCGTCAACGGCCTTATCAACCCGCTGAAATACTTGCTGGTAGGCGTGATGTTCGCCGACGGCGCGCGGACGCGGTCCCGTGTTCGCCTGGCCCTGGGGGTGGCGGTCGGCAGCGGGATTCTCTACTCGCTGCTGCTGTTCAAGACGATCAGAAGTCGCCTCTTCGGCATGGACTTCAACGACGCCCGCCGCCTGACGGACAAACTCGTCGGCCTGCACGCCAACGATCTCGGGCAGCTTCTGGCATTCACGTTATGGGCCGGGCTGCTGTTGTGGCTGATCCTGCCGCGCGGCGGGCTGCGCGTCGCCTGGCCGTTGGCCGTCAGCTTGGTTGTTCCCCCGTTCCTGGCGGTGCAATCGCGGGCCGGCTTTCTGGCTTTCGCCACGGCGGGACTGACGCTGGGGGCGCTCCGCTGGCGGCGGCTGTTAATCCTGCTGCCCGTGGTGGCGGGTGCCGCGGCCGTGGCGCGGCCCGACGTGGTCGAGCGCATCGGAATGGGGATCGTCGGCGAAGATCAAGTCGATTGGGACACCGTCTCCGCGGGCCGCGTGACGAACATCTGGCCGCCCGTGTGGGCCCAGATCGGCGAGTCGCCGTTGGTGGGCCACGGACGGTGGGCCCTGCTGCGGACGCCCTGCTACTTCGAAGTGCTGGCGGGAGAGGGTTCCGTACCGACGCACCCGCACAATGCGTACTTGGAGTTGCTGTTGGACGCGGGCGTGATCGGGCTGCTCATCGGCTTGGCGTGTGCCGTGGGGCTATTGTGGAACTGCGGCGGGCTGATGCGCCGCGGCGCCGACCGCGAAACCACCACGCTTGGGGCCGTCGGTCTGATCGCCGTCGTGGTCTACCTGTCCGCCGGCGTCGCCGGCCTGAGCTTCTTTCCGACGCAGAGCACCGTGCCATACCTGTGCGTGTGGGGAGTTGTGCTGCGTGTGGCGGCGGCGTCGGCGACGGCGCCGCAGCCTGTTCACCGCCGCACCGCGGGGGCCACCGCACGGTCGCGGGGGGTTCGCCTGACGAGGTTACCGGCATGACGATTCCTCTGGCTTACATCGCTTCGCCGAGCTACTCCGGCTCCACCCTGCTGACGTTCCTGCTCGGAGCGCACCCGGACCTCGGGACCGTCGGCGAACTGAAGTGGGGCGCGATCGACCTGGAGACCTACCGCTGCTCGTGCGGCGAGCTGCTGCGCGAGTGTCCGTTCTGGGCGGCGGTGGCGGAGCGCATGGCGGTCCGCGGGTTGCCGTTCGACCTCCAGCGGCCGGCCACGGATTTCCGCTGCCGGGGGCACGCCGTCACCGACCGCATGGCGCGGGCCCGCCTTCGCGGGGGCTTGTTTGAGGCGGTGCGGGGCGGGCTGATCCGAGCGCTTCCGGCGTGGCGGCGAACGTGGCCCACCGTGGCGGCCGTCAATCGGGCGTTAATCGAGATCACGCTCGATCTGCAACAGGCCCGCGTGTTCGTGGATTCGTCCAAAGACCCGGTGCGGTTAAAGCACCTCGCCGCCACCGGGGACTACGACATTCGTGTTATTCACCTGTTGCGCGACGGCCGGGCGGTCACGAACTCGAGCATCAAGAACAAGACGGAGCCGGCCGACCTCGCCGCCCGCGAGTGGGCGCGTACGCACCGGCAGATCGAGCGCCTCGGGCGGCACCTGGGCCCCGAACGGCTTTACCGCGTGCGCTACGAAGACCTGTGTGCCGAGCCGCGCACGGTCCTCGACGGCGTCTTTCGCTTTCTCGGCCTGGGGCCGTTTGACGCCGTCGCGGCCCTGGAGACGGCGCCGCACCACATCCTCGGCAACCGCATGCGCCTGGGCAATCGGTCCGCCGTACGGCTGAATGAGGAATGGCGCACCGCCCTGTCCGAGGCCGATTGGGCCACCTTCGACCGCCTGGCGGGGACCGCCAACCGTGGATACGGCTATGCCTAGTGTCACATCGGTTGGCGCCGAAACCCCGCCGGTTTCCGTGCGGGCGGGCGGACTTCCCGCCGCAGCCGTGCCGCGCCCGCGTCGCTTCGTGCGCAGCGTCCTGAGCAACTGGGCCTTCTCGCTGGTGGAACTGGCGGTCGGCTTCGTGCTGCCGCGGCTCATCAGCGATCGACTCGGCCAGGAACTCCTCGGCGTCTGGGACGTGTCCTGGTCGCTGGTGTTCTGGGTGCGCTGGACCAACCTCGGCGTGATCGGCGCGGTGACGCGCTATGTCGCCAGGTACCGTACGTTGCGGGACTGGAACCAGCTCAACGCGACGGTCAATACCAGCCTCATGTTTCTGGTCGTCGCCGCGGCGGGGGCCCTCGCCCTGGGCGTGCTCTTCGCGGCGCTCGGATCGCGGCTGCTCCACGACCCCAGTCTTCAGGCGGTCGCGGCCTCCGGCTGGATCATCCTGCTGCTGACGGGGGCCGCTGCCCTGCAAATGCCGGCCGGGGTCTTCAATTCGATCATCACCGGCTATGAGCGGTTCGACCTGCTGAACCTGATCCGCTGTGCCCGCGACATCGGGGTCTTGTTGGCCATGGCCGGTCTGCTGGTTAGTGGTCATGGTCTGGTGGCCTGTGCGCTTGTGCCGGTGACAGCCGAAGTCCTGGCCAGTGGGGTCAAGTATCTGGTGGCGTGCCGCATTTGCCCGGAGCTGCGGTTCTCACGGCGCTATTGCCATTGGCGCACCGCGCGCGACCTGGGCCTGTTCGGCGGCAAGACGGTCCTGCGCGACGCCGCCCGCGGCGGAATGTACCACCTGAGCAATCTCCTGGTGGCCGGCTTTCTCGGTCCCGCGGCGGTCGCGGTGTACTCCCGACAGCGCACGCTGGTCATGTACCTGACGCGTTTCGTCAAGCAGTACGCCAACGTGTTCATCCCGGCCAGCAGCGAGCTGCACGCCGGTGGGGACGTCCCCGCTCTGCGCCGCATGCTGATCGACTCCGGAAGGTATGCCTTCTACATCGCCCTGCCGCCGATCTGGCTGCTGGTGCTGCTGGGCGGGCCGCTGCTGGAAATCTGGATGGGGCCGTCCTACTCCGCCCCGTGGGCGCTCGGGATTCTCGCCGTCGGGCACGCCCTGACGATCCCGCAGACCAGCGTGTATTCCCTGCTCATGGGGATGAATCGCCACGGTCTGGTCGGCCTGTTCGAGGCCGTCTCGCTGGCCCTGGGCCTGGCACTCGGTTGGCTGCTGATCGGACCGCTGCGTTGGGGCCTGGTGGGCGCGGCGGTGGCGCTGACGGGACCGCTGGTGCTCAGCGGCGGCGTACTGCTCCCGTGGTATGCCTGCCGGCACCTCGGACTGCCGCTGGGCTCATACTTGCGGCGGGTGTTCGTGGGGCCGTTGGCGGCGTCGCTGCCGCTGGCCGCCTGCCTGCTGCTGGCCCGCGTGCTGCCACTGCCGCACGTTGTCGCCCGGGTTGTCTTCGCATTGCTCCTGGGCGGGTCGGTCACCGCGCTGGTGTACTGGCGGTGGGTTGTTCCCGCCGGTCTGAAGGCACGGCTGGTCCGTGGGGCTGAGCGGGGGCGTGCGGTCCTTGCTGCCCTTGCGTTCCGGAGTGTCGCGCGGCCGAGTGGGGAGGCGCGTCCATGACCCGATCAGAGCGGCCGCCCTCGGTGTGTTTCGTGGCGCCCAAGAACTACTCGCTCTTGGCGGGGCACAGCGACCTGCGCCACATCGGCGGTGCGGAAGTCCAACGGCTGCTGATCGCGCGCGAGCTGGTGCGGCGCGGGTTCGCCGTCCGCTTCGTGACCCTGGACTACGGTCAACCGGACGGCATCGAGCACGATGGCATCCGTGTCTACAAAATGTGCGCCGCGGACGCGGGCTGGCCGGGGCTGCGGTTCATCCATCCGCGGTGGACCAGTCTGTCGGCGGCCCTGGCACGGGCGGACGCCGATGTCTACTACCAGCGCACCGCCGGCGTCGAAAGCGGTCAAGTGGCGCTGTGGTGTCGTCGAAACCGGCGCGCTCTGGTGTTGGCGATTGCCAGCGACATGGAGTGCGATCCGCGCCTGCCCGGCAAAGCCGCCCGCGAGCGCTGGTTCTTCCAGTACGCCCTGCGCCGGGCCGACGCCGTGGTGGCGCAAACCAGGCTACAGGCCCGCCGGCTGGCGGACCACTTCGGCGTCGCGGCGACCGTGATCCGAAGCTGCGCCCCGACGCCGGCGGAGACATCTCCGACGGCGCGGCAGCCGTATGTGCCGCGCGTGCTCTGGGTCGGCCGGTTCGCGGCTCCGAAACGACCGGAGTTGCTCCTGGAGCTGGCTGCGCTCTGTCCGGACTGGCATTTCGACGTGGTGGGCGAGCCAAACGACCCGGGTAGTAACCGCGCCCATGTCTACGACGCGCTGCGGGCTCTTCCCAACGTCACCCTGCGCGGTTTCGTGCCGTACGCGCAGATCGGTGCCAGATATGACGCCGCCACACTGCTGTTGTGTACCAGCGCGTGGGAGGGCTACCCCAATACCTTCCTCGAAGCGTGGTCACGCGGCCTCCCGGTCGTGTCGACCGTCGACCCCGACGGGGTCATACAGCGTCAGGGGCTTGGGCGCCTTGCCGGCGGTTCGGCCCGCGAGTTGCGGGCCGCCATCGAAGCGCTACTGGAGCACGCGGAAGAGCGCGCGGCGTGTGCCGAACGGGCGCGACGGTTCTTTGGCGCCCATCACACCGTGGCGGCGGCGGGCGACGCCTACGAGGCGCTGCTGCACGCCGTGCATGCGGGGCGTCACGCGAGCGCCCGTGGCGCGGCCGGGGCCGCGCCGCCGGCCGGCCCCGGTCGTCAAGTGGGGGCCGTTTAATGACTCTCGATTCCACCGCGGTCCGGTCCGTCGCCCAGGTAGCCTTCCGTGACGCCGGGGATCTCCGCGCCGCTGTCCACGCAGGCGCAGCCGATCTTCAAGCGGAGCTTGCTGTGGACTTGATCGCGAACGTACGCGAGCCGCTGCGGAATAGTCAGGCCCGGTGGGAAATCCGTATCAATGGTCATCTGCGGGTTGGCAAACCCGGCGGTCATGCCCACAAAGCCGTTTGGCCCGGCGGGCCGGGCCCAGTTATGGTTGTTGGCGTCGGACACGCAGTTGTAGTCAAGATGACCTATGCTGCAGGCTGGCAGAGCACCGATGTCGCCCTGCGTGTTGGCGTTGCAGATGTTGTTCAGAACCCGGGCGCCGCCCGTGCAGGCCCGCACCCCCTCGATCCACAAGCCGAACCAGCCGTTGTTGAAGCAAGTGTTGTTGTAGAGTTCCGCCCGCTCCGTGTCGGCCAAGTCGATGCCGGCGCGGGGGTTGTCAAACAGGACGTTGTGGTACACGCGGTTGTCCAACCCGCCGCGCACGCCGATTTTCATTCCGTTGCCGTCGCCATCGGGCGTGGCGTACGGGTTGGCGGCGAAGCCGATGTTGTTTCGGACGACGCAGCGCGTGGCCCCCAGCTCATCGTAGTTGTCGTCGCCGTTGCGAAACGCAATGTTGTCCTCAATGAGGCACTCGATCGCGTAGCGACTGCCGATGCCGTCGCTGTGCTCATCCAGCAGCCGGTTGTCGAACGCAATACAGCGCCGAATCACGCAGTAGCGCGCACCGTAGTCCGTCCAGCCGGGCCAGGCGTCCCATTCCGATTCGGGCAAACCCTGCGGATAGCCCGTGTTTCCGGCCACCGGCGGCACCTGGGCCGTGGCCGCCGTCTGCGGCGGATTCTCGCGCAGCTCAAAGCCGATCGAGTTGTTGTGGCTGAGGCAATCCTCGAACACGACGTGTTGCACGGGGCCGACCGTCCGGAACGCGCCGCCGATCCAGCTCGCCTCGTAGTCGTTGTGATGGCCGTGGCACAGGCGGACGTTCACGTGGTGCGTGCCGTCGCCGGCGTGCATGACCACCAGCGCCGTGCGCTTGGCGCCGGTCAGCTCCAGCCCTTCGATGTCCACGTAGTTCGCCTGGATCTGAACCAACTCCCGCGTCGTGCCCGCCCGGCCGTCGAACACCACGCGCTCCCCATCGGCGGCCCGGATGGTCACCGGGTAGCCCTCGAGACCGCCGGCCCCGGGCGCGATGAGCAGCACGGGCGTCGCGGCCGATCCGCTGGCGCTGTCATACATCCCGGCCCGCAGAATCACCGTGTCGCCGGGGCGCGCCGCCTCCGCGGCCCGCTGGGGCGTGGCAAAAGGCTCGGTGAACGTGCCGGCGGCCTGATTGCTGCCGCCGGGAGCGGCGTAGTAATTGCGGAACGCTACATAGTCCTCTGCGGTCATCGGGCTCGCGATGTTGCTATACGCGCGCTGTGGCGGGTCCAGGCGGTGGTCGGCGTCGCTGGTCACCGTACCACACCACCCCAGGGGGACGCGTTGCGAATAGCTGCCGTCCGGGCCGGCGGTGGTCACGAAATCGCTACCGTGGAACGCCCCTTCACCGGTGAACACCAACGGCGTACCGGGACGCGGCGCTGCGTCGTACCCGCGGACCCAACCCGACACGGGGTACCCGCCCACGTGCAGATGCCAGCGGCAGACATATTCTTCGTTGAGGCCGTCCTGGACCACGATGGTCAACTCGTCCGTTCCCGTGTATCCGGGCTGCGGCGCATACGCCACGATCACCGTCTCCCCCGAACTGCTCGGCGAGCCCATCATCGTCACCGTGCCGTGGCGCGCAGCCTCGCCGATCGACCAGACCAGTTCGCCGGGGCCGGCGTCGGGATCGATGGCCACGAGGACCGCCTGGTTGGCCGGGTTGGACTCCAGACTGTCCCTCTCGATATACGAGGTGAGGGGGCACGGGGCCGTGATCCGCGGCCCGTCGTTCACCGGGTGTACGCGGACCGAGACCGCCGCCGCGTCGCTCGTCGCGACACCGTCCGACACGTAGAACGTGAATACGTCGTCGCCGCTCCAATCCGCCGCCGGTTGGAAGACCACCTGTCGTTTGCCGATGGCCAGCGCGTAGGGCAGGTCCCCGGGCAGGATGGTCCGGGCCGTGTGCGGGTCGACCAGCTCCGCATGCGCGGGCAGAGCGGCAATCAGATACGTCAGGGGATCGCCGTCAGGGTCGGCAGCCAGCAGATCAATGGCCACCGGCGCGTCTTCTTCCGTCTCCACACTCTGCTGCTGCGCCTGTGGCGGCTCGTTGGCTTGTCCGGTTACGGCCGTGAAGTTGGCGTTGTCTATATTGAGCTTAACGTCCCTGAAGGTCCGTTGGGCAGGACTAAAAGTATAGCCTTGGTGCGACGGGCTCAACCGGCCCGACCAGTTATACGGCACGGCGAGTTGGTAGTACCCCTGCGCATCCGTAAGGACCGCGTCGGTCCCCGCGGCCGCAATACGAACGTTCGCCACCGGCCGGCCGGATACGTCGCGCACCTTGCCGCCGATGCGGGCGCCCACGGTTACCACCGCCCGGTCCTCCACGAGGCCCGGTTTCGGCGAGCAGCCGATATCCAGCACGAAGCCCAGCACCGTCAGCGAGAGCCGCACGACGTGCGCGCCGGGATTTTTGAAAGTATACTGCACTTCCGCGTGACTCGTCGCCGGCCCGGCCACCGCCTGATCGCCGAACGACCACGTGTAGGTCCCTTCGGGCAGTGGATCTCCGCCAACACTATACACGCGCGCCCGCACCGTCAAGCCCGGTTCCCCAATCGTCGGATCAACAGTGAATCGCAGATGAGGGTATACCAGAATGCGGACCGTCGCGGGGTCCGACTCCCACGCCCCGACGCGCAGCGCATAACTGAACTGGGCCACGCCGAGGAAGCCCAACGGTGGCGTGTAATCCGCTTGCGCCGACGTTTCAGTCACACGGCGTATCGGGCCCAGGCGACCGACCGCCGGCGCGGAAACCACGACAAACTCCGCCGTCTTGTCCACTTCACCCACGGCTCGCAGTGGCACGCGGACCGCCGTGTCCTTCGGCGTCAGGGCCGCCACCTCCGCGGCGCGCAATCCGTCGGTCACCTCGCCGGCCACGTCCGACCCGGCATCGGACGCGCCCCCGCCGCCGGGATGGTCCCCGGGCGGTCCGTTGGGATCGATCCCGACGGAGCCGAGTCCGGCGGGATCCGCGGCCCCCGGGCAGCCTCCCAAGGAGAGCGCCAAGTGGGCCGTTGCGATAATCAGAATCCACGGGAGAGCGGGGGACGGCCGCGTGAGGTGGCACACTTGCGGGGGGGTCAGAATACGCATTCGCCGGTCTCCACACACTGCGGGCGATCCTGTTGCCCGCACCGCCTAGGGCCCCCAGTTTGACAATGCAAAACCTCTCGGATACAGAGCAAGTCCAAATTTATGAGACAAATACCTACCTGTTTATCTCCAAGTCGCAGCAACCCCCACGAGGCTGGCAGGCCAGCTTCGTGTCGTTGTATACGGCAACTACCGTGCCGTGCCGGAATGTCTAATCTGGACTCCCTACGAGCATGACGACTGGCCATACCAACGCGCTGTCCACACGTGCCCGGCATGGCGGCGTCCGATACTGCGCGATCCACGGCGCCGGCGGCGCGAAATAACTCACCACCGCTTGAAGTGGCCCCCGGGGCCCCCCACTGGCGTGTGGAGCGCGGACGGCTGCTCTCGGCAATACAGGAATAGTCGAACATGGATTATGCGGTTCAGCGAAAAGGCAAAGCCCCCCGACAGCGCATGTCTGCCGCTGCCGGCGTCCGCACGTGGCTGGCGGGTGTTGTGGGCGGGCTGGTGCTAATCGTCGGGGGCGCTGGCTACCGCGTGCTCGCGGCGCAACTGGACCGCGCACCGGCCGCGCCCCTCCCGGCGGGAACACTTGCGGCTCTGCCGCCGGTCCTGGGGGACTGGTGCGGGCGCGACGTGCCCTTAGGAGAGTCGGTCGTTCGAGCCGCGGACGTGGACGATCACGTCAGCCGGGTATATGCGCGTCCAGGACAGACACTACCTATTAATCTGTTTATCGCTCTAGGTTCGCGCGCCCGCGATCTGATGCCGCACCGTCCGGAGGTGTGCTACCCCGGCGCGGGATGGACCCTACGACGACAAACAGTGGAATCGGTAGCCACGTCAGACAGCGGTGAACTAGAGACTACAATCTACACGTTCGGGCGAGGCGACCTCGGCGGGCGAACGCTGGTCGTGCTCAACTTCTTCGTTGTGGACGGACGGCCGTGTCGAGACGTGTCCCTGTTGCGTTCGCGGGCGTGGCGCGGCCAGACGAGTATCCGCTACATGGCGCAAGTGCAGGTGGTCGCGGCGGTCGAAGCGTGGCAGGCGGAGTCCGTCGGCGTCGGCGCCGCGCGCGACTTCGCGGCGAAGCTGGTGAACCCGCTGTGCGCGCTGCTAGCGAACGTGAACGCCGGGGCGCCGACGCGCACCGTGGCGATGGAGAACCGCCGATGACGCGGATCAGCCCGACCGTCCAGCCGCGAATCGCCGCGCGACAGCCCCGGACCGGCTTGCGGTCCGGCGTCGGGAGGGCCCCGGCGCCCGCCGTGTTACTGGCCGCGTTGCTGGGGGCCGTGGTGTGGAGCTACTGGCCGGTCATCTGGGGCCTGTGGCGCGAATGGCAGCGGAACCCGAACTACTCCGTCGGACAGCTCGTGCCCCCCGCGGCGCTGTATCTCCTGTGGCACGAACGCCACCGCTTGCGCGGCGTACCGGCCACGGTGTGCTGGTGGGGGCTGGTCCCGCTGTTGCTGGCCGAGGTGGTCCGCGGGTTGGGGTTGTTGTTCCTGTACGAGTCGGCCGAACGCTACGCTCTGGTGCTGGCGATCGTCGCGGTCGTTCTCTTGTTGGCCGGCCCCGCGCTATTCTGGCGCGTGCGTTGGATACTGGCCTTTCTGGTGCTGATGGTCCCGTTGCCGGGGCGCGTCCACAACCTGATCTCCGGGCCGCTTCAGGACTGGGCCACCACGGGGACGGTCTTTGTCCTTGAGCTGGCCGGGACGTACGTCGTGCGCGAGGGTAACGTGCTGTCCCTGAACAACCACGGGCCGATCGGCATCGAGGAGGCCTGCAGCGGGCTGCGCATGTTGACCGCCTTCGTGGTCGTCGCCGCCTTCTTCGTCCTGACCGTGCAGCGGCCCACCTGGCAACGCGTGTCCCTGCTGGTCTCGAGCGTGCCCATCGCACTCGTGTGCAATGTGGCCCGCGTGGTGGCCACCGTGGCGCTGTTTCTATATGTCGGCGGCGCTGCGGCCGAGCGGTTCGTGCACGACTTCGCCGGCATCGCCATGATGCCGCTGGCCGTGGCCCTGCTCATCGCCGAATTGTGGCTACTGGACCGCATCGTGTCGCGACCGGCGAGTCAAGAGCGCGGGGTTGCCACCGCGCAGCGCGCAGTAGAGTGAACCAGGGGATGAAAGTCGTATCTAGATTGGAAGGATTGGAAATGAGAAGCTATGGACATCCGATTTGTGCGGCCTTGATTGTCCTGGCGTTCGCCGCAACCCGGGCCGCGGCCCATACCGGCGGTGCGCCGGAGCTGACCGCCCCGCTGACCGTCTTTACTCCGGCCGGCATCATGGCCGGTGGCGACGTACCCCCGCACGCCGCCGCCCCGGCTGTGGACCGGTGGCTGGAGGGCCCACCCGCACCGGGGCGCGCCGCCGGGACCGGCGCGACGTTTAATGTGGGCGGCGGCGTGCCGCCGCTGGCCCAGCCGCCGAACCCGAATGGGCTGCTCGGAGGTCTGCCTCCGGGCGGCGCGGGCTCGACACCTCCGTGGGGCCACGTAGGTGAGATCATCGGCGGAGAGATCAGCGGTGGCGAAGTCGGCGGTTCCACGCCGGTCCGTCCGCTGCCCATCCCGGGCGCGGCGATGCTGGGGCTGATTGGCCTGGTCGCCGTGGATGCGTACCGACGGCGTCGGGCGTAAGGGTTTTCCCGCGCGCTGCGGTAGCGTCCCGCGTTTTTGTTGCCGACGGACGGAACCGCGTCTTTACTAATAGTTGTTCGGAGCCGCGTTCCGTTTCTCGGACTGGCTCATTGTCAAAGGCGTCATGAGCAACGCGCGCTACAGCCTGATCCTCGGCCTGAGCCTGTTGGCCGCGGCGCCCGTTTGGGCGGCGCCTACGACCGCCGGCGCGCGGGCGGAAGCCGCCGGCCTGATGGTTGTCGGGGCCCCCGTTGATCCGCTGCCCGCGTGGGGGACCGGCTGGTCGGCCGACGTGATGCCGACTTGGCCCTTGTCGGGCGACCCGGCCGAAGCGCGCGACGTACTGCCCTTGCCGGGCGGGCCGGACAGCAGTGCGTTGTTCCTCTGGGCGCTGGGCGGACTTGGTGCCTGGCAGCTTGGTCGCTACACGCGCAAGTGGCACCTCAGCGCTCTGCCGGAGTGGTATCACACCGGCGGCCCGGCGCAGGTTGGCCACGCTCAGCGATTGGATCTTGAACGAATTACGCTGGACGTCCCGCTTTGGTACGACAGCCTAGGCGGAATACAAGCGCCCGCAGGGCCGGTCCTGCGGCGGCCCGACTTGCCACCGCGGCCTGGCAGCGTGGCCCGGCCGTTGGCTGCGGCGCCCCGGGGGCCTCCGTGGTTGTCCCGACACCGATGAGTGAGGTCGGTCGCCCATGCGTTGACGCGATCGACCGCGGATTGCGGATTGAGGTGTTCGGACAACAGCGAAACGAAGTCCCCGCGAAACCAAAGTAGTGCGGGGCACGCAACCACGGAGAAATAAAAATGAAGAAGGCGATTGCATATTGCGGGATGTTCCTGATCGCCGGCGCCGCGATGCCGGCCCTGGCGGGCTTCAGTGCGGTAGGTACCGCCCCCGGCGGCGAGGACCCCATCAAGACGATCCTGGAGACGATCTACGGCACCGGCGCCCTGGCGACGGGCGGATCGCTGAACGGGACCGCGCATTCGATCTACACCGGCGGCGGGCTGACCTTCACGCGCGTCGATGACTTCACCGGCGCCAGCGGCGGGATCGGCTCCGGCGGCGCCGCCGGCTCGACCCTGAACGTCGTCAACGGTACCCCCGGTCTGCCGAGAACGGACCAGGTTTGGGATGACGGCTTCACGTTCGCCAAGGCCGAGGCGAAGTTTGCCGGCTTCTCGCAGGAGTTCGGCTACGACGCCGGCAGCGGCTACGTCAAGCTGTTCGACGTGCTGGGCTCCGGCTACGGCGTGACCGGCGCCGGCGCGGTCAACCTGGCTGGCGACGTGTGGAAGTGGATGCGTAACGGGACCAATGGCCCGCACTACTCGACCGACGGCGACAACGCCGACGGGGCCAACCACCTGGTAACGTACAAGGTGACCGGTCTCGGCGACGGTTACACGACGTGGGTGCTCTTCTGGGAGGATAAGAACGTCGGTGATCCCAGCGCGGACTTCGACTTCAATGACATGGTCATTGAGATCAAGGCCGTCCCGGTGCCCGGCGCTGCCCTGCTGGGCGTGCTCGGCGTGGGGCTGGTCAGCCGGCTCCGTCGGCGGCTCTCCGCCTAGCGACGCCGGTCAGAACCCCGCACGCCAGGTGGGGCCAAACGGCCCACGACTTGCGTAGTGGGTTCTGATCGCGGCGCTCGCTAACCTCAAGGAAAGAAGCGTTCACGCATCGTCCCCGGGTTCGACGGCCCGGCGGGCGATGCGTGTTCCTTGGGGCCTGACGCCGCCCGGCGGCCACCGGGCTTGCGCGACGCGGTTGCGGACCTCGCCGACGGACACCCCCGCTCGCATGCTGCATTCCCCGGGGGACGGAATGAGGTTGGAGGCTTCGTCATGGCCGCAACACGTAAGGCAGCGCGGGTCAACGTCCGCGCCCTGATGGTTCTGATTATCGTGGCGGCGGTCCTGGGCGGCGCCGCCGTCGGGGTCCGCCAATGGCGCAAGGCGTGGCTGGCGAAGCAAGCCCACGCGGCCGCGCTGGTTGCACTCCAGCAAGGCGATTGGCCCACCGCAGCGCGCCATTTCCGCGCCTACCTGGAACGCTCGCCCGACGACGTGGACGCGCTGGCCCAGTACGCCCGGTCCCAGTTGAAGGTCCGCCCTTTGACGCCCGCGAGCATCGGGGCCGCCGTGGGCGCCTATCGACGTCTCCTGCGGCTGGACCCGGCGAATGACGTCGCGTACGACCGGCTGGCGTTGATCTACAGCGAGACGGGCAACTACGACGGGCTGGCCTATGTTGCCGACCAGCGACTGTCCCAGCGCCCCGCCGACCCGCGGGCGCTGCTGTGGAAGGCCCGGGCACTGCGGGCGCAGAAGCGCCCGGATGACGCCCGCGCCCTCCTGGAGCCGCTGGTCGCGTCCCCGGCGATGGACACCCCCCGCCGCGACGTCCTCGTCGAGGCCTGCGGTTTGCTGAGTGTCATCGCTACGACGCGGGGGGCGAGCGCCGGGCCGGCGGAATCCCTCCGCTGGCTGGATCAGGCGGTGCAAACCGACCCGGACTCTGCCAAGGCGCGGTTGTGGCGGGCGCGTTTCCTGCGAACGAATGCGGTGGCGCTGAACGGCGACGCGGAACAGCTCGACGCCCTGGCCCGCGCCGACCTCGAACATGCCGAGGCGCGCCCCGTCGCCGATCCGCGCGTCCACTTGGGGATGTGTGAGGAATGGTTGGCACGCGGCGAGCTGGAGCGTGCGGCGGCCCAACTGGCCGCGACCGAGGCGGTGCCGGCGGACGCCCTGGATGACTATTTCCTTGATCCGGCCGATTGGACGGCGGTGCGCTTCGTTCACGCGGCCGACCTGGCCCTGCGCCGCGGGACCGCCGCCGCGGATGCGACCCTGGCCGACGCGGCGCTCACCACGCTGACCGAACGCCGGCAGCGGCTGCGCGTTCTACCGGCGGCGGTCGAGTTGTACGCGGCGGCGGGCCAAGTAGCGCGCGCAACAGCGTGCTCGGAAGAGTACCGGGATGCGCTCACCGTCGCCGGTCGGGCGGCCGAAGCGGACGAGGGGCTCGGGCTGCTGGAGGCCGTCGTGGCCGCCGCCGAGCGCCGGCCGTACCGAGTAATCGAGGCCCTGGAGCCCCTGCTCAGCCGCGAACTTCAGCAACCGCGGGCCTTGAAGGTCCTGGCTGAGGCGTACGAGGACGTGGGGCAGGCGCGCCGCGCCGTCGCGGTACTCGAACGCTACGTGCAGTCCGCCGCCGACCGTGCCGCGCTGCGCAGGCTGGCCCGCTTGAACTTGGACCTGGGGCGTGCCCCCGCCGCGCTGAAGGCGGCCCGACAAGCGGAAGCCCTGGCCGGCAACGACCTGACTGCGGCACTGCTGCGCCTCGAAGCGGAGCTGCAAACGCTGGCGTCGGCCCCGTCGGCCGCGGACTTGGACGCCGTGAGCGCGGAACTCGCCACGCTGCGGCAAACGTACCCGGACAACGTGCAGATCGCGATCTTGTCCGCCGCCGCCGCGGTGGCGCAGGGCCGGCCGGACGCGGCAAATGCGGAATTGCGCCGGGCCGCGGACGAGTGCCGCGACCCGCTCCCCGCTGTACTGCTGCACGCTCGTCTGCTGGCCGCGAGGACACCGGAAGCGGCGGCGGAGGTGGTGCGCGACGCGTGCCGGCGCTGGCCCACGCGGGTGGAGCCGTGGTTGGCGCTGGCCGACCTCGAAGCGGCCGCCGGACGCGCGGACGAGGCGAAGTCGGCCTTGGAATCCGGGGCGGCGGCCGTCCCGGACGTGTCGGGGCGACGAGCGCTCACGCTGCGCCGCGGATTGCTCGAGCTGCAAGCGGGACCGCGCGAAACCGCGGTGAAGACGCTGCGCGCCCTGGCGGACGACCCGGAGACGGCGGGCCCGCTGCGCTGCCGCGTGTTGTCGACGCTGCTCGACCTCCCCGAAACGCTCCAGGACGAGGCGACGGCATCGGCCTTGCTCAACCAGTTACGGGCCGTGGAAGGCGAGTCGCGCGGGCTGCTCTGGCGGCTGCACCAAGCCAAGCTCGCGCTCGCCGGTCCCAACGCCGCCGCCCAACGCGACCTGATCCGCGGCCAACTGGAGCGGTGCGTGCATGCGGACCCCGGCTGGGCAGAGCCCACGCTGCTGCTGGGCGAGTTGTGCGAGCAGGCGGGCGACTTCGCGGGGGCCGAAGCGATCTATCGGCGGCTACTGAATGAGAACCGGTCCGCGGACGCCGCGGTCGGACGGCTCGCCGCCGTGCTGGAGCGACAGGGGCGCGCCGCCGACGCGCTGGCGGTGCTCGACGAGTTTGCCCCCGTGTCGGCGGCGGCGGTGGGACCGCGGGTGCGGCTGGCGCTGCGCCTGGGCAAGACCGACGAAGCTGTGAACCTGCTTCAAGCCCGGCTGACCGACGCACCGCAAGACACGCGCGCTGCGGTCGCGTTGGCCCGCCTCGTGTTCCGGCAAACGGGGAATGCGGAGGAGGCGCTGAGCCATCTCGACCGCGCTGAACAGACCGGCGGCGATCCCGTGTCGATCACCGCGACCCGGGCGGCGATCCTGCACGCGGTCGGACAGAGCGACGCGGCCCGCGCCCAATTCGACGAACTGGTCGAACGCAGTCCGTCGTTCGCGGCCTATCTGGCCCGCGCCCGCTTCCTGGCCACCGCGGGTGATTTGCCGGCGGCCGAAGCGGACCTGCAACAGCTCACGCAATTCGGCGACCGCCCCGAAGCTTACCTGGCGCTGGCCGCGTTCTACGCCGAGCGCGGTCGACTTTCCGACGCCGCCTCCACTTGGGAGCGGGGCATCGCGGCCTTCCCGGACAACGACGACTTGCGAGGTCGGCTCATCGAGACGCTCCTGTCACGTGACGCACCCGGTGACCGGGCGCGGGCCCGGGAACTGCTGGCCGCAATCGAGGGCCACCCGACCGCGGACGCGGCTGTGCCTCTGCTCAAGGCCCGTATGCTATTGCTGGAGGGCACGCCGGAATCGCAAGCGGCGGCTGAAGCCCTGCTCCAGCAGACCATCGAGCGCCAGCCGACCGCGTTGCCGGCGTACGTATGGCTGGCGGAGTCGGCGGCGCGTCGTGGCGACCACGCCGCCGCCAAGTCCTGGGCCTTGCGGGGCCTCGCCGTCCAGCCGGGACGCCCCGAGCTCCTGCTCGTGCAGGCCCGGGCCGAGCTCGCCCAGGGCAACGCGACGTTGGCCCGCGAGCTGGTGCGCGTTGTGCTCAACGAACGACCGGCCGATCCGCAGGCGGCCGTCCTCCTGGCGGCAGTCGCCACGCAGGACGCCGCAGCCCGCGAGGAAGCGTTCCGAGCCCTGGTGCGGGCGTCGGCCGACGACCCGACGCGCGAGCCGCTCCGATTGGCCCACGCGCGCTTGTTGAACGCGGCCGGCCGGACGCGCGACGCCGTCGCGCTCCTGGAAGAGTTCCGCCGGGCCCACGCGGAGGCCGCGGGGGTGGCGACGCTTGTCACGTTGGCGGAGCTGCACGAGGCCGCCGGCGACTTCCAGGCCGCACGGGCCGCCGCCGTGGAAGCCCGGGCGGCCGATCCGGCCAACCCCGCGGTCCTGAGGACGCTGGCCACCCTTCTCGGTCGCCAGGGCGACTTCGCGGAACTGGCGCGGCTCGCGGATGAACTGCTCGCGGGCACGCCCCCGTCGGCAGACGTGCTGGTCCACGTGGCCTCCACACTGGCCACGTCGCCCGAGCCGCAGCCCCGGGTGGCGGCAACCCGGGCGTTGGAGCACGTGGTTCAGGGAGCCGAGGCGTCGTTTGACGCACGCCTCGACGCGGCCAACTTGCTGTACCGCCTGGGCGCCGCGGATCGCGCCCTCGCGGCTTATGAGAAGCTGCTGGAGGTGCAACCCAACAGCCTCCGCGCGCTCAACGATCTCGCGTGGGTCCTGGCCGAGCACCGCCAGGACTACGCGACTGCCCTCGCTCATGCGGACCGCGGCCTGGCCTTGTCGCCCGATGACACCAACCTGCTGGACACCCGCGGCGTGATTCTGACGCACCTGCCGGGACGGCTGGCGGACGCCCGCGCGGACTTCCAGCGTGCCGCCGACCTGCTGGGCCGCACGGCCCCCGGCAGTGCCGCCCACGCCCGCGCCCTCTGGCAGCTCGGCCGCGTCTGTTCCGAACTCGGCGACACGACCGCGGCACGCCAGGCGCTGCACGATGCACTGGAGATCGACGGGCGGCACAGCGTGTTCACCGCCGATGAGCGGCCCCAAGTCTCCCGGCTGCTGGAGCGCCTGACCCCGGGCTAAGGGTTTCTAACAGAGCCCGCCACGCACGTGGTAGGCCACACGGCCCCGCACTGGCGTACGGGGTTGTGATCGGCGTTCTAACCCTCGACCAGCCCCCAAGAGGAGTCCAACGATGAACGGTGGAGTTCCCCACCGACCACGCCGATACTCCGTCGGCCGTTTCGGTCTTCGTTTGCTGCCGGCCCTGGTACTCGTCTTCGTCGCCGGTTGCGCCCCGTACGACCCCGACTTGTTCACCTATCGCGCCCTGAGCCTGGGCCGCCGGTTGCTGGTCCAGGGGCTAGGCTTTGCCTTGTTCGGGTGAGCGGCACGGCAACTCCCCCCCGTTCCAGGGAGGGGCTGGGGGGGCGGGCGACGTCGCTCGTGGATTTCAGCGTTCTGATCGTCCAGGCTCTTCACGGTCGGACTCTCGGACGCCTGCTGGTCCGTTTGGACCATGCGGATGGGCGCTCGCCGGCGCGGCGCGTTCCGATTTCCCTGCCCCCCATCGTTGGGATCCACTAACAGAACCCACCACGCCAGTGGTGGGCCGCTTTGCTCCGCACTCGCGTGCGAGGTTCTGATCGGCCTTCCAAAGGAGTTGATCGTGCTGTCGCTTGTCTTGACCAGATTGATGTCCGCGATCGTGCGCTGCCGCCTCAGTGCGCTGGCCTCCTTGATAACCGTGGCGCTGGTCGCCGGCTGCGCGGACACGCGCGTGAGCTTCGCCGAGTTCCAGGAGATGGAGCGGGAGAGCCTGGCCGTTGAACCGGTCTCGGTTGACCCGCGTATGCTGGCCCTGACGGACCTGCGCCCCTACACCGTGGGCCCCGGCGACGTGCTGAATCTCTCGCTGCTGGGCCTGTCCCAGCCGTACACGGAGACCGCCGTGCGGGCCCGCGTCCACGACAACGGCCAGATCATCCTGCCGCTCGCCGGCCCGCTCGAGGTCGCCGGGCTCGACCTCGCCGCCGTCGAACGCCGCATCTATGAAACCTACGTCCCCGCGTACGTCAAAGACCTGACCGTCTTCGTCGAGTTGACGGGGCCGGAGACGACCACCGTCGTCGTGGTCGGGGCGACCGGCCAGCCGGGCCTCGTGCCCCTGCGTCGCAACGAGCGGAACGTCCTCTACGCCGTTGCCCGCGCCGGGGGCTTCGGTCCCGCCGGCAGCGGCCGTGTCCACGTGCGCCCCGTGGACCCCGAGCAGCCCGAGACCACCTACGACCTGACCGACGTCAACGACGTCCGGCTGGCCCTGACGGCCGCCCCGCTCCGCTCAGGCGATATGGTGTCCATTGAGCCGGCCGAGACCAGCGCCGTGTACACAACCGGTTTGCTCAACGCCCCGGGCCCGATCGCGGTGCCCAAGGACGGCAAGTTGCCGCTCTCGCGGGCCATCGCGGCCGCCGGCGGACTCCCCGACTTCCTCGACCCGCAGGAAGCTACCCTGTGGCGGCGGTTGCCGGACGGTCGCCAGGTGCGGACGAAGGTGGCCATTGCCGACGTGATGGCGGGCCGTGCCCCGGACTTCGATCTGCTGCCGGGCGACCTGCTCGACGTGCCGCACACGCTCGACACCCGCTTCCGCCAGTGGGCGGCCCAGAACATTCGCATCGGGCCGTTCGGCGTGACGGCGGTGTATGACCCGGTGTCCGACTACCGCGCCCGGATTCTCCGCGGCAACAATGACAGCGGCACCTGGCGGCGGTCGCTGCTGAACACCTTGGGCACGGGCATTCCCGAACTGCTGGTGCCCCCGGTGCCGACGCCGACCCCGACCGCGCCCTGACAGCGGAAGCTGCCCCCTGACCCCCTCCGTCCCAGGGAGGGGTTGGGGGCCCCGGGGGGGGAGGAAGGGGTCAAGGGACCGAGGGGGCTGAATAGGCCTTCGGGATCATGGGACGCCAACCGGGAGGGCGAGCCTCCCGGCGAGCCGCGGCTCGGCAGGCCCGCAGGGCCGGCGCAGGAGACAGCCTCACCCTCCCAGGTCGCACGACCGTGAACACCCATTTAGCCGTCTGTCGAGGAACCGTAGCACTGGACCTCGGAGTCCAGCGCTGCAGCTCTTCTTGCCAGGCCATTAGCCGCCGCCGAGGGCCGCGTTGTGCTGCCAGGCCCGCAAAGCGCTGATGGCGGCGGGGCCGGCCACGACCACCGCGATCGCCGGGAAGATGAACAGCACCAGGGGGATCATGAGTTTGACGGCGGTCTTCTGGGCCTTCTCCTCGGCAACCTGGCGGCGCTTCACACGCAAGGCGTCGGCCTGGTTGCGCAGGGCGCGGGCGATGCTGGTGCCGAACTTCTCGGCCTGCACGATGACCGAGACCAGGCTGCGGACCTCGTCCACGCCGGCGCGGCGGGACATGTTCTCCAGCGCTTCCTGTCGGCGAAGCCCCATCTGGGCTTCCATGGTGGCGATCCGCATCTCCTCGGACAGCTCGGGGTGGACCGGGGCCATCTCCTCGCCGACGCGCTTGAGGGCGGCGTCGAGGGCCAGCCCGGCCTCCACCGAGACAACCAGCAGGTCGAGCGTGTCGGGCAATCCGTGGCGGATCTTCTCCCGCCGGCTGCTCGCGGCCAGGCCCAGCCAGAAGTCCGGCAGCATCAGGCCGCCGCCGGCACACAGGGCGACCAGGCCGAGCAGGGACGTGAGCTTGAGATCGCTGCTGAGTCCGCCGATGAGCCCGAGCACGAGCCCGATGACCGCGAGAATGGTCTTGCTGGCCAGGAAGGTCATTTGGGCCTGCGGGTGGCGGAAGCCGGCGTTGGCCAGCTTCAAGCGGAGCTTGGTCTGCTCCGCATCGCTAGTCGGCATGACCAGGCGTGACAACGCGGGCGCCGCCTTGCGGACGATCTCACTGGCGGCCGACTCGCGGGCCTGGGCGCGGATTTCCGCCTCCTCGTTGACGCCGCGGCGGCCCTTGAGGCGGCGTTTGACCGCGTCGCGTTCCTCGCCCTTGCGGGGCAGGAGGCTGTAGATGACCAGGCCGGCGGCCAGCAGGCCCAGCAAGCCGAGCGTCCACAGGTTGGCATCCACGTCCAGACTCCTTAGGGGCAATTCAGAATGAAGAAGGAAGAACGCACAACGGTCACACTTCAACGCGTTTCGCGCCGGGTGCCGCCGGCACTTCTCTTTCTTCCTTGTTCCTTTTTCCTTCTTCCTTTCCCGCTTACACCTTGATGTTCACGATCTTCTTGATCATCGCCCAGCCCATTAGTTGCATGACGACCGCCATGGTCAGGATCATCTTGCCTTGCGGGTCGGTCACGAGCACGCTCATGTAGCGGGGGTTGATGTACATCAGCACGACGAAGACCAGCACGGGCAGGCCGAGCAGCACATAGCCGGACAGCCGTCCCTCGGCCGTCAGGGCCTGTACGGCGCCGAAGAGCTGGATTCGCTCGCGGATGACGGCGCCGATCTTGTCGAGCACCTCGGCCAGATCGCCGCCCACCTGCCGCTGAATCAGGACCGCGGTCACGAAGAAGCGGACGTCCAGTAGCCCGACGCGGTCGGCCATGTTTCGCAGAGCATCCTCGATCTTCAGGCCGAGGTTCTGCTCGTGGAACACCCGGCCGAACTCGGTCCCCGCCGGGTCGGGCAGTTCCTTGGCCACCAGTTGCATGGCGCTGGCCAGCGAGTTCCCGGCCCGTAGCGCCTGCGACAGCAACTCGAACACGTCCGGCAGTTGCGCGGTGAGCCGCTTCAACCGCTTGTTGCGTCGCCGCACCAGCACCAGGATCGGCAGGATGTAGATCGCGGCCGGCACGCCAATGGCCACGACCAGGCCGGTCTTGAGAACCAGGAGGACGGCGAGGGCCAGGCTGGCGAACGCGGTGAGGTTGACGAGGGTCTGGGCGGCAGACCAGTTGACGTTGGCCTGTTCGAGGACGCGTTGCAAACGGGCCGTGAGGTGCATTCGCGTGAAGGCCCGCGCCAGCGTGCCGGTGGCCTCGACCGTCTGCTTGCGCAGGTTCTCGAGGTCCAGGTGGTCCGCGCCCGCGCGGGGGCGGGCCCGGCCGCCGCGGAGCCGGTCGACCACTTTGCGCCGCTGGCTGGTCCGCAGGTCGTAAACGACGTTGAACACGCCGTACGCCAGCAGCACCGAGCCCGCCAACGGCAGGACGATCAGCAGGACGGTCTGGGTGAGGCCGCCGGCCGCGAGGGTCGTCAGAACGGGGCCCCAGCAGGTGGAATAGGCCGCAGGCATGGCATCAGCCCTCGTCGTCCACGACCAGGTCGCGGGCGATGAACCACTCGTGGTCGATCACGGCCCCCGAGGACTTGAGGCGGTCCAGGAACCCCGGGCGCACGCCGGTGGAGACGATGCGTCCGTACGCCCTCCCATCCTTGCCCACGCCGTCCTGCTCGAACTTGAAGATGTCCTGCATGGTGACGACGTCGCCTTCCATTCCCTGGACCTCGGTGACCGAGACGATCTTGCGCGGCCCGCCGGTGAGCCGGGCCGCCTGGACAATGACGTTGACGGCGGAGGCGAATTGCTGGCGAATGGCCCGCGTGGGCAGCTCGAAGCCGGACATCATGACCATCGTCTCGACGCGCTGGACGGCGTCGCGGGTGCTGTTGGCGTGGATGGTGGTCATGGAGCCTTCGTGGCCGGTGTTCATGGCCTGAAGCATGTCCAGCGTTTCGCCGCCGCGGCACTCGCCGACCACGATCCGGTCGGGCCGCATGCGCAGGGCGTTGATCAGCAGGTCGCGGATGGTGATGCGGCCCTTGCCCTCGATGTTCGCGGGGCGCGTTTCCAGACGGACGACGTGCGGCTGGCGGAGCTGGAGCTCGGCGGCATCCTCGATCGTAACGATGCGCTCGTCCTCCGGGATGAACATGGACAGGTTATTGAGCAGGGTCGTCTTGCCCGAGCCCGTCCCCCCGACGATCAGGATGTTCAGCCCGGACAGCACGCACGCCCGCAGGAACTCGACCATTTCGGAGGAGCAGGAACGGAAACGCAGGTAGTCGTCCCACGTCAACGGGTCGGTGCCGAAACGCCGGATCGATACCGCCGGCCCGTCGATGGCCAGCGGCGGGATGATGGCGTTGACGCGGCTGCCGTCCTTCAGCCGGGCGTCGACCATCGGGGAGACTTCGTCGCAGCGGCGGCCGAGTGGCGACACGATCTTGTCGATGACGTGCAGGAGGTGGCCATTGTCCTTGAACTTCACGTCGGTGAGCGAGAGCTTGCCGGCCCGCTCGACGTACACCTGCCGCGGCCCGTTGATGAGAATGTCGGAGATCTGCGCGTCGGCCAGCAGCGACTCCAAGGGGCCGAGGCCGAAGGTCTCGTCCAGGATTTCCTGCGCCAGCCGCTGCCGCTCGTTGAAATTGAGGACCGAGTTGGATTCCTCGCACAGGGCCGTGACGATCTGGCGGACCTGCTCGCGGATTTCCTCCGTCGCGTTCGCCGCCAGCTTGGTCATGTCAAGCTGCTCGACCAGCTTGCGGTGAATCTCCGCCTTCAGGTCCTGGAACTTGCGCGTCCGTTCGTCCGCCACCGCATCCCGCCGTTTCCGCTCCGCCGGCGCCGTCGGCCGCGGCGGCGCGGGGGGTCGCGGAGGGGCCACGGTGGCGGTGGCGGTCCCCGGCGTCTCGGGACCGCGGGCGGAACCTCGGCCGCTCCCGGTTGCGTTGGCCGCAGGTGGCTCCATGGGCGTGGAGCGCGGCGGCGGCGGGGGCGGCGCCCCGGCCGGCGTCGGAGCGGCGCCGTTCGGCGTCGCCTCGCCACCGTCCGGGCCGGGTTCAGCCGGCTTCTTCGTGAACAAACCCATCGCGTCCTCCTGTCAACTCGACCGTGCGGTGCCGCACCGGCGACCGGGCCCCACCGGGGGCCTTAGCCGCTGAAGATCGAGAACAGCCCTTTGCGCGCCCCATCGCCGGCGGCTTTTTCGGTCGCCGGGGCAGACTCGGCCGCCGGCCGCCGGGCGAGGTCCTGGGCCATTTGCTGAATGGCCGCGCGCAGTTTCGACCGCGGCGCGAACTCAGCCAGCGGGCTGCCAACGTTGATCGCCGTGCTGGCCGTCTTCCAATCGTCCGGCAGGCTCCAGTCGAGCTTGCGACCCAACGTCGTCTCCACGTCCCCCGGCTCCAGGTAGCCCGCCTCGCGCCCCGCCCGGTTGCACACCAGCCGCACCTGCTCCACGTTGTACCCCCCGCGCCGCAGCTCATTCAGCAGCCGGTCGGCGTTGCGCACCGGCGGGACCAGGAGTTGCAGCACGAGCAGGTAAATGTCGGTCATGTCGAACACGGCCCGGGCCGACGGGTCGAAGCGGACGGGACCGTCGGCCACCACAAAGTCGTACTGCTCCAACATCGCGGCCAGGACCCCCGCACACTGCGCCGCGCTGATCCGCTCGGCCTGCTCGATGTCCGGCGGATGCGCCAGCACGTGGACGCCCGTGGCGTGCTTGACCACGACGCGCTCGATCATCTGGGCCTCGATGTGCTCGGGCGTGTCGCACAACTCGGCAATCGTGTAGGTGGGCTGCGCGTCCAGGAACATCGCGGCCTGACCGAACCGGAAGTCCAGGTCGACCAGCGCCACTTTCGGCGGCTGCCCTTCGCCGCCCCAGTCCTCCAACTTGGCCAGTTCGACCGCCAGGTTGGCCGCGATCGTCGTCGCCCCCACGCCCCCGCAGCAGCCGACCACCGGGATCAGTCGCCCCGCGCGCTGCCCCCCCGTCGGGGCCTCGCTGGAAACCCGGCGCAGGATGTCCGTGAGCTGTTCCGGCGGAAACGGCTTCCACAGGAACTCGCGCAAGCCGGCCCGCATCGCACGGACGACCAACTCCGCATCGCGGTCCTCGGTCATCCCGATGGCCGTCAGACGGTCTTTCCGCTCCGCCACCAGGGGGGCCGCCACGTCCAGCGTGGCCGCCGGGTGCGGATCGAGGTGGAGCAGGAGCACTTCGGCGGGGAATTGGTTCAGGGCTTGGGCGAGGAGCAGGGGCTCATCGACCTCGGCGACGATCTTGACGCCCTCGACGGACAGCAGTAGGGCGCGCAGCTCCGGCGCGGCCTCTTCGTCGGCATTGACGACGATGACCCGCACGGGCTTGCTCAAGGCTGCCGGTCTCCATTCTCTACCACCGCCGCCGCCCGCCCGACCCCGTCGCGGTCGGGGGCCGCCGGACGACGGGGCCGATGGTCGCCCGTCGTCCGGCGGAGAAGACGGCGTTGAGGTTCAGCGGACCGGCGTGGCGCGCGCCAAGTCGCCCGCCGCCGGTCGCGCGGTTACTCGATCAAGGCCACCGGACGCTTGCCGCCCAGGGACCGGAAAATCATCTCCAGTTCCTGGCTGTACTCCTCCGGGTTGCCGGCGGCATAGAACTCCTGCCCGCGGCCGATGGTGGCGATCTCCTGCATCAGCGGCCGGTCCGATTGGTAACCGACGCTGACCGTGTAGATCATCATGCCCTGGTCCGCGGCCTGCTGCGCCAACCGCAAGGCGTAGGCGCGCGCGCCGGATTCGTTGTACTGCCCGTACTCGTCGTAGTTGGGCACACCGTCCGACATCAGCACGATGACCTTCGCCGCGGCGCTGCGCGCCCGGCTGCTGGTCAGCTCCGCGTAGGCCCGCGACAAGCCCGCGCCGATGTTCGTGTACACGTCGCGGTGTCCGGCCTGCCGGTGATACAGCGTGTTGGCCACCTGCCAGATATCATCCGTCAGGTTCACCTCGTGGTAACCCTGCGTCTCGAACGTCTCGAGCGCCATGTGGTCCAGGCTCTCGAGCGATTCGATGACGTTGGTCATGGTCCACACGGCGTCCTTCACGGCCCGCAACGGCTGCTCCGGCGTGGCCCACTTTACGTTCGTCTGGTTGTACCGGGGACGATCGATCAGCAGGAAGTCGCAGAGGGTCTTCAGCCCATAGCGGTACTTGAACGTCGTGTTGGACTGCGATTGCACCCAGTCGATGTAGGTCTTCCAGTTCCAGTCGACGGCATACTCCGGCGACGCCAGCCACGACACCTCGCTGTCGCTGAGGACGTTGTCGCCGTTACCGCCACCCGGGAACGCGGCGCCCGGCTTGCCACTGCGCCACTGGGCCAGCCCCAGCAGCACGCCGCAGCGGTTCCGCCAGTGCGACGTGGTCCCGTCGAGCGATCCGGACAGCAGGGCCGCCCGCTCGTCGGCGGTGTATCCGGTCGTCGTCAGCAGCGACGTGATGACCGGCACGCTAGTCAACTGCGACTTGCGGATGTACCAGAGTCCGGGGTCGGTGCTGGCGTTGTAGCTCGACGGGTTAAGCGCGGTGCCCCAGTTCGTCATGTAGCCGTACGTGGGGCCCGTGTCGGTCTCATACTCCGTCTGATCCACCGTCGCCGCCGACGCCGGGACGTACGGCTTGTCCGGCTCGGGACCGTCCAGCGCGCACCAGAAGTCGCGCAGGTTGCTGCACCCGCCGTCGGTCCGGTTCCAGTACCGCAGTTGGGTGTCGTAGCCCATCGAATTCGACAAGTCGATCACCACCGAGATATCCCGCGGGATGAGCACGGCGGCGGCCCGGGCATCGAGCTGCATCCCGTACCGGCCCAGAATCGGGGCAAACAGGAACGGCACCTCGACTTCGCCCATGTCCTGCTGACGGTGGACCGTGACCCGCACGGCGTCCACGCCGCCGGCCGACGTCTCGAAGTCAAACTTCCCCGTCGCCGGGTTCAGGACGGCCCGGCCGAACTCGACATCGCTGGCCAACACCGCCAGCGGCTCGCCGCGGGCCGGGTTCCGCCGGGCGTATTCGTTCGCCGCCGTGATGGCCAGCTCAAACGGATCGCCCTCGCCGGAGCCGGCCAGCTCGGCGGCGGCCGCCAGGGCCGCGGCATCGGCCGCGACCTGGAGCTCGGTCTGCGTCGTGTACGCCGCCCCGATGTCCAGCACCAGGGCACCCATGCCCAGAATGACGGTGGAGCAGACCGCGACTTGCGCCACAACGGCCGCCCGCCGCAACCGTTTCCTCGGATTTCGCCTCAACGTTTGCATCTTCCTACCTCCGCACCGTTACAAACCTCACGCCACACAAAACAACCTCGTTCTTAGGGAACGGGGAAAAGGGAACGGAGAACGGGAAAGCCGGTCGCTCGGCCCCTGTTCCCTTTTCCCTGTTCCCACTTCCCTGGCAACATGGCTACGTTCCTTCCTCGCCGCCCGCCGGCCCGATCGGACCCTGCAAGCGTGCGGCCGCCGGCTGGCCGTACAGCTCCGCCGACCGCGCCGGCCAGGCCGGCCGCGCGCGCGGCGACGGCGCGGCTTGCCCCGGTGCCGGGCGGCCTTCCAACTGCCCCAGCGCCATCAGCTCCCAATCGTTGGGCCGCAGATGGTCCGTCCCCGGCACGTACACGACTTGCCCAGGGTTCAGGGGCGCCACAAGCTCCGGCGTAACGAGCACGACCAGCTCGCTCTCATTGGCTTGATACTCGACCGAACGGAACAGCGCCCCGAGCACCGGCAAGTCGCCCAGCGCCGGCACCTTGCTGCTCGTCGCGCGCGTCTTCTCACTCAGTAGCCCGCCGATGGCGAACGTCTGCCCCGGCCCGATCTCCACCACGGTTTCGACACGGCGCTGGATCAGCCCGGGCACCGCGAAGCCGCCGATCCGCACGGCGGTGCTGAAGTCCGGTTCGCTGACTTCGGGGGCCACGCGGAGCCGGATCACGTCATCGCTGACGACCGTCGGGGTGAAGCGCAGCCGGACGCCGAACTCGCGGAACTCGACGGTCACCGAATCCCGCTGCTGGACGGGGATCGGGAACTCGCCGCCAGCCAGGAAATTGGCCTCCTGGCCGCTGACGGTGACGAGGTTCGGTTCGGCCAGCACCTGGAGCAGGCCGTTGTCGCGCAACGCCTGAATGAAGACCTGCATCTGAATGCGCGGGAACCCGAGGCTCAGCGTGGGCGTCGCCGTCAGGCCCATCTCACCGGTGGCGAACGGGATGCGTCCGGTCGCCGCGGCCCCACTGACCGCGCCGATGTTGACCGGGTTGATGCCGCCGATCTGGCTGACCGCGAAGACATCCTGGAAGTCATCGCCCGCCATCCAGCCGTTGAAGCCCAGCCGACGCGTGGCGGCCCGGTTGACCTCGGCGACGGTGCAACGCAGCAGGACCTGGTGGACGCCCGCGACCGTCATGTGGTTGATGACGTTCTTGGAGTACACCTCGGCGACCTGCATGATGCGCTCGGCCGACTCCGTATCCGGGACCGTCCCGCTCACCACGACCGAGTCGAGCAGCGCCGACACCTGCACCTTGGCCCGCGGCACGATCGAACGTACGCTGGCCTGGAGCCGCTCCAGGTCCAGGTCCACCGCGACCGTGAACGTCTGCTGTTGTCCGCCGTCCACGGTGGCCAGGAGTTGCGTCGTCCCGTACGACTTGCCGTTGATGAGAATCTGCCGCGGGGCGGTCGCCGTCACGTCGGCGATCTCCGGGTTGGCCACCCGGACCTCCCGCACGGGCACGTTGAAATCGACCAGCACGCCCTGATTGACCGGGACCGAGATCATCTGGGCCTGGGCTTGCATCGGCCGCACGCTGATCTGCACCGCCGGCGGCTCCTGCGCCGCGGCGGGCCACGCGCCCAGCCACGCGACGGCCACGAGCCCGATCCCAATCCGGGCCCGCCGCAACGCCGCTCCCTGCGCCCAGTTCCCCAGTCCCTGTTCCCGATGATTGCGATGATGCCGGTTCATTCGGAGAGCTCCTCAGGCTCGAACTCGATGTCCCCGCTCGTCGCCCCGCTGTCGGGCGCAGGCGTCGCGGCCGGGGCCGCCACTTGTTCCCGGTTCCCCGCGGCCGGCTCCCGGTTTCCGCCGGACCCCGCCCCCGCGGAGCCCACCCGGTCCGAAGAGTCCCGACTGCGGAATTGAATCACTTCTTCACGCGGCCCGCGGTAGATCCGCAGCACCCACGGCGGTACAACGGCCTCCGGCGTGGTCGCCGGTCCGGGCCGCGCCGCCGCGCTGGCCAGCAGGCTCCCCAGCCAGCTCAGGGCCGACGGTTGCGGCGGCTCGGACGCTCCCGCCACGGCGGGTGGGGCGGACTTCTCCGGTGCCGCCTGCCCCATCATCTCGAGGTCGCTGACCCACTCGTTGTCGTTGGCGGGCTCCTGGTCTTCCAAGCCCCGCAGCGAGAGCTTGATGCGCCCCTGTTGTTCTGCCAGCAGCAGGGTCTTGACCTGCTCCGGCTTGACGAACAGCGTGACGGCCCGCACGGTGCGGGCCCGTGCGGCCCCGTCCTCGTCCGGGCCCGATGGGCTCAAGCGTGGTCCGACCGCCGCCAGCTCGGCGTTCTCGACGATGGTCTTGGCGATGGTCTCACTGCGGTTGTTGCGTCGGACTTTGAAGGAGCCGACGACGTCGACGAAGCGGCCGGGTTCGAGGTGGTAGTCCACGCCGGAGCCGGAGTCGATCTTGACGGCGACCGCGCGATAGCCGGGCTTGACGAAGATGCCCGGGCGCGTGCCGGGCGGGGCGAGCATGGTTTCGAGGATCGGCAGCCCGCCGGGGGCCACGATCTGCGGCACGCGGCCGACGAGATCGGTCTTTTCCTTAAACGCGCCTTTGGGCACGAGCTCGGTGGGGAAGGCCAACGCCTGGAGCATTTCCTCCTTGATCTCGGTGCCGCGGGGGATGTCGGCGGCGGCGGCCCAGATTTTGACTTTTGGGGTGGGACGTTGCGAAGCGCGGGCGTTCTTCAGCGTGTTGATCCCCAGAAACAGCGCCAGCCCTCCGATCCCCAGGCCGGCGATCAGCGGTAACAGGGCTCTCACGTTCATGGTCATCCATCCTTGCGTGGCGCCACGCCGACGCCGGCAAGCCGCCGAGTTCGGAAGGGCCCGTCGCGGGCGGACCCCGGCGCGCCCCGGCGCGCCGCTATCCGTGTCCCTTCTCCTCCGTCCCGCCCCGTGTGGTCCACCGCCCGCCCCGGCGCACCGGGGTCACGTCGGTGGCGACCGCGGTCAGTCAATCCCCTCTTTGCGCATGGAGCAGCTCGCGCTGATGTTGCCACTGGGTGGGCCGCCGAAGTAGCAGCCTACCAGCGTCACGTCCGCGTAGGGGACCGAAACCGTCACGTCGCCCGTGGGGTTGTTGTACTCGTCCACGGTGACGTCGGTGGTGTACGTGGTGAGCCCGAGCGTTTGCATGTAGTCCGAAACGCGCGACTCGACGTCACTGATGCGCGAGCCGGGCAGCGCGGCCGTCCGCGCCCCCTCCCGCGCCGCGGTCGTCAACGCCTGGCGCACCGTGAACAACCACCCGTATTCGATGATGCCGAACAGCATGGTCAGCAGAATCGGGGTGACGATCGCCAGCTCGACCGCCGCCGCCGCCCGGCCCAGCCACTTTCTCCTTCCGCGTTTCATGGCAGCCAACCTCCGACGTAGTAGGTCAACAACACGCCGATCGTCCCCGCCGTCAGCGGGACGCCATACGGAAGAAGCTGGCTCGTGTCACCGAACGTGCGCGCCCCACCGTACTCGCCGAAGGCGGTCTCGAGGCGCCGCATCTTGTGCATGATCGTTTGCAGGTTCGTCAGGGCGTGGACCGTCCGGCCGCTGGTGTAGATCATGGCGATCGCCACCAGCCCACCCAGGATGCCCCCGGCAGCGAAACTAAGCAGCGTGAGCCACGGGCCGAGCCAGCAGCCGATCGCGGCCATCAGCTTGACGTCCCCCGCGCCCATCGCATGCATCAGCCAAGGTACGATAAGAAGTCCGAATCCGACGGCCAGCCCCAGCAGCCCCCACCCCACGCCGCCGCGCGGCCCCTCCTCCCCCGGCGTCCACCACCCGAAGGCCAACCCCTGAACTACCAGCCCCGCGACGGCCAGGGCCGCGTTGAGCCAGTTCGGGACGCGCCGCTGGGAGTAGTCGATCCACGAGGCATACAGGATGCCCGGGACCAATACGGCGAACGTCACGTGCCAGTAATGTGCCGCCAGTACATTCATCCGTGTTTTTCAGGCCGTTTTCGCAGCTCTTTTCCGGCCCGCCGGTCTTCTCCTCGGCGGCCCCCAGTAACATCGGACGTTCCGGGGGGTGAGGCGAGAAAGAGAGGCGGCGGCGACCGCAGGCCGCGGTGCCGCCGCCCGATGGCTCTCGGTCGAGGCGACCGCGCCGCCGTCTCCGGCTTAGCCCGGAGTTCCGGCCGGCATCTGGTCGGCAATGTTGTTGAACGTAGTCCGCAGCGCGCTGCCCAGCGCGGTAATGGCCGCGATGCACGCCACGATAATCAGGGCCAACATGACTGCATACTCGGTCGCGGTAGGCCCATCCTCGTTCACCAGGAACTGCCGCATGCGGTTGACAAGCGCCTTCATCTCTTTTCCTCCGCGCGTCTCCGGAAGTCCCGGAGATCGCCAAGAACCCTTCGCCTCCGTGCGAGACATTTCCCATCCAAAACCTACCCACTCCGGACAGCCCGGGCGGATGCCCGGCGGTGCCCACAATGCTGCCCTCTGGAAGCTGCGTCCCGTAATCCCCCGCCTCACGTCGCTTCGTGAGGCGCCGTTCACCCGGGACAGACGAGCGGGAGAACGACATCTAAAGGTTTCAATACGGGGGGGCCACAGGCAAAAAATTCCTTCACACTGGGCAAAGCCGGAGTCCCCCCGGGGCCGGAAGGTGGGCTGTCACCGCGTTGACGAACGAGTTAAGACGACGAGGATCCCGCCGAGTCCGCGCGCGCATCCGATAATGCCGCCCACATCGCGCCACGCGGCGCCGCGATCCGATGCCACAGCTCGTACTGCGCGGCAGCCTGCCCGATAAACATCGCGTCACCATAAACCACCCGACACCCCCGGCTCCCCGCCGCCAGCAACAACTTGGTCGCACGCGGCTGGTAAACTGCATCGAAGACCACCATCCCGGGCTTGAGAACGCGCTCCGGCACCGGCGTGGCATCGGCGTCGGGCCGCTGTCCAATCGGCGTGGCGTTTACCAGGACGTCCGCGTCGAGCGACTGACGGTCTTCCCAGGACTTCACCAGGCAACCGAACTCACGAGCCAGGTGGCGGGCCCGATGCAGTGATCGGGAGTAGACGGTTATGAGACGCGCGCGATCGCGCAGCGCCACGATGACGGCCCGGGCGGCGCCGCCTGCGCCAAGCACCGCCACGCGCTTGCCGTCCAGAATGCCGGGCCCGAGTCGGTCGAACGCTTGGCGGACGCCTTGCACGTCGGTGTTGTCCCCCTCCCAGCCGCGCGCTGAGCAGCGTACGAGGGTGTTGACCGCGCGGCAGGCGACCGCGTCGCCGTGCACCGTGCTCCCGCGCTGACGCAGCCAACGGCTTACATTCTCTTTGTGCGGCGATGTGACACTGAGTCCCATAACCCCCAGCTCCGGGTGCGCCGTCACCGTATCGAGAAACCGCGCCAGCGCCCGATAACCCGGTTGCACCGGCCAGGGAACGTAGACGCCGTCCACGCCCGTGGCCGCCATGGCGGCGTTGTGGACCCGCGGGCCCAGCGAATGCGCCAGCGGCCACCCCACCACGCCATAGACGCGCGTACGCGCACGGATGCTCTCCCAGCGGTACGTCTCGCGCAGCTCGTGTATCGTCGGCTGACCTGGGGCCGAGGCGTGGCGCGGATCGAGGCACGCGAACGTCATCGCGCCGCCGAACTTCGCCGCCAGAACGCGCGTCGCCAAACCGGCGTCGCCCAGCGACAGGGCGACGACGTCGCGCCGTCCGCGCCATCGTTCCAGTTCCGCCAGCATTCGACACGCATCCGTCGCGTCGCGGGCCGCCGCCACGATCTTCACCACGTCCGCCGGCGTCGCAGCCAGGCGATCGCAAACGGCGGACAGATTCCGTGGCGGCCGGTGCGGGTCGTGACGCGAGAGAATCAGCCCGCACCTCGCCCCCGTCGCCCGCTCCGCATGCCAGCGCCGCGCGTCGGAACCGACGTGCAGCTCGCACACCTCACCGATTTTGCGGCGCACGGTCGCCGAGCGGCGCCAAGCGGAATACTCCACGTCCATGTAGGCGGGGCCTTGGCGTGCCAGGCGCGTGAGGACGGCGAGACGCTCGGCTCCCGTGCCGGTCCAGCGGCCCCCTTCGTCCGCGGAGCGGAGCGTCAAGATCGCCGGCAACTGCGGATCCGCCGCGAGAAGCTGCTCCACGACCGCCCAATCCCGCAGACAGTCAAGACGCAGCTCGACGAGATCGGCGCCCGCCGCGCGAGCGGCCGCCACCTGCTGAGCCAACGGCGGCTCGTTGCTCGTGATAGGGACGACCAGGCGGGTGCGGGCAGGCACGCGGTGCTCCGGACCGGGACCGCTCACAACGAGGCCAATAACCTGTCCAGCGGAGTTTCCAGCGCCGCCGCGATGCGCGCCAGGCTCCACGTCGAGGTGGCGCTCTTGCCGAGCTCGATCTGCGAAAGCTGCGCGGCGGTGAGGCCGCAGCGCTCGGCCACATCGCCGAGGGTCAGCCCTCGCTCCGTGCGCACGCTGCGCAGGCGTACCCCCAAGCGGCGATTGAAATCCTCCTCGTCGCGGATGTGGAGTCCGGTCTCGGCGAGCTGGCGGTCGATGGCGGCGAGCAACGACTCCCGTTGAATGGGTTTTTCCAGCAGGTCCCGCGCTCCGGCGCGCACCGCGGCCACGACCTGCGGCACGTCCGGGAACGCGCTCAACGCGATCACGCGGGTCTGCGGCGCCACGACCCGCAGCGAGGCGATGGTCTCCAGCCCGTCCGCTCCCGAAAGGTGCAGGTCCACGAGCGCGACCGGGCCGGGGGCCCGGGCGGCGTGGGCCAGGCCCTCGTCGGGTCGGGTAAACGTCGTGACGTCAAACCCGGCCTCGCGCAGCCACGCCCCCAGGCGACGGCCGACCGCCTCATCGTCGTCAATCACAAGCACGCGGACCGGGATCGTACGCATCATGGCCGCGGCATTGTCCCGCATCGGCCGGCGCTTTTCCAACCCGGCAACCGGCCGTCCGCTTTCGTGTAAAACTGTACCAAGTGGCCGAAGCGGCCGCAGGGTACTGGACAACGCTTCCCCGTACGTACAATCTGGATTGTGGACGGCGGAGGCGGCGGTGTTGGAGCGGGGCGGAACCGGCCGCAACGTGGTCCCGATGGCGCCCGGCCGGCCGGGCGGAGGCTGAACATGACACGCACTCGGACGCTGCTGCGAATCGTGCCGTGGGCCGTGCTGGCCGCGACGGCCGTCGGCCAGAACTTCGGTGGTCCCCCCCCGGCGCCACCGCCCGGTGGAGAGTATCCGCCGGCGGGCTTCTGGCCGACCGAGCGGATGATGGACCTGTTCATCAACCGGATCACGGAGGAGATGGCCAAGGAATACGGCTTCGACGACGCCCAGTTGGAGAACACCCGCGAGCTGTTGCGCGACCGGTTTCCGCGCTGGTTGCAGGACAATCGCGCCCAACTGCAAACCCTGACCAATCAGTGGATCGAAGCGATCATGGGCAACGACCCGCCGGCGCCGGAGGAGGTGGCCGACTGGGCGCGCCGGGCCAAGCCGCTGTTCGGGGAGTTCACCACGATGGTGGAGGACACCGTTGAGGACATGGGGACGTATCTGACGGACGAGCAGCGCATCCTCGTGGACGGGCAGATGGCCGCCTTCCGGGTCGGCACCAACTACATGAACCAGCGGCTCGAGACTTGGAGCCGCGGGGGGTATGACTGGCGTTCGGAGTGGCCGCGGAGCGAACAGTTCAAGAACAAGGAGAGGGAGCGGCGGGAACGGCTGGAACGCGAGGCGCAAGTGGCGAAGAACACGGCCATGGGGCTACCGCCGGAGACGGGCGAAGTGCCGAGCGTGAGCGACATCACGGGCGACGGGGTGGCCGGCCCGACCGTGGTCACTAATCCGGATCAGAGGACCAAGTCGGCCGAGAAGCCGGCGGCCAAGGACGCCTGGGCGCAGTACGTGGAGGATTTCATTCGTCGCTACCAACTTGACGAGGGGCAGCGGAACCTTGCGCATCGCTACCTGCGCGATCAGACGACCTTGCGCGACCGGTACTTGAAGAGCAAAATCTCCCGCATCAACGCGGTGGAGACCAAGCTGAAGGCCGCCAAGGACGACGATGAGAAGAAGAAGGTTGCGGCTGAACTCGAGCAGCTCAACGCCCCGATGGAGCGGATGTTCGACATTCTCAAAGACCGCCTCAACCGTCTGCCCACGCGCAAGCAGCGGGCCGCCGCCGAGGCGACGCCCACTGCCGGTGAGGGCGGATCGTCCCTGCGCGACCAGATGGAGACCCGCGCCAAGGCCGCCAAGAGCTCGGCGGGAGGCAATTCCCCCCGCACGGTCGGCGACGAACAACCCGTCAAGCCGCGGGGTGGCTAACCGGGCTTTCGCGAGCGCACGGCTTGGGAACGCGAGGCGGTCTCCTGCGGCGACCCCGCCGGCCTGCCAAGCCGCGGCTCGCCGGGAGGCTCGCCCTCCCGTCCAGTGTCGTCGAACACGCCGGCGGGAGCGTGGGCGCAAAAAGAGAGAGTCCGAGCTCGCCGTAACTCGGACCCTCCAAGCCAGGCTGCCCGCTCAATTGAGCGGTGACCCACAGCCTCAAGAGGGAATATCGTGTCGCCGCCCGCCAGCCGTTAATAAGCTCGGGAACGTGGCCGATTCGCGGGCGCGGACATGACCCACGCGGGTGCCAAGGCCGCGGCGTGTCCGGGCACTCCAGCCGTACCCCCGCCGGTCGATGGCCCGAGAATCGTCCCCCGCGCGGGGCCGGCTATGTACGCTATACTTCGGCCGATGGGACAGATTCGCTGCTTACCCCCCGGGCTCGTGAGCCGCATCGCCGCCGGCGAGTGCATCGAGCGCCCGGCCAGCGTGGTTAAGGAGTTGGTCGAGAACAGCCTCGACGCCGGCGCACGCCGCATCGACATCACGATCGAGGACGGGGGACGCGGGTTGATCCAGGTGCGGGACGACGGGGGCGGCATGGACCCCGAGGACCTGACGCTCAGCGTCGCGCAGCACGCCACCAGTAAGATCCGCGACGACGACGACCTGTTCAACATCCGCACGCTGGGATTCCGCGGCGAAGCCCTCGCTAGTATTGCCGCGGTGGCCCGACTGCGGATCGTCTCGCGTCGGCCGGATAGCGACGTGGCCCACGAGCTGCGGGTCGAGGGCGAGCCGCCGGTTGGCCCCCGACCCTGCGCCGGCCCGCCGGGCACGACCGTCGAGGTCCGCGACCTGTTCCACAACGTGCCGGCCCGGCGGAAGTTCCTGCGGACCAACGCGACGGAGATGGGGCACATCACGGAGCAGCTTGCGCGGATCGCCCTGGCGCAGCCCGGCGTCGCCTTCACGCTTCAGCACCAGGGGCGCGTCACGCACAAGCTGGGGCCCACGACCGACCTGCGGCAGCGCATCGCCGACTTCTACGGGCGGGAGCTGGGGGACGTGCTGCTGCCGATCCGCCGCGACGGCGGCGGCGTGCTCGTGGAAGGGCTGGTCGCCCCGCCGGCCGAAAGCCGCGGCTCGGGCAAGTGGGAGTACCTCTTCGTCAACGGGCGGTTCGTGCGGGACCGGTTCGTGTCGCACGCCATCCGCGAGGCGTACCGCAGCCTGATCGACCCGTCACGGTTCCCGGTGGCGTTCCTGTTCATCACGATTGATCCGGGCCGAGTCGATGTGAATGTTCATCCGACCAAGACGGAGGTCCGGTGGCAGGATTCCAACTACATCCACGGGCAGGTGCTCGCCGCGCTGCGCGACAAGTTCCTGACCAGCAAACTCGATCACCCGCTGCGGACCCCGCGCGAGGATGATGAGTACCGCGACCGCGTCCGGCAGGCGATGGTGGAGTTCTTCACCCGGCCGGCGGCACGACAGCTCCCGGAGGGACACCTATACGCCGTCGGATCTCCCGGCGCTGCGTCGATCGGCCTGCTCAACAAGGAAAACGCGGCAGCCGCGGCGCCACACTCCGCCAACGCGGCGCGGCCTGAACCCGCGGCCGCGCGCCCCCCGCGTTGGGAGGGAGCGGCTCCCGCCGAGCCGCTTTCCCCCGCCGGGACGCCGGGGCCGCCCGCCGCCGCGCCACTGCCGCGGGGCCTGGCGCCGATTCGTCGCGCGCTCCAGGTCCACAATACGTACCTGGTCGTTGAGACCGGCGAAGGCGTGGTCATTATCGACCAGCACGCGCTGCACGAGCGCATCCTGTACGAGGAGCTGCGCCGCCGAATCGCCGAACGCAAGCTCGAGGCCCAGCGCTTGCTCATGCCGGTGATGGTGCGCGTGCCGGCGGACCGGCTGGAGGCGTTGGAGACGCATGCGGCGACGCTCGACCGGCTGGGGATTGAACTGACGGCGGCGGGCGTGCAGACCGTCGCGGTCCACGCGTTTCCCACACTGCTGCTGGAGCGGGTTGAGGTCGAACCGTTCGTACGCGATTTGCTCGATCTGCTCGCCCAGGAGGGGAATCGGCCGCAAACCGAGTCGCTCATCCACAGCGTGCTGGACGTGATGGCCTGCAAGGCGGCGGTGAAGGCCGGCGATCCGCTGACGCCCGACGAGATCGATGCTCTGCTGATCCGCCGGGAGCTGGCCGACCGCAGTAGCCATTGCCCGCACGGCCGGCCCACCACGCTCAACCTCACACTGCGCGACCTGGAGCGACAATTCCACCGCCGCTGAGAGCCCTTGATTGGGATTCACGATCGTGCCGCGGGGAGGGCGGGGCTGTCTCCTGCGGTGACCCTGCGGGCCTGCCGAGCCGCGGCCGGCCCGGAGGCTCCCCCTCCCGTCCCGCGTCCCACGGCCCTGAATACTCGTACGGCGAACCCGGCGGTCTTGTCGGCTTGGCGGCTTCCGTGGGGGGGCGTCAGGCCCGGTGGCGCACGATCTGGCCGGTGGCCAGGAAGATGACGTCCTCGGCGACGTTGGTGGCGTGGTCGGCGATGCGCTCCAGGTTCTTGGCCACCGAGAGCAGATCGAGGTAGCCGGCCACGTCCTCCGGCGAGGCGTCCACGACGTTCACGACGTGCCGGACGATCTGGGCGTAGAGTGCGTCGATACCGCTGTCCTGCTCACGGATGCGCCGGGCCAGGTCCACGTCGCCGGAGCTGTACGCCTGCACGGCCTGCCGCAGGGCCTGCCGCACGACCGCGCACATCTGCTTGAGCTCGGGGCTCCGCTGCGCGAGGGGCTGGAGCACGCCGTGCTTGGCCCGCTCCGCCAGATTGACCGCGCAGTCGGCCACGCGCTCCAGGTCGTTGTTGACCTTGAGAATTGTACACAGCGTGCGCAGGTCAATGCCCACGGGTTGGTACAGGGCCAACAAGCGGATCACCTCGGCCTCGACCTCGACCTCGGCGGCGTCCACCTCCTCGTCGCGGGCGATGACCCGCCGGGCCAGCGGCTCGTCGGCGAGGAACGCCGCGTCGGTGGCCTCCGCCACCATGTCCTCGACCTGACTGGCCATGCGCAGCGACCGCCGCCGCAGTTCGTCGAGCAAATTGATGAAATGCGTGCTCATGGTGTGACGCGATCCAAAGGCCGCGGGATTCTAGCCGAAGCGCCCCGTGATGTAATCCTGGGTCCGCTGCTCGCGGGGGTTGGTGAACAAGCGGCCCGTCTCGTCCACCTCGATGAGTTCGCCGACATACATGAACGCCGTGCGGTCCGAGACCCGCGCGGCCTGCTGCATGTTGTGGGTGACGATCACGATGGTGTATTCGCCGCGCAGCTCGGCCATCAGGCTCTCAATGCGGTCGGTTGCCATCGGGTCCAGGGCGGAGGTGGGCTCGTCCATGAGGAGCAGTTCGGGCTCGACGGCCAGCGCCCGGGCGATGCACAGCCGCTGCTGTTGCCCGCCCGACAGCCCCAGCGCGTTCTCCGTCAGCCGGTCCTTCACCTCGTCCCACAGCACGGCCTGCCGCAGGCTGCGCTCGACGAGGTCCGCCAGGTCGCCGCGGCGGCGCACGCCGTGAATCCGCGGCCCGTACGCCACGTTGTCGAAGATGGACTTGGGGAAGGGGTTGGGTTTCTGAAAGACCATGCCGACGCGCCGGCGCAGGGCGGTCACGTCGATCCGGGGGCCGTACACGTCTTCATCGTCCAGCAGCAGGCGACCGCTGGTCGTGCAGCCGGGGATCAGGTCGTTCATGCGGTTGATCGCCCGCAGCAAGGTGCTCTTGCCGCAACCGCTGGGGCCGATGATGGCGGTGATCTGTCCGGCCCCGATGCCCAAGGTGACGCCGCGGACGGCCGGCACCCCGCGGTAGTAGACCGAGAAGTCCTCCGTGCGGGCGTGCCAGCGCGGCGTGGCCGCGGCGTCGGGGGACGCGAGTTCCGCGTCACTGCGCACCGGGACCGTGACTCGCGGGACCGTGGGAGGCGGCGGGCGGGTTGGGGGTTTGGGCATTTGCGTCATGAGCATACATCAACCTGTCAGCTTGCGCGAAATCCGGGCGCGGAGGACGATCGCGGCCCCGTTGAGCAGCAGGACCAGTAGCACCAGCGCCAAGACCATGCCGTACTGGACATGGCGGATTTCGTCCACGGCCTGGTGCTCGGTGCAGAGGCTATAGATGTTCCAGGGCAGTGCGGGCGTGCCCTGGGTGAAGGTCTCCCACAGCTTCAGCGCGGGGCCCACGCTGAAGGCCGCGGTGAAGATGATCGGGGCGGTCTCCCCGGCCGCCCGGCCCATGCTGATGACGACGCCGGTGAGGATGCCGGGCAGGGCCGCGGGCAAGATCACCGTGATGATCGTCCGCCAACGGCTGGCCCCACAGCTCAGGGCCGCCTCCTTGTAGGCGTGGGGCACGGCCCGGATTGCCTCCTCGGAAGCCCGGATCACCAGCGGCAGGATGAGCGCGGCCAGGGTCAGCGACCCGGCCAGCACGCTCTTGCTCGGCGACACGTGGATCGTGTTGATGAAGAACGCCAGGCCGAAGAGCCCGAAGACGATGCTCGGCACGCCGGCCAGCGTGCTGATGCAGCTCCGCAGCACCCCCATCGCCCAGCCTTCCTTTGCGTACTCGACCAGGTAGATGGCCGAGACAACGCCCATCGGGACGGCGAACAGGATCGCCCCGATCGTCAGGTACAGCGTGCCCAGCATCTCCGGCCAGATGCCGCCGAAGAAGTGGGCGTCGAGCGAGTTGTCGAACAGAAACCGCCAATAGAACGTCCAGCGTGGGCGCAACATCTCGTCGATGTGGGTCTCGACGTAGGCAAAAAGCGGCTCCAGGGCCGTCCCCTGGAAGTGCGTCGCCCGCGGGCGCAGTACACGCCGCCCCATTTGCGTCGGGTCGGAGTAATCCCATTCCTCGACCAGTAGCACGTTCCGCAGCTTGATCTGGGCCCGGTCCCAGCGCGTCTGGCCGTACTGGTCGCGCACCATGACGGGCCGCTCGCCGCCGGGCGGCGGCCCGAGCAACACGCGGAGGTGCCCCTTCAGTTCGTCCAGCTCGGCCCGGTACTCGCGCCGCTTGGCCGCCGGGTAGCTCCGCCACTCCTGCTCAAACTGGGTGATCCAGTCGTACACGGGCTGGCGGGCGGCGCGGGCCTTGGACCATTCCGCCTCCAGCTCCAGCGGATTGCCGCGTCCGAAATGATCGAGCATGAGGCGTCGGTGCTCAATCGTGCCGCGGAACACGAACGCGCGGGCCCCGCGGACGGCGATGGGCATCAGCAGAACCACCAGCGCGCCGGCGACCAACAGGATCGACACCAACCCCAGGCTGGTGAACGAGCGGTCGAGCAGCTTGCGCGAGCCCAGTCGCATGGGCACCTACCGGAGCTTCAGCGTGGCGCGGCCGATGACGCGCTCGCTGACCAGGTTGCAGACGAACGAGATCGACAGCAGGGCCAGGGCCATCGCAAACAGCACGTGGTACCGGGCCGACCCGGTGACGTGATCGGCTTCGCCCATGTCGCCCGCGATGGTGGCCGTCAGCGTCCGCACGGGTTGCAGCACGTTGTACCAAGGGCTCGGAATCTGGGCCGCGTTGCCCGACGCCATCCACACGACCATCGTCTCGCCGATGGCCCGCATCAGCCCCAGGATAATCGCGGCACAAATGCCGCTGCCGGCCGCCGGGATGACGACCCGCACCAGCGTTTCGGCCCGGGTGGAGCCGAGGGCGTAGGCGCCCTCGCGGAGCTCACGGCCGACGGCCTGGAGCGCGTCCTCCGACACACTCGTCACGGTGGGCAAGGCCATGATCCCCAGGATGATGGACACATTGAACGCGTTGGTGCCGCTACCGACCTCGATGCCCGCCAGGCGCCCGCCAACGTACACCAGCCCCGCCGTCGCCAGACCGCCGAGAATGAGGCCGAGCAGCGGGCGAAGCCAACGGCCACGGCGCGGCGTGGCCAAGCGGTTGCCCACCACGTCACTCAGCACGAACACGGCCAGACCGGCGACCGGTCCCACCAGACACCACCAGCCCACGCTCAGCACCAGTCCACCGTGCTCTTGCAGCAGCGGAGCGAAGACCACGAGCGCGAAGAAGCCGTAAGCCACCGACGGAATCGCCGCCAGGACCTCAACGACTGGCTTGACGAACTGCCGGACCGCGAACGGCAGCACGTCGCTGAGGCAGACGGCGGCCAGGACCCCCAGCGGCACCGCCACCAGCGCCGCGCCGACGGTGACCAGCCCGCTGCCGACGAAGATCGCCAGCGCGCCGAACGACGGCGACGGGGAGCTGGGGTACCAGGCGGTCGTCGTGAAGAACTCCCGTAGGCGGTCGAGAACGCCGGCATCGCGCGTGACGAAGAACGGCAACGCGTCCTTGGCGATGAAGAAGAAGATGAACAGCACGGCCAGGGCCGAACTGGACGTAATCAGCAGCAGCAGGCCGTGCCCAAGAAGCTCCGTCACGCAGCGCCAACGAGACGCCCGGCGACTGAGCAGGAGCCCCTGCCGCCGAGCGATTTGCCGTGGCCCCGGCTGAAGCGCGACCTGGCTGCTCGTGGCGCTACTCCTCGGTCTGGCCTGCGTTCGCCGAGTAGACGGTCAGCGGAATGAACCCGATGGACTGGACGATCTCCTCGCCCTTGGGGGTCAAGTGAATCGTGACGAAGGCGTGCAGGGGGCTGCCAAGCTTCGGATAGCCGTTGGTGAACAAGTACAGCGGGCGGGCGACGGGATAGATGCCTGACGCCACCGTAGCCCGGCTGGGCTGAATCCCGTTGACGGACAGGGCCTTGACGGTCTTGTCGGCGAACCCGAGGCCCACGTAGCCGATGGCGGTCGGCGTGCTTTGCACCCGCTGGCGGATGGCCCCGTTGCTGCCGACGTACTCGACCTCCTTGGCTATCTTCTCCTTGTTCATGACGAGTTCTTCGAAGCACTCGTACGTGCCGCTGTTGGTGTCGCGGCTGATGACGACCAACGGTTTGTCCGGGCCGCCGAGTTCCTTCCAGTTGGTGATCTTACCGAGGTAGACGTTGCGGACCTGCTCGACCGTCAGGTTCTTAACCGGGTTTGACGGGTGGACGATGATGGCGATGCCGTCCATGGCCACAATGTGGGCCACGGGCTGGACGCCGGCCTCGACGGCGGCCTTGAACTCGCCGTCCTTCATGAACCGGGACATGCTGGCCACGTCGCACGTCTTGTTAATCAGGCTCTTGGCGCCGTTGCCGCTGCCCGATTCACTCACGGTAATCCGCACATCCTTGTGGTCGGCCATGTAGTACTCGGCGAACGCCTTGGCAATGGGCCCCACGGTCGTTGACCCATCCACCACGATCTTCGTTTCTTGTGCCCCCGCCCCGGCCACGCCCAGCAGAAGAACCGCGCTACCCAGCCACCTCGTCAGCCGCACTTGCCGTCGTTCCATGTGTTTCTCCCACAATCAGTCCAGATTCCAGGTGGCTGCCGCTCCACCGGCCGCCGCCACGAGCAGTCTCCCGCCACTTTGTGAGCCTTGCGCTAGGCCCACGTTAACACTGAGCGAGAAATGTGTTTCGGCCGACCCGCGACGGGTAATATCGCCCCCCATGACGCAGACCGACCCAGATTTCCCCTCCGGAACCTGGGTCATCGGTCCGCGTCGTAAACTCTATCTTGAACGCGCCCGCGGGCGCGGTTGGCTCGCCGGGTGGCCGGGGCCCCAAGAAGGGCCAGCCCGACTCAGGAGCAATGCTATTGCCCAACCGTTAGGTCTTCGCCCGGCGACCCGCGAAAAACCAGTGAAGCCCCGGCGCCGCCCGGGCTCACGCCTTCGGCTCGCGCGGCACACACAGCGTCACCCGCGTCCCCTGCCCCACCCTGCTTTCCAGCCGCACCCGGCCCCCCAGCGCCGCCGCCGCGTGCCGCACGATCGCCAACCCCAACCCCGTGCCACGCTGGGGGCCGGAGCGTGACCGTTCCACCTGGTAGAAACGCTCGAACACCCGCTCCTGCTCCTCCGGCGGAATCCCGCAGCCGGTGTCCCACACCTCCACCGTGCTTTCGGTGGGACCGACGGCGACCCGCAGCCCGACCTGACCGCCGGCCGGCGTGAACTTGATCGCGTTGTCCACGAGGTTGTCGGCGACGAGATTCAGGAGGAGCGTGTTGACCCGCCATTCGGCGACAGCCGACGCCACGATCTCCCCCCGCCACTGCAACGACCTGTTCTCGAGCTCGTCCGCGAAACGGGTGTGAACGTCCGCGAGCCACTGCCGAACGTCCAGCGACTCCGGTTCGAAGCGCTCGGCCGGACTCTCCAGCCGCGCCAGGTCCAGCAAGTCGAGCACGAGCTGCTCCAACCGCCGACTCTGCCGCGCCACCTTCTCCAGGAACCCGCGCGCGGGGGCCGCCTCGGCGGTCAGGTCCATGCTTAGCAGTGTCTCCACCGCCGCCCGAATCGTCGAGAGCGGGGTGCGCAGCTCGTGCGACGCGTTGGCGACGAAGTCGGTCCGCACCTGAAGCAGCCGTTCCAGGTCCGTGATGTCGGTCAACACGACGGCGCGGCCGGGCGATTCGCCGTCCGGCAGTTGCACGTCGAACGCCTGGGCCTGGACCCAGATTGGGCCGGCGGCGGCATCAACCTTGAGTCGGACCGGTTCGGCTGGAGCGTGTTCTTCGTCTCGCAGCAGCAGCCGTTGCAGGGCGTGGTGCGGTATGACCGATTCGACGGCCGCCCCCGGCAAGGTCCACTCGGTCAGCGGTGCCGCACTCAGATTCAGCAGCCGGACCGCCGCCGGATTCAGCAGCACGAGTCGCCCGTTCGGTCCCGCTACCACGACGCCTTCCCCCATCTGATTGACCAGTGACTGAAGCAGGCCGCGCTGGCGTTGGAGCCGTTCGGTCTGTGAGTTCAGCCGACGCTGAAGCCCGCGCACGGCGGCGCCCAGAGCCGGAGGCACCCCGCCCTCCGTGGCCCCGACCGCATCCGCCGGCGGTCCCGCGCCGGTGGACGCCTGGGCCGCCGCGTCAGCCACGGCCAGGCTGCGCAGGGTCTGGACGGCGTGGTGGAGAACATGTCGTCGAAATCGAAGGTGCAGAAGCACGCCCAACGCCCCCGCGCCGACCGCTGCGGCGACGCCAGCCGGAACCAACGCCCCCAGCGTCGCCCGTCCGACTCCCTCCGTCCAGGCCGGGCACGACAGCCACAGTATCCCGGCCGGTGATCGGCCCTCAGCGCCGAGTTGCCGCGCGACGATCAGGTAGTCTTCCCCATTTGGCCCCGCGGGTCGGCGGTCGGTTCCCCACTCCCGCCCCGGGGTCAGCGCCTGGCGCACCTCCGCCTGCCCCAGCAGCCGGGTGGCGCTGGCCTCGCCGCGGGTGTCGATCTCAATGTGGCCCTGCGCGTCGAACAGCACCACGTACACTCGCTCGACGGCGAGTGCTTGAGCCATGGTTCGCGCGGCTCCCAGCGCCGGGCCAGGCCCGTCGTGGTACACCGCCGCTTCGATAAGCCGTGCTGTCCGCCGGAGTTCCCGCCACCGCTCCCCATTGACCAGGCGCTCCAATCCCACGGAACCCAGCCAGCCAGCCGCCGCCGCCGCACCGACCAACAACGCCCCCCCCGCCAGGTACAGCCTCCATGACCGGCCGCCGCGCGTCACGTGGGTTGGCGCCCGCTTCAAGACGACGGGGATTCGCTCTCGACCTCGCGGAAAGCATAGCCCACGCCGCGCACAGTGTGAATGCAATCGGCGGCATCACCGAGCTTTTTGCGCAGGGCGGCGATGTGAACATCCATGGCGCGGTTGGTGACTGCGGCCCCCTGGCCGAGGGCTTGGTCGATGAGCTGCTCGCGCGTCAGGACGCGGCCCCGGGCCGTCAGCAGCGCCGCCAGGATGCGGAACTCAGTCGCCGTCAGTTCGGTCCGTCGCCCGTTGACCGTCACCTCGTGTCGGGCGCGGTCGAGGACGAGCGGGCCGGCGGTGAGCACCTCGGAACGGGTTACGGCCTCGCGGCGGCGCAGGGCGGCCTCCACGCGGGCCAGGAGCACCTTCATGGCGAACGGTTTGCGGATGTAGTCATCGGCCCCCAGGGCGAAACCGACCAGCTCGTCTTCATCCTCGGCTTTAGCGGTTAGCATCAGTATGGGCACGGTGGCGGTTCGCGGGTCGCGTTTCAGGCGGCGGGCCACGTCGTCGCCCGACAAGCCCGGCAACATGCGGTCCAGGATGACGAGGTCGGGAGGTTGCCGATGGGCCTCGGCCAGGGCGCGATCGCCGTCGGTCGCGCGGCGGCATTGGTAGCCCTCCCGGTCCAAGTGGTAGGCGACGAGATCGGCCAGGTCCACCTCGTCCTCGACGATCAAAACGGATGCACGGGTCGGCATTGAGAGCGGGCTCCAAGCCGGCCCGACGTGCCCGGGCGGGCCGGTACACCCTCATTGGTGGCGCCCGCGTATTATAGTGTGATTAAGGTTTAGTGAAGATTGCTCCGCCTCCGGCCCGGATGGCCCCGGAAGACCGATGCCAGACCCGCGCTTCATAGTGGCCGGCCCCGCCCCCGCGTACCTGGCCCCGGGCCGCCGAGAGGTGTTGGGCCGGCGGGCCGCCGCCGCTGCCGAGGCCCTGGCCGCGTGTCGCCTCTGTCCGCGGGGCTGCGGCGTGGACCGGGGGGCGGATGAACTGGGGACGTGTCAGATCGGCCGACGGGCACGGGTCAGCTCCGCATTCCCGCACTTTGGCGAGGAAGCTTGTCTGCGGGGGACACGCGGCAGCGGCACGATCTTCTCTCCCGGCTGCAACCTACGCTGCGTGTTTTGCCAGAACGACGACATCAGCCAAGGCATCACCGGCCAACCGTGTTCGGCGGAGCAAATGGCCGGCCTGATGCTGGACCTGCAAGAGCAGGGCTGCCACAACATCAACCTCGTCACCCCGACACACGTCCTTCCGCAAGTCCTCGAAGCCCTGGCGGTTGCCGTGGACGGCGGCCTGCGCCTACCGATCGTCTACAACACGAGTGCGTACGACACCTTGGAATCACTGCGCTGGCTTGACGGCCTGGTGGACATCTACCTGCCGGACTTCAAGCTCTGGTCGCCCGCGGTCACCGAGCGATATCTGCTCGCCCGCGACTACGCCGAACACGCCCGCGCGGCCATCGCCGAGATGCACCGACAGGTCGGCGAGCTGCGGTTCACGGCGGACGGGGTGGCGTGCCGCGGCGTGCTCGTGCGGCACCTCGTCATGCCGGGGCTGCTGGACGAAAGCGCGGCGATCTTCCGTTGGCTGGCCGACCAAGTGTCGCCGGACACGTACGTCAACATCATGGGCCAGTACCGGCCGTCGAACCGGGTGGGACGCGAGCACTATGCCGAGATCAACCGCCGGCCGACCGCCGCCGAGATGTCGCAGGCGTACGCGCTGGCCCGCGCGGCGGGGCTGTGGCGGTTTGATTAAACAGGCGTTCAGGACCATGGGAGGCCAATCGGGAGGGCGAGCTTCCCGGCGAGCCGCCGCTCGGCCGTCCCGGCGCGCCGGGACCGCCCTCCCGGGTCGCATGTTCGCGCACGGTCGCCTAGTCCCTGGTCAACTCCTCCTCCAGCGCCCGGCAGGCGCGTTGGAACTCCTGCTCGATCTCGTTCAGCAGCGGTGCGATCCCTTCCGTTGTGCCGGCGCGGCCGGACTTCTCCAGCGTGGCGCTGAGGGCGGCAAGACGATTGGCGCCGAGGTTTGCCGCGCAGCCCTTCACGCCGTGGGCCGCGCGGCTGAGCCGCTGGGCGTCACCGGCGGCGGCGGCTTGGCGGACGGCCTCGAGCAGGGGTGGGACCTCCGCCCGAAACAGCTTCAGCAGGCTCTCGACCAAGGCCTGATGTTCCGCGGACCCGATTTGGCACAGCTCGCGCCAGGACGCCTTCCCCAGCGGACTGGCGGCCGTTTCCGCCGCCCCGGACACCGCCGGGCCTGTGGCGGAGGTCCCCTCGGCCGCCGGGGCCGTGCCGGCGCGCGCGGCGAGGGCTTCGGCGCAGCGGCGTAGGGCGGCCTTCAACTCGGCCGGCTGGAACGGCTTGCTCAGGTAGTCGTCCATGCCGGCATTCAGGCACATCTGCCGGTCTTCGCGCAAGGCGTGGGCGGTGAGCGCGACGACGCGCGGTTGGCGGTCAGGCGGCAGCGTCGCTCGAATCCGTCGCGTCGCTTCCAGTCCATCCATTTCCGGCATGCGCACGTCCATGAGTACCACGTCGTAGGCTTGTCGCTCCAACGCTTCGAGGACCTCGCACCCATTGGCCACCACGTCCGGCCGGTAGCCCATGCGCTCCAGCATCGCCACCGCGAGCTTCTGGTTCACCGCGATGTCTTCGGCCAGCAGGATCCGCAGCGGGAAGCGCTCGGCCGTCCGCGGGTCCAACGGCGCGTCGTCCGCGGCGGCCACCGGGCCCGCCAGTTCCGCGGCCGCCGCGGCGCGGACGGTGAAGGAGAACGTGGACCCGCGCCCGGGCTCGCTCTCAACGGTGATCGTCCCGCCCATGAGCTGGACGAGTCGCCGACAGATGGCCAGTCCCAGGCCGGTCCCGCCATAGCGGCGCGTGATGGACACGTCCACCTGGCTGAACGACTCAAACAGGCGGTCGACGCGGTCGGGGGGAATGCCGATGCCGGTGTCCGAAACCGCGAAGCGGACCTCGTGGTCCCCCGACGGGAGGGGCTGAGCGGAGACGCGCACGCGAATGTGGCCGCGCTCGGTGAACTTGACCGCGTTGCTGAGCAGGTTGGCCAGGACCTGCCGCAGCCGGGTGACGTCGCCGACGATGGCGGGCGGGACCTGCGGGTCGATCTCGTACGCGAGATCGAGGCCCTTCTCGAGCGCCTGCGGAAAGAGGTCCAGGGCCGACTCGACGCACTCGCGAAGATCGAACGGCGACTGCTCCAGCTCCGTGTGGCCCGCTTCGATCTTGCTGAAATCCAGAATGTCGTTGATCAAGGCCAGCAGGGTGTCGCCGCTGGTCCGGATCGTCTCGACGTAGTCCCGTTGCTCGTCGGACAGCGGGGTCTCCAGGAGCAGGCCGGTCATGCCGATGACCGCGTTCATCGGGGTGCGGATCTCGTGGCTCATATTGGCCAGGAATTGGCTCTTGGATTGGTTCGCGGCCTCGGCCCGCGCCGTGGCCTCGGCCAGGGCCCGGTTCGCCGCGGTTAACTCCACCTGCTGCGCGCGAAGTTGCTGCTTCTGGGCCTCCAATTCCATGTTGGCCGCCGTCAAGGCCCGGTTCGCCCGCGTCAGCTCCTGCTGCTGGGCGCGGAGTTGCTCCTGACGGGTGCGCAACTCGCGGTTGGCCAGTTTCAATTCGTCGGCCTTCTCCAAGAGTTGCTGCTCAACGCGCTTGCAGCGCTGGATCTGGGCCCGCAGGGCCGCGTTCGTGCTCTCCAGCGCCGTCCGCGCCCGGCAATTGACCAAGGCCCCGGCAATCAGACTGGCCATGATCTCCAGCACTAGGCGGTCAATCGCCAGGTCGGCCCCCGGCGGGGGGTTGGCTACGAGCAGCAGGCCCACGCGTTGCGGGCCACCGGGGGCCCCGGTGTGGAGCGGCGCCGCGAGAAAGACGTCGGAAAGCCCCAGTTCCCCGGCCGTGTTCGCCAGGGCAGGCCCCAGCTCCGCGCGGCGCAGTTCGGTGGGCGAATCGATCGTCGCCCAGAGGCGTTGCAGCAGCGGATGGTCCGGTCGCCAGTGGCCGCGGGCCGCCGGCTCGATCCCCTGGGCCGCCAGCTCGATGGCTTTCTCGTTGCGCTCCAGCAGCAGGACCACGGTCCGATACCCGAGCACGGAGGAGAGCACGGCGGCGGCGCTTTCGCCGACGGAAGTCAGGTTGCCGTGAGAAAGCTGCGCGAACGAGTCACTGCAAAACGTCAGCATCTCGAACAGGCGCAGAATCCGCCGGTGCCGCGGGCTGAACGTCGGCGTGGCGGAATCCGTCGACACGCGGACTGCTCCGTAGGGGCCAGACCGGGGGCGCAACCCGAGACCGGCCGGGCTGCATCCCGGGCGTGAAAGCGCTGCCCCCAGTTGTGTCGGCAAAAGGGGTGACCTGGACCACCGGGGGATGCCAGGGCAAGGCCCCGGCCCCGCCGTCGCTTATCCGGCAGCCCGCCGTCCCATGGTGCCCGGCTCGATTCCGAGCGCGCGCCGCGAGCGGCCTATAATCGGCCGACGAGCCGAAGGTCGTCGACCGGAGTGTCTATCAGAGCCCCGCCCGCCAGTGCGGGGCTAGGCGGCCCACCACTTGCGTGGTGGGTTCTGTTGGTGACTCTCGGACAGGAGTAATCCGATGAAACACATAATTCCGCTCCCGCTGTTCTTCGTGGTCATCGCCGCAATCGTGTCGGGGTGCGCGCCGGATGCCGCCGCGCAGTGCAACACCCCTCTGACCGCCGTCCGGGTCGCCGCCGGTCTGAGTTCGCCGGTGTTCGCGACCGCTCCGCCCGGGGACGCCGACCGTCTGTTCATCGTGGAACAGGGCGGCGTGGTCAAGATTCTCGACTTGATCGGCGGCGTGGTGCTACCGACGCCGTTTCTCGAGGTGTTGGTCACCCCGGGCGGCGAGCGCGGGCTGCTGGGGCTGGCGTTTGATCCCGACTACGACAGCAACGGCTACCTGTACGTCAACTACACTCGCGTGGTCAGCAGCCAGCTCCGCACCTTCGTGGCCCGCTACCAGGTGTCGGCGGGCGATCCGAACCGGGCCGACCCCTTCTCGCAGCTCGTGCTGCTGAGCATCGACCAGCCGTTCACCAACCACAACGGCGGCTGGATCGGGTTCGGCCCCGACGGTTACCTGTATATCGCCACGGGCGACGGCGGGTCGGGTGGTGACCCGGGCAACCGCGCTCAGAACATCGAGGTGTTGCTGGGCAAGCTGCTGCGGATCGACGTGCGGGGGGCCGCCCCCGGCAGCCCCTACGCCATTCCGCCCGACAACCCGTTCGTCGGCGTGGCCGGGGCGGACGAAATCTGGGCTTACGGACTGCGGAACCCCTGGCGAAACAGCTTCGATCGCCTCACTGGGGACCTGTACATCGCCGACGTGGGCCAGAACCAATGGGAGGAGGTGGACTTCCAGCCCGCCAGCAGTCCGGGCGGCGATAACTACGGCTGGCGCTGCTATGAAGGCAATCAGGCGTACAACACCGCCGGCTGCCCGCCGGCGGCCGAGCTGGTCTTCCCAATTCACGAGTACTCCCACGCGCTCGGGTGCTCGATCACCGGCGGCTACGTGTACCGCGGCGGCCGGCTGCGCGACCTCCGCGGCACGTACTTCTTCGCCGACTACTGCTCGGCCCGCATCTGGTCGTTCCGCTACGACGGCCAGCAGGTAACGCAGCTCGTTGATCGCACGACGGAGCTGCGCCCGGCCGCGGGCACCATCGACAGCATTGTCTCGTTCGGCGAGGACGCCGCGGGCGAGCTGTACATCTGCGACCTCGGCGGCGAGGTATTCAAGATCGTCCCCAACGGGGTGCTGAAGGGCGACCTGAACAACGACGGTGGGGTCAACTTCGGCGACATCAACCCGTTTGTGCTGGCGTTGACGAACCCGGTCGCGTATCGCACGCAGTACGGTCTGGCCCCCGAGGCCGCAGGCGACCTGAATTGCGACGGGCGCGCCGATTTCGGCGACGTCAATCCGTTTGTCCGGCTGCTCACCAGCCCGTAATGGGCATTTTGCGGCCAGCGGCCGACGGTGCGGCGTCTACTTTGCCGCCCGCTTCACCACGACGACCCGCTCCGCGCCCTCGGCATCGCGGACTGTCAACCGAATCTCCGCGTCGGCGTCGGCGCGGCCGGTGCCCTCGATCAGCTCGCCGACCGTCGTCACACGCCGGCCGTCGCAGGCCACGATCAGGTCGAACGCCGCCAACTCCGCGGCCGGCCCCGCCGCGTCCACCCGCCAGACCAGCACGCCGCGGTCTGCGGGCCGGTAGTTCACGCGCAACTGGCGCAACAAGCCGGGCCGTAGCGTGCGCGCCGCCAGACCCAGGCCGGGTATTGCCCGCGCCTCGACCGAATCCGCCCGGGCGGCGACCAGCAGGTTCTCCGGCTGAAGCCCCAGTCGGACCCGCAGGTCGCGCTCCCGGCCGTCCCGCACGACCCGCAGTCGCACCACGTCGCCCGGCGTCAGGTCCGCGATCAGGCCGCGCAGCCGCTCGGAGCCGGTGATCGCGACGCCTTCGACCCGGATCACCACGTCCTCGACTTGTATGCCGGCATTCTCGGCGGGCGAGTCGCTCAACACGCGCTCGACGATGACGCCGTGACGATCACTCAACCCGAAGATGGCGGCGTCCGCGTCGTCCAGCTCGGTGAAGCTCACCCCCAGCCAGCCGCGCTGGATGCTGCCGCGGGTCTTGAGCTGCTCGGCGATGCGGGCGGCGCGGTTGCCGGGAATCGTGAAAGCGATGCCGGCGTTGACGCCGTCGCCGTGCGTCGCAATGGCCGTGTTCACCCCGACGACCTCGCCCCGCAGGTTCAGCAGCGGGCCGCCGGAATTGCCGGGGTTGATGGCGGCGTCGGTCTGAATGAAGTCCTGGTAGTCAATGGCGATGCCGGGGACGCGGGTCCGCCCCTTGGCGCTCACGATGCCGTGGGTGACGGTCTGAGACAGGCCGAACGGTGACCCCACGGCAATGACCCAGTCGCCGACCTCCAGCGCGTCGGAATCTCCAAACCGCAGCGGCTGCAAGTCCGGCGCGTTGATCCGCAAGACCGCCAGATCGGTCTTCGGATCGGAGCCGACCAGTCGGGCGGCGTACTCCCGCTCGTCGTGCAGCACCACGCGGATGTCGGACCGCCCCGCAATCACATGGTGGTTCGTCAGGATGTGGCCGTCCGCGTCCAGGACGATGCCGCTGCCGGTGCCGGGGGGTGGCAGAAACTGGGGCCGCTCGCGCTGAGCGCGGCGGCGTTGCTGTTCGAGTTGGCGAAGTTGGTCTTCGTCCAGGAAATCCCGGAGCAGGTCCTGCAAGCGCTGATCATCCTCGTTCGCGGGCGGTTGGCTCAATTGCTCTTCGAGCTGTCGGCGCTGCTCCTCAGTGAGCTTCTCCTTCAGCAATTCCTCCAATTGCCGCCGAATCTGGTCGCGCAGCTCGTTCGCGGGGGCGTCGGCCACCCCGGCGCCGCTCACACGGATGTGTACCACGCCGGGGCCGGCGAGGCGGGCGACCTGCCGGAACGCGTGGGCGATGGCGGTCAGTTCGGGCCACTCGCGCGCCGCGGCGGCGGCCGGCACCGCAGCGGACGCGGGTGGCTCAGCCGGCTGGGCGAAGGCCGTCCCCGGTCCTTGGGCCGCTGCCGCCAGGAGAACCCCGAGGGCGAGCCACGACCACCTCGGCCGCCGATACCGTATCGCGTCTGCACGCATCGCGCACACTCCTGCGGCGCGGCCCGCCGCTTGCCGCCGGGCGGACAACGCCAACTCATTGTAGGGCCTGGACGGGTGTGGGTAAGCGACCACGGGCATAGATCCGGTCGCGGAGCGAGTCGGCGAATGGTCCCTGCGGCGCTGTGGCGTTCCCCTGCGATCGAGGGCCACCCCCACCGCCCGCGGCGGTTCCGCGGCCGGGCCAAGGACTCCGGCCACATCTGGGATCATGTCTTGGGGTGCGGCCCCGACGGATGGACCGCCCGGCCGACGATGTCCGCCTCGAGGCCCACGCGGTTGCCGGCGTCGCCGTCCCAGCGGTGGGCGGCCAGCGATTGGACGATCTGCTCGGCCAGCCGGACGGCCGCGACGCCGTCCTCGGCGCTCACCGGCGGCCGGGAGCGGGTGCGGACGCACTGGAGGAACGACTCGAGCTCGCTGCGCAGCGGGTCCTTGTCGTCGATTTGCAGCGGTTCGACACGGACCAGCTTGCCGTAGTCCAGGCCGGCCATCTGCGACAGGTCCTCGATGTTTCGCTCGCGGGCCATCTTGAGCACGTCGAGGTTCTTGTCGAGCGTGATCGCGACGCCGACCTTCTTCTGGTAATCCAGCGACACGTACGCCTTCTCGGCGAAGACCCGCAACTTCCGCTCCGTCTTCAGCGCCAGTCGCGATGCCGTCAGGTTCGCCACCGCGCCGCCGCGGAACGCCACGCGGGCGTTAGCGATGTCCTCGCTACGGCCGAGGACGTTGACACCGACGGCGTCGACGCGGGCGACCTCGTCCCGCACGAGGTGCAGGAGGATGTCGATGTCGTGGATCATCAGGTCGAAGACGACGCCGATGTCCGCCGAGCGGAACGTGAAGGGGCTGATGCGGTGGGTTTCGACGAACTTCGGCCGCAGGCCGAGGCGGTCCACCGCCCGCACGGCCGGGTTGAACCGCTCGGTATGTCCGACCTGGACGACGACGTTGTGCTCGCGCGCGAGTTGGGCGATCCGTTCCGCCTCGGCCGCCGACGGGGCCAGCGGCTTCTCGATCAGCAGGTGGATGCCGCGCTCGATCAGCGGCCGGCTGACGGCCAGGTGCTGCACGGTCGGCACGGCGATGCTGGCCGCGGCCACGTCGCCCAGCTCGGGCGTCAGCCGGTCGGCGAACGGCACGCCCAGCGGCTCGGCCAGTTGCCGCGCCCGCTCCACGTGGGCGTCGATGACGGCGACGAGGCGCGCGTCGGGCAGGTTGGAATAGGTCCGCACGTGATGCCGGCCCATGTGGCCGGCGCCGATGACCGCGACAGGCAGCGGGTTATTCACTTGTAGACTCTCTTGCCGTGAAGAAGAAGGCCACCACAGTGGTGTAGCGCGGCCTGGGGCCGCAGCTAAACGTAGCGGCTCGCCACAGCGAGTCGCCTTTGGCGACCAGGCTCCGTGCCGGCCGTCGGCCGCCCGAGGATCTCCCCGCGCCGCTCGGCCCCGCACTGCAAACTGACCGCGCTATAGCCCGTACTCCTTGATCTTGCGATACAGCGTGCGCGTCCCGATATCCAGCAGTTTCGCGGCCTGCTCGCGGTTGCCGCCGGTCGCCTGAAGCGTCCGCTCAATCATCAGACGCTCGACCTGGGCCATGGTCAGGCCGACCATGCCGGCGGTGGAGGCGGGGACGATCTCGCGGGAGCCGCGGATGCGCTCGGGCAGGTCGTCGGCCTCAATCTGCCGGCCTTCGGTCTCGACGACGAGGGCCTCGATGATGTTGGCCAGCTCCCGGACGTTACCGGGCCAGTAGTACTTGGTGAGGTAGCCCATCGCTTCGCTGGAGATGCCCTCGCAGCTCGTCCCGTGCGTGCGGTTGGCCCGCTGCCGCAGGTAATCCGCCAGCAGCGGGATGTCCTCGCGCCGTTCCCGCAGCGGCGGCACGTCGATCACCCACTGATTCAGCCGGTAGAACAGGTCCTCGCGGAACTTGTTCTCCTCCACCGCCCGCTGCAAGTCGCTGTTGGTCGCCGCGATGACCCGCACGTCCACCCGCCGCACGTCCGTCGAGCCCACCGGCGTGATCTCCCGGCGCTCCAGCGCCCGCAGCAGCTTCGCCTGCATGGGCAGCGGCATGTCGCCGATCTCGTCGAGGAACAGCGTGCCCCCGTCGGCGGCGACGAAGTAGCCCTTGCGGTCGCTGACCGCCCCCGTGAACGCCCCGCGCACGTGGCCGAACAACTCGCTTTCCAGCAGGTTCTCGTTGAGTCCGGCGCAATTGACCGACTTCAGCGGCCGGGCAGCGCGGTCGGAGCACCGATGAATCGCCTCCGCGATCAGGTCCTTGCCCGTCCCCGTCTCGCCCAGGATCAGCACGGTTAGTTTGTTGCGGGCGGCCTTCTTGATCCGCTCGATGATGCGGCGGATCGCCGGGGACACGCCCACGATCCCCTCAAAGGCGTCCACCCGCTGGCCGGCGATCGACTCCTGAAGCAGGCGGTCCTCGCGGCGGGCGACGGCCTTACGGGCCGCCGTGCTGACCGCTTGGGCGAGGGCCTCGATGTCGTCCGTCGCCGCGACGGGGGCCACCTTGATCCGCCGGGCCGCCGGCAGCTCATCGCCGCCGACGACGAGCAGCGTGGCGTCCCGGGCGGAGCGGTCGAGCAACTCGGCCAGCGGCTCCGGGGTGGAATCGTGGCCAACCCGTGGCCGCGTCACCACGACATCCGGGGCCCGTGCGCGGATCGAGTCCAGGGCCGCCGCCAGGCTCGTCACAACGCTGCCCACGTGCCCGTGCTTCTCGCGCAGCAACTCGCGCAGCCGCTGTCCGGCGGCTTCATCATCGGTCACAACCAGAACGAATGCCGTTTGAGCCATTGCCGTTGGTGTGCGTGCGGCCAAGGCCCACGCCCGGGGCGCGATTATACGGCAAGTACCCCTCGTGCGGTGCCCGCCCGCCCCGCGGCCCGCGGCGGCCACAGGGTCCAGGTCGAGCCTGGTCAGTCAGGGTGCGATCCGAGCCGCGACCGTAAGGGAGCGGTTCCGTTGAACCGGGTTCCCCGCTCCCTTACGGTCGCGGCTCGGAGCGCGGCCGCCGCCGTGTCAATCAGGGCTCGCAGTCCATTCGGCGGAAGACCATGTCCGCCGGTCCGGGGGTGTTATCATCGTCGTTTACGACCATTCGGATGCGGAGTTCGTCGCCCGCCAGCGTAGCAAGCCACTGAAGTCCCGCCGCTGGTTCCCCGAACACCTCATAGGCGTGGGTGGCTGCGTTGTAGGCCCGCACTCGCTCCACCGTTGCTGACAGGGTGTGGTTACCGAGGACTTCATAGCGCCCTTCGCTGCGAAGGACGATGGCGTAGTATCCGCCGACATCGGCCACGTCCCACATCGTGAGGCTGCCGTCCGGTCCAAACTGGTAGACCCAGTACAAGTGGGTCCGAACGGGCACCTCGTCGTCAGGCGCGTTGGCTTCGTATGAGCCCCAGCACCCCACCACGCCGTCAAGGGGATCCGCGGGTATCCCAACCTCCGCCGGCAGCGGCTCGGGCTGTGCGAAGGCCTCACGGTGGTCCAAGACGTACCGCATGGCGGGATCCAGGTCGGCGGGCAGCGTCTGTTCGAAAGTCACGGGGCATCCGGCGACACAGAGCAGAACCGTTGCCAATAGCGAAATCGCAGCAACTCGACGGGCCGGCAACGGGCCAGAGTTGTGCCTGCCCGACAGCGTGGGTGGTATTCGCGGGTTCATCATATGTTCCTCCGGTGTCAGCACTGCCCGAACCAATTGCAGAGAATCAGTGAGCCCCCACACCGGTCACAGGAATGACAAGGGTTGCTTACGCGACATTCCTGGCAGTCGTGGTAGCACTGGTCACAGTCCCCACAGCCAATCTGCCCAAGGGGTGATGGCAGGAGCCTTCGAACCACGTGGCAGATTGCCCGCTGTACGCCGCAACACACCCTGACTTCAGTGAATGGTATCTTCCTTCGCCACCACGGCCCCGCGTTGCAGCCGTCCTCTATGCAGGAGTTCGCACTGGCGATCCCCGTTGGCACCATGAACACGACCGCCGCAGCGCCGTCGCTGCACCGGACGCGGAGCTTCGGGTGTTGGAGGATCGCATCGGCGTCCGGGGCAATGACGTCGAGATCGAAGGCGGCGTCCTCAATCCCGGGAACCTCCGGAACCACTACACCTTGGAGGAACGCCGGCGTGTAGGCGGTCTGGTTCCAGAAGTCCAGTGTTTCCTGGCTGTAGATCGTCGCCCACACCTGAATGTCTGCTGGCAGTGGATAGACCGACGGCGATGAACTGATCACGGCCACACCGCCCAGGTCATTCAGGCTTGCGTGCAGAGCGACGAGATCTTGGAATTCCTGCGGGTCGTCAGTGACTACGACGCTGTCCGTCGGGTCCGGATCAGGTGCCGGCGGAGTGGCCGTCTCGTCCAAGTTTACCAGGATCGGTAGTTCGCTGCCGCACGAACCGCCGTCGGCGTACGCTACCCAGGCCACTACGCCGACGGCGACAACCGCCGCGGCCACACCCAATACACCCCCGAATCGCATGCACCCACAGCGCGAGCTCTTCCCGTTCCTCACTTCGCGCCACATGGGAATCTCCCCACTCGCCCTCCCATTCCAGCCGCGCCCCGGGGGCGAGTGTGCCCGCAGCGCGGTCATCACCCGCGCGGGAGATTACGCCCCCCTAAGCTTGTCAAGCGAAATACGCAGTCGACGTGGTACACGATAACGTCCGATAACTACAAGCCGGAGGGCACGCCCATGCGCACCTGGGAGAACCGTCGCGCTGGGCGAACGGAAGCCCGTCCGGCGAGCACACTGGCCAGCCGCGCTCGCTATGTCGCCGTGCGCGATTCGGCCGCGCCCGTGGGGAGGGCGAGTTTCCTGGCGAGCCGCGGGGCGGGGCGGGCCCCGCCCGCCCCCGCCCCCCGGGGGCCCGGGGGGCAGGCACGCACCGCGG
>JBFMAI010000040.1:0-386539 GCA_040755725.1 Planctomycetota bacterium | reverse complement strand
CGGCTCGGCAGGAGCCTCGCCCTCCCGCGCCGCAGGTTCGCGCGCGGTCATTCAGCGCTCAGCGTCCTGACGCCCGTCGCGCTCGCGCCAGCAATTGCTTGTCGGCCACCATCTCGTTGAGAAACGGCGGCGCTGGGCCTCCGAGTCCAGCGCAATCACACTGGCGCCGCGAAAGCGCCGGACTCGGAGGTCCGGCGCTACTGATACAAGCGCTACTGATATAAGTACATCCGCCCGTGTTTCAACGGGTTGCTACGGGGCCACGGTCGCATTCAGGCTCCGGTCCCGTCGCCAGGTGACCACGAGCCAGCCGGCCACGCCTAGCAGGATGAGCGGGCCGCCGAGCAGCGTGGCCGTCGGCGGGACTTCGCCCACGAGCAGGCAGGTCCAGATGGGGTTGAGGATCGGTTCCAGCAGGAGGATCAGTGCGGCGCGGTGCGCCTCGATGTGCTAGAGGGCCCACGAGAAGAGCACATACGGCGTTGTGAACTGCACGAGGGCCAACAACAGGATCAGCCCCCATTGCGGGCCCGTCAGCGCGAACGTGCCCCATACCGCGACCGCCGGCAGCAACAGCAGCCCCGACCCGAGGGCGTTGATCGCCGCCACGACGGTGGGGTGAACCGGCCGTAACCCACGCAGCAGGACGGTCAGCGTGCCGTAACCCCACCCGCTGACCAGGGCCACCAGTAGCCCCGACAGATCCGTGTGCGGGTTGCCGGCGAAGATGACGCCGACGCCCGCCATCGCCACGAGCAGCACCAGTCCCTCAGCACGCCCCGGCCGCTCGTTCAACAGCAGCGGCGACAGCAGAAACACCCAAATCGGCGACGTGTACTGGAGAATGATCGCGTTCGCCGCCGCCGTCTTCGTCGTGGCAATGACGAACGACGCCGTCATGATAGTAAAGGTCAGGGCCGACGCGATCGGCCAGGCGGGGGCCACGCGCTGGAGCGTGCGGAACCGGGGCAGGGCAAACGGCAGAAACACCAGCCCGCCGATCAGTGAGCGGTAGCAGGCGATGGTGACGGCGGGTGTTTCGACGCGGTCGAGTAGCTTGATCAGCGGGCCGTTGAGGCTCCACAGGGCCGCACAGGCCAGGAGCATCGACACGGCCAGCCAGCGGCGTGAACCGGCACCACCGGGGACAGCGTTCATGGCCGGTCTTATACCCCTCCCAAGGGCCCGCTGCGATCCGGAGCACGGGCGCCGCGAGGGTCCGCCCGCCTGCGCTGACTGTCGGCGTTCCCGAATCGCTCGACGCTCCCGGCGACAGCGGAGAACGTTCGTTCGCCCGGGGCACGTTGTGAGCCCCTCATCCCGGATGCCTTGGGCCGCGCCACCGCAGCGCCGCGGAAGTGCAAGGGGCTTCCAAATGTCCGGTTGGGTGTTAGAATCGCGCGTGGTCTGCTCGACGGGGGGGAGGCGTGGCGTAGGCCGCTGCCCGAGCCGCGGTGGACGGTGTGTAAGTTGAATACCCACGGACCTTTATGTTTGCGCGCGGGCGTAGCTCAATTGGTAGAGCATCAGCCTTCCAAGCTGAACGTTGCCGGTTCGAGCCCGGTCGCCCGCTGTTCGACATGATGCGACATAGTGCCGCAATCCGCGTCCATCATGGCACTTACAGCAGTCCCGCCCGAAAGCCGATCATCGCCGCTTGTGCCAGCTTGCGACCCGTTCGTACACGTTTTGCCGAAAGTTGGTACAAGCATTGGTACAAGATTTCGCGGCGCGCAAATGCCGCAATCTCCAGGCGCAACGCCCCGATTTCCCGCTTCGGCGGGGGCTTTCCGGTACAAGAAATCGCCGGGCCGGGCCGCGTTTTCTTCGGACAAAACCGGTTTCGGCAACCCGCGGCTGTCAGCTTCGCCGGTTGTGCCCGTCGCCGGCACTCTGGCAAGTTCAGTATCCGGTCGGTCGATCGGTGGCAGCTCCGGCAGCGCGTCGAGCGCGCCGGCCACGTCGAGCAGCCGCGGGTCAGTGTAGGTGTTCATCGTGAGTTCAAGCGTACTGTGCCGCATCGCCGCTTGCGCGACCCGCGGCGCCACGCCGCCCTTGCTCAGGTGCGTTCCGAACGTGTGCCGCAGGGCGTGAATGTCGAGCACCCGCCCGCGGTCATCGCGCTTCGGGATGCCGGCAACGCGCAGGTCGCGGTCGAACGCCCGCACAAGGTCAGCCGGCACGTTGAACAACGGCGCATCGTCCGGCAGCCGGGCCGGCAGCGGCAGCCCCTTCGCTTTCGCCGCGGCCCGTGCCGCGTCGAGCCGCTCCCCGAGCCAGCCGCGCAGGTCGGCCACCAGGTCGGAGCGAAGCGGAATCTCGGCCCCCCGGCCGGCCTTCTCATCGGCGGCGTTGAGCACGGCATACGCCACGTGGCCGTCAAGCTCAAGCTGGCCGATCGTCAGTGAAGCAAGTTCGCCCTTCCGAAGTCCCGTCAGCACTAGCGCCTTGTAGATCAACGCCCGTTCTCGCCCGCGACGTTCAAGCTCGGCGATGAAGTCGGGCCGGTGGGCAAGCACTTCGCGGGCGTGTGCTGCGGCTCTATGAAGCGTGTCCCACGTCAGCGGTGCTCGGTTCCAGGTCCGTCGGCTGCGCTTGTTCTCACGCTTTCCGGCGTCGGCGAGCTTCACCGTCGGCCGGCCGTACTCGGCGAGTGGGCGCAGGCGTGCCGCCGTGAGCAACCGGCGCAGCTCATCTTCCGTCATGGCCCGCCGTTCGTGCCGCCGGTCGGCTTGCTCATCGCGTTTTCGCAACCGGGCGAAGGGGTTCGCCGCCAGCCGTCGCGCGTCGATGCACCACGTTCCGAACGCCGTCAGTGCCGCCAAGTGCGCATTGATCATTCGGGCGCCCATGCCAGCCGCTTCCGCTTTCGCCGCCCAGCGTTCCACCGCGTCGCGGTTCAGGTCGCGCAGGTAGGCGAAACCGCAGCCGGCAATCGCCCGGTTCAGACAGTGCCGCACGTTGGCAACATGCCGCGGCGAAACAAGCGGCTTCCCGCCCTTGCCGCGTTTCGTGCCCAGGTGCTCAAGGTAGGCGTCAACGTGCGTCGCAAGCGCGGTAGTCCGGTGGTCGAGCGCCGCGTCTTCCGCGGCCGTCAGCGCCCCACAACGCACCCGGTCGGCGCGTTTCTCAAGCTCGGCGAGCACGATCAAAGCCGCGTCTGCGCTTCGGCAGCCGGTCGCCACCTTGCGCACCCGTCCGGTGCCGTCGCGGAACTTGGCCGTGAACGTCCGCGCTTCGACAAGTACGCGGTCGGTGCCGGCGTACTTGCCGTCGGCCGGCGTCGTCACCTTCGCGGTGCGCTTGCGGCCCCGGCGGTCGGTCCAGTGGGCGAAGCGTTCGCCCTTGCGCGTGAACACTTCCGCGTCCGACGGCAGCGACTTCGTGTAGGTTTCGCGGAACACGACGCCCATGATTCACCCTTCCCGCCGGCGCACACGCCGGCACTCAATCCCGAAGTACGCGGCGAGCTTGTCGGCCGCGCCGAGCCGCAACGTCGATTCGCCACGAAGGAAAGTCGCCAGCGATTGACGCTTGATGCCCGTCGCCCGTTGAATCGCGTTCAGAGATTCCGTCGTTTCGGCCAGGGCAGCCCGCAAAAGTTCGGTCATCGTACCAACCCGCTTGTTCATGTAAGCATTCTTACCCGCTGGCCGGGGTTCCGTCAAGCCGGATTCTCACACGCGGGTACCCTCACAGGGTATACCCGCGTGTGTGTGTACCCCTTTATGGGGTACACTGTGATACCGGCACGGCGGTGCCGTAGTGAGCGGCACGGCGGTGCCGGTTTATCACCGGCACCGGGATGCCGGTCATGACGCACCCCCCGGATGGCATCAGTAAGCGGTAAACGCTCGGTCCGCCGGCCAGCGTACCGCGCTTCACCCGGTCGATAAGCCCGCGGTCCCGAAGCCGCCGAAGTGCTTGGCGCACTGCCCGATCAGCGTATCCCGTCCGGCGTGCCAAGTCAGATACCGCGGCCGTCGCGGTCCCGTCCCTCTGGCCGTGCCGATAGAGCACCAGCCATACCGCCACGTCCACCGGCCCCAGCCGGGCAAGCTCGCAATCGACGAACCCATTGAGCAGCACGAACCGCCGCCGCACAGCGCCGCCGCCCCGGCCGGGTTTCCGCTTCGGCTTCGGCTCAGCATCCGTTGGAACGCGCCCGTTGCGGCGTGCGTGACGCTCGCCCAGGTCCATAGGCGGGAGCACTTCGCCCGGCGGGATGATGCGCGGGTCGGTCATTCGTCGCCCCCGTCATCGTCAGCCGCCGCGGGCGTCGAGCCCCACAACGCCCGCAGGGACGCCGTGAGCTTCCCGCGGTCCGCCGGCGTTGACGGCTCCGGTTCGGTCGGGCGGAACGATTGAATGTGCCGCTCGAAACACAAGTTCACGTCCATCGGCTCGCCATGCCGGTGTTTCAGGCAGCGCAGCGTCACGGCTTCTGGATCGTCGCGGCCCGGCACCAACACGTAAGCCGTGTCGGCCCCGTATTCGAGTTCTGAGCTTTCACGGAAGCTCGCCAAGCTCAGCCCGTCGCCCACGTAGGATGAACGCCCGCGCTTGTCTTTCGTCCGCGCCACCGCGGACACCGCCAGCACCGCACAGCCGGCGTCCGCGAATTGGCGCAGGTAATCCATCAGGGCATCGACCGATCCGCGCTTGTCGGCGTGCTCGCCCGGCGGTCGGATGCGTTGCAGGTAGTCCAGCGTCAGCAAGGCGCCGCCGAAGTCGTCGGCCGTTGCGGCGATGTTGCCCAGGTCGAACGGCGGCGCGACGAACGCCAGCCGCTCGGCCACGGATTCGAGCGTCGCAAGCCCGCGGTTGATACGGTCGGCGTGCTCGGCGCCGAGCTTCCGCTTGGCGATTACGTCGAGTGGGACGCCCGACAATCTGGCAAGCTGGCGATCCAGAAGCACGGCCGCGGACATTTCGACGTTCGCGACCACGGCCCGCAGCGTCGGCACCGCCCGCAGCGCGTCGATTACCCATTGCATCGCCAGCGCGGTTTTCCCGCCGCCCGGCAGGCCACCGACCAACACCACGCGCCCGGGCCCGATTTCGACGGTCGCAAGTGCACCAGTGCCAACCGCGTACAGTGGCGATGCGGCTCCAGTGAACAGGGCATCGCGCCACGCATCGAACAGGTCGGCCGCGGTCTGGTACTTCGCCGTCGTGTTCATGGCGCACTGCCCTTGCCGGCAGTCGCCGAAGCGTCGGCCGGCACCGGCCGCACGGTGATTACTTCGGCGTTGAGCGCACCGCACACCTCCCGGATGCCCGGTTGTGCGGATGCCCAGCCGTTTTCGATTGCCCGGCGGGTGTCCGTCGGCGTCAGCCCGCAATCAAGCGCCGCGTCAGTGAGCAGCGCCGCGCACAACGGCAACGGCGCGCCCAGCTCGGCCAGGTTCGCCGCCGCGCTGTAGCACCGTCGGTGTCGGTCGCCCACGGATGCCCCTTCGCGGATGAAGTCCAGCGTCGCCCGGTTGAGCTTGCCCGGCGCGTCGCCGCTCACCAGCCGCCCGGCGCGGGCGTCGGTTTCGCGTTGTACTTGCGCGGCCGCTTCGGCCCACAGCGCCGCCGCCGGCTCGCTTCGATACGTCGGCGCCGGAAGCTCGAAGTCCGCGGGTTCCACTGCGAGCTTGAGAATGGCATCGGTGCCCAGGTGCATCAGTTCATCGGCCGACAGCCGCCGCTTGTGCAGGCCGGTTCTCGGGTGCCGGCTGTTCGGCGCCCTGAAAAGCCGCGTCCTGTCGAACACGCCCGCATCAATCGTCACCCCGGCAAGCTCGGCCGCGGCTTCGGCAAACCTTCTGGTGATGCGGTGGAAGTCGCGCCCGGGCGCCGGTTGCCACACGGCCGACGGGACGCCCAGGTGAAACCCCTTGCCGCCGCTGAGGAAGATGAGCGCGTCATTTTCGGCGATGCCGAGCGAGTCCGTAAGCACCACGCACAGGCGGCGGGCATCGTCAAGCGCGCCGGGCAGGTCGCCTTCGTGGTCCACGTCGAACCAGATAAACGGCGACCAGCACGGCCCAGCGAATCCGGCCGTCGAGCCGGTCACGGTCAGGTATTTTCGGAAGTCCCCCCCGAAGGTGAATGCGCTCAGGTACGCTTCGCGCTGGCACTCGGCCCGCGGGTCGCACTCCGCATACCCGCGGAACGCGGCCTGCCAGTCCACCAGCCGGCGCGGCTGGCGACAGTCGCCCAGCACACGGAAGCCGAATCGGAAATCAGCGGCATTCATGGTCGGCCCCTTGAGCTTCGATCAGGTACCGTAGCAGGTCGGCCACGTCGCCCAGGTTGGCCCGATTCGCTTCGGCCAGGTCGCGAATCGCGGCGGCCACGTCGGCGAGTCCATCGCGCAACGACACGGCCACAAGCTCGATTGCGCCCGGGCCGACGGCGCCTTCTTTACCGAGTTCCTTAGCGGCGAAACGTATGGCGTCGGCGAGTGCTTCGCGGTTCACGATGCACCCCCTTCCGGCTTGGCGTTCCCCCCGAAATCGAAGCTCGCATCGCCCGCGTCCGCACCGTCGGCCGGCGCGAACGGGTCGCGCTCGGGTTCGTCGATGCGAACCACGTCGAAACGGACGACCCGGTTGTACTCCGTGCCGTCATCATTGCGGCGCAGCGCCACGCGAACCTTGCACCGGATGCGTCCCGGCGGAACCGACGCGGATTCGAGCTTGTCCAGCGAGTCGAGCCCGAGCTTGAGGCAGTCGCGCTTCGTCTGCGGCAGCGCCACCGGCGTGAGCCAGCAATCATGAAACAGCGCCCGTCCGGCGTGTTCGCCTTCGCAAACGTCGAAGCGAATCTTCACGCCCGGCGTTCCGGTCCGGGCGTTGAACAGTTCGACGCTATGGACGTGGCATTGGTAGGTTCCGGTCGGCAGCGGCGCGAAGTCCGCCGCAGCTTCGGTGCGGTTCCACGCATCGCGCAGATTGCCGCATTGCCCGTTGGCAAGAATGTCTGTAAGCCGCCGTCGCGGCTGAGTATCATTCGAGTACATGAACGGCTTTCCTTTGCAGGGCGAGCCCGCCGACGCGGCAACGTCGAGCGGGCCGCGTTTTCCTCAATCGAACAAGCTCGGCACGGCATCCGCTTCGGCGGGCGTCGGGTCCGGCCGGTCGGGATGTGCGGCGAGCCAGCCCAGCGCCGCGGCGCGGTCGGCCAGCCGCCAAACCGAAACCGGGCGGGCGTGCGCGTCCGGCCGACGCGATTCGGTGAAACCGACGCGCTCGATGATGCCCGCCCGCGCCAGCGGCCCCGGCACCACGCCCAGGCATACGGGGTTGATTGCATCCGGTAGTTCCACCGCGCCGCGCACGTCGTCGGCGGTCGCCTCACCGCCGGCGAGTAGTGCGCCCAAAAGTGCCCGCCGCCCCCGAAGCACGTACACTTCGCGCCGAGCTTCAAGCAGCGCGTGCGCGTCGAGCTTGCGCGCTTCGCCGTCGGCAGTCGGTGTCATCGTCGCCCGGTTCATCGCACCGCCCCCTTGGCCGACCGCACCGGCGGGCAGCCGGCGGCCAGCCAGTCCATCAGTTCGGCCCGGCGCCAGCGGCGCATACCGTTGAGCTTGAGCCCGAACGGCATCTTGCCGGCGTCACAGAGCCGGTACACGCTACGCTTTGTGGTGCGCAGCAACACGCAGACATCTTCAAGCCGCAGCAGTTCCGCGGTCACGGCCGGCCGCGGCTCCGGCCCGACGGTCCGCCCGTCGGTCGCGTTTTCGAGTGTGGTATTCACGCTCGGTTCTCCAAAGCGAGCGGCCCCATGCCGCCCGACGTTGGCACCGAGTCAACAGGAAATGGCGTTTCGGTGTGTGGAAGGAAAGTGGCGCCACGCCACTTTCCTGCGTAGCAAGCTCAGAATGGACAAAAAAGCGTCACTTTCGGAAGTGCGCGGGAAATGGAAAATGTCACTTTCCGGTATGTTTGGCGTCGCGAACCGCCGCCTTGCGCTGTTCAAGCTCGGCTTCGGTCAGCCGCGGGAACCCGTCTTCCTCAGCCGGCAAGCGCCGTTTTACGTATGCCGTCCAGTCGCCCAGGTGAACATTTCGGCGGTTCGGCACCGGATGGCCATTCCTGCCAAGCGGGCGAGTCCAGCGAACACGGTTCGTGTGGTAATCCTCAAGGATCGTCCCGAGTTCCTTTATCGAAATCTTCAGCTCGGCCGGCGTGTGTTTCGCCAGAATGTCAGCCGCCGGCACGTACGCCGCCAGGTCGGCCGGCAATCCGACGTAGCCGCATTCGTTGGGTCTGTCGCCTTGTGAGACAGCTTCCGCGGACGGCGCGTCCGGCAATTGTGAGCCCGCCGACGGTGCCGCCTTTGGCCGATTGCGGTTGTACTCTGCCGTGAATCTCAGGTGCGCCCACCAGCCGCTTTCGCCGTCGAGCTTGGTACGCAGCCGGGCATCGCCGCGTGCGGCCTGCTGCATCTCCGACATGCTCATGCGCCGTCGGTGCGTTTTGAGCCAAGCCTCAAGCCGGGCAAGTTCATCATCGGTCAGCAACAGCGGGTTGGGTTGAGCAGCACGAATGCGGTCGAAAAGTTCGTCCATCGCCGTTTCCCGTCACGGCCCCGAAGGAAGAAACGCGGGCAGGCGGTCGGGAAATCCGCTTTTCGGGGGCGACCCTAGCCCGCGTTGGAGTTCATTCGATCCGTTCTCTGGTCAGCATCCGCCGGCCACAGTTGCGGCATTCCCGTAGCCGCAAAACATGATCGTGTCGGTGCCTCGTATAAACAACCCGAAGGTATTCACAGCCGCACTTGAGGCACCGCAACCCGCGGTCGCAATGCGGCGCCTTCAAATCCGTTGTCTTGAGAGTCGTATGGTTCATCGTAATCCTGCCGTCATTCTCCAAGCCGCACGCCCTTCGGCATACGACCAACGTTCGCGCTGCAAGTCCGAAAGGCGAATGCGCAGCCGCTTCGCCGCCTGAGCGTTCATGCCCGAGCCGGGCAGCACCGCCCCGAGTATCGACGCGGCCACAGCGCATCCTACCACGCAATCGAACCAGTGATTATCCGCGCAGCCCGGCCGCAGCCGCCATTCATCGACGGTGCGCCCGTTGGCCGAAACGCGGGTCGGTGCTTCGGCCGTTACGTGCTCGGCTAGTAGCCGGTGATGCTCGGCATCCCGGCCGTACAACGTCAGGGCCCCGGCATCGCCGAGCGTGACGGCAAGCCGGGCATGAACAAACGATTTCCAGTGATTCGAGTCGAACCGGACGTACTGCGCGGCGCGGTTCGCGGTACGTGTCACAAGCCAGTTCCAGCCGAACCGCTCGCCCGGCTTGCGCTGGTACTCGCTCATCGGACGCCCCGCCGCCCCGATACCCACGCCCCGCGATGCCAGCAACACCGCGGCATGGTCTGAGCGTCGGCAGAAGTCGTACACGGTGTCCGGCACGTAGCCGGCGTCAATCAGGCAGCGCCCGACGCGCATCGTGGCTCCATCTTCGCGGTTCCATTCACGGCCGAGTAGCGAATCAGCCAGTGCCGACAGCCCCGCCAGAATCGCCCCTTCGCGGCCGGCGCCCGCGGACACGCTCGCCAGCGTCGGCGCCGCCTTCCGCAGTGTGAAAGTCCGTCGGCGTTGGCCGGGGTATGTACCGTAGTCCACGATCCAGCCGGTGAAGTCGCCCGACCATGCGACCACGGACCAGAACAACAGCGCGTCGTGAACATCGACGAACGCCGTCAGGTGTTCCGCCTGTCGCGGCACAATGCCGCGCTTGACGCCGTTGAGCTTGCCCGCCACCGCCGCGGCGGTCAGCGTCGGCATGGCGTCCGCTTCGACGCGAAGCGGCTCGTTCTGGTACTCGGCCGAGAACGCTTCGTCGCCCAGGTCCGCCCGAAGGTTCATCATGTGCTGCACCGCCGAAAGCTCATTTTCGTTGTATCGCGCCGGCCACGCGACCACAGCGCCGGCGTCCATCGCTTCGCGGTTGTGGCGGTAGTAGTCGGTGGCTTCGGTCGTGTCGCCGTTGCGGCGCAGCCCCTCAGCCCTCAGCTTGCGGTACGTTTCCCACAGCTTTTCGCACTTCGGCCACGCATAGACGGCCTTGGTACGCTCGCCTTGCCATTGCGGGTTCCGCTCCCGATCAAGCAATTGGTCGGCCAGGTCGCCTTCCCGAATCACGGTGCAAGGCATCATCGCCGCAATCTTCCGCCCCGGGCCGGCCATGCCGAGCACGTCGCCCGTCACGATTGCGACGCGCTCGGCGCATTGCGACGGCGAGTTTGCGGATTCGCGGGTCTGCGGATCGTCGAGAATCACCAGCTCGGGCCGGATGATTTCCCCGCTGGCGAGCGTATGCGATTGACCGCGCAGCGCGCCCGTGAGCCCGGCCACCGTCACCGTCGAGCCGCTTACGTTCCGTCCGTCGCACGCACGGTCAGGCATCGTCGGGAATGTCAGTCGCTTCGCGGCCCAGGTGATTCGTGTCTGTTGGCCGTCGAACAGTTGGCCGATGCACTTCCGGGCGTTATTCTCAAGCCGCCGGATCGGGTAGCACACTTGGCGGAAGTCCGCGGCCAAGGCATCGTTGAACGCCAGTTCGGTTTTCAGGTGTTCGAGCGTCACTTCGGCCGCGGCTTCGGTCGCTCCGATCAGGCAGACGAACCGCCGATGCCCGTACAGCAGCGCCCACAGCGCCGCTCGCTCGCACATCGCCGATTTCCCGGAACCCCGCGGCATCGCCAGGGCGAAAAGCCCGCCGTCGAGCACCGCGGATTGAATCCGGCTGATTACGCGAAGGTGATCGTCCGACCACGGCAGCGAAAACGCCGCCGGGAAGTAGGTTTCACAGAAGCGGCGGAAGTCCCGCTCACACGCAGCGCGGCGTTCCAGGTCGCCCGGCGCCGGGTAGTCCGCGGCAATATCCCGCCCCAAGCGGCTGCGAAGCAGGTTTGTCGCGTTGTCCGCGCTGAGCTTGTTTCGATAGTGCTGCTGCAACATAGACTTACGATTCAAAGCCGTACGGCGGCTGTTCCCGCGGCGGTCGGGAAGCGCTCACCGTCTGGAAGGACCCGTGAACACCGAGATGCCCGCCACGTCAGCACGTCAAGCCCTGTCGCACATTGGCACAAATGCCCGTATTTCGCGTTCCGTGGCCCGCTGGCGCGTTCAAGGTGCCGTCCGGTAGGGTCGGTCGGCCAGCCCGCATTGCGCGGCTTGCAGGGCCGTTTCCGCCCGTTTGGTGGGGCCTCCACAAGTCGGCTTGAACCTTGCGAGCGGTACATGCCATTTACCCCGTCGCCGCGCTGGCCATGTCAACAGTTGGCATTCGCAGGCTGCGCACCGCGGCTTCAATCGCCTTCTCATGCCCTCGATCCCAAACGATGCTTAAGACGTTCCGTAGCGGCCGATGGTGATTCGCTAGTCGAACCGTGAGCTTTCGGCCAGCGCATTCGAAACTCAGGTACCAGCTTCCGGTTTTGGCCGGTCGCGGCTTGCCCTTAAATCGCCAGCCGGCTTGCAGCGCTTCCGCAATTAACTTCGCGGCTGCCTGGCCGGCCCACGCCACGAATTCGCGCCAGCGGTCATCGCGGCTGATGATTTCCAGGATTGCACTTCGCGAATTGGCTCCGAGCGTTGGCCACGCCCGAATTACCGCCTCAAGCCCGTCAAGGTTGGCAATGCGGCTGGCATCCGCAAGGGGCGCACCGGCCACAGTTGCCGGCGTCGCCTTAGCCGGCCCGCCGTGTCCGATTTCCGGCCCGTCGGTACAAGCGTTGGTACAAGCGTTCGTCGAAGCGTCCGTAAGCTCTTGCGGTTGTGTGGCTTCCGTGCGCGACCGTGTGCCTTCCAAGCTGAACGTTGCCGGTTCGAGCCCGGTCGCCCGCTGTAACGCCGCATCTTGACCAGCACGTTGCGTTGCGCCCCCCGCGGGGACGGCGTGCGGTAGCGGTGAGTCGGCGCCCCTCTCGCAACGAGCTCTTCGGCGAACCGGTACAAATCGCTCGCGCCGTCGGGCCGGGGTTGTCGGAAGAAGTCGAAGTTCCTTGCAAGGACGCGCGGGGTGCCCGAGAATAAACGTGGGAGCGCATGGCAAGCGGACCTCGGCGGGCGTGCCCCGAGGCCCCTGGTGGGTGCGCAAGTCTCGTGGTGATGGAGCCTTCCGCCTCAGGATCGCCGTCGCCGGCCGCGGGTGAGCCGGTCAGCCTGCCTGCGCGCGGCCCCGGTTCGGGTGAGTTGGACGAGAAGCAGGTCGCGTTGTCGTTTGACGAGACGGCGACGCTCGCGGTGGCCGAGGACATCGACCGCCTGTTTGAGAAGTCCACCCGCCAGCGCTACGACGTGATGGAGAAGGTGGGGGAGGGGCGGCTCGGGACCGTGTTTCGCGCGCGGGACCGTCGGCTGGGGCGGGTGGTGGCGTTGCGACGGATTCGGGGGGAGTTGCTGAACGACACGCCCCAGCTCATCAAGCTGATCGAGCAGGTTCGGGCGCTGGCCACGCTGAACCATTACAACATCGTGCAGGTCTACGACATCGACCGCGATGAAGCCGGTCACTTCATCACGATGGAGTACGTGGCCGGCCCCACGCTGGCCGGGTGGGTGGCCGAGGCGGGGTCACGGCCGCTCGCCGAGGTCCTCGAACTGGGTCGACAATTGTGCAGCGCCCTGGGGCTGGCGCACCGTCAAGGCGTGGTTCACGGCGACATCCGGCCGGGCAACGTGTTGGTCGGGGAAGACGGGGTCGCCAAGCTGGTCGACTTCGGGCTCGGCTGGCTGATCCGGGACTTGCCGGGCAGGCCCGAGGTCGGAGACCCGGCGAAATACGCGCCGCCCGAGGTGGCCCGCGGCGCGCAGCTCCCGGGTGCTCAGGCCGACTTGTACGCTCTGGCCGCCACCCTGCACTTCGCGCTGACCGGCCAAGCCCCGGGCGAGTCGCCCGAGGCCGAATTGCCGCCGCCGATCCGCCCCGTGTTGCACAAGGCGCTGGACCGGGACCCGGCGCGCCGGTACGCGAGCGCGGAAGACCTGGCGGCCGCGTTGGGCAACATCGTGGTGGCCGCGCAGACGGAGGTCGCGCCGGCACGTCTGGTGGCCTGTCCGCAATGCGGCCGCCAGATCGCCAGCGACGTGGAGTTCTGCGGGGCGTGCGGGTTCGCGTTGCAGCGGGCCCGGCAGGTGACCGAGTTGCTGGAGAGCGCCCGCGACCTGCACTACCGCGGGTTGGATGACCAGGCCCTGCGGCAGTACGAGGCGGTGCTGGAACTGGAGCCGGAGCACGCCGACGCGCGTCGGGCCGCGGCGGACTTGCGGCACCGTCTGGAACGGATGACCCAACTGCGCACGCAGGCCAACAGCCTGGCGGCGACGGGGGCGTTGCGCAAGGCGATCGACGCGTGGCGGGAGCTGCTGACCATCGCGCCGGGAGATCGTGAGGCCACGGCGCAGATTCGCAAGTGCGAGGAGGAGCTCCAGGCCCGACAGATCGTGACGCTGCTGACGACGGCGCGCAACGACATCAAGACGTACCACTTCGACACGGCCGAGGAGAAGTGTGCGCAGGTCCTGCGAATCGACCCGCACAACGCCGAGGCCACCGCGCTGAAATGGCTGATCCCGCAGGCCCGCCGGCAGTGGCTTCAGGGGCTGATGCAGGCCGCGGTGGAGGCGTATCGCCGTCAGGATTACAACCTCGCCCACATTCGCTTCAGCGAGGCGCATGCCGCCGGCCGTTCCTGGGCCTCGGAGCAGGAGTTGCAGCAGATCATGGAGGGGATGGAGATGGCCCAGCTTGTGCCGGCGTTGCAGGAGCTGCAGCGCGGGCCGGACGGGCAGTCCCCCGTGGTGGCCCTGTCGCAACTGAACCGGCTGCACGAGCGCTGCACCACGGCGCGCGCCCGGCAGATCATTGATCGGCTGCGGGCCCAGGTCGAAGAACGCTACCAGGCAATCCTCGCGCAGCAGCGGCGGGAGGAAGAGGAGGCGGCGCAGCGGGAGCGGGCGGCCCGCGCGCGGCAACGCCGCACGATGATCGCGGTGGGTGTCGGCGTTGTGCTGCTCCTGGTGGGGCCGTACGTGGGCGTGCGACAGTGGCAATACCGGCGGTTGCCGCAGTTGGCCGCCGCCGCGGTGCAGCAGGGCGACCCGGCCGGGGCGGTCGAGTACCTTGATTCTTACGCGCAGCTTGGCGGGCGGCAGGCCGGCGTTCAGGCCGTGTTCGAGCAACTGACGGCGGAGTTGCAGCAACGTCTGCGGGATGATCCGCAGTTTCGGGAGGCACGCCGGTGGGCGGTGGTGCTGGCGTCGCTCGCTCAGTCGACCCCGGAAGGTCTGCTGCTGGAACTGGTCGGCCGCACCTACGCTCGCGCGATCGAGCAGCGGCAATGGCGCGCGGCGATCACCGCCGTCGAGCAAATGGCCCGCTTCGGCCCGGCGACCGACGACGCGGATGCGGACCTGCGACGGCGTGTGGACACGATCATCGGTGGGTTGGAGGCGCAGAGTCTGGAGGCGAGCCTGCCGGAAGACTGGGCGAGCTCGCTGCGGGCCGTGGAGCAATCGCTGGCGGAGGACCGGCCGCTGTCCCGGCTGGCCACGCGCGAGACGTGCCGGCGGCTGTGGTGGCTGCAACTCGACGCGGCCCTGCAACAGCAGGCCTGGGCGCAGGCGTGGCAGTATGCCCGGCGCCTGGACCAGTTGGACCCGAACGTGCTTTCCGGCACGGCGCGCATTCGCAGCTTCGCCAACGGTCTGCCCGCCCGGGCGGAGGCCGCCGCCGCGGCCGGCGATCTGGCGGCGGCCCGACGCGACCTGCGGGCCGCGGCGGAGCTGCGGGGCGAGGCCACGGCCCAGGCACGGCCGCAATGGGAAGCCCTCCTGGAGCGTGCTCTCACGGGGGGAAGCTGGGAGGATGCCCGCTTGATCGCGGGCGACATGGATGAGCTTTACGAGGGTCGTCCCGGACGCCGGCGGCTGGAGCAAGCTCAACAGGTGGCCCTCCAACGCGGGCGTACGGCCGTGCGGGAGCGGCGTCTGGCCGAAGTCGGGCCGGCGCTGACGGGCGTCCTGCGGCTGTACGGGGACGCGACCGCCGTCGTCGCGCTGCTGCGCGACGCCATCGACCTGGTTGGTTCACCGACGCAATGGGACGAGACCTTCGAGCTTGTGGCCGGCCTGGAGGCCGCGGGGCCGGGGCGCGGCATCGGTGAGGCCGGGTTTGATGCGCTGCTTTCCCGGGCCCTGGCCCTGCGCGACGCGGACCGCGCGGCCCGCGCCGTCCCTGAACTCGACCGGTTGCTGCCGCAGCACGGGCAGATGCGCCTGCGGCAACTGCTCGAATACAACGTGCTGGGACGGCTGCGGCGGGAGCTGGAGGCGCCGGGCCGGCCGCCGCGGCGCGAGGCGCTCAAGGTGCTGATCGCTCTCGCCCCGCTATTGGTGTCGGACGAGCAGGCGTGGGCCGCTTTCTGCGCGGTGCCGGACGCGGAGCTGCGGCGGGCCGCGCAGGAGGCGTACTGCCAGGCCCGCGACGCGGGCGACCACGAGACGGTCGGCCGGCTGGAGCAGTTGAACGCGGCCCTCGGGGCGACACTGGATTGCTCCGCTCCCTCGTGAGACGACGATCACACCGCGCGCCGGCGTCCGTTTACACGTCGAAGTAGAGGCAGAACTCATAAGGGTGCGGCCGGCGTTGCACGGGGCGAACCTCGTTTTCCCACTTGTGAGTAACCCACCTCTGGATGAGGTCGGTTGTGAACACGCCGCCCGCGAGCAGGTAGGCGTGGTCCGTCTCGAGCGCTTTCAGGGCCTCGTCGAGCGAGCCGGGCAGGATCGGCCTGGAGACGGGCGTCGAGGCTTGGGTGGGCACGTCGATCGCGGCCCCCGGATCCCGATGGTGCGCGATGCCGTCCAGCGCAGCCATCAGGATCGCGCTGTACGCCAAGTAGGCATCGCAGCTTGGGTCCGGCGTGCGGACATCGAGCCAGTCCGCGGCGCAGTTCGGGTCGATCAACGGGGCGCGGACGGCCGCGGTCATGTCATCGTGAGACCATGCGCAGCGTGTCGGGGCGCCAAAGTCGGGAACCAGCCGCTTGTAGCTGTTGGTCGTGGGGCCGACGAACGCGAGGAGGCTCGGCATGTGGCTCAGCAGCCCCCCCATCGCCCAGCGTCCGACATCGGACAGCCCGGTAGGCGAGCGCCCCGGAAACAGTGGCCGGTCGTCGCGCCACAAGGCGAGGCGCGTGGACATCCCGCTCCCGTCATCGCCGAACAGCGGCTTCGGCATGAAGGTGACCACCTTGCCGTGGCGGGCGGCCACACTGCGGACGATGTACTTCGTGGTCGTCAGGGCGTCGGCCGCCGTCAGGAGCGGCGCTGGCCGCAGCTCAATCGCGGTTTGGCCGCCGCCGGCCGGCGCACGCTCGTGGCCCCCGACCCGCACGCCGCACGCGGTCAGCGCCGCCAGCATCTCGCCGCGCAGGTTGTGCAGACTGTCGGCAGGGGGCAGGAGGCCGGCGGCGGCGCCCGGCCGCGGTTGCAGGCCGAGGTTGTCGGGGTCGTCGCGGCCGCGCCGCCAGGCGCCTTCGCGCGAGTCCACGAAATAGCGGGCGGTGTTGATGGACTGGTCATACAGCGCCTGGTCGAAGACAAAGAACTCGACCCGGGGTGCAAAGTCCGCGCGATCCGCCACGCCGGTCGATTGCAGGTGCGATTGCGCCCGACGAGTGACCGCCCGCAGGTCGTCGGGATCGGGCCGGCCGGTGAGCGTGTCGTTCACATCACAAGTCACCGCGAACGTGGGGTGTTGGCAGAAGGGATCGAGGAAAGCGGTGTCGGGGACCGGGGACAGCAGTCGCCGGCCGTCCCGCAGCAAGGTGCTCGCGTCCGCGGCGCGGCCCGGGCCGCCGTCCTGCTTCAACTCACCCAGGACCACGGTGCGGTGCCGGCGGACGCCGGGAAACAGCGTGTAGCGTAGGTCCACGAGCTCGACCTGCTGGGCCGCGGCCGCGGTGAAGAACTCGTCGATATTCATGGCGTCACCTCGTGGGGCCGGTCGGCATTCTCCGCCGCCGGCCCCGCGGCGCCAAACGGGGGCGCGTGGACCTTTCGGCCGGCGCCTTCCTGCGCGCAACCGGCGTGGGCCCCCTCGGTGGGGATGCATCGGAGGTGTCGTGCAAACCGGGCCAATAACGGGCCCGTGCGACGCGCGGCGGCGGCGCACCTTGCGACGCCGGGTCACACACGCTTAAAATGGAGACGGGCACCGTGAGCGGCCTGGTTAGCAAGTCGCGGTGCGTCCGGAGGTACGATGGTTGCCGTGGAGTCCCCGCTGTCGGCGAGCGTCCTGCTGCTCAACCGCCTGTACATGGCGGTGCGGGTAGTCAGTGCGCGCCGGGCGATGACGCTGCTCTACCGCGAGCTGGTGGAAGTCGTCGCGGTGGACGACGGCCAGTACCTCTCGTACGACTTCGATGACTGGGTGGAGGTCAGCGCGGCGAAACAGCGGTTCGAGCCGGAGCGGCACGACTGGATTCGCACCGTGCGGTTTCAGATCGCGGTGCCGAAGATCGTTCGGTTGCTAGGGTACGAGCACCTGCCGCGGACGGCGGTGAAGCTGAACCGGCGGAACCTGTTCGCGCGCGACCAGAACCGCTGCCAGTATTGCGGTAAGCGTTACCCCACGAGCGAGCTTAGCCTGGACCATGTGGTGCCGCGTTCGCAGGGCGGGACGAACTCGTGGGAGAACATCGTCTGCGCGTGCGTCCGCTGCAACGTGAGAAAGGGCGGCCGGACGCCCGAACAGGCCCACATGAAGCTCATCGCGCCGCCCGCCCGGCCGCGGCGCTCCCCGGTGCTGACGATCAAGCTCTCTGACTCCAAGTACGCCAGCTGGAAGCAATTCCTGAACTTCGCCTACTGGAACGTGGAGCTGAAGTAGGGGCCCGCCTCGCCATCCGTCGACCGGTCGTCATATGACGAACCGCTCTTCGGCCACGTGGATCGCGCTGAGCAGGCTGCTCGCGCGCGTGAGGGACCGCTGGTACGCCTCCTGCGGCGCGGTGTCGGCAAAGACGGGCGTTCCGGCCTGCACCCACGCGTTGTGCCGCTCATTGCCCGCCGGCTGAACCACGAGCGTGCGCACGGCGATGCACGAATCCAGGTGACCGGCGAAGTCCACGTAACCGACCGCGCCGCCGAACGGACCGCGTCGCGTCGGTTCGCACGCGTCCACGAGTTCCATCGCCGGGAGCTTGGGAGCGCCGCACACGGCGCCGACCGGCAGGACCGCCCGCAGCGCGTCCAGGGCCGTCAGCCCTTCTCGCAGCACGCCGCTCAACGTACTGGAGAGGTGGATCGCGCGGCTGTAGACCTCCGCCGTCATGGGCCGGCGGACCTGCACCGTGCCGTGCCGGGAGACGCGCTCGAGGTCGCGGCGGCTGAGGTCCACGCGGGTTTCGTGGCCGGCCCGCTCGCGCGGGTCGGCCAGCAATTCCGCCCGCAGTCGCTCGTCCTCCTCGGGCGTGGCCCCGCGGCGGCGCGTGCCGGCCAGCGGGCGCGTCGTCACCACCCCGTCCTCGACGCGGCACATCATCTCCGGGCTGGCGCCGAGCACGGTGAGGCGCGGCCCCTTCAGGTAGAACATGAACGGCGAGGGGTCGATCACGCGCAGGGCACGATAGATGTTCAGCGGCTCGGCCGCCGTCTCCACCAGCAGCCGCTGCGACGGCACGACCTGGGTCACCTGGCCGGCGGCAATCGCCGCCTGGCAGCGGGACACGATGCGGTCGAAATCCGTGGGCGTAAGGTTGCTGGTGTGGTTCTGGGTAGGCGGCTCGGGCAACGCCACCCGCGCCGGCTCCAGCGCAAACGCCCAGCCCAACCGCTCGATCAGCCACTCGATCCGCTCGACCGCCGCCCGGTAGGTGTGCCGCAACTCGCCGGCGCCGGCCGCCGGCGGCACCTCCGCGTGGGCCACGACCCGCACCAGCTTGCCCACATGATCGAAAATGACGAGCGATTCATACAGGTCGAACAGCAGGTCGGGCAGGCCGCGGTCGTCCAGCGGCGCGGCAGGCAGGGGCTCGTAGTAGCGAACGGTGTCGTAGGCGACGTAGCCGACGGCGCCGCCCAGAAAGTGCGGCAGCCCCGGCAACGTGGGTGATTGGTGCCGCCGCAAAAGGTGGTCGAGATCGGCCAGCGGATCGGTCGTCGGCTGCTCGTCGACGTGGGCCGTACGATGCTCGTGGATACGGAGGTGGTCGCGGGTAACCTCGAAGGTGTGGGCCGGGTCGGCGCCGACAAACGAGTAGCGTGCCACGCTTTCCCCGCCGACCACGCTTTCCAACAAGAACGCGCGCTGCGAATCGGCCTGGAGCCGGGCGAAGGCGGACAACGGCGTGAGATCGTCGAAGATGAGCGTGGCCACCAGCGGCACATGGCCGTACCGCTCGGCCAGCCGGCTGAACTCGTCGAAACTGGGGGTGACGCCCGTCATCGTCTGCCGCCCGTGGTTCGCGGCTATAACGCCTGCAACCGCTCCTCGGCCTCGCGGGCCTCGTAGGTTCCCGGGTACTTATCGACAATCTCCTGGAGCAACTTCTTCGCGTCGGTCTTGCGGCCGGTCTTCAGATACACACGGGCCTGGTCGAGCAGGCGTTTGGCCTCCTCGTTGTGCGGCAGGTCGCTCTTGGGAACGTAGGCCTCCGTCGGCTGACCGGCCTCCGCGTGTGCGTCCCCCGTCGGCCGGACGGCGGGCGGGGCCTCCGCCACGCGACCGGCGACGGTCCGGGGTCGAATCACGGCGTATTCACCGTGGGCCTCGGCGACGGCCGCCCGGACGGCGTACTCGAACTCAGGGTCCCCCGCCGCCCCCACCGCGCGGATGTTCCCCTCGCCGTCGATCAGGACGTGCCAGGGCCGGGACGCGACGCGGAACGCTTCGTTACTCAGGGGCGCTTCGCCCGCGGTCTGCTCGTAATGCTGCGGCCAGTCGTAACCGCTATCGCGCGCGAAGTCGCGCGCGGCCGCCGCATCGGATGGGGGATCGCTGTTGACGCCGAGGAACTCCACATTCGGCCGGCGGGCGTATTGCGCGCGCAGATCGCGCAGCGCTTTCACCTGCCGCGCGGTCGGTTGGTCGCGCAGCGACCAGAAGTCGAGGACCAGCACCGCCCCGTCGCGTGCCCGCAGGGCCACCGACGCCCCGCCCTCCGTGGCGACCCGCACGTCCGGCGCCGCCTGGCCGATCAGCGCCAGCCGCTGCGTCCGCCGGGCGAGGGCGGCCTCGCCGGCCAACTCGGCTTGCTTGAGCCGGGCCAGGGTGCGCTGGGCTTTCTCGGCGTCGCCGGTGGCGCCGGCAACCAGCCACGCGGCCCGCAGCGTGTCGCGGGCGTCGGGGAAACGCTGTTCCAGCTCCGGCAGGACTTCGGCCGCCTTGGCCGCGTCACCGACCGCCAGCGCCGCGTGCAGCACCAGACGCAGCCATTGGCCGCGCTGCTCCGGGGTGAGCTCCGGCACCGGCAGGTTCCACTCGGCGAGCTTCGCCCGGGCCTGACGCCCGTCCTCGGCCGACGCGACGACGTTGGGACGCGCCAGCTTGTCGTGCCAGGTCTTCAGCTCATCCAGCGGGGTCGGCGTCTGCCCCCACGACGCCGGCGCCAGCAACCCGCAGAGGGCTGCGACGGCCACGCACACTGCCGACCTCCGCGTGCTCACGGCGCACCTCCACGCCAAGTCCTCGGCTCACCCGCCGGGAATCCTACCACGCCGACGGCCGGACGCGACCCGCCAACGCCGCTCGTTCACCGCGCGCTCGGCGGGTCGATTCGCTGCGGGTGGTGGTCCACGTACCAGCGAATCTGCCGGGCCAGGCCGATCAGGATGTCCACCTCGTTGACGCTCAGGTCCAGGCGCCCGAACAGGTGCCGCAGCGCGTACTTGAGGTGGTCCGGGTTCTGCCCGAAGAAGAACCCCACGGCGCCGAGGGCATCGAACAGCCGCTCGAACATGACCCGCCGCTTCTCGTCCGGCGCCGGCCCGGAGTCGATCGCCATGGGCAACGCCGGCCGACCTTCCCGTTCCAGCCAGCCACAGCGGAGCTCGTAGGCCACGACCGTGACCGCCGCCGCCAGGTTCAACACCGGGTACCCCTCATCCGCCGGTATGGTCACCAGCCGGTCGAAGTGCAACAGCTCGGCCGTCTTCAGTCCGTAGTCCTCGCGGCCGAAGACGAAAGCCACGGGGCCGGCGGCGGCCACTGCCAGGGCCTCGGCGGCGGCCTGCCGGGGCGTGATCGCGGCCTGCCGACGATACAGCCCTAGTTTTGACGAGGTGGCGTAGGAACGGACACAGCCGGCCAAGGCCGTTGGGATGTCGGGGACGACGCGGACCCCGTCGAGCACGGCCCGGCCGCCGGCCGCGTAGTCCTGGGCCGCCGGGTCGCGTATGTTGCACCGCGGCGCCACGATGACGAGCTCGGACAGCCCGAGGTTGGCCAGGGCGCGGGCCGTGGCCCCCACATTCGCCGGCCCGCTCGGCGAGACGAGCACGATACGGAGCCGGGAAAGCATGGGTCAACCTCTCGCGCCGCGGCACGGCGGCTCGGGATATGATGACCACCTGACTCGATGGGTCAAGGAGTGTTTCGCGACGCGGCGCGCCGCCCACACCGACCAATAGGGCCAACCGGCGCCGGCGCCGGCCGCGCGGAGGTTTGGACCATGCGTATCCGCACCATTCTCTATGTCACTGTGGCGGTCGCGGGGGTGGTCGTGGGTACGGGGGGTTGCACGGCGCCCGGCGGTGTCGCGCGGTCTCGCGTGGGACCGGTCGAAAGCGCGGGGCTGTCGAAGGAAGACATCGCGGACCTTCTCAGGCAATTCGAGGACACCTTCGAGGCCACCGTTCGCCACGCGACCGAGCGGCTGGTCGCGGCCAATCCCGATCGGCGGACCCGTCGGCTCACGCTGTTGTGGCAGACTCGCGTGATCCCCATGTTGCGCGACGCCCTGGGCCAGGACGACGCGCTGCACGGGCTCCTGGACGCGTGGGTCCTTTGCGCGCGGCAGCGCGATTTCTTCTACGACGGCGACGGGCACGACCTATTCGGCGACCACCAGCCCATCGCCCGCGAGGCTGCCGCGCAGTGCGTGGAGCGCATCGTGGGCATCGCGGCCCTCGTGCTGCGCCCCCAGACCCTGAGCGACGCGCGCGCGGCCGTCGATGAGCTGGCCCGCCAGTTCCCTTTGCGCGGGGATTTCGGCGGCTTGCCGGTCCGCACCGCCGTCGAGCAGCCGGACAAGCGGCCGGACGTGCTCAGGTCGGTCCTCACCGCGCCGATTGCTCCGTTCCGCGCGTTTGAGGGCATCGATCGCGGGGCGTGGGCCATCAAGGGGTTCACCGCCGTCGCGGCCCGCATGACCGACGTCGTGAACGACCTCCCCGAAAACGCTCGCCTTCAGACCGAGTTGTTACTCATGGAGGTGGAGGAATATGAGTCCGCGCAGGCGGCGCTGGCGAGCTTCGGCGAGCTGTCCCGCAGCTCGGCCCGACTCGCCACCGTGGCGGAGTCGCTGCCGCAGGACGTCCGCCGTGAGCTGACCCTGGCTTTCGAAGAACTGGACGCGCGCCAGGCGAACGTGCAGCAAACCCTCGGCGAGGCCCGCGCGGTCGTCGAGCGGTTGGATGCGGCGTTGGAGCGGGTGGAGCGCACCGCCGGCCCCGTGGAACAGCTCGCCGTCCAAGTCGGCCAAGCCGGCGAGGCCTGGGCCGGGATGTTCCAGTCGTTCGGCGAAACGGTCCAGGTGCTACGCGGACCGCAGGCCAAGCTTGAGGCGGGTACGGAGCCGACCGCCGCGGAGTCCTCCGCCGCCGAAAGGCAGGGGTTCGATATCAACGACTGGAAGCGGACGGCCGAGGCCCTGGACCAGGCGGCCGTCCAACTCCAGCAGTTGACCCGCGAGGTGCGCGATTTCGCGGGCGCGCAAGAACTCCCCGACGCGATCCGGCGTCTCGAGGTCCGGGTCGCAAGCCTGTTGAGCACGGCCCGCAGCGGGGTCTTGGGTGTCGCCGACCGGGCGGCATGGCGCGCGGCCCAGTTGTGCCTATTGATCTTCGTCCTGGCCGTGGCGTATCGACTGCTCACCCGGCGGTGGCCGCGCCCCGAAGCTCGCTGACGACGCGGCGGTGCGCCGGCTCCCGCCGCCCGTGGCTTCCTCCCGCGATTCAGCGACCGCCCAACAACACGACGAACGGATTGATGTCGCCGAAGTCCACCCGGCCATCGCCGTTGATGTCGGCATTGACGATCGGGCAGCCGGCGTACGAGGCCTCGTATTCGGGCGGGTTGGCCAGAGCGAGGACGAACGGGTTCACGTCGTCGCGGTCCACCAGCCCATCGCAGTTGACGTCGCCGGTCTGGGTCACAACAAAGCGTGACACCGCGGCCCCGCCGGCCGCACCATCGCCGCTGGGCAGCGGGTCCAACCCCCAGGGCCTCGTCAGTTCGCCGTCCAGCTTCAGGCCCGCGGCCACGTCGACGATCGCGTCGGCCACAGTCAAGGTGTAGGTGTCGGACTTCAGCGGTTGTTGCGGCGTCAACGTCGCGGCGTAGCGGTTGGGGTCATATGCCAGGGTCAGCGCGACCGGGCCGCCGCGCTGGCCGACTAGGGCAAAGTGGCCGGCGTCCACCACCACGTCCTTGTGAAAGACGACCTCGACGGCGGGCACGGTGGCCGCGGGCACGGTCTGCTCCGGGGCCGGTGCCAGCGTGACGATCTTGGGCGGCCCATCGGGGAACGACTGCGTAGTGGTCTCGTCCCGCAGAATCCAGGGTTTGGGGTCGAGCACCAGGCTGGAGACGCCCGGCTGGTCAATCGGAAACAGGTGGTGTTCGCTGCGCGCATCGCTCCAAATGAGGTGCGTATTCGTTCCGCCCGGCGTCGTCACCTCGATGTCAATCGGCATGGTGTACGTGGGCCAGAAGACCGTGTGGGTCTGGCGTACATACAGCTCGACATAAGGCTTGCCATCGACGAGGTGTTCTTGCCACGCGACGCGGTATCTCGGCATGCCGCGCTGGTAGATCCACTCCGCGAAGAACCAGTCCAAGTCGCGGCCCGACACCGCTTCGCAGATACGCTGGAAGTCGTCCGTGAGTGCCGCGCGACCTTCGAACTCGGCGCGGTAAGCCGCGAGGATATTGAAGTAGGTCTCCGTCCCGACAACATGACGCAACATGTGCAGGACCCACGCGGCCTTGGTATAGCTGAGGTTGCTATCAAAGACCCGGTTGGGATCCGAGATGTCGTAGCAGTATACGGTCCCATCGACGTTCTGCGGCCGCCGGAAGCTCATCCATAGGTGCAGCCAGGTCTCGCCCTGACCGCCGGGAACGTGTTCGTAGAAGAGCGCCTCCGCGTAGGTGGCAAATCCCTCACTTAGCCAGATGTCATGCCAGGTGGCACACCCCACACTGTCGCCCCACCATTGGTGGGCCGCCTCATGAATGGTGATGTACTCCCAGAAACCACCTTGGCTGGTCATGGTCTGGTGTTCCATGCCGCCGCCAAAACCCGTCTGACACATCCCGTATTTCTCATCGACAAAGGGGTACATTCCGTACAGATCACTATGCACAGACAGGAACAGCGTGTTGGCCAGCCAGGTGTTGACATTGACGGGGACGTTGCTCTCCGGGTAGACGAAGAGCTGAATCGGCATCTGCCGACCGCCGTACTCCCAGGTCGTCTCCACCAAGTCGTAGTTTGTCGCCCCGATGCAATATAGATAGTCGGCCGTCGGGTACATCGTCTTCCAACGGTACCGTAGCTGGCCCAACGCCACTTCGTCCACTCCCAGCAGCACGCCGTTCGAAGCCACCCTCATCGTGTCCGGCACCGTGAACCACAAGTCCGCCGTCGTCTTGTCCGGCAAGTAGTCCTTGCCCGGCCACCAGGTGAACGCGAACCACGGCTGGCTGTGCGACCAGATCAGCGGATGTCCGCCGTGGTCGCCGAAAACCAGTCCCCCGCTGACGGGGGCGCCGGGCGGCGTGTGGTAGTCCACACGCAGGACGAATTCCTCGCCGACCCCGTAGGGTCGGTCGAGCGTGACCGCGACCGTCGCGTAGTCTAGCCGCTGCCACGTCGCCGGGTTACCGCCCACCGTCACCGCGCTGATCGTGTACCCGTTGTATAGCCGGAACTCGAACGAAGTCAGATCGCTCACCAGGCTCCGCACCGTCATCGTGTTGGAGCCCCCGATCCACCGCCAGGCGGGGTCCAGCTCAATGTCCAGATGGTAGTGCAGGACGTCGGTGTCCTCCGCACCGGCCATCTCCGGCGCGGCCAAACCGCCGCCGGGCTGTTTCAACATCGCCGCGGCGATGGCGGCCTTGGCCCGGCCGCACAAGTGGGGCTCGACGGGAACGACCTGCCCGAGGGTGATGGTGGGCGACAGAATCAGGAAGGCTGACAGACCACAACGGCGCATCGCGGTTCCTCCTCACATCCCAAAGGCGTGCAACCGACCCTCGACACGGAGGCTATTCGCCCTCCATGCCCAAGTAGTGCGTCACCAGAGCCACAAACAAGGTGGAAAGTGTCGGGATTTGTAAGTAGTCCGATAACCGCGACCGGCAACGGCGACTGCCCGGCGGTGCCCGGCAGGCTCTGCGGTGTTCCGCGCGCCGGCGCGGGGGCGAACGGCCCACCACTTGCGTGGTGGGGCCTGTTGCCTGTTGTCGAAATCGCCGCGCTCCGCGGTACAGCCGGATGAGACCCCCAAGCGAGGCGCAGTCACGGGACCGTGGCCAAGGTGTGCTCGACCACAATCTTGACGCCGGTGCCGATGAGGACCAGGCCGCCGGCGATCTCGACGCGTTGACCAAAACGGGCGCCCAGGCGGCTGCCCGCGAGCATTCCGAGCGCGCTCAGGGCGCAGGCCACGAGGCCGATGACCGCGCTGGGAATCCAAATGTCCACGCCGAGAAAGGCGAGACTGGCGCCAACCGCCAACGCATCGAGACTCGTGGCGATGGACAGGGCAACCAGGGTGAAACCGCGCGTCGGGTCGTTGCGTGGGGCGCGTGGGTCGGTGTGGGACAACGCGTCGTAAACTGCCTTTCCGCCGACGGCTGTGAGAAGCGCGAAGGCCAGCCAATGGTCCCACGCGGCGATCACCGTCCCCACGCACTTCCCCACCGTCCAGCCGATGACGGGCATGAGGGCCTGAAACAAGCCGAGGTGAAACGCCAGCCGGAAGACCTGTCGGCCCGAGACGGTCCGCAGGACGATGCTGGCCGCAATCGCCGCCGCGAAGGCGTCCATCGCCAGACCCAGCGCGACCAGCAGCAGGGTGATCGGGCTCACCGCCCGCCCGACGGCGCCGCCTGCGCCGCCTCCGCCAACGCCTGCCGGAGGTTCTCGTGTTGTGGTTCGTCTTCAAAGCCGAATGAGCGCAGCTCGTCCATGACATCGGGCAGCGGCCACCCCTGCGCGCGGAGCCGGTACAGGCCGACGGCCAGACCGGTGCGGTTGACGCCGGCGGCGCAATGGACCAACGTCGGCGGCGCGTTGGGCTCAGTCAGCAGGGCGAGCAGCCGCTCGCGGTCGGCGGGCGTGCTGGCGCCGTTGCCGGGCAGCGGGACGTTGTGCCACTCCAAGCCGAGTCGGCGGGCGGCGTCACGCTCGACTTGGGTCACCGGAGCGCTGGGATTCAGGAGGCAGATGACCCGGCGGACACCGTAGTCCGCTCGCAGTCGCGCAAGGTGCGCGGGATTCACCTCCCCGCTGCGGTACAGGCGCCCTTCAACCACCGGCGCAAACCGCTTCGGCAAACGGGTCGCCTGCCACCAGGCCACACCCGTCCCGGCGGCGAGCAGGACGGCGAGGGCGACGGCCGCCCCAACACGTTGACGCGAGAATCGGTTCAAGCACCAGACCTCAACACGGCCGGCAGGCAGTATAGTGCCCACGGCGCGGCCGGACAGCCCGGCCGCCCGCCGCCGGAGCCCCAGTGGCAAGTTCCCGCTTGTGGCCCCCGCCGCGGCGTCCGGTCCGCGCGAGACGCACCGTTGGACCTCATCGCGTTCAGTCTATTTCAGGAGTTGGAGCTCCTAGGGGTTGGCGCGCTAGCGGGCGTGCTGGGGGGCCTGTTCGGCATTGGGGGCGGGATCATCATGATCCCGGCGATGGTCATATTTCTCGGGGACGCCTACGGCCAGGATTCGTTCCACGTATACAAGCTGGCCGCGATCAGCACGTCCATCGTCCTGTCGCTGCCGGCGGCGGTACGGCACGCCCGCGCCGGCGCGGTCGTGTATCGTGCGTTGCCGGGCCTCCTGCCGCTGACGGTCGTCGGTGTGGTGGCGGGGGTGATGCTGGCGTCGCAATTGGTCGGCGAGCGCACCGCCCTGCTGCGCCGCGTTTTTGGCGTCTTTCTCGAGCTGATCGTCGCCGCCGAAATCTTTCAGAACTGGTGCGCGGCCCGGGGGGAGACGTACTTCCGCACGTCGAGCCCCATGCCGACGCGCCGCGCGGTCTATGGCTTGGTCGTGGGGTTTCCGGCGGGCTTCGTCGGGGGCCTGCTGGGCGTGGGCGGGGGCATCTGGGCCGTGCCGGCGCAGCGGCAGCTCCTGGGCATTCGCATCCGCAACGCCATTGCCAACTCGACCGTCATGGTCGTGGGCATCGCGCTGGTAACGGCGGCGCTGCTCAGCTATGCGGTGACGCGGCTGCCCAACCCCGTCAGCCCGTGGAAGGGGTGGTGGCTGGCGCTGTGGCTGGCGCCGGGGGCCCTCGTGGGGGGCTGGTGCGGGGCGGACCTGACGCACCGGCTGCCGGTGCGCTGGCTGCGCTATGGTTTTCAAGCCATGCTGGCCCTGACGGGCCTGCGGCTGATTCTTGGCTGACGTGTTGCGGGCAGGGGCGAGGGGCGACTATACTGAACCTCTTGTCTCAAGCGGCGCCGGGCGGACCGGCGCGAGACAGACGGTCTTGTTTCGTCTTGCTCATCCCGACGAACGATCGCCCGCCCCGGCCGTCTGATGGTCAGGCGTGCCGCGGACCGGCGGGCAAGGGCCCCTTCGATGATCGACCCGACGGTTTTCAAGGACATTGAGGTTACGGACGAGGACATTCAGGCGGAATTCCGGGCCGCGTTCGGCCAGGAGGCCAGCAAGGACCTGCTCGACCAGGCCGTCGGGCAGAAGTCCGGGGCGGGGCTGAAGTTCGACACCATTCTGAAGGCCAAGATCGTCGGCATCAGCGGCAACGAGGCCGTCCTCGACGTGGGACTCAAGAGCGAGGGCATTGTCGGGCTGGACGAGTGGGACGACGCTTCGCAGGTGAAGGTCGGCGATGATGTCGAAGTGCTCGTCGAGGACATCGACGAGACCGGCATGATCGTCGTGTCCAAACGCCGGGCCGACCGCATCCTCAACTGGAAGCGGATCGTCGAGACGACCAAGGAGGGCGACGTCGTCAAAGGCCGGGTCCTGCGCAAGATCAAGGGCGGCCTGCTGGTGGACATCGGCGTGCCCGTGTTCCTGCCCGCGTCGCAGGTGGACATCCGCCGGCCGGCCGACGTTGGCGAGTACATCGGCCAGGAGATCGAGTCCAAGGTCCTCAAGATCGACACGGAACGCCGCAATATCGTCATTTCACGGCGGAAGCTGGTCGAGGAGGAGCGGGCGCGGGCGAAGGCCAGGCTGCTCGAAGAGATCGAGGTCGGGCAGATTCGCAAGGGCATCGTCAAGAACATCGCGGACTTCGGGGCGTTCGTGGACCTGGGCGGCATCGACGGCCTGCTGCACATCACCGACATGTCCTGGGACCGCATCGAGCACCCCAGCCAGATGCTGAAGGTGGACCAGGAGGTCGAGGTCAAGGTGCTGGCGGTCGACCGCGACCGCGAGAAGATCGCCCTGGGGCTCAAGCAGAAGGAAGAGAACCCGTGGGAGCGGGTCGCCGACCGCTACCCGGTCGGGACGCGGGTGCGCGGCGAAGTCGTCAACATCATGAACTACGGCGCCTTCGTGAAGCTGGAGCCCGGCGTCGAGGGCCTGGTCCACATCAGCGAGATGAGCTGGACCCGGCGCATCAACCACCCGTCCGAGGTGGTCAACCCCGGCGATATGGTCGATGTCGTCGTGCTCGATGTGGACAAGGACAAGCAGGAAATCTCGCTCGGCATGAAACAGACCGAGGTCAATCCCTGGACGACCGTGGCCCAGAAGTACCCGCCGGGCACCGTGGTCGAGGGCGTGGTCCGGAACCTCACCAACTACGGCGCGTTCGTCGAGATCGAAGAGGGCATCGACGGTCTGCTGCACGTGTCCGACATGAGCTGGACCAAGAAGGTCAGCCACCCCTCCGAGGCCATCAAGAAGGGCGACCGCGTGCGCTGCGTCGTCCTGACGGTGGACCAGGAGAAGATGCGGATCGGCCTGGGCCTGAAGCAGATGACCGAAGACCCCTGGCTGCGGGCCGTCCCCGAGCGCTACCAGCCCGGCATGGTCGTCCGCGGCAAAGTCACCAAGATCACCAACTTCGGCGTGTTCGTCGAGCTGGAGCCCGACCTGGAGGGCCTGCTGCACGTCTCCGAGCTCGCCGACCACAAGGTCGAGAACCCGCAGGACGAGGTCCAGATCGGCCAGGAAGTGGACGTCAAGATTCTCCGCGTCGACACCATCGAGCGGAAGATCGGCCTGTCCAAGAAGCGGGCCGAGTGGGCCACCGAGCCCGGCGAGCACCCCGAAGAGGACAGCCGCCGCCGCGAACGCAAGCAGCGGCGCGGCGGCCTGGGCGACGAGGCCTTCGGCGGCCACTTCGGCGACATCTTCCACAGGCCGGAGGAGCGGGACGAGCCGTAGAGGCCGGGCTCCGCACTGGCCGTGGTTCGGGAAACACTGGTGGCATGGCTGCGTCTTCGCAGCCGTGCTGGGTGTACGGCACCGAGCCGTCCGCCCAAGGCCGCGGACATGCCACCTACCGAGCCGCGACCGTGAGGGAGCGGATCACAGGCGGGGACGGCTGTGGTACTCGGGGTCTCACGGACACGGAATCGGATAGCCGCCGGAGCCCGCCAGGAGCTCGACGAAGGGGTTGATGTCGCCGAAGCCGTTCAGGCCGCCGTACTGGCCGTCGCCATTGATGTCGGCGTTGCGTTCTGGACAGCCGGTGTAGGTGAACCGCCACTCGGTCCAGTTCGAGAGCGCCAGGACGAACGGGTTGATGTCGTCAAAGCTGACGACGCCGTCGCAGTTCAGGTCGCCGGGGCAGACCTCGCAGCCCCAGTGGGCGAAGAAGTAGGACACCTGGCCACCGGCCGTACGGAAGGCGCCGCCTGCGATCACGTCGTCCCCAGGAAGCGTGGCCAACGCGAAAACGTGGGCGCTCATCCCGGTTCCGAATGAGGACCAGACCTCGCCGTCCCAGCGCGCAATTCGGTTGCACGCTACTGCTCCGGCCTTGGTGAATGCGCCGCCCGCGACCAAGTCGCCGTTGGGAAGGGCTGCGAGGGCGCGCACCACGTCCGGGGAAGAACCACCGGTCAGGCCTGTGCCCAGCGGCTGCCAACTCGCCCCGTCCCACGGGGCGATGCGGTTGCACGTTGCGCCGCCGGCAGTGGTGAACGAGCCCCCCGCGATCAACTCGCCGTTGTAGACCGCCAGCGCACGCACACCGCCGTTTATCCCCGATCCCAACGGACTCCAACGAGACCCATCCCAGGTCGCGATGCTGTTTGCGACTACATCGCCGGCAAGTGAGAAGTACCCGCCGACAACCAACAACTCCGGCTCCGGTCCGGCGGCGTCGGGATCCCAGGTTGTTGCTGCGTAGACGGGATTGTCCACGCCGGGGATGCCGTCGCCCCGCAACCAGTCGCACGCCTGGCCCATTGCCGGGCCGGCGGATGCGCACACGATGCACAAGACGACGACAAACGCCACGTCGACGCGCTTGCTATTCACGATCCCACCTCATTCCCGACGGTTTTGCCCGGGCTTCACCGGCGGGACGCCGGTGCCACCGCTGACTTCCGCCGAGGCCCCACACGCCACCCGCCCCCGCGGGCAGAACTGCGGCACGTGACGGCGACCCCGGCGGCTCGGTCTGACTCCATCCTATCGAATCGGCCGTTACGGCGTCCCGAAAGAACACGTGGGAACGTGGGAAGGTGGGAATGGGGAACAGGGAACGGGGAACGGGGAACGCGGAAGAGGGATTGAGGGAGTGAGGGATTGAGGCAAATGCCGCCGGGTGCCGGGGCCCAGCACCCGCAGGCCAGTCCCCACCCCCGCCGCCCCCGGCCCCTCGGCCCCCCGATCCCGGCCAGCGGCCGACGCTCCCCACCAAAATCGCGTGAACACATCCCATCCACCGACCCGCGATGCCGGCCGGCGGCCGACGCTCCCCACGCCCTCAGCCCCTCATGCCGCGACCCTCGCCCAACCCTTCCGCGCGCCGCCGTGGGAACGTGGGCACGTACGCACGTGGGAACGGAGCAGCGCCAGTGAGCGATGACGGCCCGGCGCGGCGGGCAGGCTCCGGTCCGGCGCTACGGGACGGGCGGGCTGGGGCTGTTTGTCGCTGAGGCGGTGTCGGCGGCGGCGTTGCTCACGTGGGGTCCGGCACCTTGTGCAGCCAGCCGTACTTGTCCGGCGCGTCGCCGAGCTGGATCGCGCGGAGCCGTTGGTACAGCTCCGTCGAGTACCGCCCGGCGCGGCCGTCCTTGGCGTATACGACCTTGCGGTCGCGGTAGGTGATCGAGCCGACGGGGGTGATGACGGCCGCGGTGCCGCAGCAGCCCGCTTCCTTGAAGGTGAAGATCTCCTCGACGTTCACCGGCCGCCGCTGCGGCCGCAACCCGATTTCCTCCGCCAGCGTGATCAGTGACTTGTTCGTGATCGACGGCAGGATCGAGGGGCTGTCGGGTGTGACGTACTGGTCGTCGGGCGTGATGCCGAAGAAGTTGGCCGGTCCGGATTCGTCGATCCAGCGCTTCTCCTTCGCGTCGAGATAGAGGACTTCGGTGAAGCCGCGCTTCTTGGCGGCCATGGTGGCGCGGATACCGGCGGCGTAGTTGCCGCCGACCTTCACGTCGCCGACGCCGTGCGGTGCCGCCCGGTCCACGTCTTCCTCGACGACCAGGTCGACGGGTTTGAAGCCGGTCTTGAAGTACGGGCCGACGGGGGTGACCAGCACGATGAACATGAACTCGGTGGCGGGCTTCACGCCGACCTGCGGGCCGGTCCCGATGACGAGCGGGCGGATGTAGAGGCTGGCCCCGGTGCCATAGGGCGGGACGAAGCGGCGATTGGCGTTGATGACGCGGTCCACCGCTTCCACGAACAGCTCTTCCGGTACGGGCTCCATCAGGATCTTGCGGCACGAGCGCACGAGCCGCTGGGCGTTTTCGTCGATGCGGAACACGACGACGTCGCCGCGGCGCGTCTCGAACGCCTTGAGCCCTTCGAAACACTCCTGCCCATAGTGCAGGCACGTGGCCGCGATGTGCATCGGGATCGTTTCGTCCGCGGTGAGCTCCCCCGCGCTCCAGGCCCCGTCGCGCCACGTGTAGCGGATGTTGAAATCCGTCTTGTGGTAGCCGAAATCCAGGTTCGGCCAGTCGAGATCGGCCTTCGTCACGCGCGCCTCCACCGGTTCTCCGTGCCGCTTGCCCGTAATGATACTCATCGCGGACCTCCCTGGGGGTGCGTCGCTGGGACGCCACGTTCCGCCGGCCACTCGGCCAAGCACCAGACCACGGTCCGCAGCGTACGGCGTGCCGTCCCCGGCGAATGCACACCGACCAAGCTCTTCTATCCGAGCATAGGCCCGCGCGGATGGGGTTGCAAGCGCAATGCGGCGAATCGGCGCCGACTTCGTGGGGGTGCGGCGTGCGGCGGCGCGTTATACTACAGAGTTTGCGATGCGCGTCGCCTCGGCGGGCCGACTTACCGGACGCGCGGGCCGCCCGCGGACGGCCGCGACGCGGCGACGAGGAACCCCGATGGATCTCCCTGTGGCCCAAACGGGCACGGGGCCCGGTGCCCCGGCCCCCGACCGCATGCATTTGCTCGGCCTGACGTTGCCGGAGCTCGAGGCGTGGGTCGAGTCACTCGGGCAGCCGAAATATCGGGCGTCCCAACTCGCCGACTGGATCTACGCGAAGGGGGCCGAGTCCTTCGACGCGCTGAGTAACCTGCCCAAGGCCCTGCGTGGCCGACTGCACGACCAGGCCGACTTGTACCGCAGCCGGTTGAGCGCCGACTCCGTCTCGACCGACGGCACGTGCAAGCTGCTGTTGACGTGGCCGGACGACCGGTCCGTGGAGACCGTTTGGATTCCCGAGGCCGAGCGGCAGACGGCGTGCATCTCGTCCCAGGTCGGCTGCCCGATCGGCTGCCGCTTTTGTGCCAGCGGCTTGGGCGGTCTGGAGCGGCAACTCACCACGGGCGAGATCGTGGAACAGGCGCTGCGCGCGCGGCAGCGCATCGCGGCCGCCGGCGCGGGGCGTCTGTCAAACATCGTCCTGATGGGTATGGGGGAGCCCCTGTCGAACTACGACGCGGTGTTGGGGGCGATCCGGATCATTAACGCCCCGTGGGGCCTGGGCATTGGGGCCCGCAAGATCACGCTCAGCACCGTCGGCCTGCCGCGGGGCATCCGCCGACTCGCCGACGAGGGCCTGCCGATCAACCTCGCCCTGTCGCTGCACGCCCCGGACGACAACTTGCGACGCGAACTCATACCGGGGGCGCGGTTCCCGATCAGTGAACTCCTGGCCGCGTGTGCGTACTATTTCGAGAAAACCGGACGTGAGGTCACGCTGGAGTACGCGTTGCTGGATGGGGTCAACATGCTCGAACGGCACGCGACGGAGCTGGTGCGACTTGCCCGCCGCCTGCGGTGCAATGTCAATCTGCTGCGGTACAATCCGGTGCCGGGATTGCCGTTTCGGCGGCCGAGCGGGCCGGCGGCGTACGAGTTCCAGGCGCTGCTGCGGCGCGGCGGGGTGAACGCGCACTTGCGAACGTCCCGCGGCCCGGACATTGCCGCCGCCTGCGGGCAGTTGCGCCGCCGCGTGACCGAGACCGCTCCCACGACCGCGGACGCGGAATTGAAGGACGGGACATGATGGACTTGTTATCATGTTCACAATGGGCGAGATCGGCCTGGCGGGCCGCTTGCCGCGGAGGATACGTATTATGAGGCATCGTTCAGTGGCGGCATTGGTGATTGTGGCGGGAATGCTTGGGGGGATGGGATGGGCGTGGGGGCAGACGGAACCGCCCGCGTCGGCACCGGTCGTCGTCTCCGGCGAGGGCCCGAAGCTCGAGTTGACGCCGACGGAGTTCAACTTCGGCGAGGTCTGGCAGGGGCAGCCCGCGCGGGGCGAGTTCACGGTGAAGAACGTCGGGAGCGCTCCCCTGACGGTGGACGTCCGGAGCGGGTGCGGCTGCACGCTGGCCACGCGGCCGAAGAGCCCGCTGGCGCCGGGCGAATCGAGCTCCTTCTCGGCCACCTACGACACGCAGAAGTACCTCGGCGGGGCTAACAAGACCGTCACCGTGACCACCAACGACCCCGCCCATGCTTCGGTCACGGTCCCGATCCGCGGGAACGTCCGGCCGTTGTATCTGGCCAGCCCGACGAGTAACGTGAATCTCCAGATGATCGGGACCGACAAACCGGCCTCGCAGACACTGCGTTTGGAGAACCGCTACGAGAAACCCATGCACCTGAAGCTGAAGCCCGATCAGGACTTCGGCGTCTTTGACGTGAAGCTCGCCGAGGTCGAGCCCGGCAAGGCCTATGACCTCACCGTCACCACCCGCCCGCCGTTGCCCGTCGGATTCAGCCGCACGGTCGTCCACCTGGACACGGGGCTGGAGATTTCGCCCGAGGTTCTCATTCAGGTGTCGGCCAATGCCCAGCCCCTATTGTTCGCGTCGCCGCCGCGACTGTACGTCGCCGCCGGCCGCGACCGGCCGGCCCAGCAGGTCATCCGCCTGCAATCCCGGACGGAGGAGCCGGTGGAGATTTCGAAGATCGAGGCGATCCCGGAATCGGTAAAGTTCGAGCTTCTGCCGGCCGAGCCGCAGACCGCCGGGCAAGTGAGCTACCGGCAGATTCGCGTGACCCTGCCGCCGCTGGAAGAAATCCCCGAGACCGGCGGCAAGCTGGTCATTCACGTGGAGAAGGTCGAGCCGCAGTATCAGACGATCGAAGTGCCGATCCTGCGGTACACAACGGCCGCGCGCAAGGGCCTCCCCGAGCGGACGCCCGGCCGGCCGACGCCGGTGCCTGCGGAGCCGACCGCACGGCCTTCGGATCAGCCGGTGGCCCCGGAGAAGGCCGGCGGCGACTCCTAGATAGGCATTCAGGATCATGGGACGCCGACCGGGAGGGCGCGCCTCCTGGCGAGCCGCTGCTCGGTAGTCCCGGCGTGCCGGGATCGCCCTCCCATGTCGCACGACCGTGAATACGCATTTAGGAGGCGCTTTGGCCGGGCACCGGCTCCCCAGCCGGAGTATCGCGATCTGAGAACCGGTGCCCCGTACGTTTCCTGGTTGTTCCGGGACTCCCGTCCGCCACGCGGCGGCCGAGCGGGGTCGCTCGGGCACGCGAGATTGGCAACGCGGGGTCGTTATGCATCGTATCCTGTTAGTCGGCCGGCTGGAACCCGACGCCGAGCAGCGTCTGGCGGCGGCGGCGCAAGTCGTCCGGGCGCCATCGGCGGATGAGGCCACGCTGGTCCGCCTGATCGCGGACTGCGACGCGCTGATTGTCCGCACGCACACCCGAGTGAATCGAGAACTGCTCGCCGCGGGTCGGCGCCTGCGCGTCGTCGGCGTGGCCGGCGTGGGAACCGACCTCGTGGATACCGCGGCCGCCGAAGCCCTCGGCATCCACCTGGTGAACACGCCCGGGGCTGCCACCGCAGCCGTCGCCGACCTCACCCTCGCGTTGATCCTGCTTCTGCTGCGCCCCGTTCCGCGACTGGCGGCGGCCTACCAACGCGGCGAGTTCTGGGCCGCACGGGCCCAACCTCACGGGCCCGAGTTGTGTGAGTTGACGGTCGGCATCGTGGGCATGGGGCGGATCGGGTCACGGGTGGGGCGAATCTGTGCGGCGGGATTCGGGGCACGGGTGCTGTACAACGACATCGTGCCCGTGGGTCCGTTCGACTTCCCTGCGGAGTCGGTGGACAAGCCCACGCTTTGGGCCCGGAGCGACGTGGTGTCGCTCCATGTGCCGCTGACCGATCTGACGCGCGGCCTGGTCAACAGCGACGTGCTGGCGCGGATGCGCCCCGCGGCCCGGCTCATCAACACCGCCCGCGGCGCCGTCGTCGATACAATGGCCCTCACCGCCGCCCTCCAGGACGGGCGGCTCGCCGGCGCCGCGCTGGACGTCACCGACCCCGAGCCCTTGCCGCCGGACCACCCGCTTTTCGCCTGCGACCGCTGCCTGTTGACGCCGCACGTTGCCGCCCGGACCCCCGGCGGCCTGCGGCGGATGAGCGGCGTGGTCGATGACGTGCTGGCGGTGCTGTCGGGGTTGACGGGCCACTCGCCGGCCGAACGCTAGCCCGCAGGCGACGGCCTCTGTCTGCGCCGAGGCCGCCGCGGCGCGGGCACACGGGGCATGGTTCGCGCCCGCAACCGGCCGCGCGTGTCGTCCGGGCCGTCACGTTCGCGTAGAATCTGACAGCGCCTGACAGAACCCCGCACGCGCGTGCGGGGCCCGGCATCCCGCCACTCGCGTGGCGGGTCCTGTTGACGGCTGCAAGGGCGAATGCCGCGGCCTCAATCCGCGTGCACGGGTGAAGGACAGGACTTCGCCCGCCCGGGGCGACGCAGGCCCTGCTCGGGGCAGATGATGAACCAGCCGGCCGGAGCGAACACGTATCAGGTTATCCTCGACTCCGTGGCCGACGGGGTGTTCACGGTCGACTTGGACTGGCGGATCACGTCGTTCAATGCCGCCGCCGAGCGGATCACCGGCGTGACGCGTGCGGAGGCGCTCGGCCGGCACTGCTGCGACGTGTTCCGGGCGAGCATCTGCGAGACCGAATGCGCCCTGAAGGGGGCGCACCGTACCGGCCGGCCGGTCGTGAGCAAGGCCGTCTACATCCTCCGGGCGGATGGCGAGCGCATCCCGATCAGCGTCTCCGCCGCCCTGCTCAAGGACGAGCGCGGGCGCGTGATCGGCGGCGTAGAGACGTTCCGGGACCTGAGCCAGGTCGAGGAGCTGCGCAAGGAGCTGGAGGGACGCTACACGTTCGCCGACCTCGTGGGGCGCAGTGCCGCGATGCAGCGGCTCTTCGAGTTGCTGCCGCAGGTGGCGGACAGCGCCGCCACCGTGCTGATCGAAGGCGAGAGTGGGACGGGCAAGGAGCTGGTCGCACGGGCGATTCACAACCTGTCGCCGCGCGCCAAACGCCGCTTCGTGGCCCTCAACTGCGGGGCCCTGCCCGACACGCTGCTGGAATCCGAGCTGTTCGGGTACAAGGCTGGGGCCTTCACCGACGCCAAGCGGGACAAGCCGGGTCGGCTGGCGGTGGCGGATCGCGGCACGCTGTTTCTCGACGAGATCGGCGACGTGTCGCCCGCCATGCAGACGCGGCTGCTGCGGGTGTTGCAGGAGCGCGTTTATGAGCCGCTAGGCTCGGTCGAGCCCGTGCCGGTGGACGTGCGGATCGTGGCCGCGACGCACCGCGACCTCGATGAGTTGGTGCGGGCCGCGAAGTTCCGGGACGATCTTTACTACCGCATCAACGTTGTCCGGCTGCACTTGCCGCCGCTGCGCGAGAGACGCGAGGACATTCCGCTGCTGATTGAACGCTTCGTCACGCGTTTCAATCGCGTGCAGAACAAGGATATCGTCGGCGTCTCGGACGCGGCGTTGACGATCCTGATGGCCCACGATTACCCGGGCAACGTCCGCGAGCTGGAGAACATCATCGAGCACGCGTTCGTGCTGTGTCGCGGCGGCTTGATCGAGCCACAACATCTGCCGCCCGTACTGCAAGGTCGGGCGGCCACCGGCACCCGGCGCTTGAAGACCGGCCTGACGCTGCGGGAGCTGGAGGCGATTCACATCGCCGATGCGCTGCGGCGCCACGACGGCAACCGTGCCGCCGCCGCCCGGGAGCTGGGCGTCAATGTGAGCACGCTGTTTCGTAAGCTGAAGATGCTTGCGCCGGATTCTGAGCGGGCAAAGCCCAAGGCGGCAGGCCGTTAGCTAGGTGCCCCGCGCGGCGGACTCCCGCTGGGCGCGAAGCCGGCCGCGTATCAAGCAGGGAGGTTTTGACGCGCTGTGGCGTCTAGTTCTGGCCCGTCGGCGGTCTTGCGCTCCAGAAACTTTCGTAGCGGTGCGCCATGCCAAACGGGATCTCGTCCTGGTGAGTCCGTGCCACGTGCCCGTCGAGGAACGCCACGCTGGCCCGCCCGTGATGCCGGAAATCGAAGTTGTCCTTCGGACAACCATGGTACAGGACCACGCCGGGCGCGGCCTTCACACCCCAGGCGTCTGTGAACGCCAGCACATCTGAAGCCCTCGTGAACTCGCCCAAGTGGCGATGGTCCAGGTGATCCGGCCGTCCGCCGAGTCCCCACGTGCCGTTGGCGCCGTAGCTGAGGGCATAACCCAGTTCCGTGCCGTCGCGCCAGTGGTCCGGGTCAAGGTGGCTGGGGCAGATCAAGACCGAGTCCGCCTCGGACGGGCCGACGGGAAGTCCGTTGCAATCGAGCGGAATCTCGATGGCCAGGGGCTGCATGAGAACGGTGTTCATGAACCAGTGCCGCGTGTCCGGAAACTCGCGCAGTGGCGGTTCCGCAGCGGGTAGCCAGTCGTTGCTCTCCTGCACATAGAGCTGCACGGCGAGCATGACGCTGCGGAGATTTGATAGACACACGGACTGGCGGGCGCTCTCCCGGGCGGCCGCCAACGCCGGTACGAGCATGCCGACGAGGAGCGCCACAATCGCAACGACGACCAACAGCTCGATCAGCGTGAATCCCCGGCTACGCACGACGTACCTCCCGCACCACGGGTGCCGCAGAAACGGGCCGGGAGCGCTACCGCGCGCCCCCGACCCACCTCGCCAGGGACCGGAGCCAGGGGTTCAAGTTTTCCGGTGACCCCATGCAAGTACGGCAAGCACCATCAGCGCCAGGCTGCTGGGCTCGGGCACGTTGCCGCCAAAGGCATCGAAGAACATCCCCGTCTGCGGACCGCTGGTGGTACGCAGTACCTTTACGTAATGCACGCTTTCGGCGAACAGCCCGGCAAAGTCGAAGGCTTCGTCGCGGAAGTAGCCCGGCGTGCCCCCGCCGATCGCACCAATGAACCCGAAGACACCACCATCGACGCTCGCGAACACGTCCGCTGCTGCGCTTGGCCCACCGTGGAGGCGAATGACCAGATCCTCGCCCGCTAGGTCAGGAATGCCGGTCTCCCAGTACATCGTGACGTATTCATCGGGCATTGCGGCCCGCCAGCCGGCGACCGTGTCCTGGTCCCCCGGGTCCCAGGCGTACCCGTTGCCGTTACAGTCGGCGTCCGGCGGCCCCGTCAGCCACCACTCAGTACTCGGGGTCATGAGCTCGCCCCCGTAGTTCTGAATGTTCGCGCTGTAAGAATAGACGTCGTCGGCCCAGTTGATCCCGTCGATGATCTCGGCGCCCGCTCGGCCGACGGCCACCAGCGTCAGCGTGCCAAACACAATCGCGTATGCTGTCGTCTTCATGCAGTCTGCTCCTTATCGAGATACATTGCTGCCGGTCGACCCGGACCTGGCTTCTCGTCCAGGGACACGCACTATCGACCCTGATTAGCCCATTCGTTCACCGTCCCTGCCGCACTTCCCTTCTCGCCGATTTACCGACCCCAAAAAGGAAGGGAGTCCCGAGGTGTCTGATCCTCGGCGACTCCCTGGCTGGCTCTCGGCTGGCTGGGGCCCTGGCGACGTGCGCGCTGGCTACTTGGTCAGAATCAGCTTCCCGTTACTGGTTACACCCAAACGATATAACGCGTTTCCATGGCGGATCTGCACCATTGTGTGACCGCGCAGGAGTTCGACGGAGTCCACCACCGGCAGCTCACGCGGAAAGGTGGCCACTGCCACGCTCCCGCGCGGGGGCACCGTTCCCCCAGATGGTGCCACAAGGTGCTCCGAAACGGAACCGATAGTCTCCATATTTCACCACAACCACAAGCTGAATAGATCCTGCGTGATTTATATATCAAGCGCGCGCTCGCTATGTCAAGCATTGCAACTCTTTTCTCTGTCGACCGCGAACCAATCGGGATCGATGGCCGGAAATAGCTTCTACCGAACTCGTTGTCCCACAGTCGTTTGCGCTACACCGACCAGGAGGCCAGCGACTGGAAAGGCAAAGTGCGAACGAAGTGCGTATGCTCTCTTGCGAGGCTTTCAAAGCCGAGACTGTCTCCGCCCGCGTCGTTGGGCAGTATCCGCGTCGACCGCTTCCAGCCAGCCGGTTCGCGCGTCGGCACGGTAATCGAAGCGGGGCACATAGGGTTTGATATCGAGCAGCGGCGTGCCGTCGAGAACGTCCACGTCCTCAAGGTGAAGCACGCAGCCTTCGCGGCGCACCAAGCGCACAAGACTTAGCCCGATGGGATTCGGTCGCGTCGGGGCCCGGGTGGCGAATACGCCGTGCTCGGCGTCCTGAAGGTACGGCCGCACGGTCAGCCGCGGCGCACCGGCTTGGTGAAACCAGTGCAGCAGCCAGATGTGCGAGAAGCCGTCCAGGTCCGCGAGCCCCGCAACGAATTGCGGCAGAATCTCGGCCCGGCCGGCGACTCCCTGCGCAAACACGGGCTGGATCGGCGTTTCTTCCGCGACGGTGTGGGGGCTGCGGATTATGCCGATGGGGTGCAGGGTCAGCTCGGCGTTGTGGGTGTCCGGCCCAGACATACGTAAACTCCAGCGCGGATCGTCAAGAGAGATCATCACCGAACTATGTGGAAGGTCGGCGCAAACCCGCGCACTGGCGACGATCGTCCAGATTGCGCGCCGCACCCGCGCAACCACACCAAGAGCCGTCCTCACAACCGTCTTTCACCCGCCGCGGCGGGTGAGACACGGGCTGAGGGCACGTGCCCCAGGGCTCTGTTCCATGCTGTAAGCCAATACGCCGGCGGTGTCACGCCCGCGGAATGCTCACGGAGTGCAAGTTGCAAGTGTTCACTGTCTGGCACATTGCAGTTTGCAACGATCGCGTGGATGGCGCGCCGACCGCCGAACAACCATAAACATGTCACAATAAAGACATTGCAGCCAACACGACCGGCGGATCGGCGATGTGGCACAGCGTGTGCATCGCTGACCGACAATGAACGTCGCCATCCCCACGCTCGCTGACCGCGTCTCGCCCGTGTTCGACGTGGCGCAAACGATGGTCCTCGTCGACCTTGATGGGGACCGCGAATGCAGCCGCCAGACGGTCCCCTTGCACTCGCGTGACCTCGGGCGACGCGTCGCCGAACTCACGCAGCACGGCGTGAACGTGCTGATCTGCGGGGCCATCTCCCGACCGCTCGAAGCGCTGCTGCGCGCGGCGGCGATCGAGGTGGTCCCACAGACGTGCGGTGCGGTGGAAGAAGTCCTGCGGGCGTTTGTCGCCGGCCGCCTCCACGAGCCCGAGTTCCTCATGCCCGGGTGCTGCGGGCGGAGACGCCGGGGGTGGTGCGGTGACGGCGAGGGGCGGCGCCGCGCGGGGGGACGCGGCCGCGGAGCGCGCGGCGGCGAGGCGCGGCAGGGTTCGCGCGGCCCAGGACGGCGACACGGGCCGGCATGAGCCGCAGCGTTTGCGCAGAAAGGAGATGTGAAATGCCTGGTGGAGATCACACGGGGCCGCTCGGACAGGGCCCTCGGACGGGCCGCGCAGCCGGGTACTGCGCGGGGTATGACATGCCCGGTTACATGAACCCGATCCCCGGTCGGGGTTACTGGGGCATGGGCCGCGGTCGCGGCGGCGGATGGGGTGGCGGCGGACGCGGCTGGCGCCATTGGTTCTACGCCACCGGTCTGACCGGTTGGCAGCGCGGCATGCGCGGCCGCGGATGGCGCCCGCTCGTGCCCTATCCCGCGCCGTACGACGTACCGCCGCCGACGCCGGAGCAGGAACGAACCCTGTTGCAGGCCGACCTGCGGTGCCTTGAACAACACGCGGAGCAGCTTCGTCGCCGGATCGACGAGCTCAATGCCCAACAGGCCGAGAAGCCGGGCACGTAGCGCCCCGCGAGCCAGACGGCCACCCTAGCGAGACACGGCGTGCTCCCGCTGGGGCCCTTGCGAACGAGGACGACCATGAGAATCGCAGTAACGGCTGTTCAACCCAGGTTCGACGCGGAGATGGACCCGCGTTTCGGCCGCTGTCCGTTCTTCGTCATCGTGGAGACGGACAATCTCAGCTTCGAGGCGATCGACAATGAGGCCCAGGCCCTCGGGCAGGGCGCCGGGATTCAGGCCGCGCGGCTGTTGGCCGATCGCGGCGTGAAATACGTGCTCACCGGCAACTGCGGCCCCAACGCGCATCAGACGTTGACCGCCGCCGGCATCGGCGTGATCGTCGGGTGTGCCGGGACGGTCCGCAGCGCGGTCGAGCAGTTCACGGCCGGTCGCTTGCAGCCGGCCGGCGCCCCGAACGTGCCGGGCCATGCGGGGATGAACGCGGGGCCCACGCCGGGGCCGTCGCCCGCACCGCCCCCGCCGCCCGTCAGTCCGGGCCCCGGCCAGGGATTTGGTCCCGGCCAGGGCCGCGGTCAAGGTCGCGGGATGGGCCGCGGGCGCGGCGGCGGCGGCGGAGGCTGCGGGCGCGGCCGGGGAGGCGGTCGTGGCATGGGTGGCGGTGGCGGCGGTATGGGCGGTCGCGGCGGATCCCGCTGAGGTGCCCGGATGAAACTCGCCATCGCCAGCGGGAAGGGCGGCACCGGCAAGACCACCCTGGCCACGAACCTGGCCGTCGTCGCCGCCGAGCTTGGACGGCGCGTGGCCTACGTCGACTGCGACGTCGAAGAGCCGAACGGGCACTTGTTCCTTAAGCCGAGCATCGAAGTCCGCGAGCCGGTCACGCTGCTGGTGCCGCAAGTTCTCGTGGACGGCTGCGACCGGTGCGGCCTGTGCGCGCAGATCTGCCAGTACAGCGCGCTGGTCTGGCTGGGTGACAAGCCGCTCGTCTTTCCCGAACTGTGCCACGGTTGCGGCGGCTGTGCCCTCGTGTGCCCGAAGCACACGATCATCGAGGTGCCGCGCGAGATTGGCCGGGTTGAGGCCGGGCACGCGGGACCGGTGCGGTTCGTTCACGGCCTGCTCAACATCGGGGAGGCCAAGAGCCCCCCGGTCATTCGTGCCGTCCGCGCCGCCGCCCCGGATGTCGATTGGCAGATCATCGACGCGCCGCCCGGGACATCGTGCCCGGTCGTGGCGGCGGTGCGCGAGTGCGATTTCGTCCTGCTCGTGACGGAGCCCACGCCCTTCGGTCTACACGACCTGACCCTGGCCGTGGAGACCCTGCGGCAGGTGGGCCTGCCGATGGCGGTGGTCATCAATCGGGCCGATGTCGGCGACGAGCGCGTGGAGCGTTACTGCACCGCGGAAGCGCTCCCCGTGCTGCTGCGCATTCCGGACGATCGGCGGGTGGCCGCGGCCTATTCCCGCGGTGAACTGATGGTGACGGCCGTGCCGGAGCTGCGCGCGGCGCTGGTGGAGCTGTGGAACCGACTCGAACGGACAATCCCTGCCCCGGTCGAAATGAGTGGCCCCGCATGAAGGAACTAGTGGTCATCAGCGGCAAGGGGGGCACGGGCAAGACGAGCCTCACCGCTTCGTTCGCCGTCCTGGCGGGCCGTGCGGTCGTCGCGGACTGCGACGTGGACGCGGCGGACCTGCACCTGGTGCTGTCGCCACGGATTCAGCACCGGGCGGTGTTCGTCAGCGGCCACGAGGCCCGCATCCGCGCCGACGACTGCAACGCCTGCGGCAGTTGCGCCGAGCTGTGTCGCTTTGACGCCATTCGACGGCAGGACCGGCCGGACCGGATGCTGACTTACGTGATCGATCCGACGGCCTGTGAGGGCTGCGGTGTGTGCGTGCGCTTCTGTCCCCGCTATGCGATCGACTTCGAGGAGCGGGAGTGCGGCGAGTGGTTCATCTCGGAAACCCGCTGCGGGCCGATGGTTCACGCCCGGCTGGCGGCCGCCGCCGAAAACTCGGGCAAGTTGGTCAGTCTGGTTCGGGAGCAGGCGCGGGATGTCGCCCGGCAGACGGGGCGCGAGTTGGTTTTGATTGACGGTGCTCCGGGGATCGGTTGTCCCGTGATCGCGTCGCTGACCGGGGCCACCGCCACCCTGATCGTCACCGAACCCACGGTCAGCGGCCGGCACGACCTGGAGCGCGTGGCGGGAGTGACGCGGCACTTTGGCATCCCCGGCTGGGTGTGTGTCAACAAATGGGACCTGAACCCCGACCTGACCGAGCAGATCGAGGCCGCGGCTGTCGCGCAGGGCCTGCGGGTCGCCGGTCGCGTGCGCTACGATAAGGCCGTCACCGCGGCCCAGGTGGCCCAGCGTACGATCGTGGAACACGCGACGGATGGCGTTGCGCAGGACGTGGGTGCGGTGTGGAACGCCTTCGGCAGCTCGTATCAAGACTCCGTGGCACGGGGGAGTGGCCCGTCGCCCCACCGACCAGAGGTCGGTTCCCCGAGCAGTTCTGCTCGGCGCTTTCAGGCGACCTGACCGGTCGCGGAGAAGATGACCCAGTATTCCAAGGAGAATCGCCAGATGAAAATCGCTATCCCGATTGAAAACGGACACCTCAGCGCCCATTTCGGCCACTGCACGGAGTTCGCCGTCTACGACGTTGACCCCGCGACCAAGGCCACGCGGGCCAAGGCGACGCACCGTCCGCCGCCGCACGAGCCCGGCGTCCTGCCGCGTTGGCTGCACGAGCAGGGCGCCAACGTGATCATCACCGGGGGGATGGGGCAACGCGCCCAGCAGCTCTTTGCCGAGAACGGAATCAAGGTGGTCCTGGGTGCGCCGCCGGAGCCCGCCGACGCCGTCGTCGCCGCGTATCTGGCCGGTACGCTGGCTACCGGAGCCAATCCCTGTGACCACTGAGCCCCATCAGACGTTGCTGGAAGAGACCCGCGCGCAGGCCCACGGCCGTTGCGCGGTGTGCGGGCGCGTCGCCGGGCATCCGCCGCGACTGCGGTTCGCCGTCGGCCACGACGGGAGTGTGCAAGCCTTCTTCCAGCCGGACCCGGCCCACGAGGGCTACGATGGCCTGTTGCACGGCGGCGTGATCGCCACGCTGCTGGACGCGGCGATGACCAACTGCCTCTTTGCGCACGGGCGGCGCGGCCTGACCGCCGAGCTCTGTGTGCGTTTTCGGCACCCGGTGTTGACAGCAGCGCCCGTGCGTTTACGGGCCTGGGTGGAACGCGCGTCGCCGCCGTTGTTCGTGCTGCGGGCCCAGATCGAACAGGAGGGGCGGCTCCGCGCGACCGCGGTTGGGAAGTTTATGGACAAGGCGCGCGCGGTCGTCGCCGCGCCAACCAAGCCCGGCCCGGGAAGCGCAACGTGATACCCGGTGCCGTACGGCCTGAACCGGTCAAGGAGACAACCCATGTGCGAGTCCACCCCCCGAATGCCCCTGATTGGCGAGAAGGCCCCGCCGTTCACAGCGGAAACAACGCAAGGTCCAATCCGGTTCCCCGATGACTACAAAGGCAAGTGGGTCATCTTCTTCTCGCACCCGGCGGACTTCACGCCGGTGTGTACGACGGAGTTCATGACCTTCGCCAGCATGGCCGGCGAGTTCAAAGCGCTCAACTGCGAGCTGCTCGGGCTGTCGATCGACAGCACGTACAGCCACATCGCCTGGCTGCGCACGATCAAGGAGAAGATCGCCTACAAAGACCTGCGGGGCGTCGAGGTCATGTTCCCGGTCATCAGTGACCTCACGATGGAGGTCTCCAAGAAGTACGGGATGCTCCAGCCGGCGGCGAGCCATACGCAGGCCGTGCGGGCGGTCTTCATCATTGATCCGCAGGGGACCGTGCGGGCGATCCTCTACTACCCGCTGTCGAACGGGCGCAACATGCAGGAGATCAAACGCCTGCTCGTCGCCATGCAGCACTCGGACGAGCACAAGGTGGCGACGCCCGCCAACTGGCAGCCGGGCGACGATGTGATCGTCCCGCCGCCGGGCTCGTGCGGCGCGGCGAAGGAACGCGTCGAAAAGGCCGGGGCGGACACCAAGGTCCTCGACTGGTTCCTGACGCTCAAGAAGTGCCCGCACGGCAAGTAAGGCGCCGCCGCGGTCCGCGTGAAGTGCGCGCTCCCACCGCCGGCCCGACGGCGTTGAGCGACCCCCCGGTGCGCTCGCCAATCGCCTTGCGCCGCGGCATACTACCCGCCGCGAGTACGCGTGCTGAACATGAACAACCGACCAGACGCCGGCATCAACCACCAACCAGCGCCAGCGGTGCCGGCGACCCGTTCCCGCTGGCTCAACCGCACCGTCCTGGGCATCGGCCTAGCCTCCCTCTTCTCCGATACCAGCCACGAAACCGTCACGGTCCTGCTGCCCGCCTTCCTCGCGTCCATGGGCGCGGCGGCCGCCGCCCTGGGGACCATTGAGGGTGTGGCCGACGGCCTTTCGAGCCTGGCCAAACTCTACGGCGGTTGGCTGGCCGACCGCGTGCGCCGCCGCAAGGTCATCGCCGCCGGCGGCTACGGCGTCATGGCGCTGTCGCCGGTGATCATCGCGGCGGCGGCGAACTGGTTCGTCGTGCTTGGCGGCCGGGTGCTGGCGTGGGTGTCGCGCGGCCTGCGCACGCCGGCCCGCAAGGCCCTGTTGGCGGACGCGGTGACCCCCGAGACGTACGGCCGGGTGTTCGGTCTGGAGCGGGCGATGGACACCTGCGGCGCGATCATCGCGCCCGGCGCGTGCTACGTTCTGCTGGGACTGGGCTTCAGCCACCGCACGCTGCTATTCTGGTCCGCGGTCCCCGCCCTGCTGGCCGTGCTGGCGATCGTGTTCCTCGTCCGCGAACGCGCTGATCGCACGCCCATCGCCACGCCGCTGCTGCGCAGCTTCGGCGGCTTCAGCAAGCCGTACAAGCGGTTTCTGACGGCGGTGGGTCTGTTCGGCATCGGCGACTTCGCCGACACCTTCTTCATCCTGTATGCGGTTTCGGTTCTGACGCCGCGGGTCGGCGCGGCCCAGGCCGCCAGCCTCTCGGTCGCGTTCTACGTCCTGCACAACGTGCTGTACGCGGGGTGGTCGTATCTGGGCGGCTGGATCGCCGACCGCGTGAACCGGCGGGCCCTGCTGGCCTGCGGCTATGCGTCGGCCGCGCTGGCCGCGGTGCTCATGCTGGTCGGCGTCGAGAACCTCCCCGGCGGCGGCCTCTGGTCCGTCTACGTCGGCCTGGCCGTGATGTTTGCCCTCGGCGGTGCGGGCGTCGGCATCTACGAAGCCGTCGAGGACACCATCGCCGCCGACCTGCTCCCGCGCGAAATCCGCGGCAGCGGCTTCGGGGCCCTGGCCATCGTCACCGGCCTGGGCGACCTCGTCAGCAGCCTCCTGTTCGGCTGGCTGTGGGCGGCCGTCGGCGTCGGCGGGGCCGCGGTCGGCGCGCTCATCCCGATGGTCGCGGGCATTGTCTTCATGCTGCACCTGGCCAGAAAGCCTCGCTCGTAGGAGGCCTCGCCGCCACCCTTGTGTTGGGACCGGGCGTCCAGGGAGCAGGCGCTTGGCGACGGGGGCAGTTCAGTATTCCGTGTCGGCCGGAGGACCGGACGTCCGCCGCGTCCAGGCCGCCGCCACGCGCCGCAGCCGCCGTTGCACCCGGTACACGGCCAGCGCACAGATTCTGAAGGAGAGCATGACCAGCGGTCATTACACTGGATGTGTGACGGACGTACCCGTTGCAGTTCCGGTTCGCGGGGGTACGTGAAGGGACACATCCACGGTGTCACGCTCACTCAGGGATGGGTTCTGGGCCGTGGAAAACGGTTCCGTCGCAAGCGTCGAAGCAAATGTTTTCCCGGTTGCCTGACGTCATCTTTCCGGATTCGCGGTACTGGATTTCGTTCCCAGCCAGCTCCCAAGTGAAAAACGCAGTGGGCTCAGCGTCCTGTATGGGGCTCCGGAACGGCTGTTTGCAGTGATTACACCAGATGAGACAGACTGGTTTGGACATCGCCCGTACCTGTGCATCGAGGTGGCGAAACCAGTCAGAACGTCGAACGGCACTCGTGAACACGATGGTGTGCACGGCCGAGTGGTTTATCAACGCGCGCTGCGACACGGCCGTTCGCCCAACCGCACAGCCCCATTTGCATGGTGCGACCGACGACGCACCCTACCGCTTCAGTACTTCCCGCATGCTCGCCGCCTCGGACAGGAAGCGCTGCGTGTAGCTCTCGTCCACGCGGGTGCAGGTCTTGGTCGCCAGCTCGGCCAGCCGCTCGTAGTCCGGGTCCTCTGTCCGCGTCTGAAACTCGCCGGCCAGGATCACCAGCCGCAGCAGGTGCCGCAGGACCAGCCCCTCCTGCTTGATCAGGTCCAGCGCCTTGACGCATTTGAAGAACTCACCGTCCCGGGCGAACGCGTCGCCGGCGATCCACTTCGGCTGCACGAACGCCGGCTCGGGCGCCGTCAGCGTCGCCTCGAACGCGATCTTGAGCATGTCCGGAAACGTCGGCGGATACTCGCGCTCCTCCGGCAGCTCACGCTCCCAGGAATCGACCCACCGGCGGCCCTGCTGTTCCTCCTCCTCGCGCTCGCGGGCGAAATCCTCGGCGAGCTTGATCCCCAATGAACGCATCCGCGGCTCCAAGACCTGCTCCTGAAGCGGCCCCTTCGGCAGCGTGTCGGGGATGCGGACGTGCCGCAGGATCACCGTCGGCACCTCCAGCACGGCCTCCAGCGCGAGCACCTTCTCGTCGAAGTTGGCGTACGCAAGCTGCTGCGCCAGATACTCGCCGAACACGGGGTCCACGCTGCGGTAGTTCAGCAGGCGGTAGATCGACTCGTGCAGCGTGACGTGGTCGCCGTCGTCCGAAAGTGTCAGGTACCCCAGCCCCTGCAAGTTGCGGAGCATGAAGTCGAGCTGGTTCTGGAACGCCTCGATGCGGGCCGCGCCGGTGAAACGCTTGGCGATGAACTCGCGCACCTCGTGCAGCGTGCCGGTCTTGGTCAGCAGGAAGATGAGCACCGAATACGGCAGCGTCCCGCGGCTGTACAGCTTACCCGGGCCGGCCTTGATGAGGTCGCGGAACTGCCCCTCGCTCCAATACTGCTCGGTGGCCCGCCGCGTCGGCCGCTTCCGCTCCAGCTCCTTGCGCATGCGGAGCAAGCCGGGGTCTTTGGTCTGGGCGGGGATTTGCTCGTACTTCTTGCGCCATTTGGCGATCTTCACATCGTCATCATGGGCGACGACGTAGACGTGGCCCTGCGTGTCGAACTGCGGCCGGCCGGCGCGGCCGAACATCTGGTGGGCACTCGACGCGGGGATCAGCTTCTTCTCGCCGCGCGGGCCTTTGAGCAACGTGGACAGCACGCAGGAGCGGGCCGGCAGGTTGATCCCGGCGGCCAGCGTCTCGGTGCAGCAGACGATCGGGATGAGCTTCTGCTCGAACAGGGCCTCGACGATCTGCTTGTGGCGCGGCAACACGCCGGCGTGATGGACGCCGACGCCGCGCTGGAGCATCTGCTTGAGCTTCGGCCCGACGCCCTCGGTGAGGTCGTCCTTGTATTCCTCGAGCGCCGCCTCGATTTGCTGCTTCTGCTTGCCGGAGACGAGCGGCAGGCCCTTCATCTTCTCCGCCAGTTCCCAGCATTCGTCGCGGTTGAACGCGAAAACCAGCGCGGGGGCGTGATACGCGTCGCCGTTGCCCTGCACCATCTGCACGAGCTGCTCGGTCAGCAGCTTGTCCTCGACCCAGTGGTACTCCAGCGGCACCCGGCGTTCGTTCGACGTGACCACCTGCACGCGCCGGCCGTGCTTGTTCTTCAGCCAGTCGGCGAAGTCGTAGGGGTTGCCGACGGTCGCGGACAGGAGCATGACGCGGATGTGCCGCGGCAGCAGCACGAGGGCCAGCTCCCAGACGATGCCGCGCTCCAGGTCGTTGAAGTTGTGGAACTCATCCATGACGACGCCGCCGACGCGCTCCAGGTCGGCCACGGCGGGGTCGTTGGTGAGCAGGTGGTTGAGCAGGATTTCGGCCACGACGATGCGAATGAGGGCGTCGGGGTTTTCGCGGCGGTTGCCGGTGATGAAACCGACGTCGCCGCGTGAAAAGCCCCAGGATTCGACGCGGTCCTGGAACTCGCGGTACTTCTGCTCGGTGAGGGCGATGAGCGGGGTCGTGTAGTACAGGCGTTGGCGGGTGTGCAGGGCCTCGAAGATGGCGGCCTCGGCGATGAGTGTCTTGCCCATGCCGGTCGGGGCGCAGACGAGCACACCGCCCTCGGCCTCGAACCAGGCGAGCAGGGCCTCTTCCTGGACGGGGTAGAGCTCGTAGGGTACGGCTTCGAGGAACTTGGTGCAGATTTCGTCGCGCGTCATGCGGGCAGGATAAGCGATCCAAAGCCGCAGCGCCAGCGATGGGTGTTGATCCGAGCCGCGACTGTGAGGGAACGGCCTTCACGGCGTCGGGCCCTTCGATGGGGCATACACGTGCGTGGCGCGTCAACGCGCGACTTGAAGCAGCTCGCCCAAAGCGCGAATCGCCGATTCGATTTGTTCAGTCGACACGTCCAGGTGCGTTACCGCCCGCACGCGCTGCGGCCCGAGCGCCAACATCCACACGCCGCGCTCGTGCAGCCGCGTGACGAACTCCGCCGCCGTCCCCAGTCGCGGGTCGAGGTCGAAGAGGACGATGTTCGTCTCGACCGTCGTGGGGTCGATTCCCACGCCCGGCATGTCGGCCAGCGCCTCGGCCAGTCGCCGGGCATTGGCATGGTCCTCCGCCAGCCGCTCGACATGGTGATCCAGGGCGTGCAGCGCGGCGGCCGCCAGAATCCCCACCTGCCGCATCCCCCCGCCGAGCATCTTGCGGAACCGGTGGGCGCGGACGATGAACTCGCGGCGACCGGCGACGATGGAGCCCACGGGGGCGCCCAGCCCCTTGGAGAAACACAACGACACCGAGTCTACGTGCCGCGTGTAGTCCGTCGGCTTCCGCCCGCGCGCGACGCAGGCATTCAGCAGCCGGGCGCCGTCGAGGTGGACGTGCAGGCCGTGCCGCTCGGCGACGGGGCGGATGGCGGCGACGCTCTCGACGGGCCAGATGCTGCCGCCGCCGCGGTTGTTCGTGTTCTCGATGATGACCATCCGCGAGCGTGGAAAGTGGTCGTCGCGGGGGCGGACGAAGGCCGCGACCTGGTCGGGGGTGAAGATGCCGCGGGGGCCGGACATCAAGGCGACACTGACACCGGCCAGCGCCGCGGGGCCGCCGGCCTCGTAGTTGTAGCTGTGGGTGGTCTGGTCGAGGATGAGCTCGTCGCCGGGCTCGCAGACGCAGCGGATGGCGAGCTGGTTGGCCATCGTGCCGGAGGGGACAAAGAGCGACGCCTCCTGACCGAGCAGGGCGGCGACGCGCTCTTGCAGCCGGTTGACCGTGGGGTCGTCGCCGAAGACGTCGTCGCCGACCTCCGCCGCCGCCATCGCCGCCCGCATGGCCGGCGTCGGCCGGGTGACGGTGTCGCTGCGGAGGTCAACGGGCGGCATCGTTCTCCTCTTTCCACCGTTGGACGGCCTGTTCGACGAGCTTGCCGACGCGTTCGAGTTCCTGCTGTTTGAGGCGGGGCTTGGCCTTCTCGAAGTAGCGGGCGACCTTCACGTTGCGGATGCCGCAGATCTTCGTCACGGCCTTGTACAGCGGGTACTCGAACGGCTCGGTCTCGGCGTTTAGTTGGGCGAAGATCCGCTCGGCGGCCGCGGGCGTACACTTCTCCAGGGCGGCCGCCGCCCGCGGGTCGCCCGCCCGCGTCAGCTCGATCAGCTTGTCCACGGCGGTGTCGCTGGACAGCGCGGCCAGCAGGTCGAACGCGGTGGACCGGCCGGTCGCGTCCAGCCGAGGCTGGTCGAGCAGGGCGATCGCGTCGGGCTCGGCGGAGGCCATGTGGAACTCCAGCGCCATGCGCAGCGCGGTGTTGATGTCGGCGGGCTTGGTGTCCGTCGCGGTCAGCGCCGGCTTGACCCGCTCGTCGTAGAGCTTCTTGCGATACACGTCGAACGCGGCGGCCAGTTTGGCGGCCAGGGAGTCGGGCTGGCCGACGCCGCCGGCCGACAGGTCTCCCAACACCTGCCCGTCGGGGGCCACGAACGATATCTGCATGTTGGCGCTTTCGGGCAGCCCGAAGTCCTTGAGGACGTCGCGGTGGACGCTGCGCGACAGGCGCAGGGGGATGAAGTTCTGTGCCTGGCGAAGCACGCGCGGGTCGGTGAAGGCCCGCTTGTGCTCGCGCTCCAGGTCGTTGTCGCGGTCCTTGCTCGACGCCAGCACGTAGACCATCAGCGGGCGCATGGTGCGCTGCGCCTCGGCGACGGCCTGCTGGGGCTCGGTCCGCCAGGAAATCGCATCGGTCTGCGCTGCCACCCCGCCGACACTCAATCCGATTAGCATGAGCGCCACGCCACGTGTCATGGGTAGACCTCCAACCGGGACTCGAAGGCCCCGGTTAATTGTACCGTGCCCGGCCACACTGCGCAGACGGCGGCGCCCGGCGGTCTATTCCTTGAGCAACGTCTCGCAATGGTCGAGCGCGGCCCCCAGGGCGCGCCGATCGAGGTCCGACAGGTCGGCGGTGGGCGAGTCCAGGCTTGCGCGCTGTGCCTGCACGAACTCAGCCGCCTCAGCGGCCCGTCCCTGCTGCTGAAGCGCTCGGACGATCAGCGGATAGACGCGCGGGCCCAGGAGCGGGTTGCCGGCGAGCGCCGTTCGCCAGAATCCTTCCGCACGGGCCGGATCAACCGGAGCAGTCGTAACCCACAGCAAGCCGCGGGTCATCGCCGCCTCGGGGTTGTCCGGCCACCACAACTCGCCCGCGCGCTCCCGGCGGCCCAATTCCGCCAACAGGGGACCACGGCGCGGTACCCACAGCAGGGCGTCGCGGGTCTCCAGGATCGCGAGCCAATCGGCCAGTTCATCCATGCGCTCGACCAGGGAGCGGGTTGAACGGTGCTTGGGCAGCAACACGGCCTCGGTTCCGGACTGCGCCAGGTGCCGGGCCAGCAGCTCGCCCTCGGACCGCTCGGCGCCGAGCATCCACAAGTACAGACGGTAGTGCCGCTCGCTGTAGACCTGCTGGGCGCGACCATCGATGAAGACGCGCGACCCGGGAACCTCGAATAGCAAGGGGCCGGCCTGTTTCCACTCCGTCCATACATTCAGCTTCAGGTCGTTGTGCCGGAGAAACTCGAACGCCGAGCGCACGATCACGTCCGCCCGTGTCACGCGGTCGAGGAGGTCATAGCGGCCGCCGACGAACGGTTCCGTGAGCTCGGTTCGCGCGAGATGCGCTGTGAAGAAGGCCAATACCACTGCGCTCAGCCAAGCGCCCCCGCCCAGCCCGCTCCGCCAGAGGTCCAGCCCCGGTCGCGCCGTCACGCCTGCCAGACGGAGGGCCCACGTGGTCACCACGGGGGCCGCGAGGATGTGGAAGACCGGCGCGAAGCGCCGCGCGAACAGGGCTAGGCCGAGACCGACCCCCAACGTGACCAGGTCGAACAGGATGGCCTGTACGTCCAGCCGGTGCGCGGCGCGCCCCTTCTCGGAACGCCCCCAGATCCGCAAGACGAGCGCCCCCAACAGGACCACCGCCGCGACCCCGGCCGCGGCCCAGAAGCGCGTCACCGCCGGGAACAGCGAACCGCCCTTGTAGGGCGGGATCCACTCCCCGACGGTGCGGAAGGCCGCGCTGCCGGCGATCTGGGACGGGTGGAAGTAGTTCTCGATGCCGAACGGACTCAGGGCCGCCCCCGCCAGCCCGGTAGCCAAGCCGATGAGCACGAGGGTGGCGATCGCTGAGGCCGGCGTGACGACCCCGCGTGCGAGAACCCGGGCGACGACCCAGCAGCCGACAAACGTCCCCAGCAGCCCGAAGCCAAGCACGAAACTGCCGTGGGCGTGCGGCCACACGGCCATCACGGCCGCCACGCCGATCAGGGCCCACCCGTTCCGCCCTTTCGGTGCCGCGGGATGCAGCAGGGCGGACAGGGCGGCCGTCAGGACGGCCAGACAGAAGAACTGCACGGTGGCCGGCCGCGCGCTCAACCAGTCGCGGGAGGCGAACGCCACGACCGACGCCGCCAGGCCCGCCGCAATCCATGAGCCACACCGCAGCCGGACCGCCAGGGCCGTGAGGCCGAAGGTCGCCGCCCCCAGGATCCAGGTGCCGATGGCGACCGCGTCAGGCCCCCGCGTGTCGTAAAGCCACCAGAACATGACGTGGCTCAGCCAATTCTGGTTGATCCACGGCCGGCCGTAAAACGTGTAGCTGAAGGTGTCGAGCTTCGGGAACGTGCTGGAGTGCAGTATCTGCCGGCCGGCGGCCAAGGCGATCCACGTGTCGGTCGAGTGGTGGACTTCGAGGACGCCGAACGCGCACGCGCTGAGAAATAAGGCCGCGACGCCGGCGGCGATCCAAGGCGGGGGTCGCGCCGCAACCCGCGTCGGCGGCTCGCTGACCGTCTGCAGCGGGTGCGTTCGGGTCCGCGAGGGTGGTTTGCGTCGTGGCACGGAGCGACAGCAGAAGACAAGGCTCCTCGCGGGCCGCACACCGCCCACGAGGTGGGTTCCTGGGATTGCCGAAGGAGGGACTCGAACCCTCACGACCTTGCGGCCACGGGATTTTGAATCCCGCGCGTCTGCCAGTTCCGCCACTTCGGCCGAAGTCGGGCGCCCACCACTTTCGCATACGGCCCCCGCGGGGTCAACCCGCCGCCGCGGGCGCGGTGCCGCCGGCGGGCTGGTCTTGGCGGGTCCGGGCGGGCATAATACTGCTTTGCCTCTTCGCCGGTCGGCGCGCGACGGACGGGGGCCCCAGGTGGGCGAGCCGCAGGACGACGGCAGGCCGGCGGTCGGTCGCCCCGCGGCCACGCGAAGGACCGGGCGGGTCGGTGCCCGCCGCCTCGAAGACAGGTGCAACCGTGCGTGAGTTTCTCACCGGGAACCAGACGATCGTACGCGGGGCGTTGCGGGCCGGGTGCGATTATGTCGCCGGCTATCCTATCACCCCCGCCAGCTCGATCCTCACCGACTTCGTTCACGCCTTCGCCGACGGCAGTGGCATCGTCGTCCAGGCCGAGGACGAGATCGCCGCCATCGGCCAGTGCATCGCCGCGTCGATGTGCGGCGCGCGGGCCCTCACCGCGACCTCCGGCCCCGGCCTCAGCCTTTACAGCGAGAACATCGGCTACGCCCAGATGATCGAGGCCCCGCTCGTCATCGTCGATTGCCAGCGCATGGGCCCGGCCACCGGCGGCGCGACCTCGACCGGCGAGGGCGACGTGCTGTTCGCCCGCCACGTCACCGCGGGGAGCTACCCGCTGCCGGTGCTCGCGGCGACGGACGCGGCCAGCGCGTACCGCCTCACGCACGACGCGTTCCAGATCGCCGAACGGCTGCGGACCCCCGTCATCGTGCTGGCGTCGAAGGACATCTCCAACACGCGGCAGACGGTGGACCTGGACGCGATCAGGCTACTGCCGCGGACCGAGCGCCGCCTTGCCCCGCCGAACGAGCCCTTTCGTCCGTACGCGGTGGAATCGCCGGCGGATGTGCCCGCGTTCGCCCCGGTGGGCGGGCCGACGCGCGTCCGCGTGACGGGGTCGATCCACGACGAGTGCGGCGTGCTGACGATCGACAAGACGAAGATCGCGCGGAAGCTGACGCACCTGCGCGAGAAGATCCAGGCCCACGCGGAGTCGCTGGAGGACGTGGACGCCGACCTCGACCCGCAGGCCCGCGTCCTGATCGTCGCGTACGGCCTGCCCGACGGCGCCGCCCGCGATGCGACCGATGAACTGCGCGCGGCCGGCGTGCCCGTGTCGAGGCTGACCATCTACGGCCTGTGGCCTGTGCCCGAGCGGGCGCTACGGCAGGCCGCTCCGCGCTCGGTCGAACACGTGGTCATCCCCGAGCTGAACATCGGCCTGTACGCGGACGAGCTCCGCCGCGTCCTGCCGCACACAACCGTCCACGCCATAACGCGTTACGATGGGGGGCTGATCGAGCCCGGCACCATCGTCGAGCGGGTCCGCGAGCTGGCCCGCGGTGCCGCGACCGCGAGGTGAACCCCATGTCCATCGTCACCGCCACCCGGCACGAAATGAGCTACTGCCCCGGCTGCTCCCACGGCGGCGTCCTGGAGCAAATCGGCGCGGGCCTCGATCGGCTCGGCCTGAAACCGGAGCAAATCTGCCTGGTCTCGGACATCGGCTGCATCGGGACGGCGGACAAGTACTTCGCCTGCCACACGTTTCACGGCCTGCACGGCCGCGCCATCACCTACGCCGAGGGCATCAAGCGCCGTCGACCGGAGCTGATGGTCATTGTGCTCGTGGGCGACGGGGGCTGCGGCATCGGGACGTCGCACCTGGTCCACGCGGCCCGCCGCGGCGTCGGGATCAAGGTCTTCGTCTGCAACAACTTCACCTTCGGCATGACGGGCGGGCAGCACTCGGTGACGACGCCGGTAGCGGGCGTGACGGCGACGACGCCGGGCGGCTCGGGCGACCCGCCGCTGGATATCGCCCAGTTGGCCCTGACCGCCGGGGCGCGGCACGTGGCCCGGTGCAGCGCGCTGGACAAGGAGTTCCCGGCGTACATCGACGCGGCGTTGCGGTCGCCGGGGTTTGCGCTGCTGGACATCTGGGAGCTGTGCGTGGCGTACTACATGCCCCAGAACAAGCTGACGCCGCCGTCGCTGGTGGAGATGTCGCAGCGGTTCGGCATGCCGATGGGGGTGCTGCGGGACGGCCACGCGGCGCCCGCGCCGCCCGCGCCGCCGGCCGTGCGGCCGCGGAAGAAGTCCGCGTCGCCGGTGGTGTTGCCGGAGCCCCTGCCGTGGCCCGGGCGACGTGAGTTGCTCGTCGCCGGGTCGGCGGGCGAGCGGATTCGGTCGGCGGTCGGCGTCATCGGCGAGATCGTGGTGGCGGGCGGGCTGTGGGCGGCGCAGCTTGACGATTACCCGATCACGGTCCGCAAGGGCCACTCGCTCTCGAACCTCATTATCTCGGACCGGCCCATTCGGCACGCGGGCGTCGGCGAGCCGGACCTGCTCGTCATCCAGAGCGAGGACGGGCTGCGACGCCTCGGTTCGCTCGACGGTTTGCCGGCCGAAAGCCTCGTGGTCGCCAACGATCAGCTCGACTTGCCGCCGACGCGCGCGACGGTGCGGCGCGTGTCGCTGAAGCGCGCCGCCCAGGGCATCGACAAGACCACGCTCGCGCTGGCGGTACTGACCTTCGGTGTGGTCGAGTGTGGCTGGTTGAAAGCGGAAACACTGGCCGCCGCCGCCGAGGTTGCCGTATCCGGCCGGTTCCGCGACGTGAACCTGCAAGCGATCCGCGCCGGACTCGCCGGCCGCGAGTGGGTGACCGCGTAGCCGGCGGACAATTGCGTGGACCACGGAGGCCACCCCTTGCCCGCCTCATGTCAGCGAGGGGTGGGAAGCGGCGAAATCATCGGCCCAGGTCTGATTCTCGAACTTGCGGGGCTTGCGCGACCGAAGTGGCTGACAGCGCCCGCCACGCAAGTGGTGGGCCATCTGGCCCCGCGCTGGCGTGCGGGGTCCTGAGAGGCATCCTGGGTCCGCGCAGGGCGCCTACTGCGGCGTCAGCGCGATGGCGATGTGTTCGTAGTACAGCTCGGTGCGTCCCTCGAACCCCGAGTCCGTAGCGACGATGATCCACACCTCGCCGGCGGCCCCCGTTTGCACGGTGTGCGTATGAGTGTGTTGCCGTTGCAGCCGCACATAAGGAGGATCCTGCATGTCCACGGATTCGCAGGGCAGGCCGTTGGCGATGTGGCCGATAACCGAAGCCGCCGCGCCGCCGCTCGTCTGTTGCCCGGTATCGACATTCAGCCGCCACGTGCCTTCGTCGGTCCGTCGCAGCTCGGGGCGGGTCGGCGTGGCCCCCGCCTTCAGGGTGACGCCTTCCCCCGGCGCGCCGCCGATGCCGGCGCAGTCACTGGGCGCGTTGGAGGCGAGCGTGATGACGAAATCGACGCGGTAGGTGCGGTTGGGCATGAGCCCCTGGCCCGGCCCCAGCCGCCGGGTGAGATACATCAACAGGTCGTCGGACCGGTTGCTGCCACCGATGAAGTACCCGCGGCCGTCCCCCAACTCGCTCGGCAGTGCCCGGACGCCGAAGTCAAACTCCAGGGTCGGCTCCATTCCGGGGGAGTAGTCCGCGAATCCGGCCGTCCAGCCTTGGGCGCCGTCGTCGAAGTCGTATTCCACCCGGACCGGTCCGCCGATGGGCAGCAAATCGCATCCGAACAGTAGCGGCAGGGGCAGCAGACCGACTACTCGCCGAGGGTTCATGCGAAATCTCCGTGCCAGTTCAGAGGATTGTAGCGGCGGCGGTCAACTGCCGCGGGGTGTCCAGCTTGGGGTACGACGGCAGACGGGCACCTCGAAGGCGCCGGTCGGGGCCGCGACGCCCCGACCGTCACATGGCGGCCAACGCGCGAGTGTGGATCCTCGGGCGATGGGCTGCGCGGACCCCGCGCCGGCGCTGGGGGCTCGTCAGGTCGCGCGCTGGCGTTGGGGGCGGGTTCTCGCGGGCGCTGACTATTCCGTTGTCCGCTGTACCGTGCGCCAGTGCTCCACTTCGTCCGGCTTCCCCCAGGCGTTGTACAGGCGGATCAGACGGCTGACGGCTTCGACGGTGTGCGGGTGCTGCGCGCCGCGAGAGCTGAGCAGCCCCTCGTAGCTGCTCAGCAAGGGCAGTTCCGCCTGCGGGTAACGCCCGAGCCGGATCAGGCACTCCCCGTACTCACCCTGCAATTCGGCCAAGTACCAGTTCCCGGCCGGCAGCACGGCTTTGGCCAGCTTCACTAGGTAGGAATAGGCGCGCTCCGCCTCCTCCAACTGCCCCTGCGACAGCAAACCCCAGGCATGGTTGCGCAACGTGGCTAGCGGCGCTCGCCGGACCGCCGGCGAGGGCTCGCTCCGCTCGTCCGTGGTTTCACCGGGGGCCGTGCCGACGATGAGTTCGGCGAGCCGGCGGTTGGCCTCGGCCTGGCTGCGGGCCTCCTCCTGGGCCAGCTTGGCCCGGATGTACATGGTCGAAGTCCCCACCACCGTACCCGACAACCCGAGGACGATCGCCGCGAACAATGCCACCAGGGCCTTGTTGCGCTTCGTGAACTTCGCCAGCTCGTACAGCTTGCTCGGCCGCCGGGCCATGATGGGCAAGTCAGTGAGATACCGGCGGACGTCGCCGACGAGGTCGGCCACGCTCTGGTAACGCCGCGCGGGCTCCTCGGCGGTGGCGGTGCGGATGATGGTGTCGATGTCGTGGGGCACGCTCGGATCGAGGGCCCGTGGGCGGCGGGGCTCCTGTTGCTCGAAGACCCGCCACGCCTCAGGAATCGGCAGCCCCTCCACGGGATAGGGCAGCTCGCCCGTCATGAGCTTGAACAGCACGACGCCGAGGGCGTACACGTCGCTCCGCACGTCGATGGCGTCCTGGTCCCCGCGGCGTTGCTCGGGGCTCATGTACGCCAGCGTGCCCTGAAACGCGCTCGTCGCCCCGCCCCGCCCCGTATGCGTCGTATCGCCGCCGGTGATGGCCGCCACGCCGAAATCCACGACCTTGACCTGCGGCTCGCCCCCATCGCGGTCTTTCGTCGCCGTCACGAGGATGTTGGAAGGTTTGAGATCGAGGTGGATGACCGACTTGGCGTGGGCGTGCTGGATCGCGTCACAAACCTGGCAGAACAGCTTCAGCCGCTCCCGGCGGGGCACGTTGTGCTTACGTACGTACTCGTCGAGGCGCTCCCCCTCGATGAGCTCCATTACAAAGTACGAGCGGCCGTCGAGGGTCTGGCTGGCGTCGTAGATGGCGGCGACGGAGGGGTGATTGAGGCGACCGAGGATGCGCGGCTCATGCCCCGGCCAGCGTGTCGCGTCGCCCCACGGGCCGCCATCCACCAGCTTCAACGCCACGCGGCGGTGGGGCATGCTCTGTTCGGCTTCGTACACGACGCCCATTCCCCCGCGTCCCAGCTCACGAATCAACCGGTACGGCCCGATCATCCGCGCGGGCAGGGGCGGCGCCGGCCCATCCTTGGTCGGCGGGCCGGCCACCCACAACGAGGTTTCGAGAAACGCGGTCCCGCGCTCCGCGGCCTCCAGAAGTCGCCGGACCTCTGTCTGCAACTCGGGCGCCCCGGCCAACTGCTCCGCCACGAACGCCGACCGCGCCGCCGCCTCGAGCGCCAGCGCAGCGTGGAAGACGCGTTCGATCTGTTGGAACTGCTCCGCGTTCACGACCGTGCCTCGTGGGGCGGGGCACCCGCTGCGGTCCCGCCCAGCTCGTTGAACAGCCACGCCTTGGCCAGTTTCCAGTCCGCATGCACGCTCGCCCGCGAGAGGTGCAGCTCCTCCGCCGCTTCCTCGAGCGTCATCCCCAGCAGAAACAGCAGCTCCACGACGTGGGCGTGCCGCGGCGAAATGGCCTGCAGCCGCTGCAACGCCTCGTCCAGCGCCATGAAGTCCGACGCGTCCCAGCCCTGCGGCGCCGCCGCCTCGCCCGACAGCAACTGCCGCCGAATCACCGGCCGGCTCTGACCGTCGTACCCGCGGCCGCCCCGCTTCTTCGCGTCGATCCGCCGCGCCAGGTCCACCAGTTGCTGCCGCATCTTCTGGACGAGCAGGCCCAGGGCGTGCTCGCGTGACGTGCAGCGCTCGACGCCGCACTCCGACAGCCGGCAGAACGCCTGATGGACCAACGACGCGGTGCCCGGGCGGTTGATGCCCGACCACCGGGCCAACAGCCGATGGGCCCGGTCGCAGGCCTTCTCATATACGACCGGAATCCAGTCCCGCAGCGTCTGCGGGGCGGAGGCGTCGGACGACGGGTTCGACGGGGGTCGCTGGGCCATGTGCCTCCCGCGACGGGACCGGGCGGCGGGCCGGCCGGCGGCGCGCACCCGCCACGTCACGCCCCGCGAGCAACGGATAGCGGCATCTCAATTATATCCGAACGGCGTGGTCCCGCGGTGCCCCCGCCCCACGGGCACGGATTAGGGTGATGGCGGGGATAGAAGCATTTATAGCAACAAATCTTGGGCCACGTCGAAGCGGCATGGACGACCGAGGAGAACAGCCCCGGCGTTGAATCCAAAGCGGGGAGTGTGGCCCCGGCGGGACCGCCCACCACGTCCGGCAATTTGATTTTCCGACCAATTTCTGCCAAAATGCCGGACTCTGTTGACCACCAACGGTCCACCCGGAGAAGGCACGCTGATGTTCCGCATCCTCGACACCCGCCAACTGGCCTCCGACGTCAAGTGGTTCAAGATTCATGCCCCGCTGGTCGCCAAGCACCGCCAGCCGGGGCAGTTCGTCATCATTCGCGTGACCGACAACGGCGAGCGCGTGCCGCTCACGATGGCCGACGCCGACCCGCAGGCCGGCACCATCGAGCTCATCGTTAAGGCGGTCGGCAAGACCACGATGATGCTCTGCCGCAAAAACGCCGGCGACACCATCCTCGACGTGATGGGCCCGCTCGGCATGCCCACGCATATCGAGCGGGTCGGCCACGCCGTCCTGGTCGGCGGGGGCGTCGGCACCGCCGTTATCTACCCCCTGGCTAAGGCCCTCAAACAGGTGGGGTGTTACGTCAGCTCAATCACCGGCGGCCGCACGCGGGAGCTGGTCGTGCTGGAGGAGGAGCTGAGGAAGGTGTCGGACGTGGTGTACGCGACGACCGACGACGGGAGCTACGGCTTCAAGGGCACGGTGGCGGACAAGCTGGCCGAGTTGCTGAAGGACACGTCGCGCCCCATCGGCACCGTCTACTGCGCCGGCCCCGTGCCCATGATGCGGGCCATCGCCGAACTCACGCGACCGCACGGCATCCCCACCATCGTCTCGCTGAACCCGATCATGGTGGACGGGACGGGGATGTGCGGCGGCTGCCGCGTGACGGTCGGCGGCAAGACGAAATTCGCCTGCGTGGACGGCCCGGAGTTCGACGGCCACGAAGTCGATTACGCGGAGTTGGCGGACCGCCTGACGGCGTATCGCCCCCAGGAGCGGCAGGCGCTGGAACGCTGGGAGCACGAGTGCAAGCTGAACAAGGTGGGGACGTGATCACGTGCGGACGTGGGGACGAGGGACCGGACGCAGGTCGCGGCCGCGAGGCCACGACTTCGTCCCCACCTCCTCACGTCCCCACGCTGTTTCTACCCCGGTATCCGTTGGGCCGATTAGGCCGCATGACGCGAGGTAAGTGCAGATGGCTCTGACCCCCAAAGAGCGGATGGCGATTCAGCGACAGCACATGCCGGAGCGCGAGCCGGACCAGCGCAACCGGGACTTCAAGGAAGTCAACCTGGGCTTCTCGCAGGCCCTGGCTAAGCTCGAGGCCGACCGCTGCCTCCAATGCAAAGACGGCAAGTGCGTCCGCGGCTGCCCGGTCGGTATCAACATCCCCGGGTTCCTGGGCCGTGTGTCCGAGGGTGACCTAAAGGGGGCCGCCGAGCTGCTGCTGTCGGCCAACGCGCTGCCGGGCATCACCGGCCGCGTGTGCCCGCAGGAGGAGCAGTGCGAGCAGCTTTGCATTCGGGCCAAGGGCAAGAGCGGGGCGCCCGTCGCCGTCGGCCACCTCGAACGTTTCGTCGCCGACTGGGCCCGCGAAAACCTCGACATGAAGACCTTGCTCGCCGAGCCCACCCACATCAAAGTCGCCGTCGTCGGCTCCGGCCCCGCCGGCCTGACCTGCGCCGGCGAGCTCGCCCGCAAGGGCCACGACGTGACCGTCTTCGAGGCCCTGCACCGCCCCGGCGGCGTGCTCACCTACGGCATCCCCGAGTTCCGCCTGCCCAACCCGATCATCGACGCCGAGGTCGAGCGCCTGCGGCAAATGGGCGTCAAAATCGTGTGTAACGTCGTCGTCGGCCGCACTTTCACGCTTGACGAGTTGCTCAACGAAGAGGGCTTCCAGGCGATTTTCGTCGCCAACGGCGCCGGCCTGCCGATCTTCATGAACATCCCCGGCGAGAACCTCAAAGGTGTCTACTCCGCGAATGAGTACCTCACACGCTCGAACCTGATGGGGGCCTACGAATTCCCTAGCTACGACACGCCCATCGTTCGCGGCAAGCAGGTCGTGGTCATCGGCGGCGGCAACGTGGCCATGGACGCCGTCCGGACCGCCAAGCGCCTCGGGGCCAACCCCGCCACGCTCGTGTACCGCCGCAGCCGCGCCGAGATGCCGGCCCGGGCGGAAGAAGTGAAACACGCCGAGGAAGAGGGGATCGTCTTCCAGCTTCTGACCAACCCCGTGCGGTACATCGGCGACAAGGACGGCTGGGTCACCGGCGTCGAGTGCCAGCGGATGGAGCTGGGCGAGCCGGACGACTCCGGCCGCCGGCGGCCCGTCCCGGTCAAGGGCTCCGAGTTCGTGATCCCGTGCGACGTGGCGATCCCCGCGATCGGCACGCGGGCCAACCCGCTGCTGACCAACGCGACGCCCGACCTCAAGCTTAACAAGTGGGGGTACATCCAGGCCGTGGATCCGTACGGCAAGACCAGCAAAGAGGGCGTCTGGGCCGGCGGCGACATCATCCGCGGCGCCGCGACCGTGATCCTCGCCATGGGCGACGGCAAGAAGTCCGCCGCCGCCATGGACCAGTGGGTCCGCGAGAACAACGGTCTGCCGCAGCTCCCGGAAACGACGGCGGCGCTGGAGGCCTACCAGCAGATGGACGCCGCGGCGATTGCGTCGTCGTAACCCGGAACGACCGGGGAGCATCGGTGTCCCGCGGGTTTAGCGGCCGGGCTCCGCACCGGCCGTGGGTTTGGATCGCACCGGCGTCCCGCCGGTGGTGGCCGGCGGCTCGGACGCTCGATCGGTACCGCGACCGTCAGGGAGCGGCCGAAGAGCCCCGAGTGCCAGGGCGCCGCCGAGCCCACCGCTTGCGTGGTGGGTTCCGTTGGCAACTCCTGAATGCGCATTCAGGTTCATGGGACGCCAGCCGGGAGGCGCCCCTCCCCGCGAGCCGCAGCTCGGCAGGAGCCTCGCCCTCCCGTGTCGCACGACCGCGAATACCCGCTTGGCGGGTCTCAGTGGTTGCCCCGGCCTGGACCGCCGATCTATGATTCAGTGGTAAGCCGTTGGGGTCTGGTGGCAGGCCGCAGGGCCTGGTTGAGTGGCCGGCCGTAGGGGTCCGCCAATGTCCCTCCTGGACCAGCAGATCGACCGCGCCCGGCGACGCCTGACCGTGATGGCGTTCGTCGAGCACCTCAGTTACGGCGTGCTGGTGGCCGCCGGGTTGTGGGCCATTGGCATCGTGGTCGTCCGTCTGGCGGCGTGGAGCGTGCCCCTGTGGCACGGGGGCTGGATGGCCGCCGCTGCGGCCGCCATCTTCGCCCTGGCCGCGGCCGTGTGGAAATGCCCGGGGCCACTGGGCGCGGCGATCGTTCTCGACGCCGCCGCGGGGTTGAAGGAGCGGCTCAGCACGGCCCTCGTCGTGCAGCGTTCGAACGATCCGTTTGCTCGGGCCGCCGTGAGCGATGCCGAGCGGTCCGCGGGCCGCGTTCACGTTCCGACGCATATTCGCTACCGTGCTCCGGCGCTGTGGCCGTGGTCGCTCGCGACGGTGGGTGCCGCGGTCCTCCTCGCCGCGTTCCTGCCGCCGCTGGGCGTGTTCGCCGGCGAGCGGCGGGTCGGGCCGAGCGTGTCGCCGGCCGAACTCGAAGCCGAACAACACGCCATTCAAACAGCGCTGGACCGCCAGCTCGACGCCCTCCAGGAGCTCGCCCGCGACAACCCCAATCTCAAGGACATCGCCGAAGCCCTGACCCCCCTCGATCCAACCCCCACCCCCCAGCTCACCCCGGAGGACCTCCGTCGTGAAGCGGTCAAGCGTCTCGACGCCGCCGGCGACAAGCTGCGGCAGGAGTTGGCGGCGGCGGAGGGAAGTCCGGCGGAGCCGATGCGGCGGATGCTGGAGGGGCTGTCAGCGAAGGGCGGTGAGCAAGCCGGGGCAAAGCTCTCACGGGCGCTGGCGGAGGGCGACTTTGGCGCGGCCCAGGGGGCGCTGGCGGAGTTGCAGGCGCAAACGGAGGGACTGGACGCGCAGGCCGGCGATCCCGCAGCCCAGCGGCAGCTCGGCGAATTGCGCAGCCAATTGGAGGAGCTCGCCAAGCAGATCGAGGGTCTGGACAACACGCTGGCGATGCAGAAAGAGCTCGAGAACAAGGCCGGCCTGAGCGAGGCCCAGGCCCGCGAGCTGCTTGAGGAACTTGCCCGGCTTCAGCCCGAGCAATTCGAGGAGTTGCTTCGGCAGCGGCTGAGCGCGGCCCGGCTGACCCCGGAGCAATTGCGCGAGCTGGCCCAGTGCCTGGCACAACAGCAGCAGGCGTGCGGGGCCTGCCGGCAACTGTGCCAGTCACTGCGACGCGCGGCGGGCACGTGCCCGGCCGGCAGCCGGCCGGCCGGCGGTGCGGGCTGCCCGACTAGCGCTCTGGGCGAGGGTGCCGCGGTGCTGGCCGAGTTGGGCCGGGCGCAGCAGATGCGCCGCGACTTGGCGGGGCGGCTCGCGGAACTGGAGAAGCTGCGGCAGTGCATCAGCCGGGGCCAGTGCCGGCAAGCGGGCGCGGGGGGGACGCAGTACGGCTTTGGCCACGCGACGGGCCCGGCCACCGACATGCTCCCGCGCGCCCACAGCCCCACACGGGCGCGCAGCCGCGTCCACGAGGGTGCGATTCTCGGCAGCGTGTGGGTGGACGGACCACAGCGTGTTGGGCACGCGACGGCGGAAGCTCGGCAGGCGGCCGCCGCCGAAGTCCGCGATGCCCTGGATGCTATCGAGCGGGAGGAAGTGCCGCCGCAATACCATAGGGTGCTGCGGGAGTATTTCGACCGCCTGGCCGGGTTGACGCGGGCGCCGTCGCCGGCCAAGGAACCGGAACCCAACGCGCCCGAGGGCGCCCTCCGCGGCGACGCCGCGCCACCGCCGTCCTCTCCGGGCGCCGGACCCTGACCGCCTCCCACAGTGCGGGGTTCAGACAGGTGTTCGGAGAGGTAAGAGCGCCCGCCGTGCGGGCCGATGGTGGCCTCGCGGGGCGTTCGATGTTGCACCGCCGGGGCACGCCGGCCACGACACGTCACACTCGTCCGCCCGCTCAACCTCTTGGCGTCCAAGTCGCTATGCGCAATTGTGCGACACGGGAGGGCGATCCCGGCGCGCCGGTACTCCCGAGCCGCGGCTCGCCGGGAGGCTCGCCCTCCCGGCTTGCGCCGCCAGACTGCGCACCATGATTGGGTGGATCCCGATCATCGGCCCGTGCCACGCGCAGTGGCCGGGGCGATAGGCGCGGCCAGACAACCCCGCCGGGCGGTCACGCCCCTCCCCAGCCTCTCCCGGAGAGGGAGAGGGTTGCCGGGCGGACGTCAGCTACCGGACTTGAGAAGGTCGCTGACCACCAGTTTGGACAGCAGCGACCGGGTGTATTCGGCGGCTTCCTGGCAGACGCGCTCCAGCCGCTGGCGGGCCTTCTCTTTGCCCTTGGCGACGTTGCGCAGCATGAGGTCGCCGTTGATCGGCCCCTCGATGGCCTCCACGATCTCCAGCAGCGTGATTTCATTTGCGGGCTTGCGGAGCACGAAGCCGCCGGCCGGGCCGCGCTCGCTGCTGAGAACCTGCGCCCGCACCAATTGCTGGAGGATCTTCAGCAAGTGGCCCGCGGGAACGCCGCAGGAGTCCGCAATATCGCGGCCCTGAATCGGCTTGCTATTAGAGTGTTCGGCCAGGTGGGTGGTGGCGAAGACCGCGTACGCTGCTGCTCTTCCAAGTCGCATACCTCACCTCAAGTCACCAGATTGTCGTCCGTGCCGGTTGCCGCCCGGCACGCGACCCTCGCGGGCGGAACTCAAACCGTGTGTCAGGCCGACCTGCCCGGCCACGGTTGGACCCGCTGCGCCCGGAGGGGAACCAGCACCGAGCGCTCTGCTCTGGCCGCCGCCGCGCCCGAAACACACCCCCACAGCCGACGTCTTCCGGCCACCGTGGGGGGCAGTGCCTCGGGGGTTTTGGGGCTCCAAAGCATTAATAGCGAGTATAGCGCCCGAATACCCCTCTGCCAAGGGGTTCCGACAAGAAAGGTCCACGAATACCATTGTGGCGGCAACCCCCTGCTGTCGGCGGCGCTGCCCGTCCGGCGACCGTTGGGCGTGCCCTGGCGCGGCGCCCACCGGGTATACTATCGCCCCAAGTCCCGTCACCGACTGCGCGTCGGCCCCAGGCCTGTGGCGTTTGGGCGCCCGGACCGAGCGGCCCGACCCGGGCACGGCGGCGGTGCCGGAATCACGAGGACTACCATGCCGACAATCAGCCTGCTGATGCCCGCGGCCCTGCTGCTGTGTCAGGCCACCTTGCCCGCCGGCTTCATCGAGACTTTTGACGACCACGCCGCCGACCGCTGGCGCGCCGTTGTGGGGCGCTGGACTTTCGCGCCGGGTGCCGCGCGGCAGTCCGAGACGGCGTTCGACTGCCTTGCCGTGGCCGCCGAAGCTGCGGCGTCCCCCGAAGGGGCGTTCTACTTTTCCGTTCGCTTCAAACCCGATTCGAGTTTCAACGGCGGCGGGTTGGTGTTCGCGCTGCCGCAGCATGATCGGAAGGACGGGGGGATGCTGGTGCGCTGCGACCCAGGCGGGCGAATCCTCTGGGGTCGCTTCGGCGCGTGGGGGGAGTTCGAATACGCCGGCGACGCGCGGATCACCGACCCCGGGACCGCCGAGCAGGAGTTGGCGGTCGCGGTGGATCCGGACAATCTGGCCTTCAACGTGTATCACAACGGAACGCGCGTGGCCACGAACGTCGCGACGAACGTGGCGGCCGGCTTCGTGGGCCTGCAATCCAGCGGAGGACCGCACACGTTTGTCCGGTGCGAGTTGCGCGCGGCCAAGGTGGCCGAGCTGGACGGCATACACCCGGGAGGCAACCACAGCCGCATCCTCGACCTCGTGGGCAACAGCCGGCGGCTGGTGGCGCTGCGGGCCGGGCCCAAGTTCCTGGTGACCTATGACGAAGACGGCAGTGTCGGGCTGCGGGCGTACGTGGCGGAGGTGCGCGGGATTCGCGGGCCCGAGCTGGCACCGGTCGCGCTGGCCGCGGACAGTGTGGACGCCTGGGGCAGTCCGGTCGGCGTGTATGTGCTGGCGGAGCGCGGCACCGCGATCTACCACTTCGACGCGATGCTGCACCAGATCGGCGACGGCCCCTGTGTCCGGCACGACGCCATGCGAGGCACCGCCCTGGCGGTCGGTCCCGGCGGCTACCTCTTCGTGGTCGACGCCGCCTTGCCCGGGCTCCGCGTCTTCGACCCTGCGGGAGCCGAGCGGCTGGCGTACGGGCAGCGGGGCACGTTCAACGCCTATGACCCGCCTGCGGCCGAGCGGGCCGGCCTGTTCGGGCGTCCCGGCGGCATCGCGGCGGCCCCGGACGGCCGCGTGTTTGTGACCGACCGCGAGAACCACACTTACGTCGTGTACCGCTACGACGCGACCGCCAACCAGTGGCAGTGGGTAACGCACGGGCCGTGGCTGCCGAACCCATCGTCGATCCGGATTGACCGGCAGGGGCGGCTCCTGCTGGCCGGTCCGCACGAGTACTACGCTCCACGGGGCGCCCTGCGCGTCATGACCGCCGACGGTCTTCCGATCAATGTTTTCACCGGTCACGCCCTCGGCGGGTTGTCATCGGAGCTGCACGCGTGCGAAGGTCCCGGCGGACGCTACTTCCTCTCGGACGGCGGCTACGACCGCGTCCTGCTCCTGCCGCCGGAGTTCGTCGAGAAACTGCCGACGTTTGAGTGGTTCGACGGGGGCGGTGTGCGCCTGACGATGACCAAGGTGGACGGCTCGCCGGCGGTGGCCACGTCGGCCGAGACGCGGGCGACCGACGGCCGCGTGCTGGTGCGGCAACTTGAGCCGGTGTGCGCCGCCTGGCCGGCCGTGCCGACGGAAGCGCTGCCCGCCTATGCGTTGCCCACCAAGCCGCCGGTCGGCCATACCTACGTGGTTGACATGCCCGTCCGCGTGGCCGTCTTCGCGCGGGCCCGCGACGAGAGCGGGCGGGAGCTCAAGGTGTCGTCGGCGGGGCTGGCTGCGCGGCTCGCCCGCGAGCTGGAGCGTGTGCGGCGGTTCTACTACATCAACAGCCACGCCATCCTGAATCTCCAGATCGACGTGCTCGTGATCGACGAGGTTGAAGTCACCGTCGCCGGCGGTTGGGTGCCGCCCGCCGACGGGCGACGTGTTGTCAACGAGGCCCGGGAGGGCCGCGGCTTACCGCCGCTCGGGCCGGACGAGAGTCTGGTGGTGGTTCACCCGCTCGCGGGCTTCGATGCGGCGGCATCGGACGACGAGGGGGTCGTCGGGGGCGGCGGCCTCACGGACTGGGCGTACAGCGGCTACGCCCTGTGGAACCACGGGCAAGCCTGGCTCCTGGTGCACGAATGGGGTCACCAGCTCGACATGTACTTCGAGCGATCGGGAATGCCCGATTGGTGGCTCAATCACCCCGACGGTACGGTCCACGTCGGCCGCTTTGGAGAACACTGGGATTGCAACGCCTTCCTGTGCCGGCGGGCCGACCGCATGAACTGGCTGCGGCTGGCCTACGGGACCTTGCGCGCGGTGGCCGACGCGGACGGCGACGGTCTGCCCGACGCCGATGCGTCGTTGCCGCTGGATGAGCAGCGCTTCGGTTCCGATCCGGCCAAGCTGGACACCGACAGCGACGGGCTCGATGACTTGCGGGAATTGATGGCGGGACCGTTCCGCAGCGCGGACCCGGCCAAGGCCGACAGTGACGCCGATGGGGTGCCGGACCTCGAGGATCCCTATCCGGCTTTCGCGGTGACGACCAACCTTCCGGCCGTGGCGCCCCCCGCCGAGGCGGCAGCGCCGGCGCCTGAGGTGTTCGCGCGGATCGGGGCGATGAGCGGTTCCGGCGGCGAGGCGTTTGTGGCGGGAGCGTATGACAAGGACCACCTGCACCTGCTCGTGGCGTTGACCGGGGCGACGAAGGAAGTGGTCGCCTCCGTGGACTTCAACAATGACGGGTGGTTCATCGGCCGGGACAACGTCACGGCGCGGGCACGGCTAGAGTGGCTGGCGGGGAAGCCGCCGGTGTTGCGGCGTGTCGATGGAGGCCAAGGCGAGCTCCTCGGGGCCCTGACGGCCCCCGTTGCGGGCCTGCCCGCTGGTATGCCGGTGCTGAGGCTCACCGTGCCACGACCGGCGGGGGGCCGGCCGTTGGAGCCCGGTGTTGCCCTGGGGTTGTGCCTGCGGCTCCATGCCGGCGAGGGGACCGCGACGTTCCTGATCGATCCGTGGCGGCTGCTCGAGTTGACGGCGCGCTAAGCACCACGCACTAGGGAGCATACGGCAGCTTCGGAGGGCTGCCGCCAGGCCCCGGCGTGCGCGTGGTGGTCCACTTTGCCCCGCGCGGGCGTGCGGGTTCTGATGAGCGCTGGCCGTCGGCGCGATTACGTGGATCGGGTGGACAGCGCACCGGCGTTGAGTACCATGACTCGCGCGCCCCGCGCGCCGGGGTGCCGGCTCCACCGTCTCGCTTGTAGGCACCGCCATGAAGCCGATCCTGATCATCCCCCCGGCCGCCGCTCGCTGGCCGGCCCTGGAGGCGTTGCTGCACGAACTGAGCAGCGGAACACTCCGGAACCTCCAGTGCCGTCTGGTGGCTGGGATACCGGGGGCGCAGGACGCTTACGCGCTGCTCGCGATTGGCGGCCGCGTGGTCAGTTGCGCCGGGGTCCACAAGTGCGGTCCGGTGGGGTTGTTGGGGCCGTGCTTCACGCATCCCGATCATCGCCGGCGGGGTCATGCCCGCCTCGTCGTCACGACGGCGTTAACCTGGTTCGACATGATCGGAGGCAAGTGGTTGTTCCTGCGCGGGGGACCGGACATCGGCGAGCACGTGTACGCCGGGTTCGGATTCGCCCCGTTGCCCGGAGCGGCCGCGGCACCGGGTGAGCCGCCGATGCTGTGGCGACTCGGCCGCGCCGTGACCGGCAGCCCGTACGATGGGTTGCGGGGAGAGACCACCGTGCGCCCGCTCACGCGCGCGGACTGGCCGGCGATGGTGGCCCTGCTCCAGTTTCGACCCGGGGCCGACCCCCGCGTGCCCCTGGAGCAGTCGGCAGCCGGGGCGGAGTCATTCACGTTGGAATTACTCGACCACCAGGAGCGCGGTGCGTGCGGGCTACTGGGAGCGTGCCAGGGGGGGCGGCTGACGGCGTTTGTGAGCGTGGCCACGGACCGGCCGGGTGAGCGCACGTTTGCCCTCCGCGTGCCGCACGACGCCACTCTGCCCGCCCTCGCCGACGTGGCGCTCGCCCTGGCGCGCAGCCGGGGGTACACCCACGTTGACTATCCCATGGACGGCCTGGCCACGCGGGGGCCGCGTCCACGCGACGCGGGCCCCACAGTCCGCTTCGGCGATGGCCCTTGCTAGAGGCGCTATCCTTGGCTCTCCTCCCTTTCAGGTCGCCGTGGTGACCGACTCGCTGTGGCGAGGAGCGGTTGGGGGAGGGCTCGTTCGTGGGTAACAGCTCCTAACAGAACCCCCCACGCAAGTGCTGGGGCGCGGAGCCGTCGCACTGGCGTGCGGGGTTCTGATGGGCACTCAAGAGCCGTTGTCTCTAATCACTCGTCCCTGTGGACCCGGGTTTTTAGATAGCTTCTACGGCGCCAGGACGCTGCCCGCGATGTACACCGTGTACAGCTCGCAATCGGTCCAGCCGCCACCCGTCTTTGCAACGGGCCACGAGTCAATCCACAAGTAGTGGACGCCGGGCTCCAGCCGCACGTCGCGGAGCACGTGCCGGCCGGTGAGGCAGTCGCCGCTCGGGGGACAGGTCTCCGAAAGCGCCATGCGCAACCGCCCCGTGCCCCCGGTGCCTTCGTTAAGGCTGATATTGACGCGCACCGGCCCGCCGCTGACGACCAGCTTGTAGACCGTGTCCTGGCCGCCGTCAAACCCGTGCAGGCACGCGATTCCGGCGCCGCCGTTGCCGCGATTGCACGTCGTATCCGACCGCGTGTACGAGGGACTTGGCGGTGTGAGGTTGACCACGTGCGGCGTCAGGCAACTGTCGCCGACCGCTCCCACGACCATGACCACGTCGATCACCGTGACCCCCATCCGTCCCGGACGCCCTCTCCTTGTCAGCGCCGGCGCCTCATACCTGCGTCTCGCCTACGAATCCACGCTAGCGCGCCCCGGAGTTCGGCAGGCACCCCGTGCATGACTAGCCCGACTTTGCCGGACGACCCTGGACCCGGGCAGGAACCACCCCAGCCCCGTGTCGCCTCGCTCGAGTCCGACTTCGGCCTACCGAGTCGCCGTGGCGTGAGTCGATCGTAATCGCCTGCAACCGCCGATTCGCCGGCCCGTGCGACCCGTGGCCGGCGTTAGAATGCCCGTGTGAACGATAACGTGATGCTCGCGGTGGAGACTTCGACGCGGCGCGGCAGCGTGGCGCTGGGCCGCGGTGACGCCGTGCTGGGTTGGCGGGCGCTGGCGGCCGAGCAACCCCACACGACCGAGCTCTTGCCGACGATCCGCGATCTGCTCGCCGAAGCCGGCGTAGCCCCTGCGAACGTCGGCGTCGTCGCCTTCTCGCAGGGGCCGGGCAGCTTCACCGGCTTGCGCGTGGCGGCCACGCTGGCCCGCACATGGCAGTCGGCAACCGGCTGTCGCGTGGTCGCCGTACCGACGCTGGCGGTCATTGCCCGCAATGCCCTGGAGCATCCCGACCGCCCGCACCGTGTGGCGGTGATCCACGACATCAAGCGCGGACAACTCCTGGCCGCGTTGTTCGAGCGCGATGACGTCGGCGAGTATCGCGTCGTGCGCGATGCGGCGCGAGTGGAGGCGACCGGTTGGTTGGCGGACCTACCACGACCTTGCTGGGTGGCCGGCGACGGCGCGGCAACTTGGGCGACGACGCTGCGCGACGCCGGCTTGCACCTGCTGGACGATGAGTATGCGCGTCCCGACGCCCGCCACGTGCTCGCGCTCACGCGCCAACGGGCCGCAGCCGGGCGGTCTTGCTCACCGGCGGAAATTGTCCCGCTCTATCTCCGTCCGCCGGAGTGCGAAGAGGTCTTCGAGCGCCGCCGCGCCGAGGCCCGCCAGCGACGGGAAGCCGCGAGCTAAATCACCGCGTGCAGTCGTGCGACATGGGAGGGCAATCCCGGCGTGCCGGGCCTCCCGAGCCGCGGCGCGCCGGAAGGCTCGCCCTCCCGTTCCGCTGATTAAGGATACGGCACGTTGGACGCGTCAGACCGACAGCGCCCGTGCGATCCAGCCGCCGCCGAGGACGATGCCGCCGGGGCCGTAGAACACCGCGGCCTGGCCGGGTGTGACGGCGGGCTGGGGCACGTCGAAGCGGGCTTCAAGGCACCTGTTTTCCGTGGTGCGAATGCGGCCCGGTACCGACGTGTGTTGATGGCGAATCTTGATCGTCACCGGAAACCACGGACCCGCCGGCGGACCGTCAACCAGCCAGTTGACCTCTTCCGCCACCAAGCCGCCGCTCAATAGCTCGTCGCGCGGGCCGATCGTGACCGTGTTCGCCGCCGCGTCGAGCTTCGTGACGTAGATCGGGTGCCCGGCGGCCAGCCGCAAGCCGCGCCGCTGACCAATGGTGAAGCCCGCGACGCCCTCGTGCGTCCCGCGCAGATTTCCCGCGGCGTCGCGGATTTCGCCCAGCCGCAGTGCCTCCGGCCGCCGCTCGCGTACCAGCCGCTTGTAGTCGCGGTCGGGGACAAAGCAGATTTCCTGGCTCTCCGGCTTGTCATGGACCTTCAGGCCGAGGTCGGCCGCGAGGCGCCGCACTTCCGCCTTGTCCGCGATCTCGCCCAGCGGAAACAGGCACCGCCGCAAGTCGTCGCGGCGGATGCCGAACAGGACGTAGGACTGGTCCTTGCTGAGGTTGCGGGAACAGGCGAGGAAGCAAGGGGGAGAGGTCGAGGGAAGGGAACAGGGAACGGGGAACGGGGAACCGGGAACAGGGGACGGGGAACAGGGGGTCGATGACGTGGGGGGGGCCGTACTTATGTTCCCACCTTCCCCCATTCCCACGTTGCCACGTGGCGACGTCCCTACGTCCCCACGTCCCCACGTCCCCACATCTCCCCGCACGATCCGCGCATAGTGCCCCGTCGCGACGAACTCGGCGTCCATCGCGTCGGCGTACCGCAGCAGCTTGCCGAACTTGAGCTGTGTGTTGCACACCACACACGGGTTCGGCGTCCGGGCCCGAATGTACTCGTCCACGAAGTAGTCGATGATGCGCTCGAAATCCGCCTGGAAGTTGAGCACATAAAACGGGATACCCAACCGGCCCGCGATCGCCCGCGCGTCCAGCGCATCCTCCACGGAGCAGCAACCGTGCTTCAGCCGCCGCGCACCGGGCGTGGCAAGGTGGGGACGTGCGGACGTAGGGACGTCGCCACGTGGCAACGTGGGAACGGGGGAACGTGGAAACGTGGGAGCGGAAGCGTCCGTCGGGCCGGGCCCCAGCGCCGATGTCCCGGGCGCGACCCCGACGCGCATGAAAACGCCCACGCACTCGTACCCCTGCTCCTTGAGCAGCGCGGCGGCGACGGACGAGTCCACTCCCCCCGACATCGCGACAATGACCTTCCCGCGGCGAGACATCAACCTATTGTAAGCGGCGCGCCGCATGACGTGGCGTTTCCGGCAAGCGAGCGCGCGTCGCGGTCGCGCTCATCAACAGCCGGAATCGCGACGAGTTTCCGATCACCGCGCGCCGCCGTGGGCCATTCGCTGACCCCCTGTTGCCCGCCCTGGTCTCCACGGCCCCGCCGCCGCTGAGTCGGGAGGACTTGGTCGGATATCCGGAGCGCGCCCCCTGGCCCGCGGCGCGGCTCGGCCGGAGCTTCGCCCGTCCGTCCCGGGCCGGCCGATCTACTACACCTTCGTCACGCGCAGCACTTCCGCCGGCGTGGTCAGGCCGGCGCGGCACAATCGCCAGCCTTCTTCCCGCATCAGGACAAGCCCGTGCTGGCGGGCCGTGTTCTGGATCTGGGTCGCGGAGGCTTCGTTGAGCACCATTTCCCGCAGCTCGTCGTTCATCACCAGCAGCTCGTACAGTGCCCGGCGGCCCGCGAAGCCCGTGTTGCGACACTCCTTGCAGCCGCGGCCCCGGTACAGGACCTCGCCGCGCTGCAACCCGAAGTCGGCTGGCAGCTTTGCCGCCGCGTCCGGCACCCACTCCTCCTTGCAGTGGGTGCAGACCGTCCGCACCAGCCGCTGCGCCAGCACCGCCTCGACCGAGCTGGCCACCAGGAACGGCTCGACGCCCATGTCGAGCAAGCGCGTGGTGGCCGTGACGGCGTCGTTGGTGTGCAAGGTGCTGAACACCAAGTGGCCGGTGAGCGAAGCATTGATGGCCACCTCGGCGGTCTCTTTGTCGCGAATCTCGCCCACCAGGATCACGTCGGGGTCGTGTCGCAGGAAGCTCCGTAGCGCGCGGGCGAACGTGAGGCCGATCTTCGGCAGAATCTGCGTCTGATTGACCCCGTCCAGGTAGTACTCGATCGGGTCCTCGATGGTGAGGATCTTCAACTCGGGACTGACAATCTCCCGCAACGCCGCGTACAGCGTGGTCGTCTTGCCCGAGCCCGTCGGCCCGGTTACCAGCAGGATGCCGTGCGGCCGCTGTATCAGCTCGTGGAACTGCTCCAGCGTCGATCCCTCCATGCCCAAAGTGGGCAGGTCCAGCTTCACGGACGTGCGGTCCAGAATGCGGAGCACGATCCCCTCACCGAACGCCATCGGGATCACGCTCACGCGCAGGTCGATCTCCCGGCCGTGGGCCTTGATCTTGAAGCCGCCGTCCTGTGGCAAACGCCGCTCGGCGATGTTCAGGTTCGACAGGATCTTGATGCGGCTGATGATGGCGTTCTTGAAGCGGACGATCTCCGGCGGGACGTTGGCGATGTGCAGCACGCCGTCGATGCGGTAGCGGACGCGGAAGTCGTTCTCGAACGGCTCGTAGTGGATATCGCTGGCCCGTTGGTCGATGGCCTCGATGAGGATCTCGTTCACCAGCTTGATGACCGAGGCCTCCTGGGCCATCTGGATGTCGAGGTCTTCGGACTCGACCGAGCGCTCGTCGAGGATTTCGAGCTCGCCCTGCTCGGCGACCATCTCCTGGAGCACGTCGCCGCCCACACCGTAGAACGCGCGGATCATCTTCTGGATGTCCGCCCGCGAGGCGAGTACGGGTTCGACGGGCATGTTGATGCAGGTCCGCACCTCGTCGAGCGCGTACATGTTGTACGGGTCGGAGGTCGCCACGCGGACGCCCTTGCCGTTGCGGTCGATGGGCATCAGCCCGTACTTGTGAACCAGCCGGCTGGGGATCAGGCCCAGCAGCTCGCGGTCGATGTCGGCATCGTGCAGCTCGACGAGGGGCAGCATGAGCTGCTCGCTGAGCACCTCCAGCACGTCCCGCTCGCTGACCCACCCCTGGCGGATCAGTATCTGGTCGATCCGTTCGCCGGGGCCGCTGCGCAGCTCGGCCGCCTCCTTCAGTTGCTCCGCCGACAGCAACCCCCGAGCGACAAGCGCTTCCCCGATCGGCATGGTCATGGATAACTCACTGTCACTGTGGCATTTGCGCTCTGATAGCCTTCCGCGGGCCGCCCGCTGCCGGTGGGCGCACCCCGACTGCGCACATTCTACCCCGGGTCCGGGGCCGCGGTTGCGTGGCTACCACATTATTCGGATCAAATCCCCGGCCGGCCCATTGCTTGAAAAAAGGGGTCGGGAGTCGCTTTCTGTGCCTTTTCCATGCGGAAGGCGACGGACGCGTGTTACCGGCCTTGTGTTCGAAACGACTCCCGACCCCTTTTTCAGCCCAGCCCTTTCCTGAGACGGTGGGACATGCTGGGATCATCCCCGTTCACTCAACCTGCCGCGGCGCGGCGACGCGGGGCGGACTTGCGGCGGACGCGGCGCGGCGCGGACTTGGTGGAGGTAGCCGGTCCCCGCGGTGTGGGCGCGCGGGCGCCGCGGCGGCGCCACTGCGGCAGCGCGATCGCCAGCACGTCTTCGACGCGCGTGGCCGTGACGATGCGCAGGTCGGCGAGCACGTCGCGCGGCACCTCGCTCAGGTCCGCTTTGTTACGGGCCGGCACGACGACGGTGCGGATGCCGGCCCGATGGGCGGCGAGCACCTTCTCCTTCACACCGCCGATCGGCAGCACCTGACCGCGGAGCGTAATCTCGCCGGTCATCGCCACTTTGGGATCGGTCGGTTGGCCGGAGAGCAGGGAGACGAGGGCGGTGAGCATGGCGACGCCGGCGGAAGGGCCGTCCTTGGGGATCCCGCCGGCGGGCACGTGGATGTGGAGGTCAAGTTTCTGGAGGTCCTCATCGGGCAGTCTCCAATCGCGGGAGCGCGAACGGACGAGCGAGAGCGCCGCCTGAGCGGACTCACGCATCACGTCGCCGATCTGGCCGGTGAGCGTGAATTGCCCGCGACCGGGCATCTGAGTAGCCTCGACGAAGATGATCTCGCCGCCCGCGGGCGTATACGCCAGACCGGTGGCGATGCCCGCCAGCCCCTCGTGCAGCGCTTGTTCACGCTCGAATTTCGGCGGCCCGAGAAACGGCTCGAGGTCTTTCACTCCAACGGACTTCGGCACCGGGTCGCCGCGGGCGACGCGGGCCGCCAGCCCGCGCAGCACGGTCCCGATGGCCCGCTCCAGGTTGCGTACTCCCGATTCGCGCGTATAGCTCTCGATGATCGTCCGCAGGGCGGGCTCCGAGAAGGCGATCGTCCGGTCGGCCAGGCCGTTTTCGTCGAGCTGCCGCTTCACGAGGTAGCGGCGCGCGATCTCGAGCTTCTCCGCGGTCGTGTAGCCCGCCAGCTCGATGACCTCCATGCGGTCGCGCAGCGGCGGGGCGACCGGCTCCATCTGGTTGGCCGTCCCGATGAACAACACTTTGGAAAGGTCGAACGGCACCCCGAGGTAGTGGTCGGTGAAGCTGTGGTTCTGTTGCGGGTCGAGCACTTCGAGCAGGGCGGACGCCGGGTCGCCGCGGAAGTCGGCCCCGATCTTGTCGAGCTCGTCGAGCATGAAGACGGGGTTGCGCGAACCGGTCTTGCGCAGCTCCTGGATGATGCGGCCGGGGATGGAGCCGATGTACGTCCGGCGATGGCCGCGGATGTCGGCCTCGTCGCGCACGCCGCCCAGCGAGATGCGGATGAACTTGCGGCCCAGGGCACGGGCGATGCTCTGGCCCAGGGAGGTCTTGCCGACGCCGGGCGGCCCGACGAAGCACAGGATCGGCCCCTTGCCCTCGGGTTTGAGCTTGCGGACGGCCAGGTACTCGAGAATCCGGCGTTTGACTTTATCCAGACCATAATGGTCTGCGTTCAGTACGGACTCGGCCCGGCGCAGGTCGAGGTCGTCCGGGGTCTCGGTCTTCCACGGAAGCTGGCAGAGCCAGTCCAGGTAATCGCGGATGACGCCGTGCTCGGGTGAGCCGGCCGGGATGCGGTCGAGGCGGGACAGCTCGCGTTGGGCCTCCTGGAGCACGGCTTCGGGCATGTCCGCCTGCTCGACGCGTTTGCGCACGTCGGCCAGCTCCGCCGCGCGGCCGTCGGTTTCACCGAGTTCCTTCTGGATGGCCTTGAGCTGCTGGTGGAGGTAGTACTCGCGTTGGGCGTGGTCGATCTGCTCGCGGACGTCGGCCTGGATCTTCTGCGAGAGCTGGAGCACCTCGAGCTGGTTGTTGAGTGTGGCGTTGACCTTCCGCAGGCGGTCGGCCACGTCGAACGTTTCGAGCAGCTCCTGCTTCTGGGCGACGCCGAGCGACAAGTTGGCGGCCAGGTAGTCGGCCAGCGGCCCCGGCTTCTCGATGCTCTCCAGGACGACGCGCGCCTCGTCCGGGACATTCGGGCTCAGCTCGATCACCTGGAGGGCCGTCTGCCGGGCCGTATAGGCCAGCGCCTCCAACTCCAGCGAGGTGGGGGCGTCCTCATCCTCGTGCGGGTTGATGATCGCCCGCCAATAGGGGTCGCTGGATACCCATTCGACGATCCCGACGCGGCTGAGCCCGTGAACGAGGAGGCTATTCGTACCGTCCGGCATCCGCAGCAGCTTGAGCACGGTCGCCGCCGTGCCGACGCGGTAGATGTCGTCCAAGCCGGGGTCTTCGATGTCGGCCCGGCGTTGCGTACAGGTGACCAGCATCTTGTTGCCCGCCAGCACCGCGTCGATCAGCCGCTTGGACTTCTCGCGGCCGACGGTCAGGGGCACGACGGTGCCGGGGAAGACGACCATGTCGCGGACGGGCAGCACCGGCAGTTCGCGGGGCAGCTTCACGCCGGTCGCGCTGCCGTCATCCGTCGTGGTTGGCGGCGCGGGGGGCACGAGAGGCGGGATGGTGTTCGGTTCGTCGGAGGTCATTTCGCTTCCGCCTTCCGCAAGACGATCCAGACGTAGCCGCGGTCCCACGACACGGCGATCTGGCGCGTGTCCACCGGTTCGCTGAAGTCAATCACGCGGTCGAAGGGGCCTTCGTCGATTTCCATGAGTTCGAAGCTGCACGGGCCATCGAGGCCGGGGGCTTCGGGGCGGGCCCGCTGCCCCTGAATTCGCACGTGCTGCGGGTCCACGCACTGGACGGCGACGGATTCCGGGTCCAGGCCGGCCAGCTCGACGCAAAGGTAGTAGGCCGACTGACTGGCGTAGATGTTGACCGTGGGCATCCAGGTGCCCGAGGCGCGGTAGTCGCAGAAGCTGCGATGCCGCATCTCGTCCATGATGTCCTGCATGCGCCGCGACCAATCCCGCACCCCCTCGCCGGCCCCGAACTTGCTGGCGTGCATCAGCGGTTGCTCGCGTAGGTGAATGGGACGAGGGCCCGCGGCCGCCACCGGCCACGCCGCCCCCGCACGACCGGGATTGTACCGGGCGTGCGGACGCTCCGCGACCGGGGGGATTTGCACCGGCGACGCGGCCGACTTTACCCCGCGCGCGCGGCCGCATAGAGTTCCGCCGGCGGGTGAGCCCGGCGCGCCGGGAGTGTCACCCTGCCCAGCGCGCAGCGTGCCGGGTTGCCACCGACGGCCGGTACGAAGCCAGGCCGCGACATCGCCATGCTGACTCGTCCACGATCCGCGGTCGTCTTGCCGGATTGGCTGCTCGCCAACCGCAATTTCGTCCTGTTATGGGCCGCGTACGGCATCAGCGCGTTCGGCGACCACCTCAGCGAGATGGCGCTGCTTCAGGAATCCGGGGGTCTGGCCCGCGACGACATCACGCGCGTCCAGGCCCTCATGACCTTCTGCTTCTTCGCCCCGTTCGTCGTGCTCGGGGCCCTGGCCGGCTGGTGGGCCGACCGCTTCAGCCGCAAGTGGACCATGATCGCCACCGACCTTCTCCGGGCCGTGGTCATGGTCAGTCTGCCCGTCACCGTGCCGTGGCTCCTGGGGTGGGGGCTGGGCGACTTCGCCATCGCGCTGCCGCTCCTGGTGACCGGTGCGTTCGCCGCGTTCTTCTCCCCCTGCCGCCAGGCGATGGTTCCCACCTTGATCCGCGACGACCAGCTCGTCCGCGCCAATGCCATGATCAGTGCGCTGGGGACGATCGGCGGGATTCTCAGTGCCGTCGTGGGCGGCCTGCTGGTGGATTGGGCCGTCGCCGGTCATTTCGGGCTGGTGTGGAACTACCGGCTCGATGCGCTGACGTTCGTGGCCAGCGCCGTGCTGCTGACGGGCATCGCCATGCGCCGCTCCCGCGCGGTACCGCACACGTCGCCGACGGGGCTGTGGACACCCATCCGCGAGGGCTTCCGTTACGTTCGGCAGCACCGGCGGGTGCTGCACATCATCGTTCTCGGCACGGTGTTCTGGGGGGCGGCCGGCGTGGTCATCTCCGTGGTGCCGGCCATGGTGCGGGACGTCTTCGGCGGGGAGTTCTCCGACGCCGGCCTGTATCGCGGGCTGATCGCCGCCGGGCTGGCGTTGGGGGCCGGTGTGCTCACCATCGTCGGGCCGGCTTTGCCCATCTCGTTGGCAGTCCTGGCGTCCGTGCTCGGCGGCGCCGTGTGGGTCGTGGTCCTGGACGTCGCGGTCGTCTTCAGGCTCGGCCGCGTGCTGACCGCGCTGGGACTGCTCATGATCGGCGTCCACGGCGCCGGCATCCTCGTCACCGTGATGGTCGTGATCCAGCACTTCGTACCCGACTCCCGGCGCGGCCGCGTCTTCGGCGTCGCCGACATGGCCACGATGGCCGCGATCGTGGCGACCACCGGCCTGCTCGGGCTGCCGCACATCGAGCACCTGGACCGTTACGTCCCGCTGCTGCTTGGGCTCGTGGCGGCCGGACTATTGGCGAGCTTCGTCGTGGCGTGGCGCGATTATCGCCGGGCGGACCCGATTCCCTGGCACGTGTGGCTGCTGTGGCGGGTGATACGGTTCTACGCCGGTTTCTGGTGCCGGGCGGAGCGTGTCGGTCCTTGCACCGTGCCACGCCAGGGGCCGGTGATCCTCGCCGCGAACCACACCGCCGGGGTCGATCCGCTGGTCATCATCGGCACTTGCACGCACCGCGTCGTCAGCTTCGTGGTGGAGCAGGAGTACTACCGCCCGCCCGTGGCCCAGTGGTTCATGCGCCTGGCCCAGTGCATCCCCGTCGATCGCCAGAATCCGACCAAGTCGTTCCTGTCCGGGGCGCTGCGGCGGCTGCGCGAGGGTGGGTGCCTGGGCATCTTTCCGCAGGGAACCTACGTGGAACCGGAGGCGGAGCAACCCGGGGCCAAGGCGGGCGTCGGAATGCTGGCGCTGCGCACCGGCGCGACCATCATCCCGTGCCATATCAGCGGCACGCGCTACGACTACAACCCCTTCCGGTCGCTGTTTCGGCGGCACCGCGTGCGCATCCGCTATGGCCAGCCAGTTGACTTGTCGCGTTTCCGCGGACGCGAGCGGGACCCGGACACGCCGCAGGAGGCCGCGGACACAATCATGCGGGCCATCGTGGCCCTGGGCGACGCGGAGCCCTCGGCCAGCCACGGCGTTTTGGCGGCGACTAACCCCGTCTAGCCCCAGAGGCGAATGCCGGTGGCGAAGAGCAGCAGCAGCACGATCACCGCGTCGTAGATGAGCACGCCGAGTACCGCCAGGACGACCACGAGCCACGCCAGCGTGTTGAGCGGACGCTGACGGAACCGCCGCCGCAGCGACAGCGGCAGGTTGAAGAACAAGTCGAAGACCGCGTGCTCGGGCAGCGCCCCGCGTTCGCCGAACACGGGGATGAAGCGGACGGCGCCGGTCGCCCAGCGGCCGGCCATGAAGCGGGCCAGCGCGGGGTCGTGCGCGACCATCTGGAGGGGAAACGCCAGGTACCCGATCACGTGGATGAACGAAACCGGGGCGGCGATGTAGTAGTTCTTGATGTCCCGCTCGCGGATCATCAGGTACAGCACGAACAAGCCGCGGGCGGTCGAGCCCGGCGAGATCGGCAGGAATTGGATCGTGGCCGCTGCCGCCGTTCCCAACGCCAGCGACTCCGGCCAGTTCATACCGCGGACGCTCAGGCAGTAGGCGACGACCGCGGCGCCGACGATGAGCATGACGACCTGCGTGATCGGCACCGTGCAGAGGTGGACCGCCAGGCACTTCAGGTACTTCTGAATGAAGGGGTCTTTGACCTGCTCGGTGATCTTGGCGGCCTCGGCGTCGGTGAGCATGCCCTCTTCGTGCCCGAGCCGAACCTGATCCAACAGCCACGCTTCGCGGTAAGCCGGGTCGCGGAGCATGTCCAGCACGAAGCGCGCATGGACGCACAATCGCCCCCACGCCCAACGCGGCTCCGTCAAAGCCCGGTGCCACTTGGCCGGCAGCCAACCCACCAGGATGCGCTGCGTCCAGAAGCGCACGGGGCGGTCCACCAGCCACAGCGCCCGCTCGTCGCTCACGCGGCCGCGGCGGTGCCAGCGGATCAACACCTCGATGCGCGACCCGCGCCACGCCCGCATCAGGTAGCCGCCACTCGTCAGCGCTTGCTTGATATGCCGGCGGTATTCCGCGTGCCCCCACAGCTTCAGCACGAACCGCCCCAGCAAGGGGACCAGCGCCACCCACCACAACAGCGCCACGAGTCCCGGTCGCTGTCGCAGCCGGGCGGTGTGTTCGGCGTCGATCCGCCCGAGGTTCTGCCAGGCGACGATTGTGCCCTCACGCACCGCTTGCCGCAGCTTCCGATCGGTCAACAGCCGCACATGATGGTGCGTGAGGTCGGTAAGCGACCGGCGATACTCGGGCTCCCGGCGGCGCAGTTCATCCACCGCGGGCTGGAGGTCGGCGAAGTCGGCGGCGTGGGCGGCGACGAACTGCTCAAAACGCTCGGGGTCGCTGCGGTCGAACTGCACCAGGCGGCCACGGGCGACACCGCGGGCGATCAGGACGACATCCGCGGGACTCATGGGCAGCAACGGCAGCAGGGCCAGCCCGGCCCGGAAGTCGATCGCCGTCAGCCCGTCACCCGGACCGTCGCCGCCGTCCAGTCGCTTCAAAGCATTCGGCTGGCTCTTGCACGTCCACCACTCGTATTGGCGAGCCAGCTCGGGCGCCCCCATCTCGTGCAGCAGGTTTACCAGCTCCTGCATGAACCACTTCTTGTGGACGTATTCGGCGGCGTTCAGATCGACCGGCGGCGGGCCTGTAGCGGCTGAACCCTGTACCGGCCGTTGCGTAGCAGCCGGGCCCCGCACCGGCCGTAGCGTAGCGGCCGGGCTCTGCACCGGCCGTAGGCCGCCGGCGAAGTTCCAGCGCTCGAACAGCCGGTCGTCCACCTCGAACTTCCACGTTCGCCCGGACACCCACTCGTTGATTTCGCCGAAGCTGTGCAGCCTCTCGTCATAGAACGTCGCGAAGGTGTCGCAAACCGCGTCATCGCGGCCGAAGCGGCGGGCCGCGGCCCGGCGAATCAGCTTCTGCCACAGCACCCCGGCACGCATCGCCGCCGGGTGCACCTGCGCGGCGAAGGGGGCCTGGTAGCCGAGGAAGTACAGGAAATCGCGGAAGGCGCAGGCGAAGCCGGACGGCGGCTTGAGAATCTTGATCGCGTAGCGGTTGCCGACCTGCAATCCGGCAATTGGGCCGTTGTCGTTTTGCAGGTCGGCCAGCACGACGCGATAGACTTGCCCCGCAAAGCCCCCGCCGACGAAACGCTCGATGTCAACGGTTGCCCGCCCCGTGTTCGCCGGCACCACTCCCGTGATCGACAGCTCCAGCCGGTGGCCCGGCTCGTAGCACGCCCGGCGGAAGGGCCGCAGGAGGCCGCATTCCGCGAATTGCCGCTCCAGCTCACGCCGGACGGAGGGCCCGTTCGCGCCGCCCGCGATGACGGGCGCGGCTTCCGATTCCAGGACGGCTTCGACCACAAGTGGCTCCGCGCAGTCCGCCGGTCTGGCCGGCGTGACCCAAACCCGTGATTGTATCGGGGCCCGGTACTCGCGGCTTGGGAATCGGAAGCGAGTTCGATGGGGAGCGGTTCCTCCTGGAGCAAAGGGACTGGGCGGGCAAGGCTCCAGCTCTCCTCCGCCTCCCCCGGTGAGGCCGTGCGACCATCGGCACTTGGACCGGGGAAGCGAGTGTTATCGCCACCACGCGGATTGTTGCCGCTCGTCGAACAACGCCGCACCTTCTCCCCGCATTACAGGACGCACCGCCCGCGGCGCCCGGCGCGCTGGTTAGCGGCGGAGGGCCGCGAACAGCGTCGGTAACACGTGGATTCCGGGACTCCCCGGCCCGGAGTCGTCGGCAACCACCGCAGGTGGCGAGCGCCGGCCTTCGGTCGTTCCGTCGACCGGTTGCCTTTGATCCGCGCGGGCGTATGGTTGAGTAGGAGGCCGGAAAGATGGCCCGCGACCCTTATGTGGTGCTCGGACTGCCGTCCGATTGCACCGATCCACGGCAGATCACCGCCAGCTTTCAGCGCCGACGGGCACGGCTGCTGGCGGAACTGGACGACCCGACCCGTCACGACGCCACGCGCCACGCGCTCGACGAGCTGTATCTGGCGTACATGACGCTGCGCGACCCGCGGCGGCGAGCGGCGCACCTTCGGGCCCGGGCGGCGGGCGATGCGGTCGAACAACTCCGGGGGCACATTGCCGCCGCCCTGGAAGACGGTCTGCTGCGCTACACGCGGCGCCAAGCGATTCTCCAGCGGGCGGCGGAACTCGGCATCGGCGAGTTCCAGGCCCAGTTGCTCATCGCGCAGGTGCAGTTCGGCGGCGAGGACATCGACGTCGTCGCGGTGCCGGTTAGCGGCGGGCGGCCGGCCGAGCCGCCGCGGCTGTGGGCCCGGGCCGCGGGGGTGGGCGTGCTCGCGCTGGCCATGTTCCTCGGCCTGATCCACTGGCTCGGGGTGTGAACGGCGGGCCCAACGGGTTGGCACATCCGGCTGCTCCGCGGCGGCCGACACGTTATCATGCCCGGCATGGCTACTCCCCGCGCGCAACTCGGGCCGCACACCATCGGCCCTGGGCAGCCGCTGCTGCTGATCGCCGGACCCTGTGTCATCGAGTCCGAAGAACACAGCCTGCGTCTGGCGGAGCGTATCGCCGCGGTCGCCCGGCGGCTGGAGACGCCGTACGTCTTCAAGGCCAGCTTCGACAAGGCCAACCGCACGAGCGTGTCTTCGTTCCGTGGTCCCGGGCTGGAGGAGGGGCTCCGCATCCTCGCCCGCGTGCGCGATGCCACCGGCGTGCCGGTGCTTTCCGACGTTCACGAGCCCGCTCAGGCCGCCGCCGCAGGCCACGTTCTCGATGCGGTGCAGGTGCCGGCCTTCCTCTGTCGGCAGACCGACCTGCTGGTGGCGTGCGGCCGGACGGGGCGGTGCGTGAACGTCAAGAAGGGTCAGTTCCTGGCCCCCGAGAAGATGGAATTGGCCGTCGAAAAGGTCCTCCAAACCGGCAACCCGAACGCGCTCGTCACCGACCGCGGCACCTTCTTTGGGTACGAGCGGCTGGTTAACGATATGACCGCGCTGGAGGTCATGCGCCGGTTCGCCCCCGTCGTGTTCGACGCGACCCATTCCGTTCAGTACCCCGGCGGCGGGGCGGTCACCGCCGGGCGGCGCGAGTTCATCCCCGTGTTGGCCCGGGCCGCCGTGGCCGCCGGCATCGACGCCCTGTTCATGGAAGTCCATGACGATCCGCCGCGGGCCAAGAGCGACGCGGCGACCGTCTGGCCGCTGGCGGAACTGGAGCCGTTGCTCACGTCGCTGTTGCGCATTCGTGCGGCGACCGCGTGACCCGCCCCGGGCAACGGTCACCCCGCCCCTGGCGGCACGTTGCTTTCCGGCCACACGGCGAGCGCAGGCGCTCAGGGGCCAACAATTTGTAAAACGTTTTCTAGAATGACCTTGCGATAACCGCACAAAATAAATGCGATATTCTTCTTGACCAATGCGTACTTTTGTGGTACCAGTTATACAGAAGGGAAAGGGTGCAGGAGGCCGTGCGGTTCCTTCGTGGGTGACCGTGGCCGAAGATGGCGAGCCCCGTGGCTCGCCATTCTCTTGCGCGCCATCGGCTGCACGCTGGGGCCGTCACGCCGATCGGGATAAGATGGGACGGCGAGATGGGACCACCGACAGGAAACCCTGATGAAGTACGCCATTGTCTTGCCGGACGGGGCCGCCGATGTGCCGCTGCCGGAGTTGGGTGACCGCACGCCGCTTGAGGCCGCACACCTGCCGCACATGCACCAGGTGGCGGCGCGCGGAATGTTGGGGCGTGTGGTGACGGTCCCGGCGGGATTCAGCCCCGGGACGGACGTGGCCACGTTGACGCTGCTGGGTTACGACCCGCACGTGTACTACTCCGGGCGTGCCCCGATCGAGGCCGCGGCCCGCGGCGTGACCGTCGGGCCGGACGAGATCGTCTTTCGCTGCAACTTCGTGACCGTCGCCGACGGTCGGATGCGGGACTTCACCGCGGGGCACATTGCCCAGGCGGAAGCCGACCGACTCATCGCGGACCTCAACGCGCTCGTGCGGCAGGGCGAGCCCGCCCTGCGCGGCTCTCGATTTCATAGTGGGGTCTCCTACCGGAACCTCATGGTCCTCCGCGATGCGGCGGACCTGACGGTGCGGTGTGCTCCGCCGCACGACATCCCTGACCAGCCGGTAAGCGACCACTGGCCGCAGGGAGTCGGCGCCGAACGGCTGCGGGGCATCATGGATCGCGCCGCGGAGCTGGTGGCGGACCACGAGGTAAACCGCGCGCGGCGCGCCGCGGGCCGGGCCCCGGTGACCGGCATCTGGCTATGGGGCCAGGGGCGACCGAAGCCGCTGGAACCGTTTGCCCAGTGGCACGGGCTGCGCGGGGCCGTCATCACGGGCGTGGACATTCTGCGCGGGCTGGCGGTCATGACGGGGATGCAGCAGATCACGGTGGCGGGGGCGACCGGGTATCTGGACACCGACTACGCGGGCAAGGGGCGGGCCGCGGTGGCCGCCCTCGACGAGTTCGACCTCGTGGTCGTCCACATCGAGGCCCCGGACGAGGCCGGTCACCTCGGCCGCGCCGACGAGAAGATTAAGGCGCTGGAGCGGGTCGACGAGCACATCGTCGGGCCGCTGCTGGCGGCGCTGCCGCGGCACGGCCACTGGCGGCTGCTGATCGCCCCGGACCATCCCACGCCCTGCACGACCACCGCCCACGACGCCACGCCACCGCCGTTCTGTTACATCGGCAACGCGGCGACCGGTGGCTCGGGCCGGCGTTTCAGCGAGCGCGACGCGGCGGCCACGGGGGTGTGGATCGAGCCGGGACATGAGCTGATGGGGCGGTTCCTGCGAGGCTGAGCGGTGCGATCCGTTTGCCCCGCTTCTGGCGCGCCCCACCGTGCGGAAGCGCTGCTCAGTCCAAGGGGTCGGTGCCGCGGCCGGTGAAGTGCAATCCGAGTTCGTGCCAGCCGTCCTGGTAGCGGCGGCAGCGGACGACCTGGGCCTCGACGTACTCGTGATTCCAGACCCGCGCCATCAGGTACACGCGGACGGCCTGCCCCACGGGCACCGGCGCGTGGCTCAGCACGCCCAGTCCCGACTGGGAGATGCTGTGGGCCACGACCGGGACGCCCGGCTGCGGGGTGAGTCGATCGCCCTGGGTTTCGAGCCGGTGTAGTCGGGCGGGGCAACTGAAACGGAAACGCGGAAACTGACGGCGTTCGCGTGCTTCCGCGGGCGCGGGAGCCTCGCCGGGGCGGGAGTCAAGTGGCGGGGCGGCCACGGCCGCCTCGACCAGCCGGGCCCAGGCATCCACCGCGTCCTTGTCGTACTTGAGCGGGGCATCGCGCTTGAGCATGGCGAGGGCCTGCGGGACGCTCAGCGTGCGCTGCTTGAACGGGCGAAACGCGGTCATCGCGTCGAACGTGTCCACGACGGCGGCGAGACGACTGATCGGGTGTATGCCGTCGGCCCTCAGCCCATCGGGATACCCGCTGCCGTCGAGCCGCTCGTGATGCTGGCGCGCCACGAGCGGGACCAGGGGGTCGATCCCCGCGTAGTCCTTCAGGTGCGCCCAGCCGAGTTCCGGGTGACGCCGGAGCAGCCACCAATCCTCGTCCGAAAGCGCCCCCGGCTTGTTGAGAACATCCTGGGGGACGTAGACCTTGCCGATGTCGTGCAGCAGGCCGGCTTGGCAGATGAGGCCCAGCTCCCGCGGGCCGGTGTAGCCCAGTTCCCGCGCCAGTGGCACGAGCGCTGTCGCCACGTTCACCATGTGCGTCGCCGTGTAGAAGTCATGGTGCGAGACGGTCAGCAGGTGCGGGAACGCGGTGGGCTCGTTGAGCACGAGCGTTACGATGGCGCGCGTGATCCCCCCGAGGCGCTGCGAGAACCCGGCCCAATCCGGGTCGGCCAGCAGCTCATTCACCAGTTCGAGGCTGGTCTCATAGATGAGCGTGGCCCGCGTGGCGACCGCGACGCCGCTGTCACCGGCCATTTCGACCGCGAGCGTCTCAAGTTGCTCGCGGAAGCGGCCCTGGTCCGCCACGCGGATGTAGACCGTCTCCAGTCCATCGTCCCGCAGCGCCACGATATCGGCGGCGGTCAGCGGCTGCTCGGGCGTGCGATATGGAATGAAGGTCCCTCCCGACCTGGCCGCCGAATCTTCATTGGTCGCCCGCACGTACAGCGCCAGACCGTGCAACGCGCCGGGGGGGACGTGCGCCAGCGGCACGGGCAGGTAGCCGGCGCGCGTGGCGCTCACGGCCGTGCCGCAGCCGCCCGTGGCGGCCAAGGTGCGTTCTGTCGGGGCAGTGCGCATGCGATCAGGGTCCGACGCGGGGTCGGGGCCCGGCGGGGTTCCGCCGGCCACCTTGTAGTATGCGATTCGCCCCGGCCCCGTGGGTGCCCTGCGACTACCCGATAAAAGTACTTATTCGGGGACGTGAGACACCGGGCGGGAGGGCGAGCCTTCCGGCGGGCCGCGGCTCGGCGGTCCCGGCGCGCCGGGATCGCCCTCCCGCGTTGCCCAATCGCGAATGCCCGTTTGGTCCAAGCGCCGGCCGGGGGGCAGATTTTCGGACCGGGGTCCTGAAAAAACGAATTCCTCTCCGGCGGCGAAGTGGGTGAACTTCGCTGGCACCCCCTGCGGCGTTGTTACGCCGACGCGACCGCGTGCTCGGTCCCCGCGTCCGCGGGACTGCGGCTGAGCACTTCGTGCAACGTCTGGAATTGGCGGCGCTGCTGTTTGAGGTCGTCCTTGAAATCGGCGGTCATGGTGTGCCGAATTTCCGGACCGATCTCCCGCAGGGCCGCGTCCACCAGTTGCAGCAGCAGGTCGCGCTGTTCCCGTGTCAGGTCCACGGTCATGGCGGATCCTCCTGCGGCGTCTCCACTTAGAGTATAACCCCGCCGGCGCGCATTGCGCTGAAATCGTGCCGCGGACCCACACCGCAAGGGGGCATCCCGAGCGGAATGGAGCGCGCGAGTCGGGGGCGTGTGAACCGGCCGGCCCAAATCGCGGCTCAGCCGGGGCTTCGCCCGCCCCGGCCGCTGATTCCGGGCCCGGGGCTGACCCCCGACAGCAGGAAACTGATGAGCCAGACCCCACCGAACGTCGCCACGCCGGCCAGCGCCGCCGCCCCGACCGGCCGCGCCGACACGCGCTCGACGGTGACCTCGCCCGGTTCGACGCGGTCCGGCTGCGCCTGCCGCTGGCGCAATGCGCTGAGCTCGGTGTCCACGTCCGCCTGGCGGCCCTCGAGCCAGGCGATCTCGGCGGCCCGCTGCTGGGCCCGGACGGCGAGTTCGCCGCAGCGCCGGGCGGCGTCGTCCAGGTCGCGGAGCGTCCGCAGCGTACCCATCAGGCCCGTGACCGCCTCTTCCCGTCGACGCTCCAGCGCCCGGACACCCGCCCGCAGTTGTTCGACGGCGGCCGCGTGCGCGTCACGTGCCGCCAGGTCCGCCGCGAGCTGGAGCTGCTGCGCCACGGCCTCCCGACGTTGCGCCACGCGGATGCGCAGGCCGCGCAACTTGCGGTCGTGCGCGTTTAACTCGATGTTGTCCGTGGGCGAGATGCGGGCGGCGGCGGCCTGGAGCGCTTCACCCGCTGCGGCGAGTGTGGCGTGCTCGCTGCGCAGCACGGCGCCGACGACCACCTGCCGCGTCCCGCCGCTGCCCACGCTGTCCAACCCGTCGACGCGGGCGCCGAGTTCGTCGATCAGGGTCACGATGGCATCCGCCTGCCGGCGGGCGGCGTCCGCCGCCGTCGTCTGCTGATTCACGAGCGACGCGGCGTCCTCGCGGACGTCGAGGTTGCGGGCGACGTCCAGCCAGGCGTGCCACTGGGCCAGGAATGACCCGAGCTGCGCCCGCGCGTTGGCCACGTCCGCGGCACACGCCTCCAACCCGCCCCGGATATCGGCCGGCGGCTCCAGACGCTGCTGTTCCTGCACGACCCCGGCCAGCTTGCCCAGCGCTTGATCCGTCTGCTTGGCGGGGTCCACGAGTTGGAGCATGGCGACCGCCAGTTCCGTGCGGTATTGCAGCGCGACGGCCCGAAACTCCTCCCGGTCTTCGCGGTAGATCGCGTCCTGCTCCAGCGCCCGGTCGATTTCCCCCGGCGACACGCTGCCGCGCGGCACCTCGGCCGCGACCAGGGCGGCCAGCTCCCCACGCTGCCCTTCCAGCGTCCTGGTGATGTCCGCCAACTCCGCTTCCAGCCGCTCGGCCCGGGCGGCGGCCTGTCGGCGGGCTTCCTCGTCCGTGGCGGCCGGTGCCTCAGCCGCCTCCGCGGCCTGCTGCTGTCGCAGTTCCTGAAGCGCCGTCTCCAGCGCCGCCCGTCGGGAGACCAGGTCGGGCAGCGCGGCGGGCGCGTCCGCCCCGACGGCCCCGCTTTCGACCCGCTGAATGTAGGCGTTCGTCGCCGCACGGAGGAGGCGATCAGCCTCGTCCGGTCCCGCGCAGGTCAGCGTCAGTCGCAGGACGGGTTCGTCGGCCGCGGCCGGCGCGGCGACGCGGTTTTGTTCACACGCTTCACGCCAACTGGCGGCCAGGCCCTCCGGGCCATCAGCCAGTAGTTGAGGGTCAAGAAGCTGGGCCCGGTGTCGTGCCGCCGCGTCGGACCACGTGGTGTCAGCGGTGGTGATGCGCAGCGCGATGGCGGCGCGATAAGTGGCGGGGTGCGTGGCCAACCAGCCCAGGGCGGTGACCAGGGCCGCCGTCGCCGCCACGACCGCGGTCCGCCGCCACCAGTACGGAGACGGACCGCGGCGCTCCGCGAGCGACGCGGGCGCCGTGGCGGGCGTGCTCCCGGCGACCGCTTCGGCCTGCTCCGCCAGTTCGCGTTGGCGATCAAGGTCGGCTTGGGTGGCGGCCCGCGCCGCCTCCAGGGCTTGGCGCTCCATTTCGAGCGACAAAGCGGTCTGCCGCGCCTCGGTCTCGCGGTTCTCGGCCTGTTCGCGGAGGGCCAGGGCCTCCGCGTTTTGCCGTTGAGCTTCGGCTTGGATCTGTTTGGCCTGCTCGATCGACGCGTCCAGCGATTCGCGGCGCGCGTCGAGCTCGGCCTCCCATTGGGCCAAGCGGTCCTTCTCCGCCTCCAGGGCCGCCAGCTTCTCGCGGAATTGTGCTTCGCGCCGCGCCAGCCGCTGGGCACGCTCTTCGGCGGCGGCCTGCTGTTGCTCTAGTGTCCGCCGGGCGGCCTCCACTTCGTCGTGTTGACGTTGGGTGTGGACTTGCTGGTTGCGGCCCTCCTGCCACCGGCGGTCGAGGTCCTCCTGCTTCTTACGCAGCGCTTCCTGCGCCGCCTTGAGTTCCTGCGCGACCTGCTCGATCCGCCGCCGCTGCTGTCCCAGTTCGACCCGCTCGATTTCCAGCGTGCTCTTACGTTCGTCCAGCTCGGCCCGTTGCCGCGCCAACTCGGCCCGCTCGGGCTCCAGCGCCCGGCGGGCCTCCTCAAGCTGCCGCCGCTCCTCGGTCAGCCGCTGGCGCTCGGCATCGAACTCGGCGCAAGCCCGTTCCAGTTGGGCGTGGCGCTCGGACAGCCGCTTGCGCTCGGCCACCAACTCGTGCGACGCCGCCTCAAGCTGGTCCCACTCCCGGGCGATGCGGGCCCGCTCGACCTTGACCTCGCCGGCGGCCCGCTCCAGCTCCGCCCGCTCGTGTTCGAGCCAGTCGCGGGCGACGCTGAGCTCGCCGTGGTGCTGCTCGACCTCCGTGGCCAGCACCTCGCCCTGCTTGAGTCGGCGTTCCAGGGCCGCGTGCCGCTCGGCCAGCTCGCGTTCGGCCTGCTCCAGGGCCGTGGCCCGCGCCTCAAGCTCGGCTTGGCGCTGGTCCGTTTCCCGCCGCTGGCGGGTGATGTCTTGGTGGGCCCGCTGGACGCGCTGCCGGAAGTCCGCCTCCTGTTGCCCCAGCTCCCGCGCCCGCTGTTCCAGCACTTCCCGCTGCCGGGCCTCCCACGCCCGCAGACGTTCGGCGCGCTGCCGCGCCTGCTGGATGCGCAGGGCCAAGTCCGTCCGCTGCTGCTCGAGCTCGACCTGCTTCGCGCGCAGTTGCTCCCCCGCCTCCCCCAGCCGTGCCCGGCGGGCCGAAATCTCCACCGCTTGCGCGCTCAGCTCGGCGGCCTGTTGTGCGAGCCGGCGCTGCACCTGCTCCAGCTCCGCGACGGCCGCCTGCCGAGCCTCCCGCTTGAGTTCCAGGTACTGCCGGTCGAAGTCCTGCTCCCGGCGACGGAGCTCCAGCTCCCGCGTGGTGATCTGGGCCAGTCCGTCGCGGATGTCCCGCACGATGTGATCGACGGGGGCGGCAGCCGACACCGGTTCCGACGCCGCCGCGCTGCTCTCCGCCGTCGGCGGAGCGTGGATTTCGGCCTCGCGTGGACCTGTGGTCATTCGGCGGCACGTCCTCGCTGGGTGGCGGTCACACCGGTGCCGGGGTCGGGCCATGCGGCGCGTCCCAAGCCGGCCCGGCGGGCACACTCCGACGGCGCGGCCCAGGCTGGAGCGCCTATCAGAACCCCGCACGCCGGTGCGGGGCCAAGCGGGCCACCACTTGCGTGGTGGGTTCCGATAGCGGCTCTTATTGTACTAACGGTCGTCGCGCGGGCGGGACCGCAACCGCGCATTTCTTGCCTGCATCTGCTGCGCCAGCCCCCCGCCGCCGGTCCCGGCGCGCCGGGAGCACCGCAGTCCGTCAGGTCGCGGGGACGCCGTCGCGGACCAACCCGTCGTGGAGCTCGATCTGCCGCTGGCACCGCTGTGCCACGTGGGGGTCGTGGGTCACGATAATGATCGTGCGGCCGGCAGCGCTCAGTTCGTCGAGCAGGCCGAGGATCATCTGGCCGGTGCGGCTGTCGAGGTTCCCGGTGGGTTCGTCGGCCAGGAGAATGGCGGGGTCGTTGGCCAACGCCCGCGCGATGGCCACCCGCTGCTGCTGCCCGCCGGACAGCTCGTGCGGTCGGTGCGCGATCCGGTCGCTGAGGCCGACCTTGGCGATCAGCTCCTCGGCCAGCGCCCGCCGACGTCGCGGCGGGACCCCCAGGTAGTACAGCGGGGTCTCGATGTTCTCCAGAATCGTCTGCGTCGGGATCAGATTGAAGCTCTGGAAGATGAAGCCGATCCGCTTCCCGCGAATATCCGACAGCTCGTCGTCATTCAGGCCGGAGACATCCATCCCGTCGAGCCAGTAGGTCCCCGACGTGGGGCGATCCAGGCAACCCAGGACGTTCAGCAGGGTCGACTTGCCGCTGCCCGACGGGCCGACGATCGCCGCGTACTCCCCCCGCCGAATGCTCAGCGAAATCCCGCGCAGCGCCGGCACCTCCACGCCGGCGGCGGGGCGGTATAGCTTGACCACCTGTTCCAGGCGAACGACCTCTTCGTCCGGCAGCGGCATCGCACTCCTCACCCGCGTTGGGCCGGCCGCGACCAGTCGGCCCGAGGTGCCCGATAGCGTAGCAGTTTTGGGCGGCCCTGGCGCCCCCAAGATCAAGTGCGGGGCACCGAGCGCCGGGGAACGCCTGTTGAGGATTGCGGCGGGCGTCTTACAATCGTCGGCGCCGCGGTGCCAGAGCGGGGGTGCCGCGGTGCTGATGGAGGCCTGTGGTGGCGGTGCGCAAGAACCGGCCGGTGCTGTTCGAGGTGGTGGCCAAGACGCAGCGCACCCGTCGGCGCGGCCTGTCACTCTGGTCGGCGACGCCATCCACGGCCCCACCACCTGTGTCCCCGTCTCCGGCCGCAACGCCGATGTCGTACGAGCCGCCGGCCGAGTCCCCGTCGCACCCGCGGACATTCTCCATCGACAACGGTCGCGTACACTTGGTGCTGGGCTGGTTGCACCTGACGGCGATGGGGGTGTTGGCGGTCGTGATTCTGGTCGGCGTGTACCGGGCAGGGGCCCGCAGCGGTCAGCCGCCCGCGCCGTCGACGGGCGAGTTGGACTTCCTGATGGTGGAGCCGCCGCGGACGACGCCGGAGCCCCAGCCGACGGCGCCGCCGCCGACGCCGGCCCGCGGCCGCCCCGGGGGTGCGGTGGTCACGCCGTTGGCACCCTTCGCGGAGCCCCCCCGGGCCGCGGAACCGGCGGCGACCGAGAGCGGTTCCCCGACGGAACCACCCGGCGAGTCGTTTGCGTTCGTGGCCGACTCGTACTACGTGGTGGCGCAGCACTTTCCACGTCGGGCGCGGGCGGCGGCGGACGCGGCCCGTGATTTCCTGCGGTCCAAGGGGATCGAGTGCGTGGTCCACGGGGGTGCCGGCGACTGGATGTTGGTGGCCACGCAGCGGTTTGCCACCGAGCGCGACGCGGCCCGCCTGCAAGCCCGCATTCGCGAGCTGGGCCGCGAGTACTTCGTCATTGGCCGCTACGATTTCAAGGACGCCGCCGCACGCAAGTTCTAGCTCCACGTTGGCGGTCGCGCGGCGTGAGAGCGCGGTCGGCCCCGGACGCCCGGATGTCGCTGCCACCCACCAGTCCGCGCCTGGAGCAGCTTCGGCAGCTCGCGGCTGCATTACCCGCTGACCCGCTGACCCAATACGGGCTGGCGCTGGAATACGTGAGCCTGGAGCGCTGGGACGAGGCCATCGCCGCCTTCGACGAGACGCTGCGGATCGACGCCCGGTACGCGGCGGCCTACTTCCAGAAGGCCCGCGCGCTACTGCGGCGGGGCCGGCGCGGCGAGGCGGCGGCAACGCTGGAGGTTGGCATCGCGGCAGCCGAGGCGAACGGGGATGCCCATGCGGCGGCGGAGATGCGCAAGATGCGGGAGGCCATAGCATGAGCGCAACGCGGGTGGCCATCGCAGGGTGTACGGGGCGGATGGGAACAACCTTGCTACGGTTGGCCGGCGCCGACCCGCGCTTCGAGATCGTGGCGGCGGTCAGCGAACCCGGTGACGCCCGTTGCGGCCACGACGCCGGACTGGTCGCCGGCGTGGCCGCACTGGGGGTGGCGGTGGGCACGACGGTGCCGTCGGCGTGTGACGTCCTCATTGAGTTCACGTCACCCGCGGGTTGCATGGCGTGGACGCAGTGGTGCGCGGACCACCGGGTGGCCCTGGTCAGCGGCACGACCGGGCTATCGGAGGCTCAACACGCCCGGCTCCGCGAGGCCGGCCAACATATCCCGCTCGTGTGGTCCCCGAACATGAGCACCGGCGTCAATCTCATGCTGGCCGTCGTGGAGGACCTCGCCGGGCGGCTGGACGAAATGTGGGACGTCGAGATTTGCGAGACGCACCACCGCCGCAAGATGGACGCTCCCAGCGGGACCGCCGGCGCCTTGCTCGACGCCGTGTGCCGGGCCCGCGGGCACTCGTCGGTCGACGCCGCCATTCACGGACGTCAGGGCGCGTGCGGGCCCCGGCGGCGCGGCGAGATCGGCGTGCACGCCCTTCGCATGGGGGCCATCGTGGGCGAGCACGAGGTCCATTTCACCACGGACGATGAGTCGCTCACGATTCGACACCGGGCGTTCGCGCGCGATGCGTTCGCCGCCGGCGCCCTGCGGGCCGCACGCTGGGTGGCCGGCCGTCCCGCTGGGCTGTACGGAATGCGGGACGTCCTCTTCGGATGACGGGACCGACGGTCCGCCGAGCGCGGCAAGGGCAATTGCCTGAGGGGATGACCGGCCGCTCCGAGCACCCGGGTTATGGGCGGCACGACGGGATAGGTCCGCTGCCGCGGTTCCGATAGCCGTCGCCACTTCCGCGAAAACCGACGGTACGGCACTGGACGCGCCCGCATTCTGGGCGGGCGTCATAAGCAGGTCTTGCGCCGGCCGGCTTTCCAGCCCGTTGAACACCACTGCCCCGCGCGCCGAAGAGCACAACACTGGGCGGTCCGTTGGGGAAGCCGCCCCTGGAGATCCGGAGGCAGAACCGGCCGCCGAGCCGCGCCGTGCGCGACCCCGCGCCGGTTCCGTCGGATAACGCCGGGGAAGGAGAAGCACCGCATGTTGACGCGGTATCTGGACAGAAGACGGTACATTCGCGTACCGGCCTCGGGCCCGGTGCGCTGGCGGTCTGGATCGCACGAAGGGCACTGCGAGATGTTGGACATCTCGCCCGGCGGGGCCGGCCTGCGCATGTCCGCCCGGCGTGCCGGCAAGGTTGGCGAGTACCTCACCCTGGAAGTAGACCTCGCCCCCAACATGACCTGGCGGATCAGCTCCCACGCCCGCGTGGTGCGGCGGGCGCTCGACGATGACGGCATGTGCCGGATCGGCGTGGAGTTTCAGCCGCCGGTGAACCTGGAGCCGGCCGCCGAGACCCTGACGCGCGCGCTGGCCGCGGCGCGCCGCCAGACAAGTCCACGCCCGAACTGCTCGTGACCGCCCGCGGTCACGGACCATGTGCCGGCGGCCCGCGCCTCTTACCGTGAATGATGTCCCGGTCAACGGCCCGTGGGGTTGACTGCCGGGCACTGACCAGTGCCTGGGGACGCGCCGACCAACGTGCAACCGCTTTGTGTCCGGCTACAGACCGGTCACCACGCGCGACGTGCCGCCGTGCCGGGGCCCGGCGGCGGGGCGCGGTGCGATCTGTCCAAGCCGCTCGAGATCGGTTTCCAGTTCCTCGATCGACTCACCGCCCGGCTCGCCGTCGCCGCCGTCACGCAGTCGCTCGCGGTAGAGCGCGGCCTGGGCCTCGTAGGCGTTGGTCAGCCGCTCCAGGCTATCGGCCAGCCAAGTGCGCAGCCTGGCGCGATGGTCGCTGAAGAGGGACCAGAGCGCCGCACCGCCGCGGTCGTGGATGCGGCGGCGCAGGAGCCACGTTGCCAGACCGGGCCACCACGCGAGCATTCGCGCGCAGCGCAGATCGGGGATTTCGCGCAACCGCGTCTCATCCGCCGGGGGGAGCGGCGCGAGCGTGGCGAGAACCTCCTCCACGACGGACTGCGGCGGGGAATCGACCTCCCCGCGACTTGTCCGGGTCACGGGGGAGGGCGGTGCGGCGTCGCGCGCTGACGGGAAAAGAGGCCGGGAGGCGGAAGTCGTCTCGGCCGCAGGTGACCAGGTTGCTGGAGACATTCCGAGTGAATCGGATAGTTCTCGCACGATTGTCCCCAGCCGCTCGCCCAGTGCCGTGATCTGTCCGCGGGTCTCGTCGGCCATTCCGGCCAGCGTGCGCCGGGCCTGTGCGGCCAGCGGGCGCGGCGACCCAGTGCCGCGACGGGCTTGCTCCACCAGCGCCCGCGACGCGCTCTCGGCCAGTTCGGCGACCTGTTCCGCCACGCCCTGATCGGGCGGCTCGGTCACCCGTGCGGCCACGACGGCCAGGTGCTCGGCCGCCGCCGCCAAGAGCCGCTGGGCCTTCGCGGGGTCGAACGTGGTCTCGACCCCGAGGGTCGCCCGGGCCCGGTCGAGCTTGCCGGCCACATACGCGGCCGCCGTTTCCGCCAGATTCGCGATCTTGCGGCGAATCGACGCGGCGGCGTGCCCGCGGTGGCGCGCGACCAACGGGCCGATCTGCTCGTCGAACCAAGCGTCGGTCAACGCCGCATCGGGGCCGCGCGTGCTGACCGGGAACACCGGCACGTCGCCGCCGGCCACGTCGGCGGTTTGGTGTTTGATGTAGCCGATGACGCGGTCGCGGTCCGGACGGGTCAGCAGGTCGGCCTTGCTCATCAGCACCATGGCCGGTATGGCCGCGTCGTAGAAGCCCTGCAAGATCGCCAGGTCCTCGTGGTTCAGACTCGAACCGGCGTCCACGAGCAGGACGCCGAGGTCGCAGCGCGGCAAGTACGCCTTGGTCTGGGCCGCGCCGAACGTGGCGAGCGAGCCCACGCCCGGGGTGTCGATGAACGCGACGCCGGGCGACAGCCGCGGGTTGGGCCAGCCGACCTCGACTTCGGTGACCTGATGCTTGTTGTTCGGGTTGCCTTCCTCAGTAACGAACTCCGCGATGCGCTCCACCGGCAGGCGCTGCGGCGGCGAGATCCGGGAGCGGACTACCAGTTCCGGGCAGTCCGCCGGTCGCAGGCGGGTCAGGACCGCGGTGACGGGGAGCACGCCGACGGGCAGCACGTCGCGGCCCAGCAGGTAGTTGAGCAACGAGGACTTTCCGGAGCTGACCCGCCCGAAGAAGGCGATCTCAAACTCGGTGGATTCCAGGCGGGAAAGGACCATGTCCAGCACCGGGCGCAATTCGACCAGCCCATGTCGCGTGATGATGCGCTCGATGGTCGCCAGCGCGTCCCGATCGGCCGGCGCGGTCTCGAGACGGGCGAGCCGCTCGGCGAGGTTTTCGCCCTGTGCGCGGCGCACATAGGCTTCCAGCCCATTGGCCAGCCGCCGCAGGTCCGCCAGGATTCCGGCCAGCGTGGTGCCCGCGACGGCGTCGAGGCAACCGTACCCCCCCACTCGCCGGGGTTCGATTTCCGCCAAGTCGATCAGGACGCTGATTAGGGTCGTGCGGATCGCCCACGCGGCGCTGACGCGTCGCCCGCCGGCCGGCACCTCAAAGCGTCTCATGGCCGACCACATCTTCTCGCGGAGTCGTTGCAGGTAGCCGGCGATGGCCTGGCGCTCCATCGGTCCCACGTCGAAGGCGTAGCCGGAAAGGGGCGACTGCCCGCCGACGGCCAGCACGATCGCCTCGATCTCCGCCAGCCGCTTGTCGATGGACCGGAACGTGGCGCCGATGGCGCCGCGATGGTACGCGTTCACGAGGGTTGCTCCCCCGCGGTTCCCCGCCCGCGCTGCGGGTCCAGGCCCCGACTCTCCATCGGCCTCTCAAGGAGGTCGGCCTCCATCAAGCGTCGGCCCAGGCAGAAGATCTCCTCCACCCAGCGGCGCGCGGCCTTGGCGTCGCTACGGTGGCGTTTCAGGAAACCGCCGTGGGCGCTCGGCCCGCGCGCGATGAGCTTCTGCCGGCGTTCGTAGAGCTTTCGCCAGGCGGGATCGTCCAGGCGCAAGTGGACCGCTTGACGCTCGATGTGGCCGCAAGCCCGGCAGTAGCACTCCTCGTGTTGGTACCCCTCGCTGACAAAGTGACCGTGGACCGCGAGCAGTTCGCCGCAGTGATGGCACCGTCCGAGATCGCGCGGCTCCATGGACTCGACTTCCGCGTCGGGTTGGTGGCCCAAGCCCACCGCCCGATCGTAGCAGCTCCCGGCGTGTGGCGCTCGTGGGGCGTCCGGACTGGGAACCACCGCCGGATGTCAACGCCGTCCAGCAGGGGTCATCAGCCCGTCAGGGTAGGCAGGCGGTTTGCCCCGGCCGGTTGCCCGGAGAGGGGGCGCGGCGAACCCCATCGCCGCCGTGATTATATACGCGATGCCTGGGCAGCGCGCGGGGCGACCCACCGGTCGTCGTACGCTCTTCAGGCCGGGGCCACCCGGGCGTTGGCGGCCGCCACGCAGCCGTTCGAGGCGCCGGCCGGCCGCGCCGGGGGGGCTTCCAAGTGGAACTCGGGGACGATCTCGCGCAGGCGGCGGCGGGCTTCGTCCCGGCTGAGCTCGTCCGCGTCCGCCAGCAATCGGTCGATCTGCGCGGTGATGTACTCGTAGTCCACGGGGATGTTCTTCCAGATGCCGATCTTGGGGTGGGCCGTGCGGGCCACGTTTTCCCCGTCGATCGCCAGCTCTTCGTAGAGCTTCTCCCCCGGCCGCATGCCGGTGAACTCAATGCGGATATCCACGTCGGGGCGGAAACCGGACAGCGTAATCATCTGGCGGGCCAGGTCCACGATCCGCACGGGTTCGCCCATGTCCAGGACGAAGATTTCGCCGCCGTGACCCATCGAAGCGGCCTGGAGCACCAGTTGCGCCGCTTCCGGGATGGTCATGAAGTAGCGCACCATGTCGGGGTGCGTTACGGTGACGGGGCCGCCGCGGGCGATTTGCTCGCGGAAGATGGGGATGACGCTGCCGCTGCTGCCCAGGACGTTGCCGAAGCGGACGGTGACGAACTGGACCTTCGAGCGGGCGTCCAGGGCCTGGATGTACATTTCGGCGACCCGCTTGCTGGCCCCCATGATGCTCGTGGGGTTCACGGCCTTGTCGGTCGAGATCATCACGAGCTTTTCGCAGCCGAACCGGTCCGCGATATCGGCGATGGTCCGCGTCCCGCGGATGTTGTTCTTGAGCGCCTCGCCCGGGTTGTATTCCATCATCGGGACGTGCTTGTGGGCGGCGGCGTGGATGACGGCGCTGGGCCGTTCGTGCTTGAAGATCCACTCCAGCCGGCCGGCATCGCTGACGTCGCCGACGCAGGGCACGATGTCGAGGTGCGGGTGCCCGCGGCGCAGCTCCTGGTCGATGGGAAACAGCCCCTGCTCGGCCCGCTCCAGCAGGATCAGACGCCGGGGGTTGAACACGACGACCTGTCGGCACATCTCCGCGCCGATGGAGCCGCCGGCGCCGGTCACCATCACGACGCGGTCGCGGATGAACTTGGCGATTTCGTTCTCGTCCAGCCGGACGGGGGCCCGGCCGAGCAGGTCGTTGATGTCGACGTCGCGGATTTCCTTGACCGAGGCCCGGCCGGAGATGAGGTCGGAGAGGGCCGGCAGGGTCTTGAACCGCAGGTTGGTGCCCTGGCAGAGCTCGACCACTTGCCGCAGCCGCTCGCGGCTGGCCGAGGGGATCGCGATGAGGATTTCGTCGACGTCGTATTCTTCGCAGACCTTCTTGACGTCGGCGATCGGGCCCAGCACCTCGAAGCCGTGAATCTGGGCGCCCCACTTGACCTCGTCGTCGTCCAGGAACCCGACCACGCGGTAGCGCAGGACCGGCATGCGCAGGATTTCGCGGACGACGTTCTCGCCCGCGTCCCCGGCGCCGAGGATGATCAGCTTCGGCGCCACCCCCTCGGCGCCCGGACGGACTTGCTCGTGGTAAAGGCGCACCGCCAGCCGCGCGCCGCAGACCAGGGCGATGGTGCCGGCGAAATCCAGGACAAAGACCGAGTCGGGGAACTTCTCCCCGAAGGTGTGCAGGTTGAGCCCGATGAGGCGGGTGTTCTGAAGCCCGTAGTACAGCAGGAAGATGCCGAGAAAACCCCACCAACTGGCGCGGGCGACGGCAAACACATCCCGCAGGCTGACATAACGCCACGAGGCCCGGTGCAGCCCCAGCACGACAAACACGGTCAGCTTGATGGCGACGACGGGCAGCAGGAGCGGCAGAAAAAAGTCAATCAGCCAGTCGGACTCTTCGGTTACCGCCGGCGCCACCTGCGTGAACAGCGACTTGACCCAGACGAAGGGGCGCCCCAGCGTTGCCGAAGCCTTGAAGTTGTACGCCAGCCCGAATGCCAGGAACCACGAGATCACGAACAGCAGCGCGTGGCACGCGATGCTCAGCGCGGCCAGGTGGCGGCGGGACCACTCGGTCCACCCGGCCCATCGTGTCGTCTGCTCGGTTTCACTCATGCCGGTTGCAGGCCGCCGTCGTTCCGCCCCTGCCACTGAACAAGACCGAGCACGGCCTCATCGCAATGCCTTCCGCAGGGCCGTGCCGAAGTCCAGCAATTCGCCCGACACTTTGGCGCCGCTCAAGGCCAGCGTGTCGAGTTGATCGAGCGTCTGGCGTGCTCTTTCCATTTCGCCCAGCCGCCAGGCGCAGTAGGCTTGCAGGATGAGGGCGTCCGGGGCCTCGGGGTTCAGGTCCGCCACACGCCGATAGCGGCGGAGTTGGGCCTCCAGAACGCCGGATGTCGCTCCGTCGTCCCCCGCATCGCCGAAATAGCGGTCCAGCTCCCGGGGGGCGGTCTCGAAGATGCCCGGGTCGCGCTGGAACGCGTCGGTCAGGTAATAGACGGCCGCCGTGGCCTGCTCCTGCTCGAGCAGGGCGTGCGCCACCAGGAGAACTGGGAGCGCGGCTTTGCGGTCCAGGATGCGAGCCATCTTGAGACGCTGGATGGCGGCGGCGAGTTTCTCGGCGCAGTCGGCACAATTGGGGTGCCGCCCGGTGCGGGCGTCACGGGCTTCCACGGTGCCCTTCTTGAACAGGGCCAGACCGTCGCGCTCGGCCGTCTGGGCCAACTGGTCTGTTCGGTCGTTCAGTCGGTCGGCCGGCAGCTTGAGCGGTTGCCCCTTGGGCTCACTCGGCTCGGGCAACAGGCCGAAGGCCTGCTGAAACGGAGTCGTCTCGGGCCGGGGCGTATGTTCCTGGGCGGTGATGGACGGGACGAACCCGATGGGAATGGCGGGCGAAGGCAGAAAGAGCGCCATGGGGGTCGTGACACCGGCCAAGGACCGCCCGTAGTCCGCCGTCCCGCCGTAGAACGACAATGGTCCGGGAGCGGCCAGCGCCGAGCTCAAACCCAGGTCGCCCGGGGCCAATCCGCGGCCGAAATTGGGTGTGCGCTGTGTGACCAAGTCATTGCCGCTCCTGTATTTCTCGGGTTGGATGCGCTGGGCCCAACGCGCTCCCAGGTGAGGTGGGCGCTGCCGTCCACGGAATCCATACTGGTTCTGTCCCAGCATCGATACGTCCGACTGCGTCATCGTCAGCGGCCGGAAGGACGCCGTGTAGAGGCCGCCGACGTTCGCTGACGGGCCGCGCTCCGCGGGGCGCTCAATCAGGTAGTCCAAGGTCCGCGCATAGGTCTGTCCGAGCGCGGTCGGAGCCCCCAGGCTCAGGCCCAAGCCGGCCGCTATAAAGTACTTGCTGAACGTCGCTCCGGTCATCGATCACTCCTGAGTCCCGGCCCGGCGCGGCCGGAACGTGGCATTATACTCCATCGGCCGGACCCGCGTTGAAGTTGCGCTCGGAGTTGCCGGCCGGGCCGCCGCGGCACGTTCGTCCGAACAGCCTGTTGTCGCGTCCGCGGTGGCGGAGCAGAAGGCGGCTGGGTTCTGTCAGCGCAAGAGAATTGCGCCACCTCTCCTACCGGAGGTACGCCCGGCAAGGGCGGGAGTTCTCGCGTACCGCCGCGGGCCCTTGGGCGAAGACTTCTCCCGGCGCGAAAATCCATTATTATGGGACGTTCAGCCTCAGACTTGCGGTCTCACTCTCCCGACGGGGGTTCGTACGGCCACGATGAGGCCGCCGAGCAGCTCCGCCACCACGTCCGCGCGGAGCACTCCGCGTTACCGTCGGGCCGCGGCACCACGGGCGCGCCGGCCGACGCCTGCCTTTCAGCCGTTGGCTCGCTGTGAGTAGATCCCCCGCTCACAGGCAACCACGAACGACTCCGCCTGCATCTTCAGTCGCTCCCAGGACTGCCGAATGGTATCCGCCTCGTCCGGGCTGATGACGCCGTCGTTTTCGATGCTCCGGCAAATGTCGCTGAGCAGTTCCCCGAAGTCCTGCACCACGCGCTGAGTGGTTCCGAGCAACTGCTCCTCGTGGGAGCGCGGGTGGAGTTGCGGGTTGGGCGTGAAGAACCCGTTGGCGGCCTGGCACACCCAGTTAATCAGCCGCGCGTCCTGAGTGATCTCGTACAGCAGCAGCAGACGGTCCAGCGGATTGCGGGCGCCCGACGCGTCCGGGTCGGCGCTCTTGGGTTCCTGGCACCACTTGTAGATCAGGGCCGCGCTGAGGTGCAAGCGGGCCGCCACCGCCTTGACCCCGACCCGGTCCGTTGCTTCGCGGAGGAGCTCCCAGGATTTCACGCGGCACCCTGCCTGTCGGCCATGTCCGGCACCGGCCCCCGCAAGCCGAAAACGCGCGGCCATTCTCGGGATCGGGGCCGGCGCCGTCAATCGGGGGTCGAAGCCGCCCCGTGGGCGTCCAACGCCGGCGGCCGCCGAACGGTATCATGCTGTGGGGGGCATAGCGAGCCGCCGCGGGAGATGACGGCGATGGCCGGGTCACGTCACACAAGTCGAAGCTGCACGGGGGGTTGGGCTGTCACTGTGGTGACCCACCTCTTGCTGACCGCGACGATGACGTGGGGCCAGCCGGCGAGCACGGGTGTGATCGCGTGGCAAGGAGGGGCGGTGTTCACGTCGACGCAGGATGTGGCGGAGATGGAGGCGACCATCGCCGCCGCGATCGACGCCGGCGAGCGGCACGTGGTGGTGCAGTTTCGGCGACCGCTGGAGAGGAGTGATCGAGACGCACTGCGGGGGGCCGGGATCCGGTTGCTCCGATACTTGGGTGACAATGCGTACTTCGCCGCAGTGGGCACCACGACCACTGCTCCAGAGCAGTGGCGCACGGTCGTAGCGGACAACGTGCTGCGGTGTGTGTCGCCGATCGAGCGCGAGTGGAAGTTGCATCCGGACTTCCTGGCGGGGACTCCGCCGCCTTGGGCGGTCGTGGATGTTGGGAAACGCCACGAGCCGGCGGGCGAGCAGGGGCGTTCCGTGGGTGGCGACAAACTGGGCTGCGATCCCGCCGGCGACACGCACGACGGTAACAACTTGCCGCCGAAAGGTCCGTCCCTCCCCCAACCCCTCCCTGGATGGGAGGGGAGTCTCGTGGTCGCCGCGTACGTGCTGTTCCATCCCGACGTGCCGCTCGATACCGAAGCGCGACGCGCGGTGTGGCGGCACGGGGCCCGTATCCGATCGGTTCTGCACTCCATCAACGGCATGGTTGTCGAACTGCCGCTGACCGAGATGGCCTCGCTCGCCGACGAGGATGCTGTCCAGTGGATCGAGCCGCCGCTGCCGGCTTTGGGCCCCGCCAACAACGACGTCCGCACCCGTACCGGGGCCGACCTGGTGCAGCAGGCGCCCTACGGCCTCGACGGCAGCGGCGTCCGCGTCATGGTCTATGACACGGGCTACGGCTTCTCCGCTCATCCCGACTTCAGCGGCCGGCACCGCACGCGTGACGACTCCGGCCTGTCCGATCACGCCACGCACGTCGCCGGCACGATCGGCGGCGACGGCACCGCCAGCAACGGCACCTACCGCGGTATGGCCCCGGCGGTCCAACTCGAGTCGTACGGCTTTCAGCAGGTGGGCGGCCTTCAGCAGGGCTTCCTGTACACCGATCCCGGTGACCTCGAACGCGACTACGACGACGCCATCAACAACTTGCTCGTCGATGTCGCCAACAACTCACTATCCTCCAACGTCGCTTCCAACGGTTTCCCGTGTCATTGGGAGGGCAACTACGGCGTCACCGACGTATTGATCGACGCGATTGTCCGCGGCGACGCGACGAATCCGTTGTTCACCCGGCCGTTTCGTGTCGTCTGGGCCGCGGGCAACGAGCGGCAAGTGAGCACGTGCCTCGGCGTCGAGGGGTTTCCCGCCCCGTACCACTCCGTGCCGCCGCCGGCGTGCGCCAAGAACCACATCGCCGTCGGGGCGGCGAACTCGAACGACGACAGCATTACGACCTTCACCAGCTTCGGTCCCACCGATGACGGGCGGCTTAAGCCGGACATCGTCGCGCCCGGGTGCCAGACGACCGATGACCTCGGCGTCACGTCGTGTTCGCAGAGCGGCGGCGGCTACCGCGTTCGGTGCGGCACGTCGATGTCGTGCCCGACAGCCACGGGGCTGGCCGCGCTGCTGCTCCAGGACTACCGCGCGCAGTTCCCCGGCCGCCCCGACTTCCGCAACTCGACGCTGAAGGCCGTCCTCGCGCACACCGCCGTGGACCTGGGGTTGCTCGGGCCGGATTACCGGTCCGGTTATGGTTCGGTGCGCATCAAGCCGGCGGTGGACTTGGTTCGGGCCGGCGATTTCGTCGAGGCCCAGGTGGACCAGGGCGAAACCTATGCCGCGGTGGTCGTCGTCCAGCCGGCCGAGCCGACGCTGAAAGTGACCCTGGCGTGGGACGATGTGCCGGGGACGCCGAACGTCCATCCCGCGCTCGTCAACGACCTCGACCTCCGCGTCTACGACAGCGAAAACAACCTCTACTACCCGTGGACACTGGCGCCGTACATCCCAGATGCACCGGCGGTCCGCACGGAACCCGATCGCGTCAACAACATCGAGCAGGTTGTCATCGACGCCCCCACGGCGGGGCCGCACCGCGTCGAGGTGGTCGGCTACAACGTGCCCGGCGGCCCGCAGCCGTTCTCGCTGTGCGCGTCGCCACGACTGAACAAGTGCTCGTCGGCGGGCACGCTGGCCCTGGACCGGCCTAAGTACATGTGTCAGTCTGCCGCCACGCTGCGGGTCGTCGATTGCGACCTGAACATCAGCCCGCAGACCAGCGAGACCACGGTCGTGACGATCGCCTCGACGACCGAACCCGCCGGCGAGCCGGCCACCCTCACCGAGACTGGGCCGGATTCGGCTGTCTTCGTCGGCTACGTCCTGCTGGACACGACCAACGCCGTCGGCGTGCTCGCGGTTTCGCCGGGCGATACGCTCACCGCGACCTACCTCGACGCCGACAACGGACAGGGCGGAGTGAACGTCGAGGTGACGGCCGGCGCTGTCGTGGACTGCACCCCGCCGATCGTCAGCAGCGTGCAGGCGTCACCGGTGCAGCCGCGATCGGCCACGGTCACGTTCCTTACGGATGAACCTGCCCGCGTCACCGGGCGCTGGGGCACGGCCTGTGAATCGCTGGCCGCGTCGCAGTCGGACACGAGCTTCCGCACGGCCCACAGCCTGCTCCTCGCGAACCTGATCGAGAACACGGCGTACTACTTCGCCATCGACGCCGAGGACGAGGCCGGCAACCGCGTCACCGACGATAATGGCGGGCAGTGCTACCGCTTCGACACGCCCCCGATCACGCGGTACTTCACCGAGCTGTTCGAGGGCGACCTCGACCTGGCGAACAAGACGATCGAGTTCGTGCCCGCCGCCGGGGCCGACGCCTACGACGCCTGCCTGTATCCGATCAGCACGCTGCCGACCGACCCGTCCGGCGGCAGCCCGCTCGCCCTCGGGGACGACAATTTCGTTGCGTTCACGCTGACGGGCGGCAAGACGGTGTCGCTGTACGGCGTCAACTACAGCACGCTGTACATCGGCAGCAACGGCTACATCACGTTCACCGCGGGCGACACCGCCTACGACCCGACGCTCGCCAACCACTTCCGCCTGCCGCGCGTCGCCGGCCTCTTCACCGACCTCAATCCCACCGTGGGCGGCACCGTCAGCCGGAAAGTGCTCGCGGACCGCGTCGCGGTGACCTACAGCTCCGTCGTCGCGGTGGGCGGCGACCGCAACACCTTCCAGGTCGAGCTGTTCTTTGACGGGCGGATCACGCTGAGCTATCTGTCGCTGAACGCCCTCAACGTCGTCGTCGGGTTGTCCCGCGGCGCCGGGCTGCCGCCGGACTACTACGAGACGGACCTGTCCGCCTTGCCCGCGTGCGGGGCGTATCCGCCGACCGCGTACGACAGCTCCGTGGAGATCGACCACAATGCGTCCGTCCTCATCGCGCTGCAAGCCACCGACGACGGTCTGCCCGATCCGCCGGGGACGCTGACGTACCTGATTGTGACGCTGCCGGAGCACGGCGCGCTGACGGACCCCTTGGGCGGCGAGATTCAGGCGAGTCAACTGCCCTACGCGCTGCTGGGTGGCGGAAGCGAGGTCCGCTACACGCCCCGCCCGTATTACGGCGGCACCGACCGCTTCACCTTCCAGGCCGATGACGGCGGCACGCCGCCGGAGGGCGGACTCTCCAACGGTGCCGCTATCAGCCTCACTGTCGGCCGCCGCGAACTGATCCACCGCTTCGACTTCAACACCGACCCCGGGTGGAGCACGCAGGGGTTGTGGGCGTTCGGCGTCCCGACCGGCGGCGGCAGCTACAACCGTGACCCGACCAGCGGGCACACCGGCGTCAACGTCTACGGCTATAACCTCGCCGGCGATTACACCAACAACATGCCGCGCTATTACCTCACCACGACGCCGCTTGATTGCACCGGAGTCAGTCGGACCGAGCTGCGCTTCTACCGCTGGCTCGGCGTCGAGAGTTCCTCCTTCGACCGCGCGGGGATCGAGGCCAGCGGCGACGGGGCCGTCTACAAGACGATCTGGGAACACAGCGGCGGGTCCGCGAGCGAATCGTCCTGGACCGCCCAGAAGTACGACCTCTCCAGCGTCGCGGACGGGCAGCCGGCCGTGCGCGTCCGTTGGGGCATGGGCCCGACCGACGGCACGAACACCTACCCGGGCTGGAACCTGGACGACGTGGAGATCTGGGGCGTCGTCTCGCAGTTCCGTCGCGGCGACCTGAACTGCGACTTCCGGGTGGACTTCGGCGACATCAATCCGTTCGTGCTGGCGATCACCGACCCGCAGGGCTACGAGGCGGAGTACCCGGAGTGCCCATTCAATAACCGCGACATCAACGGCGACGGCCTGTTCGACTTCGGCGACATCAATCCCTTTGTCAGGCTGCTGACGAACCCGTAGTCGGCGACCGGCGGCCGTCACCGCCATCGCGGTCCTTTTCCCGGACCGAACCTGTCGAAAGGGCTCCGTGCCGCTGATCGTCGAGTTCTTCGCGGCGCAATAAGATTCCCCGGCGGCCTGCTGCCGGTGCGGAGCCCGGCGGCTACGGCTTGTTGCCGCGACGAGCCGCGCTGCATTGGAGACACGCGGGGCCGACGGTCGAGCCCCGGAAGTCGGGCCCCCCGGTACGGCGGCGTCTGCCCTGATCCCTCAATCCCCCAGTCCCTCAATCCCTCTTCCCTGTTCCCTCATACGGGATACTCCACATTGCCTTCAACCTCGCACTCTGTGGCGCGGCACCCGCGCGGGCCACGACGGGGGACGGGGATCATGGTAGCATCCCGGCACCCGGCCGAGCCGCACGCGCTGTGCGACCCGGGCCGGCGGCGTGATCGGTAGCAACGCGACACCTTGGTTCGGAGGGCTGAGTCGTGGTCCACCAGCAATCCGGGACCCCCGCCAGTACCACGCCCGACGCGCATGCCGGCGGGCGGTCGCACGCCTTGCTCGACGCCGTCGTGCGGGCGTTCCTGAACTCCAACCTCTCGCTCATTCTCATCCTGCTGGCGGCGGCGCTCGGACTGGCCGCCCTGGTCATCACACCGCGGGAAGAAGACCCGCAGATCGTCGTGCCAATGGCCGACGTGCTGGTGAGCTTCCCCGGCCACTCGGCCGCCGAGGTCGAGCAGCTTGTGGCGACGCCGCTGGAGAAGCTGCTCTATCAGATCGACGGCGTGGAATACGTGTACTCGATGTCGCGGGCCGACGCGGCGGTCATCACCGTGCGTTACTACGTCGGGGAGGACCGCGAACGCAGCCTGGTCAAGCTCTACAAGCGGATCGACGAGCACCTGGACCTCGTGCCGCCGGGCGTCGCCGGCTGGGTCGTCAAGCCGGTCGAGATCGACGACGTGCCGATCGTGACGCTGACGTTGCGCAGCGCGACGGCGGACGAGTTCGCGTTGCGGCGGGTCGCGGAAGAAACGGTCGAGCGGCTGGCGGCCGTCAAGAACACGTCGCGGGCGTACATCGTCGGCGGCCGGCCGCGGGTCGTCAGCGTGTACCTCGATCCGGACCGGATGCAGGCGTTCAGCGTCTCGCCGCTGGAAGTGCAGCGGGCGATCCAGGTCACCAGTGTCACGCAGACGGCGGGGGATTTCAGCCGGGGCGACGCGGCGGTGCGGGTCGAGGTCGGCCGGGCCCTGCGCGACGCGGACGAGCTGCGGGAATTGGTGGTCGGCGTCTTCGGTGACCGGCCGGTGTATCTGAAGGACGTGGCGGACATCGGGGACGGGCCGGCGGAAGCGAGCAGTTATGTGCGGCACGGCTGGGGGCCGGCGCGGCATTTCGAGCACGAAGAGGGGTTTACGGGGACGCTGATCGGGCCGCCGGCGGCGATGACCGGCGCGAACGGGGGCGGATCGTCATCCGCCAGATCCGTCGCCGGCGCTGCGGGCCGGTCCACGGCGGATGGGTCGCAGCCGGCGGTGACGATCGCGCTGGCGAAGAAGAAGGGCACGAACGCGGTCTGGGTCGCCCGCGACATCCTGAAGGCGACCGCCGAGTTGAAGCGCGACATGATCCCCGACAACATCGAGGTCGTCATCACCCGGAACGCGGGCCGGACGGCCAACGAGAAGGTCAACGAGCTGGTTGAGGCGCTGGCGGTTGCGGTGTTCATCGTCATCGCGCTGCTGACGCTGGGGCTCGGCTGGCGGGAGGCACTGATCGTCGCGGTCGCGGTGCCGGTCGTGTTCGGCCTGACGCTGACCGTAAACCTGCTATGCGGTTACACGATTAACCGCGTAACGCTGTTCGCGCTGATTCTGTCCCTCGGGTTGCTTGTGGACGACCCGATCGTGGACGTGGAGAACATCGCCCGGCACTTCACGTTCCGCCGCCGGGCCACGCGGCAGGTCGTCCTCGAAGCCGTGTCCGAGATTCGGCCGCCGCTGATTACCGCGACGCTGGCCGTCATCGTGTCGTTCCTGCCGATGCTGTTCATCACCGGCATGATGGGGCCGTACATGCGGCCGATGGCGCTGAACCTGCCGGTGACGATGCTGATGTCGATGCTGGTGGCGTTCACGATTACGCCGTGGCTGAGCTATCACCTGTTGCGGAAGCACTATGCGCGGGGGCACGGGGTCGAGGGTTCAAGGGGTCAAGGGGGCGAGCAGCACCCCGGCGCCGGACTCGGAGGTCCGGCGCTACAGACTAACGTCGGCCACGGGGGGCCGACGCTACAGGAGGAGGACGATATTGGGGCGGTGCGCAGCACGCTGCTCTACCGCCTGTTCAACCCGTTGATGACGCCGTTGCTCCGCTCGCGGGCGGCGGCGTGGGGGTTCCTGGGGGTCATGGCCGGGTTGATGGTGGTGGCCGCCGGATTGGCGGCAACGCGGAACGTGCCGCTGAAAATGCTGCCGTTCGACAACAAGAACGAGCTCCAGCTCGTGCTCGACTTCGATGAAGGCACGACGCTGGAGCGCACCGATGCTGCCGTCCGCGACTTCGAGCGGCTGCTCGCCGGCGTGCCCGAGGTCACCGATTTCACCAGCTACGTCGGACTGGCCAGTCCGATGGACTTCAACGGCCTGGTGCGACATTACTACCTGCGACAAGGCGATAACGTGGCCGACATCCGCGTGAACCTCGTCGGCAAGAAGAGTCGCAGCACGCAGAGTCACGCCCTGGGTCTGCGACTGCGGAACGACCTGACGGCCCTGGCACACAAGCATGGGGCGCGACTGAAGATCGTGGAGACTCCGCCCGGGCCGCCCGTGATGGCCACGCTCGTGGCCGAGGTCTACGGTCGGCCCGACCACACGTATGAGGACCTGATTGCCGCCGCCACGACCGTCCGCGCGCGGCTGGAGGCGGAACCGGGCGTCGTGGACGTGGACGACACCATCGAGGCGGAGCAGACCAAGCTCGTGTTCGTGACGGAGCGGGAGAAGGCGGCGCTCAACGGCGTCAGCGTGGCGGAGATCGCCGAGACCGTCCGCGCGGCGCTCCGCGGGACGTTGGCCGGCACGCTGCGCGTCGCCGATGAGCGCTCGCCACTGCGGATCGAGCTGCGGCTGCCGCGCCCGCTGCGGAGCAGTCCGGCGGAGCTGGCGCGGCTGCACGTCAAGGGGCAGACGGGCGTGCTGGTGCCGCTGGCCGAGCTCGGCCGCTGGGAACAGAGCACGGTCGATCCGATGATCTACCACAAAAACCTCCAGCGCGTCGTGTACGTCTTCGCTGAGACGGCCGGCCGCCCGCCCGCCGATTGCATCGTCGATATCCAGGCGGACCGCGGCGGCGTGCCCCAGGCCGCCGGCCGGCCGTGGCGGGCCGTCGGCAGCGGCGCGATCGGCGTCGACGAGCCGCGACCGTTGGGCCGCCGAACGTTCCTGACCAACGGGGGCGGCATCGGCTGGCGCGTGCCCGCGGGCATCCGCGTCGATTTCGCCGGCGAGGGCGAGTGGCAGATCACGCTGGACGTGTTCCGCGATCTGGGCCTGGCGTTCGCCGCCGCTCTGGTGGCGATCTACATTCTGCTCGTGGCGCAGATGCGCTCGTTCAGCATCCCCGTCGTGGTGATGATGGCCATTCCGCTGACCGTGATCGGCATCATGCCGGGATTCTGGCTGCTCAACCTGCTGACCGCGCAGAACGTCGGCGGCTATGCCGATCCGGTGTTCTTCACGGCCACCGGGATGATCGGGACGATCGCGTTGGCGGGCATCGTCACGCGGCAGGCGGTCATCATCATCGACTTCATTCACCTGTCGCTGGCGCGCGGGCACAGCCTGTACGACGCCATCCTGGCGAGCTGCGTCGTCCGGCTACGGCCGATTCTGCTGACCGTCTCGACGGCGATGCTGTCGGCGTTTCCGATCACCATCGACCCGATCTTCTCGGGCCTGGCCTGGGCGCTGATTTTCGGGCTCTTGGCGGCCACGGTCTTCACGTTGTTTGTGATTCCCGTCGTGTACTGGTTGATCTACGAGCACAGGCCGGGGCACGGCGTGCCGACGGCTGACGCGGCCACCTAGTTCTGCCGATCTTTCCGAGGCCCGCGGTAGTCAATGGTGGCGGGGCCGCACGCCGTCCGATAAGCGTTGTGCGTTCGGAGTGCGGGCGGCGGTCGCCGGAACCCCGGGCCCATGCGGGCCGGGAGCGTGGCGGAGTCGACGCAGGATCAGGTAGCCGTGCCTCTGCTGGTCTTCACCGACGAGTTGCAGCCGGGCATGATGATGCACGACCCGGTCGTTTCCAATGGCCGGGTGATGCTGCAAGCCGGTCGCATGTTGACCGCGGCGGACATCTTGGTGATTCGGCGACGGTACCCGGGGATGCGTGTCCGCGTCCACGACCCCGTGTTGGACAGTGTGGTGGAGTTTGAGGACGACGCGCGCGAGCGCCGCGTTGCCGACGAGACGCAGCAGCGCGTCGCCCGCTGCCTGACCGAGGTCCGCGAGCGGTTCGCCAACCGCACCGCCGTCAGCCAGGTGGACTGCGGCCTGTTGCAGGCCACCGTGCGGGAGCTGATGGAGTTCCTGAAGGCCAACCCCACGTCGGCGGCGGTCGTGGCCAGCTGCCTCGACAGCCGGAACTACCTCGGTGTTCACGCCGGCAACGTGTTTTACCTGAGCATGCTGTTGGCGGCGGCGAGCATGGACTATCTGATCTCCGAACGGCTGCGGCAGATGCGGGCCCGGGACGTGGCGCCGACGTTCGCCGGCGACCTGGCCCCGCTGGGCCTGGCCGCGATGGTCATGGACCTGGGGATGCAGCCGCTACAACACCTGACCGAACTCGAACGCCCACTCACGGACGCCGAGCGCGAGGCCATCCGCCGGCACCCGCTGGACGGGTTCAATCTGCTGCCGGACGGCTTTTCCGCCGTCGCCCGCGCTGTGGTCAAGACCCACCACGAAAACATGAAGGGGACGGGCTACCCGCAGCAGTTGCCGGGCGATCGGCTGCACATCTTCTCGCGGATCGTGCGGATTGCCGACGCCTTCGACGCCGCTACGTCCGACCGGGTCTTTCGCGCGGCGAAGTCGCCGGCCCGCGTGCTGTGGGAGATGACGATCGGGCCGATGCGGCACTTCTATGATGCGAAGCTCGCCCAGGTCTTCGCCGGCCTCGTGCAACCCTTCCCGATCGGCTCCAAGTTGCGACTGCGCGACGGCCGGTACGCCCCCGTCGTCAAGTACAATCGCGAAGACCCCTTTGACCCGTACGTGATCATTGCGTTCGACGCGTCCAACCGGCGGTTGTCCCGCGCCGAGCTCGAGGGGCCGCTGCGGCTGAGCAGCCGGCCCGATCTGCGGCTGGCGAGCCTGGCCGGCGAGGACCTGTCCTACCTGCACTCGCGCGAGCCGGTAGACGGCGACGAGTTTGAAGCCCACCGCTTCCGCACGCCGTTGCAGGCGGCTTACCCCTGAGAGCACCAATCAGAACCGCGCACGCCGGCGCGGGGCCAAGCGGCCCACCGCTTGCGTGGTGGGCTCGGTCAGCGGGTTTCCGGCACCGTCATAACCCCGAGCTTCTCGCGGCGATCGTCAAGGCACGGGGGCCACTCGAGCAAAGCACGATAGAGGGTTCGGCCATTTGGGACGGCTGGGTGAGGCAAGCGCTCCGCGTACTTCCCGGGTAGCGATGTTCGTCCTGTTCGGTTTCGCACCGTGACCGAGCTCACATATCCTGCCAGTCGCATTTTTCGATGCCCAGCGCCGGGTCAACGCCTTGAGACATAACCCGAGACTGTTCTGTCCGATGGGCCGCGCCGGATTATGTCGCGTGCGACGGACTCGCGGCCGGCGGGTCATGAAGCGCGTTAACCCCGTGTAATGCTTCACAGCAAGTCGGCCCCTTGGCGTTGAGGATGGTTTCTGGTTCTCGCCGAGGGGGAACCATCCGGCCCCAAGGTTCCCCCTCGGGCTCCCCGGCCTTCCCCATCCAGCGCACCGGCGAGCATCGTCCAGGCGGCGGGTGCCACTGCTCTTCAGCAGGGCAAGTTCGCGACGTGTCCGCGAGGCGCGCTGCTTGAAAGCAGTGGCACACGGCCGTTGGCTGGGGTCGTCTCGTGCTCGTGACCAAACCGTGAGATGGTGTGCTGTTGCGGCCCAGACGGTTGCCATCGCGCCTCCCTTCACGCGGACCAACCCCGCCGCGGCAGGCACACTTGAGCCTGGTCCTGCGTTAGTGATTCCTCTGCCAACCCGGGCGACGCGACGTTCCCGAGCCCGTTGGGCTTGTGGGGGTAAGGGGGCGACGTCACTGGAAGGCGGCTTCATGGGCCGAGTGCCCCCTGTCACCGCCCGATCGTGCCCTTGAACGCCCCCGCCGCGGCGCGCCGTGCTATCAGCACCGGGATGGTGAATAGTCCCGGGTCACCGCTCGCGCGGTGCAGCAGTGGAGGAGGCGCGCCGGGAGTAGCGGGCATGAAGACGGCCACTGCATCCGGTATGGTCCTTCTTGGGGGCAGCGCGGTGCTAGCCCAAGTGGACCGCGTCATTGCCACCGCTCAAACCGAGAAGTCCTTGCGGGACGTCGTCGCCGAACCTCCCCCCGGCCGCCCGGGGGTCGGCCCCCGACACCGACTGGTACCAATTCCAGTTCGTCGCCGGGCCGAAAAGTGCGTCGGTTTTCGTGTACTCCGACTTCGGGGTGCCGCTGCACTGGGAGCTCTATCAGGCTTCGGCCGGGTGCGGCGCGGGGACGCTTCAGCGCGTTCAAGTGGTCCCCTGTTTCCCATCCGGCCAGAAGACGTTTTGCCCGCCGAATGGCACATACTGGCTTCGGATCGCTCCGGAGGAAGACGTCGAGTGCGGCAGAGAATACGCTCGGTCTGGAGGAGTTCTTGGGCTGCTCGTTCTGCTCGGTGACCTGCCCGACGCCCAACACGTCGGAGAACGAGGCGCGCGGGGTTCTGATAGCCGCTTTTAGCGCGGGCGACAGTCGCGTGTTGGCGGCCCGAGAGATTGGCACGCCGCGGATTGCTGACAAGAAACAAGCCGGGCGGCCCGCCCGAACGTCGGGCCACCCGGCGCTTCAATCCCCAAACCCGGCTTCCTACGTCCCTCCTCCTCCGCCGTTTGCACCTGTCACCGGACGCCACGCAACGACCGCGGCCGTGCGGCCGCCGCTCGGTACGGGCTCGGCAGCCTCCATGCGCGTCGTACAGGCTCTCGCTTCCAGGGCTGTGCCCAACCTTCGGAAAGCACCGGTTTCACGCCGAGCCGCCCATATTCAAGCAATATCGGTACCGGCGCACGCCGGGGGGGACGTTATTTGGAGTCGGATCGCAAAGTACTTAGCCGAAGGCATTTGCAGGCGACGTGCTGGTCGTCGCCGCCGAGTCACCGAATGCCGCTGTGGTCCGAAATCATCGTGCCGGAGCATCGAACCGGTCGAGTGGCGCGCAAGTCGCCCCCGCGCATAGCCTTCGTGCGTGTTTCCGAAAAGCAACGTCCGCTTGGTAGGAATGCGCTCCGTGACCGCGCACGATTGCGCCGCAAACATCATGCGGTCACGGTTCCGGCATCCCGCGTCGGTTGTGGTCGGTACGCCCCCACACCGTCGCGGGGTTCGTTCTACTCGTACCGCGGCCCGAACCCGGCCACGCGCCGCTCCGCGAGCGCCTTCATCTGTTCGACGCGCTCGCGGCGGCACACGAGCGTGGCATCGTCGCTGTGCACGATGACCACGTCGTCAACGCCGAGGGCCACGATGAGGTGGCCGGATTCCGTGACAACGATGTTGTTGTGCCCATCGACGATCAAGGCGTGCTCGGCGATAGCGACGTTGCCGGCGGCGTCCGGCGTGCGCGTCTCGGCAATGGCGACCCAGGAGCCCAGGTCCTTCCAGTCGCAGTCCATCTCGACGAGCAGCACACTGGCCGCGTGCTCCATGACGCCATAGTCGATGGAAATCTTCTTGAGCTGGGCGAAGCGACGTTCACTCTCGTCGGACCGGCCCCACGTCTCCCAGTGGGCGGCGAGTTCCTTTAGTCCCGCCGCGTTCTCGGCCAGCAACCGTGCGAGTTCCGCCAGCACGGCGCCGGCCCGCCACGCAAACATGCCGCTGTTCCAGTAGTACTCGCCGCTGGCGAGGTACTGCTCGGCGACGGCGCGGGTCGGCTTCTCCTTGAACTCGGCGACACGATAGACCGGGGGAGCGACCGCCGCCCCGCGGCGCAGGTAGCCGTAGCCGGTGTGGGGACTCCGCGGGCGGATGCCGAACGTGATGAGACTGTCCGGGTGCTGCTCTGCGGCCTCCAGACCAGCGCGAATGGCGGCGGCGAAGCGCTCCTGTGGCTGGATGATGTGGTCCGCGGTGAAGACCGCCATCGTGGCGTCCGGGTCGCGGCGGGCGAGCAGGTTGGCCGCCAGGCCGATCGCATTGGCCGTGTCGCGCACCAACGGTTCTCCGATCAGGTTCTGCCGAGGGATGTCCGGCAATTCGGCGGCGACCTGGTCGATGTAGCGAGCGGACGTAATGACCCAGATGCGGTCCGGTTCGAACAGTCCGGTCAGCCGTTGCCGTGAAAGCTGTAGCAGGGACCGGCCGTCGAACAACCGCAAGAGCTGCTTGGGCCGTGCGGCGCGGCTGAGCGGCCACAGCCGCGTGCCGGCCCCCCCGGCCATGATGAGAGCGTGTCGCACCGTCACCTCCCGCGGATTGCGGTCGGCCTGCTTACGGGTTCGTCAGCAAACGAACGAACGGATTGATGTCGCCGAAGTCAACCCGGCCGTCGCCGTTGATGTCACCGTTGCGGATATCGCAGTTCGGGTACGCGGCCGCGTAACCGGCGGGGTTGGACAGGGCCATCACAAAGGGGTTGATGTCGCCGAAATCAACCAGTCCGTCGCAGTTCAGGTCGCCGACCCGCCACGTGTCCACGCAGCGGAACCCGGTCAACCGGATGTCGTCAATGTTCCAGCCGCAGTACGTCCAGCTCGTGTCGGTGGGACCCATCGTCCAACGCAGCCGCACCGCGGGCTGACCGTCGGCGACCGCGGAGATGTCGAGGTCCATCGCCTGCCAATTGAGGTCCGCCGTCTCCGAGTTCGGGTTCTGCCAGACGGTGACCCAGTTCAGGCCGTCGCGGCTGACGGCCACGTCCGCCTTGTCGTAATCGCGCTTCTCGACGCCGAGCCACCGCCAGAAGTTCAGGTGGACGCCGGTCCAGCCGGTGCAGTCGATGGGGCCGCTGACGAGGTGCCGCTGGGGCAGGTTGTTCTCGTAATCGCCGTTCAGGTTGTAGCCGTAGACGTTGAGGCCGGTGTAGCCGGCGGTGGGATCGGGGCCGCCGTAGGCCCCGCCCTGCCCGGCAGGTCGGCCGAAGGCCCATAGGCCCTCGGTGCTCCAGCCGGGGTTCGTATCCAGGAGGTTCTCGTAGATCGTCGCGATCTCGCCGACGTCGGCGGTGAAGTAGGTCGCGGGAGCGCCGGGCGGCTGGCTGACCAGGCCGCTCTGGTCACCCTGGGCCGTGAAGTAGAACTGCGGCTCGTCGTCGCAGCGAGCGGCCGGGAGCACGCCGCGGAAGCGGTTGTTGCCCAGCGGCTCGAGGGACTGGGCCTGGAATACCCCGCCGTCATAGCGGAAGTACATCGTCGCGGTGCCGGGGATGTAATGCTCGTTGCCTTCGGTGATCTGAACGAGGACTTCCGTCGGTTGCCCGGGCTTGAGCAGGGACGGCACGCCATTGGGCAAACCAATGGCCAACCCTCGCGAGATGTAGGTGTAGTAGACGTCCTGCTCCCCGTTGAACGTGCCGGCCCACGCAACGTGGGCGCCGCCGTCGTAGGAGATCATGTCGAAGTAGTCACCGAGCTTGTCCTGCTGCGGCCAACCGATGTGGGGATCGAAGGACGGGCTAAGTGACTCGTTCGCAGCCCACGTCAGCCCGCCGTCTTCGGAGTACGAGTAGTAGAGCTGCGAGCGATAGCCGCCGGGGTTGTTGCGCGTGTCGAGCCAGATGGCGTCGAGGCGGCCGTTGGGCGCCACGGACAGCGTGCCGAACCACTGCCACGCGTTGCTGCCGGCGGGGTCGTCATTGACACGGACCGGCGTGCTCCAGGTCTGGCCGCCGTCGGTGCTGCGGGAGAACATCACGTCGAGCGGGTCGGCCCCCGAGGGATCGACCGAAGCGAGCAGGTAGATGTACCCGTGTGTCGGGCCGCCGGAATGGTCCGCCGCGATCCAGACCTGCCCGAGCAGGCCACCGGGGTTCGGGCCGCTGCTAAACACCAGGCTGCCGCCGAGATTGACGGTTTTGGCGATGTCCCACGTGACGGTCTGACCGGCATTCTGGGCATTGCTGGAGCGGGCCAGCTCGACGCCGGTGCCGCAGGCGAACAGCGCCCCGTTGGGAGCGACGGCCAGGGTGCCCCAGTAGGGGCTGCCACTGATATTGGAGCACGCGCCGAAGGACGCCCCGCCGTTGGTCGAACGGGTGAAGTCGCCGCTGCAGATGCTGTACATAAGGTTCCAGGTGGCGTAGATGTGGCCGTGACCCGGGCCGCCGGTGCGGTCGATCGTCATCCACTGCTTGTCACCGCCCTGGGCGAAGACGCCCGCGTCCCAGGTCTGACCGCCATTCGTGGACTTGAAGACCTTGCATTGATAGCCGCCCTCGTTGGTGAGGCTGTTGTAGTAAAAGTTCCCGTTGGCGTCGAAGTCGAGGACGGGGTCGGAGCGGAAGTGGCCGGGCTCGATAACGCCGGGGAAAGTCCACGTCTGGCCGCCGTCGCGGCTGTAGGCCCAGCCGGCCTGTCGGAAGTTGCTATTGATAGTGTCGAATTGGCGCCAGCCGATGGCCATGCGGCTCGGGTTGGTCGGGTCGATGGCGATGGACGGTTCGTTCGCAGCATCACCCACGATGTTCAGCCCCTGCGCATCGACGTTGACCTGTACGGTGAAGCCGCGGCCGTTGTCGGCGTACCACTGGTAACCCGGACTTCGCGGCAGTTGGTCGCGGTCCACGGGGATGTACGGCTGATCGAGGCGTTCCAGGTGCCCGGCGGCGGGGGACTCGGCCGCCGACTGAAGGCCCGTCGACTGGGCCAATGCAACCGGCGGGAGCAGAGTGAAGGCGCCTATCAGAACCCCGCACGCCAGCGCGGGGCCAAGCAACCCGCCACTCGTGCGGCGGGCTCGGTTAGCGCCTCCAACACTCAGGACGAAGCGGGGACCATTCTGGGTGGACATCGGACACCTCCTCCTTCGGACGGGCGGGCAGTCCAAAAGCAGTTGTATGGGCCGCGGTAGAACGGGACTCACGACCCGGCTTCGCGGGACAGGCGCCGCTCGCCACCGCCGCAGGGACATCGACGCATCGGCCGGCGCCAGACGCAGGCTGGCTGGGTACCGGTCGGTTCAACCCCGATTATAACAACCTCTATATCGGTATTCGCCCGCTGAGCGGTTTGCAAAGGTCGGTCCCAGTGCGTCGAGACTGCGGAGCCGCGGCCCGCCGGCCGAAACCACTCAGGGGCCGGGCACGTCGGCGTCCCCATCGGGGCGGGCGAGCGCGCGCGGCGTCTGATCGACGAGTTGGGGGCTTTCGAGCTCTTCACCGGCGGCCGCGCCGAGCTCTTTGAACCTGCGGGCGGCGACGAGCACACGGCTTTCGAGCGAGCCGACCGCCTTGTTGTACTCCTCAACGGCGCGACCGAGGCCCCTGCCGACGCCGGACAAATGGTCGGCCAGCGTTCGCAGTCGGTCGTACAGCACCCGGCCCAATTCGCTGATCTGCTGGGCGCTCTCCGCGACCTGCTCCTGCCGCCAGCCGTAGGCCACCGCGCGCAGTAGGGCGATGAGCGTGGTCGGTGTGGCGAGTATGACGCGCTGGCTGACGCCGGCTTCGATCAGGCTGGGGTCCTGCTCCAACGCCGCGCTGAAGAAAGTCTCGCCGGGCAGGAACAGCACGACGAACTCGGGGGCCGGCAGGTCGTCCCAGTACGATTTCTGGCTGAGCGCCGCGAGGTGTCGGCGGACGTGGGCCGCGTGCTCGCGGAGCTTGGCTAGCCGGGCGGTCTCGTCGGGTTCTTCCAGAGCGTCCAAGTAGGCCTGCAAGGGGGCCTTGGCATCCACCACGACGTTTCGTTGATTGGGCAGCCGGACGATCATGTCCGGGCGCAGCTTGCCGCGCTCCGTGTCTGTCGCTTGCTGTTGGACGAAATCGCAATGCTCGACCATCCCGGCCAGCTCGACCACGCGGCGAAGCTGAATCTCGCCCCAACGGCCGCGGACCGTCGGCGCCCGCAGGGCTCGTACCAACTGCCCTGTTTCCTGCTGCAATCGGAGTTGCGTGGCGGTCAGGGATTGAAGCTGCTCGGTCAGGCCCGCGTAGGCCCCCGCGCGCGCCTTCTCGAGCTCCGCGATGCGGGCGTCCACCTTGTCCAGCGATTCGCGGAGCGGCTTGACGAGCTGATCGATCGCTTTCTGGCGGCCCTCCAGGTCGCCCTTGGCCCCCTCCTGGTGCTTCTCCAGCAGTGCGCGGGCCAGTTCGAGGAACGACTGGTTGTTGCTGCGCAGGGCCTCGGCCGACAACGCCTTGAACGCATCGGCGAGCTTCTGGCGAGCTTCTTCCAGCAGCGTGAGTTTGGCCTCGGCCGCCTTGCGCTCCTCCTCCAATCGCGTCTGGAGTTCCGCGTGTCGCGCCTGAAGCGCCGCGCGCTCGCCTTGAAGTTGCTCGACCTGCGCCGCGGCGGCGCGCGCGGCCTCGCGCGCTTGCTCAAGCTGTTGCTGGTCGCCGCGGAGTCGCTCTTCAAGCGCGGCGCGTTCGGCCGCAAACCGGGCCTCGGAGAGGCGCTCGGCCTGGCGTACGGCGCCGCGTCGCAGCAGGGCGATGAGCCCGCCGCCGATGAGCAGCCCGACGAAGAAACTCGCCATCGCTACCGCATTCATCGGGGAGCTCCTGAAAAAGGGGTCGGGAGTCTTTTTTCACGGCGTGTCGATGTCTCGGCTACAGATGACCGGCGAGGCGAAAAAGACTCCCGACCCCTTTTTCGCCAGCCAACGTTGCAGGTGCTCGAACGGATCGCCTGACGCCGCCGCGGCCGCCCGGTACACGGCCAGGGCCGTGGGCCAGGCACGGCCGGTCGCCACATACACCTCGGCAAACACGTCGAGGTTGAGATTGTACCGGTAATGCCCGAGTACCCAGGCATTGTTCGTCGGCAACTCCGCCAAGTAGTCGAACACCTCCGGGTAATTGAGCGTCGGCCGGACCTCGGCGACGAACCGGTCGCGCGCCGCCTGAAACACCACCTCCCGCCCGGCAATCTTCTCGTCCGCACTGATCGCCCGCGCGTAGAACACCGCCAAGTCCGCGTACAGCTCCAGCAGAAACGCGTTGACGGCGTCCGTGTCGGCGTAGTAGTTCACGGCCGCCCGCGGCCAGCCGGAGTCCTCGCCGAACTCGGCCCGCAGGAACTCAATCGCCCCCTGCCGGCCGACGAACGTCGCCAGCGATTCGTTGAAATCCGCTTCGCCGGCCCGGTAGATCGTGTTGTGCAACAGCTCGTGGATGATCGTCTCGGACAGCGACAGCGTCCCACGCCGCAGCATCGTCGAACGCACCGGGTCGTCGAACAGCCCCAGCGTGCTGTACGCATCCAGCTCATAGGTCAGCGTGTCGTAGCCCTCGTCGATGAGCTGCTGCTCGTAGCGGTGCAGGTAGTCCTCGTCGAAGAACGAGAGGTACGGCACCTCGCCCACGACCGGGAATTGCCATGTCCTGGCCACCAGTTTGTCCCGCCGGGCCGCCGACAGGTTCCACGCCAGCGGGTCACCGGCGGTGTCGTAGAACGTCGTGTACGAGCGGCCGGCCGTGAGGCCGATGCGGTCCACTGCGAATTGCCGGGCCTTCACGATCAGGCGGAGCTTGTCGGCGTCATCAGCGGACAGCCGCCCGCTGGCGAGGACTTCGTCGATGGTCTCAACGTGACCCTGGATGCGAAGCTGCCCCTCGGCCAGGTGCAGGACATACGGGACGCCCGCGCAGCCCACCAGCCCCGCTGCCACCCAGGCCAGCAAGGCCACGGGGCGAAGTGCCGCGCGTGAAATCACGGGCATGTCAGGCTCCCAACAATCCGTGGCGGCCGCGCGCCGCCGTCGTGCAAGCCCGCTGCGCGGCCGGTGGGGCGTCACCGCGCGCGGCCGTCACGGGCAACTTGGCGTATTCTACAGTGCCCCCCGGCTGTCCGGCGTGGAACCAACGATGCGCCGCGCGAACCCCGCGCTCGCGCGTGGGGCTCGTCCAACGCGCTGGCGCGTGGGGCCCTTCCAGCGGACAGGTGGCCTGGCCGCGGCCTGGAGCGGCCAGGCACCCGCCCGTGTCCCCCGCATCCGCAGACCCGTCGCGGCCGATCGCCGCAACGGGGCCTCGACGCCGATCGCAGGCTCGTGCGCGAGCCCAGGGGCGCCTGTCGCAACCCCGCGCGGCGGGGCGGGGCCAAGCGTCCCGCCAATCGCGTGGCGGACCCTATTAGCCGGTCTACGGGCCGGTCAGCAGTCGCACAAACGGGTTGATGTCGCCGAAGTCGACCAAACCGTCCTTGTTCACATCGCCGTTCATGATGTTGCAGTTCGGGAAGGTTGCCGCATAGCTCGCCGGGTTGGTGAGGGCCAGGACGAACGGGTTGATGTCGCCGAAATCGACGTGGCCGTCGCAATTCAGATCGCCGGGGTGGGTAGGGCAGCCGGCTGGGTCGAGCGCGAAGACCTCGACGTCGTCGATGTTCCAGCCGCAGAAGGTCCACCCGCTGTCGGTCGTGCCCATGGTCCAGCGGAGGTACACCGTGGGCTTGTTCTCGGCCCACGGGGACAGGTCGAACTCCTGATAGGTCCAGGCGTAGTCCGCGGTGTCCGCGTTCGGGTTCTGCCAAACGTTGGTCCACGTCGATCCGTTGGTGCTGATGCGGAGGTAGGCGTGGTCATACTGCGACCGCTCCACGCCGAGCCAGCGCCAGAAGCCGAGCTTCACCTGTTGCAGGCCGGTGCAATTGAACGCCGGCGTGGTCAGGTGGTACTCGGGCATGTTGTTGGTGTAATCGCCGCTGAGGTTGTACCCGTAGACGTTCAACCCGGTGAACCCGCTCGTCGGGTCCGGACCACCGTACGCCCCGCCGCTGCCGGTCGGCCGGCCCCACGCCCACTGCCCGCCGGAAATGGTCCAGCCGGGGTTGGTGTCCATGTTGGCGGCCAGCACCGTGACGATCGGGAGCGCCTCGACCTCATAGACGGTCGTCGGAGCATCCGGCGGCGAGAGCACGATCTCGTGGTTGGTCGTCTCGGCGGAGAAGTAGAACTGCCGTTTGTAGCCGCAGGGCGTGGCCGGGAGGGTGGCGCGATACTGCTTGCCGTCCAGCGGGGTCAGTGGCACCGCGGTGAAGGCGCCGCTCGAACCCACCCGCGTGAACAGCGTCGGCGAGTTCGGATCGAGCGTGCCGCCGACGTTGGTGAAGCTGACGAGGACGTCCTCCGGCGTGTCGGGGAACAGGAACGTGGGCAGGCCGTTGGGGAACTCGATCTTCAGCAGCAGCGAGAAGTAGTCGCACAGCACGCGGACGGCGGCGTAGATCTCCTCGCCCGTGGGAATAATCTGGTTGGCGGGCAACTGGAAGCCGTACTCGCCCGTGTCGCGCAGCTCGATCGTCCAGGAAAACGCTCCGGTCGCGTCGTACACCCAGTCAATTGAAACCCCACTGGCCAGGTACAACTGGTAGCAGGCCTGGGGCGTGTAGGTCACTTGGTGGACGCTGTAGATCGCGGTCGTCATGTCCGTGCCGAGGGTGCGCATGGCGGTGCGGTCGGGCTCCGGCGGCTCCAGACTCGCGTAACCGAAGGGCCACATGACGAGTTGCGAGTAGCTGTGGAAGTCGATGTGGGCGCGGATGTTCGGGTGCGCAAGCACGTAATCACGGAAAGCCTGCGTCTCGGGCTCGGAGAAAGGCGCTGTGCCGCGATACGTATCACTGCTGGGGGTGCCGCTGGAGCCCGAACCGCCCCAGCCCTTGGCGAAGTTGCGGTTCCAGTCGACGCCGTAGCTGCCGTCGCCGTTGTTCCGCCGTGTCTTGCGCCACAGGCGATTCGTGCTCCAACTGTAGAGATAGCCGTCCGGGTTGGTGACGACGCAAACGTAGAACGTGAGTTTGTCCAGCAGGTTGCGTACCTCCGGATCGGTCGCGTACTCGCGCAGCAGTCGGTCCATCGAGTAGAGCACGGTCATCGGGCTGATCCACTCGCGGGCGTGGCAGGTGCCGTTGAAGCAGATGCCCGGCTTCGCGCTGGGGTTGCCGACCGGACCGGTGATCGTCACCGCGTAGATGGGGCGCCCTTCCCAGCTCGTCCCAATCTGGTACTTCGCACTGACCAGGTTGGGGTACGTCGCCGTCCATGCATCGATGAACTGGAGAATCTGATCGTTGGTCTTGTAGTCGTCAAACCACCCCCGATCGCGCGGGTCCACCTCGGGCGCCGCAGCCAGCCGGGCCCGCTCGGCGTCAATGTCCTTCTGAATGTCGTCGTTGAGCACCTTGTACGACACGCCCAGCGCGTCGAGGCCGGCCAAGGCCTGCGGCGAGACGACGAAATCGACCAGTCCGACGCCTTCCGCGTCGCTCATCAGGATGACGTCCAACGCGTGTATCGCGTCGAGCTGCTCCAGGGACTGGACCGCCACACGAACGAACTTGTGCCCGTCGAAGCGAACCGGTTGATCGGCGTCTTGAGCGAACGCCGCCCCGCCGAACGACAGAACCAGAACCGTGACCCAGACCGAGCCGCCGCGAAACATGTCTGCCTCCTTGAAATGTGGGCATCCCAACGCCGGGAAGTGCCATCCGAAGTCATTCTAACGCGCGCCGCCGCGCGGGCCGCCCTCCCGGTGCGCAAAATATCCACCCCCGGGGGCCGAGCACGCCGGAGATCCGCTGTCCGGTGGCGTCAAGGTCTGATAATCGCGCCGCACGCCAGCGCGCGGGGCGAAGCCAAGCGTTTGCCGCGTTATGGGCTGGTCAGCAGCTCTACGAACGGGTTGATGTCGTCGAAGCTGCAGACGCCGTCGCCGTTGATGTCGCGGTTCTGAGAAAGGCACTGCGGGTACAGTTGCGCATACGCCGCGGGGTTCGAAAGGGCAAGTACGAAGGGGTTGATGTCGCCAAAGTCGACCACGCCGTTGCAGTCCACGTCGCCGCGCAGTACCTCGCACTCGTCGGGGATGTAGTTGTGGTTGGTATCGGCGCTCAAGCCGCGGCGGACGTCAATGCGGTCATGGATGCCGTTGCCGTTGCAGTCCTTCCAGTCCCACTCGATCCAGCAGGTCGCATAGCCGATGCGCGAGCAGCCGTACTCGATCCACATGTACCCGCCTTCGCCCCAGCCCGCACCCCAGGAGTTGCGAATGCGCCAGGCACCGTTCGCGCCCTTCGTATCATCCCAACCGATGATCACGACCACATGGTTGATCCACTTGTCCTCGCAGGCATTGAATACCCCGCGCCGGTAGGACTGAAACGCGTCGTTAACGTATACGCAGGTCGCCACGGGGCCATGATCCAGGACCGCCTGCTTGATCTGCTCGACGCTGGCAATCTGCCCCGGCTGGCCGACAACGGCCCAAGCGTGCAGCGGGTACGGGTGGGTGTACGGGCAGCCGCAAGGCAGGTCCGACGCCTTGTACGGGAAGCTTGCTTCCATCACCGCCCCGCTGCCGCCGCACGGGTCCTGTTGCCCGTTCAGCATCAGGTATTCGAACGAGGTCGTGTGCCAGCCGCCGCTGCACTTACCGGCGGTCGTGCAACTGACCAGCCATTGCTCGGACAAGTCCTGGCTGCCGCCGCCGCGGATGCGAATGCCGCACTCGAACGCGCCGAGGGCTCCGAACGCCCAGCAGCTTCCGCACTGACCCTGGTCGCGGATCGGCGTCACGCCGGCGTAGTACCAGCTCCACGCGGTGGGGAAATCGCGTTCCGGGAGGCTCGGGTCAAACTCGGCCGTTGCTTCCCAGCCGAGCGGCTCCACCGCGCCGGCCAACTGCGACAGCGGTCGATCGGTGGCCCCATTCGGACCGACCTCGAACGTCCATCCTTCGCGTTGACCTTGTTGCCGCAGGGCCGCGATGTCGGCCGCGGTCAGTTGAGCCAGGGTAGGCACCGTCACTAGTACAATCGTCAGAGCGGAAAGTAACCGGGGCACGACACCGTTCGGCATGGGGGGATCTCCTCAGCGCCAGACCTCGACGGAACGCGGGCCGCAGCGCCCGCGTCGAATCCACCGCGCCGCTGCCGCGTCCTCCCCCGTGGCGCGGCCCGACACGGAACCAGCGCAGTCGCCCAGCCGCCGGACCACGCCGGGCAGGCCATCGACAGCGCACGCCCCCCGCAGCTTTATTCTAGCGACAACCAGTACCGCCCGTCCAATGAAAAGAACCATATGATGATGCCGAAGAAGGGGGCACCAGCCGTTCTTCCTTCCGTGAAAACACCTATCAGAGCCCTGCACGCCAGCGCGGGGCCAGGCAGCCCCCCCGCTTGCGTGGTGGCGTTTGCTGGCAGCTCTTCGAGGCGGGCGCCGAACGTCCCCCGACGTCTTCGGAGAGGGTGTCAGGGGGCGCCCCCCTCTATTTGTCGGCCCAACCCCCATTAGCCGCATAAACCGCACGTTTTTCATCCGATATTTGCAGCTTTCTGGCGGCGCGCTCACGTGGCCCTCATCAAACCTCGCCAACATCCCCCACGTTCGGGCGTCCGTTAGACCTGTTTCGGTTTTCGCTCTTGGAGACTAACACATGTTAAGGAACATCCGTCTGCCCCTGGTGTGGCTCGCCCTCGCGACCACCGCTCCCACACTCGTTGCCCAGTCCACTATTCGAATCGATGGGTCGAGCACCGTCTATCCGGTGACCGAGGCGGTCGCCGAGGAGTTCCAGCGAGCCCACCCCGGCGTGCGGGTCGTGGTGGGTATTTCGGGCACCGGCGGCGGCTTCAAGAAGTTTTATCGGGGCGAGACGGATATCAGCGATGCGTCGCGCCCGATCCTGGCGCCCGAGATGGAGCAGTGCATCGCCGCCGGCATCGAGTATATCGAGTTGCCGATCGCGTTTGACGCCCTGACGGTCGTCGTCCACCCCAGCAACGACTGGGTGAAGGAATTGACCATCGCGGACCTGAAGACCATCTGGGCCCCGGAATCACAGGGCAAGATCATGACCTGGAAGCAGGTTCGCCCATCGTGGCCGGACCGACCGCTCAAGCTCTACGGCCCCGGCGCCGATTCCGGGACGTTTGATTACTTCACCGAAGCCACTGTCGGGAAGGCCAAGAGCAGCCGCGGCGACTACACCGCCAGCGAGGACGACAACGTGCTCGTCCAGGGTGTTGCCGGCGACAAGGACGCCCTGGGGTATTTCGGCTTCGCCTACTACGCGGAAAACCGCAACCGGCTCCGCGCCGTGCCGATCGTCGACCCGGCAGGCAAGCCGCAGATGCCGACCGACGAGAACGTGATGACCGGCGCGTACACCCCGTTGTCCCGCCCCATCTTCATTTATGTCAACAAGAACTCCCTCAAGAACCCGGACGTGCGGCGGTTCGTGGAGTTCTATCTGGCGAAGGGCCCCGAGCTGGTGCGCGAAGTGAAATACGTCCCGCTGCCGCCGGACGCCTACGCCAAGGGGCTGGCCCGGCTCAAGGCCGGCGAAGTCGGTACCGCGTTCGGCGGGCACGCCGAAACGGGTCTGCACATCGACGAGCTGTTCAAGCGGACGTTGACGACCACGCCGCGCGTGCCGGCGGTCGTGGAGAAAAAGCAGGAATCTACCGGCGTTCGGTAAGGCGAGACGCCAATGGCGGACCTGTTGTCCGAACCGTATGTCCCGGTGCGCCGTGAGCCCGTCGTCCCGCTCCACCTGTCCGGGCGGAGCGGGCGGCGGTGGCGTGAACGAACGGCCGAGTCATTACTGTTCGTGGCCGCGGCGTCGTCGGTGCTGATTGCCGCCGGCATCGTGAGCGTGCTGGTCTACGAAGCGTCATCGTTCTTCGAGCACGTCTCGATCGTCGAGTTCTTGACCCATACGCAGTGGACGCCGCTGTTCGCGGACGCCCAGTATGGGGTTCTCCCGCTGGTCTGTGGGACGCTGGTGACCACGGCCGTGGCGGTGCTTCTGGCGGCACCGGTGGGGCTCATCTCCGCCGTATGGTTGAGCGAGTATGCCTCCGTGCGCGTCCGGGAGACGGTCAAACCGGCACTGGAGCTGCTCAGCGCGGTACCCACGGTGGTGTTCGGTTACTTCGCCCTGTTGTTCGTCACGCCGCTGCTGCAGAAGGTCTGGCCCGAGCTACCAGGCTTCAACATGCTCTCGGCGGGGCTGGTCATCGGGATCATGGTTGTGCCCTACGTCGCATCGCTGAGCGAGGACGCCATGCGGGCGGTCCCGATGGGTGTCCGGGAGGCGTCGTACGCCCTGGGGGCGACGCGTTTCCAAACCGCGTGGCGGGTGGTGTTGCCCGCCGCGTTGTCCGGCGTACTGGCGGCGGGAATCCTCGCGGTATCCCGCGTGGTCGGCGAGACCATGATCGTAGCCATCGCCGCCGGCATGCAGCCCAACCTCACGCTCGACCCAACCAAGCCGGCGGCGACGATGACGGCGTACATCGTGCAGGTCAGCCTGGGGGATCTCCCGCACGACAGCATCGGCTACCAGTCAATCTTCGCGGTCGGGCTGCTGCTGATGCTCATGACCCTCGTGCTGAACGTCTTGGGACACTGGATTCAGCGCCGCTACCGGGAGTCGTACTGATGCACGCCGGCGGGTCGTGGCGACGATGGCGCGCCCGGGCGATCGATCTGGTGTTCCTGGTCGGTGGCGCCCTGTTCCTGTTCAGCGCCTTGGGCGTGCTGCTCCTGCTGACGGCCGACCTGGCCGCGGACGGCGTGAGTCGGCTGTCGGGGGATTTCTTCACGTCTTTCCCCTCGCGGCATCCGGACCGCGCCGGGATCAAGTCGGCGTTGGTCGGCAGCGTACTGGTGATGCTCGTCACCGTGTGTACGGCACTGCCGGTCGGGGTCGCGGCCGGGCTGTATCTGGAGGAATACGCCCGCAAGAACTGGCTGACGACGATCATCGAGGTGAACATCGCCAACCTGGCCGGCGTGCCGTCGATCGTCTGGGGCCTGATGGCCTTGGGGCTGTTTGTCTACCAGTTTCATCTCGGCCGCAGCATCCTGACCGCGGGGCTGACCCTTGGTCTGCTGGTCCTGCCGATCGTCATCGTGGCCACGCGCGAGAGCGTGCGCGCCGTGCCGCAGACCATTCGCGAAGCGTCCTACGCCTGCGGGGCCTCGCGCTGGCAGACCGTCGTTCACCACGTGCTCCCGTACTCGCTCAGCGGGATTCTGACGGGGGCGATCATCGCCGTGTCGCGCGCCGTCGGTGAAACCGCGCCGCTGGTTACCATTGGCGCGCTTACCTATATCGCCTTTCTCCCGCCCAGCCCGGTGACCGGCAGCGCACCCTTCCTGTCGTTGGAGTGGTTGCGCTCGGAATTCACCGTCTTACCGATTCAGGTGTTCAATTGGGTCTCGCGGCCGGACGCGCGCTTCCACCACAACGCCGCCGCCGCCAGCCTGGTGCTCCTCGCCTTCACGCTGCTGATGAACGGCACGGCCATCGTGCTGCGCTACCGTCTGCGGCGGCGTCTGCAATGGTAAAAAGGGGTCGGGAGTCGTTTTCGCACGGCGGCCGCTTCCGGTCGGCGGCCTTCCGGGAAGAGGGCTCCAGACCCCGACTTCGAGTCCGACCCTTTTTCAGGTGGTCTCGCCGGTGGGAACCGGCGCGGGCTTCTCCTCGCCCTCGGGTGCCGTCAACCCCTCGAAGACGAACTTCGTGTCGTCGCCCTCGACCGGGCCGTCGATGCCCACGCGGATGACCTTCTTGCCGGCGTACTTGTTCCGCAGGATGTCCTCGGACAGCGGGTCCTCGATCATCGACGAGATCGTCCGCCGCAATGGCCGGGCCCCGAACTTCTCGTCCGTGCCCTTCTTGACCAGGAATTCCTTGGCGTCGGCGGTCAGTTCGAGCGCCAGGCCGCGGCCCTTGAGGCGCTTGATGACCTTGCCCAGCTCCAGGTCGACGATCTGGAGCATGTCGGCGTGGTTGAGCTTGTGGAACACGACCACTTCGTCGATGCGGTTGATGAACTCGGGCCGGAAGTTCCGCTCCAGCTCGCTCGTCAGCATGTCCTTCATCTTCTGGTAGCTGACGTCCTCGTCGCGCTTCATGAACCCGAAGGGGTCCTGGCTCATGATGCGGTCGGCCCCGATGTTGCTCGTCATGATCATGATGACGTTGCGGAAGTCCACGTGCCGCCCGAACGAATCGGTCAGCCGCCCCTCCTCCATGATCTGAAGCAGCATGTTGAACACGTCGGGGTGCGCCTTTTCGATCTCGTCCAGCAGCACCACCGCGTACGGCCGACGGCGAATCCGCTCCGTGAGCTGCCCGCCCTCTTCGTAGCCCACATATCCCGGCGGGGCGCCGATCAGCCGGCTGACGTTGTGCTTCTCCATGTACTCCGACATGTCGATGGTGATCATCGCGTCTTCGTCGCCGAACATGAACTCCGCCAGCGTCTTGGCCAGCAGCGTCTTGCCCACACCCGACGGCCCCAGGAAGATGAACGAGCCCATCGGCCGGTTGGGGTCCTTCAGGCCGGAGCGCGAGCGGCGCACGCTGCGGGCCACGGCGCTGATGGCCTCGTGCTGGCTGATGACGCGCTTGTGCAGCTCGTTCTCCAGCTCCAGCAGGCGGGCCGCCTCTTCCTTCTCCAGCCGCGTGAGCGGGATGCCGGTCATCTTGCTGACGACTTCGCCGACCACGACCTCATCGACGATACCCTCGGCCTCCTGGGCGTTGTCCTTCCACTCCCGCTGCACGTTCTCCTTCTTCATCCGCAGCGAGTCGCACTTGTCGCGCAGTTCGGCGGCCCGCTCGTAGTCGGCGTTCTTCACCGCCTCGTCCTTCTCCGCCGACAGCCGCTCGATCTCGCGCTCCAGGTCGGCCAGGTCGGGTGGCAGCGTGAGGCTGCGAATGCGCACGCGGGCCCCGGCCTCGTCGATCACGTCGATGGCCTTGTCCGGCAACACGCGGCCGGTGATGTAGCGGTGCGACAGCTCGGTGGCCGACCGCAAGGCCTCCTCGGTGATCTGCACGCGGTGATGGGCCTCGTAGCGGTCGCGCAGCCCGCGCAGGATGTCCAGCGTTTCGTCCACCGACGGCTCGTCGACGTGGATGGGCTGGAAGCGGCGGGCCAGGGCCGCGTCCTTCTCGATGTACTTGCGGAACTCGTCGAACGTCGTCGCGCCGATGCACTGAATCTCCCCGCGCGACAGCGCCGGCTTCAGCACGTTGCTCGCGTCGATCGCCCCCTCGGCGCCGCCCGCCCCGACCAGGGTGTGCAACTCGTCGATGAAGAGGATGACGTTGCGCGCCCGGCGGACCTCGTTCATGACCGCTTTGATCCGCTCCTCGAACTGCCCGCGGTACTTCGTTCCCGCCACCATCATGGCCAGATCCAGGATCACGATCCGCCGCTCGTGCAGCAGCTCGGGTACCTGACGGTTGATGATCTTCTGGGCGAGCCCCTCGACGATCGCAGTCTTGCCCACGCCGGCCTCGCCCAGCAGCACCGGGTTGTTCTTCATCCGGCGGCACAGGACCGTGATGACCCGCTCGATCTCGTTGAGCCGGCCGATGACCGGGTCGAGCTTGCCCTCGCGGGCGAGGTCGGTCAGGTCGCGGCCGAACGAGTCCAGGGCCGGCGTCTTGCTCTTGCCCTTCTTGGCCACCTCGCCCGGCGGCGCGACGGCGCTGGCATCCTCGGCCTCGACGCCGGCGCCGAGCAGGTTCAGCACCTCTTCGCGCACGTCGTCGAGCTTCAGTCCCAGGTTCATGAGCACCTGGGCGGCCACGCCGTCCTGTTCACGCAGCAAACCCAGCAGCAGGTGCTCGGTGCCGACGTAGTTGTGGTTGAGCTGCCGGGCCTCTTCGATGGCGTATTCGATGACGCGCTTGGCCCGCGGGGTCTGCGGGAGCTTGCCCATCGTGACCATCTCGGGCCCGCTCTTGACGAGCTTCTCAACCTCCAGGCGCACCTTCCGCAGGTCCACGCCGAGGTTCTTGAGCACGTTGGCGCCGACGCCCGAGCCCTCTTTCACCAGCCCGAGCAGGATGTGCTCGGTCCCGATGTACTCGTGGTTGAAGCGCTGCGCTTCCTGGTTGGCCAGGGCCATCACCTTGCGGGCGCGGTCGGTGAATCGTTCAAACATGCCTGCGGCTCTCCAGCCTGTAAAGGGAGGCCTCATCCCGTCCGGACGGCCGCCCGGGCCGACTCCAGTTACGGGACCTGACCTGCCCGCAGATTCTAGGTCACGGCGCCACCCCCAGCAAGGAACGGCGACGCCGACAGCCTTGTTATCGTCTACGAACCCCGTCCCCATCAGCCCCTGCGAGCGGTTCCGCGACGACGCTCAGGGCCGGCGCTGGTCCGCCCGCCGCCGCTCCTGCTCCTCGGTTTGTTGCCGGTAAAGACCGTGATGATCGAGCCGGCGCACCTGGGCCCACGCTTGGCCGGCCTCCGCCACCCGCCCTGCCGCGGTCAGGGCTTGCGCGAGCCGCACGGCCACGAGCAGATCGTGCGCGGCGTGTTCGCGGAGGGGCTCCAGAGCGGCCAGGGCGGCCGCCGCGTCGCCCGCGTGAAGGTGCAGTTGAACATCGGCCAACACCCGCCGCCGCTCCGCCGCCGCCCAGGCCAAGCGGAGCGCTCGCACCGTCTGCCGGAGACGGACCTGGGCGCCGACGTAGCTGCCGGCGGCCAGGCCGATGCCGAGGTTCTGCCACAGCGGCGGCAGGTCGTCGGGAAAAAGCAGGACCGCGGCTAGGGCGAAGTTCGCGCACACGGTGAACAGCAGGCCGACGAGCACCCCGGAGGTGGTCGCCCCCACCAGGACGAGGCCGCCTCCGGGCAGCAGGAGGTTCAGCACGGCCGCCCGACGTTCAAGATGCTCGTCAATCATCAACGGGCCCATCATGCGGCTTCCCCGCCGCCGCGGCCTCGTCGGCCACTTCGGTGTAGACCGCCCACAACGACTCCAGCACGCGCTGGAGCGAGTGCCGCTCGCGCACATAAGTCGGCCCGCGCGCGGCCAGCTCGCGGGCCACCACCGGCTGCTCGATGGCGCGCGTCAGCAGATAGGCCAGCTCGACCGCGGACCCCGGCGTGAACTCCCAGCAGGTCGTCCCGTCCACAAACCAGTCGGCCAACTGGTCCCGCGAAGCAATGACAACCTTCCCCAGGCCCATCGCCAACAGCGGGACGATCGACAGCTCGCGCTGGCAGGCCGGGACCACACAGACGTCCACCTCCGGCAACGCCTTCTCCCACAATGCCGGTTCATCCAGCAACGACACGCTCCCCGCGGCCCCCTGCTCACGAATGTAGCTCCAGATCACTTCCGAACCCGGGCCGGAACCGATCACCAAGGCGTGCAGGTCGACCCCCCGCCGCCGCAACTGCCCGACGGCCTCGACCAGCACCGCCAAACCCGCGCGCTCCGCGAACTCCGCCACGCACAGCACCGTCAAGACCCCTCCCTCGGCTTCGCGTTCCAATGGTCGATGATCGCGCGGAACCGGCGGCGGGGCGACGCCCGCCGGGACGACCCGCGGAGCGGGCGCCGCCGGCGCGAGCCGTCGCCATTGGGCCACCAACCCGTTGGCGACCAAGAGGAGACGCTCACGGCGGCACCGTCCTCCCGCCGTCAGTCTTTCGACGTTTCGCGCGCCGAGCGCATGCACGAGCAGCGGGATGCCGGCCTGACGTGTCCAGCGCCGCGTCCACCACAGGCCGGCGCTGCCCCAGAGGTGGACGAGAGTCGGCGTAGGGCTGACGCGCCCGGTCAGAAGCGACGGCACAGCCCACGCACGCCAACCCGCCAAGTGGGGAACGGCCAGACGTTCGACCGGGGTGTGTTCGAGGCGCGCGAGGAACTGGGGATCATCGCTGACCAGCGTCGTGCGCACGCCGGCGGCACAAAGCGCCGGGAGCACTTGCGCCAGCATGGGGCCGAAACGCAGGACCACGTCGCGGTCGGCCACGTGCAGGACGTGGGACGCGGGCGGCGGGGCTGAGCCGAGGATGTCCGGCGTGGGGGCGCTCGCCATGACCGCGCAGGATAGCCGCGCCGCGCGAGCTTGCGTAGGGACGGGTCAACGAGATCGCATTTCGGCGGGGCGGACGTCCGACGCTCTTGCGGCTTGGCCCGCGGCCCAGTGCGTGAGGGCATCCAACAGCGGCCGGCGTTTGGCCCGCTCAACATCGAAGCCGAGCGCGCGCATCTCCTCCACGGCCCGCTCCAGCGGCCAGCCGCTCACACGGACCCGATACGCCGCGCAGAGCAGCCCCGTGCGATGGAACCCCTGCTCGCAATGCACCAGCACCGGCCGGCGCGCCGGGGCCGCGACGATCGCCAGGAACCGCTCGAGTACGTCCGCCGGCGGGGCCGCGGCGTCTGAAAACGGCAGGTGCTCCAACGCGATGCCGTTTGCCTCGCAATAGGCCCGCTCCCGACGAAACCAGCGGCCGCGCAGGGGGTGCCGCGTGCCGCCGCGGGCGCACACCACGGTGTGCAGTCCGTGCTCCGCGCGAATCCACTCCAGATCGGCGTTGCGCGGCTGACCACAGCGCATCAGCACCCCCGGTTCGACGACGTGAAAGTGACAAAGCCCGTCATAGCGGCTGCCGACCAGACCGGCCAGCCACAGCCGCCACTGGTGCGGATCGGTCAGCCCGCGGCGCGGGCGGGGCGGCGCGTCACTCACGAGGCGTCCATCCGCGTGCCGACCGGTTCGCCGAGCACAACCCGCCGCAACATGCCGTGCTTGAACAGGTTAAAGACGATGACCGGCAGGCGGTGCTGCTCGCAGAGCTCCGCCGCCCCGATGTCCATGACCCGCAGGCGCCCGTTGATGACCTCGCTGTAGCCGACCCGTTCATACAGCCGGGCGTTGGGCTGGCGGGCGGGGTCGGCGTCGTAGACCCCGTCGACCTTCGTGCCCTTCAACAGCACGTCGGCCCCCAGCTCGACCCCGCGAATCGCCGCGCACGAGTCGGTCGTGACGTGCGGATTGCCTGTGCCCGCGGCCAGCAGCACGACCCGCCCCTTCTCCAGGTGTCGCAGGCAACGCCGCCGGTCGAACGGCTCGCCCACCCGGCTGATCGACAAGGCGCTCTGCAGCCGCGTGGGGCACCCCCGCCGCTCCAGCGTATCTTGCAGCGCCAGGGCGTTCAGCACCGTGCCCAACATGCCCATGTAGTCCGCCGTCGCCAAGTCGATCCCGAGCTCCTCGGCGGAGTGTGTACCCCGCAGGAAGTTGCCGCCGCCGCAAACCACCGCGACTTGCACCCCGAGGCGGGCCACGTCGGCGATTTCGGTGGCGATGCGGTCCAGGGGCGCGCGATGGACGCCGAAGCTCCCCGGTGGGCAGAAGGCCTCGCCGCTGATCTTGAGGATCGCGCGCTGAAAGCAGGGCGGGCCGGACGGCGAGGCGGCGTCGCTGGCATCGGGCAGTGACATCGGCGGCGATAATAGTGAACGGACGCGGACTTGACCAGTTGCCCGACCCGGGAGGATGTGGAGAATCCGGGCGCTTTCGGGTAAGACAGGGCCCGCACGCGATGCCGGTCACAGGGACCGGTGTGTTCTCGGCTTGGAACCCATGGACCCAACGCCGCCTCAACCCCGCACGCGGTACACGACGTATGCCAGCGCCGGCGTGAGCCTCGACGCCGCCGACCGCATGGAAGACCTGATCGGACCCTTGGTTCGGCGAACCTACGGGCCGCGGGTGTTGCCGAGTCACGGGGCCTTCGCGGGGTTGTTCCGGCTGGACTACAACGAGCGGCTGTTTGCCCACAACTTCCGCGATCCGGTGCTGGTCGGCTGCACCGATGGCGTCGGCAGCAAGTTGCTGGTGGCGATCCAGGCCCGGCGCTACGACACCGTCGGCATCGACCTGGTGGCGATGAACGTCAACGACCTGCTGTGCTGCGGCGCCGAGCCCCTGTTCTTCCTCGACTACATCGCCCTCCACCGCCTCGACCCGGAACGCGTCGCCGAGATCATCGCCGGCATCGTCGTCGGTTGCGAGCAGGCCGCTTGCGCGTTGCTCGGCGGTGAGACGGCGGAGATGCCCGACCTGTATCGGCGGCGACACTTCGACCTGGCCGGGTTCGCCGTCGGCGTTGTCGAGCGGAAGCGGCTTGTGCGGCGTGAGCGCGTCCGGCCCGGCGACCAGCTCATCGGGCTGGCGTCCAGCGGCCTGCACTCCAACGGCTACGCCCTCGTGCGCCGGCTGCTGCTCGATGAAGTTGGCCTGTCGCTGAACGCTCCGGTGCGGGCGCTGGGCGAACCACTGGTCGAGACCCTGCTCCGCCCCACCCGTATCTACGTCCGCACCGTCCTCGATGCCTTGCACCACTACCGTCAACGCGTGCTCATCACGGGGCTGGCGCACATCACCGGCGGCGGGTTGCCGGGCAACATCCCGCGGCTGCTCGCCGATGACTGTGACGCCGTTCTTCGCCGCGGGGCTTGGCCGGTCCCGCCGATCTTCGGTCTGCTGGAGCATCACGGCGTCCGGGAGGAGGAGATGTACCGTGTGTTCAACATGGGGATTGGCTTCGTCCTGGCGGTACGGCCCAAAGCCGCCGGCGCCGTGCTGCGGCGTCTGACGCGGGCGGGAGAAGACGCGCATATGATCGGTCACGTGCGGCGCGGGCGGGGCCGCGTGGAGTTCGCCTGAATGCGAAGTCATCTGCGAGTCATGACGGCGGCGGCGCTGGCCCTGGCAGGGCTGACCGGATGTGCGACGCCCAAGCCGCGGCCGGTGGTCCCGTTCGAGAAGGAGCCGTGGCGTTTTGCGCGCGCCTCGGGCGCGAAGCTGACGACGGCGCACTACGAAATCTATACGACCCTTCAGGACGACCTGCTCGTTGACGCGCTGCCGGGGTTCGTGGAAGCCGCCTACGCCCACTACGCCGGTCTGGTTCCGCCGGCCCGCGCCCCGCAGGAACGGATGAAGGTCTATCTCTTCGTGTCGCGGGGGCAGTGGGAAGCTTTCACCCGGCGTTTCACGGGCTCGCGGGCGAGCGTGTTCCTTCAGGTCCGCAACGGCGGTTACAGCGAGCGCGGGGTTTCGGTGATCGAGTACGTCCGGCACGAGATCACCTTCCCTCTGTTCGCCCACGAGGGGTTTCACCAGTACCTCTACCACTGCGTCGGCGCGCGGATTCCGGCGTGGCTGAACGAAGGTCTGGCCGTGTATTGCGAGGGACAGCGCTGGGACGCCCAGGGGCTGAAGTCCTTCGACCCCGCCTACAACCCCAGCCGGCGCAACGATCTGGCCACCGCGTTGATCGGCAACAAGGCGCACTCGCTGCGCAAGCTGCTGCAAACGGACGCGGGGCAGATGATCGCCGGGAGCAGCCGGTCGGTGGCCACGTACTATGCGCAACTGTGGGGCCTGGTCCTGTTCCTCCAGGAAGGCGCGGGCGGCAAGTACGCCCCCGGCTTTCAGCGTCTGCTGGCCAAGCTCCCCGAACTGGACATCGAGCAGTACGCCCGAGCGGCCCACATCTGGTCCGAGCGGCCGCGCTTCAATTTCGGCGAGGACCTGTTCCGCAATTTCATCAGTGAGGACCTGGCCACGGTAGAGCAGGAGTACTTCGCCTTCTTGCGGGCCCGCTTCCTGAAATGAACGCCCCTCCGGCAGAGGAGAACCGCCGATGTCCGATCCCCCCCCCATCGTGTCGTTCGACGATTTCTTGAAGCTGGACCTGCGTGTCGGTACGGTCGTGCAGGCGGACGTTCACCCCGCCGCCGACAAGCTGCTGGTGCTCCAGGTCGATCTGGGCACCGAACGCCGACAGGTCGTCGCCGGCATCCGCGAGCATTACGAGGCCGCCGCGCTGGTGGGCAAGCAGATCATCGTCGTCGCCAACCTGGCCCCGCGCAAGATGCGCGGCGTCGATAGCCAGGGGATGCTGCTGGCGGCGAGCACCGCCGACCACGGCCAGGTTATCCTGCTGACCACCGAGCGACCGATTGCTCCGGGGTCGCGCGTTTCCTGACTCGCTGCGCCCAGTCCGGCGCAGCCGTTACGCACGCCCGCGGAGTTTGAGCAGCGTGGGTACCGCGGTCAGCATGGTGCGCCAAACCCGCACCCGGCTGGGTGGCACGTGCCGCCAGGTCACCCCAACCTCTTTGATGCGATAGCCCGCCCGGGCCGCCAGGGCCAGCACTTCGCAATCAAACAGCCAGCCGTCCACGGTCAGCCGCGAAAACAAATCGCGGGCCACCTCCTGCCGAAACAGCTTGAAGCCGCACTGCGTGTCGAGCACGTGGGGCAGGATGAGGCGGCGCCGCAAGGCCCGGAACAGGGCGGCGAGCCGGCGGCGCGGCCACGGCTGCGGTGGGGCCAGGCGCGCGTCCGGCAAGTCGCGGGAGCCGATGACGATGTCGTACCCCGCATCCAGCCACGGCCGCAGCTTGTCGAGCTCCTCGATCGGGGTGGATAGGTCCGCGTCGCACATCAGGAGGACATGCCCCGCCGCGGCCAACATGCCCTGCCGTACCGCGTGCCCCTTCCCGCGATTCGTCGGGTTGGTCAGCAGCCGCAGCGCGACGGGGCCGGCGTCGAACCCGCGTACCAGGTCCGCCGTTCCATCCGTGCTCCCGTCGTCCACGACCACGATCTCGGTCGCGGTGCCGCACCGCGTCGCGTAGTCCCGAAGATGCTCCAGCGTAGTCCCCAGTCGGCGGGCCTCGTTGTAGGCGGGAATGACGATGGACAATTCGGCGGCGGGCATCGACCGGCAAGATAGTCCGAGCCAGTTAGCCCAGCAACGCCCCGCGTTGACGACCGTCCCGCCCGCGATACAGTGTGCCGGTCACTCAATTTCGAGGTGTTGTATGCCCGATCGGCAGGATGCGGCGGACCCGGGGGCCCTCAATCGACGCGAGTTTCTTCAGGCCGCCGCCGCCACCGGCGCCGGGCTGATGGTCACCATCCCCGGCTGGGCGCAGGAGGCCGCCCCGCCGGCGGCGAAGGCCGACGAGCTGACGGTCGGGATCATCGGGGCCGGCAGCCAGGGCCGCGTGCTGATCAACTTCTGCCTGAAGATCCCGGGTATCCGCTTTGTCGCGGTCTGCGACATCTGGCCGTACCACCGGCGCTACGCCGCCAACCTGCTCAAGAAGTACGACCAGGTCGTGGACGTATACGAGGATTACCGCGAGATGCTCGCCAAAGAGCAGCACCTCGACGCGGTGCTCGTCGCCAGCCCGGACTGGGTCCATGCCGAGCACGCCAACGCGTGCCTGCGGGCGGGCAAGGCCGTGTATTGCGAAAAGGAGATGGCCAGCACGTTGGCGGCGGCGCGGTCGATGGTCGAAACCGCCCGCCAGACCGGCAAGCTCCTGCAAGTCGGCCACCAGCGGCGCAGCTCGCCGCGCTACTGGCACGCGCTCAAGATGATCGAGAACGACAAGATTCTCGGCCGCATCACGCAGGTGTACGGGCAGTGGAACCGGGCCCGGATGCTGGAGGTCGGCTGCCCCAAGGGACAGGAGCCTGACGCCGACATGCTCAAACGTTACGGCTACGGCTCGGCGGACGAACTACTGAACTGGCGGTGGTACCGGAAGTACTCCGGCGGGCCGATCGCCGATCTCGGCTCGCACCAGATCGACGTGTTTAACTGGTTCCTGCGGACGCCGCCGAAGGCCGTGCAGGCCAGCGCCGGGCTGGACTACTACACTGAGCAGCCCGGCCGCGATTGGTACGACAACATCCTGACCCTCTACGAATGGCAGACCGCGGCCGGCCCGGTGCGCGGCAGCTACCAAGTGCTGAACACGACCAGCTATGGCGGATTCTACGAGCAGTTCATGGGCGACGAGGGGACGCTCGTCATCAGCGACGACGGCAAGACCGGGCTCATCTTCCGCGAGGTTCACGCCAAGCGACGGGAGTGGGAGGACGAAGCGGAGAAGATCGAGAAAATGGGCCGCGAAGCGATCGAGCTAAAGATCGGCGAGACGCTGACACCGGAGGGCAAGAAAGACGCCGAGGGGCAGCGGCTGGCGGTCGAGGCCCAGAAGGACACGCGGCAGTTGCACCTGGAGAACTTCTTCGCGGCGGTCCGCCAGGGCACGCCGCTGACGTGCCCGCCGGAGGTCGCCTACGAGACGTGCGTGACGGTGTTGAAGGCCAATGACGCGGTGGCGGGCGGGTGCCGACTGGCGTTCGCCGCGGACGAGTTCAAGGCGTGAAAATGTGGGAACATGGGAATGTGTGAAGGTAAACACGTGGGCACGCCAGGGCGTGAACGCCGTGGCCGGTCGGCGTGGCGATGGCGAGTGTGGCACCGGCCAATGGCCGGTGCGAACCGGGCGGGTGAGCCCGCTACCGGTGGGTGCCCCACCCCTCCGGGGTGGGGGACTGACGCTGCTGCCGGCGATGGTCGCGTCGATTTGCGTTCCGCTCCTCGCCCGCGCGCAACAGCGTGACGCCACGGAACTCCTGAAGACCGACTCCCGTTCGCCTTACGTCCATCGCATCACGCTCTACGACCACGACGGCAAGGCGATCCGGCCGGACGATGCGCCCGCGCTGCCGTATTCGCCGCGGGCGACCTGCGGCAAGTGCCACCCGTACGCCGAAATCTGCCGCGGCTGGCATTTCAACGCGAACGACCCGAACGCTTTCGCCGGTCGGCCGGGCGAGCCGTGGTTCCTGGTCGACGCGCAGGCCGGCACTGCGGTCCCCATCTCCGCCCGCGGCTGGCCCGGCACCGTCACCCCGGCCGACGCCGGCCTGTCCGACTGGGACATGGTCAAGCGCTTCGGCCGGCACACGCCCGGCGGCGGCTTCGGCGAGCCGCGTGCCGATACCGGCGGGGCGGCGGCCTCTACCCCCCTCCCTTCCAGGTCGCCACGGGCGACTCGCTGTGGCGAGGAGGGGTTGGGGGAGGGTCAAAGCAGCCGCCCGCGCTGGTCGGTCTCCGGCCCGCTCGAAATCGACTGCATGATCTGCCACAGCGCCGACCAGCAGCACGACGCCGCTGAAGCCGCGCGACAGATTGAGAAGGAGAACTTCCGCTGGGCCGCGACGGCGGCTCTGGGGTTGGGCGTAGTCCGCGGCGAGGCCCGCAAGGCCCCGGACGACTGGGACCCGTACACGCCGCCCGACCCGGACTTCCCCGAGCGGGCCGGTCCGATGCTCATCTACGACAAGACCCGGTTCGACCCCGACGACCGCGTGCTGTTCCAGATCACTCGCCGCGTGCCGAACGAACGGTGCTACTTCTGCCACACGACGCGGGTCGTCGGCGACGGTGCCCCCGAGCCGTGGCACACCGACCAGGATGTCCACCTCGCCGCCGGACTGCTGTGCGTCGATTGCCACCGGCACGGGATCGACCACGCGATGACGCGGGGCTACGAAGGTGAGTCGGAGCGCCCCGCGCGCGTGTCGCGCACCTGCCGCGGCTGTCACCTGGGCAACGAAAGCAGCGCCGAGATCACAACTGTGCTCGGCGGCCATCTCCGCGCCCCGCATCCCGACCACGACGGCCTGCCGCCGCTGCACCTGGAGGAGCTGACGTGTACGGTGTGCCACTCCGGCCCGTGGCCGCGGGAGTCGACGCAGCGAATCCAGACGGCCAAGGCCCACCAACTCGGCCTGCCCGCGCGGGAGCGCCCGACGGACGCCGCGCCGGCCCTCGTTGGGCCGCTCTTCGCCCGGCATGACGAAGAAGAACCCATAACCCCATCGTGGCGGCTGGATTCCGGCGATGCTTTCCACGAGGCGCACCGTTGGCCTCTGGCGCATGACGTGCGGCCGGCGGCGCAGTCCCTGGGGGCACGGGGGTGTGAAGACTGCCACAGCCCGGCGGGACCGGTCTTCTTCGGTCGCGTATCGCTCGCCGGCGAGGGGCGCATGCACGAGCTGCACGGTTATGACCCGGTCCTGGCGCGGGTCTGGGCGCTGAGCTTCAAAGCCCGGCCGGCGTTCAAGTGGTTCGGCTTCGTGTGCGCTGCGCTCGTTCTGCTCGTGATTCTGAGAGAGTCGCTTGCATCGCTGCCGACGTACGGGGCCGCGGCTACGTTGTTGCGCAACGGCCGGGAAGCCCCGCCGCCGCCGACTCCTCTTCCCCTCAACAGCGCGCACAAGGCGCCGCTGGGGCTGCTGCTGGCGGGGACCGCGATCGGTGCCGTCACGGGTTTCGGCGGCGCGTGGCTGGGCGACGAGGTCGAGGGCTGGACGCTGCTCGTCCACATGCTCGGCGCGCCGCTGCTCATCGTCGGCCTGACGGGCGTGGCGCTGCTATGGCCGGCGGCCTATGCCCCCCCGACCGTCTCGCCGTGGCGCCGGTGGGCGTTGCGCGCGGTCATCGGCGCGGGCTTCGTCGTGATGGTCACCATGCTGGCGGCGATGCTGCCCTGCTTCGGGTATGCTGAGCAGGAGACGCTGACGGAGATTCACGCCGTTGCTGCGTATGTGCTGCTCGCGGCCTTGGCGGCGTGGGCCGTGACCTCGCGATTTCGCCCGGCCCGATAGGCTCCAGCGTGCAAGGCAGAGCCTTGCACTACGAGTTGACGCACCGGCCATTGGCCGGTGCCACACAGGCAGGCGAGCGCCTCCGGGCTGTAGCGGCCGGTGCCACACGAGCCAGTGCGAGCGTCTCGCGTAGGTGTGTAGTGATGTGAGGTATGCACTCATGAGCCGAACTTGTGTACACCCTCGGCCCGCCGCCGCTCTTGCGGCCATGCTGGCCGTTGCCGTCATCGGGTCGGCCGTTACGCTGGCGCAGAAATCGCCCACCACGCAACCGGCCAGCGGCGGCGCCGACGCCAAGCTCGTCCCGTTGGAATTGAAGCTCCCCAAACCGGCGTTCCGCGGCACACCGACCAACACCCCCCCCGGCACCAATCTGGAGCCTCCGCGCAAGGGCCCGCGGCCGCCACTGATGGTCCCGCCGGGGTGTCAGAACGTCGCCGCCGGTAAGCCCGTCCGCAGCAGCGATCCCGAGCCGATCATCGGGAGCCTGAAGTGCGTCACCGACGGCGACAAGGAGGCGACCGAGGGCGGCTATGTCGAGCTCGGCCCCGGTCGGCAATGGGTGCAGATCGACCTGAAGGGGCGGTACGCGCTCCATGCGATCGTCGTCTGGCACTATCACATCACCGCCCGCGTCTATCACGACGTGGTCGTGCAGGTGTCGGACGACCCCGACTTCACCAAGGACGTCCGCACGGTGTTCAACAACGACCATGACAACTCCTCCGGCCTCGGCCTTGGCGATCAGAAGGAGCATTGGGAGACGTTCGAGGGCAAGCTGATCGACGCCGGCGGCGTGGTCGGCCGCTATGTCCGCCTGTACAGCAACGGCAGCACCGCCGACGATCAGAACCACTACACCGAGGTGGAGGTCTTCGGCCGGCCGGCCAGATGAAACGCACCGTCGTCTTCGTCGCGCTGCTCGTCGCCACGGCGGGGCTGGGGGCGGCCCTGCGGCTGCCGGGGCTCGATCGGCGGCCGATGCACGTGGACGAGGCCGTCCACGCCGCCAAGTTCGACGCGCTCTGGCAGACGGGGGTCTACGCGTACGACCTGAATGAGTACCACGGGCCGACCTTGTACTACGCGACGCTGCCGGCGGCGTGGTTGAGCGAAGCGCGGCGTCTGTGTGAGACGGACGCGGCGATGTTCCGCGTGGTGCCGGTGATCTTCGGCGTGGGGTTGATTCTGCTGCTGGGGCTGGTGGGCGATGGGCTGGGGCGGTCGGCCGCGATCATCGCCGGCGTGCTGACGGCCGTCTCGCCGGCGATGGTGTACTATAGCCGGTATTACATCCAGGAAACGCTGCTGGTCTTCTTCACGTTCGCGGTCATCGCCGCGGTCTGGCGTGCGAAGAACGGTGTCACCAAGCTCCCGTGGGCCGTCCTGGCCGGGGCGGCCGTCGGGCTCATGCACGCCACCAAGGAAACGTGCGTGATCGCGTGGGGCTGCATGTTCGCGGCGGTGGTCGTCGCGACGCTCGCGGCGCGCCGCACTCCCCTCCCTTCCAGGTCGCCACGGGCGACTCGCGGTGGCGTGGAGGGGTTGGGGGAGGGGCGGAGCGGCGTGCAGGGGCGGGCCGCCGAGGCTGGCCCTGCCCCTCACCCTACCCCCTCCCCACAGGGGAGAGGGGTTGGCGGTCGCCAGCTACTCTCATCCGTCCACGGGGCCGCCGTGCTCGCCGGCGTCGTTGCCGTCATCGTCGTCTCGGTGGTGTTGTTCTCGGGTTTCGGCACGAATCCCGCCGGCCCGCCCGATTCGATCCGGGCCTTCGCCACGTACTTCCAGCGCGCCGGCGAAGGCGGAGCGCATGAGCACCCGTGGCACTACTACCTGCACATCCTGCTCTGGTGGCGGCACGGCGCGGGCCCGGTATGGACCGAGGCGCTGATCGTCGCGCTGGCCGGCGTGGGCATCGTGGCCGCAGCGACCGGCCACGGCGTCCGCGCGATGAACTTGACCTTCGTGCGGTTCCTGGCCGTCTACACGCTGCTGATGTTCCTGATCTACTCGGCCATCCCGTACAAAACGCCGTGGTGCATCCTCAGCGCGCTGCACGGCATGATTGTGCTGGCCGGGGTCGGCGCGGCGACATTGCTGCGCGGCGTCCGCGTCCTGGCCGCGCGGTGCAAGGCAGAGCCTCGCACTGCGCGTTCGGCACGAATGCCGGTGCTGACAGCAGTCCTGGTGGCCGCGGTGCTGCTGGCGGGGACGGTGCAACTGGGCTGGCAAGCGCAGCGGAGCATCAGCCCGCGCTTCGACGCCAGCCATTACAACCCGTGTGCATACTCGTACACCGTGCGCGACGTGGAGCGGCTGGCCGCGCAACTCGACGAGTTGGCCGCCCTGCACCCCGCGGGCCGGCAGATGCTCATCAAGGTGATCGTGCCGAACCCCTGGCCGCTGCCGTGGTACCTGCGGTGTTTCGAGCAGGTCGGCTATTGGGAGAGCGTCCCGGACGATCCCGACGCCGACGTGATCCTCGTCTCACACACGCTGCAACCCGAGTTGGACCCGCACCGCCGGGATGAGTACCAAGTCAGCCTGCGCGGTTTGCGCCGCGATGAAGTGCTGTACGTGTACGTGCGTCCGCCGCTGTGGGAGGCGTATGTCGCGCGTCAGCGCGGTGCCGACGCCCCCGCGAACCCGCCGAGCCCCCCATGAGTACGCTGCCCCACTCCACGCCGAGCGACGCCGGTCAGCGCTTCGAACACGACGCGATGGCGTGTACGTTCGGGCTCTGCCTCTTTGGCGTTGACCGCCGTTATGCCGAGCAGGTCGCGCGGGCCGCATTCGACGAGGTGGACCGGCTGGAGCAGACGCTCAGCCGGTTTGTCCCGCACAGCGACATTGTGCGTTTGAGTGCCCTGAAGGCGGGGCAGACCATCCCCGTGGCGGTCGAGACGATCGAATGCCTGCAACTGGCGGCCCAATTGCACGACCTGACCGGCGGCGCGTTCGACGCCGCGTTTCGCACGCCCGGGCCGCGGGACGTCGCTCCCCTGGTGCTCGACCCGGCGGCGCACGCCGTCGGCGTGCAGGTGCCGGGCGTGCAGCTCGACCTCGGCGGACTCGGCAAGGGGTACGCGGTCGATCGCGTCGTCGGCCTGCTGCGCGAGTGGGGCGTTCCGGCGGGGCGGGTCCACGCCGGGCAGAGCACGGTGCGGGTGTTCGGCACGGCGGCGGGTGACGCCATGTGGCGCGTGGGGTTGCGGCATCCGGAGCGACCTGACGAGACGTTGGGCTTGGTCGAGCTGTATGACGCGATTTCGCCGGGCTCCGTTGTAACGGGGCCTGAACAGCGCGAGGACTCAAACAGTCGCAGGCTCCAACCCTCCCCCAACCCCTCCTCGCCACAGCGAGTCGCCCGTGGCGACCTGGAAGGGAGGGGGGTTGGGGCGAGCGCCCTTAGCGGGTCGGGGCAGCACTTGCACGGTGGACACATCGTCAACCCACGAAGGGGAGAAATGGCGGGCGCGGTGCAAGCCGCCTGGGCCGTCGCGCCGAGCGCGGCGCTGGCCGACGGTCTTTCGACCGCGTTCATGATTCTCAGCACCGGCGAGATCGAATCCGTGTGTAGGCGCCTTGCGAACGTCACGGCTATACTCCTTCCCGCCGGCCCGTCGCCCACGTTGCAGGTTTTCGGCGCGCCGTGCGGCCTCGATCCCGGCGAGTGATAGTGCCCGCCCCCAGTGGCGGACGCGAGATTCCGAAGTGTCGTCGGCGTTCTATGTCGGTCCCGGCGCGCCGGGAGGGCCGACGGTACTTCTGCCATGATCTGTGATGAGGGAAGTCTCACGATGAACACCGCATTGGCCCGCCCTCTTCCGCTCGTCCTGCTGGTAACGCTCTCCCTGGCCGGCGCTGCCGGTCAGACCTTCGACCCCCTCTCCGCCGATGAACTCCGGCAGATTCGCGCCGCCGCCCCGGACGCGGCCCCGGTCAAGCCGGCCCAGCCGCGCAAGCTGCTCGTGTACACCGGCTGCCAGGGCTTCGTACACAGCGCGATCCCCTACGCGACCGCCGCGCTGGAAATCACCGGCAAGAAGACGGGCGCGTTTACCGTCGCCGCCACGTCGGACCCCAAGGTCTTCAACTCCGCCCACCTGTGCGAATTCGACGCCATTTGCCTCAACAACACCACCGGCGAGCTTTTCGACGACCCCGCCTGGAAGCAGGGTCTGCTCGACTTCGTCCGCGAGGGCAAGGGCCTGATCGGCCTGCACGCCGCCACGGACTGCTCCTACCAGTGGCCGGAGTTCGGCGAGCTGATGGGCGGGTACTTCGCCGGCCACCCGTGGAACGAGACGGTGACGGTCAAGCTCGACGAGCCGGACCACCCGCTGGTGAAGATGTTCGGTGGGTCCGCGTTCGAAATCGCCGACGAAATTTACCAGTTCAAAGACCCGTATTCGCGGCGGCTGCTGCGCGTCCTGCTCAGCCTGGACACCGTCAAGACGGACATGACCAAGAAGGGGATCACGCGGACCGACGGTGACTTCGCGGTCAGTTGGGTCCGCAACTACGGCCTGGGCCGGGTGTTCTACTGTTCACTGGGTCACCGCCACGACATCTTCTGGAACCCGCATGTACTGGAGCACTACCTTGCGGGCGTCCAGTTCGCGCTGGGCGACCTGCCGGCCAACGCCCTGCCGAGCGCGTGGCGCGACGCCGACGGCAGGTTCGACCTGCTCGCCGGCGGCGACCTCGCCGGCTGGATCGCCAAGCCCGGCAGTTGGACCGTCGCGGACGGGGTCCTCACTCGTCAGGGCGGCGGCGACGTGTGGACCGAGCAGACCTTCGGCGACTTTGTCCTCAGCGTCGAGTTCAAGCTCGCCCCGCAGACCAACAGCGGCATCTTCATCCGCACCGGCGACCTGCGCGACTGCGTGCAGACCGGCATCGAGGTGCAGGTCCTCGACTCGCACGGCAAGGCCGAGATCGACAAGCACGACTGCGGGGCCATCTATGATTGCCTCGCCCCGCGCGTCAACGCCGTCAAGCCGCCCGGCGAGTGGAACGCCGCGGTCATTACCTGCCGCGGGCCGCGGATTCAGGTGGAGTTGAATGGCGCGGCGATCATCGACATGAACCTCGATGACTGGACCGCCGCCGGCCAGAACCCCGACGGCACCAAGAACAAGTTCAAGACCGCGTACAAGGACATGCCCCGCCGCGGCCGCATCGGGTTCCAGGACCACGGCGCCCCGGTCTGGTACCGGGCGATTCGTGTCAAACCGCTGGATTGACGCGCCGCCGCGCATCGTCCCCCGTCTGCTATGACCGGCCGCGGAAGAGCGGGCGGGACGCGCGCACTCCCCGTTCCCTGTTCCCTATTCCCGGAGCCTCACCCTACTGACACGGCTTCGGTGCTCCGCCGCCCGAGGACAACAGCGACACAAACGGGTTGATGTCGCCGAAATCCACCAGGTTGTCGTTGTTGATATCGCCGTTCAGCACGGGGCAGCCGGGGTAGGTGCTCTGCCACCCCGCGGGGTTGGTCAGCGCCATCACAAACGGGTTGATGTCGCCGAAGTCGACGACGCCGCTGCAATTCAGGTCGCCGCGGCACGGCGGGCAGGAGGTAGACGCACACGTCGTCCCGGTCCCTTGCGGCGTCCCCCCCGCGCTCGTGCAGGCCGTGGGGGTCTGGTTCTGACAAAGCCCGCTGGGGAGACAGCAGGCTTGCTCCAGGGGTACAAAAGCGAGGACGCCGACCCACGTGCCCCAGCGGTCGGAAGGCGAGCGCGCGTACTCCTGAATGGCCCAAAACGAGGTTCCATCCAACGGGTCGAGCCGCATGGAGGAGTAGTCACCCCAACGGTTACGCCCGCCGCCCAGAACCACAGTGTAGGGGCCTTCGCCGGCCTTCATCAGCACGGGGGGCGCCATCTCGCCGCTCGGGTCGGTCGGCAGGCGGCCGGTGAAGTAGGACGCCACGTACTGGCTGGCGTTTGACCCCGAGAACCCCAGGGTGACCTCGCCGCGGCTGTTCACCATGATCGCGGGGTAGTAGTAGTGCAGCGTGTCGCTGGCCACCGTGCCGCTTTGCACCAAGAGCATCGTGGTCGGGTTGAACTGGTACCAGCGAATCGCGGACCGCCCATTCCAGTAGACGGTCTGGCACGTCCACACGTACCCGTCGCGATAGACCGCCTCCTGTGGCCGCGCGTCTCCGGTGTCGATGTCGGTCGTGCTGCCCAACGCCGGGGCTGACGGCGGGTTGAAGTTGTACTGCACGCCGATGTTACCCATCTCATACAGCAGCGGCGAAGTCAGCGGGGGGGCGATCCGCCGGAATCGGAACCCCGTTTCGCTGGAGCGCGACAACATGTACTCCGACCCCGGATCGCCGAAGGTGTGGACGAGCTGAATGGCCCACTCCCACGGTTTTCCACGCCACACGGTCACCGTGCCCAGACTCGGAGGGTTGGCCACCAGCGGGGCCTTGTCCAAGGCCCAGATCGTCATGGACGCGGGGTTGCCCACCATGAAGCACGCGAAGTAAATCCCGCGCGCGTCGTACCCGAGCGTGGGGAAGTCCGGCCAGCGGCCGGCGTCCGACCCCTGGTCCGTCTGAATGTAGTTCTTGTACCAGCCGCCGAAAAGCGGGTTGGCCGTCCGCGACACCGCGAAGTAGACGCGGGCCCGGGCGGTCGAGCTGTCAAAGGTTGTGGCGAGGACGATCCAGCGGTCGTTGTGCTGGTCCCACACCACCCGCGGGTCGCCGATCAGACCGCTGACATTGAAGAACGACTCCAGCGACGCGTTCGAGACACGCTGCCCCGTGTCGCGGTTGAACACCGAGATGTTCTGGTTGACCGTCTCAACGTAGTAGAACGTGCCAATCGCGCCCATTGTGTCCGGCGGGTAGGCGTTGCCGTCGTTCAGGTCCACCCCCACGAAGTTCAACCCCATCGTCGGTCCCGTCGCGTCCTGACCGGACTCCGGCCCGCCCGGCGCGCCCTCCGTATCCGGTGCCTGGGCTTCAAAGCCCTCGGGCACCTGCGGCGCGTGGATACCGACCGGTCCCGCACTGAAGTCACCCTGCCCGGTCTCCCAGGTCAACCCGGCATACTGCGTACCGCTGAGCGTCGTGCGGTAATCCGCGTCCTCGAAGTCGATTACGACCATCTGGCCCGCCGACACCGGCCCGTCCGTGTGAAGCGAGTACGTCAGATCGTCCATCGCGTACCAACCGCCGCCGTTTACGACCGGCTGGGACTCGACCACGATGCGATTGACGCCTCGCAGTCCCATCGGAAACCAAGTCGGCGACTTGTCAATGTCCGTGAACCACGGGGTCTCGCGCACGACGGTGCCGTCACGGTATCCGATGACGCGCACGCCCGTGGTCCAGACACCCTTCGCCGCCTGGCCGGCGAAGAACGCGCCGTGGACGTCGACCAATTGCGGAAAGCCGATCCCCAGCCGGGTGTCACCCCATTTGTTCATGACGTAGTGCTTGCCGGAATTGGGATAGAAGGTGTCCCGGAGGCTGGGGACGACCCACGCTCCCTGCTCGCCAGGGTTCCGCAGTCCGCGCGGCGGCCGGGGCGGGGCAGCCTGGTCGCGGAGCACCGCGTCCTCCCATTCCTCGATGACCCCCGGACCGAAAGCTTCGGGCCCCAGCCGCTCCCCGGGATCCCCGAGGGGCTGTTGGGCCACCGCGGACGAGGCCGCGAGCGCGGCCAAGAGCGCCAGCGACAGGGGGGCGATCCAACGTCTCATCTCTAGCTCCATGTTTACGAGCTGTCTACAGAATTGCTCCAGCGCTAGTGCCGGGAGACTGCTCGCCAGCACATAAGCGTAGGGCCTGAAGCAATCGGTTTCAACCGGTTTTTCCGGAACGGCCCCAAGGCACAACGGGGCGCCATAGGAATATCGGCACTTGGGTCGCCCAAGGTTGGCCCTCGCCCTCGGATGACCGGTGGAAGGCACGCAAAAAAACGACCGGAGCCCGTGGGGAGCGGGCTCCGGTGTGTGAGAGAGTAAGGAGGGGTATTGCGCAGAGTTTGTATCGGCTGCTGAGCCCGAGCGACTTTAGAGCTGCCAACAGAACCCACCACGCCCGTAATGGCCCGCGGAGCGCCATCCCCCGCGCGCGGTTTGGATAGCCCCTTATCCGAAGCCGCGCGCGCCGCAAGTCTCATAAAACCAGGGCCCCGGCCCGGCGGCCGGGGCCGCGGCGGCGTTTCGCGCAGGAGTCGCAGCCGCGGGCCGCCGTGGCCGACCAACCCATTAGCCGTCGGAACGACTGCGAGGAGTCGGGAATGAAGACCACCGCGAGTTGGCATCGAACCCTGTGCTGCGTGCTGCTGGCCCTGGTGTGGAGCTGCGTCGTCCCGCCGGAGCCCACTGTGGCCGATCTCAGCCGCTCGAAGTCCAACGCCGCTAACGCGGAGCGCGGCCTGCTGTGGATGTTTCCTGGGATCATCGGGGTGGAGTGGGAGATGGGCCCGGCGTACCGGGCTTTCCGCGACGCGGGCCTGGCGCGCGAAGTCCGTTTCTTCCAGTGGGACCGCCCGGGTCTGGAGATCCTGGACCACTTGGCCGACGAGCACCGCAACCGGCAGAAGGCCGCCGAAGTGGCCGCGGAGATCGTCGCGTGGCGACATGACCACCCCGACGCTCCGATCGACCTGGTCGGCTACTCCGGCGGGGCGGCCATCGCCGCGTGGGTGGCCGAGGCCCTGCCCGAAGATGTGCGCCTGAACAAGATCGTCATGGCCCAGCCGGGCCTAAGCCCCACCTACGACCTGCGGGAGACGCTGCGTCGCGTTGACGACCGGGTGATCGTGTTCTACTCGCCCCGGGACTGGCTCTTGGCCGGCGCCTTCACCTCGCTGCTGGGCACGCTGGACCGCCGGTTCATGGCGGCCGCCGGGAAGGACGGTTTTCGGCTGGAGGTCGCGATCCCCGATCCCGAGTTGCGGGCAAAAGTCGAGCAAGTCGGCTGGTCGCCGGAATGGGCCGCGGCGGGGCACCCGGGGACGCACTTGCCTATCCTGCAATATGAATGGAACCGGCGCATCGTAGCGCCCTATCTGCTCGACGGCGAAGAGCCGGAACCGATGTCCGCGTTGGACTGGTTGCTGGATCGGCTGCGGTCGTACACGTCGGTGGGCGAGGCGACCGCAGCGGCGCGCGACGGCCCCTGATGGTCACAGGGCAGCTTCGGGCCGGCCAACTGCTCGATGTCGCGATCCGTGAGCCGGAAGAGGAACAGCGAGTAGCCGATGCGCTCGTCAGGACGCCGGTAGCGCAGTTGCGACAACAGGCGCACCGACCGCAGGCTCTCGTACTCCATCCGGGCCTGCGCCCGGCGTCGCTGAATGGCGGGCAGGTCGTCAGGCCCCGGGGGCTCGGTGGCCATGTCCCAAAGGGCCCGGTACGCCGCGAGGCTCTGCTCGTCCCAAAACTCCGGGCGCGCTTCGGGCGTGTAGACGCCAAGCAGTTGCATCACGCTGACGACGTACGTGCCGGCGGTGAGGTCGGCCCGGGGGTCGAATTGGATCACGCTGGGCAGTGCTGTGCAGGGCAAGTACCGCGTGGGGACGGCGCTGCCGAAGTACGCCAACTTGATGGGTTCGCTGGGGTGGCGGCGGGCATAGTCGGCCAGGCGCAGCAGGTCCTGGCCCCAGTCGATGTTGCTGTCGGCGAGGTACAGGTGCCCGCGGGCGGGTCCGCCCACGAGCTCGTTGAAATAGGCCAGGTAGTGGGGGTGGATTCGCAGGTTGGCGACCACCAGCCATACCAACATCGCCGCCACGAGGAGTCGACCGACGCGCGAGCGGAGCCACGCTGCCGCCGCCCCGGCCACAACGAACAAGGCCGGGTAGATGGGCAGCAGGTGGCGGTGTCCGATGTTCAAACGGCCGTTGATGACGTACGCCGCGTAGACCACGACGAACACGACGAGCCCGACAAGCAGAACGGGGGCGACGGGCCGTGCCCGCCGGCTCACGACCGCGGCGATGCCGGCCGCGAGCAGCACCAAGGTCGGCAGCGGGGTCTTGATTGCGAATGCTGTGGGGAAATAGGTGCGCCAGCCGGTGTTGGAGTACTCCCCCATGAAGTACGCCGTCCGTTCCGACGTGGTCGCCAGGGTCTCGGCCAAGCCGTACACGTAGGCTTCGGGCAGAATACCGGTAGTCGCCGCCAGCCGCAGTGCGGAGCGAATCAGCCCCGGGCGCGGGGTGCCGTCCTCGGGGCGGTACATGCGCTCGGTCCAGGTCTCGGCGAGTGTCTCTTTGAGCTTCTCGTGGGCGGCTTGGCCCTCCGGCGTGGCGCCGGCGGACGCCGGTGGGGCCAAGAGCGAGGGGCGGAAGCCATAAGCGGCCCAAATGGACAGCCAGACGCCGGCCGCCAGCAACACGATGCTGAGGCCAATGCGGGCGGCCCGGGACGCCCGAGTCTCGCGCAGCGGCCCGGCGGCTTCGCCGCGCGGACGCTGTACGACACCGATCACGGCCATGGTGACGAACGCGGGTACGACTAACGGCCACGAGAACTTGGTGACGGCGGCGGCGCCGAGGGCGGCCGCGGCGGCGAGCAACCACCACCAGGTCAGCCGGTGCAGCAGCCGTGTGAACGTCAACAACGTCAAGGCCGTCGTCAACGTGATCGGCAGATCGGTGGTTATGAGCCGGCCGTGGGCGAGCAGCGTGGGGCTCAGCGCCGCGAGCGCCAGGGCCAGCAAGCCCGCGCATGGCCCGAAGGTGCTGCGCCCCAGCGCATACGTCGTCAGGCCGGTGGTCAGAAGCAACACCACCATCATGCAACGACCGATGACCACCAGGTACTGGCCGTCGTTGCGCATTTCGAACAGGACACGCCGGCCGAACGTGAACACCTGCGCGTCCCGCCAGGCCGGGTCGTCGTCGGCCGGCCATTGCAGGTCCAACAGCAGCAACGGCCAGGCGCACCAGGCTTTCGGCAGGGGTGGGTGGTCGGGGGCGAGGCGGAAGTCCCCCGTTTTCAGATAGCTGAGTCCCGCCGTGAGATGGCTGGTTTCGTCAAAGGTGACGCTGTCACCCACCAAGGATGTCAGCGCCAGTGTCCCCGTTAGAAGCAGGAGGCCGGCCACAATCAGCCGCCGGGGACGGGGACGGTCCCACCACCCCAGGGCCACGCTGCTCACGGGCGGAGTTTCGTTTCGAGCCAATCGCACAGCGGCGTCAGACCCTCGTTGCGAAGCGAGCTGACCGGCCAGACCGGTCGCTCGGTCGTTAGGGCTTCCTTGAGCTGGCGGACGGTCGTATCCACCCCGGGCAGGTCGGCCTTGTGAACGACGTACCCGGTGGCGATCTCAAATACGCCGGCCTTAGCGAACTGGATGCTGTCACCGGCGCCGGGCATCACGAGCAAGAGGACTTCGTGGGCAAGGTGGCGGATGTCGGTGTCGTTCTGGCCGGCGCCGACCGTCTCCACAAGAATGATGTCAAACCCTGCAGCAGCAAGCAGTTGTGTTATTTCCTCACAATGCGGCCCGAGTCCGCCGGCGCGACCTTCCGATGCCAGACTACGTACGAACAGTCCGTGATCCGGCTCGTTCGACATGATTCGCAGCCGGTCGCCCAGGACCGAGCCGCCGGTGAGTGGGCTGGATGGGTCCACCGCGACGACGCCGACGCGGTGGCCGCGTTCGCGCAGGCCCTTGGCGAGCCGGCCGATGAACGTGCTCTTGCCGACGCCGGGGGAGCCGGTGATGCCGATTGTGACGGTTGGCTTGCTCGACTTCGGGATGGTGCCCAGGCGGTCGGCCTGCCCGCGCATCACGAGCGTCATGGCGCGGGCCAGACCGCGCGGGGTGTCGAGACCGGGAGCGGTTGCGGCCGCGTTCTGCCGGGCCCGGTAGTCTGTGGCCAGACGGGTCACCGAGTCGATGATGGTCTTCATCGGCGTCCCGGGGTTGAAGATGCCGTCCACACCGGCCTGACGCAGCGGATCGTAATCCTCTTCGGGGATGATCCCGCCCAGGACGACCGGGAGATCGGCGATGTTCGCCTCGCGGCACAGACGACGCAATTCGGGCATGATGGTCAGGTGGGCGGCCGACAGCAGGCTGACGCCCAGCACGTCCACGTCTTCCTGCAAGGCGGCGTGGACGGTGGCGGCGGGGGTCTGCCACAGACCGGTGTAAATGACCTCCATCCCCGCGTCGCGCAGGTTGCGCACGATCAACTTGGCCCCGCGGTCGTGGCCGTCAAGCCCAATCTTGGCGATAAGAACACGGATGGGACGGGTCATGGTTCCTCCGCAACGTGGAGCGCGCTCCGCCACGGGGGGCCGGCGGAGCGCACGGCCCCACTTTAGCCGACGCCGGCCGATTGACAAGCCCGACCCTGGCGCGCGATAAGAGTGGCCGACCGGGACGCACGGTGCGGGGCCGCGTGTTGGCCGCCAAGGCCGCCACGGGGGCGTGGGTTGGTCGCTTCCAGGAGCAGCGGGTGGCCTCAGCCAAGAAAGCCGGAGCCAAGGTCGGGCCGCACAGCAAACCCATTATCGGGTTGTGCGGCGGGATTGGGGCCGGCAAGTCGCGCGTCGCGGCGGAGTTCGAGGAACTGGGGTGCCTGGTGGTTTCGTCCGACCGCGTTAACCACGAAGTCCTGCGACGCCCGGCGGTGTTGCGGCGACTGCGGGAGTGGTGGGGACCGGGGGTTGTCGGGCCGGATGGCGAGCCGGAGCGGCAGCGGATCGCCGAGATTGTGTTCTCCGACCCGGGGCAGCGGGAGCGGCTGGAGCGGCTGGTACACCCCTTGATTGTCCGGCGGCAGGCCGCTATGATACGCGCGGTAGAGAAGAATTCATCGATTAAGGCCATCGTCATCGATTCCCCGCTTTTGTTTGAAAGCCACCTGGATCGCCAGTGCGATACGATTGTGTTTGTGGACGCCCCGGAGGCCGCGCGGGTGCGGCGCGTGCAACGGGAGCGTGGCTGGGCGGCGGAAGAACTGAGGCGTCGGGAAAGTTGGCAGATGTCGCTGGCCGAGAAGCGCTCGCGGGCGGCGTTCGTCGTGCGCAACGACGGGCCGGCCGCTGAGCTCCGCCCGCAGGTGGCCGACATCCTCCAGGCGATTTTGGCAAAGCGCTCCTGAACGAGCGTGGTGAGCCGGTCGGCAGGCCCTGGCCGTTGCGCCAGTGGGGGCCGTATCCGGCAAGGTTCTTTCGGAGTTCATCATGGCAAAGTCTACGACCCGGACACGCGGGAAGAAGAAGGGGCACGAGGAAGTCGAGGCCGTTGCGGACGAGACCGAAGCGCCCGTGTCCGAGGCAGTCCACGAGGAGCCCGGTGCGGCCGCGGAGAGCACGTCGGCCTCCCATTTCGTGCAAACCGAGAGCGCCGGCGACGACGGCGAGGCGGCCGTCGTGACCGCGGCTCCCCCGGCGGAACCCGTTGGCGACGAACACCCTGCCGCCGACGAGCATCCCGTGGCCGAGGGCCGCAAGAAGGGCAAGAAGCGGAAGGGCGAGTACGACGAAAGCTCGCCCATCGACCGCGAGACGCACGAGAAGTACGAGCGGATCAAGCGGGGCGAGCTGCACATCACCGATTTGCAGAAGATGACGGCCGTCGAGCTGCACGAGGTCGCCAAGAACGAAGGCGTGCAGGACTACGTCGGGCTGCCCAAGCAGGACCTCATCTTCCAGATTCTCAAGCAGCGGATCAACCAGAACGGCCTGCTGTATGGCGAGGGCGTGCTGGAAGTACTGCCGGACGGCTTCGGCTTCCTGCGCAGCCCGGAGTACAACTACCTGCCCTGCCCCGACGACATCTACGTCAGCCCGTCGCAGATTCGCCGTTTCGGCCTGCGCAACGGGCACATCGTGGCCGGGCAAATTCGCCCACCGAAGGAATCGGAACGCTACTTCGCGCTGCTGCGGGTGGAGGCGATCAACTACGAGTCGCCGGAGTCCGTCACCGAGAAGACGAACTTCGAGGACCTCACGCCGCTGCACCCCGACGAGCGGTACTACCTGGAGACGACGCCGCAGGAAATCAACATGCGGATCGTGGACCTGGTGACGCCGATCGGCAAGGGGCAGCGCATGCTGATCGTCGCGCCGCCGCGGACCGGCAAGACGGTCCTGCTCCAGAAGATGGCCAACGCGATCACGACGAACCACACCGACGCGTACGTGATCATCCTGCTGATTGACGAGCGGCCCGAGGAAGTGACCGAGATGCAGCGAGCGACGAAGGCCGAGGTCATCAGCTCGACCTTCGACGAGCCCGCCAGCCGCCACGTCCAGGTGGCCGAGATGGTCATCGACAAGGCCAAGCGCCTGGTGGAGTACGGCCGCGACGTGGTGATCCTGCTCGACTCGATCACCCGCCTGGCGCGGGCCTACAACACCGAGGTGCCGCACTCGGGGAAGATCCTGACCGGCGGCGTGGATGCCAATGCCCTCCAGAAGCCGAAGCGCTTCTTTGGGGCGGCCCGCAACATCGAAGAGGGCGGCAGCCTGACCATCATCGGCACGGCCCTGGTGGACACCGGCAGCAAGATGGACGAGGTCATCTTCGAGGAGTTCAAGGGCACCGGTAACAGCGAGCTGCACCTCGACCGCCGGCTCGTGGACAAGCGCATCTGGCCGGCGATCAACATCCCCGCGTCCGGCACGCGTAAGGAAGAGCTGCTGCTGCACCCGAACGAGCTCGAGAAGGTGTATATGCTCCGCCGCGTGCTGGCCGACATGAACCCGGTTGAGGCGGTCGAGCTGCTGCGCAACCGGCTGGGCAAGGTCGAGAACAACCGGCTGTTCCTGATGACGATGAACCTGGCCTAAATGGGCATTCAGGAGGATGGGACGCCAACCGGGAGAGCGAGCTTCCCGGCGAGCCGCGGCTCGGCAGGCCGGCAGGGTCGCCGCGGGAGACAGCCTCGCCCTCCCGTGTCGCACGATCGTGAATACCCATTTAGGCGGGCATTCCAGACCTGGAGCGCTCGGCGGGAAGGCGCGTATCCCTGGCCAGCCGCGCCACGCACCCTCGGCCGAGTCGCGGGCCGTCATGGGTGGCACACGCCGGCGAAATCCCCGATAGAATCGGTTGCGCTCACCGTTTGGGAGAACAGGATGGTCGATCCCGCGCCCGATGCACGAGCCGCGGCCACGGCGCTTGTTTCGCAGCACCCGATTGCCACTGGCGACGAGCACCCACCCGAGTCGCCGCTGTCCATTCACGACCTCACCGTCGCGTATCACCGCAAGCCGGTGCTGTGGGACGTGGATTTCGACGCCCCGGAGGGTCGGCTGATCGGCATCATTGGGCCGAACGGAGCCGGCAAGAGCACACTACTCAAGGCGGTGCTCGACCTGATTCCGGCCGCCTCGGGGCGCGTGACGGTCTACGGTCGCCCGTACCGACAGCAACGGCATCTCGTGGCGTACGTGCCACAGCGCGAAAGCGTGGACTGGGACTTCCCGGTCAGTGCCCTCGACGTCGTGACGATGGGCCGCTACGGGCGAATCGGCTGGGTGCGGCCGGTGACGCGGGCCCACAAGCAGGCGGCGCTGGCGGCCCTGGAGCGCGTCGGCCTGGCCGACCTCGCCCGGCGGCAAATCAGTCAGCTCTCCGGCGGCCAGCAGCAGCGCGTCTTCCTGGCGCGGGCGCTGGCCCAGGATGCCCGCGTGTATCTGATGGACGAGCCCTTCGCAGCCGTCGATGCCGCCACGGAGGCCGCGATCATCAAGCTACTGCACGAGCTGCGCAGCGGCGGCAAGACCGTGCTCGTCGTCCACCACGATCTCCAGACCGCCCGCGACACGTTCGACTATCTGCTGCTGCTCAATCTGCGCGTGGTCGCCCACGGCCCGACCGCCGAGGTGTTTACGCCGGAGAACCTGCGCAAGACATACGGCGGCCGGCTGACGCTGCTGGATGAGGCGACGCACGCGCTGGCGGGACGGGGGTTGCGGGAGAGCTAGGCGTGCGCGACTCCGAGATCCCGACGCGCAGACCGCCCCGCGATGGCCCGTGTGGCACGGGTTCAACGACGTGGGGGGTTCTGGCCATCTTGGCGATGCTGGCCGCGTCACCGCTGATGACCGGTGTGATTGAGGCGAGTGAATTGCCGGGCGGTCCAGGTGCCACCGACCATTGGTCAGTGCCACACGAGACACCGGCGGCGACCTTCCACCTGCGAAGCACCGGCCATTGGCCGGGGCCACACCCGTGGCGGATGCCGCACCAGCTTGTGTTGGTTGCTTTCGATTGGTCGCCACTTGTCCGCGTGCTCACGTTGCAGGACTACAACACGCGCGTGGTCGTCATCGGCGTGAGCCTGCTGGGGCTGGCGGCCGGGCTGATCGGTTGTTTCATGCTGCTGCGCGAGCGGGCCCTGCTCGGCGACGCCCTCAGCCACGCCACGCTGCCGGGCATCGGCGTCGCCTTCATTCTTATGACCGTGCTCGGGGGCTCGGGCAAATCGGTGGCCGGGCTGCTGCTCGGCGGGACGATCTCCGGCGTCCTCGGCGTCGCGACGATCCTGCTGGTGGTCCACCTGACGCGGATCAAGGAAGACGCGGCCCTCGGCATCGTGCTCAGCGTGTTCTTCGGTCTGGGCGTCGCGGTCCTGGGGCTGATTCAGAACCTCGGCGCCGGTCAAGCCGCCGGGCTCAAGTCGTTCATCTACGGCAAGACGGCATCGATGGTCTTCGGCGACGCGGCGACGATCGCGGTGGCCGCCGCGCTGATTGCGCTCGCGTGCCTGTTGTTCTACAAAGAACTGACGCTGCTGTGCTTTGATCCGGGGTTTGCGCGGGCCCAGGGCTGGCCGGTGTTGACGCTGGACGCGGTCCTGATGGCGCTGGTTGTCGGGGTGACGGTGATCGGGCTTCAGGCGGTGGGGCTGGTCCTGATGGTGGCGCTGCTGGTCATTCCGCCCGCCGCCGCCCGCTTCTGGACGCAGCACCTGCCGACGATGTTGCTCGGGTCGGCGCTCATCGGGGCCGGCAGCGGCCTGGTCGGGGCGACGCTGAGCGCCCTGGTGCCGCGACTGCCGGCCGGTGCGGTGATCGTCGTCGCCGCCGGCGTGTTCTTCTTGGTCAGCCTGGTCTTCGGGCCGGCGCGCGGCATCTTGCGGCGCGTCGTGGAACATCGTCGGCTGACGCACACGGTGGCACATCAGCACCTGTTGCGGGCCGTGTACGAGTTGTCCGAGACGCAGCAGGCGGGCACTGTCCGTCACAGTCACGCCGTCCGGTTCGCCGAGCTGCTTCGCCACCGCTCCTGGTCGCCGCGGCAACTCCGCCGCACGCTGCGCGGGGCGCTGAACGAGGGTTTGCTTACGGCGACGGACGGTGAGTCGGCGTACGCGCTGACATCCGCGGGCGCGCAGGCCGCGTGGCGGATCGCCCGCAATCACCGGCTGTGGGAGCTATACCTGATCACGCACGCCGACGTCGCCCCCAGTCACGTGGACCGCGACGCGGACGAGGTCGAGCACGTGCTGGCACCGGCCCTGATGGAGCGACTGGAGGCGCTGTTGTCGGAGCAGTACCCCGACCTGGCCGCGCCGCCCAGCCCGCACCAGTTGGAGCCGGTCGGCCCCGCGGCCGCCGTCACGGGAGGGGCCGGAGCATGATGTTGTTCGCGGTGACGCAATTCGAATGGCTCCCCCTCGACACGTGGATCGTGGTTGTCGGCGCGCTGAGCGCAATGGCGTGCGCTTTGGTCGGCTCGTTCCTGGTCCTGCGCAAGATGAGCATGATGGGCGACGCGATCAGTCACGCCGTTCTGCCCGGGTTGGCCCTCGCGTTCCTGCTCACCGGCAGCCGCGCCGGCGTGACCATGCTGATCGGAGCGGGTGTCATCGGGGTCCTAACGGCGTGGTTCACGGAGTGGATTCACCGCACCGGCAAAGTCGATCAGGGCGCCGCGATGGGCGTGGTGTTCACCGTCCTGTTCGCCATCGGCCTGATCCTCATCCGCTACACCGCCGATCATGTCGATCTCGATCCTGACTGCGTGCTGTATGGGGCCATCGAGCTGACGCCGCTCGATACCGTGCGTTGGGGCGAATGGGAGGTGCCGCGGGCGGCCCTTATCGGCGGCGGCGTGTTGCTGCTCAACGCCCTGTTCGTGATGCTGCTCTACAAGGAGCTGAAGATTTCGGCGTTTGATCCGGCCCTGGCGACGACGCTCGGCATCAACGCCCGGCTGATGCACTACCTGCTGATGACGCTCGTGGCCGTGACGACCGTGGCCGCTTTCGAGAGCGTCGGCAGCATCCTCGTCATCGCCATGCTGATCGTCCCGCCCGCCGCCGCCCACCTGCTGACGGACCGCCTGGGTCTCATGCTCGTGCTGAGTCTGGTGCTTGCGGCCGCGTCGGCAGCTCTGGGGCACCTGGGAGCCATCGTCGGGCCGGGCTGGGTCGGGATGCCCGGCGTGAGCACGAGCACCGCCGGGATGATGGCCGCGTCGGCGGGGCTGTTGTTCGCGCTGGCGTTCCTGCTGGCGCCACGCCGCGGCTGGCTCGGCGTCCTCTACCATCGGGCGGCCTTGTCGCTGCGGATCGTGCGGGAAGACCTGCTGGGGGTGCTCTACCGGCTCGAAGAAGAAGCCGCCGTGCTTCGTCAGTCGGTCGGCCCCGCCGACCGCATCGGCCGTTGGCCAATGCCACATCGGCCGGCGCAGGTCACCCCGCGTCCGGCCACGCTGGCCCGCGCGGTGGGCGCCGGCTGGACGGCGACGCGAATGGCACTGTGGGGCCTGCGCAGGGCCGGTCAGATCTCGCTGCGTGACGGCGTTTGCGGCCTCACGGACGCGGGCCGGGCCGCCGCCGCCCGTCTGATTCGGTCACACCGGCTGTGGGAGACGTATTTCGATCAGCACACACCGCTGGCCGCCGACCACATCCACCAGCCCGCGGAGCGTCTGGAGCACGTGACCGACGCCGCCCTGCAACGCCGTTTGGCGGCCAGCCTGGGCGACCCGACGTCCGATCCCCACGGGACCACGATTCCGACGCCGAAGGGGCCGTGAGGCGCGACCCCGCCTCATCCGCCGAGCGTGCCCCCAACCGCAATCCGGCGGTGGCGGGCGTTCATGCTCGCCACCGAGCAGCCCGTGCAGCCGAAAGGGCGGACGCGGTCAGTCCAACCACGTCCGCCCTCCTGGGTTTCAACGGTCGCGACGGGTGCTCGCGCCGCCGGGGCGCTCAAGGACAGGAGGAGACAGTCAAGAAGGCGAGCCTCCCGGCGAGCCGCGGCTCGGCAGGTCGGCAGGGTCGCCGCGGGAGACAGCCTCGCCCTCCTGTGTCGTGCTGAAAACCCTCTAGACCATGGCCTTGAGGTTCTTCAGCGGCCGGACCTTGACGACCTTCCGGGCCGGCTTGGCCTTGATCATGATCTCTTCTTTGGTGAAGGGGTTGATGCCCTTGCGGGCCTTGGTGGCCGGCTTCTTGACGACTGTGATCTTCATCAGCCCCGGGACGGTGAAGATGCCCGGGCCCTTGGTCAGGTCCTTCTTGATCAACCCGGCCATCTCGTTGAAGACAGCTCCAACCTGCTTGCGCGTCAGGCCGGTGGATTCGGCCAGGACGCCGTAGACCTCGGACTTGCTCCGCGCCTTGGTGACTGATCGTGCTTTCTTGGCCATTGCTGTTCTGCCTCCCGGAGCGGCGGCCGCCGACGGCGGGCCGGTGCTCCGTACTTGCCCCGCGACCCGACGCGCGAACGGGAGCCGTGGCGCACGCACACAGGCAAATCAGGGCCCCGTCCGCACCCGCAAACAACCGTGTTTGCCGCGGACCGCGCTGCACCCTTTTCGCACGCGATCCGGCTTTCGTCAAGGGGTTTTTGCACCAGGGGCCGCAAATCAGGCGATATTCTCAGGGGTTTTCGACCCGGCGCCCTATGGGGCCCGTCCGGCCACTATCCGGGTACTCAGGGATCCGCGACCTTGGACGGGAGAGCGGGCCTTTCGGCGAGCGGCGGCTCGGCAGGAGCCTCGCCCTCCCGTCTTGCGCGATCGCGATGGCGCGCTCAAGCCCCCGGGTCGCGGTTGATCACGTCCAGGCACCGCCGCAGCCGCCCGCAGCTCTTGCGGTCGAAGCGGAACCGCAGGCGCGCCAGGCTGGGATACTCGCCGTTTTCGGCCGGGAGCAAAGGCCCCTGCTCGAAGCGGCCGGCCGTGAGAATCGCCGCGTATTCGTCATTCAGCCTTTGGAGCGTGGCCGGCGTGAGCGGCCGGTGGAGGCGCAGCACGAGGTCGTCGCCGACGTAGCGCATGGAGTGATAGACGCGGTAGAAGTCAACCACTTCGCGGACCGCGGCGTCCACGTCGTCGGTGATCAGGAACAGGTCCATGTCCTCGGGGCTGATGAGTCCCTTGGCCAACAGCTCGTCGGCGACGTACGTCCGCCAGTGGGGCCAGTACGTCCCGCCCGGGTGTTCGATCATTACGATGGGGACCAGCGGCGCCTTGCCGGTCTGAATCAGCGTCAGGGCCTCGAAGCCTTCGTCCTGGGTGCCGAAGCCCCCGGGGAACAGCGCGACGGCCGACGCCTCCTTCATGAACATCAGCTTGCGCGTGAAGAAGTAGCGGAAATTCACCAGCTTCGCGTCGTCCGCGATGATCGCGTTGGTCTTCTGCTCAAACGGCAGCCGGATCGCCACCCCGAAGCTCGCCTCCGGCCCCGCCCCGCCGTGCCCGGCCTTCATGATCCCGTCGCCGGCCCCGGTGATGACCATCCACCCGCTTTGGCACATGCGGCGGGCGAAGGCGACGGCCTGCTGGTAATCGGGGTGGTCCTCGGGCGTGCGGCTGGAGCCGAAGATGCTGATCTTCCGCGTGTCGCGGTACGGGGCGAAGACCTTTAGGGCGTAGCGTAACTCCGCCAGCGCCTTGTGGATCAGCTTGGCGTCGCCGCGCTCGGCGGGGTCCCGCGCGAGCCGGCACAGCGTCACCAGCATCTCCTCGAACAGGTCCTGGTTAGGCCCCGCCAGGAAGCGCTCCGCAAACGACCGAATGGCGGCGGCGCGGTCCCGACGGTGGGTTTCGAGGGAATCGTTCGAGACGGTCGTCACACCGTGCTCCTGCCAAACGGCCGCGGCATCACCGACACGTTGAGCACAACGTGCAGACCTTGATTGTATATCGGAATCACGCCGCCGGAGCGAGAGCGTGGAGCGTCGTCAGGAAGCGTCGAGCAGCGACGGGCAGGGGCGCCAAGATGACGGATGAACGGGTTACTCCTCTTCGCCCTTCAAGCGGGAAGGACGAGCGTGGCCGCGCGGAATGACGGGTTGCCCGCTTTCGCAACGCCGCCCGCGCCATCGCCGGCGGGGGGTTTTCCTGTTTGACAGGGTGCCCCCCGCCCGGGATACTAATGGTCTGCGCCGGGGCCTGTGCTCCGGCGCGGACGCCCCTGACCCGGGGCCGTAGCTCAATCGGTCTAGAGCGCCGGCCTGTCACGCCGGAGGTTGCGGGTTCGAGTCCCGTCGGCCTCGTTTTTCCTCGTTAGTTTCCCGGAGCCGCGCGTTCGGTAGCGCGGTCTTCCCTGCGCGGGACGCGCCGCGGGCGCATCGCCAGGCCGAAGGCTGTGCAGCCCGCGTACAGCACCAGTTGGACGACCGCGCGGACGAGGGCGGTGAGGGCGGCCCCGCGGACGGGTGTGGGGCCGGGGATCAGGAGCCAGGCCGCCGCGAGCGTGGCCGCCAGCGTCACGACCTGCACCGGAACCTGCACCCAGAACAGACGCATCTGGGTCGTGGCGACGCCGAAGACGTTGGTCAGCAGCGCCAGCGCGTGCGCCGCGACGATGATGACAAACTCGGTCTGAAAGCGCGCATGTTCCGGCGTGTAGATCGCGGCGAGCAGCCACGGACCCGCGAGCACGGCCGCCAGGAGCACGACGGCGCCGATGCCCGCCGCCGCCGCCAGCAGTTTCAGCCCCAGGTACACGAACGCCCGCACGTCCTTCTGGTAGTAAACGGCGAGCCGGTTGGCGGCGGCGGTGGCGGCCTGGATGATGATGAGGTTGCCGGCGAGCGTGATGTACGCCAACGCCCCGAAGTAGCCCAGTTGCATCTTGCCGTCGGCGACGGCGGGGTGCTCGAAGAGCAGCCGCGGAACGGCGTCGCACAAGTTGATCAGCAGGGCCACAGCGCCCAAGGGCAGGGTCTGCCACGCCAGCGACCACGCCGCGGCCGGCGTCCACGAGAGGTCCCAGCGGCGCGGGTCCAAGACGCGGGGGCGGTCGAAGATGAGCCAGATCAAGGCCAGGCCCGCCGCGTGGAACGCCAGGGCGGCCGCCACGGCGCCGGCAAGCTGTTCCGGTTGGTGTTGCCCGGCGTCGCTCAGCCGCCTCCACATCGGCAGGAGAATGGCGAAGGGCAGCAGCAACGTCAGGCCGCGCAGGCCCACGGCGGCAGCCAGCAGGTCCAACCGCTCGCGCCGCTGGTAGGTTCCCCAGCCGAACTCGGCCTGGGTCCACAGGAACCGGGCGGCAAAGACGCCGGCGAGAATGAGCAGGTAGGCGGGGCGTGCTTCGCGCTGCACCTGCCAGAAGAACGCCCCCGCCAAGACCACGGCGCCGAACCCAAGCGCGCCGCGCCGCACCATACGGTAGGTGCCCAACGTGAACTGCCCGGCGGCGTCGGAGACGAAGGCCGGACGCAGCTCCAGACCAAACAGCAACAGAATGGGCGTGGCGATCGCCAGGGCGAGGAAATACTGCCCCTGGATTTCGGGGGTGGTGAACTTGGCCAACAGCACCAGTACGCCGAGGTGGCACGCGTGGTAGAAGCCCATGCCGCCGATGGTCCACAGGCTGCTCGGCAGCAGGCTGCGGGGGCGATCGGCGTGTGGCCGTGCCGCGCGCGGACCTCCGGTCGTGTCGTCTTGGGCATCGTTCACAGGCGCGGCTCCGCGGACCGGGCCGGGGCGCGCGGGCGAGCTGATTTACGGCAGGGCAAAGTCCTTTAGTTCGAGCGGAATCTGGAGATCTTCGATCTTCGGATGGACCTCGATCACCATCTGCATGTCGTCGTTGAAACCGGCGGTGTCGAAGTAGTAAAGCTGGCACTGCCCACCGGCCTTCTTGGCCACCCACGTGTCCCGGGCGCCGATCGGCCGCAACCAACCGTCATAGAAGCTGGCCCGCGCCACGTGCTCCCCCTTGGCCTTGTACTCGAAGGCCAGGCAGCGGTTGGCCGGTGGGGCGTTCTCGATCTGGTCGTTCGAGAGAATGGCGATTTCGATCCCGAGTGCCTTCAGCCGTGGGTCCTCAATCACCGTCCCGTGGAACCGCAGCGGGTTGTCAATCGTCAGCTTCAGTACATCGTCGGCCAGAATCACCCGGACCGACCCGCGCGCGACCTTCAACGTCTTGGCCCCGCGGGCCGTGGCGTTCGCCCGCGTTGTCATCATCAGGCCGTCGGTGCGGAGCCGGTCCGGCGGGAGCATCGGCGGGCGGGTGACCGTCCGCTCGGATTCGCTATAGGTGTTGTCGTCGATGAGTACGCGCCCCGTGTCGTCCGTCAGCTCGGTGAAGATCAGACTGCCGTGACGGACGATCTTGTCGATCCGCTCGCCGCAGATGCGCACTTGCATGCCGAGCTCGGAGCGCAGCCGCGCCGCCATCTCCGGATCGGTGGCTGTGTAGCGAATCTCGCGCATGGCGGTGATCTCAATCCGCAGCGGACCCTGCGCGCAGGGCGAAACGGCGCCGGCCTGGTCCGCCGGCTGCGGCTCGGGGGCCTGGGGAACTTGGGGCAGCAACAACACGAGCATCAGGGTTGCGTAGGTCATGGTTCCGCCTTTCCTCCCGCACGCATGCGGTCACGAATACCGGTCGGATGACGGACGGCGCGTCACCAACGCAACCGTCCGGCGCCGATCAAGGAACCCATATACTCGCGGCCCCGCCGCAGCGCGTCAACACCGCCCGGGCCGTCGTGCCGCACGACCAGGGCCGGTCGACGCGGGGCCGCTTCGAGCTGGGCGAGCAGCGACCGGAAGTCCACGTCGCCCTGCCCGAGCGGTGTCTCCTCGAAACCGGCCGGGCCGCGCCGCCCATCACGCAGGTAAGTCAGCGTGAGCCGATCGGCCAGCGGCGCGACGTCCGCGGCGGGCGACAGACCGGCCGTGTCGATCGCCACGCCGACGCGCGGCGTGCCGAGCACCCGCACACGGTCGGCAAGGTCGGCCGGCGAGTCCGCAGCCGGGTTGACCGCGACATCGACACCGAACCGCTCGCTCAAGTCCGCCGCCGCCGTCAGGAGCTCCTCCGCGAGCGGGCGTGTCCGGGGGTCGTCGAAGCCGCCCAGGCGCACGGCGACCTGGGGAACAGCCAGATCGACGGCCAGGGCCAAGGTGTCGCGCAGGGTGGCGAAGCGCTCGTCGGCGTGGGCCGGGTCCGCCAGGCCGCGGCCGGGGTGCAAGACGGCCAGGCCGGAAAGGTGTAACCCCAAATCGGAAAGGCACTTACGAAGGTGTCGCCGGGCGCTGCGATCGAACTCGCGGGGCCGCAGATCTCCCGTGGTGGTTGGCGCGTGAATGAGCCGATACCCCTGGTCGGCGGCAGTCACAAGACTCTCGCGAAGGTTGAGCGGGTACGCGCCCGTCCAGGCGGCCAGCGGGAGCTCGTCCATGACTCAGTTGGCCAGCAGTTTCTGCGTGACTTCGAGCAGGCGCTCCATGCGGAACGGCTTGTTGAGATACTCGTGAACGCCGAGGGCCTGCGCGTATTGCCGGTGCCGCTGCCCCTGGTTGCCGGTGATCATCACGATCTTGGGCCCCTGCCCCTTGGGGAGCTTCTGACGGAGTTGCTCGAGCACCAGGAAGCCGCTCTTCTGCGGCAGCATGATGTCCAGGATGACCAGATCGGGAGCGTTCTGTTCCACCATCGTGACCGCGCTGTTGCCGTCGCTGGCGGTCTGGATCGTCGCGCCGGTCTCGGCCAGGGCGGTCGTCATGGCCGTCAACAGGTCGCGGTCGTCGTCAACAACGAGGATGGTCTTGCCTGACAGGGTGTCCGCCATGGCATTCTCCTTCCAAACCCTTGAGTGTACTATGCGGGCCTTGTGCGTACAACGCGGCCGCGCCGGCTTATACCCGGGCGGCGGACGCAGGATTCGGCTTGGGCAGACCTGAACGGAGTGGCAGCCATGGAGGACCCCCGTCGCAACCTGTTGGTGGGCGTGTTTGTACTGGTGGGGCTGGCGGCGCTGGGCACGCTCATCATCCTGTTCGGGCGCGGACCAACCTGGCTGGTCCGCGGCAGCACCTACCCCATTCACGTACACTTCGAGCAGGTGGCGGGCATTCGCCCCGGCACGCTGGTCACGGTGAAAGGCATGACCATCGGCCGCGTGGACCGCGTGGAATTGCGCCCCCCCACGCGGGTGGCCCCGCCGACGCCCGGGGGCGAGCTACTGGTCAGCCGGGATGTCGGGGTTGACGTTGTCTTGGCGATTGACAATCAGTACCGACTCCCCGCCGGCAGCACCGCCTTGACCACCGAACCGATGCTGGGGCAAGGGCGTCCGCCGATCGAGATCACCCCCGGCCCCGCCGACGCCGCCCCGCTGCCGCCCGACGCGGTGATCTCGGGCAGCATTCAACAGGCCATCGACAGCATCTTCCCTAAGCGCGTCGTCAACACATTTGAAACGACGGCCCGGCAGATCGGCGACGCGGCCGAGGCGCTCACGCCGGTACTCGAAGAGATGCGCGGGTTGCTGGAGCGGCGCACACCGGGTGAGGTAGACCGGCCGGGCGGACCGCCGGGGAACCTGTCCAGCGCGATGGCCCGTCTGGACTCGTCGCTGAAGCACTTCAACGACGTGCTGGGGGATGGACAGGTCAAGAGCCAGCTTCGTCAAACGGTGGCCAACGTGCATGAGATGTCCGAGCGCGGCAAGAAGGTAATGTCGGACCTGGAGACGGCCGCCGGCGAAGCCCGCGAGGTGATGTCCGACACGCGGAAGTTCGTCGCCAAGGCGGATGAGACCCTCGGGAACATCGACGGCCGCGTGACCGAGTTGGCCCGGGCCACCCGCGAGAGCCTGGAACGCGCCGACCGCTTCCTTGACCACCTGAACGTCATCGGGCAACAGATCAGCAGCGGCCAGGGCAACCTCGGCCGGCTGGTGATGGACGGCAAGCTCTACGAGGCCCTGGCCGTGACCGCCGAGCGGCTATCGCTCGCCGTAGAGGAGTTCCGGGCCTTGGTGGCCGAGTGGCGGGAGGGGAAGGTGCGCGTGGCGCTGTAGCCGGAGCTGCGGCCGGGAGCGCCCGGGGACCGATATAATCGACGGGGGCGGCAGCGCCCGGCGACCGCCCAGCGCTGTCCCGATGGAGTGGGGGAGTTGGCGCGAGCGCCGGCGTGCGTATCCTGTGCCGCTCAAGCGGCGGTCACTTCGGACGCCGGCCGGCCATTTGTGGAGTTCGTAGTCATGCCCCCGTCCAACGCCCTGCCGGATTCGATCATCCCTCTGCTGGAGCGAATGGCCCAGCTCCAGGCGAGCGACTTGCACCTGAAGACCGGGGTGCCCCCGGTGTACCGCATTTCGGGCGAGCTGCGCCGCACGAACCTGCCGATCATCGAGCCGAACTCGCGCGTCATCGAACGGCTGATGGAACCGCTGATTCCCCAGGCCCGCCGGTCGGTCTATGAGGAGAAGGGCGGCCTGGACTTCGCGTACCACCTGCCCAGCGGCGACCGGTTCCGGATCAACATCCTGCGGTCGTGCGACCAGATGCACGCGGCGATTCGGCGGGTGAAAGGGGAGATCCCGAGCTTCGAGGAGCTGCACCTGCCGCCAATCTACCGCAAGCTGGCCGAGCAGTCCATCGAAGGGCTGATCATCGTCTGCGGGGTGACGGGCTGCGGTAAGAGCACCACCCAGGCGGCCATGATCGACTACATCAACGAGACGCAGGCCGTCAACATCATCAGCATCGAAGACCCGATTGAGTACACGTTCAAGTCGAAGAAGGCGATTGTCAGCCAGCGCGAACTGGGGCTCGACGTTATGGCCTTCGGCGACGCCCTGCGAGCGGCGGTCCGACAGGACCCGGATGTGATCTTCATCGGGGAGATGCGGGACCGCGAGACGTTGACCGCGGCCCTGCAAGCCGCCGAGACCGGGCACCTGGTGTTCTGCACGCTGCACACCGCCGACACGATGCAGGCCCTGGGCCGCATGTTGGAGTTCTTCCCGCCTGACCAGCACGACTTCATCCGCAGCTCGCTGGCCAACGGCTTGCGGGCCATTCTGGCGCAGCGGTTGCTGCCCGCCGCGGATGAGAAGATCGGCCGCGTCCCCGCCTGCGAAGTCCTGCTGGGCGAGGGGATTGTCCGCGAGAAGATCCGCGCCGGCGAGGACACCGACCTGCCGGAGATCATCCTTGGCAGCAAGGAAGCCGGGATGCGGAACTTCACCCAATCGCTGGCCGAGCTGGTCGAGAGCGGCCTGGTGTTCCCCGATGTGGCGATGGAAAACGCCCCCAACCGCGAAGCCCTCAAGGGCATGATGCAGGGCATCAAGGCCTCCGCCCAAACGCTCGTCCACCGCGTCAAGCGCTCCGGCACCAGTTGACGTGCGGCCGGCCCGCGACTCCCCTCCCTTGCCGGTCGCCGTGGTGACCGACTCGCTGTGGCGAGGAGGGGTTGCGGGAGGGTCAGGCTCCGCGGCACGAACGCCGCCCTGGCTTCTCTGGTTCGCGCATATGCCGAAGTTCCGCGACAGCTTCGCGCATTGGCGCGCCGTGTCCCGTGCCGCGCAATCCCAGCAGCGGACGTCAGGTAGAAGGACCGTGGCCGCCGCGGCGGACCGGCCCGCCATAGAATGACGCGCGTGGCACCCTTCCGCCTCGTTATTCGCGTGCTGCTGGCCCTGGGCGAGCTGCATCGCCGGATGCTCGGCGTGTTGTTCGCCTTGCTGGGCCCGGCGGCGGCGTACGCACTGACGGGCCTGTTGGCCCGCGGTTTGTACCGTCTGCTGACCCCCCTGCGGGCGCGGAGCGAAGCGCAGTGCCGCGCGGCGCTCGGCGGGCGCATGGCGGCCCGGGACGTGCCACGCGTCGCCGAGGATGCTTTCATCCACCGCATCTGGAACCTCGTTGACCTGCTCCTGGCTGAGCGGCGGCTGCACCCGGGCACGTTCGCCCGCTATGGCGGCCGCGTGCCGGAGCCGTACCTGACGCGGATGCTCACGGCGCAGCGCCGCGGGCAGGCCGCCCTCCTCGTGTCGGCTTACTACGGACCGTTCGACCTGCTGCCGGTGTTCCTCGGGTACAACGGCGTGCAGGCCGCCGTCGTGTATCTGCCCCACGCGAACGCGGCCTACGACGCCCATCGGCGTCGGGTCCGCCAACGCAGCGGCTGCGAGCTGGTTCCAGTCAGCCAGGCGCTCAAACGGCTCCCCCGTATCCTCGAATCCGGCGGCACCGTCGCGCTGGTCGCCGACCATCCCGCCGGGCAGCGCGGGCTGCCCGCCACATTTCTCGGCTTGCCGACGCGCGTGCCGCGCACGGTGGGGCTGCTGGCGGAGCGGTACGACGCCGATGTCGTTGTCGCCGGCATCCGCCGGGTCGGTCCGTTCCGGTTCGAGATCGAGGTCGCGGACGTGCTGGACCACACAGAGTGGACCGGACGTGGCGACGCCATTGCGTTCATCACCGAGCGTTACCTGCGCGGGCTGGAGCAACTGATTCTCCGCGACCCCGTGCAGTACCTGTGGGCTTACGCCCGCTGGGGTGAGGAGCAGGCGTCGCAGCTCGTCGCCGAGGCCGCCGATTCGGGGCCACGTCCGGCGGCGCCGCCGTGACGGCTCCTTTCCGGTCCACCGCTGGCGTGGTGGGTTGTGCTTGGGCCTCAGGCGCGGCGCCGGCCGCGGAAGGCCTCTTCGAGCATCTGCCGGTTGGCGAACTCGATCTGCGAGCCGGGCGCCAGACCGCGGGCGAGCCGCGTGATACTGACACCCGTGTGGGCCAGCACGCTCGTGATGTGCAGAGCGGTCGCGTCGCCTTCGACGGTGGGATTGGTGGCGAGAACGACTTCTCGGACGTCGCCGGCCTTGACTCGTCGCACCAGGGCGTCGATGGTCAGGTCGGTCGGCGCGATGCCTTCCAGCGGGTCCACGTGGCCCATCAGCACGTGGTAGACGCCGGTGATCAGCCCCGTCCCCTCCAGGTTGAGCAGGTCTTTGGGTTGCTCGACGACGACGATCTGGCCGGCGTCGCGGCGCGGGTCGCGGCAGATGTGGCACAGCTCCTGGTCGGCGATGTTGAAGCAGCGAACGCAGGGGCGAATCTCGTCCTTGGTGGCCTGGATCGCGCGGGCCAGCGCCAACGCCTCCTCGCGGTCGGCTTTGAGCAGGTGGAACGCGATGCGCTCCGCCGACCGCGCACCGATGCCGGGGAGCTTCTTGAGCTCGTCCATCAACCGTTGCAGCGGACCGGTGGGGGGCGTGTTGGCCATCGTGCGGAACCTCCCCGTCAGTCTTCATCTTCGGTCGGGCCGTCGTCCTCCGGCTCGTTGAGCGTGCCGTAGATCAAGCGGCCGTCCGGCGGGGCGTTGATGAGGCGATCGCCGCCGCCGGTGCCTTGCCAGAAGCGAACGCTGATCTCCGCGATCTCAAACCCGCGGATTTCGAGGGCGTACAGGACGCGGCCCAGGCTTTCTTCGAACGTGGCCTTGCGGATGTCGTGGCGGGCCAGCTCCGCCAGGTAGCAGCCGATGTAGGCGAACTCCCGCGGCAGGGGCTCGTCGGAGAGATAGACTTGCTTCACGACGCCCAGGTCGCACAGCACCGGCAACTGGAACAGGTCGAAGCACGCTTCGGCCGCCGCCGGCGACAGGTTCTCGCTGACCCGCGCCGCCCAGTCGTCGAACGCCTCGTCTTCGTCCGGGAGATCGACCGCCTCCAGTGCCCGGACCGCCGCGATACCGTCGGGTCGCGTCAGGAGCACGCCGAAGAAGTCCATCAAGTGGCTGTTGAAGCGGAAGCCGCAGGAGAGAATGGGAATCGGCTGCGGCGTGGGCTCGAAGCCCTGAGGGGGAATGCCGAAGAGGCGGTGTCCGGGGCCGGGCCACGGGTCGGCTCCGAGCGGCCGGGCCATGAGGTGGCCTTCGACTTCGAGAATCTCGGCCACATCATACGTCTCGCCGACCACCAGCCCCGCCTCGGCGTAATAGCGGGCGGTCATCGGCGAGTCGGGGAACCCGCGGTATTTCAGTCGCATCGTCAGCGCCTCCCGGTGGCGTCCCGCCGCCGTGCCGTGTGGACTCCCTACTTTCCGCCGCCGAGCAAGTCGCCGAACCCCGGCAGATTGAGCCCGCCGGTGAGTTCCTGCATTTCCTTTTGCACGGCCTCGCGGCTGCGTGCGACCGCGTCGCGGACCGCCGCGCACACCAGGTCTTCGATCATCTCGACGTCGCCGGCCTGCACGAGACCCGGGTCGATCCGCACCTGGATGAGGTCGCCCTTGCCGTCGACGGTGGCCCGGACCTGGCCGCCGCCGGCTTCGCCGACGAAGCGAGCCGCCGCCAGGCGGGTCTGCATATCCTGCACGCCCTGTTTGAGGGCGCCGGTGTTCTTCAACAGGTTCATCAATTGGCCGAGGTTGCCGAACATGGTTCACTCCGCGCGGCCGGGGGCCGCCGCCGCCGTCCGCTGCACGTCGATCAGGATACCGTCGAACAGGGCCAACGTCTGGCGGACGACGGGATCGTCCTCGATCCGCCGGCGCTCTTCGAGGGTCAGCTCACGCCGGACGACCTCGCCGGGGGGCGGTGGCTCCGCGTCGATCGGGCGGTAGTCGGAGGGTACGTTGTTAGGTTCGAGGTCGCCGACGGGCAGATCATCGGGCATAGCCGGGGCGCGGGCCGCGGGACCGCGGGCCTCGGCGCGGCCAGCGGACAAAGCAGGTCGTGCGGAAGCCGGAGTCGCGGGCGATGCCGCCGGAAACGAACGTTGATTTGGGCTACTCCGACCCTCCCCCAACCCCTCCTCGCCGCCGCGAGTCGTCCGTGGCGACCTGGAAGGGAGGGGAGTCGGGTCGCGTCCGGGCGCGCCTCCAGTGGCGGGTCCGTATCCCTCCGTGGAAGCGAGGGGAGTGTGATCAGGAGCGCTTACGCGCGGGGCGGGCGGAGGGGTCTTTTTTTTTTCGTCAGCGCCGGTGGCGTCCGCCGGGAGTTGGCCCAAAAGTTCCTCAATCGACGCCCACTGCCGCATGTGCGCGAATCGCACCAGCAGCGCCTCGGTCAACGCCCGGCCGGCCCCGCTGTAGCGGACGTTACGCCGTAGCTCCTCCAGCATCGGGATCATCTGCACGTAGTGCGAGACCTCGAAGCGCCGGCTCAGTTTCACATAGTCGTCGCGGGCGCCGGCGGGGATGTCCACCATCGCCGCGTCCGGGCCGCACACGCGCACCAACAGCAGCGTCCGCAGCAGTTCGATCGCCTCCTGGCAGAACACCTCCAGGCCGTGCCCTGCTGCCAGAATGCCGTCCGCCTCGGTCAGTACCGCGGCCACATCCCCGTCCGCGGCGCGGCTCAGCAGCGTCCGCAGCCGTTCGTGCTGCGGCGGCGGCAGGACCTCGTCGAGGACCTGCATGTCGATCTTCTGCGGCGACACGGACAGGAGCTGGTCGAGGATGCTCAGGGCGTCGCGCATCGAGCCGGCGGCCAGTCGCGCGACCCGTTGGGCGACCGCCTCCTCGCACGCGGCCCCCTCCGCGCGGGCGATGTCCAGCAGCCGCCGGGCGATCGCCTCCGGCTCGATGTGCCGGAAGTTGAACCGCTGGCAGCGGCTCTGGATCGTCGCGGGCACCTTCTGAATCTCGGTGGTGGCGAGGATGAACTTGACGTGGTCCGGCGGCTCTTCGAGCGTCTTGAGCAGGGCGTTGAACGCCCCGGTCGAGAGCATATGGACCTCGTCGATGATGTACACTTTGTAGCGGGCACGTGCCGGCCGATACGCCGTGTTACTCCGCAGCTCGCGGATGTTGTCCACGCCGGTGTTGCTGGCCGCGTCGATTTCGAGGACATCCACGTCCTGGCCTTCGGCGATGGCCCGGCACACGTCGCACTCGCCGCAGGGCGTCGTCGTGGGCGCGTCGTACTTCTGGCAGTTGAGCGCCTTGGCGAGAATCCGCGCCATGCTGGTCTTGCCGACGCCGCGGGTCCCCGTGAACAGGTAGCCGTGGTGGATGCGGCCGACCTTGATGGCGTTGACGAGGGTGGTGGCGATCGGCTCCTGGCCGATGACCTCCGCGAAGGTGCGGCTGCGGTATTTGCGGGCGAGAACGGTGTATGGCACCGGAAGCCCTCGCGTGCATTCCTTGATAGTGATAAGGTGAAGAAGTGAAAAGGTGAAAAACGGACGGGACGGGGGGCCGCGCTCCGCCGCGCGGCTTGCTTACGTTATCACCTTCTCACCTTGTCACGTTATCACGAAGAGTACGCCTGAGGCTTCGGCCAGGTTGACGGAGCACGTGGGCCGCGGCGGGTGGGCTGCTACCTTCCGGTCCTGACCCGTTGCCCGGAGGGCGCACTGCACCGGCCCAACCGTCGCCTCAGGCGAGGGACCATGCTACCCGCCGCCGACCAACCCTGCCAGTCACGCCGCGGAAGCGCCTCAGGGGCCGGTGTTCGCCGCCGCGGGGCGTGGGCGGAGCGCAGGCAGCCGGGAGCGCAACGCCGCTTCCTGCATGACGACGTGCGAACCGCCGACCACCGCGAAGACCCGCTCGCCGCGCCGCACCGCGCCGACGAGCAGGTCCACCATGTGCCGGTCGCGGAGCTGACTCATCCGCCGGGCCAGCCGGTTAAACCGCGTGTCCGTGTGCGTTGGCGCGAACCACTCGTTGGGCACCTCGCGCCAATCCGGCCGCTGCGGAAACAGCTCGGCATACAGCGCCGCGAACTCGGCAACCGTGTTCGGCGACCCCGGGAGGTCGGCCGTGCGCGATTCGACCCGCAACACGCGGGCAATGAACTCGTCCGGGGTCTCCTCGCTCTTCGCCCGGCGATACGTGTCGTACGCCAGGAGTGCGAGAAACAGCTTGACTTCGCCGGGTGAATGACCCGCGCGGACCAGGGCGGCGGCGATGTCCGACTCCGGCGGCTCGATGTTGCGCACCGGCACGCCGTCGCGGGCCGCCAGGAAGCGGACCAGCCCGGGCTCGCCGTGGCGGGCGACGGCTTCGGCGGCGGAGTCGAGCGTCGGCGGGTTTCCGCCCTCATTGAAGGCGAGCGTGGGTCGAAACTCGCGCCACAGCGTCTCGATCAGCTCGGCCTGGGGGTCCCCGGGGTCAAAGAAGTGCCGCGTGCCGATGTAGAGGAACCGCCCGCGACCCGCCGTGGACTCGACGACGTACGGGAATTGCCACGGCGTGCGGACATACTCCTCGTAGCTCATGATCTCGGCCGGGCGGGTCGGCCGGTGGCAGGAGGCGAGGAACAGCAACCCCGTCAAGCCGCAAGTACGCCACAGCACGGATGACCCTCCTGGACTTCGACCGGCCGCGCCAAGCGTCGTCACACCTCGCGGAAATGTGCCGTGAAGTGCCGCAGCGAGGGCGGTTCCCAGGTGATCTCCAACCCGCGCAGCTTCTCCCGCTCGCGATACACGTCGATGATCGCCTCGACCACGTAGTCCACGTGGCTCTGCGTGTACACCCGCCGCGGGATTGCCAGCCGCACCAGCTCCATCGCCGGCGGTGCCTCCCGCCCGAACATCACGCTGCCGATCTCCACGGCGCGAATCCCCGCGTGGCGGTACAGCCCACACACCAGCGCCTGGCCGGGAAACTGCGCCGCGGGGATGTGCCGGCAGAAGTGCTTGGCATCAATGTAGATCGCGTGGCCACCCGGGGGCTCAACAATCTGGATGCCCGCGGCCAGCAGCTTCTCGCCGAGGTACTCGGTGCTGCGGATGCGGTAGCGGAGGTAGTCGTCCTCGACCACTTCGTCGAAGCCCTGGGCCATCGCCTCCAGGTCGCGGCCCGCCAGACCGCCGTAGGTGATGAACCCCTCGGTGAGAATCAGCAATTCGTCCGCCCGGCGGACGAGCTCCTCGTCGCGCAACAGCAGCAGGCCGCCGATATTCACCAGGCCGTCCTTCTTGGCGCTGATGGTGGCCCCGTCGGCGAGGTCGAAGATGTCGCGCACGATGTCCCGGACGCTGCGATTCTGCTGACCGGGCTCGCGCTGCTTGATGAACCAGGCATTCTCGGCGAACCGGCAAGCGTCAAGGAACAGCGGCAGCTTGTACTTGTCGCAGATTCGCCGCACGCCGCGGAGGTTCTCCAGGCTCACCGGCTGCCCCCCGCCGCTGTTGTTGGTGATGGTGACCATGACGAGCGGGATGCGCTCGGCGGGCGCCGGGCCCGCCTCCCGAATGAGCGCTTCGAGCTTGGCCAGGTCGATGTTGCCCTTGAAGGGGTGGCGGCTGGCGGGCTGGCGCCCCTCCTCAATCACCAGATCGACGGCCTGGGCGCCGGTGTGCTCGACATTTGCCCGCGTGGTGTCGAAGTGGTTGTTGTTGGGGACGATCTTGCCGGGGCCGCCGACGAGCTCGAATAGGATGCGCTCGCTGGCCCGCCCCTGGTGCGTTGGGAGCACGTGCTTGAAGCCCGTCAGCGACTGAATCCGCTCCTGGAGCACGAACCAACTGCGGGCGCCGGCGTAGGACTCGTCGCCGCGCATGACGCCGGCCCATTGCAGGCTGCTCATGGCCCCGGTACCGCTGTCGGTCAGGAGGTCGATGAGCACGTCTTCGGCCCGGATCAGGAACACGTTGAAATGCGCGTCGCGCAGGATGCGTTCGCGCTCGTCACGGGTCGTCATCCGCAGCGGCTCCACCACCTTGATCCGGAACGGTTCGATGATCGTCTTCATGGCGTTACCTTCGTTGTGTACTGGGGGCGTGACACCGCATTATGGGTTCCATGCCCGCAAATCATCAAGCAGCCCGTGGGCGTTGGGGTCGGCGAACCACGCCAATGCGGCTTCCGGGCCCGTCATGTACGGCCGTTCCAGGAAGAAGTGCATGTGGAGATTGATCCAGCACATCCCGAGCACCGCCGCCGCCGCGACCGGCCACGCTGCGCGACCCACCGCGCCCGCCGCCGCGGACCAGCGGCGCTTGAGCGGGCGAAGTCCGCGCCCCACAACGGCAACCGCACTCGCGCTCACGGCGAGCGCCACGCTGCCGGCGACCAACGGCAGTCGTGGGACCGCGATGCCGGGCGGCCCGATCCGCCGCAGATCTTCAAGGACCATTCCGCGCAGCTCCGCGCTGACAGGCCATGCGATCCCCACGGTAATCAAGGCTCCGAGCGCGCCAACCGCCGTCGCGCGCGAGGCGTGGGGCGTCGGCAAGCCGACCAGACGCGAGACGCCCGAGCCAAGCAAGGCCACAAGCATGAAGATCACCGTTGCCGCCACGGCCCAGCCCAGCACCGGGAGCTGCCTGTCCATGTTGCCCCAGTCTGGCGGTGGCGGCGGGTCGTCGCTGATCCGCAGCAACGGTGGCGTAGTTGGCGCCGATAGCGCACGATCGTGGTATTCTCGACGCCACTGCCGGCACTTTGCTGCAATGCCCGCCTCCAGCCTGGCCGCGGCCGGAGCGGTCCGCTCCAACTCCGCAGCCAGCAGATCGGCCGCCGGCAGCCGCAGACTCGGCGGCCCCGGATCAAGCACCCACTGCCGCAGCAACCGGCGGACGGTTCGTCGGCACGTCTGACTCCCCGCCGCATCACCCGCCGACTCCAGTGCGTCCGCCAGCAGCACCATGCGTTGCACGAAGCACTGGAGGAAGGGCCCGTGCGGCGTCCCGAGGCTCGCCTGGGCTGCGCCCCAGGCCACCGCGGTCGAGAGGCCGACGCGCTGATACGCCTGTTGCTCCTGGGCCAGTGCCTCGTTGAAGAAGTGCGGCAGCGGCGCCCGCTCCACGCCGCTCAACAGTGGTCGCAACGACGGCCAAGCCGTCTCGGTGGGCTCGCCGCGGCGCTCGACTTCGAGCAGCTTCAGCGCGACGAGTTGCAGGCGTCCGACCTGGGTGTGGGGCAGGTCAACGAGCCGCGAGCGAACTTCGTCGCGCGTCTCCGATATCGACCGGCGGCCATGCCAAGCTGCCGTGAACTGGTTGCTGTTGACGATTAGAACCAGCCCCTCGCGGGCGACGCCGGTCGGATTGGCCCGGGCCGCCTCCACCGCCGCCGCCCGAATGGACCGATACTGGGACGCCGGCAGACGGCGCCAAGACTCCACAACCGCCCACGCGGCCACCGCCGTCAAGACCAAGCCGAGGCCCAACGCCAGCAGCGGACCGCGCCGCCGGCCGGGAGGTGCGGGGGCGGGTCCGGTGGTGTGTTTCGAGCGCCGCGCGGGCATTGCGGCAAGCTACGGCCCCCGCGCGCTCGCGGCAAGAGTCAGCGGTCACGGGCCGTGGCGGTGGGTACGGTTGGCGGCTCTTGGCGCTGTAGCGCGGGTTGGGCGACCGCTTCGGGGGGGGCCTACGGTCTGCTCTGGCTGACCCACAGCGGGATGACGCGGAGTTCCTGCTGGCGCTTGCGATCGAGCAGCTCCTTGAGCTTCGTCTCGGTCACCTGGACGTCCGCCAGGTACAGGCGGTGCAGGCTCATCCCGAGCGTGTTGGGCTCCAGCGGGGGGCCGGGGCGGATGCCGGCCTGGAAGTCCGCCGCCCGCAGATAGGGCGGAGCACTCTCGTGGCGGACGGCCGATCGGTACCACGCTCGCAGTGTCTGTTCGAGTGTCCACGGGCCCGAGTTCAGCGCGCCGGCCGATGGTGTGTAGACGACCCAGGCCGGGTCGAACTCCCACCGCGACGACGGCAGCAGGGTGCCGTGTTCGTACGGGAACCAGTCGGCGGGCGGCGGCCCGTCGGAGGCGATCAGAATGCGGGTATCGCGGCGACCGCTGAGCGGCGGCGGTCCGTCGCGCAGCGCCTCTTCGACCACGCCGCGCAGGCTCGTGTTCCAACGGACGATCTTGGCCCGGCAGCGGTCGGAGTACGGTCGGCCCTCCATGCGGGAGGTGTACTCCGTGCGATAAATGGCGACGCCGCAGTACGTCGCGTCGGAGGGTCCTCCGGCCTCGTGCAGTCTCAGCGTCTCGACGAAGAGGTACACCCAGTTGCTCTGGTCGCAGCCGAGGGCCTTCTGGAGCCCGGCCAGGTCAGGCGGCTTGAAGGCCGCGTCGAGACCGAGGTCGGCGGCTTTGGCCCGCTGGATCAACTGGAGCAGCCGGTCGGCGGTCGCTTCGTCGTTCACGTCACGCGCCCCGGCGATGAGCGCCAGGATGTCCTCCTCGTGACGGCGGCGCGCTTGCCGATCGGCCGCGTGAAACGCCGCCGCCAGCGGCATGGCGCCGGTGATAACCAGACGGTCGGGCGATTCCAAGCGCGGGAACCAGCCGTCGGGAGGCGTGTCGAGCAGCGGCCACGCCTTGTCATTGACGGCGCGGACGTCGGCCCATAGCCGCCGACCGGCCGCCGCGAGGTTGGCGTCGGCCGGCTCGCCCGCCCGCCGGCCCGCGGCCAGCATGTACGCCAGTGCCGCCCAACCGCGGAGGCCCGCCTGTTCCAGAGCGGCGGCGTGCTGCTGCCAATCGGGCGTCGCGGCGACATACGGGATCGGCATCGCGTAGCGGGCGGCCGCCACGTCGTCGCTGTCCAGACCCAAAGCCCGGTCCAGCAACGCCGACGCCACCTGGAACGTCATCGCCACTAGCGCGGTCTGCTCCGCGTCCAACGCCGCCGCGTCTTGTTCTCGCCACGCGGTGTGGGCGTCGGCCAACGACCGTTCCAGTGACCGCAGGTCGGCAAAGCTGGGCAGACGCGGCGACTGGAGCAAGCGGGTGATGGTCTGTCGCGGCGTATCCCAGGCGGGCGCGGCCCGGCGGTCGATCAGCAGCGCGTCATCGGCCCCGCGCGACAACAGGGTGAACTTCTCGAAGTCGGTGAAGTCGCCCAGCGGCTCGCCGCCCGTCCGCACCTGTTCGAGGCGGGCCTTCAAATCGGCGGGATCGAGCACGTCCGGCAACCGGCGTTTGGCCGCGGGAGCGGCCAGCCAGCGGGGCCATTGCTCGGCACAGCCTCCGACGAAGTCCGCGAGTGTCGCGGCCCGCTGCTGGGCCTGTTCCGCCAGCGCCCGAGCGGCGTCCGGCTGGTCCTCTAGCGCGGTGATCTGGCGCCCCAACCACAGCAGTTGGTCGCACGGGACCGCCAGCAGCCGGCTGAGCTCGATCAGGTTGGCGGGGTCGCGGGCGGCTTCGCCCTGCTCGTGGACCAGCGCGGCCAGGAAGGCGTCAAGTTCGGCCAGCTCCAGCGGTCGCACCGGGACGGAAGTTAGGGCAGGCGGCTGTGGCGCAGGCTGTGCCGACGCGGCGGCGGCAACCGCCAGCAGCGCAACGAGCGCGACGACACGACGGCCACCCTGCAACGGGAGGCACCCCAGACAGCCGGTCGTCGCGCGGCGCGGACTACGCATGGGCGGTGGATCGCCGGCTACCGCCGCTCGCCGACGCGGGGTTGGTCCACGACGCGCTCGCGGCCGGGGTCGGCCGGCCGACGTTCCCCGGACATCGCCCGTTGGTCTTCCCGGATCGCGGTCTGGGCCCGGTTGGTGTCGGAGGGCGTGAGCGCGTCGGCCGGTTGGGCCGACGGCGTGGTCGGCGCGGCGGCCGGTTGGTTGGCCGGCGCCGCGCTCCGGCAGCCGCCGACGAGCATCAGGAATGCGCCGGCCGCGACGAGGGCACAGCGCCACGGCGCGCGGGGTAATCGCCTCATGGCACGAGTCCTTCCTACGCCACGCGGGCGCGCGGCCCGCAGCGCGCCCGGATTATACCGAGCGGCGCCGACGGCCGGCGGCCCGCAGGCCCGCCAGTCCGATGAAGCAGCCGATCACGCCCTGCACCAGGCCGGCGCCACAGAGCCCGGCCACGGGCACGCCGCGCGTCGGGTCCTGCGGCACGGGGTCGATGTCATTGGGCACGCCGTCGTTGTCCAGGTCGGCGTCGCAGTCGTCACCCAGACCGTCGCCATCGAAGTCCAACTGCAACGGGTTGGGCTCGGTCGGGCAGTTGTCGGTCGGGATCAACTGGCCGTCGGAGTCGGCGAGATCCAGGAAGCCGTCACCGAGGGTGTTGCCGTTGTCGCCGCGGATGACGCGGTACGTGCCGTACAGGTCCTTGTTGAAGTTGGCGGCCTGCTGGCGGCTCTCGGCGGCGCCGGGGCCGGCCTGCCCCTGGCCGAGGCCGCCGACGTCGAACCCATCGTTGAGCGTGCCGTCGTTGCTGAAGTCGATGCCGAAGGCCTGCTCGATGGTGGCTTCGTTGTAGCGGGTGAAGTCGGGGAAGCCGTCGCCGTTGGCGTCCGGCGCCTCGAGGAACCCGTCGCCATCCTGGTCGAAGTTCAGCAGCAGGCGCTGGAACTCATCGACCGTGGCGGCGAAGGCGTCCAGCAACCGCGCCTTCTCGGCCGCGCTCAGCAGCGGGTTGTTCTGAATGAATGCCCGCAACCCGGCGATGTCGGTGTCATCGAACTGACCGTCGGCGTTGGTGTCGAAGCCCCAGCGGGCCGGGTGGATCTGCGGCGCCGGGTCCTGACCGTCGGGGATGCCGTCATCGTCGGTGTCGGCCCGCGTCGGGTCGGTGCGGATGCCCCACACCGGCTTGATCACGGCGCGGTCGCCGCGGGCCAGCAGCGGGCTGTTGCGGCCGATGCTCGGGACGCTGCCGTCCTCCTCGGCCGCCCGCGCGTAAGTGTTCACCTCGTCCCAATCACTGATTCCGTCGTCGTCGGTGTCCGCGGCCTGGGGGTTGGGGAAGACCCGCTCGACCGTCGTTGTCGCGTTGGCGAAGCGTCCCGACCGGGAGTTGGTCGCGTAGCGCGTGACGAGGAAGCCGGCGACCTCTTCGTAGTCGCTCAGCCCGTCACGGTCGGTGTCCCAATGGCGCGGGTCGGTCTCGCCCGGATCGACCCGACCGTTACCGTTGGCATCCTCACCGGGGTCCAGCCGGCCGTTGCCGTTGAGGTCTTCCTCGGGATCAAGCACCCCGTTGCCGTTCTTGTCTTCCCACACCGGGCCGTCGGGGATGCCGTCGCCGTCGCTGTCACGATCCGCGGGGTTCGTGCCCGTGTCGTGCTCCAGCTTGTCGTCGAGGCCGTCGGCGTCCGTGTCGGAATCGCTGTCGAAGGTCCGGGTCTCGCCCGGGCTGACGGCCGAGCCCTGGCCGTCGGGAAGCTGGTCCGCGCGGAAGAGGCTGTTCTCAGGAATCCGGAAGCCGGCGTCCTCCTCGGACCGCGTCAGGCCGTCGCCATCGGCGTCGGCGTTCGGGTCGGACGTGTTGTTCAGCGTGGCCAGGACGTTGTTGCCCTCGTCCTGTTCGGTCACGATGCCGCCGTCGTCGATCCGGGCCTTGAGGAAGAACGCGGACGACACGGGCGTGCCGACGGGCACCGTCAGTCGGAAGGTGCGCGTGTGCGGGCCAATCTGCATGTCCGCGGGGTCGCTCAGCGTGAACGTGGCGATGCGCGTGGACGCCGCCAAGCCGGGTGCGTTGATTGCCGGGCTGTCGGAGACGTAGAACGCCACCGTCGGCGTCTCGCTGATCCGGTTGGTCGTCACCGTGTAATTCACGGTCGCATCAAACTCGCGGCCCAGGCCGGTGCCGGGGAACACCAGCCGCGTCAGCACCAGATCGACGCCGTAGCGGGTCGTTCCGAGGCGGCGGTTGTTGCTCTCGGAGAACTCGCGGACCTGTCCGGGCGCGGGGGCGTCCAGCTCGCCGACGATGCGCAGCACGGAGTTGGCCGCGAAGGCGCGGGCGAGGATGGCCGTGCCCAGCGGGACCGTCACGACCTGCGAGCCGGGGCGCACCTGCGTCGCGACGTTCACGTCGGCTAGGAGGTCGTCGAGCGTCCCGTTGCCGTCGGTGTCGAGCCCGACCCGCAGGACGAACGGCCGCACGTTGGCCGGGCTGTTGACCGCGTAAGTCACCCGGGCGTTGGATCCGGATCCGCGGATGTCCGCGGTCACCGAGGTCATCGCCAGGTCCACCGTGAGGGCAACGAAGGCGGAGTTGTCGTTCTCATCGGTCTCGTTGTTGACCTCGCCCGCGGAATCGAGTTCGACGCGGACCTGGTCCCCGTCGTCGATGGCGCCGTTCAAGGCCGCGCGGATGTTACCCAGCACCAGAGTATGCACGCCCGGTGCCAGGTCCGCCGGTGCGGTGACGCGCAGCGTCCCGAACTCGATATCCAGCGACCCGAACGGTGCCCGGTCCAGACCGTAGCGGATGTCGAACGCCGCCACGCTCTTGGAGCCGGCGATGTTGTACGTAATCTGGAGATTGCGGGCCTCGCCGGCCGTCAACAGGCCGGCCGCGGTGGCAATCAGGTTGGTGCCGGCGGCCACGTCGAAGGGGAGCGAATCCACGTCGGGCAGCGCCAGCGCCGACGCCCGCAGCGTGTACCCACTGCACACGGAATCGACGATCAGGTTGTTGCCCGCAGCCGTGAACGTGGCCAGGCCGCTGAACGTCGGCTGTGTGGGGTTGGGCGGCGGAACGGCGGCCGGATCGAAGTTGCCGCTGCAAGTGCCGGGATTGATGAGCGCCAGAGTCACCGCATCGCCCGAATTGGTGACGCGGTTGCCCTGGGCGTCGGTGATCTCGACCGAGACTTCCAGCGGGGTCTGGATATCAGTGTTGACCGGCTGCTGAACAAACCGCAGTTGGGCGGCGGGGCCGGGGACGAAATCGACGTTGGCCGTCTGCGTGATGGCCACGCTCTCGGTCGTGTCGAGCGCCGCGAAGGTCACCAGCTTGGCCACCGTGGACGTGACGGTGAAGGTCACGACGCCGGCGGCGTTGGACTGACCCGAAGCCGGATTGATGTTCACACCCGCGGACCCGCCGGCGGAGACCGCCAAGGTCACGGTGTGATTGTCGACCGGGTTGCTGTTGGCATCCAGCAGGGTCACGGTGATGGTGTCGAAGTCCACGCCGTCGGCCGTCGCGGTGCCGTTGGTCGCCACCACCGTGGACAGGGTGGCGCTCGTTCGACCCTGGGTGAAGATGACGTGGGCCGTCTGTGTGATGATGACGTTGTCCGTCGTGTCCGTTGCCCGAAACTCAACACCCGGCGCCGCGTGCGTCACGGTGGAACGGACCTGGAAGGACACCACGCCGTTGGCATTCGATACCCCGGTGGGAGGCGTGATCGTCACGCCGGCCGGCCCGCCCAGCGCCGCGAGTGTCACGTTATGGCCCGGGACGAGGTTGTTCAGGCCGTCGCGTAGGGTCACGGTGATCGTGTCGAACGCGACGCCGTCGGCGATGGCTGTCCCGGCTGCGGCCGCAACGGTCGAATTGGCGGCGCTGGTCGTGTCCGGCGTGAAGATCACAAAGGCCGTCTGCGTAATGACGATGTTGTCGCTGGTGTCGGTCGCGCGGAACTCGACGCCGGGGGCCGGGCGCGTCACGGTCGAGCGGACCTGGAAGGTCACGACGCCGCCCGCGTTCGAGACGCCGGAAGCCGGCACGATCGTGACGCCGGCCGGACTGCCGACCGCCGCCAGCGTGACCGTGTGCCCCGCGACGGGATTCGAGTTCACGTCGCGCAGCGTGACGGTGATCGTGTCGAACGCGACCCCGTTGGCGACCGCGGTACCAGCGGCGGCCGTCACGGTGGACGTCCCGGCGTTGGTCGTGGCGGCGACGAAGGTCACTTGCGCCGTGTCGGTCAGGTTGAGGGCCTGAGTTTCGTCCCGTGCCGTGAAGGTTGCTGCCTGGGCCTGCGTCGCGCGGACCAGAAAGACGACCTGGCCGGCGGCGTTGGAGGTCGTGCCGCTGACGGCCGCGATGGTCACATTGGGGGCCGCGGTGGACAGGGACACGACGTGCCCCGGCACCGGGTTGTTGAGCGTGTTGCGGAGCGTCACCGTGATTTGCTTGGTCGAAACGCCGTCCGCCGGCACCGGGTTCAGGTCGGCCGGATCCACCGTCGAATTGCCGTCGTCGGTCAGGTTCGCGGTGAAGTTCACTGCGGCCGTCTGGGTGATCACGACCGGCTCGGTCAGGTCCGTGGCGCGGAAGGTGACGTTCTGGGGCTGGATGGCCTGGACCTGGAAGACGACCTGTCCGCTGGGGTCCGACGTGGTCCCGCCGGGAGCGGTAATCGCGACCCCGGGCGGGCTGCCGACGGCGATCAGGCCGACATCGTGCCCCGCGACCGGGTTATTCAGAGTATCGCGCAGCGTCACGGTGATCGTGTCGGAGTCCACGCCATCGGCCACCGCGGTCCCGTTGGTCGCAACCGCGCTTGAAGTGGCGGGGTCCGTCGGACCCGCGACAAACACGACGGTGGCCGTTTGCGCGATGACCACCACGTCATCGGTGTCCGTCGCCTGGAACTGCACGCCGCCGGGGTGCGCTACGGTGGACGTTACCGTGAACGTCACTTGGCCGCTTGCGTTGGACGGTCCGGACGGCGGACTGATGACGACGCCGGCCGGCGCCCCCAGCGCGGCCAGCGCGACGTTGTGACCGACGACGGGGTTGCTGCCCGCGTCGAGCAGCGTCACGGTGATGGTGTCGAAATCGACACCGTTGGCGACTGCCGTCCCGTTGGTCGCGACACACGTCGAGAGGTTCGGATCGGTTTGCGCCCAGGCCGCAGGTCCCAAGCCCGCGACGATGAGCAGAAGCGCCAGCGCCGGCGCCCGAAACGACTTGGTCTTCTCAGTAGTTGCTCGTAGGTGCCCACACATGACACGATCTCCCGACCCGAACCGAGATGGCGATGGCGTCCCGCGGCACGTCGCGGCAAGCCCGCCTCGGGCCACTCGGTCGTCGTCCTCACTCACCTGCCCACAAGTCGCATCCGTGCATCGAAATACAGTCCGCCGAGCGGTCCCTGCACCGGCGCACCAGGAGAAGCGAAAGAACCAACCCGCGGCCCGGCGGGCGTGTTCGCAGCCCCACGCGGCCCCATGGCCGCGCAAACGCTATTCTATCCGCGCGCCAGTCCCGACCGGGAGCGATTTCTCGCCGATTTGGTGCATCGGCGTTCATTCCGGTGTATCGGACCTGCGGCGCTCAGTTCTGACCGCCCAGGCCCGGGGGACCCACAGTCGGGATGCCGCCTTGGCTACCCGGGATCGCCAGCAGCCGCAGCCCTCGGAAGCCGAGCCCCTGGCTGCCGGTGGCCGACAACAACGCGGAGGCATTGCGGTTGAGCTCGATCGCGGTTACCCCCCCGCCCACCTCCCGCAGGTTCTGGACGCTGGCGGCCGCGGGCGACAGCACGGGCACCTCGTTCGCGCCGGCGGTCGGCTCCGTCTGGACCGCCCCGCCGCGCCCGGTCGGCCGCGTCACGGTGGTCACCGTCTGCACGGTCTGACGGATTTCAAAGCTGGGGGGGGCCGGACGAATCTGCGCCGCGACATACGCCGCCCCGGCATAGCGGTCCCACGAGATGATCGTCTGGAACAGGTTGGACTCGACATCGTGGCGGGCGACCTGGGCCGAACGGACCCCCAGGTCGCGGCCCCAGGCCCGGTCAAACCCCTGTTCCACCAACCAGTCGCCCAACGAAGCTACCTGCGATTGCCCCGTGCGCTCCACCGCCAGCAACTGGCCCGTCGTCAGGGCGAGGGACGACGACCCGACGCTCACGGCCAGCCCACCCGCCGCGGGGTCGCCCAGATAACCGACCGCCACACGCTGGGAATCGCTTACTACGAACGTCTGTCCCGGGCCGACGAGGAACTCGACGTCCAACGGCGGCTGCTCAGTCAGCACGACGCTGAGCAGGAGGGCCCGGCCACTGCCGGCCGGCCGGTCCGACGCGCAGGCCAGCTTTCCCGCGCGCAATTGCAGGAGAATCTCGTCCTGCATGGCGTCGCGCTCGACCGTCAGGTCCGCGGGACCCAGCACGACGAGTACGGCCCCGGAAGGCTCGTAGAGCATCACCTGCGCATCTGGCGCGACCGCTAGCCGCCCGGGGCCCACAGGCTGCCCCACGGCGAGCTCGCTGGCAGCCCCGTCGGCCGCCGCCCAGGTCGCGGCCCCGGCCCGTGACAGCCCCGTGACCGAGAACAGGTCCTGCGCCAGGAGGCCCGCCGGCAGAATCGTCAGCACCACCAGCGTGGCCAGTCGGATTCGTGATTTGCCCTTCATGTCCGCATCTCTCCGGAAAACCGGCTTCCGCCGGGTCGTCATCAACGTCAGAAGTCCACTTCGAGCTGGACGCCGTAGATCGCCCGGTCATACTCGTAGATGTCCTCGCCCAGGCGGTTCCAGATGTTGGAGTTCTGGAAGGTCATCTCGACGCCGCCGCGCAGTTTGACGGCCAAAGTCCGCATGTTCTCGTTCTCGCCGCGGGCGACGATGGTGTAGGTGAGGCCGAAGTTGTAGCGTTGCACGAAGTCGGCCCGCTCCTTGCGTTCGAAGTCGAAGACGCTCGCGCCGGTGTAGTCGCCCCAGCCGAACTCGCCGTCCAGCTCGAAGGCCAGCCGGTACGGTAGCGGGACGTCGAACCCCCACAAGACGGAGTGGCCGCGCAGATCGAACTCAGTTCCCACCGTCCGCTCGTCGCGGTACTCGTAACCGAGATAGAACTTCAGCCAGTCGGAGCCGAACAGCCGCCGGGCCTTCTCGTGCCTGGCCAGGTAGTCGCTCATGTAGGGCAGGTCCTTGGCCTGCACGAGATTGAACGTCTGCTGCGTCCCGACGGCCTGGTAAGTCCCGTCCCGGTTGAGCTGGAAGCTCGTGATCCGGTCCAGGTAGCTGCGGTCGTCGTGCGAGTAATATACGTCGGTGCGCCCGAGCTCCCGGCCCCCGGGATCGGACGACGCCAGCCGCCAGATCTTCGATACGACGGGGGTCAACCGGTGACTGGCGATGAACGGGTCGTGACCGAGTTGGGTGTACGACCCTTCGTATTGCAGGCCGAGGTACAGGTCGGTCAGGGGTTGCCAGTTGAGATACGCCCGGCCCGCGTAGCGATTGACGTCGAACTGCGGGATGTTGGGCTGCCACACGTGCGACGTGCCGCCGCCCACGCCGACGGTCAGGCTCTCCCCGATCCACGGTGCTTCGCTCCGGGGGATGTACCGGCTGATGTTGAAATCCGCCGAAACGCCGTATTGGTAGTCGTCCTTGCGCTTGAACCCGCGCGGCAGCGTCGTCTCCTTGCCGAGCAGGATCACGTTTGAGTCGTACCAGTTGCCCAGCCGCAGCCGCCCCTCGAATTCCCACGGCCCGATCGGCCGCGGCACCGGCAGTTGGATGGGCAGCGGCGCCGCGGTCTCGACCTCGTCCAGCGTTTCAATAATCACCTGGGCGTTCTTGGCCAGGTCGGTGCCGGCGGCCTGCCGCGTCACGTCACCGAACTGCCGCCGGGCGTCGTGGTAATCCCGCTCCACCACCGCCAACAAGCCGTGGTAGTAGGTGAGCACGGTCTGAAATCGGGCGTGCTCGTCCGCCGCCAGCCGACCGGCCGCGTGATCGGCGGCGGCCAGTGTCGCGGCCCGCTCAAGGTTCTGTCGGGCGGAGGCCAGGCACTCCCCATACTCCCGCCCCCGGCCCGCCTGCTTGCGATACTCGTCCGCCAGCCGGTAGCGCGCCACCGCCAGGTAGAAGTGACCGTTGCGGTCCTGTCGACCGGCGTCGGTCTGGCTGACGTACCGCTGGAGCGTGTCCTCGGCCCGGCGGGCCAGCCGAAACGCCGCCTCCTTGTCCAGCGGGTCGGGCCCCGGGTAGTCGCTGGCGAGCTGTGAAATCCCCAGCAGCAGGGCGGCGTTGATCATCTCCACCGTGGCATCGGCCTCCCGCACGACCTGCTCGAAGTGGGCCTGGGCCCGCTCAAACTCCCCCCGAGCGGCCAGGGCCCGGTCCCACGCGTTGGACGCGCCGCTCTCGGCGAGTCGCTTTGCTTCGTCCACGAACCGCAGACCACGATCCAAACCGATCAGGCCAAGGTAGTAGTGGCAAGCGGCGCGGTAGGCGCCTTGCGGGTCGGTCGATAGTAACTGGCCGAAGAGGGCTTCCGCCGCGTCCTGATCGCCGGACAAATAGGACTGGATCGCGCGATTGAGTTCGACCAGGGGCTGTGCCGAGGCCGCCGCCGCGTCGGTCATCTTGGGCGGCTGGTCTTGACCCGCCGCCGCTGCCGCCATGGCCAAGACCGCCGTTACCGCCACACTCATCAAAATGTAGTAGGCGTTCATCCGTTGGACCCTGAACATGGAAAGGGGCATTTTGCACGCCCGTCGTTCGGTCTCTTGCCGACGGCCCGGGTCAGGCCGAGACCACCCCGGCGTCCGGTCGGTGCCGGCGCCCCGTGGCCCGGCGGCCCTGCGGCTACGTCGTCGCCTGGATATACACCTGGAGCGCGCGGCCGAGCGAGTCGGCGATGACGCGGGCAAACTCGGTGCGGGTGAAGTCCATCAGTTGCTGGCCGGTCACGCAGCCGCCCAGCGCCAGGAGCCCGGCCCCGCCCAGCAGCCACCGAAGTCGTTTCCAGATTCTCATCGCTTGGTTCCCACTTCGATTAGGTGGTCAAACGCACCAGCGCGTTGTCCAGGAGGAAGAACAGCGAGTCGGCGAACACGCTGGCGAACTGCGGCAACACAAACTGATTGACAAATTGCGGGTTGTTCAACGAGCACGCGCCGGCCTGACCCAGCACGCCGGCCGCGCCCAATAGCAGAACCCAACGATACCAACGCCCCGATCTGACCATGATTTACACTCCTCGGCCCAACTGTTCCAAGACCCGTCGGCCCAGGCAAAAACGCAACGGGCCCCGACCAACCAAACACGCACCGGCGGCCAACCTACCGCAGCCGTCACCCCAGCGTCAAGCCCGCTTCGTCGCCGCGTCCCGGGCCGTCGGTCATACGACGGTTTCGCACCGCGCCCTCTACGTTCCTCACCGGGCGCGATACACTCCTGACGGCGGCCCCGCCGCCGGCGGCCGATCCCGCGCTGCCCGGAGATGATAGCCGGTTGCCCGCTGCCGAGGACCGCGGGCGCGCCAGGCTGTCCGTCCGCAGCCGCCGCCCCCAGGCCGGTGTCGAGACTGATGCCCGACGAAACCCAACGTGCCATCTTGCGGCCCCCGCAGGCGACCGCTGCCCAATGGGCCGAACTTCAGCAGGCCCTGGCGGACGCCGTCAGCCTCCAAGGCCGCCTCGCGGCCAAGTCCCCGTACATCCTGCAATTCACCGGCCCGCTCCAAGCGCAGGGGGACGCCCTGTTCGTTCCCCATGAGCCCGCGACGCCCTGGACGCCGCGCGAGCTTTTCGACACCGGACAGCCGCCGGCCCCGTGGGACCAACTCGTCACCGTCACGGCGGCCCTGCTGGATGCGCTCGCGGCGGCCCACGCACCCAGTGGAGGCGTGCGGCCGACCGTACACGGGGGCCTGTGCCCCGGTGTCCTGCTCATCGGCGGCGACGGGTTGATCAAACTGACGGACTTCGGCTTCGCCCCCGCCGTCGCTAAGGTGTTCGGGGCCGACGGCTACGTTAACCTCGCGGCCGGTCCGGGGGCGGCGGAACACCCCGCGGCGAGCGGGGTGTGGGAGATCGTGCCAGGGGATGTCATTGACCGCGATGACCGCCTGTGCGCGTTCGTTGACCCCGACAAGTACGGCCAAGGCACGCTGACGACGTTCGAAGCCGGCTCCGACGTCATCGCGGCCGGCTTTCTCCTGCGGCTGCTCGCCGAACATCGGCACCCCTACCTCTTCTACGAGCCCGACGCCCACCGCGTGGTGGACATGGCCCAGATGATGAGCTTCGGCGTCCCGGTGCCGCTAGGCCGCGAAGACCTGGCACGGAGCGACCGCGGCGACATCAAGGCCTGGTGTGGCCTGGTGGCCGCGATGGTCGCGCGGCTGCCGAGCGAGCGACCGTCGGTGGGCGAGCTCCTGCGCCGGCTGAAGTCTTTCGCGCCCCAGGCGGCCGACATCGGCACCATCAAGGCCCGGCGGTGGGTGGCGCAACTCGAAGCGCTGCGCGACGCGGGCGCGTGGCGCGAACTGGAAGCCGCGCTGAAGGACCGCCCTCCTGTCGAAGAGTGGCCCGCCGACCTCTCAGCCCGCGCCGATGCACTGGCGCAGCAAGTCCGCGATCGGCTGGCCGAGGCCACCCGGCAGGCCGCCATCGCGGAGCAGCACCGCACCGCCCAGAAGTGGTTCGAGCGCCTGCGCAGCGCGGTCCAGGACGCGCAATGGGACGCCGCCCGCAAGCTGCTGGCCGCGCGGCCGACGCTGGAACATTGGCCGGAGCCCGTGCAGCGTGAACTCGAACCGTTGACGGCCCAGGTAACCGCGGGGCTGGCACGGCAGGAGGCCCGCGAGTGGCTCAGCGACCTCGAGGCGGACTTCAAGGCGAAGGACTGGGCCGCCGTCGGCCGCCGCCTCGACGCCCGTCCGCCGGAGCGACACTGGCCCCCGGAAGTGCATGACGCTGTTCACGTCATCGAGGCGGCTTACCGGAAGCACCTCGACGAGCAGGAGCGCGAGCGCCGGCGGATCGCCAGTCAGCACAGCGAGGTCCGCGGGTGGCTCGAACGGGCGCGGGCGTTGTCGGCCGAGCGGCAGTGGGTGGGCGTGCTCGACTTGCTGGCCATGCCGCCGAAGGTCGAGCACTGGCCGCCCGGGGCCCACGAAGAGGCGGATCGGCTGGCCGAAGCGTGCCGCGCGCAGCTCGGCGACAAGGTGGCCGCGAACCTGGAGGCGATCGACGCGGCGCTGGCGCGGCTGGCGACCGAGGCGGTTGAGGCGGTGGTCCGGGAGCAACTGGCAGGACTGCTGCGGCCAAGCCACGTCGAAGTCGTGGTCGAGAACGTCATTTGGGGGTCGGAGGCGGACGCCGACGGTCACGCGCCGGTGCGGGCTGCCTTGCGGGCGACGGGCAGCGGGCCGACGAAGAGCGGCCATGCGTCAGAAGAACCACTCCCTCACGGTCGCGGCCCGGATCAGGCGGGGCGCGGCTCGGATCAAGCGTCGGCGCCGATCCGGGGCGAGCTGCATTTCCGGCTCCGGGGCGACGAGCCGCAGATCACGCGCGGCCTCAAGGAATGGCGGGAAGCGCTGACGAAGGACCTGGCGGCCCAAGTAGGGCGTCTTCAGGAAGCCCGGCTGGCGGCCTTCGAACGCGAGTGTCGTGCCGGCCTCTTTCGACAGGCGGCCGTCGCCGCCGACCTCAAACCCCCGCATCGACAGACCGACATCCATATCGCACTATTGGGGCCAGGCCAGAGTGAGGGCGTGCTCGCCGTCGCGCTCCGCTGGGACGACGCGGCGTTGCGGTGGCAGCCGGCGGACCCAGCGCGCTGCCGCCACCAAGCGATCGAACTGGCCACGACGTTCAGCCGCCGGGCGGCGTGGGCGGCCGTGCTGGCGGCGAGTCCTCTCCTGCGCGCCTATGAGCCGCATGTCACGTTCGATTTCGCCGCGGCCCCCTCTGCCGCCGGCGACGCCTGGCCGCGTTCCCTGGCGTTCAATGCCAAGGTGACGATCCGCCTGGGCGAACCGGGGACGGCGGAAACGCTGGCGGAGGGCCGGGTCACGACCGAGCAGGCGGGTCAAGTCGCTCCCGACGCCGACTTTCGGCAAATCGAAACGCGGCTGGCGCGGCTGGTTGTCCGCGTGCAGGAGGAGTCGCGCAAGGACTGGGAATCGCGGCTGAAGGACGCCGTACGCGCGGCGGCACCCAAGGCCAAGCTGGTCGCGCCCGGCCGCATCAAGGCCCCCGTCAATGATCTGACGTTTGAGATTCGACCCAAGAGCGGCGAGCCGGTGACGCTCACGGGAGCCTGGGATATCAAGCGGCTCGCCTTTGACTTGGCCGACTGGCAGGCCACCGTGGCCGCCCTCGCCGCCCCGCCGCCGACCGAAGCACCCGCCAGGGCCCCGCCGCCGGCCGAGCCGACCCCCCAGCCAGGTCCGGCGGAGCCGCCCCCGAAGGCGGGTGTGCCGCCGCCGCGCGCGGCGGAGCGACCGCGACCGAAGGCGGCCGCTCCCGAGACGCCGCGGCCGAAGCCCGAGACGGGAGCGCGACGCCGGCCCAAGGGTGTGATGTACGGCGTGGCGGCAGCAAGCGTGGTTGTCGTCGCCATCGGGCTCTATCTCGGCCTCGGGGGACGCGGGGCACCGGCTGCCGCGCCCACACCGACGGACACGCCGTCGGCTTCGGGTGGTCAGACGCCGGTGGCTCCGGTCAGTGGCGGCGGCCAGACGTCGCCCATCCCGGAACCGGATACGCCGCCGTCAACGGGTGAGCCGCCCAACACCACGGGGTCGGAGCCGCCGGTAGAACCGTCGACCGCGGGGCTTAACGGGGAGCCCGAGCCGGTCGTCGCGCCCCCGCCCCGGACGGACGCGCTGACCAGCTTGCGGACGTGGTGGCGGTCGCAGTCGGGAACCGACCTGCCCGGCCCGATCGCTGCCGCTGACGCGCTGCCTGCGCTGGTGCCGGGGGACGCGGCGGCGGCGATCGCGGCGCTGGCGTTCGCCGTGGACGGGGCGGCTGCGCTTGCCGCTCCGCAGTTCGACGACGAGGACACAGCGCGGGTGACGCTGCGGGCCAACCTCAAGGCGAACGGGGGGCCGCTGGAGCAAGCGTTCGTGTTGCGGCGCGCGACGGACGACACGTGGACCCCCGCCGCCGAGAACGCTGCCGCGCTCAATGGCCTGAGCGCGGCGGCGGGCGCAGCGCTCGCGGACGCCGTGGCGCGGGTCGCGCAGACCGTCGCAGATCATCTCACTCGCGGTGAACTGCGGCTCGCGCACGAGGTTGCGGCGGGAGTGGACGAGGTCGTCAGCTTGCCCCTTGTAGACGGATCTCCGCAGGTGGCTCAGCTTCGCCAGACGCTCGCGGCCGTTCCGCCGCCGTGGACACAAGTTGAGAACGCGTTGACGGCCCAGCGTTACGCAGCGGCCGGGGGGCTGGACCCGGCGACGGGCTATCCAGCGTTGCTCCGCGACGCGACAGGACGCGAACTGGTCCTAGTGTCACTCAGTCCGACCGACACGCTGTGGGGCGAACTGGCGGCGCTCGGCGACCGCCTGCAACCCGACCAGCCGCTCCACGAGTTGGTTCGGCAGCCGGCCAACCGCGGTTGGCATTTGTTCTATGTGGACGCCGACGAATACGCCGCCGACACGCCCCAGGCCGCCGCCGCCGAGGCGGCTCGGCGTGGCCGGAGGCTGCCGACCCGTGACGAGTGGTTCCTCGCCGCGCTGCGCCTGCGCAACACAACAGCCGCCCGCGAATTGTTCGGCGGCCTATGGGAGTGGTGCGGCGGCGACGACGAGGGCTACTGGCTGTGCGGCGGAAGTCGTCTGCTGGCGGATCGGCCAGCCGGGCGCCTGCGGCGCCCTGCCGCCACGGACGACCTGCCCACGTGGTGGGCGTGGTTGACGCACCCACTGGTGATGCAGCAGCGGTCGGAGGCCTTTGGTGACGGCTTGGCCGGTGGGCGCACTGTCCTCGCGGTCCCCCCCTCGCGTTGATTGCCAACCGGTCGCGCGCAAGTCTGCCTCTGGGGAGCCTGATGGTCCGATAACGACCGGGGCGTGAATGGATTCTGTGGGACAAGCTGCCCCGTATACTTCCTCAGTGGCGGCGGAAAGACTGTGACGTTGATGGAAAGGGCGCGTGCGCCGTGTGGGGTGCTGCGGACGCCCTGCGTGCGCAAGCCGCCCCCGTGCCCCCCACGAACGGCAACGTATCGTGGACTGTGGGTTGGCGCATCCCGAGGTGCGGCATCGCGAATTGGCCTGGAAAATGCCGGATGAGAACGTGGTCGGCGTGAGGGCCGCGAGTGTGTACCGGGTGCTGCGGGAGGCCAACCTGGTCTGCCACTGACACCCGAGGTACAGGATGGCCCTGGACGTGATCTGGGCCTGCTGCTCATCGACGGCGCGCGGTACCGACGCGTCCGGACGAGCAGTGGCAGACGGACCTGCGCTATGTGAAGGTCGGCCGGCGAAACTACTACCTGCTGAGCTTCCTGGACGTCTACTCCCGCTGCGTCGTGCCCCGGGGGCTGCTGCGTTGGATGGACGGCGTGAGCGTGGGGGTCGAGGCCGCGGCGGCGTGACTCCTGCCCGGCGTGCAGGAGCGCGCCGAGGACGAGCAGCACGGCGACGCTCCCATGCACCGGGCGCTCCGATGGGCGGGACTTCGCCGCAGCGCGTTCCACAAACCCGCCTCCCGGTCACACGTTGGCGGGCTTCCGCGCCGCGCTCGCATCAGGTGTCTGCCTGAGGTCGCCTTGTCGCCGTGCCCGCCCGTTCGGGCGACAGAGCGTGGCCGCCCCGGTACGTGCCGGGGTTGGCGGAACCGCCACACCGGCCCTGCCGATAGCGCCGTTAGCCGTCGTGGCCGCGCCTTCCCGCGGCGCGGCCTTCTCGGTGTCGTCCACGAGGCCCGCGATGGAGCTGCGTGACTACCAGCCTGCCGACTGGGGTGACGTGCGGTCCTTTTTGCGCGCCCACTGGCGACCTAACCACCCCTTGACCGACCTCGAGGTCTTCCGCTGGCAATTCACCGGCTTCGGCGGACCGGGTCAACCCGTCTCCCAGGTCGCCGTGGACGACCGAAAAGTAGTCGGCTTCCTCGGCGGCATCCCCGGCTTGTACCGGTGCGGGGACGAAGTCGCTCCCGGCGTGGCGTTCGACGTCTGGATCGTTGATCCGCAGATCCAGAACCGCGGTTTGGGCCTGCTCCTGATGAAGGCCCTCGAAGACCGCTTCTCCGCGTGCTGCTCGCTGGGCGTCAACCCCAAGGTGGTCCAGTACTACACGCGGCGCGGGTACCACCACGGCGACCGTCTGTACCGCTGGGTCGTCCCGTTGCGGATGGACGGCTGCCAGCGCCTGATCGCGTTCGCTCCCGAAACTGGTTCCGCAACCAACACGACGGCGACGCCCCCCGCCGTGAGCGTCGCGGTCGCGGCGCCGCCGGCGCGGCACACGGCCGCATTCGTGCGTCCGCTGGTCGACGCCCACGCCCGGTTGCTGGAGGCCCCGGCGGCCGCGGTCGAGCCGATGCCACGCCCTGATCCCGCCGCCCTGGCGGAACTCCACCTTCGCTCGACAGCGCAATGGTTGCGCTTCGGGTTGCATCGCACGGCCGAGTTCTGGACATGGCGGTACCTGCGCTGCCCTGTTTACGAGTACCTGTTCTTTGGTACGCTGGCCGGCCCCGGCGTGGTGGTGGCGCGCGTGGAGGCGATCGTCAGTCCCGACAACCCGGTCGTACACGGCCTGAAAGTGCTGCGGCTCATCGAATTGCTGCCGGCCCGGCCCGAAACGTGGGACGGCGGGGCGGACGGCCCCTTCGCGGAACTGCTGGCGGGCGTGCTCATGTGGGCGATCGAAGCCGGCTGCGTCCTGGCGGACTTCCAGCACAGCAGCCCGCGGCTGGCCGGGCTGTTGGAATGGCTCGGTTTCGCGCCGCAGAACGCGGCCGCGGCGCCGGTGTTCGCCGCCGTGCCGCCTCTGTTTGCCCCGTTGCGTTACAACGTCGGCCCGATCAACTATGTGCTTCGCTCGCCGCCGAGGGTCGGCAACGGTCCGGCGCTTGACCCGCGGGATGTCTATCTGGTGAAATCCGACGCCGGCATGGATCGGCCGCACGTCTGGTCGCCGGCCGCCGCCGAGTGAGCCGCCGCGGAGCCGCGGATGCTGACGGTTGTGATGTACCACTACGTGCGCGACCCGGCGGGCACCCGCTACCCCAGCCTGAAGTCGCTGGCTACCGCCGAGTTTGACGCGCAGCTCGACCACCTCGCGCGCCACCACCGCGTGGTCGGCGTGGAGGCGGTGATCGAGGCCGTGCTCGACCCGCCCGGGCGACTGCCGGCCAACGCGGCCCTGCTGACGTTCGATGACGGCTTCCGCGAGCATCTCACGTACGTTCTGCCGCGCCTGATCGAGCGCGGCTGGCAGGGGAGCTTCTTTCCGTCGTCGCGCCCGGTCCTCCGCGAGCAGGTGCTGGACGTCCACAAGCTCCACTTTGTGCTGGCGACCGGAGTGCCGATCGACGAGCTCGTGCAGTGGCTCTGCGCCATGCTCGACGAGCGCCGCCGCGCATACGACTTGCCCCCCACGAAAGAATACTGGCGGCGCCTGGCCGTCGCGAGCCGCTTCGATCCGCCGGAGGTCATCTTCGTGAAGCGGCTGCTCCAGCGTGAGTTGCCCGAGGCGCTGCGCGCGGAGCTGACGGGGGCTTTGTTTCGGCGGTACGTCACGGACGACGAGGCGGCCTTCGCGCGGGAGCTGTACGTCTCGTGCGACGACCTGCGGCGGATGCACGCCGCCGGCATGTACATCGGCCACCACGGCGCGACACACCGCTGGCTGGACGCGCTGCCGGCCGCGGAGCAGGCCCGCGAGGTTGAGGAGGGGCTGGAGTTCCTGGTCCGCATCGGGGCGCCTGCCGATCGCTGGGTCATCGCCTACCCCTACGGGGCCCACACCGCCGACCTGCGCGCGCAAGTGCACGCTCACGGGGGCGTCGTAGGCCTAACCACCGCGACGGCCGTCGCCGACCTTGCGCGGCACGATCCGCTCGCGCTGCCGCGCTTGGACACCAACGACCTGCCACCGCGGCGGGCGGGCGGGAATTGAAGCGTCCGGCGCCGCGTGGGCCGCTTGAAAAACGCGCCGGGGGGTCTATCCTTTTAGGCGGTTCTGAAACTTTTGTTCGCACCACCATGAGTGACGCGCTAACGGAATCGAAGCGTCTGCTGGTCCGCCGCTGGGGCGAGATGGGCGGCTATTGGGGCATCAGTCGGACGATGGCCGAGATTCACGCCCTGCTGTTCGTCGCCGGGCGGCCCTTGTGCACCGACGACGTGATGAGCGAGCTGCACGTCTCCCGCGGCAACGCCAGCATGAATTTGCGGGCCCTGGTGGACTGGGGCTTGGTGCAACGCGTCCACCACTTCGGCGACCGCAAGGAGTACTTCCAGGCCGACGCCGACGTGTGGCACATGTTCGAGACCATTCTGCGCGAACGCCGTCGGCGCGAGGTCGAGCCGGTGATCGGCACCATCGACCGCTGCCGTGCGCTGGTCGCGGAGGAGCGCGGCGCCGGGGACGAGGCGGCCGAGCTGGTAGCGTACCGCCGACGTCTGGACGACCTGCGGGATTTCCTCGCCACCATGAGCACCTTGTTCGAGCTGGTGCTGCGCTTCGGCCGTGAGGGACTGACGCAGTTCGCCGCGCTGCTGGCCGCGGCCGAATCCGACGGAACGCCGCCGTCCCCCCGCGCGACCGCGCCGCGTCGGCACCCCGGTGCCTCCCCGCCCGGGGCGCGGCGACAGCCTCGCAGGAAGACCCACCCATGACCGATCCCGAACTGGCCCAGGCCTTGCGCTCGGCCGCGTTGCTCGAGGGCGACTTCACGCTCCGCAGCGGCCGCAAGAGCAAGTACTACCTCGACAAATACCTCTTCGAGACCCGGCCGGAACTGCTCCGTGAGCTCGGCGTCCGTTTCGCCCGCTTCGTGACGCCCGCAGTCGACCGCATCGCCGGCGCCGAGTTGGGGGCGATCGCGCTGGCGGCCGCCACGTCGTTGCAGACCGGCAAACCCTTCGTCATCGTGCGCAACGCAAAGAAGGCCGGCTACGGCACGGGCAAGCTCATCGAGGGCCAGTTGGAACGCGGCGAACGCGTGCTGCTCGTCGAAGACGTGTGTACCTCCGGCGGCCAGGCCATCGAGGCGTGCCGGACGATCGAGGACGTGGGCGGGACGGTGACCGGCGTCGTCGTTACTATTGACCGGCAAGAAGGCGGCCGGGAGGCCATTGAGCAGGCCGGCTACCGCTTCGCCGCCCTGTTCACCACTGCCGATCTCGGCGTGAAGAAGGAGTAGTCGGTCTTTTCACCCTCTTCCCGACGGGGAGAGGGCCGGGAGAGGGGCCACCGCACGGGCGGCTTGACCCTCCCCCAACCCCTCCTCGCCACGGCGAGTCGGTCACCCCGGCGCCCGACTCGTCCGCCGTGGCGGACGAGTCGCCCGTGGCGACCTGAAAGGGAGGGGGGCGCGGAGCCCGCCGGCCGCCCGCCGCCGTTGCCAACCGGAAAGGTCTGATTATGTGTGCTGAAACCGCCGCCCCGGAGTTTCCTCGTCGCTACGTCGCCGCCGCCGCCGATTTTGGCACGTGGGAGACGGCCGAGCCGTATTTCCGCGAGCTGGTCGAGCGGCCGATCCAATCGGTCGCGGAGCTGGAGCAGTGGCTCATCGACGGGAGCGAACTGGAGGCCTGCTTCGACGAGGAGGGGACGCGGCGGTACACCGCGATGACCTGTCAGACCGACGACCCCGAGCGACAACAGCGCTACCTGTACTTCCTGGAGAACGTCCAGCCGAAAGCCCAGCCGTGGCAGGACAAGCTGCGGCGGAAGTTCGTCGAAGCGGCCGAGCGGCTGCCGTTGCCGCGAAAGCGGTACGAAGTACTCGAACGGAGCCTGCGGAACGCGATCGCCTTGTACCGGGAGGAGAACATCCCTCTGCTGACGGAGGACCAGAAGCTCAAGACCGAGTACCAGGCGATTACGGGGGCTATGACCGTGCCGTACGACGGAAAGGAGCTGACGCTCCAGCAGTTGGGCCGGTACCTCGAGGAGCCGGACCGGAGGGTCCGCGAGGAAACGTGGCGCCTCGGGGCCGACCGCTTCCTCCAGGATGCCGCGGCACTCGACCGGCTCTTCGAGAAGATGGTGGCCCTGCGACACCGGATCGCGCGGAACGCCGGCTGCCAGGACTTCCGCGAGTACGCTTTCCGGGCCTTTGAGCGTTTCGACTACACCCCCGGCGACTGCCTCGCCTTTCACGACGCGATCGAGCGGGTGTGCGTCCCCGCCGCGCGGGAACTCGCCCGGCGCCGCCAGGAGAAGCTCGGCGTCGCCACGCTGCGGCCGTGGGACATGGCGGTGGACCCGGAGGGCCGCCCGCCGCTGCGGCCGTTCGAGACCGACGAGCAGCTTTCCGCCGGTTGCAGCCGCATCTTCCACCGCATCGACCCCGAGCTGGGCCGCATCTTCGACACCTTGCGGCAGCGCAGCTCGCTCGACCTGGGCAGCCGCAAAGGGAAGGCCCCCGGCGGCTATCAAACGACGTTTGCCGAGCGCCGCCAGCCGTTCATCTTCATGAACGCCGTCGGCACCGAGACCGACGTGCGGACGCTCCTGCACGAGGGCGGGCACGCGTTTCACACGTGGGCGTGCCGTAACGAGCCGTTCATCGCCTATCGTAGCGCCCCCATCGAGTTCTCCGAGGTCGCCTCGATGGGCATGGAGTGCCTCGCGCTGCCGCACACGACCGAGTTCTTCGGCGGCGAGTCCCCGCGGGCGACGCGGCGGTTCTTTGAGAAGATCGTCACGTTCTTTCCGTTCATGGCGAGCATCGACGCGTTTCAGCACTTTGTGTACACGCACGTCGACGCCGGCATCGAAGCGTGGAAGGACCATTGGCAGACGCTGACAAAGCGGTTCGCCCCGGAAGTGGACCTCTCCGGGCTGGAGCGGCACGACCGGCAGAGCTGGCAGAAGAAGCTGCACATTTACGAAGTGCCGTTCTACTACGTCGAGTACGGCATCGCGCAGCTCGGGGCGCTCCAGGTGTGGAAGAACTCGCTGGCCGACTATGCCCAGGCCGTCGCGCTGTACCGCCACGGGCTGGCCCTGGGCGGCGCGCGCCCGCTGCCGGAGCTGTTCGAGGCCGCCGGCCTGCGGTTCGACTTTTCCGAAGCCACCCTCCAGCCGCTGATCGACGCGGCGATGCAACGTACGCAGAGCGCCTGACACAGCCCCGCACGGCGCGGGGGCGGGCGTCCCGCCCCTCGCGTGGTGGGTTTCGTATGCGGCGGTCAGCGACCCGGACGCGCGGCGCTTACGAGATCGGCGTGCGCGATTCGGCGGCGCCTGTGGGGAGGGCGCGCCTTCCGGGCTGAGCCGCGGCTGGGTAGTCCCGGCGCGCCGGGATCGCCTTCCCGCGCCGGATGTTCGCGCACGGTCATTTGGCAGCTATCCTAGAAGCCTGCTTGCGCTCAGGGAGGGGGGTTCGGGGATGGGCTGTTGAACGGAGCCGGTTGGTCCATGAAAGCGGCCGGTGGTGCGCGGGGAACACCACCGGCCGACGACACCCCTTCGACCCGTCCGATTACGGACCGGTCAGGAGGCGGACAAAGGGGTTGATGTCACCGAAGTCGACGCGGCCGTCCTCGTTGATGTCGCCGTTCATGATGTCGCAGCCGGGGAACGCGTTTCCGTAGCCTGCCGGATTGGTCAGTGCCAACACAAACGGGTTGATGTCGCCGAAGTCCACCGCATAGTCGCAGTTCAGGTCGCCGCGTACCGTGCGCTCCAGCGAGAAGTCGTCGTAGTACACCGACGAGGAATTGTTGGCATACAAGTCCACGGCGGCGATGTTCCGCGCGCCGCCCGGGGCCACACCGCCGGTCCAGCTCAGGGTCACGAGCCGCTGCGGGCCGTAGTAGACCTTCTGCTGGTCGGCGTCGAGGTCGATCACGACGCGGAGCGGCACCCAGGCGTTGCGGACCATCGGCAGCGAGGCCGTGGGCGGGTAGTCCCGGACCAGGTTGCTCGGGCCGTCGAACTCCACCTGGAGCGACCAGTCGTGGTTCTCGAACGCCGGATACTTGTTCAGCAAAATGAAGTACGCCTTCTCGTGCATGGCCGCCGGGATGAAGACGTGGGTCTTGAACGTCCAGCGGCCGGTGGTCGCGCCGAAGTACTCACGGACCAGGTCGGCCGCGCCGCGGATGTCCACGGCGTTCGGGGGGCTGAGGGACTGGGCCGCGGTCACGAGCGCGTCGAACTGCGGGTCGTTGTCCCAGCCTTTCCAGCAGCCCTGGCCGTGCAGGCCGCTGCCGGCGGCGTAGGAGTCGAAATCCTCGGTCCAGGGCAGGTTGGTCGGCTCGCACTCATCGGGAATGCCATTGCCGTTGCAGTCGTTGAGCGTGCCGAGCGGCGGGATTTCGCAGACGTCGATCATGTTGTTGTCATTGCAGTCCCTGCACCACGGCTCGCCGGTGCAATTGAGGAGATCCTCCCAATCGGGAATGCTGTTGCCATTGCAGTCGCGCATGCACTCGACCGTCTGACAGATCTGACCGGGCTGCCAAGCTCCGCCGGCGGCAACGCACTCAGCTTCGGTGAGGTCTTCGCACCAGGTATCGGGGAAGCAGCAGGCGGCCCGCTCGACGGGACAAGGGTTATTGGCGCAGGTGGTGTACGGCCCCTGCCATGTCCCACCGGCCAGCGCGCAATCGTCCACGATAAGGTCCTTGCACGGCTGGCCGGCGAAGCAACAGGCGCCCGGCGGCTGCGGGCAGGACACCGCGGCGCACGAGCTGCCCAGGCCGTGCCACTGGCCGCCCGCCGCCAGGCAGTCCACCTCCTCCGTCTCGACGCAGGTGCCCTCGGGCACGCAGCAAGCGCCGACCTGCGGGTGGAGGACCATGTCGTCGTAGTACGTCATGTACGGACTTTCGGCGGCATCGAGGTTGACGGCGGCGAGGTTCAGAATGCCGCCACCGCCGCCGCCGGCCGTCCAGCTCTTGGTGACGAGGTGATGACCGTTGTAGTAAATCGACTGCTGGTCGTTGTCGAGGTCCATTTCAACGCGGATTTCGGCCCAGACGCCGGGGGCGAGCGGAGCGTGGCCGCCGTCCGGCTCGCTGACGACGAGTCCCTGCTGCGGCTCGAAGCGCAACCGAGTGGACCAGTTGAACGTCCCGCGGCCGGGCTCATAGATGTTCAGCAAGCCGAAGCGCGTGGCCGAGCCCTGCGTGCCATGTGGAATGAACTGGTAGGTCGTGAATACCCATTGCCCCGCCGTCACGTTCTGGAAGCCTTGCACGGCGCTATCGAAAAGCGTCAGACCGAGCGCATTGGGCTCGGACTGCGAGTTCTCGGTGACGACCTGGAATTGGCCGTGGAGCGGGTCGTTGTTCCAGCTTCCCCAACCGCCCAGTCCGTTGAGCCCGCCCACGGGGTAGTCGTCGAAGTCGTCGTCCCAAACGGCAATAAAGCCCTTGCGGATGCTGAGGTAGCCCTGGCCGGTCACGCCGCCGGCGCCGCCGACCTCGATCAGGTACGAGCGGCCCTGAACGACGGTGACGTTGCAGGCGGATTGCTTGTTGCAAAAGTCGTCATTGGTGCACTTCACCGGCGGCAGCGGGCTGCAACGCCAGCCGTTGTAGACCGCGAGCTCCGTGTCGTAGGCGCTGCCGCACAGGCTGACGCTGGCGGCGCCGCTGAAGTTGGGGGTGAAGTCATACCAGATGTTCGGGCCGGTCAGCGCGGAGCCGTACACGTCCTTGGTGGCGTTGGTGGTGTCGAAGGGTTCGTTGTCGATCAGGCCCACGGGCTCCGCGTTGACACAGTCGTCATTCGGCGGCGGCCCGGCCTGGCAACTGATGGTCAGGAAGCCGCAGCCTTTGTCGAACTGTTGATACCCGCCGACCTGAATCAGGTACTTGTGGTCTTTGAGGACGTAGATGCCGCACTCGGCCCCGTTGGGGCAATACCAGTTTACGCAGGCCAGCCGCTTGCCGAGGGGACTGCAACTGTCGCCGCGGTAAACGGCCAGGGCGGTATCGTAGTAGCTACCCGCCAGGCTGATCTTCGCGGTGCCGGAGCAGGTCGCCGTGTAGACGTACCAGATGTCGCGGCTGTTCATGCAGGTGGTGTTGCCGTCGCTGGTCGCGAAGTTGGTCTCATAGGCCAGGTTGGTCACGTTGCCGACGGCCTCCGCGTTGGCGCACGTGTCATTCTTCGGCTTGCGCGGTTGGATGCCCAGGACCATGTACTCGGCGCTCAGGCCACACCCGGCCCAGGGGCAGTACAGGTTGTCGAGCGTGTACCACGTGGTGTGATTGTCGTACCAACCGTAGTCGTAGTGATACTGTTTCGTGCCGCCCGTGTCGCGCCAGCCGTCGCAGACGATCGCGTGCTTGGATATGCGGTACAGGACGGGTCGGTCGTTGTTGATCTCGTTCTGGATAAGGCTCCACCACTGGGACTGTGTGTAGTCCGGGCGGTCCTTCTTGGCGATCGTGTCGGCGTCGTAGCGGAAGTACTTTGGCAGCGCGTCGCGGGCGAAGTACGTCTGTGTGCCCGAAGCGCACGCCCCATAGTCCACGTCGAGGGCCACGCCGACTTCGTAGCACAGCTCGGCGACGGCCGCCTGCTCCGCCGGCTGGCAGTTGATCGGGGGAGCGCACGCCGCCGGGATGTTTCCCCAGTCGTAGAGGTCGGAGAAGTCGGCGTAGAGGTCCTGACCGGGAGTGGGGTTGTTCAGGTCACATGAGTCGTCGTTGTCCCACTTGTCCGTGTGGTTTCCGACGCCGGCCGGCGGCCAGCGGTGGAACGCCATGATCTGCGAGGTCGCGGTGGCGACGCAGCAGACCAGGCAGCGGTCGCCGTCGCCCCACGGGCAGTTGTTGTTGAACGGCGCCCGCTGGTGCCAGTACGTCCACAACAGCGGCCCGACTTCGGTCAGGTCCATCGCGCCGCCGCTCATCTCCCGGGCGAACTGCTCCGCTGGCTGCGTGTACCGGGCCCACTCTTCCCGGTTGACCGCGTCGAAGAGCACGGGGCCGTTCGGCGGCTGCACGGCGTCCAGACTGCCGTAGGTGTCGGCGTACAGCGTGAGCCGCTGGTCGAGCACTTCCCGCAGGAGTTGCGTGAAGCCGCCGGTCGCCGTGACATCGAGGTCGCTCGTGGACGAGCAGGCCTTCACCGGCGGCAGTTCCTTGAGCACGGGGACGACGATGTAGCCCTGCGGCACGACGGCGTAGCAGCGGGCCAGCAGCCGGTCGCCGGCGGTCAGTTCGGAAATGCCGACAATCCGCGGTTGTTTCTCCCCGGCCCAGTCGCCGTGCTGGGCGACCATGTAGGTGAGCCAGTTCTCGGCGACGCGTCGCATTTCGTCGGGGGTGGGTTGCTCGGCCCGGAGGCTGAGGGGGCCGACCAAGGCCGCCAGCGAAGCGGCGACGTTCAAGACTGAGTGTTTGGTTGACATCGGCGCTACCTCCATTCGGGGGCGGCGCCGGCTGCGCTATCGGACCTCGGGAGTCGTGAGGCACCGGCCCGCCAGTAATAGAAACGACGCCGACGGCCGGTGCCGACGCGCGCGGTGTGTCCGTGCTTGGTCAAAGGCGCTGCCGGCCCGCGCCGGCCGCCGCTTCCGTCGCACGCCGGGGCGGCCCATAATGGGTTGACATGCTCAAGCAGCACAACCAATTGGTGCTGGGCCTGCTGGTCGTGGCGGACGCGCTGGCCGTGGCGGCGGCGTGGCTGGCCAGCTACTGGATCCGCTTCGGGTACCTCCCGGTCGATCCGGCCAAGGGCGTGCCCGCCCTGACCGACAAGTTCCTCCCCATGCTGCCGCTGGTCGTGCTCGGCCACCTGGTGATCTTCGCCCGCCTGCGGCTATACCGCCCGCGGCGCGGCGAGGGGCTGGGGCGCGAGGCCCGCGACATCTTCAAGGCGTTCGTGGTGGCAGTCGTCGTCGTGGTGCTGATCGACTACGCGATGCCGGCCACGTACAAGATTTCCCGCGGTTTCATCGCCACGTACGCCGTCTGCGGCACCGGCTTCTTCGTCCTGTTCCGGCTCAGCGTGCGTGGGCTGGCCCGCGTGCTGCGCCGCCGCGGGTTCAACCGCCGCTATGCCGCGATCGTGGGCAGCGGTCGGGCGGCCCAGCGGGTCCACCAAGCCCTGCAACGCAACGCCTGGACGGGGATCGAGGTCGCGTATTTCGTGGACGACGGCGACGGGCCGGGGGCGATCCGCGGCGTGCCCGTGCAGCGCCCACTCCGCGACCTGGAGGCGATCGTCGAGCGACACCCGGTGGACGCCATCTTCGTCGCGCTGCCCACGCACCACGCCCACCGGCTGGACGAAGTGCTGACGGCCCTGTCCACCTCAATGGCCGACGTCCGGCTGGTCCCGGACGTAGACCCCGGCTTCGCCATGCGGCCGAACGTGACGCAGCTCGACGGCGTGCCGATCCTCTCGCTGCGGCAAACCCCGCTGTACGGTTCCGCGGCGCTCGTGAAGCGGGCCTTTGATCTCGCCGTCGGCAGCTTGTGCCTGCTCATCGCCTTGCCGCCGATGGCCGTGCTCGCCCTGCTCGTCAAGCTCAGCAGCCCGGGGCCGGTACTGTACCGTCAGCGGCGCATGGGGCTGGACGGCCGCGAGTTCATCATGCTGAAGTTCCGCACCATGCGCGCCGACGCCGAGGCCGACGGGCCGGTGTGGTCGCGAGCGGCCGATCCGCGGCGGACGCGCATCGGGGCCTGGCTGCGGCGGACCAGCCTGGACGAACTGCCCAACCTGTTCAATGTGCTGGCGGGGCACATGTCGCTGGTGGGGCCGCGGCCGGAGCGGCCGGAGTTCATCGCGCAGTTCAAGCACCAGATCCCCAACTACATGCTGCGACACAAGATGAAGGCGGGGATGACGGGGTACGCGCAAATCCACGGTTGGCGCGGCGACACGTCGCTGCACAAGCGCATCCAGCACGACATGTACTACATCCGCAACTGGAGCGTCGGCCTGGACCTCCGCATCCTGCTTCAGACCGCCGTCAGCATGTGGTTCAGCCGGCACGAGCACGACCGGCCGGGAAGCCGGGGCGCGCCCGGCGGGCCGCGCAGTGTGGTGGTACCCGGACCGGGCGCGACACTGGCCGCAGCCGGCCCCGCCCCAGTGGTCCCGTCCGACGCGACCGCTCAAGGCAGCCGCGCGATTGTCAATCCGCCGCGCTCCTAATCCCGCCTGTCAAAACAGCGCACACCAGTACGGCCGGCGGCATGGCCGCGTCTGTGCGGTCCTGCCCGAACCCACGAGCAGAGCATGTCCGCCCAAGGCCGCGGACATGCCACCAACCGCGGAGATGCCACCGGGCGCCGGGCCCATGGCCGCTACGGGCCGGTCAAGAGCCGCACAAACGGGTTGATGTCGCCGAAGTCGGCCTTCCCATCGTCGTTGATGTCGCCGTTCATGAGGTCGCAGTGGGGGAACGCCGCTGCGTACCCCGCCGGATTGGTCAACGCCAACACAAACGGGTTGATGTCGCCGAAGTCCACCTGGCCGTCGCAATTCAGGTCACCCGGCAGCCAGCGGGAGAAGAGGCCGCCGCGGCGGTTGCGGGCGTGGTAGACCTTCCACTCCCCGCCGGTGCGGACGTACGGATACGGCAGGTCGTAGAGGTTGACCCAAACGACGTAATCCTCGTAAGAGACGACGGCCAGTTCATAGTCACCGTCGCCGTCCACGTCGCCGATGGTCGCGCCGTTCATGTAGGTAAAGCCGGCGGGCCGCAGCGGGAACCCGGGCAGGTTCTGCCCCGACGCGCTGACGCCGTAGAGGAACCCGCCGACGCCGTCCTTGATGTTGCTGTCGGCGAAGATCTCCTTGACGCCGTCGCCGTCAATGTCGGCCACGGTGAGGGGCCCCTCGCTGCCGCCGCCGTACGGTGACACGTACGGGAACCCCGGCCGCACAGCGCCGTTGGCCGACCACACCCAGAAGCAGGCACTGGGGCTGCCGGGGCCGTAGCCGGCGCGGCCGTCGATGATCTCAAGCTGCCCATCGTTCTCCAGGTCGGTCACCGTCGGCGGGCAGTAGGTCCACGTGCCGACGAGCCGCGGCCAGCCGGGGAACGGCGTGCCGTCGTGGTGGAAGACGTAGCAGCCGGCGGCGTCCTTGTGGGCCCCGACGACGATCTCCAGGTCCTTGTCGCCGTCGAGGTCGGCCAGGGCGGCCGACTGGTAGCTGAAGTTGGCGTTGGGGATCTGCTTCGGCCAGCCGGGCATGGCTTTCCCGTCCAGGCCGAACACGTACATGCTGTTGTACGACGTGTAAAAGATCTCGGGCACACCGTCACGATTCATGTCGCCCACGGCGGCCGCGCCGGTGGGCACATGGTCGAGGGGGGCCGGCCACGAGCCGCCCCATTGGGTGCCGTCGTGACGAAAGACGTGCAGGTAGCCGATGGGGTGGGCGCGCTCGCCGACGATGATCTCCTTCCGCCCATCGCCGTCCAGGTCGTACAGGGTCGGGCTGTCGCCCATGTTGTTGTTGTTGACGCTGATGGGGAACGGTGGCACGACGCGGCCGAGGTGGTCAATGACGTACAGGCGGCCGCCGTCGGTCATCCCCCGGGTGGCCACGACGATCTCAAGGTCGCCGTCGCCCTCCAGGTCGGCCACGCTGGGCGGGTTCTGAATCCAATTGTTCAATGTGACGGGGAAGCCGGGCATCGGTTTGCCCAGGTAGTCCCATGCATACAACTTGCTGTCGGTGCTGCCGGCGATGATCTCGAGCTTGCGGTCGCCGTCGAGGTCGGCCAGCACCACCCCGCGGTTGGGCTTGAAGTTGTACTGGCAGCCCATCTGAACGGGGAAACCGGCCATCTGCGGGATTTCGACGTCGAGATTCGCCGGCGGGAGCCAACCGATGTGCTCCGTGACGGTCGCGGCGCCTGGGATCGCCGCATCCGCGTCCGCCCAGTGTACGGCTTGGGCGTTCTGGCCGATGGCGATGCCGGTCCCCAGCAGACCTGTGAGAAGTGCGAAGGTCCATCGTGCGGTTCTCATGGGGAAGCTCCTTTCCAGAAATGACATGCGTGTCCCGTGCCGTTCCAACCGCCCCAGTCGGCCATTATATCGCGCGGCCCCGGGCCAATGCAGCGCCGCGCGGTGGTTTTCGCCACTCGCCCCCGCGACTAGAATCGTCCAACCGGGCACGGGCGGCAGCCCTAAAGCCCACGAGGTCAAGACCATGCAACAACAACGTCGCGCATCGCGGATGACGGGCCTGGCGCTATTCGCAGGGCTGCTGGCGGTGGGACTCGCGTCGGCGGCCGCTTGGGCAGCCGAGGAGCACCCGCTCCTGCCGCTCCTGGACAGCGAGTTGAAGCTGTCGCTGGAGAAGCTGACCGGGCCGGACGGTTCGCGGCCGTATTTCATTCAGTACGCCGTCGCCGACATCCGCGACCTGACCATCGCGGCCACCCTCGGCTCGGCAACGCAGGACCAGGTCGACCATCGGCGGCTGCTGGATGTCGAGGTGCGCTGCGGCGATTACGCGCTCGACAACACGCGGCAGATTCGCGGCAGCCCCTTCAGCGGGTTGGACTTCTCCGGCCGCGGCGGCTCGCGCCTTCCGTTGAACGACGACCCGGTCGCCACCCGGCAGGCCGTCTGGCTGGCGACGGACGCGCAATTCAAGGCGGCGGTGCGGCGGCTGGCGCAGGTCAAGGCCAACCTGAAGGTGAAGGTCGAGGAAGAAGACCCGTCGGACGATTTCTCCCGCGAGGCGCCGGTGGTTCATATCGCTCCGTGGGTCGAGCAGCCGGTGGACCGTGCGGCCCTCCTCGCGCTCGTGAAGCGTTTGTCTGAGCGTTTCCGCCGGGAGCCGTTGCTCTACAGCTCGCACGTCACGATCACGGGCAACGTGACGAACCGCCTGGCGATCACGTCGGAGGGCCATCGGCTCCAATTCGGTCAGGGTCAGTGGCGGATCGCGGTCGGGGCCGGCACGCTGGCCGACGACGGCATGGAGCTTTGGCAATACAAGAGCTTCGACGCGGGGTCCCCCGAGCGCCTGCCCGACGAGGCCGAAGTGGCCCGCGGCGTCGAGCAGGTCATCGCGGAAGTCCTCGCGTTGCGCTCCGCTCCGATCGTCGAGCCCTACACCGGGCCGGCAATCCTGATGAACCGGGCGGCGGGCGTGTTCTTCCATGAGATCTTCGGACACCGCATCGAGGGGCACCGCCAGAAAGACGTCGAAGAAGGGCAGACGTTCGCCAAGAAGATTGGGCAACAGGTGCTGCCCACATTCATCAACGTTGTGGACGACCCCACGCAGCGCACGTTCCGCGGGCAGGACCTGAGCGGCTTCTACCCGTTTGATGACGAATGCGTCCCGGCGCAGCCCGCCCGCGTCGTCGAGGCGGGGGTACTCAAGACGTTCCTGATGTCCCGCTCCCCCACGCGCGGCTTCACACAATCCAACGGCCACGGGCGCCGCGAGCCCGGCAACAGGCCCGTCGCCCGCATGGGCAACACCATCATCGAATCCACCAAACAGGTGCCGCTGGAGCAGCTCCGGGCCATGCTTCTCGAGGAATGCCGCAAGCAAGGCAAGGAGTTCGGCCTGCTGTTCGCGGACATCTCCGGCGGCTTCACCATGACCCAGCGCTGGCTGCCGCAGGCGTTCAAGGTCGTCCCCATCCTCGTGTATCGCGTGTATGTGGACGGGCGGCCGGACCAGTTGGTGCGCGGCGTGGACCTGGTCGGGACGCCGCTGACGTGTTTCTCGAAGATCCTCGCCACCGGGGACGATCCGGACGTGTTCAACGGCACGTGCGGGGCCGAGTCGGGCGGCGTGCCGGTATCGGCCATCTGTCCCAGCATCCTCGTCGAGCAGATCGAGGTCGAGAAGAAACAGAAAGCCCAGAATCGTCCCCCCATTCTCGAGGCCCCGATCGGGCAGGAAGAGAAGTAGGCGGCGGACACAGCGGCGGGCCGTCGGCCCCCCACGGGAGAAGAACTCATGCGGTGCCTATTTGCGGTGGCGTTGGTCACGATGACCGTCTGGACGGCGACGTGGGCCCAGGACGACGTGGCGAGTGAAATGGAGCGTGACGTCGTGCTGCGGGCCCTCGTCGATGAGCTGGGCCGCAGCCTCGATGGGCTCCGGCTGCCCGGCCTGGAGTCGCCGTACTTCATCGAGTTCGGGCTGACCGATGTGTCGTACGCCAGCGCCAGCGCCAAGCTGGGAGCGACCACCGGTCGCAACGCGGGGCGGCAGCGCGGCCTGTACACGGATGTGCGCGTGGGGTCCTACGACCTCGACAACAGCAACTTCAGCGGGGGCGGCGTGGACTTCAGCGGCTTCGGCGGCGGCGGGATGGGCGACGTCGTAGTGCCGATCGAGGACGATTACACCGGCCTGCGGCAAGCCATCTGGTGGGCCGCCGACCGCGACTACAAGGGCGTGGTCGAGCAACTGGCCAAGAAGAAGGCGTTCATGGAAAGCAAGGTGATCACGGACAAGCCCCCGGACTTCTCGCGCGAGGCGCCCGCCGTACACCTGGAAGACCGTCTGGACTTGACGCTGGACGCCGACGTCCTGGAGACCCTGGCGATCGATCTGTCGGGTGTGTTCCGTGAGTTCCCCGACGTGCAGGATTCCAGCGTCACCGTCAGCGCCGTCCTGGCCAACCGTTACATGGTCAACAGCGAAGGGACGCGACTGCGCCTGGGCAGCACGGCCTGGACGGTCAGCGTCAACGCCACCGTGCAGGCCGACGACGGTATGAAGCTCTCGGACTCGCTCAACCTCCCCGCGCTACGGATGGAGGAGCTGCCCGCCCGCGACGACTTGGTGCAACGCTGCCGCGACCTCGCGCAGCGGTTGGTCGCGCTGCGCAACGCCCCCGTCCTCGAGTCCTACACCGGGCCGGTCCTGTTCGACCCGCCCGCCGCCGTCGGCGTCTTCCAACGGCAGTTCGGCTCGGCGTTCGCCGGCGGCCAGCGGCCGGTGGGCTCGCGCACCAACCCCGACGACCTGGCCAACAAGCTCAACAAGCGCATCCTGCCGCGGTTCCTGCACGTAGTGGACGACCCGTTGCTGGCGACGCTGGCCGGCGAGCCCGTGCTGGGATGCTACGCCATCGACGATCAGGGCGTCCCCGCCCAAACGGTCAAGCTCGTCGAGGAAGGGCGGCTCCTCACGCTGCTCATGTCCCGCAACCCCTCCAAGGAAATTCGCCAATCCAACGGCCACGGCCGCGGCGGCTGGGGGCTGCCCCAGGTCGGGATCGGCTGCCTCGTGGTCACCGCCGACCCGGGCCTCGACGCGGACGCCCTGAAACAAGAGCTGCTGGACGTCGTCGTCGACGAGGGCCTCGAGTTCGGCGTGCGCATCGCGTCGCTGGGCGCGGTGGGGGACGGCGGCCGCGGCGCGACGAACCCCTTGCTGATGTACAAAGTCTACCCGGACGGCCGCGAGGAACTGGTGCGCGGGGCCGAGATCGCCCGCCTCGACTTCAAGGCGTTCAAACGCATCATGGCGGCGGGCGACACACCGTTTGTTCGCAACATGAGCTACGGGTTGCTGGGTCAGACGGTGGCTGTGCCGGCGCTGCTCTTTGAAGAGCTGGACCTGGCCAAGATCGACCGTGACTTCGACAAGCCGCCGATCCTCCCGACGCCGCTGGCCCGCGAGGCGCATTGACCCCGCACGGCGTTTGCCCTCGCCTCGGCGGTGCGTGCTGTCGGGGGGCGGCAAAGCGGGCATGCCCGGCACGAAAGGAACGAGCGGGCCGGGGGGCCCGCTCGTGTTTGGGCAATTGGTGGAGTAAGGAGGAGGAGCTTGCCCAAGACTACTGTGCAGTCCGCCGCCTCAGCAGCAGCCCGGCCGCCAAGAGCAGCAGCGAGGACGGCTCGGGCACCCAGCGGCCCTCGTACATGCTGGTCGCGTCGAAGGTGTTGTGGCCGGCGCCATCGCTGATCATGATGATCACGTTCTTCGCGCCGCCCGCACTCAACAGAGTGAACAGGTCCGTGTTGTCCACATAGTCGCCGTTCCAGCCGTGGCTGTAGTGCCAGGCGGCGGCGGCGATGGGGTCGTTGCCGTCGATGAGGCTGGCGAGCAGCTCGGCGCCTTTGCCCTTGGCATACACGGGCACCATGCTGTTCGTGTGATTTCCGGAGTTGTAGGCCATGTCCGGGACTTGGCCGTAGCCCTTGTCCACGATGGGCTCGAAGGGGGTGGTGGCGGAGTTGGGGCCCCAGAGCAGGCCGCACTCGTGGTCAGCGGTGACCAGCAGCAACGTCTCGTTCCAATTGCTGTTGGTGTCTACCCAGTCCGCGACGGCTTCCACGGCGCGGTTGAAGTCCATCTGTTCCTCGATCATGCGGCCGGCCTGGTTGGCGTGGTTGGCCCAATCCACCGCGCCGCCCTCGATGTGCAGGAAGAAGCCGTTGGGGTTGTTGTCGAGCACGTTCAGCGCGCCACGCGTCATCGTGGCCAGGGTCGGCACGTTCTGGTTGAACGCATCGCCCGAGGGGTTGCCGTAGCCGCCGCCCTGCCCGTTGGCGCTGCGCGCCTGCTGGAGGGTAGTGTACGCTTGGGCGGTGCCCAGGATGCGCCCCGTAGGATTGCCGTTGGCGAGCGCCTCGAAGGCCGCCTTGGTCTCGACGAGCTGCCAGCCGCCGGGGTGCGTGCCGGCCTTGAGCTGCGACCAGGTCGCCGCGCCGCCGACGTATTGCGGATTCATGTTGGCCGGCATGGCGTTGTTGTCGAAGTCCGGGTTCCCGCAGCCCATGATGACGTCCAGCTCAACGCCGTTGAGCATCTGGTTGGCAATGGCGCTGTAGTTGTTGCGACTGATGTTATGGGCGTTGCTGAAGCAGGCCGGGGTGGCGTGGCTCCACTGCACCGTCGAAATCGTCCCGGTGGCCCGCCCCATCCCGTGGAAGCTTTCCACGATCGTGGGCATGATGGCGCTATTGAAATCGCTCCAGTTAATGGCGTTATTGTACGTTTTCTGCCCGGTGGCAATGGCCGTTCCGGCCGCGGCAGAGTCTACAGCTGTAGTTTTCACCCAGTTGTATCCGCCCCAGGCATTACCCACATTGTACACGAGGTTGGGATCTTGGACGCCCGTATTCGTGGGGGCGCTGGACAAGTTGAGTCCGTAGGTCGTCATCCCGTAGCGGACCCAGCCGGGGCCGTCGTACACCTGCGTGCTCCAACCATCCGCCGCCCAAGTCGCCGACACAGCGACCAAGCACGCCGCAACGGCCAGTGCGCTTCTCGTCTTCGTCATGATTCGAGTCCTCCTTTTCAAAGTCGGCGCGCACCATCCCTGTCTGCGGGCGGCTACGGTCCCGCAACCAGACCATCTGGCCTAAATCAGGAGCGCACGCCCCATCAGTGTCAGGCCGCGCCGTGATGCGCTGATACGCGTTTCCTTCAGACCGCGCACCGCGTCCGGGCGGCGGCGCAGCGCCGCACAGCTCGAGCTCACACGGCCGCGCTCACCTCGGACTCGGCAACCGACTGCCGTCGCAGTCCGCGGTCGCCGATTCAGGACGCAGCGCACTTTAGGATGCGGATGTTCAGAGATGTTCGTCCGGCGGTGAAAAGCTTGCAGCAATCGGGCGCAGATTGGCCCAACATCGTGCAATTGGTCTTAACATGGCGCCTGCAGATCCCGGAGCGCCGAAAGCGAAGTGGCAGATTGGCCCAACGTCGTGCAATGGGCCTTAACATGACGAGTCGCGGTTGAATGCACGCCGGACCGGGGCGGAGCGGCCCTGCGGTACGGCGCCGGCCGATTGGGCCCCGGGCCGGACCGGGCCACGACCGCCGGCGCGTTGACCCCCCGCGCGGCGCCCGCCATACTCCGCCGAATGTTTACCGTCGCGGCTCTCCACCGGCCCCGATTCGACGTGGCCGGCGGTGCGGCGCGGTCCGATCGCGCCTGGTGGCTGGGTTTTCTGGCGTTGGGACTGGCGTGGCGCGGATTGCGCTACGCACTGGGCTTCCCATTCTGGGGCGACGAAGCCTACCTCAATATCAACATTCTGCACCGCGGCTATCTTGAGTTGCTCCAGCCGCTGGAATACGCGCAGATCGCCCCGCTGTTGTTTCTGTGGGTCCAGCGCTTTCTTTGCGAGCTCTTCGGCGGCGGGGAGTACGCGTTGCGGGCGTTCTCGCTGTTGGCCGGAGTCAGCGCTCTCCTCGTGTTTGCTCGCCTGGCCCACGACGAGCTGCCCGCCCGGGGTGCGGCACTCGCCACCGGCATCTTCGCCGCGTCGTACTATCTCGTGCGTCACACCTGCGAGGCCAAGCCCTACGCCGGCGACCTCGCGGTGAGCACGTTGCTGCTGTGGGCCACCTTCCGCTGGTTGCGGGCGCCGCACCGCGCCGCCGCGCCGGTGTTGGCCACTCTCATCGCCGGCATGGGACTCTGGCTCAGCTATCCGGCAATCTTTGTCGCCGGCGGCGTATCCTTAGCCATGCTGCCGATCGTCGTCCGGGCCCGCAATCCACAAGCGTGGGGCCTGTGGGCCGGCTACACCATCGCGGTCGGAGTGAGCTTTGCGGCGTTCTACGTCCTGTTCGTCGCCCGGCACTCGGCCGCGGCCGGCGGCACGTGGCTGGAGGACTACTGGCGCGACTCGTTCCCGCCGCTCAGCGATCCCCTGGCGCTGCTGAAGTGGCTGGTCACCGTCCACACCGGCCGACTCGCCGCCCACCCCGTCGGCGGCCCCGGCTTCGGCAGCGTGCTGACGACGCTCGCCTGCGTGGCCGGCATCCTCACCCTAGTCCGGGCTCGACGCCCCCCCGTCGTGTTCCTGCTGCTGGCGCCCTTTGTCCTGACGCTCGCCGCCGCCGCGCTGCACAAGTACCCTTACGGGGGCAGCGTCCGCGTGTCGATGCACCTGGCGCCCGCGATCTGCCTCCTCGCGGGGACCGGGGCGGCGGCCTTCATCGAGCGACTCGCCGCGCCGCGCACACGCGAAGTTGCCGGCGGGATCGTCGGCGTCGTACTCCTGGTCATCCCGCTGGGCGGAATGGTCAAGGACCCGCTTGTGCCGTACAAGTCGCGCGAAGATAAGGAGATACGGCGCGTGGCCCGCGAGTTGGCGGCCGAGTTCCGCGCCGACGACCGGATCGCCGTCGTCAACCCCAGGTACGGCACCTACGGTCCGCCCGACGGCCCGAAGTTTGACCAGACCCTGCGCTACTACCTGGTGCTCTACACCGGCCGGGAGCCGCTGTGGCGTGATACGGGGCCGTTGCCGCCGGACGCGGACTGGGTCCTGGCTTACCAGGGGCCGGACTTCGGTCCGACGCCGGAGCGGGTCCGCGAGCTCTGCGGGTCGCCGCGGCGGGTGCCAATGCATCACCGTGTGGACCGTTTCTCCGACGCAAACGGAGCCGGGTTGACCGTGTACCGGGCGGTGGAGCCGGGGGACGAATAGGGGGGGCAGCGTCGGGCCTTGCCGCGACACTTGGCGGGGCCCAGGAATGGAAGAGCCCGGGCTCTGGTTCTGCGCGGTGCGGACCGGGTCCGGGCCGCCGGGGCATAAGTCCACGCAGGGGTGGCAACCCCGGGGGTGTGGTCCCTGTTTTTGAGAAAGGAGCGATCATGAGACACAAATGGGTCCGTTGTGCGCGGGGGGTGACACTGGCGGACGTGGTCGTCGTGACGGCGGCCGGGGCGCTAATCGTGCCCCTGCTGCTGGCCATAGTGCGCGACGCGAACCAGCAGGCCGGCGTGGCCAAGTGCCTGTCGAACCTGTGGGTGACCATGCGGGCCACGAGCATGTACCTGGAGGACTACGGCAACGAGTTTCCGTTCTACACCATCACCTCGACCGGCCAGATGACGACGCAGGGCGTGTGTACGTGGTCCTTTGGCGGCAAGACGAGCTCGGACTACTGGCTCAAGGAGTACTCGAACGGGCTCTATGGCTGCCTCGCCAAGTTCCGGCCGCTCAACCCATACCTGCTGGGTGGCCAGGTCGAGCCGGATGTGATGCAGGGGACCCAAATCGTCAAGCGCACGCCGGTGCCACCCCTGGAATGCCCGGCCGACCGATTCTCATACATGCGTGGCTTCAACTACCCGGGCCTGGAACCACCCATCAGCACGTTCGACGACGTCGGCACGAGTTTCCAATGGAACCTCGAAGCGGTCTCGGACCTGAACTGGCAGGGCAACACCAACCCCTGGTGGCAGGGCCCGGGCAACTGGCAGCAGCGCGGCCAGCGGCTCATCCAGGACGTTCTAGCCGGGCAGGCTGAGACCTTCACGTTCTACCTGGAGGGGCCAATGGACTGGGGCCTTGGCGGAACGGACCGCCTCATTCAGACGGTCGGAAACCACGGCGAGTTCAGTAAGCACAGTTGCGGCTACCTGGACGGCCACGCGGACTACATCTACCGCGACACGCGGGGCTGGTGCGGTCCAGGTTGGGAAGCGATCAACGTGAAGTGGATCAGGCAGTTCGGCGCCACTCAAATGGTCCGCTACACAGGCAGTGGGACCGGGCTGCCGTCGAGTCTCAACAAGACCTGCAATCCGCCCGGAGACGGGCTGGCGAGTGATGAGATGAACGCCGGCGGGACTGAGTAGTCTGTAGTGCAGCGTCCCGCGAGGACGCCTTTGAGAAAGGGGACAACACCCATGAAACGTGTGAGAGATAAGCGTGCCAGACAGTGGCCGCTGCGGCTGGCGGGCCTGGTGCTCGCCGCCAGCGGCGCCCTGGCCCAGCAAGGCGGGGAGGATTGCGCCACGGCCACCGTCCTGAGTGGTCCGCTGCCGATTCGAGTCAGCGGAACAACCGTGGGGTATGTGGACGATTATGACGAGGCGTGCCCGTACGCCGGCGCGCGGGCCCCGGACGTTGTGTACAGCTTCACGCCGGCGATGCCCATCACGGTGGACATCCTGCTGTGCAACGGGTGGACGGACTTTGATACCAAGCTATACATCTACGATACCTGTCCGCCGATCCCCGGCCAGCCGGTCGCCTGCAACGATGATGCCTGCACCTCCGCCGCCGGTCAGGGTTACGTGTCCGCCCTGTGGAACGTGCCGCTGACGGCCGGGGTGACGTACTACCTGGTGATCGACGGCTACGGCGACGCGGCGGGGGCGTACGAGCTGGAACTGCGCGAGAGCCTGCCGGCGGCGGAGTGCCCGCCGGTGGGGACCATCTTCGGCCAGCGGCCGGACGCGGAGTTCTGGTGGCTACCATTCTCCGACGCCGGGGGCACCCTGCTGGGGCCCCGGGCCCAATACGAGGACTTCTTCGGTCTGAGCGAGCGCATCACCGGCATCCACTTCTGGGGTTGTGGTCTCGTGTTCAGCTGGGCCTCAGGAGAGCCCTTCTCCCGCTGGCGCGAGTGCCACGAAGACCCGCAGGCATTCGTGATTACGTTCTACGAGGATGCGGGCGGGCGGCCGGGCCGCGAGGCGTGCCGTTACAACGTCGTCGTTCCGGCGATCCACGCCGGCTACGTCGGCTACCCGCAGTGGGAAGTCTACGAGTACGCGGCGACACTCGATCCGCCGTGCGCGCTCCAGCGCGGGTGGGTTTCGATTGTCGGCAGCGGCGCGGCGACCTGCTGGTTCGCCTGGCTGAGCTCCAGTGAGGGCGACGGCAGGTCCGTCACCAACCCCACGCCGTACGGGGCCACCTCCTGGCCGTTCGATCTATCGCTGTGCCTGCTGACCGACGGCGGGCCGGCGTACGGCGCGTGCTGCAACGACGTGACCGGCCAGTGCGAGGAGAACGTCGCCCTGGAAGACTGCGCCGGCCGCTTCACACCTGGAACGTGCGCGAGCTTTGAGCCGCCCTGCGGCCAGGGCCGCGGCGCCTGCTGCGCGGACAACGGCCACTGCTTCATCACCTCCCGCGGCGTGTGCGAGAGCGGCACGGGCTGTCGCGGCGACATGAACTGCGACGGGCGCGTGGACGACCGCGACATCAACCCCTTCGTCCTCGCCCTGGCCAACCCCGCTGTGTACGTGCAGCAGTACCCTCACTGCTTCCGGGACAACGGCGACACCAACGGCGACGGGTACGTGGACTTCGGTGACATCAATCCGTTCATCCCGCTGCTCGGCACCGATTGCGGCCGGACATGGCTGGGCGAAGGCACGACGTGTGCACAGTGTGCGGCCCTGCGCGTCGTGATTCCCAACGAGCTGCCCTTTGTGGACGACAACACGACCTGCGGCCGCGGTAATTCGCACGACACCACGTGCCTCGGGTCTTACGACAGCGGCGAAGACATCCTGTACGAACTCGTCGTCACGAACGGCCCCGTCTACGTTGAGATCACGCTCGATCCGAAGGGCACGCGTTACACGGGCTTGCTCCTCACCGACGCGCTTCCGCCGGGACCGAACTGCATTGCCACCAGCACCGGCCCCGACGGCTCGCCGCACGGGCCGGGCTGCCTGCGACTGGAAACCGGGACGTACTACGTCATGGTCGATACCTGGGCCGAGCCGGCGTGCATCGAGCGGTTCGAGCTGCGCATCGCGTCGTGTACGCCGGTCGTGGGCCGCTGCTGCTACGGCGACCCGGTCGAGTGTGCCGACGTGCCGGCGTATGCCTGCGCCGCGCTCGGCGGCGTGTGGGACGCGACGCTGACGTGCGCCACGCCGTGCCCCGATCGCGCGGGTGAAGACTGCGCCCACGCGACGCCGATCGCGGCGGTGCCGTTCGGCGTGGACCTGGACAATCGCGGGATGACCGCGGACGGGCCGGCGGCGCCGTGCGACAAGTACGCGCCGAGCGGGCCGATGCAGCGGGACGCGTGGTTCGTGTGGACGTCGCCGGCGGACGGCCTGGCCACGGTCTGGGTCGGGGGTCAGAGCGATCCGGACCACGACCTGGTGCTTGCCGTCCATGAGAGCTGCTACGGCCCGGGGGCCCGGTACTGCGCCGACCATGACGACGGCGCGACGGGCAATGAAGAGCAGGTCGTCTTCGCGGCGACAGCGGGGCACTCGTACTACTTCCAGATTGGTGACGCGGGCTGGCACGGCGGTAGCACGGCGCCGCTGCGGTTCGAACTCGAGCTGGCCACCGGTGTCGGCGCCTGCTGTTTGCCGAACGGCAGTTGTGTCGAGGTGAGCGGCGCGGCGTGCTGGCAGCAGGGCGGCGTGTACCAGGGCGACGGGACGACGTGCGCGACCGTGAACTGCCCGCCGCCGACGCCGGGCAACACGTGCGCCAACGCCGTGGAGGTTACGCTGAACGCGGCCAACCTGCCGTACGTGGACCACAACACGACGACGGACCGCGGCAACGACTACGAGGACACGTGCCTGACCCGGTTCGACAGCGGCCAGGACATCATCTACCGACTGACGGTCACCGAGCCGATCTCCGTCCGGATCACGCTCGATCCGAAAGGCACGCGGTACACCGGCTTCCTGTTGAGCAAGGAGTGCCCCCCGACGGGCGACTGCGTGGTCGTGCGGCGTGACACGCGCGGCAATCCGTACGCGACCGCCTACAACGTGCTGCTGCCGGGCGTGTACTACCTGATGATCGACAAGTGGCTGCTGCCGGCGGACATTCCGGCGTTCGAGCTGCGTATCGAATCGACGGCGGCGCCGCGCGGCGCGTGCTGCCTGGGTGAGCAGTGCGTCGGCGACATGTGGCAGGAGGAATGCCACGCTCTCGGTGGCAATTGGTTCTTCTCGCAGAGCTGTTCGTCGTCGTTCACGTGTCCCACCCAGCCCGGCGGGACGTGCGAGAACCCGGTTGTCGTTAACTTCTCCTGGTCGTTCTACCATACCTACTCGACCTGTGGCCGCGGCGACGCGTACAACGGCAATACGTGCCTGGCCCCGTACGACGGCGGCGAAGAGACGATCTACAAGCTGATCATCCCGCCGGGTCAGCCGGTGCGCGTGAGGATCACGTTAACGACCGAAGAGCGCCTGCGTCTGGCGCTGTCCGACACCTGCCCACCGGCGGGGCCGTGCTGGTTTGCGGGTGGCGGCGAGAACCTCGACCTCGTCTTGCAGCCGGGTGAGTACTATCTGATGGTTGACACATGGCCCGGCACGTGGAGTCCGAGTCAGCCGAACTCGTGGCCCGAGCACTGCACCGACTACGTGCTCTATATCCGACAGTGATAACCGAGGTGTCCGCTCAACGACGCGGGGGCCGCGTCCGCGTGACGCGGCCCCCGCGCTCCGTTTCGACAGCTCGCCCCCGCAACCCCTTCGCAGACCGACGGCGTTAGAATGCCCGTGTGAACGATAACGTGGTGCTCGCGGTGGAAACGTCGACGCGGCGCGGCAGCGTGCGCTGGGCCGTGGCGGCGAAATGCTGGCTTGGCGCTCGCTGTCGGTTGAGCGAACCCACACCGCGGAGTTGCGGCCGACGATTCGCGAGGTGCTCGCCGAGGCCGGCGTCGCGCAAAGCCAGGGCGGCGCCGGCTGGAGGGCCGGTCGCCGCCTCGGGGACCTGGGAAACGGGGGGTTCGGCAAGGTCTATTCGTGGGACACGGAGACCACGCTCGCGCGGGCCCCGGGCCGCCGCGGCCCGGTCGGCTTCCACCGACCGGGGCCGGGCGGCGCGATCCTAGAACTGCTCGAGGCTGGCGTCCTGGCCCGCCGGGTGCGCGGCCGGCTGCTCGGCCGGGGCGGGCGACTTCGCCGTGTGCGCCGCGGCGTGGGTCGCGGGCGCGGCAGAGTGCAGGTTGATCTTGTTCGGGTGAGCCGCCGGCCGCGCGGTCTGTGACCGCGCCTTGGTTCCGCGCTCGGGGACCGGGGTGCCGGACGGGGGCTGATGCCCGCGGGCCCCGCTGATGACCTTCGCCAGCTCGTCCACCATGGCCTTGACGGTGTTGGCCTGGGCGGAGAGCTCTTCCGCGGCCGAGGCGGACTCCTCGGCGCTGGCGGCGTTCTGTTGCGTCACCTTGTCCATCTGCGACACGGCCAGGTTCACCTGTTCGACGCCCTGGGCCTGTTCTTGCGACGCCCGGCTGATGCCGTTGACCAGGTCGGCCACCTTGGCCACGTCGCCAACGATGGCGCCGAGCGCCTTGCCGACCTCGCCAGCCACCGACGTGCCCTCGCGCGCCTTGGAGACCGAGTCTTCGATGAGCCCGGTGATCTCGCGCGACGCCTGGGCGGCCCGCTGGGCCAGGTTGCGGACCTCATCGGCCACGACGGCGAAGCCCTTGCCGTGCTCGCCGGCGCGGGCCGCCTCGACGGCCGCATTGAGGGCGAGCAGGTTGGTCTGGAACGCGATCTCCTCGATGACCTTGATGATTTTGCTGATCTGGCTGGACGACTCGTTGATGCCGGACATCGAGACGTTGAGCTGCTCCATCGTCTGGTCGCCGTTCTGCGCCGCCTGCCGCGCCTGACCGGTCAGGTCGTTCGCCTGCTTGGCGTTCTCGGCGTTGGTGCGCGTCATGGCGGCCATCTCCTCCAGCGCGCTGGAGGTCTCTTCCAGCGACGACGCCTGTTCGCTGGCCCCCTCGGCGAGCTGCTGCGAGGCCATGGCCACCTGCGCGGCGGCGTCATTGACCTGGTCGGCGCCTTCGTTCAGCCCGACGATGATGCGGTTGATCGGCTTGACGATGCTGCGCGTGATCAACGCGGCCAGCACGATACCCAAGATGATGGCGCCGACGGCCATGCCCATCGCCAGCAGGTTGGTCCGCGCCGTGATCGCCGCCATGTCGTTGGACAACTCGGACCGCAGCCCGTTCATCGTCTGCACGATGTCGGAGGCGATGGCGACCATCTCGCCGGCGGCGGTCCGCTGGGCCAGGATGCCGTTGTAATACTGCTGCCCGGACGCCTCGTAGGTCTTCAGCAGCTCCTTGATGTTTGCGGCCACCCCCTCCAGGGTCGTCTCCCCGCGGACCTGTTGCGTCCAAGCCGCCAGCCCATCCTGGACCTTCTTGAATTGGTCCTGGTAGGCCGTCCACTGGGCGTCCTGCCCCGTGACCATCAGGTACACCGCGCTGACGCGCAACAGGAGGAACGGCTGCACCACGTCCAGGTTCAGCCGGTTGCCCAGGTCGTCCCAATGTACGACTTCGTCCACCTTGCCGGATTCGCGGGCGGCGGCCACGGCGGGACCGATTACCGTATCGAGCGCCTTGTTGATTTCCTGCGTCATCCCCCCGCCGACTTTGGCCCAGCCTTGGAACGCCTCGTCGCGGGCCCGTCGGGCCGCCACCTGGCGATCAAACGCGGCGCGGTAGTCGTCCGCCTTGTTGAGCAACCCGTTGATGGTGGCCCGCTTGGCCGCGTCCAGCCCCGACGCGGACCCCAGCTCCTGGAGCTGCGTCTTCAATTGCGTGTACGCGTCGTACCACTTCTCCGACGCATCCTTGGCCTCGTTCTCCCCCTTCGTGAACCCTTGCAAGGCGAAGTCCCGCCGGAGTGTGGCACACGAGTTCAGTGTGTCCAGGCACGCGGTCCCGCTGCGGTCCAGCTCCGCCGTCCGGGCCACGCCGCGCAACCCGCTCCAGGCCACCGTCCCGAGCACGCCCGATATGACGATCAGCGTGCCAAAACCCAGTGCCATCTTCGCCGACAGACTCAGGTGCTTGAACATGATCTTCGTCCTCTGCCCGGGGTTCGTCCGAACGTGAGCGCCGCCCGCCCCACAGCGGGCAGCGCGGACACGGCATCCCCCCGGCGGCAGGACACCCGGCGTCACGCAGGGCCCCGCGAGCCGGCCACGGCTTCACGTTCAGCAGGCGCATCGGTCAGTTGAGGGGGGTTGATGATAGAGCGAATCGCCCACCGCCGGCCCGGAGGCCCAGCGCCGCGGGTCGTCACTCGGCCCGTACCGCCGGCGTCGCGGTCACCAGCCGCGCCGCCAGCGCACCTAGCGCGTCCATCTGGAAGGGCTTGCTCAGCAGCACACAAGCCTCATCCAGGCACTCCTCCGGCACAGCGTCAGCCCCACCTGTGATGAGAATCACAGGCAGGCTTGCATCTCGGTTCCGGATTTCCCTCAGGCAGTCCATCCCGCTGGGGCCGGGCAAGTCGATGTCGAGGATCACCAGCCGGACTTGGTTCCCGAGGCGAGCGTGGGCTGCCAGCAGCTCCGGTCCGTCGCCGGCCGCGACCACCTCGAAACCGTGCTGCCGCAGGGCCGCCACCAGGATTTCTCGCACGTGCCGGTTGTCTTCGGCCAGCAGGACGCGCGCGCCGCCGCCCCGCACGGGCTCGCCGGCGCCCTGCGGGGGCCGGCCCTCGTGCGGGGCGTCACAGCCCGGCAACCAGATGGTGAACGTGGTGCCGCGCCCGACCTCCGAGTCCACGCGGACATGGCCGCCGTGGTCCTCGATGATCCCATGCACGATGGCCAAGCCGAGGCCCGTGCCCTCGCCGCGCGGTTTGGTCGTGAAGAACGGCTCGAAAATGCGCGGCAGCACGCGAGGAGCGATCCCCGTCCCGGTGTCCGCGACCACCAGCCGCCAGGCGGCGTGGCCGCCCTCGGGGACCACGCCCGGAATCCGAATGTCCTCCGCGCGGAGCGGCTCGATGGCGATGCGCAGGGTGCCGCCGCTGGGCATCGCATCCCGCGCATTGAACGCGAGGTTCAAGAGCACCTGCTGCAACTGCGTCGCGTCGGCCGACACCCACGGGGCCGCGTCGCTGCGGTTCTCGACGACCAGGCGGACCGGGGCCGGAAGCACGCGTCGGAGCAGTCGGGCGGCGTGGTCCAGCACTGCGGCGAGGTTGACGGGTTCCTTCCGCACCGGCACTTTGTGGCTGAACGTCAGCAACGACCGGGTGAGGTCGGCGGCCTGCGAAACGGCCCGACGGATCGCGTCCAACGCTGGTGGCGACGCTGACGCGGAGGCCCCGTCTGGCCCAAGTTGCTCGACGCTGCCGGAGATCACCGTCAGCAGGTTGTTGAAGTCGTGGGCGACGCCGGCGGCCATCTGCCCGACCGCCTCCATCTTCTGGGCCTGGTGGAGCTGTTGCTGAAGCTCGCCGCGCTCCTGCTCCGCCTGCTTGCGCTCGCTGATGTCCCACAGCGTTCCGGCGGCGCGGCGGGGCCGTCCCAGGCCGTCATGCTCGACGACCCGGCCGCGGCACAGCACCCAGCGCCAATCATCGCCGCGCGTCCGCAAGCGGCACTCGACTTCGTAGAACGTCGACCGGCCGGACAGCAGCGCCTCCGTCGCTTCCCGGACCCGGTCACGGTCTTCCGGGTGCAGCAGTGTCCACCATGTGCCGATGCGTGGTTCGAGCTCGTCCAGTGCGTACCCCAGCATTGCCGCCCAGCGCTCGTTGACGATCAACCCGCCGGTGGAGATGTCCCAGTCCCACAGTCCGTCGCGCGCGCCTTCGAGCGCCAACTGGAGCCGTTGTTCACTGGTGCGCAGGGCGGCGACGGCCCGTCGGCGCCGGGCCTCGATCTGCGCACTTTGCCAGACCACCAGTCCGGACAGCCCCGCGACCACGCCGAGGATGCTGAGCGCCCAGACCGCTAGACGTCGGGTCAGGGCGTGAATCTCGCGCTGGACATCGTCCACGTACACCCCGGTCCCCAGCACCCACCCCCACGGCTCGAAGAGCTGCACGTACGAGAGCTTGGGCGCGATCTGCGTGGCGTCGTCGTGGCGTTGCCAATGGTACTGCACATAGCCGTGGCCCTGCGCGCGGGCCACGCGCGCGAACTCCGCGAAAAGATGGGACCCGGCCGGATCCGCGAAGGCCGTGAGGTCCTGCCCCTCCAGCTCGGGTCGATACGGGTGCAGGATCATCCGCGGGTGCAAATCGTTGATCCAGAAGTAGTCCTGTTGCTGCGGCCCGTACCGCAACGCGCGAATCTGGTCCAGCGCCCGCCGCTGCGCTTCCTCCCGGGAGAACTCGCCCGCTTGCGCCCGGTCCTCGTACCGGCGGAGCATGCTCGTGACCGTCTCGGTCAAGGCCGCGATCTGCTCCTTCTTGCGGGCCATGAGGCCGTGTTCGAACGCCGGCAGGAGCACCCCGAAGACCGCCGCCGAGTACAGCACGACGCCCAGCGCCGACGGCAGTCCCACGCGGAGTGCGAGTCGGCCCCCGCCAAGCTCTGCGCGCGAAGGGCTGCGAACCATGTCACGACTCCGCGGCGGTTTTCCGGGGGGTGCCGAACGCGGGCCGGCCCCGGTCGCGCACATCGTACCCGGCTGTCCGGGGACACGGGACACCGGACGGGACGGCGAGCCTCCCGGCGAGCTGCCCTTCGGTAGTCCCGGCTGCGGCGGGTGGGGCCGCGCTGGCCCGGCGGCGTCATACGACGAGCCGACCGGCGGCCCCCGTCAACGCGCGCAGGCGACGCGCCAGCCGGCCGTCGAGCTCCCCGCCGCGCAGCCGCCAGGCCCAGTTGCCGTGGCTTGTTCCCGGCGTGTTCATGCGGGCGGCGCTGTCAAGCCCCAGCAAGTCCTGAACGGGGGTGATCGCCACATCCGCCGGCGAGAGCCATGCCAGACGGACCAGGTCCCAGTGAATCCGCCGACCCGACGTGCCGGTGTGCAGCAGCACGCGTCGCCACGCCGTCAGACCATCGCCGCCGCGCTCGGACCTCCGCCGCAGTCGCGCATACCACCCCGCCGCCGTGTCGTTGTCGTGGGTGCCGGTGTAGGCCACGCAACGGTGCGGGAAAGCGTGGGGCCGGTGGTAATGGCCGTCCGCGTCGTCGAATCCGAACTGGAGCACACGCATCCCCGGAAACTTGAGGCGGTCACGCAGGGCCAAAGCGGCCGGCTCCGCGGCCCCCAAATCCTCGGCGATGATCTCGAGCCGGCCGAGACGCCGGCGGATCGTGGCGAGCAGCTCGCTGCCGGGTGTGCGCACCCATCGGCCGCGGCGCGCGGTGCGGGCCCGCCCCGGCACCGCCCAGACGCGGTGAAAGCCGAGGAAATGGTCCAGCCGCACCGCGTCGAACTGCTCCCGCGCGCGGGCCAAACGCCGCACCCACCACGCGAACCCGGTCGCGCGGTGCCGCCGCCAGCGGTACTGCGGGTGCCCCCAACGCTGCCCCGTTCGGCTGAAGTAGTCGGGCGGCACGCCGGAAACCGTCCGCGGCCGACCCCGTTCGTCGAGGTCGAACAGGTCGGGATGCGCCCACACGTCGGCGCTGTCGTGCGCGACGAAGATCGGCACATCGCCGATCAGCCCCACGCCGCGATCGTGGGCATAACGCCGCAGCGCTGACCACTGCCGCTCGAACTGGAATTGCACGAAGCGCTCAAACTCGATGTCGTCACTGAGATCGCCTCTCCGAACCCCGCACACCAGTGCGGGGCCGTGCGGTCCACCACTTGCGCGGTGGGGTCCGTTCACACCTGGTGCGTGCGAACGGGCGGCCGCGAGGGCCGTGCGGCGCCGGTCGCGGACGCTGGCGGGCCACCGCGTCCACGGTCGCCCGTGGTAACGCCGTTTCAACGCGGCGTACAAGGCATAATCCGCAAGCCAGCCATCGTGGCGGCGACAGAACGCGCGGAAAGCCGGGTCGTGCCGCCCGCCGTCCGCGACAAAGCGACGGTACGCCCACCGCAACCGCGGCGCCTTGAACGCCGCCGCGCGCGCGAAGTCCACGGGGCCGTCCGCCAGTTCAGGAGTTGGCACGATGTCCGCGGCGTCGAGCAACCCGTCCTCGCACAGCCGTTCGAGACTAATCAGCAGCGGGTTGCCGGCGAAGGCGGACACCGCGTTGTACGGCGCGTGACCGGGCCCCGCCGGCCCCACCGGCAGCACTTGCCACCACCGTTGCCCCGCCGCCGCCAGGAAGTCGATGAACGCGGCGGCGGCCGGCCCGAGGTCGCCGAGGCCATGTCCACCGGGCAACGACGTGACGTGCAGCAACACGCCGGCGGAACGTTGGTCGAGCGTAAGTCGCGTGCTCACGGGCCGGGCTCCGGACGCCGGCGGCAAACGCCGCGCGCCCCCTCGACAGCTTTCGACAATTCACTCGCTGTTACTGTAGCAATCCAGCGTCCGGTCGGGTCCCGCGGGCCCTCACGATTGTTACAATGCGGCTACGCGCGGCGAGCGCGGTCCGAGGAAGGCTCTCCAGCCCGATGCACCGCCGGTGGCTTGCGTTCGTGGTGGGGTTCGGCGTCGGCTGGAGCTGCGCGGCGGCCGTGGGCGGCGACTGGCCGCAATTTCGGGGGCCGGACCGCACCAACATCTCGAAGGAAACCGGGTTGCTCCGTTCCTGGCCGGAGGGCGGCCCGCGCGTGCTGTGGACCACGGCGGTATGCGAGGGGTATGCGGGGGCGGCGATCCACGCCGGGCGGGTCTACGTCAACGACTACGACCGGGCCGGCAACGCTTGGCTGGTCCGCTGCCTCACGCTGAACGACGGCCGCGAGTTGTGGCGGTACCAGGATGAGAAGCGCATCCGGCCCAACCACGGGATCACGCGCACCGTACCCGTCGTGGAGGGGAAGCACGTGCTCGCCATTGATCCGAAGTGCGTCTTCCACGGCATTGACGCCGCCACCGGCCGCGAGTTGTGGCAGAAGAACCTCGTCCGCGACTACAACGCCCAAATCCCGCCGTGGTACAACGGCCAGTGCCCGCTGCTGGATGGCGACCGCGTCATCCTCGGCATCGGCGGCGACGCTCTGATGATCGCCTTCGATCCGGCCACCGGCCGCGAGCTGTGGCGCACACCCAACCCCGAGCGCTGGCCGCTGTCGCACTCGTCCGTTATGCCGGCGGTGCTCGGCGGCGTGAGACAATACGTGTGGAGCACGCTGTTCGGCGTGCTCGGCGTGGACGCGGCCGACGGGCGGCTCCTGTGGCACCATCCGTTCAAGTTCAACGTGGCTGTCGCCACCAGCCCGCTGCCGATCGACGGCGAACGCGTGTTCATGACCGCCGGCTACGACGCGGGGACCGTGATGATCCGCGTGCGCCGCGACGGCGAGCGATTTGTCACCGAGACGGTGTTCGAGCTGACGCCCGAGCAGTGGAACGCCGAGGTTCATACGCCGATCCTGCACGAAAACCACTTGTTCGCGGTCGGCCGTAAGAAGCGCGGGTTGTTCACCTGTCTGGACCTGGACGGCAAAGTGGTCTGGGACAGTGGCGGTCAGGCGGACTTCGACCTCGGCAGTTTCCTGCTGGCCGACGGGATGTTCTTCGTGCTGGAGGGCCAGACCGGCGTGCTGCGTTTGATTGAAGCGAGCACGACCCGCTACCACGAACTCGCCAACGCCCAGGTGCTCAGCGGCGACAACGTGTGGGGGCCGATGGCGCTGTCAGACGGCAAGCTTGTCCTGCGCGATATGACGAAGATGGTGTGCATCGAGGTGGGACCACCCTCGTCCCCCCACTCCTCGTCTGCCCGGGGAGCATCGGCGTCTCGCCGGTTGGGGGGCAACAATGCGGTCGTCCTGACCCTCCCCCAACCCCTCCCTGGAAGGGAGGGGGGTTGGGGCCGCGTCGCTGCCCGGATGCCCCCGGCCATTGACGACGACCCCTTCGGGGTTGGCGTGCGCGGCGAGTTGGCGTGCTTGACGCGCCCTTGCTCGGACCAACCTGCCTCTGCACCGCGGTACCAGCGTGTGCGGACCCTCGGTGGCGGCTCCGCCACCGACTCCACCGGCCGTTGGCCGGTGCCACACCAGCCGATGAAATCCGATCCACACCCCCGGCCCCCAGCCTCTGCCGCCGCCTCGCACTCCGCGCCGCCGATCTTCACTGACGAACTCCGCGGCCTGACGCTCGACGCCGCCGGCCGCGTCTACGCCGTCGGCGACTCGAAGCTCGTGATCTTCTCCGCGGACGGACGCGAGATCGGCGGCTGGGACACCGAGCGGCCGGGGTACAGCGTGGGCTGCGGGAGTGACGGGTGCGTGTATGTCGGGCAGCCTGGACAGATCCAGGTTTTCGACCGCGACGGGAAGCTGCTGAACACGTGGCGTGACGAGCAGCGGCTGGGTCTCGTGACCGCGATCGGCTTCGTCGGCGACGCCGTCGTCATCGCCGACGCGCGCGGCCGCTGCCTCCGCCGCTACGACCGCGACGGCACCTGGCGCAACGACATGGGCAAGGACAGCCGGATGCGCGGCTTCCTGGTGCCGAACGGCTGCCTTGATTTCGCGGTGGACGCGGCCGGCGTGCTGCACGTCGCCAACGCCGGGATGCACCGCGTCGAACAGTACGCGGTCGCCGGCGAGCGGCGGGGGCATTTCGGGCGATTCGACGGCCGCGACCCGGCGGGCTTCTCCGGCTGTTGCAATCCGACGAACATCGCGGTGACGCCGACGGGCGACATCGTGGTCACCGAGAAGGCCGGACCGCGGGTGAAGGTGTACACGGCCACCGGCGAGCTGCGGGCCGTCGTCGCCGACGATTTCGATCCGAATTGCAGGAACATGGACGTGGCGGTCGATGCGCAGGGTCGGATCTACGTGATTGACACGGTCCGCCTCCAGATCGTCGTGTACGAACCCGAGCCGACCACGACGCAGCCGGCCGCCCCGGAGGTGCGGGCATGAACGAGGAACCCACGCGGCGGGACGTGCTGGGCCACGCGGTGCGCGGGGCCGCGCTGCTCGGGCTGGGCGGCGCGGCCACGTATCTGTTGACCAAGGGGGGGCCGGAAGGGGCGTGGCAGCTCGACGTCCACAAGTGCGTTAACAGCCGGCACGGCGCCGTCGGCGTGCCGTTCTGTGACAAGTGCGCGACTGAATGCGTGCTGGCCCTGTCCGCTGTTCGGGCCGTCAACGATCACGCCCGGTGCGGCCGATGCTACATCTGCCCCGCGTACTTCGAGATCACCAGCGCGATCGGCCCGGACGGGCTGCCGAGTCAAAAGCTCTGCCCGCGCGACGCGATCCGCCGCACGCCTATCGGCGACGTGGACCCGGACGATCCGGCCAACAACTACTATGAATACGTCATTGACGAGTCGCGCTGCAACGGCTGCGGCAAGTGCGTGATGGCGTGCAAGGAGCCGGCGGGGCTGAGCTCGATCCGCCTGGAGGTGCGGCACAACTTGTGCGTGGACTGCAACCGCTGCTCCATTGCCCTGGCGTGCCCGGACGACGCCTACGACCGACAACCGGTGCGCGGATGAACGACGCGCCGACAGTCCATAGCGGCCGGGCTCCGCACCGGCCGTCGATCCGAGCCGCGACTGTCAGGGAGCGGCCCAGCGGCGAGACGCCTGTGCCACCCGCCCGCGGCCGGGCTCCGCACCGGCCGTTGAACACCGGACGCGGACGTCCGGCGTTATGGGGGAACGTCGACCACGGGGGGCCGGCGCTACTGATGCTCGCGGGGCTCCTGCTCGCCCTCGCGCACCCTGTGCCGGCGACGGCGCAGCAAATCCACTACGAGCGCCCCGTCAGCGCCGCCCCGACCGACGCGGACATCGGCGACGGGTACGTCACGCCGCCGGTCCAACGCCCGCTGCCGCGGGCCCAATGGCGCGAGGCCGTCGATGTCGCCCTTCTGGCGGGAGCGCTCGGCCTCGCGGGGTGGATCGTCAGCTATCGTCGTCGCCGCCGGGAACTCGTCCTGCTGACGATCATCTGCTTGATCTACTTCGGCTTCTATCGCCGCGGATGCGTGTGCCCCATCGGTGCGATTCAGAACATCACCGTGGCCCTGACCGACGCGGCCTACGCTCCGTCCTACTTCGTCATCGCGATCTTCTTCCTGCCGCTCGTGGCGGCGGTGCTGTACGGCCGCGTGTTCTGCGGCGGCGTGTGCCCGTTGGGGGCGATTCAGGAGCTGGTCCACCTGCGGCCGGTCCACGTGCCGCCGCGCGTGGACAAGTGGCTCGGTTGGCTGAAATGGCTGTACCTGGGGTTGGCGGCGTGGTTCGCGGCCCGCGTGATAACCGAGCGCGACTTCATCATCTGTCGCTTCGACCCCTTCGTCGGCTTCTTCCGCTTCACCGGGCCGTTGCACATGCTGCTCATCGGCGGCGGGCTGGTCGTGGTCGGGCTGTTCGTCGGCCGGCCCTACTGCCGCTACCTCTGCCCGTACGGGGCCCTGCTGTCGCTGGTGTCGCGCGTCGCCTGGCGGCCGGTCACCGTGACCCCCGACCGCGAGCTGGATTGCGGTCTGTGCGCCGGGGCGTGCCCGTACGGGGCAATTGAGAAACTGCGGGCTATGCGTGCGACGTGCCTGGCCTGTGCCCGCTGTTTCGACCATTGCCCGCGGCACCGCGTACACCAGGCGGGCGGGCCGCCCGCGGGGGCCGCCCCATGAGCCGAGTGGCCCAGCAGCGCGTCGCGGCGGGGTTGACCGCACTCAGCGGCTTGGTGGTGCTGCTGGCCGCGGGCGGATTGGTGGCCGACGCAGTGACCGCCCGGCGGCAGTTGACGCACTACCAGGCCCGCATCGACGAATTGCTGCAACAGGTTCGCACGAGTGCGGTGGTCTCCGCGTCCCTCCAACGTACCTACGACGAGCAGACCGCGGCGACACTGGCCCGTCAGCACCGCGTCAACCGGCTGGCGTGGACACTGGTTGCCGCGTCGGTGGCGTTTCTCGTGAGCGGCCGATGGCTCTGGTCTCACCGGGGGCGGGGCGTACCGGCGGAGGTCCTCGCCCGCTCGTGTGCTGTACGGGCCGGCGCGCCGCACGGTCCCGCCGCGGGGCGACAATTGCCGGTCGTGGAGGCCGTCGATCTCGCCGCGGTCGATGTGATTGTTGCCCGCCTGGGTCGCGGCCCCGAGTCGGCGATTCCTATTCTCCAGGCGATCCAAGCGCACTACCGCCATGTGCCCGACGCCGCCCTGCACCGCGTGTGCGAAACGACCGACATTACGCCCGCGCAGCTCACGAGCCTGGCCACGTTCTACCCGCGCTTCCGCGGGACCCCCATCGGCGAGCACGTCATCACCGTGTGTCACGGGACGGCGTGCCACGTCGCGGGGGCCGCGCACATCAGCGATGAGCTGCGCCGCCGGCTGGGCATCGCGCCGGGGACGGACACGGACGCCGAGCGGAAGTTCACCGTGCAGGAAGTCCCGTGCCTGGGGTGCTGCACGCTGGCGCCGGTGGTGCAGATCGACGACGCAACGCACGGCCACGCGCGGGCGGACACCGTCGCGCGGCTGCTCGATCGCATCGTCACCGGCACCAACGGCCAGCTATCGACCTCCACCGTCACCGTGAGGGAGCGATTAGACCGTACCGCGACCGTAAGGGAGCGGCCCGACCTCGCCGCGACTGGTGGGCTATCTCCGATCCGAGCCGCGACCGTGAGGGAGCGGTCCGTTGCCGAGATCCGCCTCGGCCTCGGCTCCTGCTGCATCGCCAACGGCAGCGCGGCGGTCCACGACGCGCTGGAGGCCGAGTTGGCGGCCATCGGCGCCCTCGCGGTCGTCAAACCTGTCGGTTGCGTGGGGATGTGCCACCAGACGCCGGTGGTCGAGATCGACCTCCCTGGTCGCCCCCCCCTTCGGTATTCGCATGTTCGGCCCGAGCAGGTCCGCGGCTTGGTGCGCCGACATTTCCGACCGCCGGGACTGCTGGGCCGCGTCCGTCATGGACTTTCGCAACTCGCCGCCGCCGCCCGCAACGGCGAGTTCGCGCGCAGCGCGTCCGACGGTCCGTCCACATCCGCCCGGCCCCTCGAGCTGCGGGACCCGCCGGTCGCCGCCTTTCTCGGCCCGCAGAAGCACATCGCCACCGAGCATTGCGGCGACCTCGACCCGCTCGACCTAGGTGAGTACCTCGCCCGCGACGGTTTCGCCGCTCTGAAACGTTGCCGTGAACAGCCGCTCTCCGGCGTGGACATCATTGAGCAGGTTCGCCGCAGCGGCCTGCGTGGCCGTGGCGGAGCGGGTTTTCCGACGTGGCGCAAGTGGCAGAAGGTCCGCCAGGCCGCCGGCGAACCGAAATACGTGATCTGCAACGGCGACGAAGGCGACCCCGGCGCCTTCATGGACCGGATGCTGATGGAGTCGTACCCGTACCGCGTGATCGAGGGTATGGCCATCGCCGCCGCCGCAACCGGGGCGACCGAGGGAGTGTTCTACATCCGCGCCGAATACCCGCTGGCCGTCGAGCGCATCAGCGCAGCGATTGAGCGCGGGCAACAACGCGACCTGCTGGGCCCACTGCACCTGCGCGTGGTGCAAGGTGCCGGAGCGTTCATTTGCGGCGAAGAAACCGCCCTGATCGCCACGCTTGAAGGCCGCCGCGGAACGCCTACTCTGCGCCCGCCCTATCCGTCGCAGCGCGGCCTGTGGGGCCGGCCGACACTCGTGAACAACGTTGAGACGTTTGCGGTGGTCCCCTGGATCATCCGCCACGGCCCCGACGCCTTCGCCGCCCTCGGCACCGGGGACAGCCGCGGCACCAAGGTCTTCGCCCTCACCGGCAAGGTCCGCCGCGGCGGCCTCATTGAAGTGCCGATGGGCGTCACGATCCGACAGATCGTCGAGGACATCGGCGGCGGTGTGCGCGCCGACGCCACGCCCGCCGGTACGCGGCGTCACACGTTCAAGGCGGTGCAGATCGGCGGTCCGTCGGGCGGCTGTCTGCCGGCGGCATTGGCGGACACCCCGGTGGATTACGAGGATCTCGCGGCGGTCGGCGCGATCATGGGGTCCGGCGGCCTGGTCGTGCTGGACGAGACGGATTGCATGGTGGACATCGCCCGCTACTTCCTGAGCTTCACACAGGCCCAGTCGTGCGGGCACTGCGTGCCCTGCCGGATCGGCACGCGACGGATGCTGGAAATCCTGGAGCGGCTGTGTGCGGGCGACGGCCGCCCGGATGACGTGGCCAAGCTCGAACATCTGGCCACGATGGTGCAGGGTGGCAGTCTTTGCGGGTTGGGCAAGACGGCGCCGAACCCCGTGCTCACCACGCTGCGGTACTTCCGCGAGGAATACGAGGCGCACCTGCAAGGCCGCTGCCCGGCGGGCAAGTGCAAGGCCCTGATCCGCTACGAGATTAATGACGGTTGTACGGGCTGCACGCTTTGCGCGCAGCACTGCCCCGCCGGGGCGATCGCGTTGCGGCCCTACGAGCGGCACGCGGTTGACGACGCGAAGTGCACGCGCTGCGACGTGTGCCGAAGCTGGTGCCCGGAGGATGCGATCCGCGTGGTGTGAAATGAGGCAACCCCATAATCCGACTAGGCAGGAACCAGAGGATCGAGAGCAGCGTTTCGGCTGCGGAATGCGACCCTCCCCCAACACCTCCTCGCCACAGCGAGTCGGTCATCACGGCGCCCGACTCGTCCGCCGTGGTGGACGTGTCGTCCGTGGCGACCTGAAAGGGAGGGGGGTCAGAGGATAGCCTCATGCCCCGGGTGACCATTGACGGCCGCGAAGTCGACGTCGTGCCTGGCAGCAACCTGCTGGCCGCGGCCCGCAAGCTGGGCCTCGACATTCCCGCGCTGTGCTACCAGCCCGGCTGCACGCCCAACACCGCGTGCATGGCCTGCGTCGTCAAGGTCCGCGACCCCGACCGCATCGTGCCGTCGTGTGCCACCCCCGCTGCCGACGGCCTCGTCGTCGAGAGCGAGACGCCGGAGCTGCACGCGTTGCGGCGGACGGCGCTGGAGCTGCTGCTCAGCGACCACTGCGGGGCGGAGACGGACCCGGACCATCCCGGCCGGTTACGTTGCGACTGCTCGAAGCGCGACGTGTGCCGGCTGCGCAAGTACGCCGAGCTGTACCACGCCGATCCGGCGCACTACCGCGGCGCACGGCGGCACGTCGAGCGCGACTATCAGCATCCTTACATTGCGTACGACCCCGGCAAGTGCATTCTCTGCGGCCTCTGCATCCAGATCGCGCAGCAGTTCCGCGAGCCGTGGGGGTTGACGTGGGTTGGCCGCGGGTTCGACGTGCGGGTCGAAGCGGCGCTGGGCGCACCACTCGCCAGCGCCCTGCGCACCGCCGCCCGGCGCTGCGCCGGCGCCTGCCCGACGGCGGCCCTGACGCTGCGGGAGATAGGGGGTGTCCCTGTCGAGACACGTCGGGAAGTGGACTGACGCGACCGGCGGCTCATCCCCCGGAACTCGGCAGCGTACCCGGCCCGCCGCCCGCCTGCTGGGCGACCAACCGCGCCACAAACGCCGAGAAGACATCTTGCGCCACGCGGTCCCAGCTCTTGCGCAGCTCGGCAATCTCGGTCTGGGCGGCGTCGCGGGCCTGATCGGCCGCCTGCGCGAGGTCCTTGGGTGGAAGTTCGTGACCGGCGTCCAGCCGCGCGGTACGCAGCAGCGCGGCCGTCGCACCGACCGCCTGTGACTCCAAGTACAGCCGCTCGTTGGCCATCATCAGGCGTTGCAGGGCGGCGCTGATCACGTCTTCCAGGACACGGTCGAATTGCTCGGCGCGGCCGGCCTCGGCGGCGGCCTGGATCGCGGCCTCCAGTTCCGCGCTGGCCACGCGCACCTGCTGTCGCGCCTGATTCAACGCGTCCATCAGGCCCTGCACGTCGGGGGGCGACCCCGCACCGGCCGTCAGCGCCAGCTCCTCGTTCAACGCTGCCAGGGCCGCGTCTGCCGCCTGGTATACGCACGCCGACTCCGTCACCGTGCGGAACGCGGATTCGAGATACGCGGCCAGTTCCTCCCCGCTGTCAGCGTAGGCCCCCAGGATCGTGTGCCACGTCTCGCGGAACTCGACCGGGACGCCGGGGTCCTCCAGCAAGTCGTCGCGGAACATCGCGGCCTGCACCTGCGTCGAGAGCTCGACGGGCACCAACTCCATTTCATCATCGCGCCGGTGTGCCAACCCCGGCGTGGCTCCATGGCCCTCGCCGCCCGCCACCGTCGAACCAGCGACCGCAACGCCGCCGGCCGGCGGACCGGCCGCCGGTGCCGCGGGGCCTTCTCCCGCAGCTTGGCCGCCGCCGGACGGCGACCCGCCCGCGCCGGACTCACTCGGCCCGGCCGGTGATTCACCCGGCGCCTCGTGGCCGGGCGAAGTTGGCGGAACGACCGTGCCACCCGACGGCCCGGCGGGCGGGGCGGTCCCACCTCCCGCGGGGCTGTCTCCCCCGTGGCCGCCGCTGGGACGCACGTGGACACCCCCTCCCGGGCCGCCGGGCGTCTGCGGCGTGGTCGGCTCCGTCGGCGGCGTCACCGCGATGCGCACCGTCAGGGCGAACACGCCCGCTGTCTGCCCGCCGTGCCCGTCGTCCGCCGTCACGCGGACCAGCAGCGTCCCCAGGTCGCCGATGGTCGGCGTGCCGGAGAACGTCCGCGTCTGCGGGTCGAAGGTCAGCCACGTGGGCAGCGGTTGCCCATCGGCCAGCGCGGCGCTGTAAGTCAGCAGGTCGCCCGGGTCGGCGTCGGTGAACGTGTCGGACGCGAACTGGTAATGAAACGCGGCGTTCGGTCCGGCCGCGTGATCGACCAGCGGCTTCGCCAGAACCGGGGCGAAGTTCGCGTCCGCGATCGTCAGCGCGAACACGTCCGACACCGCCGTCCCGTGGCTATCCGTCGCGGTGACCATGATCTCCAACGTGCCGACATGGGCCTGCGCGGGCGTGCCGGAGAACATGCGCGTCGCCGGATCGAAGCGCAGCCAGCTCGGCAGCGGGCTCCCGTCCGCCAGCGTCGCCGAATACCTCAGCGTGTCCCCCGCGTCCACATCGCGGAACGTGTCGCCCGCGAACCGATATCGAAACAGGGAACCCTCCGCAGCGTGCTGGTCCACAAGCGGCTGCGCAACCACCGGCGGGTCGTTCACGGGACGGACGACGATGCCGGCGACTTCCGTGGCCGTGCTGAACGCGGTCGTCCCGCCCGTCACTGAGGTATCGGCGTAGTCGCCCGCGGAGCCGGAAGTCTGGTCCCACGCCCGGAAAGTGAGCCCGCTGGGGACGGAGCCGTGCCAGTCAGGATCAGGCTGGAAGCGGAGGAGATCGGTATCCCGCAGCAGCAAGGCGTGCGCCGCGTCCACCGACCCTATGTCGAACCACGTCAGCCCGCCGTCGATCGAGTACTGCCACGACCCGTGGGCGCTGTTCAGGCCAATGATGGCGATGCCCTGGAGCGCGTCGGCGTCGACGTCGGTGGTCCGCTGGCCGCCGGCGGACGCGAGCAGGTCCGCAACGGTGGTCCCACCGTGGTGGAGGTCGTCCTCGTCCATTGCGTTCAGCGACATCGTGCCGGAGTTGTCGAGCACCGGCGCATCGTTGACCGGGTGAACCACGATGGAACCGGTCTCCGTCGCGCTGCTGAACGCCGTCAGGCCGCCGTTCACCGAGGCGTTGGCGTATCCGCCGGCGGTCCCGGTGGTCTGGTCCCAGGCGCGGAAGGTGAAGCCGTCAGTGACGGTCCCGTTCCAGTCCTTGTTGGGCCGGAAGCGCAGCAGGTCGGTATCGCGCAACAACAGGGCGTGCGTGTCGCTGACCGACCCGACGTTCTTCCACGTCTGCCCGCCGTCCAGCGAGTATTGCCACGTGCCGTAGGTCGTATCGACCCGCGTCAGGGCAATGCCCTCCGGGTCATTGTTGTAATCCGTGATCCGGTTGCCGCCGGCCGAGGCGATGAGGTGGGCCACGCTGCTGCCGCCGTTGTCGCGGTGGTCCTCGTCGATCGAAGCCAGGCTCATGTGACCGCTGTTGTCCAGCACGGGGGCGTGGTTCGGCGCTTGGACGTTGATCGTCACCTGGGCGGCGAGCGTCCCCTCCCCGTCGCTCGAAAGGCCGCCGTACTCGACGATGTAGTACTCGCGCGTCAGTCCGTCGGCCACGTCACGCCATACGGTGCCCGACTTGATCAGCGACAGCCCGCTGGCGCCGGCGACGTTCGGAAACCCGCCCTGCCAGGCGACGTACATCCCGTTGACGGCCGATCCGCCCGCGTCGCCCTCCCAGAACTGCGTCCCGGCCTCCGGCCCGGTGACCCAGTACCACTTCCCCTCGGTGGCCGCGTCGCTCCCGCCCAGCCACGCGTCCTTGTTGATGGGCATGGCCGGAATGAGCCCGGCCAACGTGGTGTTCTCCGAATCCGAGGTCACCGTAGCAAGGTAGCCCGGGAGACCCCCCAGGGTCTGACTGCCCGCCGCCGACAACGCCGCCGACCACGTCGTCGCCGGTCCGCCAAAGCGGTCGTAATAGTGCCCGGTCTGCGGAAGGTACGTGTGCCCGTCGTGCGTCGCGCCGATCGTAAAGAGGATTTCGCGCGGCGTCGTGCTGGGGGTGAGGCTGGTATTCTGGTAGGTCACGCTGCGCAGCGCGGTCTGGTACTCGTCCGGTGCCGCCGTCCCGGTGAGCAACAGCACGCCCGTGTTGGGGTCGTACGAGCCGGTGATGTGGGCCGTCGGCGTAAAGCTCAGTACGTCTTGACCCGCGACGAAGCCGCTCTTGATGCGCACCGTCGCGCCCGACAGGTTGTTCTCCAACGGATCCGTCACCGTGATGTTCGGGTCCACAACCACGGCCGCCGAGCCGCCCACGACGTTGTGCGTCGGATTGCTGTCGGTTACGCTCGGCCCCAGGTGTTCGCTGAAGGTCCCAAGCGCGTGCGCGTCGAAGTAAACGGCCCCCGCATCAACGTGGTCGGTTTCCAGGTACCAGTTTCCGCCGTGCTCAATGTTGCCGGTCAAGTCCGACGAGGCGGCGAAGTTGACGCCCGTAATCTCCTCTAGCGCATCGACGAGCGCCTGGCCGTCGGGGCCGGCCGCCACGTCACAGGCCAACAGGTCAACTCTCCCGCCGGGCGCCAGCAACTCCGCCACGCCCCGCCAGAACGCCTGTAGCTCAGGGTTGTGCAGCGTCTCCAGCGACATCGGATGACCGTTGGTCAGTTCCAGGCCGCCGCCCTCCAGACCGTGCGTCGCCAGGGCGATGCTCTCGGCCGGGTGGCCGCCGAGCGCCGCTCGAATCTGCTCCAGGAGCCCGGTCAGCCCGCCGTGCTCCGCATCGTAGATCGTCGCGCGAACCCCTTCACGCGCCGCGGCGGCCAACGCGGCCGACTGATCAATCGCCGACGAGATGACCACCAGCCGCGCCGGGGCATCGCCGGCGGGCGGGCTCGCTTCCTGGTGCGCCTCCGCGCTCCCCTCGCCGCCCGGCGCAGCCGACGCGACCCCCGTCTGCGCGCCGGCCTCGGGGACGCCCGCGTGGTCAACCGGCGGCGCGTTGTCGCCGGCGTGGTGGGAGTCGCCCGCGTCCACCACTGCGGCGTCGAGCACGATGCGCTCTTCCAGGCGCAACAGGCCCGGGGGCATGACCGAACGTCCGCTCCGTGCGGTCAGCGCATCGAAAAAGGCGTCGGGCCAGGACATCTTGCCGACTCCGGTGTGGCTGGCAGGTCGCTGCGCGGGTGGTGGCCATGCGTTATCGGACGAACACCCGGCGCTCTTTCCTCCACTTCCATCGTTCAAAATCACCGCTCGGCGGACAAACATGCTCCCCCGCGGCAACCGCTGCCGGCGAGCCCGATCCTGGCCGCCCTCCCACACGCGCACCCCGCGCCTCGCGCTTTCACCGGTATTCACACGGGTGCCGATAACGACATCGGCGGCGCGGCCGGCTAACGCGTGGGTTTGCCACGCAGCCGACCGGCAGCCGCAACCTCTTGTGGCTCCGGCCGTTGACCGGGGCAAGAAGGCGCAGTGAACCAGTACCGGCAATCGGTGTGGGCATGCCGCAGCCGGCTGGCCCTGTTGTGGCTCGGCCTGCTCACCGTCGGCTGCGCTCTGCCGCCGGGGCGCGAGGCCATGCGGGAACAGGCTGCGACGGGGGACCTGGCTGCCTACCGTGCGCGGGCCCCGGAGGTCCCATCGCCGGTGACACTGGCCGACGCACTCCGCCTCGCCGACACCTGGAACATCGAAGTCTGGATCGCCGCCCAGGAACGCAAGGTCCAGGAGGAGCTCCGCACGCAGTCGTTGTTGAAACTGCTGCCGTCGCTGGTGGCGGGCGTGGAGAGCCGGCACCGCTCGGAACTCGACGCCGCCAGCTCGGTGAGTCTGGACCGCGGCGAGCAGTCGCTGGAACCGTCGTACTCCTCCGACAAGACGACGCGGACGTGGGACCTCAGCGCGACGTGGAACCTGCTCGACTTCGGCTTGTCGATGTGCCGGGCCCGGCAGCAGTCCAACCGGGTCGCCATCGCCGCCGAGCGCGAGCGCCGCATCCGCCAGAACCTCGCCTTCGAAGTGACGCGGGCGTACTGGCAGGCGGTCACCACGGCGGTCGTGGCGGCGGAGGCCGAGCGCATCGGGCACGCGGTCGACGCGGCCCTGACCCGCCTGGCCGAAGAAACCGGGAACAAGACCATCGCCCCCGCCGACGGGCTGAAACGCGAGACGATACTCCTGGAGCACCTGGAGGAGCTGCAACGCTACCGCCGGCTGCACCTGCAAGCCAAGACGGAGCTGGCCACACTCATGGGCCTGCCACCGGGGACACGCATCGAGCTCGACACCCCGGACCTGGACGCGCCGTCGGCACTACCATCCCTGTCAGGGAGGGGTTGGGGGAGGGGGACACCTTCGGACGGCCTGGAAGACGGCGATACTCCCCAAGCCGCCGGCCCCGAAGCCGACCTCGCCGCCCTGGAGACCGAGGCGCTGCGTCAGCGGCCGGAGCTGTTCGAGAAAGACCGCGAGGAGTGGATCTCGCGTGACGAGGCCTACATCGCCTTGGCGCAGATGTTCCCCAGTTTCGCCGTCTTCGGGCGGTACGACTGGGACCACAACCGCTATCTCGCGTTCAATGAATGGAGCACCGTCGGCCTGCGGGCTTCATGGGACCTGCTCGCCATTCCCTCGCTGCTGGCCCAACACGGCGCCGCCCGGCTTCAGACGGAACTGGTCAAGCGGCAGCGTACGGCGACCGCGGTCGCCATCCTCACGCAGGTCCGCCTCGCCTGGCTCGACGTGCAGGAGTCGGCGGACCAGACGCGGCTGACGCGGGCCATCGCCGACCGGCACCGGCAGCTTCGGGACGTTGTGCAGGGCACCGCGGAACAGGGCAAGTCGCACGCGGGCGAGGCGCTGGAGCAGGAACTGAAGTACCTCAAGGCCCTGGCGCGGTACCTGACCGCGCGGGCCAACCTGATGACCGCCCAAGCCCGGCTGGAAAACGCGGTGGGTCGCGATACGGCGGTCGTGGCCGCGGGTTCGTCGTCGTGAACCCGCCTTAACCCGCCGTGTGGCACCGGCCAATGGCCGGTGCCGTTGCAGACATAGTCGCGGATAAGGACTGCCGCTTGTTGAACGGACACGCACCACGGTGGTTCCTGAAACGCCGCAGCCTGCACGTCGCCGCCGCGACCTGCGTCTTGCTGTGGCTCGGCGCGGGTAGCGCGCAGGTGCCGTCGCCCGACGCGACCGGCGCCGATCGCGTCGCCGTCGTGCTGGCCCCGCGGCGCCAAGCCGTCCTTTCGGCCCAAGTCCCCGCGCGGGTCACCGACGTCCGGCGTGACATGGGCGAACCGTTCGACGCCGGCGACGTGCTCGTGCAGCTCGAGGACCTGACCTACCGCGTCAACGAACAAATGGCGGCGGCGGAACTGGCGGCGGCGGAGACGGAACTGCAACACGTTCGCAAGCTGACCGAGGCTCGCTCCCGTGAGCGCCACGCCGAGGCCGTGCGCGACGCCGCCCGGGCCAACCTCGCCGCGACCCAACGCCTGTTCGACAACAGCCACGCGTCGCAAGTGGACCTCGAAGCGGCCCGCCGCGACGTTCGCACCGCCGAAGCCGAATGCGAGCTGGTAGCCGCGACGGCGGCCCGCGAGCTGAACAAGGCCGAGCGGGAGGCCGCGTTGGCCCGCGCGCGGCTCGAGCTGGCCCGCCACGAGCTGGCCGGCTGCACGGTCGGTGCGCCCTACGACGGCCGCGTCGCTCGCGTGCTGGTCCACGAGCACGAGCGGGTCGAACGCGGCGCGCCGCTGATCGAAGTCGTCGACGACCGCGTGCTGCTGGCCAAGTTCCTCGTGCCGTCGGCGCTGTTCCGGTGCGTCGCGAGGGGACGCGAACTGCGGCTGACGGTCAACGAGACCGGCGGCACGGTCACGGCGAGGGTGTCGCACGTCGCCGCCGTCCTCGACCCGGCTAGCGTCACGTTCGAGGTCCACGCGGAGATCGACAACGCCGCCGGCGAGTTGCGGGCCGGCATGAACGCGTGGCTGGCCGTGGCGGAACTGCGAGGGCGCTGACGTGTCCGAAGCGCGGGACGGAAGCGGGCTTACTGCGGAGGCGTTCCAGTCGCTGGTCGCGCTCCAGCAGCTCACGCTGGAGGCCGGCCTCAGCGAGAACCTCAAGCAGTTGCAGTTCCGCGTTCTCAACCGCACCCACACCTACTGCTCGTACGACCGCGCCGTGCTGTGGGAGTTGCCGCAGCGCGGGGCGCCACGCCTGCTCGGCGTGTCCGGGGCCGTCGAGGCCCACCCGCAGGGACCGCTCGCGGCGACGTGGCGCGTCTTGACCGCCGCCCTGACGCCGCGTGACCAAGCCGCCCTTGTCACCCCCGCTCACCTTCCGGGTCAGGAGGCCGCTTGGACCGAGTTGGGCCGGCGGACGGGGACGCTCTCCGTGATCTGGTTGCCGATTGTCGTCCAGGGCCGGTCGGTGGCAGCCCTGTGGCTGGAACGCTGGGCCGGCAAGCGCTTCACCGCCGGTGACCTCGCCCGCCTGCAACCGCTCGCCCTGGCCTATGGCGTGGCGTGGCGGAGCGTCGCGCGCCGGCCGCGCGGGCTGCTGCGGTTCGTGTGGGACCGCCGGCGGGTTGTCGCGGGGATCGCGTCACTACTGGCCCTGGCGGCGCTCGTGCTGGTGCCCGTGCCGCTACGCATCATTGCCCCCTGCGAAGTCGTGCCGCGCGACCCGGTCGTGGTCGCGGCGCCGCTGGAGGGTGTCATTGACGAAATCCTCGTGCTGCCCGGCCGGCCCGTGCACGCCGGCGAACGGTTGGCGGTCTATGACCAGCGCGTCGCGCTGGAAGAACTGAAGGTCGCCCAGCAGCAGGTGCAGATCATCGAGTCGGACCTCCAGCGGGCGCGCGTGCAGGCCTTCGACCGCCCCACCGCCCGGGCCGAGATCGCCTTGCTCGAAAACCGGCTCGAACAGGAACGCACGCGCCTTCGCATCGCCGAATACCGCGCCGCGCGGCTGGAGGTGAAGGCCCCCGTGGCCGGCGTCGTGCAACTCGATGACCCACACGCCTGGCGCGGGCGGCCGGTGCAGGTCGGCGAGCGGCTGATGACCATCGTCGATCCCCAGCAGAGCAAAGTCCGCATCTGGCTGCCGGAACACGACAACGTGCCGCTCGACCCCCAACGGCCGCTCACGATCATCCTGGACTCCGACCCGCGGACCGCGCGGTCCGCCCGCCTCCTGTTTCTGTCCAATCACAGCCAGGTGGCCCCGGACGGCCGCGCCCGCTTCCGCGCCGAAGCAGAATGGCTGGCTCCCGACCCTAACCCGTCAGAACGCGAAGCGCCCGCGAGCACCCTGAAGATGGGGCTTCAGGGCACCGCGATTCTGTACGGAGAGAAGGTCCCGCTGGGTTACTGGTTGCTGCGCCGCCCGCTGGCCGCGGTGCGCCGCTTCCTGGGAGTGTGACGGCAAGCACCGAGTAGCGAGTGGGGGAGCGCGGGCGTCTCGCCCGCCAGACGAACGAGTGGCGAGTGAAGAATGGCGCCGCGGGAACAGGGAACAGGGAACGGGGGACACGGGACGGGAGGGCGAGCCTCCCGGCGAGCCGCGGCTCGGCAGGAGCCTCGCCTTCCCGGGACGCACAATCGCAAATGCCCATCGAGCTCCCCGTCCGAACCGCGACCCTCAGGCGGCGGAACCGTCGCACCGTCGGCGACCGACGGAGGTGTCCCGGAACGCGCGCGAGCGGTGGTGCACGGCCTCCTGCCGGTGCTGCGACCGGACATCGAGTTCCTGCCCGGGCCCGATGAGCCGGACGGCGCGCCGACGTACGTCCTGCACGACCCGCTGCGTGGGACCTTCGAGCGGGCCACGTGGGTGCAGGCCGAGCTTCTCGCCCGGCTGCGTACCCGTCAGACTCTCGACGGCCTGCTGGCCGACTTGCGCCGCTCGACGACGGTGCGCGTGTCGCCGGAGGACGTGCTCCACCTGTGTCACGATGCGGCCGGCCGCGGACTGACGACCGAAGCGACCGTGCTTCCGCTCCCCTATGGTCGCGGCTCGGATCAAACACTGGCGGGCGAGCGTGGCTCGGCAGGACCATCCGCGGACCGGCCGCCGACGGCTGCGGGCGGGGCGCCGGGCAACGGGGGGCTGGCGGCGGTGTTTCGGCGGGTGGCGTTCGTGCGGGTGCCGCTGCTGCGGCCCGATGCGTGGCTGGGGCGGACCGTGGAGTACGTGCGGCCGTTGGGAAGCCGGGCGGCCCTGACGCTGTACGCCGGGCTGGGACTGGCCGCGCTGTTGCTGCTGTCGCAGCGCTTTGACGCCTACTTGGCGACCTTCTCGTACTTCTTCAGTCCCGGTGGCGTCATCGCGTTCGGCCTGACGATCGCCACGGTCAAGACGTTGCACGAGCTGGCCCACGCGTACGTCGCCAAGGCGCTGGGGGCCCACGTTCGCACGATGGGCGTCGTGCTCATCTTCCTGTTCCCCGTGGCGTACAGCGACGTGACCGACAGTTGGCGACTGCGCCGCCGACGGCAGCGCCTGTGGATTGCCCTGGCGGGCGTGCTGGCCGAGCTGGTGCTGGCGGCGGTGGGGATCGTCGTCTGGTCCCTCGCGCCGCCGGGGTTGCTCAAGAGCGTCTGCTACGTCGTGTCGTCGGTGACCCTGCTGTCCACGCTGCTGCTCAATCTCAACCCCGGCATGCGTTACGACGGCTACTACGTCCTCAGCGAGCTGTGGGGGATCGACAACCTCCAGAGTCGGTCGTTCGCGTGGACGCGCTGGGTGCTGCGGCGGCACCTGCTCGGAATGGACGTGGCGGCCCCGGAAGTCGGCCCGACGGCCCGGCGCGGGCGGTGGCTGGTCGTCTACGCGCTGTACGCCTGGGCCTACCGCCTGTTCCTCTACACCGCCATCGCGCTGATGCTCTACCACCGGGTGACGAAGGCGATCGGCGCGGCGCTGTTCGCCCTGGCACTCTACGTCTTCCTGGTCCAACCGCTATTGAGGGAGGCAACCAGCGTGTGGAATAGTCGGCCGTTAATTAGGCGGCGATGGCGCGCCCTGGCAACCGTCACCGGGCTGGTCGCCCTAGGGCTCTGGCTCGGGCTGCCGCTGCCGCGTCGGACCGCCGTGCCCGCCGTCACCGTTGCCCGCGAGTCGCAGGTCGTGTACGCCCCCGCCGCCGGCGAGTTTCACCCGACCGACGTGGCGGTAGGGCAACCCGTGCGGCGCGGCCAGTTGTTGTGTACGGTCACCGCGGACGAGCTGACCCACGCGGCCGAGATCGCGCGCCTGGAAGTGGAGCGCCTGCGGCTGGAAGTCGAGCGCATCGTCGCCGAGCGGGCGCCGCGGGCCCTCCTGCCGCAGAAGCACGAGGAACTGGCCCGGGCCCTGGCCAAACAGGAGAGTCTCCAAGCGGCGCTGGCCCGCGGCCGCTGCGTGGCCGCCGCCGACGGCCTCGTGGTCGAGTGGGACGAAAGCCTGCGGGACGGTACGCCGGTGGGCATTCGCCAGGAACTCGGCCGCGTCGTGGACCCGCGTGCTCCCAAAGTCGTGTGCTATGTCTCCCACGATCAAGTAGGCGACGTGGGCGTCGGCCGGCCCGCCTGGTTCTGGTCCGACGACGGCCCCGGACGCCGCGCCGGCCGGATCACCTTCGTCGACACGGTGCGAACCACGGCCCTGGAGTACCGCGGCCTGGCCTCCGTGGCCGGCGGCCCGATCGCCGTAGTCCCCGCCGCGCAGGGGCGACTGGAGCCCGTCGAGACCCTCTACGCGGTGGAAATCACGCTCGATGATCCGCCCCCGGACCTCCGCGTGGGCCAGACGGGCCGCGTTTGGCTACGGACGGCGCCGCGGTCACGCGTCGCGGAGTGGCTGCGCTACGCCGCCCGCGTGGTCGTCCGCGAGAGCAGCTTCTGAGAAAACGCAGAGGTAGAAAGGAAAAATGAAAAAAGAACCGCCGCGCGCCGCAGAAGATCGGCGCGCGGCGTTGCCCTTTCTTCATTGTTCATTTTTCCTTCTTCGTTCTCCTTACGGTACCGGCGTCAGGATGAACCCGCGGTCCTGGCCGTTGCGCCGGCCGTAGCCCGTGATCTGCCCGTTGTTGTTGATGGCGTAGGCTCCGGCCAGGTACTGCCAGTCGTGGCCGGGCACGAGCAGGCTGTTCAGGTCGCGCAGCTCGCCGCCCGTGTAGAGGAAGGCGTGCGACACGCCCGTGTTGGACGTACTGGTGCCCACGACCTTGCCTTCATCGTTGATGCCGTTGGCGTAAGTCTTCGGATACCCGGGCAGGGCCCCCAGGTCGATCACGATCCCGTTGGCGCACAGGAACGAACGGTCCTCACCGGGGCCCCAGGCCGTGCCCGCCACCAGCCCGTTGTTGTTGATCACCCAGGCCTGCGAGTCGCTCAGCAGCGGGGTGCCCAGGTTGACCAGCACGCCGTTGTCGTACAGGAACGCCATCGCGTGGCCGAGGTCGTCCATTAGCACGCCCACGGCTTGGCCGTGGTCGTTGATGTCAAACGCGCCGCTGAGGTAGTAGTCCAGCGTGCCCATGTGGCTCATCACGCCGCCGCTGTGCAGGAACGCGTGGTACGTCGAGATGTACTCGCTGTACCCCACGACCTGCCCGTGGCTGTTGATGGCGTAGGCCGCACTGGTCGTGCCGCCCGGCAGCGCGCCCAGGTTCACCAACGGTCCGCTGCCGTCCCAGCGGAACGCCAGCGTCTGGCCACCGGCCGTCATCGACTCGCCGACGACCTGGCCCAGGTTGTTGATGTCGTGGGCGTAGGCCATCACGCCGCCCAGCGTGCCCAGATCGGAGATCACGCCGCCGCGATACAGGAACGCCCGCTGCTGCCACGACGAGCTGTAGTAGTAACCGACCACGTCACCGGCGTCGTTGATGCTCGCCGGATACGTCCCGTTCGCGCTCAGCGCCCCGATGTCCACGATCGTGTATCGCAGCGTCGGGTGCGCGCTGATCGTCACCGTCACCGTGTCCGTGGCGACCTGCGGCGGCGAGGACGAATCCGTCACGGTCAACGTATACACCGTCGTCACCGTCGGCATCACCGTCGGATTCTGCTCATTCGACCCGGCCCAGCCCGGCGCCGACCACTGGAAGGCATACGGCGGCAAACCGCCCACGGCCGCCCCGTCGAGCACGACCGGGCCGACCTCGTCCAGCGTCACATCCGGACCGGCGTCAGCCGCCAGCAGCGGGCAGCCGTGCTCATCGACCGCCAGGCCCGCCGGCGTGTCCGGGCACAAGTCCAGGCAGTCGAGCACACCGTCGCCGTCACTGTCCGCGTCCGGCACGCCGCAGCCGCAGACTCCCGGCTCGACCTTGGCCGGATCATCCGGGCAGCCGTCTACGCAATCCGGCGTCCCGTCGCCGTCGCTATCCGTATCCGCCACGCCGCAGCCGCAAACACCCGGCTCGACCTTGGCCGGATCATCCGGGCAGCCATCCACGCAGTCCGGCGTCCCGTCGCCGTCGCTATCCGTATCCGCCGCGCCGCATCCGCAGGCGCCGGCCTGAGTCTTCGTCGGGTCATTCGGGCACCCGTCGTTGCAGTCGGGCACGCCGTCACCGTCGCTATCCGTATCCGCTACCCCGCAGCCGCAAACGCCCGGCGCCGTCTTGGCCGGATCGTTCGGACACCCGTCGCACGGGTCAATCACGCCGTCGCCATCGCCATCGGCCTGACACTCGTCGGGAACGCCATTGGCGTCGCAGTCACTACTCGTCCCGCCGGCGATGTCCTGACTATCCGGAATGCCGTTGTGGTTGCAGTCCGGGCCGGACGGCAAGTCCACCTGACCGGCGGTGATGTCGAAGGCAATCTGTGAGTTCTTCGGGAACTCCAGCCAATGCCACGCCATGCGGACGGTCCCGGTCAACACGAACTCATCATCGATGCCGCAGACGACGCGCATGATCTTGAGCTGATCGCCGCACTTGTCCGCGCCGACCGTGTGCCCCAGCGGCTCACCGTCCAGGACCAGGTTGTACAGGTCCACGCGGCCCTTGACCGCCCGGCACGCGAGCTGGAGCGCATTAATGCCGCCGCACGCGAAAGTGTCCTGCATGGTGACGCCGTTGACCACGAAGCGGGCCTGCGTGCCGTTCCAGGAGAACGTGAACGGGTACTCCTGCCCGCAGAACCACCAGAAGTCCCGCTTGTTCCGCCGCGGCCCGGTGTCCGGGCTCAGGCTCAACTCGTACGTGTAGTTGCCGCACCACCCCGAGCGCCCGATCACACCCTCCGCCACGAAACACCCGTCGAAGCCCTCGTGCGACGGACCTTCGCTCGTGAAGTACGTGACCTCGCAGCCGCCCGGCCCCGGTGATTCGAGGCAGTCCGGCGTCCCATTCGCGTTCGCGTCCACATCGGCCACGCCGCAGCCGCACGCCCCCGGGGCCACCTTGGCCGGATCACTGGGGCAGGCATCGAGGCAGTCCGGCATCCCGTCGCCGTCCGCGTCGACATCGGGCATGCCGCAGCCGCACGTGCCGGGCTGGTTCTTCGCCGGATCGTCCGGGCAACCGTCGGCGCAATTCGGCACGCCGTCGCCGTCGTCGTCCGCGTCCGACACGCCGCAGCCGCAGACACCCGGCTCGGTCTTCAGTGAATCGTCCGGGCAGCCATCCGAGCAGTCCGGCACGCCGTCGCCGTCACTGTCCGTGTCGGGAACGCCGCAACCGCACGCGCCCGGCTCATACTTGTTCGGGTCATTGGGACAGCCGTCGCACGGGTTAATCAGCCCGTCGCCGTCGCTGTCGAGCTGGCACTCGTCCGGAACCCCGTCGCCGTTGCAGTCCAGGCTGGTCCCCGCGGCGATGTCGTCGAGGTCCGGCACGCCGTTGGCGTTGCAGTCCGGCCCCGGCGGGTCGCCCGGGTCCTGGCAGTCAAGATAACCGTCCCCGTCGCTATCCACATCCAGCGCGCCGCAGCCGCAAACGCCCGGCTCGCTCTTGGCCGGATCGTCCGGGCAACCGTCGGTGCAGTCCGGCGTCCCGTCGCCGTCGCTGTCCACGTCCGCTACGCCGCAGCCGCATGCGCCGGCCGCGGTCTTGCTCGCATCATTCGGGCAACCGTCGCACGGGTCGATCACGCCGTCCCCGTCCGAGTCCGTCTGGCACTCATCCGGCACGCCGTCGCTGTTACAGTCCGCGCTCGTCCCCAAGGCAATGTCGTTCGCGTCGGCCACGCCGTTGGCGTTGCAGTCCGGCCCCGGCTTGGGGGCCTGTTCGAGGCAGTCGGGAATGCCGTTGTGGTCTGCGTCGGTGTCGGGTACGCCGCAACCGCAGGCGCCGGGGTCCGTCTTGAGCGGGTCGGTCGGGCAGCCGTCGCAGGCGTCGATCACGCCGTCGCGGTCTTTGTCGCGCTGGCACTCATCGGGTACGCCGTTGCCGTCGCAGTCCTGGCTCGTGCCATTGGCGATGTCGCACTCGTCCGGCACCCGGTTCCGGTTGCAGTCCTTGCTGTGCCCCGAACGAATGTCCTGACGGTCAGTGACCCCGTTGCCGTTGCAATCGGGGCCGGCCGGTGGCTTCATCTCGTCCGGGAGGCAGCCCAGCCCCAGACACAGGCAGAGCGACACGCCGAACAGAGTGGCACGGGAGCTGCTCATGCTCTTTCTCCTCCGACCCCGGCCGGCGGCGGTCAGGGACCGCCCGCCGGGCGCGGTTTCGCCCCCTTTCTCAAAGAAATACGAAACCTGCGCACGGAAGAAAAACCGTGCCCATAACAACTCCTCCGGCTCAACGGGGGCACGGTGGCGTCCACGGTTTTCGCGGCCGCGCCGCACACCGGCGACAGGACCGATACATCATGCCGCTACCCCCCCCGCGCGTTGTCCTCGCAAGACCACGTTGGTTGCGGATGATTGTCAACGCGCGTTGGACCCGTGCCGATGAATCCCGTATGGGTGGGAACCCGGGGCCACCGCCGACACCCGCCAGCGCTGCGATTGATCGCGCCGAGCTCGCGGCCGTGCTGCGTGAGCTCGACGCCGCCCGCGAGCGGGAGGGAACCAAGTGGGTCAACAAGCGGCTACACGAACGTCGCCCCGTTCGACTGGAGGCGGTTGTCTACCACGTCTTCTCGGCCACCGGGACGGTGCGGGCCGTGGCCGGCTGCACACGCGACCTCTCGCAAGGTGGCGCCGGACTGGTGTGCGCCACGCAGTTCCGGCGTCACGAGCAGATGGTTGTGGTCCTGACGCTGCCCAGTGGCGAGACGAGACGCTTGACCGGCTGCGTGGTCTATTCCCGCCCCTTGAGACCCGGGTGGTTCCTCACCGGAATCAAGTTCGGCCCCGTCGCGGACGAACGTCTGGCCCCCGCCCAGCTCGAGCAAGCCGCGCCGGCACCCTCGGTCGACACGGCGACGCCCCAAAGCGGCGGCACGGAGAAGACGACGGCCACGCTGTCGCCCCGGGACCAGGCCCTCCGACTTCTCACCGAGGGCTCCTCCGGCTGGCGGATGTCCGCCGACAAGATTACGAAAGTACTCGACTACAGTCGTTCCGCCGACCCCGTGGTCCGCCGCGCGACCATCCCGGCCCTGATGCAGATCGGGGGTGTCAAGGCGGGCGGCACACTGCGGGCCTTGCTGGAGGACACCAACCCCGAAATCCAGGCCGAGGCGGCCGACGCCGCCGGCCAAATGGGGCTGGCCGACGCCGCCGAACAACTGGCCGAGCTGCTCAAGAGCAAGTCCGAGCTGGTGGCCATTTCGGCAGCCGAGGCGTTGGGACGGCTTGGCGACCAGCGCGGCCTACGTCTGGCGGCGGAGTACCTCGTCTCGGACCGGCCCCTGAACCGCCGCGCCGCCCGCGCGGTGGGCGTGATCGTCGGCCAGGACTTCCGCCCCAACAGCGAAGGTCTCACCGCCGCCCGCGCCTACCTGAAGAAGCACGGCTCATAGCCGCCGTCCCTGGACCCCCCTCCCTTGCCGGGAGGGGTTGGGGAAGGGTCACACTCGTTGGCAGAATCCGCTTCCTCAATGGCCTGAATCACCGTGCCCGATTCGCGCTGCTGCCGCTCACTCCCGCGACAGCGGCGGGTGCCGGACGATCGAAATGCCCGCCTGGTGAACAAGGAGCAGATACTCCGAGCCAGAGAGCGCATCGACGATCGGGTGGCTCGACACGTGCGCCAGCTTGTGCGGCCGCCGCGGGTCCGAAACGTCGTAGCCGATCGCCCCGGCATCGTGGACCTCCCAGACCTGCCCCGTGCGCCCGGGGACCATGATCGGCCAGTCGGACCGAAACAGCAGCGCCCAGGGGCTGGCGCGCACCCGCCCCACCAGCTTCGTCAGGTAGATGGGCTGCCCGTTCCGTGCCCGAAGCGTGTCGTACACCTGGGCGACGGCGAATTGCGTGCGGTTGCTCACCGCGAGCGTGTCATCGTCGACGCGCAGACTCGTCCTCAGCGACAACCCCTTGCTGACTTCCGATTCGACATCGTAGTCGTACACACGCCCGAGGCCGCTCGACCGCCACGGCTCCAGGTCACGCGGCGGCGGGAAGGGCGCCTCCAGCGCTTGCAGCCGGCCATCCACCCCCCGACGAAGCTGAGGGGCCCGCCACCAGTACGAATAGCGCTCCCGCTCCGGCGGCGAGCCACGGCCCAGCTTCCGCGCGTCAATCAACCCCGTCGGGCCGTCGTCCCAGCCGTAGCAGGCGACGGCAAGAAGGTGATCGGACGTCGGCGTGCCGGGCTGCACGCCCGTCCTTGGCACCATGTAGTAGTACAGGACAAACAGGTGGGGCGGCTGAATCGCGGCGGCATAGACCTCTATCCACCATGCCTGCGGCGGGATCAGCTCCGGCCGTTCCAGTTCCCGCCGTGGGCCCGCCGTGTCCGCGTTCCAGTCGACGGAGATAATGAACGGCAGCGGACATTCCCGCGACACGCGGCCTTCGTCCGCCGACCGCGGTCGCGGCACGCTTGAGACCACCACGTGGAGCTCGTCATTCGCGTCGAACAGCGGCACGGCCGTCTGCGGCACCGGCGACCCGGCCGAGAGCCAATCGTAAGTACCCACGCTACGGGGATGACACTGGATTTCGCTCCGCGCACTGATGTCGTACAGGTTTACAAAGTGGCCCCCAACCCCCTCCGCGATGCGCGCCCGCCCGATGGCCCAGTGCGAATACGCCGCGGGGAGTGGCGCCGGGACCCAATGCGCGTCACTGATGTTGGCGTTGCTGCCCACCTCCGACATGGCCAACGTGCAAACGAGCATCATCGTCAGGCCGACGGTCCAGGCGATGGACTTGGTACCGAGGCGCCATGCCCGCTCGGCGCGGCCGCAGCTCCACGCGCTTCACGCGCGTCCGCAACGCCTCCACCGGCTCACTGACCACGATCCGGCCGTCGTGCAGAATCGCCACGTGGTCGCAGATCGGCTCGATCTCGTACAGCAGGTGTGACGAGAAGAAGACCGTCACGTCGCGGGCCTGAAGCTGGCCGATGACATCACGCACGAAATCGCGTCGGGCCAGCGGGTCGAGCCCCGGCACCGGGTCGTCGAGAATGACCAGCTCCGGCCGGTGGGCGAGGGCCAGCAGCAGCGCGAGCTTGCTGGTTTGCCCCTTCGACAACGTGCCGACCTTGGCGTCGGCCGCCAGGCCCATCTGCCCGCGCAGCTCCTCTGCTAACCCCGCGTCCCAACGGGGGTAGAACCGCCCGCACCAGGCGATGATCTCGGCCACCCTCATCCACGCGTACATCGTCTGGTTCTCGGCCATGTAGCCGACGCGGCGGCGGGTTTCGATCGGCTCGGTCAGCGGGTCGGTCCCCGCCACCCGGCACGATCCGCCATCCGGCCGCAGCAGCCCCAGGAGGATGCGGATGGTGGTGGACTTGCCGGCCCCATTCAGCCCTAGGAACCCAAAGACAGAGCCGCGGGGCACGGTCAGGTCCACGCCATCGAGCACGCGGTTGCGGCCGAACGCTTTCGACAGCCCACGGATTGCGATCATGGGTTCACTCATGCCGGCCCTCTCCTTCTGGCGCCTCACGGACTTCAGCGGGACCACCGCCCGGGTGGGGAGGGCGAGGCTCCTGCCCAGCCGCCCCTGCAGCCGGTGCGCGATGCCGGCCAACTCCGGAGTTGGGAGGGTGAGGCTCCTGCCGAGCCGCCGCTCCCGCACCAAGGCGCGGCTCAGTGGGAGCTTTGCCCTCCCGCGGCTCAGCGGGAACCTCGCTCTCATGTCTCCCGGCGTCCGCGAAGTCCCCTCTTTCTTGCGAAAGCCGCGCAATCTCCTGATCCAGCAGGCGGTGCAGCTCACTCGAACCGATGCCGTAGAGCTGGGCTTTCGCCGCAGCCTGTGCCAGCAGGTCTTCGAGGACGCGCCGACGCTCCGTCGCGCTGACGGTCGCCACGTCCCGGGCGACAAACGTCCCGTCGCCATGCCGGCGGGCGATCAGCCCGTCGCGCTCGAGCAGCTCGTAGGCCTTGAGGACGGTGTTCTGGTTGGCGGGCAGGGCCCGGGCCAGCTCGCGTACGCTGGGAAGCCGATTCCCCACTCGCAGGCGGCCGCAGGCAATCTGCTCGGCCACCTGCTCCACGATCTGCCGGTAGATCGGCAGCCCGGACGATGGAACCAGACGCAGTCTCATACTGTTATAGTACACTATAACACTCGCAAATCAATGGCAGGTTCGGAAATACGACCGGGGTGAAGCTGCTGAAAGACCGGGCGTCCCGCGGAAGTCGTCAACCAGAAAACGAAGCGCCAGCGTGCGCTGCTGTCAGGCGCGCTCGCCAGCGCTTCGCGTTCTGACCCGGGCTGGTACCGCCGCGGGATGTGCGGCGGGTGGCACCCCCCCGGGGGGGATACTACTTGGCTTTGATGGCGACCGTCCCGGTGCCCGGCACCGCTCCCGTGACCAAGTGCCTCTGGCCGTCGTAAACGCTCTCGGTGGCCGGCGTGTCAATCGTGATCACCAGCCGCTCAGTGGCGCAGTCGAGGCCGTCCTCCGCCGGCCGGACGAAGCGTACGGTGTACACCACGTCGCCGGTGAAGACCGCCTCCTCGACCGGCTGCCCCACGCCGGCGAGGGCCACGTTGCCGCCCGTCAGGTACAGCCCGAACGGGTCGTATGTGTCGTAGGAGTCGAAGCTCGCGTACGAATCGACCGGGACGAACGCCGCGATGCCGATGACATCGCCGCAGCCGATCTCGCCGTTGGCCGTGCCGTTCGGCGCAACCAGCACGGAATGCTCCTGGGTGTACTCCAGGTACGGGGACGAGGAACTCACGAAGCTGAACGGGAACTCCTCGCCGGGGTACTCCGGCCCTTCGAGCCCGCACGCCAAGACCACGCGGGCGGAAGCGGCGGTGTTGTTGATGATCCGCACGCTGACCTGCGGCAGGTTCTCAAGTTGCGCGTTGAACTCGTTCCACTCCTGCTCGTAGCGCTGCAGGTCTTCGGCCGACGGCAGGTAGTCCGCGTACGGCCCCAGCAGGGCGCTCGATACCGGCGGGCAGCCGCCGCCGCCGAAGACCATGATCGTCGCCAGGCCCAGAACCCCGATCCACTCGCCGCTGCGCGATCCACCCGCCAGCCTGTTGCTCGTTACCCCAAGTCGATTCATGGTCTGCGCCTCCTCGAAGCTACCGTGCCGGGTGACGTTGGTGAGGACGGCTGCGGCCGCTTTCGCGCCAAGTATAAGCCCGCGTGGCAATGCGCCCCAGGTGTCCGACGGGCCCGACGAAGTCGCATGACGGTCCTGGCGCTGACGATGAACCAATGTGGCAGCAGTGCACAGGGGCCGGCGAAGACGCCGCGCACCATCGGCAGGGGTCGGCATCAGGATAGTGGGCGGACTGGTTGATGCTCTTCGACCGTTGGCGTCTTCTGGTTTCGCAAGCGGGTTTCTCGAGATTCGGTCGACATGGTTGGGGTGCTCCGGTCCAGGTCTGGAGCGCCTATCAGAACCGCCCACGCCGGTGCGTGGCCGAGCGGCCCACCACGCGCGTGGTGGGTCCTGTTGGCTGCCCTGGGTGACGCTGATCCGCATCGGGGCCCTGCGCAGCGGCCGGTGACACGGCCGCGACCGCGCTGTACAAAGCGGCGTTGACCATTTCGCCCCGGTCATTCGGCGAAGTCGCGTGCCGGCCGCGCGGGCAGACGGTTTGGAGGATTGCCGCTGACGGGTCACTTCCTCGTTGCCGACTGGGCCGTCCTGATCGGCTACCTCCTGTTGACGACGCTCCTGGGCGCGCGGCTGGCCGGTCGGCAGGCCACGTTGCGCGATTTCTTCCTGGGCGGCCGCCGGCTCCCCTGGTACGCCGTCAGCAGCTCGATCATCGCCACCGAGATCAGTGCCGTGACCTTCGTCAGCGTTCCGGCGGTGGTGTTCGCCCAGGGCGGGGATTGCACATACCTGCAACTGGCGCTCGGGGCGATCCTGGCCCGCGTCATCATCGGCGTGTGGTTCGTGCCGGCGTTCTACGAGCGTGAAATCTACAGCCCCTATGACTACATGGGTGCTCGCCTGGGCCTGTCGGTCCGCGCGGTCACAACGGGGCTGTTCATGCTCGGGGCCGTGCTGGGCCAGAGCGTCCGCGTCCTGCTCACCGCGCTCATTCTGCAACTGATGACCGGCCTGCCGCTGGGGGCGTCGATCTGGACCATCGGCGCCGTCGCCGTGCTGTGGACGCTGCTGGGCGGCATCACCACGGTGATCTGGACCGACGTGATTCAGTTCGGCGTCTTCGTGCTGGGCCTCGTCGCCGCCCTGGTCTACGTCGTCCACGAGTTGCCGGGCGGCGCGGGTGAGGTGCTGAGCGTCGCGGCGGAGGCCGGCAAACTCCGGTTCTGGAACTTCAGCCTCGACCCCAACGCGGCCTTCACCATCTGGGCCGCGCTGCTCGCCAACACGGTCCTGTGCCTCAACGCCTACGGTACCGACCAGCTCGTCGCCCAGCGGATGTTCTGCTGCCGTGGGCCCCGCGCGGCCCGCGCCGCCATCATCGTCAGCAGCGTCGGCCAGATCGTGACGGTCGTGGCCCTGGCCGTCGGCCTTGGCCTGTACGCTTTCTACCAACATCACCCGCTGACCGGGGAGGCCGCGGAGCTGGTCAGCCAGCGCGTCGATCGCATTTTCCCCCTGTTCATCCTTCAGGAAATCCCGCCAGGGTTGACCGGCCTGATCATCGCGGGTGTGTTCGCGGCGGCGATTTCGAGCCTCGATTCCGTCCTGGCCGCCCTCAGCCAAACCGTGGTTTCGACGTTCTATCGCCCGTGGCGCGAGGCAAGAAGTGGTCGCGCCACCCCCCTCCCGTCGAGGGAGGCGTTGGCGGAGGGCGTTGTACCACCACGTTCAGCGGCCTCCGCGCGCACGCTTCCCGCGGAGGGAACTCGTGGTGCGGGGGGCGCTGGCGCAGCTTCCCACCCCGACGAGCGCCACTATGTCCGTGCCGCCCGCGTCCTGGTCGTATGCTGGGCCATCCTGCTGTGCGCGATGGCCCAGGTCACCGTGCTGGCGCTGGAACGGTACGGCGACATCCTCAATCTCGCGCTGGCGATGGCCACCTACACCGGTGGAGCCATGCTGGCGGCGTTCTTACTCGCGCTGTTCCGGCTCAACGTAGACGCCCGTGGCATCCTCGCCGCGGCCCCGCTCTCCGTCATCACCGTCCTCGCTGTCTCGTGGCACGAGCTTTGGGCCGTCTACGCGACCGCGATCCTGGGGGCCCTGACGCTGGCCGGCTGGATCATCGGCGTTTTCATCCGCCCCGGCGGCCGGCACCCCGACCCGCAGCGCGACGGACCCGCGACCGCCCTGGTGGCGACCGCCGGCGCCGTGGCCGTGTTCCTGTGTGGCTACCGGTACCCGCTCACGGGCCACGCTCTCACCGTCGCGTGGCCGTGGAACGTCCCAATCGGTTTCACGGTGGCGTTCGGATTGGGCTACCTGCTGGCCCGCCCGCGAGCGTCGCCGCCAGGACTCCCCGCATCTGCCGCAGAAACCGCTCCCTCGTGAACTGCTGCGCGTGCTGGTGCATCCGCACCGGGTCGAACCGCAACGCCTCGCACCGCTGCATCGCCGCGACCAGCGCATCCACCGTCGGCGACTCAAACCACACGCCGGTCTGCTCCGGCAATACCGTCTCCGTCGCCCCGCCCACGCCATAAGCGACCACGGGGCAGCCGTGAGCGATGGCCTCGACCGGCACGATGCCGAAGTCCTCTTCGCCGGGGAAGAGCAGCGCCGCCGCCCGGCGATAATGGTCGTTGATGACCTCGGCCGCTTGCCAGCCGAGCCATTCGACGCCTTGGGGCCGCGCCGCCCGCAGCCGCGTCACGTCCGGCCCGTCGCCGATGACGACCAGTCGGCGTCCCAGCCGCGCGCACGCCGCCACCGCCAGATCCAGCCGCTTGTACGCCGTGTGATACCCCACGCACAGGTAGTACTCGTCGCGCGGCCCCGTTGCCGCTGCGGCCGGGACCTCCACCGGCGGATGGACGACGACCGCCTCGCGGCCGTAATGCCGCCGAATCCGCTCCGCGACGTGCCGCGAGTTGGCCACGAACACGTCCACCCGCTGCGCGGCCGCGCGGTCGGCCCGCCGCACTCGTTCGCACAGCGGTCTCCACAACGGCCGCAGTGCCCACGGCACGTCCCGCCGGTACTCGTCGGCCAGGTCCCACACGTAGCGCATCGGCGAGTGGCAGTAGCAAACAACCTTGCTGCGCGGGTCGGGCCGCATCGCCTTGGCGATGGCTGCGTCCGAGCAGACGACTAGGTCCGCCGGCGGCAGTCGGACGCGCCGCGCGGCCCACGGCAGCAACGGCAGCAGCTTGGGGTAGTGCCGCGTTGCCCCCGGAAGCCACTGGAGCGGCGACGTGTGAATCGGCCGGTCGGCGAGCGGTGAGCCCGCCATCCCGTCCTGGTCACAGACCAGCGTGTAGACCGGACAGCCCGGGAGCAATTCGCCGATCGCTTCCAACACCTTCTCGCCGCCGCGGACGCGAACCAGCCAGTGGTGCGTCAGGACGGCGGAACAACGCAAGGGCTCGATGACCGCCATCGGAGGTTGGCCCGGGTGCGGAAGCGTGGACGGGGGATTTCCCATATCTCGGCAGCAGCGGGCGTGACGCCGTGGGGCACGGGCGCCTCGGGCCGACTAGCCCGGACAATCCGCGGGACCAAGCACACTGCCACCCCTCGCTGTCAGGGAGAGGTGGGGGGAGGGTGAATACCCTCGATCCCTGCGGGGTTCTCCATACTTCAAGTCGGGCACGGAGGATTCACGAGCGCGTAAGATAGCCTCTGGAAGAAGGGGGCCGCCAGTGAACGATCGGCCGACATTCCCGTGCGGGCATTCCGTGACCGGTCGCTCGGCTCGCTCGGAGGCTCTAGGAAGCGGTCGGGGAGGTCGGCGTTCCGGCTTCCGCTTGGCCGGCGCGTTGCCGCAGGACCGGCAGCAGCTTCGAGATCTCCTGCGCGTAGCCGCTGTTGGGGAACTCGCGGATGAGCTGCTCGCCCGCTTCGATGGCGCTGGGAAACTGCTTGTACGACACCGCCAGCGTAAACCGCGTCTTGAGCTGTTCGAGCCGCGCGCGGAACACGCCACGGGCCGATTCCTTCAGCGCCTCGGCCTCCTTCGGCACGAGGTACTGGTCGAGCTCGAAGAGCAACCGGTGGGCCCGATCCACGTCCTCCCCGCGCACTGCCTGATCGTAGTCCTTCAACAATTGCTGCTTGATCTCCTGCCGGCGGCGCTCGATCTGCCGCGGCAGCTCGGCGATCGCGGTGTAACCGGGGAACAGGGCGGCCAGCCGCTCGCACTCGGTGCGGGCCTGCTCCCACTTGCGCTGGCTGCACAGCAACTCGAAGCGGGCTAGGGCGGCGGCAATGCGCTCCTCCGTCGTCGAACGCCGGGCCTGCTCCAGCGTCTCGCGCAGTTTGGCGGCCTCGTCGCGGTAGCCGAAGACCGTCTCCACGTCGCGGATCAGGTGCTCGGCCGATTCCCAGTCCTGTCGAATGACGGCCCCCTGAATCGCGTCGCGAAGGAACTCGTAGTCCTTCTCGCGGTAGACCACCCGCTTGGCCCAGTCCGAGAGGTTGCTGTTCTCCGCGATAGTGCGCGAGTGCTCCTCCTGCCGTCGCAGCAGGTCCGCCGCCTCCAGCAGTACGTCGTAGGCGCGATAAGCATAATTCGTGAACCGCTGGATAAGCACCACCTGGCAGTAGAGCAGGACTGCCACGAGGATCACGGCCAGACCCGCGACGATCAGCGGGGCCCCGGCGGTCCACGCGCCGTGGGCGAACCAGAGACTGATCCCCGACACGATCGCCACGACGCCGCCCACGTACGCGAGCACCAGGACGGCGGTGGCGAGATTCCGAAGTCGTTCGTGTCGCTCAGGCGGACCGGGCATGGGGCACCTGTGAGTTGAGGACGACATCGACCCACGGGACGCCGGCAGCCAACCCGACACCCCGTCTCCAATTGCGGCGTCAGCGTACCGCGTCCACCGTCGGCGGTCAAAAACGCCGTCAGACGCGGACGCCGCGAAGCCACGTCCGCGGCCGACCCACCCGTGGTACAATCCGGTTGGCGGAGTGGGCCTGGCGGTCGCTCTTGGCACGCCGCCGCGGGCTTCGGGCGGCTTTTCGTAGACCGCGACCCGGAGCGTGGGGCGGCGTGCCAAGGGAGGAAAGTCCGAGCTGGACAGGGCGCGGTGGTGGCTAACGGCCACCCGGCGTGAGCCGCGGGAAAGTGCCACAGAAAACACACCGCCGACGGAGTGCGTGGGAACGTGAGAACGTGGGAAGGTGGGAACGTGGGCTTGCGGACGGCCGCTGCTTGGCCGGAGCAGCACACGACTAACTCCCGTTCCCACGCGCTCACGTTCCCACGCCTCCGGGCAAGGGTGAAAAGGTGCGGTAAGAGCGCACCGCGCGCCTGGTGACAGGCGTGGCAGGGCAAACCCCACCGCCAGCAAACCCAAGTAAGGGACGATGAGCCGGCCCGGCTCGCTACCAGTCCCGGGTAGGGCGCTTGCGCCCGTCGGCAACGGCGGGCCCAGAGGAATGACCGCCGCCCGCGACCCGCCGCCCCGTGCTTCACGTCTTCCGCCGCACGACGGCGGCCGGTGGAGTGCGTGGCGGCGGGGCGTGGGCACAGAACTCGGCTTACCGGCCCACTCCGCCAGCAGTTCTCGCCAAGTCACCGTGCGCGAGGCTGCGCGCAGGGAGGGCCCGGCCGAGCCGCGGCGCGCCACGCCGGGAGGCTCGCCCTCCCCACCGCTGCCGGCGAGTCGCGCATGGCATCTTCCGGGAGCGCTTTCGGGCCGAGGCCCGGCTCGGGGATTCGCCGTATAGATGTTGGGGGTGGCAACCATGCCGCGTTATGATGGAGTTATCGGAGTGGCCGGTGCCACGCGGCTTGATGCCGGGCGGCATGGAGGCGCGGTTCGGCAACACGTCCGCCGGGCCGCACGTTCAGAGGACGCACATCGAGGAGGAGGCAGACCATGAACAAGCTGTGCTGCGGGGTCGTGACGGTGTTACTGGCGGCCGCGCCGGGCGTGTGGGCGGACCAGGTGACGCTCAATCCGACCCAGGACACGTATGTTCAGTCCATCAACCCCGACGTCAACTACGGCAAGTCGGAGGACATGCTGCTCGGCAAGGGAACCTACTTCGGGCTCGGCTTCGTGCGCGGGTTGGTGCAGTTCGACCTGTCGTCGCTGCCGACCAACCCCGAGCTGATCACGTCGGCGACCCTGTCGCTGTACCAGTACCGGACCGAGGCGGCCGCCGGCGGGCTGCCGGTCGACGTTAAACGCATTACAGGCACGTGGAGCCAGACGTCCGTCACATGGAACTTCCACCCGACCTACGATGACGCCAAGGTGTGGGCCAGCGCGTCGGTCGGCGACAGCTTCTACACCGGCTGGATCAACTGGGACGTACTGGACCTGGTTAAGAACCAGGTCTCCGGCCAGACCACGCACTACGGCTGGCTGCTGAAGTTCTACATGGAGATCACCGCCGGCGCGTCGCGCCTCGGCTATTTCCACACGATGGATTACACCGCGAACCCGGAGCGCCGGCCGAAGCTGGTGGTCGATTACGTCCCCGAGCCGGCCAGCGGGCTACTGCTGCTGGGAGTGGCGGCGCTGGTCGTCCGGCGGCGGTAGAAGGCGGCCCCGCGCTCGCATCGGGGGGGCAGTCCGGGGGGCGAAAGCGTCGTGCCGAGGGAGGATTTCAACCCTCCCCCAACCCCTGCTCGCCACAGCGAGTCGGTCACCACGGCACTCGACTCGTCCGCCGTGGCGGACGAGTCGTCCGTGGCGACCTGCAAGGGAGGGGAGTCGCGCGCCACTACGCCCCAACCCCTCCCTGGAAGGGAGGGGAGTCGTGCGGCGGGTTCTACGGCTGCGTCAACAGCCGCACGAACGGGTTGATGTCTCCAAAGTCAACAAACCCGTCGCCGTTGATGTCTCCGTGGCTGTTGGGGCAATTCGGGTACTGCGCCGCGTAGCCGACCGGGTTCGAGAGCCGCAGCACAAACGGGTTGATGTCGCCGAAGTCGGCCCACCCGTCGCAGTTCAGATCACCCAGACCGTCGCATTCATCGGGGATGCCATTGCCATTGAGATCGGTGGACTGCCCACAGCCGGGCAGGTCGCACGGACCGCCGGGCGGCCCGCAGTCGAGGTCGCACTTGTCCGGCAGGCCGTTGTTGTTGCAGTCAGGCGGTGCGCCGAGGACCGCGACGTACGTGCCCCAGATGTTGTTGTCGTGACCGTACTCCTGAATCGTATAGAACGTGGTCTGATCGACGGGATCGAGCGTCGTGTAACTGTAGTCACCCCACCGATTGCGGCCGTAGCTGTCGATGTTGTTCTGGGGGCCGGTCCCCGGCTTGTATTGCACCGGCGGGGCCATTTCGCCGGGCGGATCGGTCTTGCGGCGACCGGTGTAGTAGCAGCCGGCGTACTGGGCGGAGCTAGAGCCCGTGAACGCCATCACGACGTCGCCGTCCGCGTTCACCATGATCGACGGGAAAAAGTAATACAGCACCGGGTCGGCCACGTTGCCCCACTGCTTGACCGTCCGGGTGACCGGATCGACCTCGTACCAGCGGCAGCCCGCGCGCCCGCTGACGTTGATCGTGTGGCACGTCCACAGCGAGCCGCCCCGGTAGACCGACATCATCAGCCGCTGGTCCACGGTGTCCAGCGGCGTCGTGCTGCCCAGGGCCGGGGCGTCGGGCGGGGCGCTGAAGCTGGACACACTCACGAGTCCGACTTCGGTCAACGTCGGGTTGTTCAGGGGCGGGTTGACCCGGCGGATGCGCAGCGACGAGCTGCCGGACCGCGACACCAGGTACTCACCGCCCGGGTCGCCGTAAGTGTGCGCCGGTTGAATCGCCCCCTCGAAGGGCAGGTTTCGCCATGCGGTGATCGTGCCGAGGCTGGGCGGCGTGGCGACGAGCGGGGCCTTGTCGAGGGCGAAGATAGTCATAGCGCTGCCGCCGACCATGTACGCCGTGATGTAGATGCCGTGCGCGTCGACGCCCAGGGTCGGATAGTCCGGCCAGCGGCCCTCATCGCCCCCGGTGTTCGTCTTGAAGCTGGTCTTGAACCAGTCGCCGGTGGGATCGTCCGTCAACGAGACCGCCAGAAAAACGGTGGCCGTAGCGCTGAAGTCGGTGACATGGACGATCCAGCGCCCGCTGTGGTGGTCGAACACCGTCCGCGGGTCGCCGTTGGACCCGGGCAGAAACGCCCCCAGCAGGATGTTGACGAGCTGGGCCCCCGTCGCCTTGTCATAGACCGCGAAGTTGCGGTTCACCGTCTCGACGTAGTGGCGCGGGCCGACCGCGCCGTCGGTGTCCGGCGGGTAGCTCATCGACCCCGCGTCGCCGCGCAACACGCCCTGAAACGTCCGGTTCAGTTCCGGGGCGCTCGCCCCCATGTCGGACGGCTCGTTCAGCAGGTCCTCGGCCGTCGCGGGTTCCTCGCGATATTCCGGCGGCACCAGCGGCCCGTGGATGCCGTCGCGCTCGGAAAACTCACCGCGACCTTCCTCCCAGGTCAGCCCCGCGTAGCCGGAGCCGGTCAGCCTGTAATCGTACGGCAGGTCTTCAAAGTCGATGACGATCGTCTGCGTCTCGCCGGCCGACGTCGTAACGGCATAGGTCAGGTCGTCCATCCCGTACCACCCGCCGCCGAGGTAGGCCGGCACGGCGACGACCTCAATGCGATCCACGCCGGCGAGGTTCATCTCCAGCCAGCGGGGCTCGCGGCCGATCTGGCTCAGCCACCCCGTCTGGCCGACGAGTTGCCCGTCGCGGTAGCCCGCGACCCGTACGCCGGGGGTCCACACACCTTCGCCCGCCTGGCCCGCGAAGTAGGCCCCGTGAACCGTCACCGGCTGCGGGAAGCCGATCCCCATGCGCGTGTCGCCCCACTTGTTGACGGCGTTGTGCCGCCCGGAATGCGGAAAGGTCGTCGCCCGCACACTCGGCACCATCCACGCCCCATGCTCACCCGGCTGGCGTTCCTTGTCATTGGCCGGTGGCACCGTGTGGCGGTTGCGCTCAATGGCCGCGTCCATCGACTCGACCCAGGACGGGCCGCAGGCGGCGGGTTCGAGCCGCTCGCCGGGGATGCCGTCCTGCGCGGCGGCCGGGACGGAGCCCTCCGCGGCGAGTGCCCACAGGGTGAAAACCATCACAGAGCGAAATGCGGAACGTCGCATGGAGCGCCTCCAAGCCGAAATGAACGGAGTCCATCACTCAGCGCACACGCGCCCGGCCTGCCCCAATACTATTACATCGGAGGTATCCGAGTCCACCAGAAACCAAAGGGGGGGCGATTCCGGTGTGCCGGATCGGCAGGGCCGTGGCCCGCCGGCGCGGCCGACCGCACCACCCCGTGGGCCCTGGCTCCGCACCGCCGTCCGTTGCGGCCGGGGGGTTGGGCGGCACTGGCTCCCGCCGGTGTAGCGGCTCGCCACGGCGAGTCGCCTTTGGCGACCGGGCTCCGCACCGGCCGTCCGAGGCGAGCCGCATCCGCGTTGGAGACCCGATCACCCCCGCCGCCGCGTTTCCCAGCGACGGACGGACGTCGGCGGCCGGCGCTGGGGCGACGGCCGTACTGACGCGCCGACGCCGCAGGGGTATGCTGGCGGTATGAACGCGGTGAACAAAGCCAAGCTCATGGGTGGCCGGGCCGTGGCCGGGCGTTTGCTGGAGGAGTCGGCGGCGAAGGCGCGGCGGATCCACCAGGCGACCGGGGTCACCCCGGCCTTGGCTACTGTCATTGTCGGCGACGACCCCGCATCGCGCACCTATGTGCGCATGAAGCGGCGGCGGTGCGAGGACGCGGGCATCCGCTCGGTGGTCGTCGAGCTGCCGCGGGACGCCACCACTACGGAAGTCGTCGCCGAGATCCAACGACTGGGGGACGACCCGTCGATCCACGGCATCCTGGTGCAACACCCCGTGCCGGCACCGATCGACAAGCGTGCCGTGTTCGAGGCTATTCCATTGGCCAAGGACGTGGACGGCGTCACGTCCGCCACGTTGGGCCGCGTGATTCTGGGCATGCCGGCATTCATCCCCTGCACGCCGGCGGGAATCCTGCGACTGCTGGAGCACTACCACGTCGAGCTGGACGGGGCGCACGCGGCGGTCATCGGGCGGAGCCCGATTCTGGGGCGCCCGATGGCGTCGCTGCTCATCAATCGCCACGCGACCGTGACGCTGTGCCACTCGCGGACCCGGTCACTGCCCAGCATCGTGCGCAACGCCGACGTCGTGATTGCCGCCGTCGGCCATCCGCGTTTCGTGCAGGGCGGGTGGATCAAGGTCGGCGCCGTCGTCGTCGATGCAGGCTACAACGAAGCGAATGTGGGCGACGTGGATTTTGAAGCGGCCATCGAACCCGCCTCGCTGATTACGCCCGTGCCCGGCGGCGTCGGCCCCATGACCATCGCGGTGCTCATCGACCACACGGTGACGGCGGCGGCCGAGCAACTGGGGGTGGATGTTGAGGTGCCGCCGCACGGCTGATGGGCGGGGCGACCGCGGCCGGCCGGGTCCGGCTCGCCGGGCGATTTCCCGACGGGCCGCGTCGGCTTGCGTTGGAACGCCGCCCCGGGGGGCCTATACTGCGGCCACCGTGAATTGGGATACGTGGCTCAATCAGTTGCAGGCGTGGCTGGAGACCCGGCGGCTCCTGATCCGCGAGGCGAGTTGGGTTGTCGGCGTGTCCGGGGGCCCGGATTCCACGCTGCTGCTGCACACGATGAAGGCCCTCTCCGAGCGCGAGGGTCTGAAATGGAAGCTCCGCGCCGCCCATTTTCACCACGGTTTGCGCGGCGAAGAAGCCGAGGCCGACGAGGCTTTCGCGGCGCGGCTGGCGGAGGAGCTTGGCGTGCCGTTCCACGCCGAGCGGGCCGACATCCGGGCGGAAGTCGAGCGCAGCGGCGGGTCCACCGAGGAGGTTGCACGGAGCCGGCGCTACGAGTTCCTGGAGCGCGTGGCCCTGAAGACGGGCAGCGAGCGCGTCGCCGTCGCCCACCACGCGGACGACAACGCCGAGACCATCCTCCACCGCATCTGCCGCGGGACGGGCCTGCGCGGCCTGGTCGGCATCCGCGACGTGCGGCCGATTCAGCCCGACAGCCACGTCTTGATCGTGCGCCCGTTCCTGAACCAGCGGCGGGCCACGATCGAGGAACTGTGCGCGGCGCGCGGCTTGACCGCGCGCACCGACAGCAGCAACCGCAGCCCGGAGTTCACCCGCGGCCGCATCCGCAACATCGTCATGCCGCTGCTGGCCGAGCAACTCAATCCCAACGTGGCCGAGGCCCTGCTGCGGCTGGGCGAGCTGGCCCGCCTGCTCGGCTCGTATCTGGAGGACGCCGCGGAACGCACCTTCGAATCGCTCGTCATCGCGCACGAGCCGCGGCGCATCGTCCTGAACAATCGGGCGCTGCTCGGCAAGCAACGGATCATCCAGGCGGAGGTGGTCCGGCGGGCCGTCCTGCTGCTGGTCGGCGGCGAACAGGATCTTAGCTTCGGGAACATCGAGGCGGTCCTGCGGCTGGCCGAGGATCCGGCCAGCGGCAAAGAGGTCCACCTCCCCGGCCCGATCGTCGTGCGCAAGCAGTATGACCGGCTTGAGTTCAGCCCGCTGGGTGAGGAGGAGCCGCCGCCCGAACTCGGCCTGATCTTCATCGCCTGCCCCGGTCGCACGTCCTTGCCGGCGCTGCGCTTGACGCTGACCGCCGAGGTCCGCGAAGTGACGCCGGAGGACATCGAGGCGCTGCGCCGGAACACGAATCGGTACGAGGAATGGCTGGATTACGAGTCGCTGCGCCCCCCCCTGCTGGTGCGCGGCCGGCGCGACGGGGACCGGTTCCATCCGTTGGGGTCGCCGGGGGCCAAGACGGTCGGCGATTTCTTCAGCGAGCAGAAGGTCGATCCGCAGGTGCGGGCCTGCACGGGCCTCTTGTGCGATCAGGAGGGCCCGGTGTGGATCATGCCGCTGCGGATCGACGAGCGGGTGAAGCTCCGGCCGGCCACGCGCAGGGCGCTGCGCCTGATACTGGCCCCGTACCCCGCGACCCTGGCCACTTTGCATGACCCGCACGCCTGACCACGTCACCGGGGGGCTGGCGCTCCTGGCCCTGGTGCTGCGGGCGGGCTGGGTTGCGTACCGCTGGACCTGCCACGGGGCGGCGTTCGAGTACCCCGACGAAGAACTGCACTGGCAACTGGCCACGCACTTGGTCCGCGACGGCTCCTTCGTCACCGAGGACGGCCGACTCGCGGCGCGGATGCCGCTGTACCCGCTGTTCCTCGCTCCCTGCGCGGCCCTGGGCTCCGTGGGCGTGCTTCTTGCGCGCTTGGCGCAGGCGGTCGTCGGGGCGGCCACTGTCATCGTGGCCCACCGGCTCGCGCGCGCGGCGGCCGGGCCGCGCGCCGCGCTTATCGGCGGACTTCTGGTGGCGTGCGATCCGTTCGGCATCTTCTTCGGAAACCTGCTGCTTACCGAGACGTTGTTCACTTTCCTTGGCGTTGCTCTGACGGCGTGCGCGTGGGACGTCATGACGCGATCGCCGGGGAACTGGCGGGCGTGGAGCGGCGTGGCTGCGATCGGGGCGGCGGCGATCCTGACGCGACCGTCGGCCGCCGGGTGGCTGCCGCTGCTGTGGTTGCTGATCCTCGCGCTCGGCCGCGACCGACGGCGGATCGGCCCGCGTCTGGTGGCGTGCCCCGTCGTGCTCGCGCTGCTCCTGCTCCCATGGGGCCTGCGCAACCAGGCCGTTCTGCGCGACTACGCGTGGCTCTCGACCAACGGCGGCGTGACGCTGTTTGACGCCCAGGGACCGCAGGCCGACGGGAGCAGCAATCAGGCTTTTCTTTGGGAGATGGCGGAGTTGCACGGGCTCGGCGAGGTCGAGCGCGACCGTCTGCTGAAGCAGTTGGCCGTCCAGCAGATGCGATCCGACCCCGGTCGGGTCCTGCGTCTGGCGGGGGTCAAGTTTCTGCGGACCTGGAGCCCGCTGCCCAATGTGACGGAATATCGGACCGGACCGGCCGCCATCGCCGGAGCGGCGTACACCCTGCTTCTCCTGGCTGGGACGGTTGCGGCCGTGATTCGTGCGTGGAGTGACCGCCGACACGCGAGCGCCGCGGACCGCCGCCGGCTCCTCGCCCTGGTGGCCCTTCCGCTGCTCTACTTCACCCTGGTTCACTGCGTGTACATCGGGAGCGTCCGTTATCGTGTGCCGCTCATGCCGCTGATGGCCCTGGTTACGGCCGTCGAAATAGGACGATTACGGTTCGACGCCGCGGGCGGCGGCCTTTCGAGCGCGTAAGTTTGGATTGCGATCGGCCGCCTCGCCGCGTTATGATCAGGGTTAACGAAAGCGGGACCGAAGCCCCCGCGTCGCAAGATGGAACGTGTCGGTGTTTGGCTGACCGTGCGAGGACCGCGCGCGGGGCGCGCGGGCTCCAGCCGGAGCATTTTCTGTGAACCATGCCACCCACATCCACCCGGCTCCGCCCCTCGTCCGCCAAGCGACGGCGTGCCCAACGGGGGCTGCCCGGATGACGCGCGGAGCGGTGCGCTGCGCGTGGCCTTCAGGAGGCTGTCATGCGGAAGTCTTTGGTATGTACCCGGCGGGCCTGGCCCGTCCTGCTGGCGGTCGCAGTCGCCGGCATCCCCGCGGTCGCGGCGGATCGAATTGTGGTCTGCGAGGAATTCACGCGCGTGAACTGCAGCTACTGTCCAACGGCCGGCGCGGCGTTGGACCTCATGCTCACCAACTTCCCCAACACATTCACTTCCGCCGCCGTTCAAACCTCCATTTACCCGACCGCCTGGGGCAACACGCGAATCAGCTTCTACGGCATCACCGGGACGCCGACCGCTGAATTCGACGGCATGATCGAGTGCCGCGGGGCCTACTCCACGGTCTCGCAGCAGTATAGTTGGTACCTCAGTGCCTACAACAGCTCCATGGCGGTGCCCACGGACGTGGTCGTCGGGCTCCAGTGCTTCAAGGTCGCCGCCGACCGCATCCGGGTGAAGGCCAACGTTGGCATCGAAGCCACGGGCGTGGGCAAGAGCATGCGCGTCCACTTCGTGCTGCTCCTGGACCACTGGCCCTTCGGCTACACTTGGACGCGGGACGGCGTGAAGAACGGCCAGGACATGGGCGTAATCACGCTGAATGCGGGCCAGAACACGACCCTGACCTACGATTTCACGCTGGACGCCGATTGCCTCGCTCATCCGAATGATGTGAAGGTCCTCGTCTTCGCGCAAGACACGCTGCCGTACAAGCCGGCGCAGATCTACAATGGCAATTTCCTGCACGGCCCGTTCGGGTACCGCAAGGGCGACCTGAACTGCGACGGCAACGTGGACTTCGGCGACATCAACCCGTTCGTGCTGGCGTTGACGAACGCCGCCGGCTACGCGGCGCAGTTCCCCAACTGCGACATCATGAACGGCGACATCGACGGCAACGGGTTTGTGGACTTCGGTGACATCAACCCCTTCGTGCGGTTGCTGACCAACCCGTAGTGTCTCCCCGCCGGTCCGGCCCAGGGGAGCGCGGCGCGTGTCGCAGCTTGCGCTGTGGCCCGTGGGTTTGGTGTGGCGCTCCCCGGGCTCGGACTGGTGGTGATTTCGTGGGCGAGTTCCGCTCTGCCCCGGCTCAATGCCGCGGCATGTGAGGTGTGTGTTCGCGATTCTTCAGGAGGGGCGCTGGTAGGCACGCCGCACGCAGTCCTTCCGGGGAACGGCGGGGCAGTCTCAGAGCGCTTATGGGCCGATAATAATCGCGTCCAAGGGCGAACATGTTCCGCCTAAGACGATCCTTTTCTCTGGCGGGGGACCGTCGGGTTCTGGTAAGATCGCTTTGAGGAAACCCGGCGCGCGGTGCGCGGGCGCCGCTGCGCTGGCAGTTCCGGGAAGAGATCGAAGCCGGCCTCCCTCATGACGGCGTGATCCGCGGCCCGGAGCGTCGCGGGTGAACGTAATTGTGAGGCCGGCCCGCGGCCGATGCGGCTGCGGGAGAGTACCGCGTAGCGGGACCGGACCGCGGCGGCGAGCCCGGCGAGGGCCGGCGGCGTGTCGGAACCGGTCAGGAGTCCGGAGCAGTCTGCGGCATGGGAGACCAAACCATGAACAAGGTGAAATGGCTGTTACTGCCAGCTCTCGTGCTGGCCGGGTGGGGCGGGGGCGTGGCCGGCGCGGCCGACCGAATCGTGCTCTGCGAGGAGTTCGGGAGGACCACCTGACCGTCCTGCCCAGCCGCCGGTCAGGCGTTGAGCACGCTCCTCTCCCAGTATCCGAACACGCTCATTTCTTTGATGGTGCATACGTCGGGTTGGACGACGGCCTGGGGCACCGAACGCCGGTACTTCTACGCGCTCCAGTACGTTCCCACGGCCGAGTGGGACGGCTGGTACGAGTATGTTGGGTCGGACAATGTTTACAACGTCTACCACCAGGCCTACCTGAACTGCCTGGCCCGGCCGACGGACGTGACGATTGACCTGACGGCGTACAAAGTGGCCGCGAACCAGCTTAAGGTCGTAGCCGAGTTGGGTGTCGAGGCCGGCGGATCGGGCAAGACGATGCGGGTCCACATGGTGCTGGCCCTGGACCACTGGCCCCCGGGCTACGACTGGTGCCGTGACAGCGTCAAAGCCGGGCAGAACAAAGGCGACATCGCACTCAACCCGGGCGAGTCCGCCCTGTTGACCCAGGAGTTCTCGCTCGACGCGGATTGCCTGGCCCAGCCCAACGACGTTAAGGTCGTCGTCTTCGCTCAGGAGCCGCTCGCGGGTAAACCGGCGCAAGTCTACAACGCCAACTTCCTGCACGGCCCCTTTGGCTTCCGCAAGGGCGACCTGAACTGCGACGGCCTGGCGGACTTCGGTGACATCAACCCGTTCGTGTTGGCGCTGACGAACCCGGCCGCTTACGCCGTGCAGTTCCCCAACTGCGACATCAATACGGGCGACATCAACGAGGACGGATACGTCAACTTCGGCGACATCAACCCGTTCGTGCGCCTGCTGACGAATCCATAGTGGCCTCCGCCGGCGCGGGCCCCGCGCGCCGGCGGCATTGGTGCGTGCGCCCGCGGTCGAGCGCCGTGGAGCGCCGCTCGAAGCGGAACAGGAGTGCGTCGTGAGCCGAGCCACCGGCGGCGGACCCCGCCGAGGCCCGCCCCTGGTGGCCCGGCCTGGAGTAGGTTCAATGTCTACGGCATGGGAGACTAACTGATGAACAAGATGATGTGGCTGTTACTGCCGGCCCTGGTGCTGGCCGGGTTGGGCGGCGGCGCGGCCGTCGCGGCCAACCGGATCGTGGTTTGCGAGGAGTTCGGGAGAGTGACCTGAGGCTACTGTCCTACCGCCGGTGCGGCGTTGGACCTGATGCTTCAGAACTTCCCGAACACGTTCATTTCGATCGCCATTCAGACGGCTGTGTATCCGACGACGTGGGGGAACCAACGGTACAGCTTCTACGGCATTACGGGGGTCCCGACGGCCGAGTTCGATGGCATGATCGAGTGCCGCGGCGCCTACAGCACCGTGTCGCAGCAATATAGCTGGTACCTTGGTGCCTACAATAGCTGCATGGCGGTGCCCACGGATGTGGCGATCGAGATGGAGACCTTCAAGGTCGCTGCCGACCGCATCCGGGTGAAGGCCAAGATCAGCATCGAGGCCACGGGCGTCGGCAAGAGCATGCGCGTCCACTTCGTGCAGCTCCTGGACCGCTGGCCCTTCGGGTACACCTGGACGCGGGACGGCGTCAAACAGGGGCAGGACATGGGCGTGATCGCGCTCAACGCGGGCCAGAGCACGACCCTGACCTACGACTTCACGCTGGACGCCGATAGCCTGGCGCACCCAGGCGACGTGAAGGTGGTGGCTTTCGCGCAAGACCCCCTGTCGGCCAAGCCGGCGCAAGTCTTCAACGGCAACTTCCTGAACGGCCCGTTCGGGTTCCGCAAGGGCGACCTGAACTGCGACGGCAACGTGGACTTCGGCGACATCAACCCGTTCGTGCTGGCGTTGACGAACGCCGCCGGCTACGCGGCGCAGTTCCCCAACTGCGACATCAACAACGGGGACATCGACGGCAACGGATTCGTCGACTTCGGCGACATCAATCCGTTCGTGCGGCTGTTGACGCAGCCGTAGAACCGACGTCACTGTCGCGGTGATACCCCAGCGCCGGGCCCCCGCGGGCCCGGCGCTTGCTTGCGCTCGCGTCGCCGGCCGGCGGGCTATTTTTTGGTATCGGCGGCGGACGGGTCGGCCAGGACGGTCTTGATCGCGCTGCGGGTGAAGCGCACCTTGACGTTGTTGGCCTCGTCCACCTTCAGCACGACTTCGTCGTCGCGCACGTCCACCACGGTGCCCAGGATCCCGCCGATGGTCAGCACGCGGTCGTTCTTCTTCAGCGCGTTGAGCATCTGCTCGTAGCGCTGCCGCTCCTTAGTGCGGCCGCGGGACATGATCCACCAGAACACGCCGATGATTAGCAGCAGCGGGAAGAACTGCTTGAGGAAAACCTCCAGGCCGCCCGGGGGTACGGGCTGGGTCGTCGGGGCGGCCTGGGCGAGCAAGAGCAGGAGCTGGGTCATTCGTCGTCCTTCCACGAAGTGGGTCCGCCGGCCTCGGACGCCCGGCGCCAGGCGTCGAACCGGCCGGCCGCGATGGCCGCGCGCATCCGCCGCATCAGTGACTGATAGAAGTGGACATTATGCAGCGACACGAGCGTGCCTCCAAGCACCTCCCCACCCAGCACCAGGTGCCGCAGATACGCCCGCGAGAACCCCCGGCACGTATAGCAGTCGCACGCCGGGTCCAGCGGCCCGTCGTCCGACTTGTATTGCGCATTGCGCAGACGCAGCGGGCCGGCGTCGGTGAACGCGTACCCCTTGCGCCCGTTGCGCGTCGGCAGCACGCAGTCGAACAGGTCCACGCCGGCGGCCACGGCGGCCACGAGGTCCCGCGGCGTGCCGACGCCCATCAAGTAACGCGGGCGGTCGGCGGGCAGCTCCCCCGCCAAAGCGTCGAGTAGTTCGTACATCTGCTCCGGCGGCTCGCCCACCGACAGCCCCCCCAGGGCATAGCCGTCGAAGCCGATTTCCACGAGTTGCTCCAGGCAGGCACGTCGCAGCGCCACGTCCAGCCCCCCCTGGACGATACCGAACAGCGCCTGGTCCGGACGACGGTGCGCCGCTCGCCCGCGCCGGGCCCAGTCCACCGTCCGCCGCACCGCTGCGCGCAGCGTCGCGGGCTCGGCCGGCAGTGGCGGGCACTCGTCGAGCGCCATGATGACGTCGGCACCGAGCCGGTTCTGGATGTCGATGGCCGACTCGGGAGTAAGCCGCATGAGGGTGCCGTCGAGATGGGAGCGAAACTCCACGCCGTCGTCGTCGATCCGCCGCAGCTCGGCCAGCGAGAAGACCTGGTACCCGCCGCTGTCGGTCAGCAGGGCCCCCGGCCAGTTCATGAAGCGGTGGAGCCCGCCGAGAAGCGCGACGGCATCGGCCCCAGGGCGGAGCGACAGGTGGTAGGTGTTGGCGAGGAGCATTTGGCAGCCCGCGTCGGCGAGTTGCGCGGGCGTCAACCCCTTGACCGCGCCCGCCGTCCCGACGGGCATGAACGTCGGCGTTTCGACCGGTCCGTGAGGGGTCTGGAGGACGGCACGGCGTGCCCGGCCGCACGCCGCGCTTACGGCGAACCGAACCGCGGGGGCGGAATCCGAAGCGCCGGCGAACACATCGGGCCGCGGCACCGGCGGGGACTTCGCATGATGGAGGGGACCGCCGGCCGAGGGCATGCGCGGACCCGTCAGTCGGCCTTCTTCGCCGACAGTTGCAGCCCGTGGTCGGCCAGGCGGGCCTTGACCTCGTTGAGCGAGGTGACGCCGAAGTTCCGCGTGGCCAGCAGCTCGGCCTCGGTGTACTGGATGAGGTCGCCGAGGGTGATCACGTTGAGCCGCTGGAGGCAGCGGCGGGCCCGCACGGACAATTCGAGTTCGGACACCGGCTTGGCCAGGACGGCCTCCTGTCCGGGCGGCACGGGCGGGGGCTTGACGACTTCCTGCTCCTCGATGGCGTCCAGGTCGATCTCGTCGGGGTTCATCCCCAGGTGCAGCCCCTTGCGGGCCAGCAGGGCCTTGATCTCGGTCAGCGAGGTCTCGCCGAAGTTCTTGTACGCCAGCAACTCGGCCTCGGTCAGGCGGATCATGTCGCCCAGCGTGCGAATATTCATCTTCTTCAGGCAGTTGCGGGCGCGGACAGACAGATCGAACTCCGACAGCGGCGTGCCGAGCAGCCGCTCGCGGGCGTCGACCGGCGTCTCCCGAACCTCATCGACCACCATTTGCCGGCAACTTTCCACGTCCTTGAGGAACAGCCGGGCGCGGGCGTGGTTGGGGAAGGCCCGCAGCACACGCCGCAGGGCCGCCGTCGCTTCGTCGTAGCGGCCGAAGTCTTCGTAGATGACGGCGGCGTTGAGCAGGGCGTTGACGTGCGCTCGTGGCTGAAGCGCCAGGCGGCCGTACAGCTCCAGGGCCTGCTCGTCCAAGCCGCACAAATCGTGCAGCCGGGCACTGTGGAACATGGCGTCGGTGTGGTCGGGATCCAGGGTCAGGCACTTCTCGAAGGCCGCCAGCGCTCCGGCACGGTCGTTCCGGGCCTCGGCCAGCAACCCGGCGGCCAAGTGCCACGCCGCCCGGTCCTGCCCGGCCGACTGGTGCTGGCGCACCAACTTCTCGGCGGTGTCCAGGTCGCCTGCCCGCAGGTGGACGTCGGCCAGCCGCATGTCCACGTCAAGGGCGTCCCAGCCGAGCCGGGCGGCTTGACGGAAGTTCTCGCGGGCCACATCCAGCCGACGAAGCGCCACGGCGGCCTGGGCGGCGTAGTAGTGCCGCTCCCTGGACGCCGGCGCCTGCTCGAACTGTGCCAAAGCGTCGGCGTACCGGCCGAGGATGAGGTACCCGATGGCCAATCGCAGCGGATCCCCCGAACCCGCCGCCACCCGCTCGCGGTAGTCCTTCAGCAGCGACTCAAACCGCTCGCACGCCGAAAACGACGCGTGGGTGGCATCGGCATAGGCCTCGAGTCGCTCGGGGGTCCAGTCGTTCTGCTCGAAGAACGACGACAGTTCCAACGTGTCGGTCATCATCGGGGGTCAACTCCGCCTGATCGCCTTACGCACGGCTTGTGTTGTCCGAATCCCCTATAATAATGGCCAGGTGCCGGCCGACAAGGGGCGGGGCGAGTCCCGGTCGGCGGCCAGCCGATAGGACTAGCGGGCCGTGGGTTGGGCGACGGAGCCGATGACCGACCGCGATTCGACATTTCTGCGCTGCCTGACCGAGCGGGTGCTCGTCTTCGATGGGGCGATGGGTACCAGCTTGCACGCGCTGGACCTGCCGCTGAGCGACTACCGCGGGCTGGAGAATTGCAGCGAAATCCTGATCGAAACCCGTCCCGAGGTCATCGCGCGGATCCACCGCAGCTTCCTCGACGTCGGCTGCGACGCCGTCGAGACCAACACGTTCGGCGCCAATCGCGTCGTCCTGGCCGAATACGGCCTCGCTGACCAGACCTACCGCCTGAACCGCCTGGCGGCGGAGATTGCCCGGCGGGCCTGCGCGGCGGTCGCCACGCCCGAGCGGCCGCGGTTCGCGGTCGGCTCGGTCGGGCCGGGGACGAAGCTCGCCTCGCTGCGGCAGATCAGCTACGACGAACTGCACGCCAGTTACCTTGAGCAGATGCGCGGCTTGCTGGACGGGGGCGTGGACGCCCTGCTGATCGAGACGTGCCAGGACATTCTCCAGTCCAAGGCGGCGGTCCAAGCGGCGCGGGACGCCTTCGCGGCGTGCGGGCGGCGCGTGCCGCTGATGGTCCAGGTCACGATGGAAACGACGGGGACGATGCTGATGGGGACGGACATCGCCGCCGCCGTCGTCGTCCTGGAGGCGTTCCCGGAAGTGGACGTGATCGGACTGAACTGCGCGACGGGGCCGCAGGAGATGAGCGCGCACGTCCGGCACCTGTCGCGGCACTGTCAGCGCTACCTGAGCGTCCTGCCCAACGCCGGCCTGCCGCAGGTCGTGGACGGCCGCCCGCGCTTCCCCCTCACGCCCGCCGAGCTGGCCCGCTGGCTGCGGACGTTCGTGGTCGAGGACGGGGTCAATATCGTCGGCGGTTGCTGCGGCACGACACCGGAGCACCTGCGGGCGGTGGTTGAGGCGGTGGCGGGGCTGACGCCGGCGACGCGGCCCGTCGCGCACGAGCCATCGGTCAGCAGCCTCTACCAGGCGGTGCCGATGCGGCAGGAGACGAGTTTCCTGATCGTCGGCGAGCGCTGCAACGCCAATGGTTCGCGGCAATTCAAGCAGCACTTGATCGACGGGAATCTCGACGCGCTCGTCGCCCTGGCCCAGGACCAGCTTGGCGAGGGGGCCCACGTGCTCGATGTCTGCGTCGATTGCGTCGGCCGCGACGGCGTGGCCGACATGCACCGCGTTATCGAACGCTTTGGCAGCGACGTCAACGCCCCGCTCATGCTCGACAGCACGCAGCCGGACGTCATCGAGGCCGGGCTGAAACTCGCCGGCGGCAAGTGCATCGTCAACTCGGTGAACCTCGAAGACGGGGAGGAGAAGCTGGCCCGTACTTGCCGGTTGCTGCGGCAATACGGCGCCGCGGTCGTCGCGCTGACCATCGACGAAGACCCGGTCGAGGCGATGGCCAAGACGGCCGACCGGAAAGTGGCCGTCGCGACGCGGCTGCACGGGCTCCTGACCGAGAAGTACGGGGTCGCCGAGGAGAACATCTTCTTCGATTGCCTAACGTTTCCCATCACGACGGGGCAGGTGGAAGACCGGCGGCTCGCGCTGGAGACGCTGGACGGCCTAGAGCGCATCATGCAGCGCTTCCCGCGCTGCCAATCGCTGCTGGGCGTCAGCAACGTTAGCTTCGGGCTTCCGCCGGCGGCCCGCGTGGTGCTCAACTCCGTGTTCCTCACCGAGGCGTGCGCTCGCGGGTTGACGGCGGCCATCGTCCACGCCGGCAAGATCCTCCCGCGGCACCAGATCAGCAACGAGCGCTGGCAGGCCGCGTTGGACCTGGTTTACGACCGGCGCGACACCGGCGATCCGCTGGAACGCTACATCGGTCTGTTCGCGGAAGGCGAGCAAGTCGGCGTCAAGACCAAGATCGCGGACCTGCCGGTCGAGCAGCGGCTCAAGCAGCGGATCATCGACGGGCAGCGGGTGGGGCTGACGGACGACCTCGACGAGGCGCTGGGCAAGTACAATCCCCTCTACATCATCAATGAGTTCCTGCTGGAGGGGATGCGCGTCGTCGGCGAGCTCTTCGGCAGCGGGCAAATGCAGTTGCCGTTCGTCCTGCGGTCCGCCGAGACGATGAAGGCCGCCGTCGCCCACCTCGAGCCGCACATGGAACGGACCACGGCCCCCGCCCGCGGCAAGCTGGTGCTGGCGACGGTGCGCGGCGACGTCCACGACATCGGCAAGAACCTCGTGGACATCCTGCTGACCAACAACGGCTACAAGGTCTACAACCTGGGCATCAAGCAACCGATCAGCAACATCCTCAGCGCGTTCCGCGAGCACCAGGCCGACGCGATCGGCCTCAGCGGCCTGCTGGTCAAGTCCACGCTCGTGATGCGCGAGGACCTGGCGGTGCTCGCTGAGCAAGGGATTACGGCACCGGTTATCCTCGGGGGTGCCGCCCTGACCCGCCGCTACGTCGAAGGCGACCTGCGCCAGGTCTACCGCGGCCCGCTCCACTACGCCAAAGACGCCTTCGAGGGCCTGCGCCTGATGGCCGACATCGTGGCCCAGCGCGAAGCCGGCCGTTCCGCGGCGGCCCGGGCACCCGAACCCGCCATCGCGGCGCCAAGCCCGGATCAAGTCCGGCTGCTGGCCGAGCAGCGCTTCGGACTCAAGCCGTTGGAGCGCGAGTTCGCGGAGTTCGCCGCGGAGGTGGAGTCCGAGTTTGCGGAAGTGGTCGAGGCGGACGCCGACGCCCCGCCGCCGCGTTCCGACATCGGCCACCAACACCCCGTGCCGCGGCCGCCGTTCTGGGGCTCGCGCGTGATCGATTCGATCGACCTTCGGGCGCCGCTGGCGTACATCAACGAGACGATGCTGTTTCAGGTGCAATGGGGGTTCCGCAAGAACCGTCGCCCGAAGGACGAGTGGCAGCGCTTCGTCGATGCCGAAATCCGCCCCATCTACCGCGAGCTGGTGGAGCGCTGTCGGCGAGAGAACATTCTTCAGCCACGGGCGGTGTACGGCTACTGGCCGTGCAACTCGGACGGCGACGACCTCATCATCTTCACGCCGCCACCCGCGGACCTCGACCGCCCGGAGCTGCACGGGCCGGAACTCGCCCGCTTCCGCTTCCCGCGGCAGAAGCGGCCGCCGTACTGGTGTCTGTCGGACTTCTGGCGGCCGGTGCGGGACGGGGTGGTGGATGTGGCGGCGCTGTCCGTGGTGACGGTGGGGTCGCGGGTGAGCGCGGTCGCGCGGCAGTGGTTCGAGCAGAACGAATACCAGCAGTATTTGTTCCTGCACGGGCTGGGGGTGGAGCTGGCGGAGGCGCTGGCCGAGTTCATTCACAAGCAGGTGCGCGTCGAGCTGGGGGTGGCCGGCGGCGACGCCCGCGAACTGGGCAAGCTCTTCCAGCAGGGCTACCAGGGCAGCCGTTACAGCTTCGGCTACCCGGCGTGCCCGAACCTGGAGGACCAGGTGCCGCTATTGAAGCTCCTGGACGCCGGCCGGATCGGCGTGACGCTTAGCGAGGAATACCAACTGGAGCCGGAGCAGACCACGACGGCCCTCATCACGTATCACCCGGAGGCGCGGTACTTCAACGCTCGTTGACGGAACCGGCTGTCGCGGCGAAGGAGTGGGAGCTCGGCCGGGGCTGCGCGAACCGTCGCTCGCGGCGGCCGAACACCCGGCACACGATCACGAAGAAGAGCGGGATGAAGAAGATCGCCAGGAACGTGGCGGTGGCCATGCCGCCCAGGACGCCGGTGCCGATGGCCGTCTGGGCGCCCGCGCCGGCCCCGGTGGCCTTGGCCAGGGGCAGCACGCCGAAGCCGAAGGCCAGCGAGGTCATGACGATCGGCCGCAACCGCAGCTTGGCCCCTTCCAGGGTGGCCGCGATCAGGTCCATGCCTTCCTGCATCTTGAGTACGGCGAACTGGACGATCAGGATCGCGTTCTTGGTCGTCAGACCCAGCACGGTGAGCAGTCCGATCTGAAAGTACACGTCGTTCGGCAGCCCCCGCCACGACGTGGCCACGACGCCGCCGATGACGCCCAGCGGCAGCGCTAGGATGATGGAGATGGGAACCGTCCAGCTCTCATACAACGCCGCCAAGCACAGGAAGATCACGATCATCGAGAACGCGTAGAGCAACGGCGCTTGGGAGGTGGCCATCCGCTCCTGATAGGAGACCCCCGTCCAATCGTGCCCAATGCCTTGGGGCAGCTTGGCGACCAGCTCCTCCATGGCCTGCATGGCTTCGCCCGAGCTCCGCCCGGGCGGCGCCTCGCCCCAGATGTTAATGGCCGGGAAGGCGTTGAAGCGCTGCAGGCTCGGCGAGCCGTAGCTCCAACGTCCCGCGGCAAACGACGTGAACGGCGTCATGGTGCCGGCGCGGTTGCGCACGTACAGCCGTTCCAGGTCGTTCGGCAACATGCGGTAAGGGGCGTCAGCCTGTACATACACGCGCTTCACCCGCCCGCCCTGGATGAAGTCGTTGACGTAGGCGCCGCCGAACGCCGCCGAGATGGTGTTGTGGATGGCGCTGATTGCGATCCCCAGCGCGCCGGCCTTCTCCCAGTCCACGTCAATACGGTACTGCGGAACGTCCTCCAGACCGTTGGGGCGCACCTTCGTCAAGCGGCGGTCCTGGGCCGCCAGCCCCAGGAGCTGGTTGCGCGCGGCCATCAGGGCGTCGTGTCCGAGTCCGCCGCGGTCCTGCAACTGCAAGTCGAACCCCCCGGAGGTGCCCAACTCGACAACAGCCGGCGGCGGGAAGGCGTACACCCGCGCGTTGCGGATCTGCGAGAACGCCCGCATGGCCCGGCCGGCGATGGCGGTCACCTTCAAGTCCGGACGGTCCCGCAATTCCCAGTCTCTCAGCTTGATGAACGCCATCCCGTTGTTCTGGCCGGCGCCGGCGAAGCTCCGGCCCGCCAGCGTCATGCACGACTCCACGCCCTCCCGCTCGTGCTCCTCGAAGTAGGCCCGGACCTGCGCCATGACCGCCTCGGTCTGCTCCAGGGTGGCCCCCGCGGGCAGCATGGCCTGAACGAACAGGATGCCCTGGTCCTCCTCCGGCAGGTAGGCGGTGGGCATGCGTTGGAACAGGTAGCCCAAGGCCCCGACCAGCAGGACGTAGACGACCAGGTAGCGGATTCGCCGTCGCAGGATCCGGCCGACTTGACGCTGGTAGCGGTCCCGGAGCCCGTAGAACGCGCGGTCAAACGCCAGGAAGAACGGCCGGAGCAGAAAGAACCCGCCCTCGGCCGCCTCATGCCCCTTGGCCACCGGCTTGAGCAGCCCGGCGCACAGCACCGGGCTGAGGATCAGGGCCACCACGACCGAGAGCAGCATGGCCGCCATCACGGTGATGGAGAACTGCCGGTAGATGACGCCCGTCGAGCCGCCGAAGAACGCCATCGGTCCGAACACGGCCGCCAGCACCAGGCCGATGCCGATCAGCGCGCCGGTGATCTCGTGCATGGACTTGCGGGTGGCTTCGCGCGGCGGCAACCCCTCCTCGGTCATCACGCGTTCGACGTTCTCGACGACCACGATGGCGTCGTCCACCAGCAGGCCGATGGCCAGCACCATCGCGAACATGGTCAGCATGTTGATCGAGAACCCGAACCAGGCCAGGACGGCGAATGTGCCCAGGAGCACCACCGGCACGGCAATGGTCGGAACCAACGTGGCCCGGATGTTCCCCAGGAACAGGTACATCACCAGGAACACCAGAACAATGGCCTCGAGCAACGTCTTGACGACCTCCCCGATGGCCACCCGCACGAACGGCGTCGTGTCATACGGGTAGATCACCTTCATGCCGACGGGAAAGTAGCGGGACAGCTCCTCCATCTTCTCTTTGATCGCCTTGGCGGTGTCCAGGGCGTTGGCGCCGGCGGCCTGGCGGACCGCCAGGACGGCCGCCTGCTTCCCGTTGTGCAGCGCGTTCATCTCGTACCGCTCGGTCCCCAGCTCCGCCCGTCCCACGTCGCCCACGCGCACCAGGGAGCCGTCAGGATTGATGCGCAGCGGAATGGCGGCGAACTCCTCCGGCGTGCGCAGCAGGTTCTGGACGATGATCGAGGCGTTGAGGCGCTGGCCTTCCACGGCGGGCGCGGCGCCGAACTGGCCCGCGGAGACCTCCACGTTGTAGGCGCGCAGACCGGCGATGACGTCGTCGATCGTGAGCTGGTAGTCCGTCAGCTTACCCGGGTTCAGCCAGATGCGCATCGCGTACTGGGAGCCGAAGCTCTCGACCTCGCCCACGCCCGGCACGCGGGCCAGCACTTTCTCGATGTTGGCCTGGGCGTAGTCCCGCAGGTCGTGACCGTCCATGCGGCCGTCCTCGGAAACCAGGCCGACCAGCAGCAGGTAGTTGCGCGTGGACTTGCTGACCTTGACGCCGGCGCGCTGCACCACATCGGGCAGGCTCGCCATGGCGAGTTGCAGCTTGTTCTGGACCTGGGCCCAGGCGAGGTCCGGGTCGGTGCCCGGGGCGAAGGTCAACTCGATCCGCCCGGCCCCGGAGGCATCGCTGCTGGCGGACATGTACAGCAGCTTGTCGAACCCCGTCATCTTCTGCTCGATGATCTGGACCACACTGTTTTCGACCGTTTCCGCCGACGCCCCGGGATAGAACGCCTCGATGGCGATCGAGGGCGGGGCGATGGGCGGGTACTGCGAGATCGGCAGGTTGTAGATCGCCAGCCCCCCCGCCAGCATGATGATGATGGCGATCACCCAGGCGAAGACCGGGCGGTCGAGAAAGAAGTTCGATAACACCGCAACGCTCCCTTACTGCGGATGGGTCGTCGGGGTCGCGGCCTCCCCGGCGGCCGCGGGGTCCGGTCCGCCTTCCGCGGAAACCACTTTCACGGCGTCCCCCGGCCGCACGCGGAGTGCGCCCTCGACGATCAGGCGATCTCCGGCGTTCAGCCCGGCAGACACGAGCCACCGATTGCCGATGGCGCGGTTGAGCGTGAGCAAGCGCTGCTGGACCTTGCCCGCGTCGTCGACGATCAGGGCGACCGCTTCGCCCTTCGGATTGCGGCTCACGCCCTGCTGCGGCACGAGCAGGGCCTGTTCGGCGGTGCCCTCGTGGACGATGGCGCGCACGAACATGCCGGGCAGGAGCAGGTGCCGCGCGTTGGAGAACACCAGCCGCAGAGTGTAGGACCCGGTGGTCGGGTCGACGGTGATGTCGCGGAACTGCAGCGTGCCCTCTTCCGGATAAGGCGTTCCGTCTTCGAGGAGCAGACGCACGGCCCGCTGGTCGCCGCCGACCCGCAGCGCGCCGCTCTCGTAGTCCCGCTTCAGGCGCAGCAGCTCCGCCGACGATTGCGTCACGTCCACGTACAGCGGATCGAACTGCTGGATCGTCGTCAGGGGCGTCGGCTGCTCGGCCGTGACCAGGGCGCCCTCGGTGACCGACGAGTAGCCGATCCGCCCGGAAAGGGGGGCCGTCACTTCGGTCCACTCCAGGTGCAGCGCGGCGATTCGCTGCTCGGCGACCGCCAGATCCAGCGCGGCGCGGGCCCGTTGCTCCGCGAACCGGGCCTGCTGGTATTCCTTGTCCGCCACGACTTGGTTGGCCTTCAGCGCCGTGAGTCGCCCCAGCTCATATTGCGCATCGCTCAGGTCCGCCTCGGCCCGCTTGACGCTCGCCGCGGCGCGCTCCAGCTCCGCCGCGAACCGGCGGGAATCGAGCCGGTACAGCGGTTGGCCGGCCTGGACGTCCGCCCCCTCGGCGAAGAGCCGCTCCAGGATGACGCCGCCGACACGCGGCCGCACCTCCGCGATGCGGTAGGCCGACGTGCGACCGGGCAGTTCGGTCGTCAGCGCGACGCGCTCCGCTTTCAGCGTCACGACCGCGACTTCCGCCGGCGGCAGCGGTCCCGTCGGGGGTCGCTCTTCGTGGCAACCGCCAAACCACACCAGACCCACCGCCGCGGCCAGGCGCAAGCCCGGGCCCGGCCGTCCGGTGGGTGCTGCCGCGGGGAGCTCGGAGATGCTGCACGTCATTGGTGTCGACCTCATGCGTTGGCCCCGTCCGCCCTCGGTCTGGACGCGGGTGTGTTCGACAGGATGCCGTGGAAGACGATGTCGATGATGTCGTCCGCCTGGCGCCGGGGGGAGCGGCGGCGCGGCGCGAAGTAGTTCGTGAACATCATACCGTAGAGCAGGTCGCCGATGACGAAGGTGATCCGCTCGACGGGGATGCGCCGGAGGCGTCGGGCGGCGATCAGTCGCCGGACGACGTCGGTCCACGGGCGCATCCGGCGCTCGCGGTAGGCGAAATACGTCGGCGTCTGGCGGTCGCGGAACTCGGCCCGCTCCTGGATGAAGAGCTCCACCAGGTCGGGGTTGGCCGCGAAGAACTCGAGGTGCGCGCGGATGGCCGCGCGCATCTGGTCCAACGGATCGGCGTGCCGAGAACGGATGGCGTCGGCCCGGTCCGTAAGACGCCGCATCCCCCGGTCCACGGCCGCCAGGAACAGCTCCTGTTTGGTGGGGAAGTAGCGGTAGACGGTCCCCTTACCGATGCCCAGCTCGTCGGCCACGCGCTGCACGTCGAGGTTGCGGTAACCGTGCGCCGCAAACAGCCGCGTGGCCGTCGCCAGGATCTCATCGCGGCGACGGGCGGCGCGCGATTCGTCCCGGGGGCGTCCGCGGGGTCGTCGGGGGCGTGAGGGCACGGTGTTCGCCATGGGCCGGCCGGCCCGGCCGCGGCCGGGCCGTTATTAAACGGACGGGCGCGCCCGTCACATAAATTATCCACCGCCCCGCGGCCCTGTCAAGGCCCACCACCCTGCGCCGGCCGTCCCGTAATCCCCGTGACCGGCCGGCGAAGTCGCGCGACCACCCGCAAGCAAGAGTCGAATCGCGGGAGCGCCCGCCCCGGGCCGTGTGCGAACATGCGGCACGGCAGGGTCAGACGCCTACCGAGCCGTGGCTCCCGGGAGGCTCGCCCTGCCCACCGTGCACCACCCAAGCACGCACGCCCATTCAGCGAACGACTTCGATCGGTGGACCTCCGTCCGCCGGCAGGACCTCTCCCACCACCCACGCCGATTCCCCCTCGGATTCGAACGCCACCAGCAGGTCGTCGAGCCGATTCGCCGGCACCGCGGCCAGCAAACCGCCCGAGGTTTCCGGCGTATACAGCAGTTGCAATGCTTCCTCCGGCACGGCGGGGTTCCAGCGGGCGCGGGCTTCGTACGCCTGCCGGTTGCGACCCGTCCCGGCGGGGAAGAGCCATTGCTCCGCGTAGTCCTTGGCCCCCGGCAGGAACGGCAGGTTGTCGGCGTGGAAGCGCAGCCGCACGCCACCCTTTTCCGCCAACTCGCAACCGTGGCCGATGAGCGCGAAACCGGTCACGTCGGTGCAGGCCCGCACGCCGTGCGCCGTAAACAGCCGCGCCGCGCCGCGGTTCAGCTTAAGCATTGACGCGACGGCGGCGTCAATGTGCTCGGGCGGAGCGAGGTCGGCCTTGAGCACGGTGGTGATGATCCCCACGCCGAGGGGCTTCGTGAGTACCAGCACGTCACCGGGGTTTGCCCCGACCTTGGTCAGCACACGCCGCGGATGCACCCAGCCCAGCGCGACCATGCCGTACTTCGGCTCCTTGTCGTCGACCGAATGCCCGCCGACGACCGCGGCCCCCGCTTCGGCCACCTTGTCGGCCCCGCCGCGAAGAATCTCGGTGATGACGTCCAGTGGCAGGCACCGCGACAGGCAGCAGATGTTGAGTGTCATGGCGACCTCGCCGCCCATCGCGTACACGTCGCTGAGGGCGTTGGTCGCCGCGATGGCGCCGTACTGGTACGGGTCGTCCACGATCGGCGTAAAGAAATCGAGCGTGGCGATCAGCGCCAGCTCGTCGCTGACCTTGTACACGGCGGCGTCGTCGCCGGGGCCCAGCCCCACGAGCACGTCGGGGAAGCGCTCCGGCGGGAACATGGCTTGTAGAGGACGCAGGACCTGCGCCAAGGCGTCGGGCGCCATCTTGGCCGCTCAGCCGGCGGCGCTGGTCATCTGCGTCAGGCGAATTCGCTTGCGTTCATCCATTGATCACACCCATTCGCCGGGAATAACCGCAGAGGCCCAGAGAACACAGAGCGGAGAAGACAAGGGGCGAGCACGCGGGGCGCGGGCCGGTGATGCCTGCGCGGTGCTGCACGTCGTCGACTGCAAGATTCGACATATGGACTCCTTGCCTCCTCGGTGCTCTCTGTGCCTCTGTGGTGCGTCGCTCTGGTCACGGGGTCAATCCGTCAGCGGCTCGCTTCGATCAATCGGCACGTGGGCCGCCTTTAGGGCCTCTTCGCACGCCGCCCGGTCCACCGCCGCGATTCGCAGCGCCGAGCCGCAATCGCTGCTGAGTTCCCGCGGCGTCGGGACCAGCTTCACGTCCAACCCGGCCCGCTTCGCCGCCCGCTCGGCGGCGATGGCGTGGCTGGTGCTGTGAAACAGGATTACCACGAACTCAACCATGCGATTCTACCCCGGCGACCCGCCGCACCGCGTCCACCGCGCGGTGGATTTCGTCGGACGTCGTGAACAAACCCGGCGCGAACCGGATCGTGCCACCCGGCAGCGTGCCCAGCGTGCGGTGCGCGACGGGCGCGCAGTGCAAGCCGGGACGGCACAACACGCCGAAGTCCTGTTCCAGCGATGACGCCACTTCCGCGCACGTCCGCCCAGCGATGTTGAACGAAACGACGGCGACCTGCCGGGCCGCGTTGCCTGTCCCGTAAACCTGCACGCCGGCAATCCCCTTCAGCCCGGCGATCAGCCGCGCGGCGAGGTCGTGATCGTGCCGCCGAATTGCTTCCACGCCGCGGTCCAGTACATACCGAACGCTCGCGACAAGGCCGGCCAGGCCGACGATGTTCGGCGTGCCGGCCTCGTACTTGTCGGGCAGGAAGTCCGGCTGCACCTCCTGTTCGGAGCGGCTGCCGGTGCCCCCCTGGATCAACGGCGGCAGCCGGTCGATGTCGAACGACTCGCTGATGGCCAGGCCGCCGGTGCCGGTTGGCCCCAGCAGCCCTTTGTGGCCACTGAAGGCGAGCAAGTCGATCCGATCCGCTCCCAGGGCGATCGGCCAAACCCCGGCCGTCTGTGCGGCATCGACGAGTAACGGGATGCCGCGCGCTTGGGCCAGCGCGCCGATCTCACGCACCGGCAGGACGGTGCCGCAGACGTTCGAGGCGTGGTTGACGACGATCAGTCGTGTTGCGGGCGTCAGACACCGCTCGATGCTCGTTACCTCCAACGACCCGTCCGGGCGGCCCGGCACGACGGTGACGGATACGCCGCGGGCTTCGAGCGCCCGCAGCGGCCGCATGACCGCGTTGTGCTCGATCCCCGTCGTGACGACGTGCGACCCGGGCGTCAGCAGACCGTGCAGGACCAGGTTGATGGCCGTGGTGGCCCCGGCGGTGAAGATAATGCGGAATGGATCGGACAGGTTGAACAACGCCGCCACGGCCTCACGGGCGTCGAGCCGCACGCGCTCGGCCGCGTTGGCCAGCGCGTGACCGCTACGGCCCGGATTGGCCCCGACGTCGCGCAGGAAGCGGACCATGGCGTCGGCGACGCCCTCGGGTTTGGGCCAGGAGGTGGCAGCGTTGTCGAGGTAGATCATTCTCGAATCCCCGAGCAACTGACGGCTCTGGGCCCCGACCCTCCCCCAACCCCTCCCTGGAAGGGAGGGGGGGTAGGGCGCCGACGCGTGCCCGGTGCGCTGGACAGCGGACCTGCACAGCGTCGCGGTAGCCTACTTTCGCAGGGTCAGCTCGAAGATGCCTTCCTTCTCCTCATAGGCGGCTTGCCAGCCGAGCTTCTCGGCGGCCCGCGAGCAGTTGTAGACCTGGGTCATCGTATCGACGAGGACCACGACCTGCCCGCCGCCGGCCTGTTGCAGGGCTTGGCGGGTCAGGATGACCGGTTGCGGGCAGGACAGCCCGCGGGCGTCCACGTTTGCTGCCATGTTGTCACCTCGCGGGGGCCAGCTTCTCGCGGCCCAATATGCCGATGAGAATCACCACGACCAAGCCGATGATGACGATGTGCGGGGCGAAGGGGCCGTTGCCGACCATCAGGAAATTGTGCGACACCGCGGCCCCGGTGAGCATCCCCAGCACGAAGATCGCCGCGTCGCCGTCACCCTCGCCGGAGAGGAACACCTGCCGACCGGGGCACCCGCCGGCGAGCGTGAACGACAGCCCGGCCAGCACCATGCCCAGGAGATTGAGCCAGTGGACGGTGTGTGCCGCCGGCTGCATGAGGGGCTTGCCGTCCGGTCCGGTCCCGAGCGTGAAGCCGGGCTTGAACTGCCCGTAGACCAGCCAGTTCATCACAAACGCCGCCACCAGGAACGCGATGACGCCGGAGAGCAGGTGGAAGTCGCGCATCAGGATCACGTCGCGGAGGCCGCCGACGGTGCAGAAGCGGGTCCGTTGGGCGAGGAAGCCGATCACCAGGGCCACAATGGTGGACACGAGCCCGGGGGCGGCGGCCGCGCCGGGGCCCTTCTCACTGCGGAACAGGGCTGCGTTCTCGCCGAAGTGCGGATAGAAGATCGCCAGCAGCAGCAGGGCGAGCATCACGAACGGCATGGCGAGGCCCGCCACGGTCCGAGTCGGGTGCGAGCGCCCCAGGCTGAAGCCCATCTTCAGGAACTGGACCCCCACGGCGATGCCGACGATCAGCCCCACCAAGCCCAGGATCGCGTTCCAGTCACCGCCGGCCAGCCGCAGCATCGCCCGCCACGGGCAACCCAGAAACACCAGCGCGCCAATCATGGCGAACATGCCGAGTACGAAACGGACGATCGGCGCCGAGCCGGTCCGCGGGCGGAACTCGCGGAAGGCCAGGGCGGCAACGAACGCCCCCAGGCAGAACGCCGGGATTTCCGGCCGCAGGTACTGCACGACGGCGGCCCGGTGCAGGCCGAGCGCGCCGGCGATGTCGCGGGTGAAGCACGCGACACATATGCCCATGTTGGCTGGGTTGCCCTGCTTTTGCAGGGTCGCCGCCAACGCGCCGATCACCAGACCGACCAGGATGATGCCGGCCAGGGTGGCAAAGAAAGCCTTCGGAGTCTTCACGGGTGGGGTCTCCTTCCATACGCGGACGGGGAACATGGGACACCGGACGGGGGGGTGAGCCTCCCGGCGAGCCGTGGCTCGGCAGTCCGGGCACGCCGGGACCGCCCTCCCGCGCTGCACGATCGCGAATGCCTGTCTGGCTGCGGGGGGGCAGTGAAATGGAAAAGGGCGAAACCCCTGATGCGCGGCCGACGGCTGACGCGCCGCGCGGTCTGCTTGCACCAAATGACGAAGGAAAACGGGGCGGGCGGCGCGGCGCACAAGCCGACTAGCCGGTGCGCGGCGCACCGACAACGGGGCGCACACTCAAGCGGGGCGGACCCTCGACCAGGGTCCGAGCTGGGATCATTCATGTGCGGCGTCGCGCCATCAAGGACCGCCTCTCCGAGGGCCACGTAACGTGGCTCAGCAGCACGCACCGTTCAGTATACCTGTGGGTCCGCACCCCACCAAGAGACGGATTCCCCGGCCGCCGATTCCACGGCGACCGTCGGTGTGCGGCGCATTGAGCCGCCCCGCCGGCGGGCTATAATGCGGCGCCTTGCGGCCCGCCGACCGCGTGATCCTGAGGGTGTAGCTCAGTCGGTAGAGCAACGGCCTTTTAAGCCGTGGGTCCTGGGTTCGAGTCCCAGCACCCTCACTTCGTCACCCGCCGCGGCTCGGCCGTCCCGGCTCGCCCGGAGCCTCGCCCGCCCGTGCCGCGCGCCGGCGAGGGCCGCGTTATTTCCGCGGGGGGTTGCAGTTCTTGCGGAGCCAGTCGAAGTAGTGGGCCGGGCGCGGCGTATAACCGAACCCCTTGATCCACTCGGGGTTGATCGCCACCCAGTCGGGGCCGCAGTAGCCCCTTGTGTCGGCGGTGACATAGGCCGAGTGCCCGTCCAGGAACCCCACCGTGTGCTTGTTGAGCCGGCCGTGCAGGCCGACCAGCGGCAGCCGATTGTTGATCCCGCGGATCATCGCGTCGTCCATGAACATGGTGTACGTGGACGCGTGTTTGAGGAGCACCTGCCGGACCAGGAGCTGGCCGCGCTCTGACCATGAGCCGGGCGAGGTCCACGGGTCGCGCTTACCGTTCCACTCCACGTCGATCAGGGCGAACAGGTTGTACCGGTAGCTCGTGCCGATGTCGTCGTAGGAGCTGATCGGCAGCGCCCCCGGGTTGTTCTCCCAGTTCTGCATGGCGCTCTCGCGGTCCGACGGGCATCGCAATGCTTCGATCTCGGTCCGCTTGACGATCTTGTCGCCCTCGTACAGGTCCGGCTCGATCGACCCGCTGACCAGGAAGGGGTTGAACGGCCGCTGTTGGGCCGTGATGAAGAACACTCCGCCGTGGTCCGTCTTCCAGTAATCGGAGGACGTCTTGCCGCCGTACGCCCAACTGCAAATCCCCATCCAGCCGACCCCATAGGTCACCAGGAACGGGAACTGGTCGTTGTGTTCGCTGAAGTAGGTGGTGGCGGCGACGTTGAGGTTGCGGAAGTTGGCCAGGCAGCGGGCGACCTTGGCCTGTTCGCGCGCGTCCCGCAATGCCGGCAGCAGAATGGAGATGAGCAGCGCGATGATCGCCACGACCACCAACAGCTCGATCAGCGTGAACGCCGGCCGCCCGCGGGCGATGGTTCGTTTCATGACTCGGCTCCGGTCGTTACGTCGACCGCGTGATCTGGGACAGACATGTCCGGCGCGCCCACCGACCCGGCGACGCCCTTCGCTACAAACTCCATTATAGTCGCCGCGGACGCCCGCCGAAGAGAAACCGCTCGATCGTCAGCGCCCTCGCGCCAAGTCCGCCAAAAAGGTCCGAATCGCCCGTAGAAAACGCTCCGGTTGCTCCACCGGCGGCAGGTGCCCCGCGCCCGGAATCAGCTCCAGCCGCGCCCCGGGAATCGTGGCGAACATCTGCCGGGCGAGGTCGGGCGGGGTTATCCGGTCCTCTTCTCCGAAGACCAGGAGAGTCGGTACGTCGATCCGGCCCAGCGTCACGGTGGAATCGAACCGCTGAGCCAAGGCGCGGGCAGCCGCAGCCACGCCGACGGGCGGTGTCGCCGCCATGATCGCGTGCCACTCGGTCCGCAGCGCCGGCGGTGCCTGCGGCGCCAGCAGTTTGTCGATCATGCTGTCCGCAGCCACGCCGCTGCCGTCGCGGAGAACGGCTTGCGCCAGCTCTTCCCGCTGTTGCCGGCCCTCCGGCGTGTCCGCATTGGCCCGGCAATCCACCAGCACCAGGGCCTGGAGCCGCGCCCGGTGACGGCGGAAGAAATCGAAGGCGATTGCCCCACCCATCGACAGACCGCACAGCACGACCGGCCGTTGCTCCCCAATTTTATCAAGCAGGGCGACGAGATCGTCGGAGAACTGCTCGATGGTCGTCGCCGGCGTGGCTTCGCTCTGCCCGTGCCCGCGCAGGTCCGGAATGACGCAGCGCCAGCCGTCCAGTCGTCCGGCGATCGGCTTCCACAGCACTCCCGAGAGTGGAAAGCCGTGGACGAAGAGAATCGGCTCGCCGTCACCGACGAGCTCGTAGTGCAACATCACACCGTTGACCCGGGCCTGCATCCGCCGGCCTCCACGCCCCCGTGACACGCGGATTTTACGCGGGCCCGCCCGCCGCCGTCGGAACCCGTGGTCCCTGGGGGCGGCGGTTCGGTGCCTGCTATGGTGGCCGCGCCAAGGTGGGAATAAGACCGGGGTCCGGGCGGTGCGTATAATGGCTGCACTGTTCCCGAAGCCGGGCCGCGGCCGCCCGGGGCTGCGGGATGGGACCCGTGCCGAGCCGCCCGACGACGACCCAGCCAGATGACCCCAGCAAGCCTGCTCCTCCCGATCATTGCCCTGCTTCAACCCGCACCCCCCAAGCTGTCGGCGGAGCTCTTCACCGCCCAGGCGTCGCTCCAACCGGGCGGCGAGACCGAGCTGGCCATCGTCCTGCGCGTGGCCAAGGATTGGCACACGTACCATCCGATCACGCTAGACACGGGGGCGCCCACGACGATCCGCTTCGCCGCCCCGCCGACCGTGACGTTCGGCGAGCTGCGCTTTCCGGTCCCCACGCTGGGTGAGGCCGCCGAGTTGGAGTATCTCGCACTTGAGGGCGAATTCGTGGTCCTCACGACCCTCAAGCTCGCGGCCGACGCGGGCGAGCAGCCGATCACGGTCACCGCCAAAGTGCGCGCGCTGGTGTGCAAGGAGTTGTGCGTGCCGGTCGAGGCGGAGGCGACACTGACCTTGCCGGTGTCGGCCGCGCCGCCGGCAGCCGCGAACCAGAAGCTGTTCGAGGAAGCCCGCGCCGCGCTGCCGGCCCGCCTGGAGAAGGCCCCGTACCTCGAAGGCAGTCGGGTGAGCGTGTCGAAAGACCGCCTCGGTCTGGAGGACGAGGCCGAGGTGGTCTTCCACCTGCGCATAAAGAGGGGACACCACATTCAGGACCCAAACCCCGGCGTCGAGGCCTTGATCCCGTCGCGCGTGTTCGTCGAACCGCTGAACGGCCTCAAGTTCGAGGAACCCCGCTGGCCCGAACCCAAAGTCAAGGACATGCCGCCCTTCGGCCGCGTGCGGGAGCAAAGCGGCGACGTGACGGTGCGCGTGCCGTTTCGCATTAACGACCGCTTGATGCCGAGCGGCCCCGGCGCGCTCCGCGCCCTGGTCACCTACCAAAGCTGCTCCGATGCCGGGGTGTGTTATCCGCCGGAGACCGCCGAGGGCGTCGTGCGCCTCGTCCTGGACACGCCGAACCCACCGGCGACAGCGATTATGGGCACGTTGCAGCCGACGGTGGGGCCGCCGGGGGCACCGGCCCCGGCGGTGGGCGGCGCGGCGCCCGAGTCCGCGCCCGGCCGGTCACTGCTGACGATGCTGGTGCTCGGTTTAGTGGGCGGGTTCATTCTGAACGTGATGCCCTGCGTGTTTCCCGTGATCTCGCTGAAAATCCTGGGGTTCGTCAAGCAGGCCGGTGAGGACCGCGGCCGCGTGCTGCGGCTGGGCCTGGCCTTCTGCGCCGGCATCCTCGTCTGGTTCTGGGTCTTCGCCCTGCTCACCAGCCTGGGCCAGATCCCCTGGCAGCATCCGCCCGTCGTCATCGGGCTTTCGGCGATCGTCTTCGTCTTCGCGCTGAACCTGTTCGGCGTGTTCGAGATCACGTTGCCGGGCTCGGCGGCCGGCAAGTTGGACGAGGTCGCCGGTCGCGAGGGCTACGCCGGCGCGTTTCTCAAGGGTCTACTGGCCACCCTGCTGGGCACCGCGTGTACGGCCCCGTTCTTCGCCACCGCCGCCGCCTTTGCCGCCACCCAACCCCGGCACGTCGGCTTCGCCGTGTTCACCAGCGCCGGCGTGGGCATGTCGCTGCCGTACGTGCTGCTGGCCGCCTTTCCGGGCTGGCTGCGGGCCCTGCCGCGACCCGGCGCTTGGATGGTCGTCTTCAAACAGGTCATGGGCTTCGTGCTCGTCGGCACGGCCATCTGGTTGCTGCTCGTCGTCGGCGATCTGCTGGATGCCCGCGGCGTCGTCTGGACGGTCGCGTTCTGGGCGTTTCTCTCGGTGTCCGCTTGGCTCATCGGGAGAGTCGGACTGAACTGGACGGCCGCCGGACGCGCGAAGACCTGGTTGGCTGCGCTGCTCATCGCGGCGTTCGGGTGGTGGTTCAGCCTGGAGCGGATGTACGATTGGCGAGCTGCGGCGTCGCGGCCGGCCGGCGAAACCGGCGCTGCGGTGCCCGCGGCCGACGCGATCATCGCCGCCGTTGCCGCCGCCGATTGGTCCGACCACGTCCCCTGGCAGCCGTGGCGGCCCGGCCTGCCGGAGGAGTTGGCTCGCCGCGGTCACACGGTCTACGTGGATTTCACGGCGACGTGGTGCATCACGTGCCAGACCAACAAAGCCACTGCCATTGACATCACGTCGACCCGGGCCCGGATGCGGGAGTTGGGGGTGATACCGCTCAAGGCGGACTACACGGCGTATGACCGTGCCATCCGCACCACGTTGCTGGCTTTCGGGCACAATAGTGTGCCACTGAATCTAATCTACCCTGCCGGCCGGCCCGACGAGGTAATCCAGCTTCCCGTGCTGCTCACGCCGGGCATTGTCGGGGAGGCCCTGGGGCGAGCGGGGCCCTCAGTATCGCCGGCCGCCGCCGACCGGCCACGCTCATAGACCTCGCGCAATCTCCGGCGTGGGTTGAACCGCCGCTGCGGGTGGTGCCGATAACCATGAATGTGCGTCGATGCGGGGCTTACCGTGCTTCCGCGCGCCGGCCGATGAGGTGATTGGCTCAGAAGCTAACGGCGCCGCGTCGCGGTTGCCCCCGAGGAAGCCGTATGTCTCGACTCGGGCATGGATTAGCGCTCGCCGCCGCGTGCCTGTTCGGCCCGCTGCTGGGTTGTCAAGTCACCGCCCCCGCCCCGCCGCCGATCGCAACCAGCGACCCGACGGCCACAGGCCCGACGCAGGCCAGCGTCGGGCCGCGCGGTGTACCGGGGGGGTTGTCGCTGTTCGGGGACTACCCCGACAACGAAGCCGTGCCGATCGAGAACCGGTTTGTGAGCAACCTGAAGCAGCACACGTTCACGACGCAGGGGCTGGATTTCGATCCCGACGTGTACGACGCGGACGATCTGCTCGTGTTCGCCTCGACCCGCAATTCCGAGCACCCGGACTTGTTCCTCAAACGCATTGACGGCAGCGCGCTGACCCAGCTTACCAGCGACCCGGCCGACGACATCCAGCCGCGCTTCAGTCCCGATGGCCAACGGATCGTGTTTTGCTCGAATCGCGGCGGCAACTGGGATCTCTGGCTCGTCAACCGCGACGGCACCGGACTTGTGCAGCTCACGCACGAGCCCGCGGACGAAGTCGCCCCGTGCTGGTCGCCCGACGGCACCCAAATCGCCTACATGTCGTGGGGGCAACGCTCACGCCAGTGGGAAGTCTGGACGCTTAACGTAACGCTACCGGGCACCCGGCGGTTCCTTGCCTACGGCATGTTCCCCGCGTGGTCGCCCGATGGTCAGCGGCTGGCGCTCCAGCGCGCCCGCCAACGTGGCAGCCACCTGTTCAGCGTCTGGACCGTCGACCTCATCGACGGTGAAGCGCGTCAGCCCACGGAGGTTGCTCACAGCGACTCCGCGGCCTGCATCGCGCCGCGCTGGTCGCCCGACGGCGCCATGCTGGTGTATTGCGCCGTCCCGGAGGGCCCGGCCGCGGACGCGACCGCCTCGGCGACCCCGCGGGCGGCCGACCTATGGGTCGTCGAGTTGTCCAGCGGGCTGCGGGCTAAGCTAACTGACGGTTCGAGTCCGGCGTTCAACCCGATCTGGGCCGCGGATGGCCGCATCTTCTTCGTCTCTCCGCGGGCCGGCACAGAGAACGTCTGGTCGTTGACTAGTGAATTGCAGGAGTATGTGACGGCCGACCGGCCACGGGCCCCGCAGAACGAGAAGTCACTAAACACAGCGTTGGCAAAGGACTAGAGCTATGGGTCGGAGTTGCCAGCCCGTATGGCCCGCCGAGCCGCCCCCGGCGCGGTTCGGGTGGCACTCCGTTCGAACGGGGCGGGGCGGCCAATCCCGCGCCCAAACGCTCCCGCTCGTTGACAAGGGCCCTATAATGTACTGGCGGGCTCGAGGCCCCACATATCGTGGTGCTGGGATGGCCTCGGCGACTCGAACGCTCGCGTACGTATCAGGTTATCGACTGCTGGTGGCCGCTCTGCTGCCGGTATGCCTCGTCGGGTGCAGCCAGCGTAACCGCGTGCCCGCGCCGCCGCCGCGCGTCCTCGCGGTGGCACCCGTTCTTAACCTGAGCGGCGGTGAGGACTTCGACCCGCTCAAACTCACCGACTTGATCGCCTCGGAGTTCCTGGCGTTCGACAACGTCGCGGTCGTTCCCGTCAATCTCACTTTGGCCGAGCTGGAACGCCAGGGCAAGGCGGCGGTCGAGACGCCGGAAGACGCCCGCGCTCTGGCCGAGGCGCTGGGGGCCGACGCGACGGTCGTGACGGCGGTGACGGAGTACAACCCGTACTTTCCGCCCGTGGTCGGCTTGGTGATGCAATGGTACGCCGCCCCTCGGACCAGCGTGGCGACAGGTTGGGACCCGGTGGCGGCGTCGCGCCTGGGGGCGGATGCCGGCTACGAGCTATCGGACTCGCGCGGCCCGGCCCCGCGCCGGCAGTTGCAGCGCGTCTTCAATGCCGCCCACGACGACGTGCTGAAGGAGGTGCGGGAGTACGCCGACCGACGCGATGGGGAGAAGGGCCCGTACGGCTGGCGGAAATACTTGCGCAGCCAAGAACTGTACGTCCGTTATTGCGGTTGGGCGATGATCCGGACGATGTTAAAGCTGGACGACGAATCCAACGTCGATTCGGAGCCGCACGAGGCGAAGTCATGAACTCGGCGCAGCGCTGTCTGAGCATGATCAAAGGCGAACACCGCTACGTCTTCCGCTACGCGGACGGCTGCGAGTCGGAGCTGCTGGCCAGCCTGGTGGCCTTGGCCAACGACCCCGACAGCGAGTTCGACTGGTTCGATGCCGCCGTCCTCAGCTACCAGATGGGGCAGCAGCTCGCGCGGGAGTTCGACTCGGTGGCCCAGTTGGAGTAGGGCTCACATGGGAAACGTGCCGATGCCCGAAGCCGTCCCCAAGCAGTCAGGCCTCGCCGAAAGTGATGGACATATGAGCACGCAAGCCAGCCTTGTCCAGCAGTTCATCAACTACTTGCGCTCCGAGCGGCACTTCTCCCCGCACACGGCCAAGTGCTACGCGGCCGATCTCCAGCAGTTCTGCGGGTACCTGTGCCTCCCGGACCGCCAGGGTCGGACCACGGATGGCCAAGGCAACGGGGACGGGCACGGCCCGCTCGGGGACCTCTCCAAGCTCGGGCCGCCGGCCGACGTCAACGGGGAGGAACTCAACCGTCGATTGCTCGCGGTCCAGACCGATGACGTCCGGGCGCTGATGGCCACCCTGCGGGAGCACAACTACTGCAAAAGCACCGTGGCCCGCAAACTGGCCACGCTGCGCAGCTTCTACAAGTTCCTCGTCCGCCGCGGGTATCTCGCCAACAACCCGGTGGCCGCCATCCGCACGCCGAAACAGGACAAGCGGCTGCCGAAGTGTCTCGATGAGGAGCAGATCGAGAAACTGCTGGCCAATCCGGATACGACAACGCTGCTGGGGGCACGCGATCGCGCCATGCTGGAGACGCTGTATTCGACCGGCATGCGCGTCAGCGAGCTGATTGCCCTCGACGTCGCCGACGTGGACCTCAACGCGAACGTCGTCCGCGTCGCGGGCAAGGGCAAGAAGCGCCGCGTCATTCCGCTCGGCCCCGGGGCGGTGCAGACCATCCTGCACTTCCTGGACCTCCGCCGCAACGACCCGCGCAGCCCGACCTTCGACCCCGACGCCCTGTTCATTAACAAGCACGGCCAGCGGCTCAGCACCCGCAGCGTCCGCCGCAAGCTGGACAAGTATCTGCTCGAGGCCGGCCTGGACCTGTCGGTGAGCCCGCACACGCTGCGGCACAGCTTCGCCACGCACATGCTGCGCCGCGGGGCCGACCTGCGGAGCGTGCAGGAGATGCTCGGGCACCAGAGCCTGAGTACGACGCAGATATACACCCACCTCAGCGGCCAGACCGTCAAGGAAGCCTACGACAAGGCCCACCCGCGGGCGTGAGCACGCCGCGCGGCATCCACCCCCTCCGTACCTGACACCGCCGACGTCTCCGGGCGTCGGCGGTTTGCTCTTGGATGGCCACGCGATTCGGCGCCGCGCGCGGGGAGGGCGAGCCGCGGCTCGGCAGGCCGGCAGGGTCGCCGCAGGAGACAGCCTCGCCCTCCCAGCCGGTCGCAAACGGGGCGGCCCTGACTTGCCTGCGTGGTCGTTCCACCGCATGCCGGCCCCCGCGCCGTTGCTCCAACCCGGATTGACGCGAACCCCGGGGATGCTAACGTGCGCAGGCGGGCCGCGCCCGCGAGGGGGTCCGCGCCGGCGCGCCCACGGAGACCTTGCATGAGTCAGGTCGAGCCGGCCGACGCGCTGTTGGCCATCGACATCGGTAACTCGCGCATCGGCGTGGGCATCTGGGATGGCGACGGGCTGCACGACGCCCAGCGCCTCGCCTGTGATCGCCCCGACCTCTGGCGTGAGGTCGTTGCCGAGGCGTGGCGCCGCACCGGCAGTGGCCGGCGGGCCGTCGTTATCGCCAGCGTCGATCCGCGGCAGACGCCAGCGGTGCAAGGGTGGGCGGAGGAGGTCAGCGGGCAATCGGCGTGGCGCGTCCGCGACGACCTGCCCCTGCCCATGCCCCTGGACATCGAAAACCGGCACGAAATCGGCGTGGATCGCGTGTGCAGCGCCGCCGCCGCCTACGAACGCATCGGCCGCGCGTGCGTGGTCGCGTCGTTCGGGACGGCGATCACGGTCGATTGCGTGTCCAACGAGGGGCGTTTCCTCGGCGGGGCGATTCTGCCAGGGTTTCAGATGTGCTGCGACGCCCTGCACACCGGCACGGCCCAGCTCCCCCGCATCACGCCGCGCGTCCCGGTGGGGGTCTTCGGTAAGAACACGCACGACGCGATCGTGCACGGGGTGGTCTTCGGACTGGTGGGGGCGCTGCGGGAGATCGTCGAGCGCTACGCAACGGAGCTGCGCGAGTGGCCGCGGCTGGTCATCACGGGCGGAAACGCCCCCCTGGTGGCCGAATTGGCTGACTACGTTGACGCTGTCGTGCCCGACCTGTGCCTGATGGGCGTAGCGCTGGCATACCGGGCCGCCGCAGGGCAGCCGTGAGCGCGCCCGCGATTCCCGCGGAGGGGTTCTGCGAAGTCCTGACGGGGCCCGGACCGGCCGCGATTGCGACGGTGCGGCTGGGCGGGCCGCGGGTGGGGGCGTTCGTCCAACGGCACCTGACTGCCGAGGCAGGGCGGGCGGGCGACGTAGCCGACACGCGGTGGTCTCCGGGGGCAGTGCGGCGGACGGCGTTGCTGGACGCGGAGGGGGTCGCTTTGGACGACGTTCTTGTATCCGTCCACACGGGGCCGCCGACTTGGGAGGTGCGACTGCACCTGCACGCCAATCCCTGGGTCGTACGCCGGTGCGTCCAGCTTGCTGCGGCCTGCGGACTCCGCACAGGCAGCACACCCCCAGCCGGGCTGTGGCCGGGAGTCACACCGCTGATGGCGGACGCGTGCGAGCTGCTTCCAGCCATAAGTACTTGGCGCGGCGTGTGTTGGGTTCTTGAACAAGTGGAGCGGCTCGACGCCACGGTGAGGTCGTTGTTGGACGAGGATGACACCGCCGAGGTGCGCCGGGCGTGCCGGCGGCTCATCCGACATTCGCTGGTGGTGGAGTGGTTCAAGTCGCCACTGCGGGTGGCCCTCGTCGGCCCCCCGAATGCCGGTAAGAGCTCACTGGCCAACGCGTTAGGCGACCGGGCGGCGTGCGTCGTGTCGGCGACACCCGGCACGACACGGGACTGGGTGGAGGTCGCGGGAGAGGCGCAGGGGTTCCCGATCGCGTGGCTGGACACCGCAGGCGTGGGTACTGCTGCCGACGCATTGGAACAGGCGGGGATCGAGCGGACGCGGCAACTGCTGGAGGATGCGGATGCCTTTGCGGTGATCCTCGATTCGGCCGATCCGCCGGCGGCGGCCAGTTTTGTAGCAGCGCACGGGGGGCTGAAGCCGGCGTGCGTGGCCCTGAGCAAGTGTGACCTCGCGAAACCCGCTGAGCCCATCGAGCGGCTGTTGCCCTCCCGCTGGCGGCGGCGCCTGGTGCTGGTTTCCGCGGTTCGACGTGAGGGGCTGGAACGCTTCTGCGACGCGATTTTCAAGGGTGTGGGCCGGACCGAGGCGACGCTGAACGAGCCGGCGGCTGTCGCGCCGCGGCAAGTGCGAATTCTGAAACAGCTATTGCGCACACGAGACCGTAACACGATTCGCCATAAGCTCTTGCAATTGCTTGGTGCATAGCGGGCGGATCGGGCGACATGACGTTCGACGGGTTGCGTAAGCGGGCGATAACCCGCTAGCATGAGCAACGCAGGGGCGACCGACGGCGGCCGACGAAGCCCCGTCGGGTGACGCCCGGCCTGTTGCCGGAGACCGCGTTGATCGTTGCAGTGGGGTTGGTGCTGCTGGGACTGACCCTGTACGTCACCGCACTCGCCTACATCGTGCGGACGTACTCGCGCTCCCGCCTGAGCGAGCGCATCCCCGAGCCTCAGCGCGAGCGCTGGCTCGCCTGGCTGGACGAGCACGAGTGGGAGTTGCAGACGCTCACGGGGCTGCTGCGGCTGGCGCTGAACCTGGCCGTGTTGGGCGTCGTGTGGGTCGGCGTCGGGGGGGAGGTCCAGTGGCCCGCGACGGCGTGGCTCGCCTTGCAGGTGGGGGCGATTACCCTCGTGTTGCTGGCGACATTCTCCATCGCCATTCCCCACGCCGTCGCCGTACACGCGGGCGAAACGGTGCTGGCCCGCAGCCTCGGGCTGCTGTGGCTGTTACGGCTGGGATTCTGGCCGTTCGGGCAGTTCTTTAACGGAATCGAGTTTGTTGTGCGTCGGTTGCTCGGCAAGGCGGACCACGATCAGCGGGAGGACACCGAGCGCGTCGAGCAGGAAATCCTCGACGCGGTTTCCGAGGGCGAAGCCCACGGCGCGGTGGACGAAGACCAGAAGGAGATGATTGAATCGGTCTTCGAGCTGGACGAGACCGCCGTCAGCGCGATCATGACGCCGCGGACCGACATCAACGCCGTCCCGGCGGATGCGTCCTTCGACGGCGTGCGCCGCGTGATCCTCGAGACAGGCCACTCACGCATCCCGGTCTACGAGGGCACCATCGACCACATCATCGGCGTCGTGTACGCGAAGGACCTGCTGCGGTTGAACCCGGGCGACCCGTTCGACGCACGCCACGTCATGCGAACGGCGCCATATGTGCCCGAGACCAAGACGCTGGCCGAGCTGCTGGCCGAGTTCCGCGCCACCAAGGTGCAGATCGCCATTGTGCTGGACGAGTACGGCGGAACGGCCGGGCTGGCGACCATTGAGGACATCCTGGAAGAACTGGTCGGTGAAATCGACGACGAGTACGACCAGCGGCCGCCGCCCACGATGAATCGGATCGATGAGCGGACGCTGGAGGTGGATGCCCGCGTCCACATCAGCGAGATCAACGAAGAACTGGAGATTGAGCTGCCGGAGGAGGAGGACTACGAGACGATCGGCGGCTTCGTGTTCACGACGCTGGGGAAGATCCCCGTCGCGGGGGAGGAGTTCCGCCACGGCCACATCCGCGTGCAGGTCGTGGACGCGGAGCCGCGGCGGATCAAGCGGCTGCGGATCGAGGTGCTGCCGGAGAAGGCCGAAGCGACCTAGAAGCTGCCCGCAACGTGGATATGCGGTAACCAAGTCACGATGCGCAGTTCGGCGGCGCGATAGGGGAGGGCGGGCCTGCCGGCGAGCCGCGGCTCGGCGGGCCGGCAGGATCGCCGCAGGAGGCAGCCTCGCCCGCCCGCACCGCACACTCGCGCACGGCGATATTGAGAACCGAGAGTGTTGTTCCGGCCGTGGGAGGCGAACCTCCCCCGACCCCTCCTCGCCACAGCAAGACGGTCACCACGGCGACCGACTCTTCCGCTCTGGCGGACGCGTCGCCCGTGGCGACTTGGACGGGAGGGGGGTCCAGGGACGGCAGCCGCCGCGTCGGCGGGGCGGGCCGCGCGGGCGTGGCGCGGCTACACCGCCGCGGGGGTCAGCACGGGACGAAGAACCCCCGAATCGTGGCCAACAGGGCCGCGCGATCCACGGGCTTCCGCACATATTCATCGCAGCCGCAGGCCAGGCACTTCTCGCAGTCGGTGCTCATGGCGTGGGCGGTGAGGGCAATGACTGGGCCGGTGTAGCCGCCCCGCCGCAGGAGCCGGGTGGCCTCGTAGCCGTCGAGAATCGGCATCTGCATGTCCATCAGGATCACGTCGAAGGGCTGACCGGCGGCCCGCGCCGCCAGCGCTTCGTCCACCGCGCGGCGGCCGTGCTCCGCGACCGTCACGGCGGCGCCGGCTTTCTCCAACAGGCGAGCGATCAGCCGCCGGTTGTCCGGACCGTCCTCCGCCAGCAGCACGCGGCAACCCTGGAGACTCAAGTCGTTCCGCGGGAGCGGCGGCCCGGCGGCGCAGTCCACCGTCGTCGCGGCGAGCGGGTCTTTGATGAGCGGCACGCCCTCCAGCGGCCCGGTGGCGACCGTGGCGCGGAAACGCGCGCCGCACCCCGGCCGAGTTTCCAACAGCGCGACGTCGCCGCCCAGCATTTGGGCCAGGCGCTTGCTGATCGCCAGCCCCAGGCCCGTGCCGCCGAAACGCCGCGTGGTCGAGGCGTCGGCTTGGGTGAAAGGCTGGAAGAGGCGGCCGGCCTGCTGCGGATCCAGGCCGATCCCGGTGTCGGCCACGTCGAATTGCAGTCGGGGCTGTTGTGGATCGGGACGGAACGTCACGATCAGGCGCACTTCGCCACGTTCGGTGAAGCGGATGGCGTTGGAGAGCAGGTTGAGGAGAATCTGCCGCAGACGGGTGGCATCGGTGGTGATGGTCCGCGGGACCGGCCCGGTGTATTCCACCAACAGCGGCAGCCCGCGGGCCTCCGCCCGTACGCGCACCAGCGACAGCACCTCGGCCACGATTCGGCAGGGTTGGCAGGGAGCACGCTCCACGGTCAACTGCTGGGCCTCGATCTTTGACAGGTCGAGGATGTCGTCGAGCACGCGCAGCAGGTGCTCCCCGTTTCGCCGGATGATCTGGACGGCCTCGGTACACTCGGTTGGGGTGTCGCACGCGCGGGTGTGCTCCAGCAGAACGTCGGCGAAACCGAGGATGGCGGTCAGCGGCGTGCGGACTTCGTGGCTCATGTTGGCCAGGAACTCGCTCTTGGCCTGGTCGCCGGCCTCCGCGGCGCTCTTGGCCTGCTGAAGCTGCTGCTCGGCCCGCTTTCGTTCGGTGACCTCGTGCCGGAGCTCTTCGTTGGCGCGGGCCAGTTCGGCCGTGCGCGCGGCGACGCGCTCCTCCAACGACGTGTACATCGCCCGCAAGCGGCGGGCCAGCGTGTTGAAACCGTCGGCCAGGTCGGCGATCTCGTCGCGGCCCCTGATGGGGACCGGGGCAATCGGGGCCCCCTCCGGCTGCGCCGCGATGGCGCGGAAATGGGCCGCCATGGCGGCCAATCGCCGCGAAACCACGCCGCGAAACACCAGCGCGATGCCGCCCAACAGCAGGGCCAGACCCGCCACCGAGTCGAGCGTTTGCCGGGTTGTCTCGGCCACCAGGGCGGCGTTGAGCGGCGCCGTGGGAATGGCCACGGTGTCCAGGGCGACGATCTGCCCCAACGACCGGTGAAAGCTCTCCTCAGCCCCGTAGCGCTGGATCAGAGTCGCCGGTGCGTCCTCCGGCCGGCCGTGGCAGCGGAGGCACTCGGGCTTCATCCGTTTACCGGTGAAATGGGCCCAGTACTCGCGTCCGTCGAGCGTGAGCAAACCGACGACCTTGTCGATCTCCGGGTGCGCGTTGAAGTACGCGATCATCCGCAGCTCATCCGGGCTGGCGCTGTTGACCGGGTTGCGCGGGTTATCGGAGGAGAACTTGACGATCACGTCCGGGAACTTCCGGTGTACCTTCTCGAAGACGCTGCGGGAGACGAACGACGTCGACATGGTTTCCGGGACGAACTCGTCGGGACCGACCATGGCGGCGAAGCGCGGGCGGATTTCATCACCCACGTACTCGCGCACCGCCAGATTGAACTCCATCGCGATTGCGGCCTGCTTGTCCATTAGCTCCAGCAGGTGCCGCCGCGTCGCCGCGTACGTGCGATAATGCAGGAACCCCGCGAACAGCAGCCCCAGCAGCCCGAGCGGCAGCAGGAACTTGGCAGCCGTGCTTCGCATCGCGGACTCGCGCCCCGGCCACGGCGAGCGACGGACGGGGGGGCGGGGCTTATCCAGTATCATCGACCCGCCCGCCGACCGGGTGAGCGATTTGTGGGGGATGGGCTGCCGCGAAGCAGGTTCCGACGTCCGATAGACCGACGACCGCGACGGGGGCGGGCAAGAAGGTCGCGGCCGCGACCCGCCCCGAGACCCGGCCTGCGCTCAATCGTCGGCCCGCGCTTGGTTGAGCCGTGTTGACCGTGTCCGCTTCGTGCTTGACGGCAATCAAGGCCGCATCCAAGCTACGCGGGTATTCCGGGACCTGGGCCGGGAGCGCGAGCCTCCCGGCCAGCCGCGGCTCGGCGGTCCCGGCGCGCCGGGACCGCCCTCCCGCGTCGCACGATCGCGAAGGCCCTCGGGCACACCATGACGACGCTACGTCGCTCGGCACCGGCCAAGATCAACCTGACGCTGCGCGTCGGCGGCCGGCGACCGGACGGGTTTCACGAGATCGAATCGCTGGTCGCCCTCGTCGATCTCGCGGACTCCGTGGAAGTGACGGACCACGAGGACGGGTGCTATTCGCTCGAGTGCGATGAGCCCACGCTGCCGCGCGACGGGTCCAATCTGGTGCTCCGGGCGGCCCGGGCCCTGGCCCAGTCGGCCGAGATCAACCGCGGCGCCGAAATCACCCTGACCAAGCGCATCCCCGCCGGCGCCGGTCTCGGCGGCGGCAGCTCGGACGCCGCCGCGACGCTGATGCTGCTGAATGACCTGTGGGGGACGAGGCGCTCGCCTGCGGAACTCGAGCAATTGGGGGCCACACTGGGGTCGGACGTACCGCTGTTCTTCCACGGCCCGCTGAGCGTGGTCCGCGGACGCGGGGAACACGTTGCGCGCGGGCCCGGCGCGTTGCGGGCGTGGGTTGGGCTGGTGCTGCCGGCGATCGCGTGCCCGACGCCGGCGGTCTATGCAGAATTTGATCGGCTGCCGGCGCCCCCAGCGCGCCCGACTCTGGACGAGGTTCGCGCCGCGCTCGATGCGCCCGACCGACTGATGGGGCTGCTGTTCAACGATCTCGAAGCGGCGGCGGCGCGGGCGGTCCCGGAACTCGGGCGCCTGATGGAACGCGTGGCCACCGAGGTTGGCGGGCCGGTGCGCCTGACGGGGTCCGGGTCGGCGTTCTACCGGTTGTTCGCGCAGCGCGCGGCGACCGAACAATGGGCCGAGGACGTGCGGCGGAAGCTGGGTATCCGGGGCGTGGTGGCCCAGACGCTCGCGTGAGGCGGCCAGGGAGCGTACGAGCCCGGAGCGCAAGCGACGAGTTCCCCGGGGACCATGGCGCCGTGGCGCGCTGCGCGGGGCCCGTCCGTTGCCGTGGGCCGCAGCGCGGCGGTGGGCGAGACGCCCGCGCTGTCCACGGCTTCAGCGGTCTTGACGCCTTGGCGGTGGCCTTTGAATCGACCGGATGTGCAGATCGCGTTGCGGGAACGCGATTTCGATGCCGGCGGCGCGGAACTCCCGGTCGATGGCCTTGTTGAGCGCGTGGCGCGTGCTCAGCAGGACATCGAGGCTGCCCACGAAGACCCGCAACTCGAAGTTCAGCGCGCTGTCGCCGAACCCCATGAAGAAAACGCGTGGTTCGGGCTCGGCCAGGACGTCCGGGTTGTCGCGCGCGACCTGATACAGCAGTTGCTCGGCGTGGTCGACATCAGAGCCGTAAGCAATGCCGACCGGGAGAATGATCCGCGACGTGGAGTCGGACAGCGTCCAGTTCACCACCTGGCCCGTGATGAACTCCTTGTTGGGAATAATGAGCTCCTTGCGGTCCCAGTCCATGATCGTGGTGGCGCGGATGCGAATGCGCGTCACCGTGCCGCTGGTGTTGCCCACGGTCACCGTGTCGCCGATGCGGATCGGGCGCTCAAACAGCAGCATCAGGCCCGAGACGAAGTTGGCGAACACCTCCTGGAGCCCGAACCCCAGCCCCACCGACACCGCCGCCACCAGCCACTGCACCTTCGACCAGCCGATGCCGACCGCGTTGAAGGCCGCGATCAGCCCCAGCGCGATGACCAAGTAGCGGGCGATCGTGGTGGCGGCGAAGCGGCCGCCGGCGTCCATCTCGAGGCGTCGGAGAATGGCGATTTCGAGCAACCCGGGGATGTTGCGCGCCAGGACGCCGGTGACCAGACCGATGAGCACCGCCAGCGCGACGTGCGCCAGGGTCACGTAGCGCACGGTCGCCGCGGCCCCGGTCGCCGTCCCCGCCTCGGCCGGCGCCGCGTACGACCACAACCGCACGTCGTGCATGAAGCTGAGGGCCGGGAGCATGTCGGCCCACGTTAGCCAGAGACCGGCGACCAAGCCGACGACCACGACGGTGCGGAGCAGACGCCGGGTCTGCTCGCCGATTTGGACGACGCTGACGGTCTCCTCCTCGACCGGGACGGCGTCGGCGCCGGCTTCCGGCTTGGCTTCCGCCAGGGCGGCCCGCTTCTTGCGCGCCTGTTCGATGGCGATCCGCCGCTGGGCCAGGAGCAGGGCCCGCGAGAGCAAGGCGTGCAGCAGGACCAGTCCGAGCCCCAGCCAGACGGTGAGCAAGCACCGCGCGGCCAGTTGCACCGCCGTGTAGTGATAGCCCGCCGCCGAGGCCAGGGCCAACAGCAACGGCACGCTGACGGCGCCCGTGTACCACACGTAACGGAACCGGTACGCCCAGCCCGTCGACGCGCGTTGGAACATTGGGGTCAGGAGCCCGCCCACCGGACGCAACACGCGCTGCACGAACACCGCGGTCGCGAGCATCCCCACGATCAGCCCGATACGGCCGGCCGAGTCCCGCCAGGCGTCGTCCGGCAGTTGCTCGCTCAGCCCCACCAGGAACCGCGCGGGGACGGTGAACGCGGCCAGCCACGTCAGGTGGCGGCGCACCAACCGCACGGTCGCCGCGTCCCAGCGGAAGTGCGTCAGGGCCAGGCCGTCCGCGCGGGTCACGTGCCAAACGGCCGCGATCGTCAGGAGTATGGCGGCGGCGGCGCGCAGGCCGGCCGACATGGCCTGGGCCAGCGGGTAGACCTCGACGCGTTCGGCCTCGGCCGCGAGCGGAAGTCGCCAGGCCAGGAACGCCAGCAGCCCCGGCCACGGGAGCACGAGGAGCCCGGTGCTGACCAAGGCCACCAGGGTCTGACCGGCCGAATCCGTGTGGACCTTGGCCACGCGCCCCCGGATGTCCGCGAGGCGGTGGCGCAGGCGGCGGCGCGACGCGAGCAGAAGCGACAGCCCCACCGCGGCCAGCGCGTAGACCGTCGGACGATTGAGCAGGTCACGCGCCAGCGCGCCGGCGACGCCGAGCAGGCCCAGCGCGACGTCAGCCGCGTCCGCCGGGACCCGCATCGCGTACACGGGCGCGGAACTGCGGACCCACAGGACCCGTTGGGCGATGAAGCGGCCAAACTCGTTGACCCCGTTCAGCAGGGCACTTTCGGCCGTGATCCACTGAACCAGGTTGGTCGAGTACGCCGCGTAGTCGCGCTGTAAGCCGTCCAACAGGTCGCGGCGGGCGGCGTACAGCTCGCGGATCTTCGGCTCCAGGCGCCGCGGTCGCCGCATCACGCCGCTCTCGGTCAACTGGCGGAGGACGGCGGCCACCTCGTCCTCCATGTCCGCCAGGGCCAGCCGCTCTTCCTCGATCTGCGGGAGGCGCAGTTGGACCCGCTCGAACTTCTGTTTGACCTCGACGTAGTCGCGGTCGTGGCGGCGCAGCGCGTTCAGCTCGGCGCGCTGCTGGCGCATCAACGCGCCGATCAAGTCCGCCATGCCGACCCGGTCGGCATTCTCCTGGAGGTGGCGGAACTGCCGCGCCAGCCGTTCACCGAGCTCCTTGGTCTCGCCGGCCGCCGCCTTGGCCGCGTCGATGTCCCGCGCCACCTGCACGCGCTCGTCGGCCAATTGCCGGTTGCCCTCCGCCAACTCCTGGACGGCCGGCGGAGCCGTTTGGGCTTCCTCTTCCGCTTGTCGGCGCTGTCGCTCCACTTCCGCCTGGCGGCGGTCGCTCACGGCCTGCTGCCACGCCGCGGCTCGAGCCTGGGCCTCCTTGACATCCAGCCGCGCCTTCTCACGCCGCGCCGCGAGCACGTCGCCACGGGCGGCGTAGAAGCGCAATTCCTCTTCGTACGCTTGAATCTCGCTCCCCACCGCCTGTTTCTGGGCCGCCCCCAGCGTCCGCCGGGCCATCGTCAGTTGGGGTGATGCACCCGTCGGAGGCGGGGCGCCGGCATCCTGCGTGATTCGCTGGAGTCGGGCATTGGCATCGGCCAACAGGTCGGGAATGGCGGTCGTCCGCTCGGAGCGCGTCTTGGCTTCGAGTTCGAGGCGGTCGGCCGCCTCCTTCTTCACCTTCAGATCGGCCTCGGCTTCGGCCAGCCGCTGGCTCAACTGCTCGAGCGTCGCGTCGGCGGGGACCTCGATCCGGGGGGCGGTCGTCGGACGACTGGCCGCCTGCGCGAGACTCTGGCGGAGGGCCTCCAGGACTTGCGGCGCTTCCTCCCGGCCACGCTGATACTCCGCGATCTTCGCCGACCAGGTGGCCGCCAGACTGAGTTGGTCCAGCGCCTGGCGATACAACCCCGTCAGCTCGGTCTTGGTGGTCTCGTTCAGGTCGGGGGCCGCCTCGATCTGCGCCAGCCGCGCTTGGATGCTCTCAACCGCCAAATCCGTCGGCGTGGACTCCACGATCTCCGTCGGCTGGGTGGCCGGCGGCTGGGATTCCGGCGGGGACGTCGCCGGCGGCGGGGCGGCCTCCTGGGCGCCAGCCGGCCACACGGCGACGCCGAGACACACCACGGCTACCCACAGCGCAAGCCAACGCGGTCCGGCGGCGGACCCGATCGTCGTCGAATTGGGTTTCGGCATCGGCGCCATTGTTGCTGTGCCCGCGGCGACCCGCAAGCAAGGCGACGTGCGGAATTGACGCCACCCGTCTCAACCGGCACGATGCCAGGATGCCTCGTCGCCTCGTCGTCGGTTGCATGACGGGTACCAGCCTCGACGCGCTGGATGTTGCGCTCGTCGGCATTGACGGCACGGGCTGGTCGCTGCGTGCCGAGTGGCTCGCCGGCGTCTCGCAGCCGCTGGGGCCGCTGAGCGGGCCGTTACGGGCGCTCGCGTCGCAAGTCCCCCAGTCCGCCGGCACGATCGCACGCCTCGTCCACGACTTCTCGCAGTTGCACGTGCGCACGATCCGCGAGCTGACGGCTCGTCGCACTGTGGACCTCGTCGCGGCGCACGGCCAGACCGTGTTTCACGCCCCGCCGGTGAGTTGGCAACTGCTGAACCCGGCGCCCATTGCCCATGCGTTGCAGGTGCCCGTCGTGTGCGATCTGCGGGCGGCGGACCTCGCGGCCGGCGGTCAGGGTGCCCCGATCACCCCCGCAGCCGACTACCTGTTGTTTGCTGACGAGCGCGAGCCGCGTGCCGTCGTGAACCTCGGCGGCTTCTGCAATATCACGTGCCTGCCCGCGCGGCGGCGTCGGGACGCCGGCAGTCCCGATGATCTGGCCGCCGTCCGCGCGCTGGACGTCTGCGCCTGCAACCACCTGCTGGATGGGTTGGCACGCCGCCTGCTCAGTCAACCCTATGACGAGGACGGCCGCTGTGCCGGGGCCGGTCAGGTGGTCCCCACGCTGCGCGACGAGCTGCTCGGAGGGCTGCGGGCTCAAGCGGCCGGCGGCCGCTCGCTGGGCACCGGCGACGAGCTGGACGCCGTCGTCCGCCGTGCGGCGAGTGCGGGCAGCGCGGCGGACGTGCTTCGCTCCGCCTGCGAGGCGCTTGCGACAGTCATTGCCGAGACCGTGCGGGCCGCCACGGCACGTGATCAACTGGCACCGCCCGAGCGCTACCTGCTGGCCGGCGGCGGCACGCGAAACCGGGTACTCGTCGCGGCGCTGACGGCGCACGCGCAGGTGCCCGTGGAACCGACGCAGGCCCACGGTATCCCCGCCGCGTACCGCGAGGCCGCCGCCCTGGCCGTGCTCGGGGCCCTGTGCCAAGACGGCGTCCCCATCACGTTGCCGGCCGTGACCGCCGTAGAATCGCCGGCCCCCTTGTCCGGCGTCTGGGTCTATTCCACGCGCGAACGCGCCGCCGCCAACCGGGAGGCCGTGCGGCCATGATCGAGTTTGTCAGCGAACCTCTCACGCCGCGCCGGGCCACGTTCGACACCGCCGCGATGGCGCGGGGTGAACCGGGCCTGCCGACGGGGTTCGCGTGGCGCGGGGAGTGGTTCGACGTGGTCGAGTGCCTGGAGCGCGGCAAGCAGTCCGGGCCGGAAGTCGGCCGGCTCGACGGGGAGCGTTACCTGCGGCGACACACGTACCGGCTGCGCATGACGGACGGCGCCATCTGGTCCGTGTACTTCACGCGCCACACGCCGCGGGGCGGCCCGCGGGCCAAACGCTGGTTTCTGCACTCGATCGAGCGGCCCGACGCGCCCGAGCGGTCGCAGGGGACATGAACCGGGCCGCAACCGTGAGGAAACCGCGTTGGCCGCCGACGGACCGCTTCTCGGCGCGGGGGCGTTCAAAGACGGCCTGCAAACGTCGGTTCTCGAGGCGCTATCGTTTAACCGCACCCTAAGCGCCACAAGTCTTCGTCCGTAAAAGAGGAAGCCGTTCAGCTACCTCGCCGAACGGCCTCTCGTACAGCCGGATCGGAGTGACAGGATTTGAACCTGCGACCTGTCGCCGCGGCGACCGCTCTACGTCGGCTCGCCCAGCAGCCTGCGCAGTTCATCCCGTCCGCGCCCCGTCTTCAGGTAGCGCTCCCGACGCACCGCTTCGGCCCGGGTGGCAAACCGTTCCACATGCACCAACTGCCAGGGCACGCCGGCCTTTGTGGCCCGCGACTGGCCGTGATTGTGGCGGTACAGGCGATCCTCCAGGTCCTCGCAGGAGCCGGTGTAAAACCGGCCCATGACTTCCGATCGCAGGACATACACGTGGAACAAGATCGGGGCGACTGCCCTTCGTTTGAACCGGCGACCAAGCGGATCGCCACGTTGGCGTCAGCCCTGCTCGAGGCCCGCGGGCCACATATCGATGTCATCACGGCACTTACGCGGACCGCGTGAGACGGTAATGTCCGGGACGCGGCGTGTCCACGTACTCGATCAGGCCCTTGGCGCGCAGCGCGGCGAGGTCGCGTTTGGCCGTTCGTTCCGAGCAGTCACACTGTTTCTCGACGTCGCAGCGGCACAACCGGCCCGCTCGCCGCAATTCCTCGAGCACCCAGATCTGCCGCTCGTTGAGGTCCGTGTCACCGGTGCCATCGCCGTTGGCACCGGTGCCAAGCGTCGTGGCCTGGGGGCCAACCGCCGTGGCCCCCTCGTTTGGCACCCCTGTGGCCCGCTGGACGGTCACGGTCGGGGCCAGCCGATACCCGTGGCTGCCGCTCAGGATGACGTCGCCTTCTCCACACTCGATCCCAACATCGGCCAGCGCGTCCGAGATGCGCCGCCGCAGGCTGCGGATGCCCTGGATGATCGTGTTGTCGCCGATCCGGCCGCCGAGGTGCTTCGCCAGCCGAGCGGCGCTGAAGCTCTTCCGCCGGCCGTGGTCGCCGACTTCGGTCAGGGCCGCGAGGATCTTCCAACCATGGCCGCGATTGGACTTCTCGATGATCGTTGTACCGCACAGCTCGATGCGGTCATCGCAGATAACGAGTTCACCGCCGGCGAAGGGACGGCTGCCGGATGACGGGGATGCCGCCGGCGTCGAGGCCGGCTCGCGACGATTCAGTGTCTCCAGGATCGCCCGATCCAGCTTGTCGCCATCGAATGGCTTGTTGACGAAGTCGACGGCACCCTTCTTCATCAGTCGCACGGCGAGCGTGGGGCCGTCGGTGCCGTGGGCGGTCATCACAATGACGGGGGTCTGACGAGTCGCAGGATGGGCGCGAATCTCGCCCAGCAGGTTCTCGCCGTTGACAAGCCGGGCGAAGCCGCCGCTGGCCCGAACCGGGATCTCCAGGTCGAGCAGCACGTATGCGTACGGCCCGTCACTCAGCACGGCCCGCGCTTCCTCCTGGCTGCCGGCCTGGACGTACTTGTGGCCGAGCGACTCGAGGATGTTGCCCACTGCCTCGCAGATCTCAGGGTCGTCGTCGATCAGCAGCGCTTTCACCGTCATGCCTCTTCACCGTCCTCCCGCTCCAGTGGTAGCGTGATCGACACGACCGTGCCGGAACCCAACTGACTGTCGATCGCGAACGTCCCACGGTGCCCACGCACGTAACGGCGGGCGATCGGCAGGCCGTAGCCCGTCCCGTAGTTCTTCTTGGTGGTCCGCCCTGGCACGAACTCCTGCAACTCCCGCAGATCCTCGGGCGCGAGCCCGGGGCCATCGTCGCGCACCTGCAGATGCACCACGCCGGCGTCTACTGCTGCACCGATGTTGATCTGACCCCTGCGGAAGACGCCCGCGTCGTCGGCGAACGCCTCGTAGGCATTCTTCAGCACGTTGGCCAGCGCGACGACGATCTGGTGCCGCGCCACCTCGACGGTGAGGTCCACGGGCAGGTCGATGGCCAGTTCGACAGCCTCCGGGCTGCGCTGCTGCTCGCGAAAGCCATCGGCGACCGCCGCACACGCCTCGTGAACGACGTCCGCCAATCGCTCACGCCGAAGTGCAGTGCTGACGGGTTGCGCGAAGGTACGCATGTCGTCCAGCAGCCGCTCGACGAGGCCCATGCGGTCCATGATCTTGCTGGTCAAGTCACTGACGGCGCGTGGATCGGGTGGCGATGAGCGGGAGGTGAGCTGCTGCAGTGCCTTCGCGTGGAGCTTCACCGGCGTGAGCAAGCCGCGCAGGTTGTGCACGGTTGTGCCCGCCCACACCTGGGCGAAGCGAGTGCAGATCTCCTCCGCGTGACGGGCCGCGCGCCGACCGTGCACGCGCTCCATCAGCGCGAATTCGGTCGGCGGCGGGGCTGCTGACTGGGCGGACTCGGCTGGCTCGCCGTTACGGCGTCGCCGGTCCAGGCTGCGCTGCAACGCGTTCTGCACGAACGCATTGCAGTCGTCGGCCAGCTTCGACGCGATGCGCGAGAAGTCCGGCTCGCGCAGGACCGGCAATGCCAGCGCGACCGCCTGCCGGACCTCCGCCTTGGGGTCTTCGGCCAGGAGCTGCAGCAATGGGACGGCAACGGCGGGCGGGGTGGGCGTTGCCAGCGCGTCCCGTACCAAGGAGACCAACTCACGCCGCGCCGGCCACGGGATGGTGTTCGGGTCGGCGCGCAAGCGTGCGAGGGCGTCAGCCAGTTCAGGATGTTCGCGTGCCGCGCGCATCAGTAGTTGTACCGCTGCTTGCGCTCCTTGAACGCCTCCTCGCCGCCCTCGAGGAGCGTCACGATGTCGCGTTGGCATTGATCCACCGTCCCGTGATTGCTGACCCGCGCTGTGCGGCCGTCGGACTCCAGCACGAATACCCGCTCCGCATCCCCGAGCACGGGGATGTTGGGGTTGTGCGTCACGAAGATGAGCTGACGCCGGTCTCTGACGTCGCGGATGCTGCGCACGACCGCCTCGTAGATGAACCCGTTGTCCAGATTGTCCTCGGGCTGATCGACGAGCAGCGGGTTATCGCTGTCGAGCAGCAGGATGGGCAGGATGGCCGTGCACTTCTGCCCGGTAGAGAGCGACGCCGAATCCTTGTAGGCGGCGCCATCCCGCAGTTCGATGCGCGGCAGATCGCTGAGCTCGACCGTCTCCAGCTCAAACAACGCCGGCGACCCGCTCAGCGCGGTCAGGACCCGCTCGGCCTGCTCTGTGTTCAGCTCCGCCTGGTCCACCAGGATCCGCCCATCGCCACGGTGAACTGCCGCGGCCAGGTCGGCCGGCCAGAAGCCGTTGACGAGCTTCTGCGCGACCACGCCGTGCTTCACGCGGTGCCCGCGCAGGGTATCCTCCAGCAGCCGCCGATACGCCTCGCGGTTGCCGGCCTCGACGACGCTGACCCGAATCGCCGGTGAGAGCGCCGCGCTGATCCGCTCGGCCACGCCGCGCCGGATGGCGAATCGCGCGGTCCGCAGGTCTGAGATCTGCGTGAGCAGGGCACGGCGCTGCTCGTTCAACTGCGTCAGACGCGTCTGGAGGTCTTCGCGCTGGCGGCGCTTGGCGAGCAGGTCGTTTCGAAGCTTCTCCAGACGGTTGCGCTCCTGAGTCTGGCTCTGGGCGGCTTGGTGCTGCTCGATCAGGGCGCGAAACGCCAGTTCCTGCTGCGCGTGCGTGGTCCGGAGCCGAGCGGCGGCGCGCTGCAGTGCTTCCTGGCCGCTGCGAATGGCGCTGACGGCCTGGCGGAGGCCTTTGTCAACACCAGAAGCCGATTCGGCCAGCTGCTGCTGCAAGGTCCGCAACACCTCGCCATTCGGCCCGGCCAGCAGTTCGGGGGGCAGGAGCACCCGAGCCTGCTCGCCCACATGCCCGACCGCCCCGTCGAGGTACTCGCCGAACTCGCGCAGGTACTTGTCCAAGGCGTCCAGAGCCCGCTGCTCGCGATCGCGCAGCGACTTCGCCGCGTGCGCGCCGTTGATGACCTGGGCATCCTCACCGACCGCCGCCGCGTAGCCCTTCAGCTTCTCCTCCACTCCGGGGAGCGTTCCGAGTTCCTCGTCGAGGCCGGCGATCTGCTGCACAAGCGGGGCCATCGCGCTGGCACTGGCCGCCAGCCGCGCCTCGCATGACCGGACTTGCGTCGCCATCTCCGCCATGCGGTCGAGCTCGAAGTTGTCGAGCAGCGCGAGCTGCGAGCACGCCCGGTCCGCGGTGCTCTCGACCTCGTTCTGGCTGTAGATATCAGCCTTGAAGAGCCCGCCGCTGCGGAGCACGATTTCCGTTGCGGCTCCGTCGGCGCTGAGCACGATCGGCAGCTCGCCGGGCGAGCGGTTCACGAAGTAGGGCACCCCGTCCTTGGTCTCGATCGTGAGCTGCACGCGACCACCAGCGAGGTTGCGCTCCACCAGCGCGTCGATCCGCCTGCGCGATTGGACGTCCACATCGCTGCTGGGGAGGGCGTCGAGCGCGTAGCGGATCAACTCGAGCAACGTCGTCTTGCCGGTTCCGCGCGCGCCGATGATGCAGTTCAACCCGGGCGCCAGATCGATCGTCGTGCCATCGAGGAACCCGCCGACGATCTGCAGTGACTTGAGTCGGTGCCCGCCTGGTCGGGCTTCGCGGTCGCCGTGGCCGCCGACCGCCGCAAAAGCCTGTGTCATCTGCGATTCTCCTGATGATGTGCGCAGGGACTTCCCGCCGCGGTGTGGCCGCGTTCGTTTGCCCAGAATCGCCTGCGTACATGCCGAAAAACGCCCGGCGACCCCGTCCTTGGGGAGCAATTCCTTGGCCGCGCCGGGCAGCCTGTTGGCTGGCATCGGCCGAGGGCCCCGGCCGATCATCTGTTAGCTTAATGTTCGCATTCCGTAGTGTCAAGCCACACTAGCGCAGTGGCGGGAGAATTCTCCTCACCATCGGTGCCGGTGCGGGTGCAATAGATGTAGGAAACTGCGGGCAACGTTGGCTGGAAGGCCGGATCGCGGCCCGCACAGCCGCTTTCGCTGAGGGCTTGCCATTGACTTCAAGCCCCCGCTTGACATTACCGATGTTTATGGTACAATTGCCATAAAGCCATGAAAGTGAAGCCGAAACATCCGATAGAGCGGTACGAGGCGCGGGCGAAGATCGCCAAGGCGCTGGGGCATCCGAGCCGATTGATCATGCTGGACGCGCTCTCCGACGGCGAGCTGTGCGTTTGTGAGCTCACCGAACTGGTCGGCGCCGATCAGTCGACGGTGTCGAAGCACCTGTCCGTGCTGAAGCAGGCCGGGATTGTCTCGGACCGCAAAGAAGGCGTGATGACGTTCTATCGCGTCAAGGTTGGTTGTTTACAAGGATTCTGGCAGTGTATCGAGTCGGTGCTGAAGGAAAACCTGAAGACGCAACGGGCGGCGATCGGGGCGTAGGCTCTCCAATCCGCCCTTTTTTTGGTGCTATCTATGGCGGTTTTGCCATAAGGCAATGGAACGGCAGAGTCCGCACGACCGCCATCCTGGGCGTCATGGTGGCAGTGTTCCTCCTGGCGTACTTCCTGCCGTTCGAGAGCCTGCCCGCCGCGGGGAAGGTGAGCACGTCCTCCCGCGAAGCGCTGCTCATGTTGCAGGATTATGCCCGTGAGCACGTGCTGCTGTGCCTGGTGCCGGCCCTCTTCATCGCCGGCGCGATCGCGTGTTTTGTCTCCCAAGCCGCGGTGATGAAGTACTTCGGGGCGCAGGCGCACAAGGTCGTGGCGTACAGCGTCGCGGCGGTGTCGGGGACGATCCTGGCTGCGTGCTCGTGCACGATCCTGCCGCTCTTCGCCGGCATCTACAAGCGCGGCGCGGGCCTCGGGCCGGCAACCGCGTTCCTCTACTCCGGCCCGGCGATCAACGTGCTGGCGATCATCCTCACCGCCCGCGTGCTCGGCTGGGAGTTGGGCGTGGCGCGGGCGGTCGGGGCCATCGTCTTCAGCGTGGTAATCGGCCTGACGATGCACCTGATCTACCGGAAGGAAGAAGCGGCCCGCGACACGCAAGGCGGCTTCGTGACCGGCAAAGACGAACGCGAACGGCCGCTCTGGCAGACGATCCTCTACTTCGCCGCCATGATCGGCATCCTCGTTTTCGCGAACTGGAAAGCCCTCGACACCGGCGGCATCGGCGCCGCCCTGGCTTCGGTGAAGTGGATTATCACGGGTGTGTTGCTGGTCGGGCTGCTGCTCATGCTGGGCGCCTGGTTCGCGAAGGACGAACTGAAGGCCTGGGTCGCCAGCACTTGGACGTTCGCCAAGCAGATCCTGCCGCTTCTGTTCCTCGGCGTGCTGGTAGCGGGCGTGCTGCTGGGACGCCCGGGGCACCCGGCGCTGATTCCGGAGAGCTGGATCGCGGGCCTCGTGGGCGGCAACAGCCTGTGGGCGAACTTCTTTGCGTCGTTCGCCGGCGCATTGATGTACTTCGCGACGCTGACCGAAGTGCCGATCCTGCAAGGACTGTTGGGGGCCGGCATGGGCAAGGGCCCGGCGTTGGCCTTGCTGCTGGCGGGGCCGGCCCTGTCGCTGCCGAACATGCTGGTCATTCGATCGGTGATGGGTACGCAGAAGACCGTCGTCTATGTATCCCTGGTCGTCGGCCTGTCGACGGCTGCCGGCCTGACGTACGGCGCATTCGCACAATAAGGAGAGTCGCTGATGAAAATTGAAGTTCTCGGCACGGGCTGTGCCAAGTGCCACATGCTCGAAAACGCAACCAAGAAGGTGGCTGACCGACTTGGACTCGACTACACGCTCGAGCATGTCAAAGACATCGCCAAGATCACGGACTACGGCGTCATGATGACCCCGGCGCTCGCGATCGACGGACAGGTCAAGGTTGCCGGTAAGGTGCCCAGCGAAGCGGAACTCGAGAAGCTGCTGCAAAGCACGTAGGCGTATTCGAGCGCGCATGCAAAGCAGAGAAAGCGAGGCGTGACATGTCAGGACCGTGCTGTGGTGGAAACAGCGGCGAAACCCTCATCTTCACATGTGCCGGCGCGGCGCATTCCGGGCAGGTTGCGAATCGGGCCGGAGTCAGCTTGATGCAGGAAGGGAAGGGCGGCCTCTTTTGTATCGCGGCGGTCGGAGCGGGAATCCCTGACAAGATGGAGCGGGCCCGCAAAGCCGGGAAGCGCGTGGTGATCGATGGCTGTGAGGACCATTGCGCCCGCAAGATCATGGAGAAGGCCGGGCTGCCGGTGGATTTGCATGTGGATGTGACGGAGCTGGGCATCGAAAAGAAGCCGGCCGAGCCGCATCTCGTGCTGCACACGAAACGGGTCGTGGAGCACATTGTGGAAGCGCTGAGCTAGGAAGCGCGTGATGTTGAATTGGCTTGCGAAGCCTCAGGGAGCCATACTGATGACTGCTCGCATTGCTGCCATGGCGGTGATGTGCGCGGCATTCGCCGTTTTCGCCGCTGCACAGCAATCGAACTCGGATAGCGCAGGTCTTGTTGGGGTTGGTTCGAAGACGGCGAGAGAACCGGGCTTGGCCGGCAACGTCTGTCCGCCGTTCTTCTTACGCGATGAGGCCGGCAACGTCATCAATCCGGTTGTGGGTGAGAATGCTGACAAACCGTACTCGCCCAAGCAGACGTGCGGCGCGTGCCACGACTACGAGAAGATCACGCAGGGGTTTCACTTTCAACAGGGTGCGGATGAGCAGCGGCCCGGAGTGCTCGGCGAGCGCTGCCAGTGGGTCAGCTCGCCGGGCAACTATGGCGGGGCGTGGTGTTCACCGGCGCCGTTGTATTCCTACCTGTCGCCGAAGCACAACGATGATCCACACCTGATCGACATGACTTCGCTGGATTTCATCACGCGCGGCTGTGGTAAGTGCCATCCTGGCGGCGGCCCCCTGGAATACGACCGCGATGGCAAGCGATACGACAAGTGGATGGCTGACCCGGCATCCGGATTCACGCCCGGCGGCGAGAACGACCTTGACGGCGACTACTACAAGGCTCGCTGGAGCGAGTCCGGCGTGCTGGAGGCCGATTGCCTGTTGTGTCACATGCCGGAGTACGACTTTGGCACGCGGAACCAGCAAATCGCCGCGCTGAATTTCCGTTGGACGCCGACGGCGGCGGCCGGGCTGGCAAGCGTGACGGGCGCCGTCGCGAAGAACGAGAGCGTGACCGTGACGTACGACGCGTCGAAGTTCGACGCCGACGGCAAGCTGTCGCCGCATATCGTGGTATCGCCGCGCAACGAGACCTGCCTGCAATGCCACGCCCAGCCGGGCTGGAAGAAGCGCGGGGCGAATTACCACGCTCGGACGGATGTTCATCTGCGGGCGGGCATGCGGTGCGTGGACTGCCACCCGGCCGGCTCGCGGGCGGATGATCCGCGCATCAACGGCCGCGAAGTGCACCAGATCGCCAAGGGTGACGATCCGGGCGGGCAGGTGCGCAACGATCTGGACAACACGGTTCGCGACTGCGCAAGCTGTCACACCACGGGTCGGTTGGGCGCGCCCATCGCCATGCATGCAGGTCTACCGCCGTTGCACCTGGAGCACATTGCCTGCCAGACTTGCCACATCCCCGAGCGGCTGGTGATGCCGATCGAGATGCAGGCCAGTGACGTATTCAATCCCGATCCGAAGATCCCCAAGGGCGGCAAACAGCTCTGGACCTTCTACGGGGTCGGCGGCCAGTATCGCAATCACTATGGCATCCTGGAGATGATGGGCTACGACGACAAGCCGACCGAGACGTTTCGGCCCGTGCTGGCGCGCTACAAGGGCAAGATCTATCCGGTCAACCGCGTCCACTCGTCCTGGCCGGGCATCGAGATCGAGGGGCAGCCGGGCTTGATGCAGCCGCGCATGTCGGACATCCGCAAGATGTGGGTCGCGCATCGCGAGAATCCCGAGCAGCATGGGGACCTGTCGAAGATAACGGACGACAACGGCGACGGCGTCGTCGAGGTCAATCGACCGGAGGAGATCGACTCGCTCATCGCCGCCATCACCAAGCATCTGACTGCGATGGGTTATCCGCTCGAAGGCAAACGCGTGGTGTGGGTCAGCGATGACCGTGTGTATCGCTCCGGAACCGAGTACCGCACGATCCCGACCGAACCGTGGGAAGCGTCGGCGTATGGCAACACGCACAAATACAACCACGACGTGCTGCCGGCCCGGGCCGCGCTGGGAGCCCAGGGCTGCTCGGAATGTCACAGCGCGGATGCCCCGTTCTTCTTCGCTTCCACGATTCAGACGTACTTCGACGCCGACGGCCGGCCGGTCACGATGCCACAGTCGGACCTGATGGGCTACGACGGCCGGCCGCGCGAGTACACGGGCGCCGTGGCGTTAACGGCGGCGTTCTTCCGCTGGCTCACGATCGTGGTGCTGACCGTGCTCGTCCTGCACATCGTGCTGGATTTCATCGCGCGCCGGCGTATTGCCCAGGCGGGAGACCTCGACCCGGAGCAAAGCGCGCGGTCGGCAGAGACCGTGCAGCGGTTCAACACGCACAGCCTCGCGCAGCATTTCGTGCTCATGGTCAGCGTACTGCTGCTGTTCCTCTCGGGCCTGGTTCTCTTTGGCCTACGGTATCCCGGCGCCGGCTGGGCTGCGGCGCTAACCGGCGCGCTGGGTGGCGTCGACGTGTGGCGCATCGTGCACCGCGCGGCCGGGCTGCTGCTCGTGGGTGTCTGTGCGTACCACTTTGTGTACATCGTCGTTCACCCCGCGGGACGCCGCGATTTCGCGCTGCTCCTGCCGCGCCGGCGCGATTTCCGTCAGTTCGGCCAGAACATCCTGTGGTTCTGCGGAGCTCGTCGGGAGCGCCCGGAGTTCGGTCGCTTCACCTACTTCGAGAAGTTCGACTATTGGGCAGTCTGCTGGGGCTGCATCATCATGGTGGGTACGGGCCTGGTCATGTGGTTTCCGCAGTTCGCTGGTCGCGTTGTTCCAGGAGCCTCGGCGGTGTTCTTCGACGCGCTCAAGGAGGCACACGCCCACGAGGCGGTTCTGGCGTTCCTGGCCATCGTGATCTGGCACACCTACAACGTGCACCTGCGGCCGGGCCGTTTCCCCGGTTCACTTTTCTGGATGCACGGGCGCATAACGCGCGAGGAAGCCGGCCAAGAGCACCCGGCGGAGCTGCGCGGAGAGCTGACAGAGGGCGCAGCGCGATGAATCGCGCCGCGCCAGTCGGGTTGAGGATCTGCGGGTTGATTGTCGCATTGCCCGGCTGGAACCTTCCGACGACCGACATAGTGGGAAAGTGAGATGCGCAGAAACACTCTGAACTTGCTGATCGACGTCCTCACTGCACTCGTCATGCTCGCCATGATAGTCAGCGGGCTAGTCGTGCGCTACGTACTCCCCACGGGCAGCGGGGGCCGCGGCGGGGGCCGCGGGTTGGTTCTATGGGGCCTGGATCGGCACGACTGGGGGGACGTGCATTTCTGGCTGGCGGTGGCGGTCGGGGCGCTGCTGGTGCTGCACGTGGCGTTGCACTGGCGCTGGGCCTGCGCCACCGTTCGCCAGATGCTTCGGCGCGGTGAACGGGCTCAATTAACCAGCTTGGCGATGTTGAACCTGTATGGCGTCGGATTCCTCGCGGCCGTCGTCCTCTTGATTGGCGGTTTTCTTCTTGTGGCACACAACAATGTGCAGGCTGTCGCAGGCGAGGGTGGTCAGGTTGGGCGCGTTGCCTACTCCGAAGAGCGCGCTGAGGCGCACCCGGGGGGCGAATCAGATGTGCGCGGATCGATGACGCTCCAGGAAGTCGCAAACGCCGCAGACTTGGGCGTGGACCAACTCAAGGAGTTGCTTGGCCTGCCGGTGCACGTACGTGGGGATGAGCGCCTCGGCCGCCTGAAACGAGCGTATGGCGTTGAAGTCACGGACGTGCGCCGCGCCCTCTCCGACTACGCCGCCGCGCAGCGTGCAGAAACGACTGCCGGACGGCCGTAGACGGAGTGTAGCCGGGCTCGGAGTTCCATACGGCGAGAGACATCAATGCCGCGGATTGGTTGTGAATGTACTCGAGATGACCCGACCATGACGCTGGCCATGCTCGGCGCTGCCGCCCTGCTGGCGCTCTGGCTGATCATGCGTGGAGGATTGAAGATGTCGAGAGGTCAAGCGACCAGCATCTTGGCAGTAGTCGTCGTAGTGGGCATTGTCGCCGGCGCGGCGTGGTTCAAGTCTCAACGATCCGAGGTCCCCGCGGGCGAAAGCGGGAATCCGACTAACCCGGCCCCGGTCGCGCAGGCGGCACAGCCGGCCGCGGAACCTGCGAGCACCGTTGCGGAGGGCGAGCTATGTCCTGAACCGGTGCCGACGACGCAACCGGCCGTGGCTCACGCTGATGGTAGCGCGACGGTTCCGCCCACCGACGCCACACTGCCGCGGCTCGTTGACCTCGGCGCGAAGAAGTGTATCCCCTGCAAGAAGATGGCCCCGATCCTGGATACGCTGCGCGACCATTACGCGGGACGCCTGCGGGTGGAGTTTATTGACGTGTGGGAGAACCGCAGCGCTGCGCAGCCGTATGGCATTCGAGTCATTCCGACGCAGATTCTGTACGACCGCGATGGAAAGGAACTCTGGCGGCACGAAGGGTTCATCTCGAAGGAAGACCTTCAGAAGCTCTTCGCCGAGAAGGTTGGAGTGCCGCCGGATGCGTGATGTCCGGCGGGTACTTTCGGAGCAGCGAACCGCCAAAGCCGAACGTTGAACTGAGGGCGTGCCTGGGGCAGCACGCAGGGAGTGTGAAGTAACGATGAAAGCGAAGACCATCGGCACAGTTGTCCTGCTGGCATTTGTTGCCATTAGTGTCGGCTATCTGATCGTGAGCGAAACGAACGCGCCCGCCGCCGCGGATGCCCCGGCCGGCAAGGGGGTGACGTCGGGCCGTACACCCGGACCGGGCGGGAAGGAAACAGGCGCGACGGCCACGACGGACGACAAGGGGCCGCCAGTCACCACCGACGCGACGGAGCCCTCGCACAAAGTCATCGCCTACTATTTCCACAATACGATGCGGTGCGTCACGTGCCTGAAGATCGAGGAACTGGCCGAGCAGGCGCTGCGCGAGGAACTGGCCCACGCGTTTGAAAGCGGCGAGTTGGAGTGGCTGGTGCTCAACATGGAGGAGCCCGCTTACCAACATTTCGCACTCGATTATGGGCTCGTGACAAGCTCGCTTGTGCTTGTGAACACGCAGGACGGCGAGCAGCGCGACTGGATAAACATGGACAAGGTCTGGCAGTTGGTCGACGACGAGTATGCCTTTCGGCAGTACGTGGTCGAACAGGCCCAAGCGTATCTGGAGTCTTGATTGTGAGTGCTGAACTGTGGGCCGCCATTGTGACCGCTGCGTGGACGGGAATTCTCACCGCGATCAGTCCGTGCCCGCTGGCGACCAACATCGCGGCGATCTCATTCATTAGCCGGCGCGTCGAGAACCCGCGCGCGGCGCTATTAACCGGGCTACTGTACACGCTGGGCCGCAGCCTGGTGTATGTGGCAATCGCGGCGATTCTGGTGGGCAGCCTGCTGTCGGCGCCCACGGTTTCGATCATGCTCCAGAAATACATGAACAAGCTGCTCGGGCCGATTCTGATCCTGCTCGGCATGTTCCTGCTCGGCATGATCACGCTGCCCAGCCGCGGTTCCGATCTGGGGCAGCGGGTCGGCCAGAAGGTGGCGGACTGGGGCGTCTGGGCCGGACTGGTCTTGGGAATTGTATTCGCCCTCTCGTTCTGTCCGGCGTCGGCGGCGCTCTACTTCGCCGGCCTGATCCCGCTGGCGGTCAAGTTCGAGTCGAGCATCATGCTGCCGGCGGTGTTCGGGATCAGCACGGCGCTGCCGGTGGTGGTCTTTGCCATCCTCATCGCGATCAGCGCCAACGCGATGGCGAAGGCCTTCAACAGCATCAGCGTATTCGAGCGCTGGGCCCGCCGCGTCACCGGCGTGATCTTCCTGCTGGTGGGCGTCTACTTCTGCCTCGCGTTCATCTTCAAGGTCGTGCCGACCAGCCTGGGATGACGACCACGTCCGCAATGGCCGGACTGGCGGCTTGACCTTTGCTGACGATAAGCTACAATACTGGCATAATGGCGTCAGTAACCAACACTGTGCCGACTACGCCGCGACAGGCCGCCCGGCGGCGCGCGGCGGTGGATCGGCGGCTCGATACAGCGCTGTTCAAAGCGCTGGCCGACCCGACGCGGGCCCGGCTGCTGGCCTGCCTGGTGAAGTGCGGGCGGCCCTGTTCGGTCACGGAACTGGCCGAGTCGTGCGCCGTGGATTTCTCCGTTGTCGCCCGGCACCTGGGGCTTCTGGCGCGCGCAGGCGTCCTGGAAGCGGAGAAGAAGGGTCGGACCGTCTGGTACGTCGCGCGCTGCGAGGACCTGTCCGCCCGCCTGCGGGCGCTGGCTGACGCGATTGACGAGTGGTGCCCATCCACCGACTGCGGCGGCACGTCCGGCGGCAGTTGTGCACCTGACAGGCCCGGGAGGGCCGAAGTGTGAACTTACGATCCGCGGCCGACCAGGAATTCGCCATGTTCGACGCAGTCGCCGACTATGTCACGCAGCGACAATGTGAATTCGGGTCGATCGACGTCTCGCGACGGACCCTGCTCGACGAGTTGAGCCGGTACATTCGCCAGCGGCGGATGTCTGGGGAAACTGCGCGGCTCATCTTCGTCTGCGCGCACAACAGCCGGCGCAGCCACATGGCCCATCTGTGGGCGGTCGTCGCGGCCGCGGTGTATGGGTTGGACGTTGCTACGTTTTCGGGCGGGACGGAAGCGACAGCTTTCAACCCGGGCGCGGTCGCCGCGCTGGAACGGGCGGGTTTCAGAATCGAGAAGACCAGCGCGGGTGACAATCCCACTTACGTGGTGCGGTTCAGTGAGAAGCAGCCAGGCATCACGTGCTTCTCAAAGAAGTTCGACGCGGCCCCCAACCCAAAGGCGGATTTCGCGGCGGTTATGGTGTGCGGAGAGGCGGACACGGCGTGCCCGGCGGTAGCTGGCGCGAGTGCCCGCTTCTCGATCCCATTTGTGGACCCCAAGGTTTCCGACGGCACGCCGCAGGAGGCGGCGACGTACGACGAGCGCTGCGCCCAGATCGCCCGGGAGATGCTGTACGTCATGAGCCGGGTTGCGAACTGAGGACGGACCGATGAGTGAACAGACAGGAAAGGCAGTAATGAACCACCACGAGATCAAAACGCAGGATGACGTTCGGACAAAGGTTCGTACCGGCTACGCCGACATCGCCACGCGCGGCAGCACGCTCGGCGCTGGCGGCTGCTGCGGGCCGTCCCAATCATGTTGCGCCCCGCAGCGTCTGGCCGAGCAGATCGGGTACAGCGACAGCGAACTGGCCGAACTGCCGGAAGGCGCGGATATGGGGCTGTCCTGTGGCAATCCCACCGCAATCGCGAGCCTCAAACCCGGCGAGGTCGTCCTCGACCTCGGCTCGGGCGGCGGCTTCGATTGCTTCATCGCCGGCCCGAAGGTGGGCGCGGGCGGACGCGCCCTCGGCGTCGACATGACGCCGGAGATGCTGAGCAAGGCGCGCGGCAACATCGCGGCGTACACCGAGCGTACCGGCCTGGACAACATCGAGTTCCGGCTCGGGGAAATAGAGCACCTGCCGGTCGCGGACAACAGCGTAGACGTTGTGATCTCGAACTGCGTGATCAATCTCTCGCCCGACAAACCGCAGGTCTGGCGTGAGATTGCCCGGGTTCTCAAGCCCGGCGGTCGGGTGGCCGTCTCGGATCTCGCCCTGCTGCGGCCCTTGCCGGAGGCGGTGCGATCTGATGTGGAAGCCCTGGTCGGCTGCATCGCCGGCGCGGAACTGGTCGAAAACACGGCGCGGTTCGCCCAGGACGCCGGGCTGACCGACATTCAGCTCGAGCACACGCCGCAGTACATCGAGGCCATGACCTCGTTCGAGGATCCGCTGTATCAGAAGATCGTCGCCGCGCTGCCGGCCGGGACGCGGCCCGCGGACTTCATTACGAGGTTGAACGTCACCGCCAGAAAGCCGGAGTAGTCATCATGCAAGCCGAGTGTCCCTCACGCCTTTCGTTCCTCGATCGCTTCCTGACGCTCTGGATCTTCCTCGCCATGGCGCTGGGCGTTGCAATCGGCTACCTGTTCCAGTCCGGTGTCGAGCGCTTCAACCACGCGCTAACGGTCGGCGAGCACACCAACCTGCTGATTGCCACGGGCCTGATCCTCATGATGTACCCGCCGCTGGCGAAGGTAAAGTACGAGCTGATGCCCAAGGTCTTCGCTGACGTCAAAGTGGTCGGCCTGTCGCTGGTGCAGAACTGGATCGTCGGCCCGATCCTCATGTTCCTGCTGGCAGTCGTGTTCTTCGGCTTTATCGCCCCGACGGTGTTCGGACCCGACGAGCGCTGGGGCCTTTACATGGTCGGGCTGATCATGGTCGGCATCGCGCGCTGCATCGCCATGGTGCTGGTCTGGAACCAGCTTGCCCGGGGCAGCAGCGAGTATGCCGCGGGGCTGGTCGCGCTCAACAGCATTTTCCAGATCGTCACCTTCGGGTTCTATGCATGGGTGTTCGTAACGGTGCTGCCGCCGCTGTTCGGCTTGAAGGGATCGGTGGTACAGGTCAGCATCGGTGAGATCTTCGTCAGCGTGATGATCTACCTGGGCATCCCCTTCGCCGCGGGGATACTGAGCCGCGTGCTCCTCGTGCCGCTCAAGGGCAGCGAGTGGTACGACCGGGTCTTCATGCCGAGAATCTCACCATTGACGCTGGGGGCGCTGCTGTTCACCATCGTGGTGATGTTCTCGACGCAGGGGGAGCGGATCATCAACCAGCCGCTGGATGTGTTGTGGATCGCGATCCCGCTGAGCGCTTACTTTGCCATCATGTTCCTGGCCAGCTTCTTCATGGCCTGGAAGATCGGGGTGGACTATTCCCGCACTGCGACGCTGGCATTTACCGCTTCGGGCAATAACTTCGAACTGGCGATTGCCGTCGCCATCGCCGTGTTCGGCATCGCCTCGCCCGTCGCGTTTGCCACCGTCGTCGGGCCTCTGGTCGAGGTGCCGGTGCTCATCGGCCTGGTCCACGTGAGTCTCTATTTCCTGCGCCGGCTCTACGGCGGCGTTGTCGAAGCAGACGTAGTCGATGCACACGCTGCGCCCTTCGCTGTTCAGGGCGAGCGAGCGGGCTCTGCATGAGGAACGAGGTCATAACTCGAAACCCGCGCATCGGTTACCGCGTTTTGCTGTTCCTCGTCGGGCTGTTGATCTGGGACGCCACACCCGCCATCGCGCACGGCGATGAGGAGCAGTGGGACGTCGTGCGGCTGGATCTCGACGTCGAATTGTGTCCGCGCCACAGCAATCTGTTCGGCCAGGGGACGGCCAAGCTTCGTTTGGTCCGCGGTTCCTCACACGGCCCCACGCTGGTTGTCAGGGATGTCAGTCGTTTTACGAAATGCACCGCTGACAACGGGGCAGCCGGCGAAGTCCGCATGACGCCGCAACGGGCGGAGGTGAGGTTCCCGCGGTCGCTTCATGCTGGCGAGGAAGTCGAAGTTTCCTTCGAGTTCAGAAGCGGCGGGGACTCGTGCCCCGTTGTCGTCACCCCGCAGTGCGCCTACGCCCGCTGCCACGGCGACTGGTATCCCCATCCGCTGGGAGGGTCGGTCGTCGCACCGGGGACGACCCGCCTCAACGTGCCCGAGGACTGGCGGACGTTGGCCAACGGCACGTTGGCCGACAGTCACGTCGAGGAAAGTCGTCGGATCGACACCTGGAAGTCCGAGGCGCCGACCGCTCGGTCGTTCGTCGCCGGCCCTTACTCCGTGCGGCGCTTCTCCGGCAAGGGCGGCACAGTCGTCACGTACTTCCTCGGCGAAGACAGCGGTAAGGCGACGACGTACGGAGAGGGACTCCAGCAGGTTCTCAGCGTTCTGGAGACACGCTTCGGGCCGTACCCGTACGAGGCTTGCACACTCGTCGAAATCCCCAACGATGTCGCCGCGTGGAAGGGGGCAGCGGAGAACGGCCTGATTTTCGTCGGTTCGAGCGAGCTTCGCTCCGAAGGCTTCAACACCGCGCTGATCGCGCACGAGGTAGCGCACCAGTGGTGGGGCAACTACGTCGGGTCGCGGAATCCGGCCGCGCTGATGGTGGACGAGGCATTGGCGCAGTACGGCATCGTGCTCGTTATCGAGGCCCTAGAAGGTGAGCAGGCCGCAACGGAGTTTCTGCGATTCTCGCGCGAAGGTTATCTACCGTGCGAGTGTGCCCGAGCGTATTTCAACCGCATCCGTGGTCAGGAGCACGACAAGCCATTGATGGAACTGACCGGCGAGGGCCGCGACTACTGGCTCGCCAAGGCCAAGGGACACTGGGTCTATCACATGCTGCGCCAGCGCGTCGGCGACGAGCTGTTCTTCCAAACGCTGCGCGAACTGATCGCCCGGCATGGCGGTGGCGAGATGTCCTTGGCGGATCTGCGAGCGGCGTTCGTCACCGCCGCGCCACCCGAAGCCGCCCTCGCAACGTTCTTTCGCCAGTGGTTTGACAGACCCAGCGCCCCAGTTCTTGATGTGACCTGGACGGCAGAAGCTGGAACCAGTGGGCCGGCGGCACGCGTGACGATCCAACAGAAAGGCGAGCCGTACGAACTCCGGTTGGAGGTCGCCGTGGATTCCGGTGGGGCCTCCCGCATGCACGTTGTCTCGCTATCAGCGCAAGAGCAGACCTTCGTGCTTCCCGCCCCCGGCGGCGCCACGGGCGTGCGGATCGACCCGAATCACCGGCTCCTGATCTGGAATGCGGACTATGAAGGAGCGCCCGGTCGATGAACCAGTTGTAGTGCGTATAGGAGCTGATCCGATGAATGCCAATTGTTACGTCTGCGATGAGTGTTTTGAGCTGTTTGAACAACGAGCCTCGATGGGCAAATCAAACAAGTTCTCCAGGGACCACCGGGTGAGATGTCCGACCTGTGACTCGGACGCGACTCGGCAGGCGGTGCCTGGGAGCCGTAGCCCCGGTTATCCGGAGGACAAAGGTGTCTGCCAAGCGAGGCCGCGCGGAAGCGAGCAGGCTTCGTGAATGTGATCGGGAGCATCAGACCGTGAATGCATGCACGACGATCGAGGTGTTCGTCCCACCGATGCGCTGTGCCAGCGGAATGTGTGGTATGAGCTGGGACGAGGAACTCGCGCGATTCAACGAAGCGCTCGGCCGGCTGGAGCAGCGAATGGGCAACACCATCGCGGTTCATCGGTACGTAGCCAATCAAGAACCTATGAAGTTCATGCAGAATGCGACCGTGATGCACGCGATGCGGGTAGGCGGCGGGTGGAGTGTCCTGCCAATCATAATGCTCAATGGGCGGATCTTGAAGCAAGGCGCCTACCCATCGCTTGAAGCGCTGACGGCGGCCCTCGATGACGCGGCCTGTACGAAAACGGATCAGTGAAGCGCCGGACGGATCACACCGATTTGAACGCGCGGCCGGTCGTCGGCTCGCACCTGTACGCGCGCACGAACCGAGCCCATCCTCCGGTGCCACTGGCGCTCGATCCAGCCGCAGACTCGCGGTTACGCGGGTTCAAGAGCGCTGAGCGGAAATCCGCTTAGCGGGCAAGCGCCGTGCGATAGTCACGTTAGTATGAACCCGCCCGAGTGAGCCGGCTTGACTTCATGGCGACATGGCCATACAGTAATCAAAAGACGCAGTGGCGACCTTGTCTCGTCGGCGATGCGAGCTACCCTTGAACGGATGAGACGGACCTTGCGACGATTCGTGTGTATTGCTGGCGTCCTGCTGCTCCAGGGATGCGTGCTGGTCAACCCAACCGACCCTTATGCCGGGATGCGTAGGGGGCCCGGGTATCACCCTCGGCCGCACCGGACGGGCGCTGCGGAACAGGCCGCCTTGAGCGGGCCGATCACGTTGGACCAGGCGATCGCCACGGCGCTCGAGTTGAACCCCGGACTGGCACGCGCGGCGCAGGAGGTCGACGCCGCGGACGCGCGACGGGATTATTCGATTGGCGCCGTGTTGCCGGAAGTCGGCTTGCGTGGCGGGTATGCGCACACGCTTGACGACCAAAGGCTCGTGCAGGCGCGCGGCCCCGACGAGGGGGGTGTATTCGACGACGACATCTTCTCGACCGACCTCGTCGTCAGCATGCCCTTGTTCGCCGGCGGACGGCTGATCAGCGAGATTCAGGCCCGCGAGCTGCTGGAAGCGGCGGCTCGACACCGCTTCGCACGTACCCAGACCGAGCTTGTGTTCAACGTCAGCAGCGTTTTTTACCGCATCCTGGCCCAACGATACGTGATCGAGTCGCTCGAGTTCTCGCGGGACGCGATGCGCGAGCACCTGCGGCGCGTCAACGAGTTGGTCGACGCGCAGAAGGCGGCGCCGGTGGATCGACTCCGGATCGAAGTACGTCTGGCTGATCTCGAGCAGCAACTGGCGAAGCAGCGCAGCCTGCTGGCGATACAGGAACGGACGCTCACGAGTCTCATCGGAATAGCCGGCTCCAGCCAGCCGGTGACGCCCACCGGCGAGCTGCGCGCGCTCGACACCGAGCCTCCCGAGGTCGGTGACTGTTTGGCCCAGGCTTTCGAGCAACGGGCGGATTACCGGGCGGCCCGCGCCGCCCTGGAAGCGCAGGCCAAGCGCGTCGATCGGGCCCGCGGCGAGCGCTGGCCGACCGTGACGTTGCAAGGCTCTTACGGATACCGCTGGGCGGCCAGCCCGACCACCCAGCCGGCCGGCACGGATCGGGAAGAGGACGTCGGGCGCGTGGAAGTCCTGATTGACGTTCCGCTCTTTAAGGGGGGACGCATCGCCGCCCAGATTCGCGAGCAGCGGGCCATGCTTGGCGCCGAGCGGAGCAACCTGCTGGAGCTGGAGCTTCAGATCGAGCTCGAAGTGGAAACAGCGGTGCTGAACATCCAGTCCGCGCGGGAACGCGTGGCGGCCACGCAAACGGCCATCTCCCAGGCTGAGGAAAGCCTACGGATCGAGCGCGAGAAATATGCGCTCGCCAAGGGCTCGATCACGGACGTGCTGGACGCGCAGACGGCGCTGCTGAACGCCCAGACCACGCACTACAACGCGCTGGCTGACCATAGCGTGGCGCTGGACCAGTTGAAGCTGGCGACAGGTGAACAATGAACAATCGGCGGTTGCAAGTGAAGACGGCTCGCCGCGCCATGTTGATGACGCTTCTTCTAACGGGATTGGCGGGCTGTGCATTCCTCGTGGGTTGCGGCGGCACACAGGACGGGGCTGGGGCAGGCCCCAAGAAGAAGGTCCCCACGGTCGCGGTTGAACCGGCGCGAAAGGAATCGATCGCCCAGGTGCTGGACCTGACCGGCGAGACCGTGGCAGTGGAGTCGGTGGTCATTGCCGCCACAGTTGAAGGCCCCATCAGCTACTGCCCGTGGCGCGAAGGCGACCGCGTGGAAACCGCCCCGGACGAACCGACAAAGCTGATCGAAATCAACCGCGAATTGTACCGTTCCGAAGTCTACGCGGCCGAGGCGGCGCTGGAGGTGGCGCGGGCCAAGCTGGCCGATCTGATGGCGGGGACGCGCCCCGAGGAGATCCTGAAGGCGGCTGAGGCCGTCCGACAACTCGAGGAGAGCGCAAGCTTCGCCAAGAGCGACCTCGAGCGCATCACGAAGCTGGTGGAAAGCGGCTCGCTGCCCGGGGAGGCCCTGGAAAAGGCGCGCGTTGAGTACGTCGCGGAGCAGTCCAAGCTCTCTTCTGCGAGACGCCAGTTGGAGATGCTCGAAGCGGGCTACACCAAGACGGCCATCGCCGTGCAGGAGGCCGTCGTGAAAGAATCGAATGCCAAGCTGAATCTGGCCCAGGCCCGCCTGAGCGAATGCGTCATCTATGCGCCCTTCTCCGGCACGATTACGCGGGTTCACGTCCGCAGCGGCGACATGGCGTCGACGAAGGCGCCGTTGCTCGAGATGGCCGATTTGTCGTCGCTCGTCATCCGTGTGGCTGTTCCCGAAGCGTACACCGCCACGGTGCGGGAGGGCATGCGTGCGGAAGTGCAATTGGACGCGCTGCCTGGGCGGACATTTGCCGCACGCGTCGTGCGCATCTTCCCGGACCTAGACCGGCGGATGCGAACGCGGACGGTCGAACTTGTCTTGGACGAGCAGGCGGCGCTGATGCCAGGCATGTTCGCGCGGGTCCGGCTGGTGCTGGAAGCCGTGGACGAAGCCGTCACGGTACCGCTCCAGGCAGTGGGCATGACACCGGCCGGTGCGCAGGTGGTCTACGTCGTCGTCGATGGCAAAGCACTCCAGCGGAAGGTGAAGACTGGCATCGAGCAGGCTGGTCGCGTGCAGGTGCTGAGCGGTCTGGAGGCGGGCGCGAAGGTCATCGTCGCCGGCCTGGAGAAACTCAAGGACGGTGCGGACGTGCGCGTTACGGAGGCGGGCAAGCCGGCCGGCAGGCCTGAATCGGCCCCGAGCGCGTCAGCGGGCATGGAAGGCACCACGCCATGAAACTGACGCACTATGCCGTACATCGGCGTTTGGCCACCAGTGCGATCGTCGTGGCCCTGGTGGTGCTCGGGCTCTATGGCCTTTGGCGGCTGCCGGTGGACTTTCTACCCAACATCACGTACCCGATGATCAAGGTGCACATCTGGTGGCGTGGCGCGACGCCGGAGGAGATCGACAAGAACATCGCCGACCCGATTGAGCGCCAAATGGCGACCGTAGACGACCTGGATTATCTGGAGTCGTCGTCCATCGAGGGCATGTATACGCTACAGGCCAACTTCAAGTACGGCGTGAACGTGGATGTGGCGTACCAAGACGCCCTGGCGGCCATGGCCCGTGTGGCGCGCGAGCTGCCGAAGGACATGGACCCGCCGGTGATGATCAAGGCGGACCCCTCGCAGCTCCCGGTCGTGCAGTTAACCATCAGCAGCGAGCAATGGGACCTGACGAGGCTGCGCACCTGGGTGGATGAGTGGCTCCAGGATCAACTGCTGGCCGTTCCAGGCGTCGCCGGAACGGAGATCGTAGGCGGCCTGAAGCGGGAAATCCGCGTTCATCTCGACGCCGAAGCGCTGGAGAAACACGGTCTGACGCTGCCGGGCGTGCTGAAGCGGCTGCGCGAGGAGAACATCGAGCAGTTCGGCGGTCGGGTGACCGTCGGGCCGAAGGAGATCATCGCCCGTACGATGGGCGAGTACCAATCGCTCGATGCAATCCGTAATGTCTTGTTGATTGGCGAGGAACACAAAAAGGTCTACGTTCGCGACATAGCCGAGGTGCTCGATTCGCACGAAGAGGCGCGCGTTATCACACGCCTGGACGGCAACCCCTGTGTGAAGTTGAGCGTGCTCAGGCAGGCGAACGCCAACACCGTCGAAGTGGCCAAGGCGGTTAATCGCCGGCTGGCCGAACTCGAGCCGGCGCTCCCCACGGGCATCAGCCTGGGCATGGTTGAGAACCAGGCGGACTATGTGGAGGCGGCGCTGAACGGCGTGCGGAATGCGGCGGTCGAGGCGGCCATCCTGGTCATTCTCATCGTCTGGCTGTTTCTCGGTTCGTGGCGCCAGGTGCTGGTCATCATGCTGGCTCTGCCCCTGACGCTCATTCTGAATTTCGGTCTGATGCAACTGGCGGGGTTTTCGCTGAACATCTTCTCGTTGGGCGGCTTGGTAATCGCCATCGGCGTTTTGGTGGACAACTCGATCATCGTCATCGAGACCATCACGCGCCGGCGGCACGACCGCCCCGACGCCCCGACCGACGCGGTGGCGGTCGATGCGACGGCGGAAATTGGCCCGGCCATCGTTGCAGCCACGTTGTCGTTCCTAGCGCTGTTTGTGCCGTTTCTGCTGGTGCCGGGCCTGATCAGCCTGTTGTTTCGCGAATTGATCCTGGTCATTGCGGGCATCGTCATCATCAGCCTCGCCATGGCGGTCACGGTGACGCCGATGATCACGGCGCTCGTACTCGGTCGGGCAGCGGGAGGCCGCCAGGCGAGCCGCTTCGAGCGATTCTTCGAACGAGTGACGGTGGGCTACGGCTGGACGCTGGAAAAGGCGATCCGCGGACGTTGGATCGTCATTCCCGCGTTTGTCGCGGTACTCGTCGCGGCCGTTTTCCTGGCGGGCCGCTTGGGCAGCGAGTTTCTGCCGCAGATGGACGACGGCCGCATCATGGTCAAGGTGAAGCTGCCGACCGGCGCGTCCCTGGCGGAAACGGATGCGGTTCTGGACGACATCGAGAAGCGCATCGGCGATGACGAGCGGATTGAGAGCCTCTTCACGCTCTCGGGCGGCAAGGTGTGGGGGCTTTACACGTACGAGATCGCCAATGAAGGCGAGCTGAATATCCAGCTTGTTCCGCGACACCGGCGTGATGTGAGCACGAGCGAGTATATCAACTACCTGCGCCCGATCGTCGCGAAGGTCCCGGTCCCGGGCGGGATGGCCATGGTCATGCAGATGAAGATCAAGGGTATCCGGCAGTTGGGCGACGCCGATATCGAAGTGAAGATCAAGGGGCAGGACATCCCCACGCTTTATGATCTTGCCCGCCAGACCGCCGGCGCGATGAACGAACTGGCCCACTTCACGAACGTCTATGTCTCGATGGACATGACCAAGCCCGAGTATCAGGTGGTTGTAGATCGGCAGCGCGCCGCGGAGCTGGGCGTCTCCATCAGCGAAATCGCGGACACGATGCGTTCCCTGATAACCGGCGCGGTCGCCACGCGGTTTCGCGACCACGACGAGTACTACAACATCCGCGTCATGATCCCCGAGAGCAAGATCGTCAGCCGCCGCGAGGTGGAGAATCTCCCGCTCAATTGCGCCCAAGGCGGCTATCTGCGCTTGCGCGACGTGGCCGAGGTCCGCCAGGCGGTGGGGCCCGTCGAGATCGTGCGCGAGGACCAGGTCAAGCAGGTCATCGTGCGCGGCGACGCCGCCGGCGTCAGCGTGGGCCAGGCGTTGGCGGAGCTTCAGACGTCCTTGGCCGGCAAGGAGCGTCCGGTCGGGTACGACTTCAGTTTCGGCGGCCAAGCCCAGATGATGGCGGAGATGCAACAGGCCGTGCTCGCGATCCTGGTCTTCGCCGTCTTCTTCTCGTTCATCGTGTTGGCGGTGCAGTTCGATAGCCTCAAGCTGCCGGCGCTCATCCTGGGCAGCGTGCCCTTCTGTCTGACCGGATTGGTCTTCATCATGCTCGCCACCGGCCTGCCGCTGGGAGCGACGGTCATCATCGGCGTGCTGGTGATCGTCGCCGCCACGGTCAACGACGGCGTGCTACTCCTGACCTTCGCCAACGAGTTGCGGGCCGGCGAAGCCCTGTCGCCGAGGGGCGCCGTCGTGCAGGCGGCCAAGATCCGCCTCCGTCCCCGCGTGATGACCACTGTCGCAATCTTGGTCGGGTTCATCCCGCTGGCGCTGGCCATCGAGGAGGGCGGCGACATGCTCCAACCCATGGCCGCCGCCGCGATCGGCGGCTTGCTCATGGAGATGCTCGTAGCCCTGTTCCTGATGCCGTGCCTGTACGTGGTCTTCACCCGGCGGGCGCCATCGGCAGCTACGGCGGCGGCGCGGTCATCGGCCGGCCGGAGCGCCTAATGCCCACAAACCCGCAAGCGATCACCGGGCAGGAATCACACCCAGCGCCCGGGTCAACATTGCTCGCAGGGAGTGCGCCCGCGTGCTGCGGGCATCACGCTGTCGAGGATGAAGCGCCGCGGCACACCGCCGGGGGCGGGCGCTCACGAACGAGACGCTGGCTCGGCGCCTGCGGACGTTTCATGGCGGGGTGGGGGGCGGTGTTCGCGTTCGTCGCGGGCGGGGGCGCCTCGGTCTGTCCGTGTTGCGGTTCGGCGGCCTGCCCGGTCGGCTTCACCGCGGCCGGCGCCGCCGGCTTCCTGATCACTGCACTGCTTTACGTTCCCCGCTGGCTCCGCGCGCGGCTGCGCCGCCACCGCTGCCCCGTGTAAGGCTGCGGCGCGGGCACTCCACGACCGACAGCCATAACCTATTGCAGTACAGTCAGTTACGGGCGTCCAGCCACCGCGCGCACTCAAGTCCGGTAAGGCGGTCCCGGTATGAGCCTGTGGTTTTTCATGTCCGCGGCTATTGCACCAGCCCGCCCGGGTCGATACTATATCTGCTTATGCGTATATCCGTATGAACCAGAGGGACCACAGGCATGCGCAGAACGGTAGAGCTGTTTAAGGCCCTCGCAGACGAAACGAGGCTGCGGATTCTGAGCTTGCTCAGCAGCGGCGAACTCTGCGTGTGCGAGATGACCAAGGTGCTCGACATCGGCCAGCCGAAGGCCTCGCGCCACCTGGCCGTTCTGCGGCAGGCCGAGCTCGTAGTCGATCGGCGCGAGGGCATGTGGATGTATTACTCCCTGGCGGAACCCCGAAGCGAAACACAGCGGTCGATCGTGGCGTGGCTGGAATCGGTACGCCGGGAACTGCCACAAGCCGCGGCGGATATGGATGCGCTGAAGCGGCTCCAACGCAGCGGGGGACTGTGCGGACCGCTTTGTGCGGAAAGGCGTCGGGCCGCGCCCAAGGACGATGTGGTCGCAACGCGGTGAGGAGGAAAGGAGCAGCCAGGCTGCTCGGACATTCTGACAAGTGCGGCGGGACGGCTTGCACGCCGGAACGACAGCGAGCAGGCGGATCAACACGCCGCACGAGGAGCAACAAGATGAATCGAACGTGGATGCAGTCAAGCAAGTTGATGGTCATGGTGGCAGTCGCGTTGGCGGTGGGCCCAGTCGCGTGGGGACAGACTACCGGTGCAAAGGAGACAACGGACTCCTCCGCCGAGGTGACCGCCCAGGAAGCACAGCCGCTGCCAGCGGAGGCGGAGCTCAGCGTTGTCGCGCTCGACCGCGTCGCCAAGGCGAGCAAGTATGCCTTCGTCTTCTTCTTCCGCGCTGCTGACGAGCCTACACAGTCAATGCGCGCGGCGCTCGAGTCCGGCGTCGAGGAGATGCCGGCGAAGGCCGAAGTCATCGCGATTGATGTGACCGATCCGCTGGAGAAGGCGGCTGTTGATAGGTTTCGTGTCAGCCGGGCGCCGATGCCGCTGATTCTTGCCATCGCCCCGACTGGTGCGATCACGAAAAGCTGGCTCCGCAACTTCGATGCGAAGCAGCTTGAGCAGGCGTTCGTAAGCCCGGGTGAGGCTGGATGTCTCAAAGCGCTTCAGGATCGCAAGCTGGTGCTGGTATGCGTCCAGAACGGAAAGACGAGCCACAATGCCGAGGCGATGCGGGGCGTCACTGAGTTCAAGGCGGACAAACTCTACGCGGGCCAGACGGCAGTTCTGTCCGTGGATCCCACCGACGAGGCGGAAGCTGACTTCCTCAAGAAGCTGCGCGTCAGACCTGAAACGGAGGACGCCATTACAGTCTTGCTGGCTCCGCCGGGCCGCCCCATCGCGACCCTTACGGGCGCGACGAACAAGGCGGACATCATCGCCGCAATGAAGCAGGCCGCGTCTGCGTGCGCGCCTGGTAGCGGCTGCTGTCCTCCGAAGAAGCCCGCCGCCCAGACCGCCGGCGGCCAGAACAAGCCCTAACCGGAGGTACCCGTGCAACTACGAAAGCTCGTCTGGCGCGAGATGTTCGAGCGCAAGAGCCAGTTGGCGACCAGCTTCGTTGCCATCCTGCTCGGCATCGCGGTCGTCGTCTCCATCAAGAACATCACGTTCTACTCGGAGAAGGCCGTGGCCCGAGAACTCGACGCGCTCGGCGCCAACATCCTCGTGCTGCCCAAGTCCGCCTCGGTGCAGGACTACTACAGCGCCGACATGCAAAACGATGACATCCCGGAGGAATACGTCACGACATTGACGCTCTCCGATCTCCAGGGACTCGACAATCTCTCGCCGAAACTGTCCGCGGCCGTCGAGATCCAGGGCCGCCGGTTCACGCTGACTGGCATCCTACCGAAGAGCGAGTTCTCGGCCAAAGCGGCGTGGCAAGGCGCCGGTCTCTTCGCTCGGCCCTTGGAAGGTTGCGGCGATGTGGCCGACGTGCCGGACGCGTTCAAGCCCCCGGCACAGGAAACGCTCGTGCGACAGCGCGTTGTGAACGACTTGGCGCCTGACGAAGCCCTGGTCGGCGCCGACCTCGTGAGTCTGCTCGGCCTGAAAGCAGGCGACAGCATCGAAGTGCTGGACCGCACGTTCACGGTCTCCGCCGTGCTCCCGCAAACCGGCACGGTGGACGACGCCCGCTTGTTCGCCCACCTGCACACCGTACAGGAGATGCTCGGCAAGGGCCCGGTGATCAACGCGATCGAGATCGTTGGCTGCTGCAACGAGATCTCCGGCGGGCTGGTGCAGAAGATTAACAAGCTGCTGCCGGACGCCAAGGTGGTGACCGTCACGCAGGTCGTCGATACGCAGGTCAAGACGAACCGCATGATGTCGCGGCTGTCGATGATCTTCATCGGGATCATTGTGCTGGTGGGTGTTGCCGGTATTGCGAATTACATGTATGCCAACGTCTTCGAGCGCCGCCGCGAAATCGGCACGTTGATGGCGCTTGGCGCCAGCTCAGGCCTGATTCTCCGCATGTTTCTGCTCAAGGGTCTGCTACTCGGCTTGGCGGGTGGCGTCGGTGGCTTCTTACTGGGCACGGTCTTGGCGGTCGTACTCGGCCCCCGTGTAGCAGGTATAGTCGTAATGCCGATGCCGATGCTCGTGCTGCTCGCGGTCGGGATTTCGGTCGGTGTGGCACTATTGGCCAGTTGCCTGCCGGCGCGTAGCGCGGCTCGACTCGATCCTTGCGCCACGTTCCAAGAGGTGTAGCCGTGCTGCGAACCGAAGCGATTACGAAGATCTACAACCATCGCAAGACCGCGGTCACTGGTCTGCACGATGCAACATTTGATATTGCGGCCGGCGATTTCGTGGCGATCGTCGGCCCCAGCGGCAGCGGCAAGAGCACGCTGCTGCTGATGCTGGGCGGTATGCTCTCGCCTTCAAGCGGGAAGGTGCTGTTTGAGACCCAGTCGCTTTACGATCTCTCACCCGACGAGCGCGCCCGCTTGCGTCGCCGAAACATCGGCTTCGTTTTCCAGCAATTCAACTTGGTGCCGTACCTGACCGCGCAAGAAAACGTGCAGGTGCCGCTGTACATCGCGGGAACCGCGTCGAACGAACAGGAGACGCGAGCGGCCGCGCTGTTGGAACGTGTCGGCCTGGGAGATCGGCGACACCACAAGCCTTCAGAACTGAGTGTCGGCCAGCAGCAGCGCGTGGCGCTGGCGCGCATGCTGGCGAATGACCCGAAGGTGATTCTGGCGGACGAGCCCACCGGCAACCTCGACCCGGAGACCGGGCAGCAAGTGATCGACTTCCTGGCCGAACTGAACGCCGAGGGGCGCACGATCGTGATGGTCACCCACGACGCGCGGGCCGCTGAGCGCTGCAAGCGCGTGATGCGACTCGTTGATGGCATGATTCAGGTAGGCGAAGGAGCCCCACTGGCGTCAACTTCCTCGCAGATGCCGGATAGCCAAAGACCCGGGCGCGAACGTCATGAAGAAGCGCGGGTTGATTCTGTGCATCGGCAACTCCTGCCGTTCCCAGATGGCGGAGGGGACTTGGCGTAACCTCGCCGGCGACGAGTGGGACGTCCACTCTGCAGGATCAGCCCCGTCTGGATTCGTCCACCCCCTCGCGATAATCGCGATGAGCGATGTCGATATCGACATCTCAACGCAGACGAGCAAACACGTGAGCGAATTCACCGATCAGTCGTTCGATCTGGTTGTAACGGTCTGCGATGGCGCGCGAGAGTCGTGTCCCGTGTTTCTCGGCGCGGATCGCATTGAGCACTGGCCATTCGAGGACCCGGCCGCCACCACCGGATCGGACGACGACAGGTTGCGGGTTTTTGCAGCGGTGCGTGACCAAATCCGTGATCGCGTTGCAGCGTATTTACGCAGAATCCGAATGGAACCTGACTAGCTGACGTCGTTGAACACGTGACCGGCAGGACTGGCCCCATCGGGTGGACTAACCTTCACTTACCGCAGCCCTTGCAGCCGCCTCGAGGCGGTGCCGCCTCCGGACGCGGAGATGGTGCCAGGCCGTGCAGCGTCGACAGCAGCACAGCCGCGCCGGAGTAGGCGGCGGCGGAGAAGAACCATGCGCCTGGCGCCGTGACACCGGCGGTGACGGCGTAGATCAGGGCGGCCGTCCAGAAGGTCTGGCAGGCCCAGCAGCCGAGGAGGTACTGCAGGGCGCGCCATGGCAACGACGTTCGTGACAGGCGCTGGAGTTCGGCACGGCGAACGTCGAGTTCGGGCTCGGTGAGCGGCACGGCGGCGGCGTGCGGCGACCCACGGACCACGTCCTCGTCCCACTTCGTGCGGTTGGCCAGCTCCCAGTTGAGCCGACTGAGGCGTTGCCGCTTCGGCTGATCGCGCAGCGACAGCCGGTACTGAAGCTCGGCCGCCGGGAACGACCCGAAGATCGCCTTGGCGAGCGCGCAGACCGCCAGGGTCCAGACGAAGAAGGACGCCACGTGCGCCCAGTCAGTGACTTCGAAGATGCTCGTCATGTTCAGGCCTCCATTCCTTCGAATGTCGTTCGTTCGGCGAGCGTCGTACCCGCCGGTGCATTCACGAGCGCAGCAGCGTCATCCTTTCCGCGCCGCACACTGTTCCATCCGTTCGCGCAGCAGGTGTTCCACGATTCGCGCCTCGGCCGGCGCGTTGCTGGGGTCGACCGTCATGTCGCGGCGCTTCGGCAACCTCCAGCCGGCGTCGAGCCTGGCGAATAACTCGGCGACCTCCGGGTCGCGTTCGATCAGCCACCGCCGCAGTTCCGCTTCGCTCGTGCCAGCGAGCAGCTCAGCCGCGCGGCCGAGGATGTAATCGCACGCGAGCAAGCCCAACTCGTCATCCGGGCAGTACGCGGTCAGGTGCACGCGTTTCGGACCGACTCGGATCGAGATCACCGGCATAGCAATTCCCTCCTTGCCAATGGCCAGGCAATGCGCCGCTGGTCGGACGTGACGGCGAAGGTGGCAAGCCGGCGCAGTTCGTCGATGGGCATCGCCCCCGGGTCGTCGTGTTCCTGGCCGACGTCGATCACGCCGGCGTCGAGTTTGCCGGTGAGTTCCTGGCCCTGCCCGATCGCATCGGCGTCGAGCATCACGAAGACGCGCTGGTACAGCGGCCGCACCCCACGCAGTAGCGCGAGCTGGATCGGTGACGCCCATGCTCCGAAGAGCGCCGTGGCAACGACGACGTCGCCATCGCCAGCCAGCCAAACCGAGATCGCGTCGAGCGGGCCCTCGCAGATGAACAGGGTGTCGCCGCCGGCGCACACCGCGTCCGCGTCATAGACGGTGAAACGCTGACACTGGTCGTTCGGCGGCTCGGGCCGGTACTTGTCCACGCTGCGGTAGCGCCGGAGCGTCGTCGGACCGATCGTCCGGCTGGTCCAGTGGACGACGCTCCCGCAGGCGATGTGGGGGAACACCACGCACCGCTCGCGTGGGTCGTACCGCAGCCAGAAGCGCTCCGCCGCCTTCGCCACGTGCGCGGGCGACCAGCCACGCCGCACCAGGTAGTCGAACCCCGGCGCGCCAACGCCGACGGGCGCGAGCGGCACGAAGCCCTGTCGATCAAGTGTCTCGCCTACATCACGCATGTGCCCGCTCCAGTCCAGGTCTCGCAGGGGCAGTCGTGCATCCAGGTCGCCGGGTCGATCGTCAGGTCGTAGTTCCGCAGGCGTGGCACACCGCGACCTTCGTACGGCGGCAATCCGCCTTCGCGGCCCGGGAAGCTGCGGTACGGCCGCCCGCTGCCGTCCAGGTTGAGGTCGACCGCGACCCACGCCGCCTCGCCCTTGCACGCCGGGAAGTCGCCCAATGAGCAGCGACAGACGTGCCCGTCACATGCAGCGGCGCCCTGCCAGCTCGAGAAGCAGCCGGTCTCGGCGTGGTAGTAGACGTTGCAGAGGGGGTCACCGTCCTCATCGTGGTGGCCGTAGCCGGGGATCGCCGGCGGCAGCGCCTGGACCTCCTCCAGCGACCACGAGCACTCCGAGCTGCAGCCCGGCATGCCGCTGCAGCCATCGAACCAGCTCGGCACGAGGCCGCGCCAGTAGATCCCGGTCACCTCGTGGAACCACAGGCCGTCATCGGGCCCGAGCGGGTAGATCTGCCCGCAGCCGAACATGTCGCCCAGGCAGTTGCCGCTGAACTCGTTGCCGGGCGGGCCCGTCGCCTTGCTGTACAGGCCCGGATGCCAAACGTGGTCGAGCCGATTCTTCTTGAACAGGCCGCCGTGGTCGTCGTCCCAGCCGTGGTTGCACTGGTCCGGCGTGCAGGCGTAGTAGCTGTAGCCCTCGACGCGCCGCGTGCAGCCGTAGCCCTTGTTCGGGCTCGCCACCCAGCCCTGGCTCTGCCAGTCCCACTCGTAGCAGCCACGTTCGGTCCGGTGATAGCCGCAGCCGGGCGCGGCCTCGCCGCCGAACTGCCCGAGCGGGTCGTAGCCATCACAGACCGTGTCGCGCCACCACATCCGCTTGCACGACGTCGTCTCGACGCCGTCGTAGTGGCTGAAGCCCTTCTTGCGGCTCATCATGTGGCACTTGGCCGACGAGCAGTTCTGCGTGCACTCCTCCCAGGTCGGCGCCGGCCATGCTTCGCAGGTGTCGGGGTACTCGGTCCACGAGTCGTCGTAGCCGGGCCCCCATTGGTGATACCAATAGCCGAGGGCGTGGTCGTACGGGTAACACCCCTCCGCGTTCGCGCAGCACTTGTCGCAGGCCTTGCGGTACTCGCTGCCGTACGTGCCGTGGCCGGACGTATAGCCCTCGGCGTAATGGTGGCCGCAGTCGTAGCCCATGTACTGCCCGGGCGTGCGCTTGCGCGTGCAGATCGGGATGGTCGTCCAGACGCCCTTGTCCACGAGGTAGTCGACCGCGTCGACGATCTCCTGGATGTGTACGGCCTCGATCACGTCGCCCGGCCGCAGGCCCCATTCGGGGTACTTGGCCCAGACCTTCGCGAACGGATCGTGGTTCGGCTTGTACATGAGCACGAACGTGCCCGGCGCCGTGCCCCACGAGTAGCCGCCGCCGTAGAACGGGTTGTCGAAGTGCTCGTCGTCGGCGTAGAGCATGTTGATGCCGCGCCAGGTCTTCCGCGCCGCCTGGCTGCCGGCATCTTCCGCGCGGTTGTGCAGCGGCTGCGTATCGGTGCCACCCGCCTTGCCACCGGTCATGTAGTGCGGATGCTGATTGCTGCCCGACCAGCGGAACTTGATCGGCATCGGGACGCAGCACAGCCCGTCGTCGCCGCCCCGGAAACGCGGGTTGTGATGGACGGCGTCGCAGCGGTCGTCGGTCTCGGCGCAGGTGTCGTACTCGCCCGTGCAGCAGTCGCCACCCAGCCAGGAGAGCACCCAGCGCAGCATGCTGATCAATGCCGGCTGTACGCCCTCGCCGCCGTCGCACTCGAAGTGGTCGGTGCCGTGACGGACATCGACGCCGCCGTAGTCGGACAGCATCTCGGGCAAACCGTAGGCGTACGGGTTGAAGTGCGTGTACCACGCGAAGGAGTAGGCCTCGTCAGCGGCGGGCGCGGCGTCGCCGCCCGGCTCGTACTTCGTGACGTCGGGCTTCTGGGGGTCGGGGTCGTTCCAGAAGTAGCGGATGTACCAGCGACACTCGGTCCCGTGGCGCTGCGCCGCGAGCGTGGCCTGGTACTTGCCGCCGGACAGCGCCATCGCGACGGACTGCCACGAACCCCACGCGCCACCGGGGCCCTTGAGCTGGTAGAAGAGCGTCACGCTGGTCGGCGTCGTGATGCTGCCCGGCTTCGTCCAGTAGACCTTGACGGCCTGGCCGGCCTTCCACGTGTAGCCGTTGGCGGTCTTCAACCACGCCGGGCTGTCCACCCGCCCCGGCTGCGTCGCGCCGAACCAGCCGAAGCCCTCGGGGTCGAACGGGAAGCCGCTCTGGTGGTCGCGCTCGACACTGCCGAGCGGGAAGTAGGCGCGGTCGTGCGTGCCGGTCGCGAACTGCCCCGCCGGATCGCCTGAGCGCGTGCGGATCGGCACCTGTGGCTTGGGCATCGGGCAGCACGGCGGGTTCTCACCCAGGGCGGCGTACTCCTTGCCCGTGGGCTGGTAATCCCAGCACGTGCCGGTCTCGTTGCAGCCGAGCGGCCCGACCAGGATGCGCCGCTCCCACATCTCCGGGCCCCACAGGCAACGCGGATGGATGCGGTCGTACCACTGGCACTTGTCGTAGCCGCCGGTGCGCGGGAATGCGCCCGGGCGCGAGCCGAAGACGACGTAGAGCAGGCCTTCGAGCTTCTCGAGCGCCAGCGCGAACTTCCCGCCGAGTGTGTCCTCCCAATTGATCTCGCCTGCGCCAGCCGGCGCCGAACCCTTCGGCAGCACCTTCACGCCGGGCGGGTGCAGGTCGGACCATTTGAGCTGCGCCGGATACTGACCGCCCGGCGTGGCGAAGCCCTCCTCACCGTGCGAGTGCGTCCCGAACGTGGTGGTCTGCGCGCTGGTGATGTCGACGAACGCCATCAGAGACTCTCCAGCACAAGCCGCACCTTGTTCGGCACGCGCAATACATCTCCGGCGGGCACACTGACCAGTGGATCGATCGGTGTGATCCACATCAGCTCGTTGCTGCCACCGACTAGGCCATAGACCGCCAGGCCGCCGAAGGGACCCAGCGCGGCGCCACTGTTGTTGGTCCATTGCGGCGTCGTAACCGAGTCGACGCGCACGGGCGGGCCGGCGACGAATGTCCAGGACGTGAGCGCGACGGCGGCGAAGTGCGTGGCGAAGAACGGCGCGATGTCGGCGTAGGTCAATCGGCGGTGGAACGCCGGCGCCGGCGCGAGGAGCGGCCGGCAGTAGATCGTCGTGTACCGGCTGCCGGTCTTCTGGAAGGCGTACTTGGCGAAGCGCAACGCGAAGTCGGCGGTGACGCGCCCGAAGACCCGCGCCTGGTAGCGCACATGCAGGCTGGTGCCGGGACGCAGCAACACCGGCGCGCGGAAGCCCGCCGCGGCGACCAGCTTGTTGCGCGAGCTGTCCGCCAGGAACGCCAGCGTGATGGGGAACCCACCCATCTTCCGGAAGTCGCACAGCCAGTCGAGGTCGCCGCTGGCGTCCCACTGGTGCATGTACGAGTACAGGCAGTCATCCGGGTTCCACGGGTCGCAGGTCTCGCCGCAGCGCTTGCGTGGGCGCTGCCAGGGGAAGCCGACCTCCGGCTCCCACGACTCCCGCGGCGTCCACTCCGGTGGCGGCTGCTCGACCTCGTCCGGCGTCCAGGGCAGATCCCACGCCGACGCCGCCTGCGGCGTCCAACTGTGGTTGTTCGGGAACTCGACCTCGGGCGACACGAGCGCGCCGCCGTCCGCTTCGAGCGAAGCAGTGAAGGCAACCGCCTGGCGGCTGTAGCCGAACGAGGTGCGCATCGCATTCGTGTACGCGCCACCCTCGTTCGCGCCGGCGGCGGTGACCTGCGCGAACGTCAGCGTCAGCCCGAACGCTGCACCGCCACCCGAGTTCGGCCGCGCGTTGGGGTAGCCCGTCGTCGCGCCAGTCACACCGATCTGGAACGACATCGCCGCGTCGTACGGCGGGAAGAGCTGGCGCAGGACGTGGCTGATGCCCTCATTGGCGAGGAAGTTCGGCGCGGCGAAACGCGCCAACTCCACGCCACTGTCGCGATCGACCTGTCGCACGAGGAAGACGCCCATCAGTACGTCCCCCGGTAGTGCGAGCGCGTGCAGACGAAGGCGTCGACGCCCGGATCGGGCGCGGCGAAGATCAGCACGACGTCGCCCACGACGAGCGGGTTGACCCACTGCCCGCCAGCGCCTTGCTCCTCCAGGTTGAAGACGTTGTTGTACGCCGCGCCGCCACCGACCTGCGTCCAGGTCCCGTCCTCGTCCATCGTGGCCTGTGTCGCCGCGTAGCGGTACGGCGGCGCGCTGCCGGCCTTCGACGTGATCATCGCGAACGACGCCGCCATCGAGGCCGCACTGGTCGGCAGACCGATCTTCGCCACCACCCACGCGACGGTCGGGTCCGGGTCACGGTCGCTGGGTGGTTGCACCCACAGCAGACACGCCGAGCCCGCCGCGCCACTCTCGAGCTTGTCGGCCTGGCCGTCCTTGGCCTCGGCGAAGACGTGACCTTCGTCGTTCATCTTCACGCGGGCGACGCAGACGCCGTCCACGCAGCCGCGGCCGAACAGGCCCGCCTTCACCGGCTCCAGCAGCACGACGAACCGCCCGGCGTGCGCCGTCGTCGGCGTCACGCCTTTGACCGCGACGCGCTCCTTGAACGCATCGGCATTGTCGGTCGGCGTGATCACCGGCCCCGATACGCCGAGCACGTCGAAGCGCGCCCGATCGGCACCGCTGTCATTGCGGACCAGCACGATGCCGGTCTGCCGCCAGTCGGGCGATCCGTCCTTCGTCGCGCTGCGCTGGCGTTCCTGGTGGTCGCGGGCCACATCGACGAAGGCATTGTACGTCGCCGCCGGGATGACCAGCGGATCACCCGACCGCACCTTGTTGAGCGTCGTGGCCATCGCTTACCCGATCCCCAGCAGGCTCATGTCGCCGTTGTCGTAGACGCGCTCGATGTAGACCGCGAGCGGCTTCTTCACGAGCGCCTTGGCCGTCGCGTCCTCGCTGTCGGCGTAGCGCACCCACAGGTACTCCCAACCCTTCTTGTCGATGCCGGTGATGTCGCCGATCGTCAGGTTGCTGACGTTCGGGCTGCCCGCGAAGCGGAACGTGATCTCCCAGTCGCCGAAGCCGCGCCGCGCGCCTGACGCGCCCAGGAACAGCACCTCGCCGGCGGCAAAACCCTTGAACGGCGCCGAGTTCACCCGGCCCGTGAGCTGGAACAGCGTCAGCCGATACGCCGGCGTCACCGTCGTGTTGGGCAGGTAGTGCGTCTCCGAGAACTGGTACACCGGCACGGTGATATCGACGCCCTCGACGCTGTCGTTCGTGACGCCGATCGCGCCCTTGAAGTCCGGCGCCGTGCCCGCCGGGTACTTGGCGACGGTCTGCTTGCTCTGCGTGATGTGCTGCGTGCCGCCGCCAGTGTCGAAGGCGAAGGTCGATTCGTTCGTCGGCGTGAACGGCCCGTAGCGGACGACGCCCTCCCACAGCAGGTCGCCAACCGGCTGCACGCTGATCGACTCGCGTGGCAGGTAGAACCAGCCGCTGCCCCACGGGTCGTACGTGGTTGGGCTGAACGCGACCAGCGCGTTGCGGGCCTCGACGTCGTCGTTCGTGCCGCGGATGACGTAGCGCAACTCCACCGACGGGTTGGTGCCCGTGGTGATCATCCGGCTCTCGAACTTCTCCACGACCTCGACGGCCAACGTCGGTCTCCTACGCGAATGTCAGGCGTCCGGCCGATTCGGCCAGACGCTTGGTGTGACGGGCGGTCTCTTCGGTCGCCCGGGCGGTACGCTCGACGGCATCGCCGCCACCAAGACCCGCCGCAGCGAGCGGATTGAACGTGCCGGTAACGCTGATCTTCTGGGCCAGCAGGTTGCCGACGCCGCTCAACAGGTCGTCGAGCCCGGCCAGGGGATCACCCGGCGTGCGCCGCGGGCCGCCACCCTCCTTGTCCGCCGCCTCGCGCTTGCGGCGGGCTTCGGCCACGGCGTCGTCGAGGGCCTTGCGGGCGTCCTCGAGCTGCCTTTGCGTCTCGCGGACGCGGGCGTCGGTCTCCTGATCGAGCTGCCGCTGGGCGTCCTGGTCCTGGCGGCCGATCTGCTCGAGCGTGCCCTCGTGGATGCCCTTGGCGCGGTCGCGTTCCGCCTGGCGCTGCGCTTCGCGCGCCTGCAGCGCCGCGTCACGCTGGCGATCAATCTCGGCGTTCATTGACGAGAGATCGTCGTCCGCCATCTGCTTGGCGGCCTCGACGTCGAGCGTCTCGTCGAACAGGCCCCACAACTCGAGCAGGCGCTTGGTCGTCCAGTTGATGGCGCTGTTCCAGGCCTGCTGGAAGCCCGACGTGAAGCTGGTCCAGGTCTTCGACAGGAAGGCCGTCGTCTCGATCCAGGCGACTTCCAGCGCGTGGAAGACGATCTCGGCCGCCGCCAGCGCGCCGTACCACATGCCGTACGCCGTACTGAGGAAGAAGCGCTTCGCCTCCAGCCACGCCTTGTTCAGCGCGGCGACACCCTGTTGCCAGGCGAGTTTGAGGGAGAGCCAGAGGATCTGGGCCGCCAGCGTGATGTCGCCGGCGGCCAGGGCGTCGGCGATGCCACCCATTACCTTATATACAGTGTCGCGCAACCGGCCGAACTGCTCGCCGAGCCACGTGAGCGCGTCCGCCCCGGCCCCGGACACGACCAGCAGCGCGGTGCCGAGCGCCAAGGCGGCGGTGATCACCAGCCCGATCGGCGACAGCATGGCGGCCAGGGCTGTGGCAATGGCGCCGAACGCCGCTCCGATGCCGGTCACGACCGCCGCCAGCCAGCCGAAGACCGCCCCGATGCCGGAAATCAACGTGCCGGCGGCGATCAGCGCGACGCCCACGGCCGTGACGGCGGCCGCGACCTTCAGCACGGTGACGATCAAGGCCTTGTTCTGTGTGAGCCAGTTGGTGACGACAACCACGACACGCGTGGCGCGATTCGCCAGGTCGATCAATGTCGGGGCCACCGCGGCGCCGATCGTGAACGCGGCCTGCTTCAGCGTCCGCCACAGGATGTTGAGCGTGTCGGTCAGCAGCGCGGCGTCCTTGGCCGACTGCGTAGAGATCGTCAGCCCGAGGTCGCGGGCCTGCTGCCGCAGGGCCTCGATGCCGGCGGCGCCGTCCTTGAGCATGGGCAGCAGGCGCGTGCCCGACTTGCCGAGCAGTTCCATCGCCAGCGCAGCGCGGGTCGTCGGGTCCTCGATCTTGGACAGCCGGTCGGCGATCAGCTTGAACTGCTGCTCGGGGGAGAGGTTCTGGAGTGACTGCACGCTCAGGCCCAGGGCAGCGAGGGCGTCCACAGCCGTCTGCATGCCTTCGGAGGCGTCGTTGATGCTGCGCTGCATCTTGCGCAGGCCGGCTTCGAGCGTCTCCAGGTCCGCGCCCGATTGCTCGGCCGCGAAGCCGAGCTCCGAGAGGGCCTCGACACTCACGCCGGTGCGGCCGGCCATCTTGTCGAGCGTGTCGCCCGCGCTGGCGAAGACCTTCGCCGCGCCCAGCAGCGGCGTGATGACGGCGCCGCCCAGCGCCGCGAGCTGCGTGCCGAGGCTGCGCACGCCGGCACCGAAGGCCTTCAGCCGCTTCTCAGTGGCGCGCAGGCCCTTGGCGACACGATCGTCCACGCCGAGCTCGACGAACGCCTTGCCCGCGCGGATGCCCTTGCTGCTGGCCATCGGCTACCCTCCGCGCACGCTGCCCGCCCAGCGCTTCGGCAGCTTCGGGCGTTCCTTCTCCAGCGCCGGACCCATGAACGGGCGGGCCTCGATCGTCACGCGGCGGCGCACGACCTTGCCGCGCCGGCGGCGCTCGACGAGTGTCTTGCCGCCATGCTCGAGCACGCGCGGCGCCTCGGTCGGCTTGTTGAGCTTGGCCGGCCCGATGACGACGGATTCGCTCGCGGGCTCGTAGGCGAAGAACAGGAACCGCTTGAGCAGGCCCACGTGCGAGTGCGGCGGCTGGCCCGGCGGGGCGGAGCCCTTCTTACGGCGCAGGCTGTGGCGGGCGGTGGTGCGGATGAAGGCGCCGGCCTTCGACAGCGCGGCGCGCTTGGCCTTGTTGACCGCGCGCTGCACCGCGGGTCGATCGAAGAACAGCGCCTTCATCTGCATCGTGATCATGACGTGTGCTTCCCGCATGGGAGCGCGTGGCGGCCGTTCTGCTTGATCCGCAGCACTTCGCGGCGGTGGCTGAGCACGAGCGCGAGCAGCAGCGTCAACGTGACGACGAGCGTCGCGCCGACACCGAACTCGCTGTTGTAGCCCGTGGCGTTGCCGCCCACGCCGGTCGCCTGCACTTCCGACCGCAGCGTCGTCTCCACGGCGGTTTCGATCCGACTGCTGAGCTCGGCCTGCACGCCGGCGACGATCTGGCCGCTGAGCTGCTGCACGTCCAGCGCGGCGGACTCGCTGGCCGACTGCGACGTCGCCATCGGCGTCACCGTCAGTTCCGGCTTCGCCTGGCTGGTCGCGCAGCCGGCGGCGGGCGCACACACCGCCGCCAGGCTGCACGCCAGGAACCGTCGCATTGCCTTGCTCACGACGCACCCGGTAGGGTCGTTTCGGGCTCGGTCGCCGCGGGCTGCGATTCCGCGGCCGGCGGCGCCTGCTCCTGCTGGTGCGGGCTCGTCTCCGTCTCCTCGCTGCTCGCGCTGGTCACCTGGAGCTGGCCGGCGATGCCTTCGACGCCGACGGACGCGGCGCCCTCCACGCCGGTGACCCACTTGCCCGAGAACTTCACGACGTACGTGGGGTTGATGCCCTGCGCCCCGGCCTGGATGACCAGTTGCTCCACACCCTGCGCGAGGCCCTCGCGCACCGCCGGGATGATGGCCTCGTCCGCCAGCTTGTTGGCGAAGTGCTCCACCGGCGGCTGGGGGTTGAGCGTCGCGCAGCCGGTCAAGCCGAACAGTGCGAGGATCGCGAGCAGAACACCGACAAATGTCTTCAGGTTGCACAGCCACATGAGTTGTCCTCCGTCCCTGGAGCTGCGGTGCGAGGGAACCGCCCCTCGACGAACACCGCTTTCAGACTGTCCATGTCGATCGGGATGGGCGCCGGCCGCTTCGCGAACGGGTCGAAATCGCTCGGCCGCAGCGCCCGAGTCTTCTTCGGGTCACGATGGCAGTTCGCGAGCAGGGCCATCAGGGCGCTGGAGCGCGCCCATTCGTCCTTGGCCCGCGCCTCGGCCATCGCGAGCAGTTCGCGCAGCGTCAGCCGTCCGGGCTCGACGCCGACGATGCCGGCGCAGCGCCAGACGAGCTGCCAGACGTCGCGAGCGCCTGGGCGACGAGGGCTTCGGTGTCCACCGTCGCCAGCTTGGCCTCGATCACGTCCCTTGCCCTGTCCATCACGTTCCACGTCGTCGCGAGGATGCGCTGCAGGTTCGCCCGATCCCTCGGGCTCGGGCAGAAATTTACGAGCTCCTCCAACAGCGCCTTCGTTGCGTGCTCGATCGCGTCGCCGGCCATCGCGCGGCCGAACTCCTCATCGCTGACCTCGCGGGTGTCCGCCTCCGGCTTGCAGACGGCGTACACCACGTCGCACAGCAGCACGGGGTCGCGGTACAGCCGCTCGATGAGCTGGCCGTCGAGGATGCCGAGCAGGTCGACGTCGAGCAGGCCGCGCACGCGCTTGATCGCGTCCACGTTGATCGCGAGCGTCCACGTGCGGCCCGCGTTGTCGTTGAAGGTCTTCATGCTCAGGTCCCTTCCACCCAGCTGCGGAACACCGCCAGCTTGGCCGTCACGCTGACGGTCAGTGCTTCCTCGAGTTCCTCGCTCCGCGTGAACGACGTGATCGAGAAATCGCCGTCGGGGCCCTGGCCGTTGGCCTGATCGAGCACCTTCAGGGCAATCAGCCCGTTGGTCAGGAAGGCGTTCTTGATCGCCGTGAACCCGGCATCCTCCGGATCCCAGACCATCTCGAAGTCCACCGAGCACTCGCGCAGCGTGGGCGCGGTGGCCCGCCAGCCGAGGTTGGCCCGCGTGGTCACGTCGGCTTCACCCGCTTCGAGGTTCAGCGTCACGTTGCGGACGTTGGTGAGTTCGGTCGCCGCGGAGCCGCCCGCCGCGCCGTGATACAGCTTCGCATTCATTCCCAGCACGAAGTTGGGCATGACTGAGTCCTCCTTGACTGCCGCGCCCGGGCTACGTCACCGCGAGTTCGATCACCGTGCCGACCGTCGCCTTCAGGTACACCGTCTGGCCGTACGAAGGGCCGAGCATCACCATCGAGTCGGCCGGGATGGTCAGCTTGGCGGTCCCGCCGGCCACGTCGCGGACCTCCACGTTCACCGCCAGCGGATGCACCAGCAGCGTCGCGCCGCGCGGCACTTCGACCGGCTGGTCGCTGCCGTTGGCGGTCAGCGGCTCCATGGCCTGGAAGTTCATGGCTTGCTCCTTGGGTTCGAGCGGCACGACCGGCGGCGTGTGCAGTAGCACGTGCACACCGGCCTGCGTGCAGCGCAGCCCGTAGCCGCCGTTGACGTTGCCGCCGACGAGGGTGACGTCGAGGTCAGCCTTGAGCCACGCGCGGGTTGTGCCCGGCACCGTGCGGGCCAGCACGTAGTTCGTGTCGTAGGTCGGCGGCACGTAGAACGAATTCGTCGACTGCATGGCCGCGCCGACCCGTAGGAAGCCTTGCCCGAACGCGCTGTACGAGTTGCGCCAGCACAGCGCCGCGGCGACGGCGACGATGCGCTCCCCGGGGCCGAGGGCGACGTTCGTGACGTTGACGTTGAACGTGCCATACGAACCCTCCAGGTACGTGCTGTCCCCGTCATGTGGCACCTGACTGACGTACTGCCAGTAATCCACTGCGCGCTCCTCACGGCACGATCTCGGGTGGCGGCTCGTCCGGCGGATACGGCATCCACGAGTAGGCGTTGCCGTTCGCGTTCGCGCTGAGTCGCACGACGCGGGTCGTGGGCCCCAGCAGCGTCACGTCGTCGGCCGTGTAGATGTCGTCCGTGTCCATGACGTAGCCCTGTGCGCCCAGGCTGAAGCGCTTGCCGATATAGGCGGCGTTCATCGACCCGCCCGGCGAGCCGAGGCCCTGCGCCACGACCTGCCCATCCATCCGCCACACGTAGCGATCCACCAGCACCACCACCTCGGCGTAGTACCAGCGGCTGAGCGTGAGCGGGCCGAATGCGGCGATCTGGGGCGCCACCGAGGAGCCGATGTGCAGGCCGATGCGTCCGTCCTGACCCAGCCGCAGTGAAGCGCGGTGCGTCGAGCTGCTGGCGATGTACAGCAGGTACTCCCACGCGCCCGGCGTGGCCGGCAGCGCGAGAATGCGGAACGCGAACCCGACGCTGTAGCTCGTGCGGGCGTTGGCGCTCGGGGCGCCGTTGCCGTCCAGCCCGTTGGCCAGACTGATGAAGGCGGCCGTGGGTCCGCTGGGCGGGATGATGCGGCAGCCGTACTCGCCACTGCGGGCGTACGTCTTGTTGAGTGCGACCGAGCCGGAGGCAACCAGCAGCTCGTTCATGTCGCCCGCCTCGAAGCCCGCAAAACACTGCACCGGCATCCGTCAGGCCTCCTGCACGCGTCCGAGCGCGCCGCCGTCCAGGTGCGTCCACCGCTCGCTGTCGAACGGGCACGCCCCGTCGCGGCACAACGCCACACCGTGGATCGTGCCGTCCTCCCCGAAGTCCACCCACAGCCGCTCGGGCGGCAGCAGGTCGCCGTCCGCATACGTGTCGCGCACCGCCTGCAGCGTCGCGTCGCGCTTCTCGGCCACCAGCCGCCCCGGCGCCTCGCGAAAGCGGTCCGCCAGCCAGGCGCGCGTGATCCGCAGCTCGCGGCCGTCCACGAGCGTGACTACGGCTTCGTCCGGGGCGACGGTGATCGCGCGCACGTTCATCGCGTTACCTCCGCACCCGGTAGGTGACCGTCATGACGCTGGTGAACTGGCGATGCTGCTCGAGGTGCTCCGGCGCGAACACCGGCTCGTTCTCAAGCGCGAGCTGCACGGCGGCCGTGAAGCCGTCGAGCTTCTTGCCGCGCAGGTGATCGCCGATCTCCTCCACCAGGCTCATCAAGGCGTCGAGCTCGGCCGGATCGTCGGCGTTGACCTTGCGCTGCACGCCGATGTCCACGGCGCAGTCGTAGAAGCCGTCCGCGCGGGTCGCCGCGCTGATCGCCAGGCTCTTCGGGATGACCGTCACCTTGGCGACCGCCAGTGACGGCAACTCGACGACGGGGCGGTAGCCACGGGCGATCTCGCAGGGCAAGCTGAACGTGCCTTCCTGGAGCTTGGCGACGATGGCGTCGGCGAGCGCGATGATGGTGCTGTCGGCCATGGGTCACGATCCTGTCATGAGGCCTTCGATCCACGCGCCGACGAACTTCAGCAGCAGCGTGCCGACGCCGCAGAGCGTGGCCAGCGACAGCTTCTGGATCACTGCCAGCCGGGACTCGACGCGCTCCATGCGCACGAGCAGCGACTTCTCGGGGTGGCCGTTGCCGAAGACGACCGAGCGGATCTCGCGCACGTCCTTCAGGCAGCTTGGCTCGCTGGCACAGGTTGGGTTCTGCGTCTCGTTCATGTCCGCTCCATCCCCACGAACTTCGTGTGAATCCGCAGCGTGTTCCGATGCGGGTCGCTGTAGCGCCACGGTGGCTCGCCGCCCGGGGCCATCACCTCGTAGAGGAGGATCTGCTCACCCGCGGTCTCGCGGATGCGATCACCGGCCCTGGGCTGCTCCGGCACGCCGGCAAGCACCAGGTCCGCCGCCGAGATCAGGTAGTCGCGCGACTGCGTGCGGTGGATCACGCCGTACTCGTCGGCCTGCTCGAACGTGGTCTGGCCAATTGTGGCGGCTAGCGCCACGCTGTCCGTGCCGCGGAGATACGTCACCGTCCGTGTCAAGTGGCGCGACCGCTGCTGGTCCAGCCAGGCGGCGCCGCGTTCGAGCAGATCCGTCATCGCTGCATCACCTCATCAGGGCGCGACAATCGCGGAGTAGTCGGTGACGCCGGTGTTCAGCCGCACGCGGACCGTCGCGTCCGCCGTACCGGCCACCGCCGCTGCGTTGCCGAGGCGCTTATAGCCGCCGTAGTTGCTGTCGGCCTTCACGAGCTGGTTGCCCGCGTCCCAGAAGAGCGTGGCGCCCGCCGCAATGCCGGTGCCGGCGCCCGTCGCCTTGGGCAGATCGAACACGCCCACCAGCGTGAGCGACCCGAGGGTGTTCGCAGCAATCGCACGCTGCGCGATGCCGACCAGGTCGCCGAGCACGACCACGGCGCCCGCCGCGACGTCGCTGCTGGGCGTGTAGTCGATCGTGTTGCCGTCATGAATGAACGTTGCTGTCGCCATGGGGTTCTCCATCAGGATCGGGTCGCCCGCGCCGATCTCCGACCCGGGCAAGCCACCGATCACGCCGTCGTCAAGCTGGCTCACGCCTCGCCCTTGCTCTTAATCCCGCCGCGCGGCTCCTGCAGGGCGACGCCGAAGTCGTGGTAGCCGCGCATCTGCACGCCGAGCACGTTGAAGTCGGCGTCGGCGGTCTCGATCGTGGGGGCCTCCTGGCCGTTGAGGAACGCGACCTCGATCACCGGCAGGTCCATCGGGTCGGCCAGCAGGTACCACGCCTTCTCCGAATTGCCGGCGTACTGGCTGTTGCTCAGGTACCGGCTGACCTCCGTGCGGAACTTGCCCGTGTGCGGGTTGGCCACCGGGTACTGCTTGCTGGCGGTCGTGTCGCGGATCTCCAGCGACTTGTAGAGCACCGTGGCCATGGCGCTGAGCGCCGTGGGCACGAGCACCACCGCCGGCATGGCCCCCAGCGGCTTGCCGTCCGGATCGGTCTGGTCCAGGAACGCCTTTTCCGCCTTCGACAGGCCCTCGATCGACAGTGCCGTGTCGGCGCCGGTGAGGTAGTTGTTGTTCCCGGCCGCGAAGAACGCCGCGTTGTTCATGAAGATCGACCAGAAGATGTCGTTGATCTTCAGGCCGGACCCGCGGCCGAGCTTGCGGGGCACCGTGGTGATCGCGCCGAGGTCATCGTTGATGATGTCGCGGCGGTCGATCGACAGGAGCAGACCGTAGGTGTCGGCCTTGTTGGTGTAGGCCTGCTCACCCAGCGTGCCGTGCTTGAGCTCGCCGCCCGGGGCGACCTGCTCGTACTGATCCTTCCCGATCAGCCGGTAGCTGGTGACGGTCTTGAAGTCCGACACGTTCCGGACGGCGCAGAGGTTCCGCCAGGTGCGCTCGACACCGAAGAAGCCCTCCAGCAGGAACTTGTTCGCGACATTGCTGAGGATGCCGCCGATGTCGATCGTCGACGCCGCGGCCCGGATCTCCCGGCCGAAGGCGTAGCGGAGCATCTCGCGCGTGACGCGCCGCTCGCGGCCGACGTAGCCGTTGGCACGGGCGGCCTCGATGATCAGCTCGGCTAGGCCGAGCCGGCCGTCGAACTGGCGCTGGGCCTCGTCCAGTGTCGGCGCGTCGTAATAGCGCTCGGGCTTCTCGACCTTCGCGGCCTGCAGGCACGCGGCCTCGAGGACCCGGTCGGTGACGACCAGCTCGGTGACGTGCACCGCCGGCGCCTTCGGGCGCGACTCCCGCAACACCGCGAGCTCGGTCTTGTCGCGCGTCCAGCCCTCGGCGATCGCGCGGGCCTCGATCTCGGGGAAGCGGCCATTGCAGACCGTCCGGATCGCGGCGATGCGCTTCGTCTCCGCCAGCGCCTGCGCGCGGATGTTGGCCACCGGGTCCACCGCCGGCGCAGAGCGCGGCGGGGTAGGGTTGGCGGCGGGGCCGGCCTCCGTGCCGGCGCCCTCCGCCTCGTCGTGCGCGACGTCATTGTGCGGCGCATCCTGCGCCTCGGTCCCGCGGACCTCCGTGTCCTGCGTCTCATTCATGGGTTCGTTCTCCTGCTGCGCCGCGATCGTCGCGGTGGTGTTGCCGTCGGCCCCCAGATCCACAAAGCTGATCTCGCCCAGCACCGTGCGGCGGGCGACGTACAGCGGTCCCTCAAACGTGCGGCCGTTGACGGTCGCGCTCTTGCCAGCGCGGATGAACTCCGCCTGCGCGACCTGCGCCCCGATGGATGCCTGCCACGGGAAGCCCCGCTTGCCGCTGGCGACGACCTCGCGGGCGGCGGCCGTATCCCGGCTGACGATGCCATCGGCGATCAGACGCCCGGCTTCGACGGCGATGCGCTCGGTGTGGCCGACGCCGGCGTACATGCTGTGGCCGAAGCGCACCGGCCGGCGCTGCGACGGGATCGACAGGCCCTCCAGGTCGACCGCGACCGGGAAGCGCCAGCCCTCGACCCGCAGCGGCTCACCGGTGTAGGCGACCATCGTGAAACGCGGCACCGCGTCGACCTCGCCTTCGACGGCGAGGGCCTCCAGGGCGATCCGCCCGGGCAGGCAGCGCAGCTCAATGCGATCGGGCACCTGGTCCAATGGCTCACGCGCGGGCGTGGGCGTCGACGTCTTCCGTGACATCGTCATCCTCCTCATCCTGAGGTTCATCTGCGGTGGGTGGCGTCGCCGGTGCGGCGGCGGCCATCGTCAACCCCAGCTCGCGCATCAACGCGACTTCGCGGGCGCGCTGGTGCAGCTCCGCCTCCCAATCGAGCCCGGCCTTCGCGAACTCCGCCGCCAGCGTGGTGGTGTTGCTCTGCAGGCGGGTGGCCTGGGCGCCGGCTTCCTTCTGCGGATCGACGTGCTCAAAGCCGTCCCAGAACCACTGGTGCGGCAGGTCGATTCCCAGCTGCCGCAGCCATTGCGGCAGGTAGCCTTCGATGAGCACGGCCTCGTCGAGCCAGGCTTTCAGCAGCCGGTCGAGGACCATGTCGCCGAGGTAGTGCTGGTCGATGCGGATGGCCTTAAAGAAGGCCTGGTGGTCGAGCCGCCCGGAGGCGTAGTTGTAGCCCGAGGAGTTCCCGGCCGCGATGTTGAACGGCATGTTCAGGCAACGCGCGATCTCGTTGATCACCTCGTGCTTGAAGTCGCCGTACACCGTGGTCGGCTGCTCGGCTTTGACCTGGCCGATCTTCCAGCCGTAGGGCATGGTCATCCACGTGCCGCGGTCCATCTCGACCGTGTCCATCGGCTCGACACCGGCAGCTTCCGCGTCGGCGGGCGCGTCGGTGTAGATCACGCCGGACGGCAGCGCGGCCTGCTCGGCCGCGCCCAGCACGGCCAGCGTGTAGCGCCGCAGCGTCGCGAACAGTGACAGCGAGCTGGTGATCTCGGGGATGCCGCGGCTCTGCCCCGGCCGCTCGGCCCGGAACAGGTGCACGACCGACTCGATCGGCATGAGGTCGTAGGCGTCGGGGCCAGCGCGCCACGCCCGCGGGTCGCCGGGGTGCCGCCGCAGGACGTAGTACGCGATCGGGTTGCCGAAGCCGTCGAAGACGATGCCGTCAACAGCCCGTTCCTCGGGGGGCAGCGCGCCGAACGGCGTGGCGATCTGATCGGCCTCGATCAGCCGCAGGTCGAGCTGCACCGGTGCCGCGATGCGTGGGTTGCTGGTCAACAGGCCGAAGCACTCGCCGCTTTCGCACTGGGCGACACGCATGGTCCGCAGTTTGTGCGGCAACGCGATCGACTTGGCCCAGCGGCTGAACTCCTGCTCGATCAGGCGGTTGGCTTCGGGATCGTCGGTGAGCATCTGCAGGCGCGGGCCGGTGCCGACGACGTAGTTCGCCAGCGTGGCGACGATGCCCTTGGCATAGCTGTTGTTGGCGACCTCGTAGCGCGCCCGGCTGCGCAGCACGCGCCGCACATCGGCACCCATGGCCGCATCGGCGGAGAGATGATCGGCCTGCGCCCAGTGGCGGCGGTTCTCGTGCGTGGTCTGGGCGGCGTCGTACTTGCCCCGCACGACCAGTAGACGCCCACGGGGCGTCGCCGTCGTCGCCTTGCGACCACCAAGCTGTCGCAGCCACTTCAGCACGTCACACCGCTCCCGGAGGAACCACCTTCGTCATCCGCACGCCCAGGCCCTTCTTCGCGGCGTCCTTGCTGGCGAGATACCGGTCGGCCTCAATCTGATCCGGCAGCGGCTGCTGCTTGACCGTCTGGCCGTCCACCGACACCTCGGCCGGCTGCTGGGCCGCTTCGCGGATCGCGTTCTCGATCTCTTCCGCCATCGCCTTACCGCTCCACTTGCACGACCAGGACGCCGCTCATTCCGTGCAGCCAGCGCGCCCAGCGGATCAGCCACCACGCCCACCACGGCCGGCGGCGCGTGGTGAGCGTGATGACGCTGGAGGGGCTACTGCCCACGGGGGTGGTCCGCGACGCGGGCCAGGATCGAGTACGGTCGACCCGGCTCGGCGATCACGAACTCGCGCGACACCGACTCGCCCTCGGCCAGGTCGAGCTCGAACACCTGCGCGCCGTTGAACTGCATCGCCGCCTCAAAGTCGTTGCGGTACAGCTCGGCCTCGATCGCGTCCGCCTGGATCACGACCGCCTGCCCGAACGTGAGGCCCGACAGCGGCGAGCCGTCGGCATCCGTCGTGGGCGGCGTCAGCGTGAACTCGCCGGCGCGGTTCGAGAGCTGCAGCGCCGTGAGTCCCGGCGCGCCCGGCGCCTGCACATCCATCGTGTCGACCGTGAAGATCGTGACCGGACCGAATGACATGAGCGTCTCCGTCTCGTGCGAGGGTGAGGCCGCCGCGAACACCGCGGCGCGATTAGCGGGAGCAGGGATCGAACCTGCAGTGCCGGCGCATGAAACCGGCGTGTTGCCGTTACACCATCCCGCTTCAGTTCAGCTCAGGCCGGATCGCCCCGACCATCCGGCGGCGGAGCCGCCGCTCGCGCCGTGCGTACGTGTTCACGGCGCGGGCCGGATCGTGCCCGGAGAGGAACGCCAGCCACGCCTCCTGCACCGCATCCTCGCGATAGGCATGCGGCATCAGGCGCAGCTCAAGGCTGAGCCGGTCCACAGTGCACACTGGTGGCAGCGTTGCGTTCATCCACCTGTACCGACACGAGAACGGGAGATTCGACGTGCGTGGGGAGGAAGGGCGGCAGATTGTTCCACGGGTGGACCTGCGCGCGGCGCGCTATCCACTCAGGCGCTCGCTGGTGGTGATCCGCCGTCCGCAGTGGCGACATTCCCGCCGGCGCACGATCCGGCCACCCCAGGCGGCGCGGGTGTAGATCACGCGGAAGTGGCGGCACCCGCAGCGTGGGCATTCAATACCGCGGCGCTCGCGATCGGGTTGGGATGCAGCGGGTTGCGTCACCGACGGTCCCTCCGCATCTCGGACAGCCGCATCGTCGGCCGCGGCTTCGGTGTATCCGCCGCCAGCCCCGCCGGCGCCGCGCCACCCATGGACGCCGCGACCGCGCAGCCAACCAGGCAGTCGAGCCAGTGATTGTCGAGGCCGTCGACGCGCAGCTTCCACTCGTCGACGGTGCGGCCGCGGCCTTCGGTCTTGACGCGGTACTCGCTGGTCAGGTGCTCGGCCAGCAATCGATGGCGCTCCGGCTGGCGGCCGAACAGCGACAGGCAACCCGGATCGCCCACCGGCACCGCCAGGCGGGCGTGGATGAACGACTTCCAGAAGTTCGTGTCGAACACGACGTGCCGCACGATGCGCCGCCCGGTCGTCACCGGGACGCGCCAATTCAACCCGACCCGATCGCCGCGCTTGCGCTTGTACTCGCTGAACGGGATGCTCGAAGCCCCGACGTAGCGCCCGTGGCTGGGCAGCAGCACGCTGGCGAACCGGCTCTGCCGGCAGAACTGGTACACGACGTCGGATGATTGACCCCAGTTCGCATCGATCAGGCAGCGATCGATCCGCACGGTCGAGCCGTCGTCGCGCTGCCACTCGCGCCCGAGCTTGGCTTCGGCCAGCCGATCGAGTCCGGCATAGATTGCGCCCTCGATTCCCGCACGTGGCGCCGCGGCTGCGAGTGTTCGGCGGACGTCGCGCAACGTGAAGTAGTCGGCCTTCTGATCCGGCTCGGTGCCGTAGTCGAGCACATAGCCCGTGAAGTCGCTCTCCCACGCCGCCACCAGCCAGAACAGCGCCTTCGCCTGTACGTCCACGAACATCGTCAGGTGCGTGGCCGCGAGTGGCACCTCGCCGCGGCGCTGGCCGTTGAGCTTCGCGACGATCTCGTCGACGGTCAGCAATTCGTCGTCGACCTGCTCTTCAGGCAGTGGCTCGTTCTGGTACTCCGCCCAAAAGGCTGCGTCGCCGCGATCGAGGCGCAGGTTCATCGCATGCTGGATGGCGGAGAGCTCGTCGGGATGGTGCCGCTCCGGCCAGGCAATCACGGCGCCGGCGTCCATGGCCTCGCGATTCGCGCGGTAGAACTCGGTCGCCTCACCCGCGCCACGATCCGCGCGCATGCCTTCGCGCCACAATTCCGCGTAGCGGGCCCACAGCGCTTCGTCTGCAGGGAACGCGTAGACCATCTTCGTGCGTTCGCCTTGCCACTGTGGGTGCTTCTCGCGATCGAGAATGCGATCGGCGAGGTCGTCCGGTCGCACGACGGTCAGCGCCATCAGCCCGGCGATCTTCCGGCCGGGACCGGCCAGGCCCAGGATCGCGCCGGACAGGATGCGCTCGCGCGTCATGCACTGCGACGGCGAGCGCGCCGACTCATCCGTTTGCGGATCGTCGATCAGCACCAGCGACGGCCGCACCGATGAGCCGTCTGCCCGCTTGTGCTTCATCCCGCGGATGCGGCCCGTGATGCCGGCGACCTTGATGATTGCGCCGTTCGACTTGGGCGAGTGGTTCCCCAGCCACTCGAGCGGCGGCAATGTCGGCAGCACGATCTCGCGCGCCGTCCAGCCGATGTGCGTCTGCTTGCCGCGGTAGATCTGGCCGGCGGAGCGCTGATGAATGCCTTCGAGCGCCCGCACCGGCCCGACGACCTCGCTGAAGTCGTCCTCGAGCAGGTCGTTGGTCTCCAGCTCGACCTTGATGCTATCGAGCATGCTGGCGGCGTGCTCCTCGTCGCTGCCGATCAGCGCGACGAACTCGCGGTGGCCGTAGACCAGCGCCCACAGGCACGCCACCTCGCACAGGCTGGTCTTCCCGCTGCCGCGCGGCATCGCCATGGCGAACAGCCCACCTTCGAGCACCGCCTGCTCGATCTTCGCAATGACCTTCAGGTGGTCGTCCGACCATGGCAGGTGAAACGTCTGCGGGAGATACGCCTCGCAGAACAGCCGGAAGTCGCGCTCGGCCCGTTCACGCTGGTCCGCGTTGCGCGGCGGATGCACCCACTCGCCGGCGGCGATGTCGCGCCCGAGCAGCGCCATCTCGCGGTTGCGCTGCGCCGCCCGCTCCTTGTGGGCCTCGTAGCCGGTCAGCCCGGTCGGCTCCGGCCGGGGCCGATGCCGCTCGAGCACCAGCCACGCGACGTAGCGCAGCAGGTCGACCGTCCGGCCATCGCCGATGCGGAAGCCCGCGCGCGAGCGGTGGCGGTGGAGCTGCCGCTCGGAGATGACCTCGCCCAGCGGCGTGCTGTTGAGCAGCCGCACGAGCTCGGTCGGCTTCAATCTGCGCGGGTCAATCGGCACGAGCGGCCATCTCCTTCACCAGCCACGCGGCGTAGTGCGCGACATTGAGCGTGCCGTCGTCGTTCGTCGGCGCGCCGGCCGCGACGTCGGCCTGCAGCATCGCCACCGTCACGATCTGACCGCCCACGGCGGAGAGCAGACGGGCCGCGTCCACCAGCGGCAAAGCCGTCGGGTTCAGCTTCGGGGCCTCGTCGGCCATCACGCCGCCTCCCGCCCGGGTACGCCCCTCGCGGCCACGGGGCGGCCGTGGCGCGTTCGGGCCGGCAGGCTGGTACGCCAGGCCCACTTCCGTCCGCACGAGAGCGCTCTCAGCGCCGCCCGTGCCGCCGACTCGGACCTTGCGCCAAGAAGTGCAAGAATGTCTCGGAATTCTCGGAATGCGAGTGGATTCCGGGCCAAACCCATGGCTTCATGTGTCTGTACGCATGGGGCGTACCACGAGGAGCCACGACGATGACGACCAAGAAACGCACCACCACGAAGCGCGCCGCCAGCGCGCTGCTCGACACGCTGCAGATCACGAAGATCAAGCCCCGCAAGAGCTGCGGCGGCTCCTGGGTCATCGGCACGCTCGCCGGCCACCGCTTCGAAGCGCTGGTCTTCCCCGAGCACGCCGATTCGCCCGACTTCGAGCTGGCCGACAGCCGCATCTCGAAGCTCTGGGTCCGCCGCACCGACGACAACGTGACCGTGGTCAACTTCGACCGCGGCTGGGACATCCTGCCCGCCACGCCCCGCGCCAAGACGATCGTCGACCTCCTGGCGGCCGGCTTGGCCGAGCACATCTTCGGCAACTAGCGAGGAGCACACGCCATGACGAACCCGAACGACGACACCATCAGCGACGCCCTCCGCTTCATGGGCGCTGTTTACCACGACGCGAACGCCGACATCGGCACGAACCCGGAAGGCGAGCGCGTGGTTCGGATCGACCTCACCGCCGGCCGCGGCATCCAGTCCTACGACCGCACGGTCATCCTGACGGTCGATACCGCGATCGCCCTGCGCAACCACCTGGACGCCGCGTTCGCGGCCGCGGGCGTCGATGACGACCCCGGCGCCGACGTCGATCCCGAGGACGCCTGCCCGAACTGCGGCGAACGCCGCCAGGACCTGCTGGTGTGGTTCGAGAACGCCGACCAGGTCCAGTGTGAATCCTGCGGCCACGTCTACGCACCGCGCCGCGCTGCCAAGACCGCGGGTGAACCCCGCTCCGAGCCACGCAGCTGGTAGCGCCGCCGAAACGCGGGCCACACCCGCGTCGCCCGGGCGCGTGAGACCCGGGCCTGACGAGGCACGCTGCGAAGGAGCACGACGATGAACAGCAGAATCGGCAAGCGCGTTCGGATCCTGGGCGGGATGCAGGAGTTCGTGGGCCTGACCGGCACGATCGTCGACGTCGAGAAGCACAGCCGCGAGCCCGCGTATTACCGCGTGCGGCTCGACACGCCGGTCGAAATCCCGATGGTCGGCCTGGTACGCGACGACCTGTGGCAGGGCCGCATGCTCAAGACGATTCGCGCGCGGTAGCGCCGCCGAAACCCGCCGCGGCGGGTCGCCCGGGCGCGTGAGACCCGGGCCTGACGAGGGCACATGAAAGGACCAGCCATGAAGAAGGACGAGATCAAGATCGGGCAGTGCTACGAGGCCAAGGTGAGCGACCGCATCGTGAGCGTGCGGATCGACTCGTCGAACAGCCACGGCGGGTGGAACGCGACGAACACCGCCACCGGTAAGCGCATCCGCATCAAGAGCGCCCAGCGCCTGCGGCGCGCGGTGCCGACCGGCCGCAAGGCCGCCAAGCAGGCCGACGCCACGCCGGAGCCCGAGGTCAACCCGACCGTCGAGGTCATCACCGGCCAGCCGCTGCCCGAGGGCGACTGCGTGAAAGCCGCCAAGCCGCGCCGGCCCAAGAAGGCCGCCGGCGAACCGAAGCCGAAGCGCGTCAGCGCGCTGGACGCCGCCGCCCAGGTCTTGGCCGACAGTGACCAGCCGCTGCGGGCGAAGGAGATGATCGAGGCGATGGCCGAGCGCGGCCTGTGGTCGAGCCCCAACGGCAAGACGCCCGAGGCCACCCTCTACGCCGCCATCCTGCGCGAGATCAGCACGAAGGGCAGCGAGGCGCGATTCCGCAAGGTGGAGCGCGGCCAGTTCACGCACACCGGCGTCGCGGGGAACTGAGCCATGCTGCCGTACCTCCAGAAACTCCACGACGTGCTGAACGCGGCCGAGGCGGTGCTCGCGGCGCGCGAGGCCGAGATGCTCACGAGCGATGAATGGGACGCGCTCGAGCATGCGGTGGCCGCCGCCACCGAGCCTCCGCCGGACGAGCGCGACGAGACCTTCACCGTCGAGGACGGCGCGCTCGTCCGCCGCGTCGTGCCGCGCAAGGGGCAGCCCTACGAGCATCGCTGCCCGCAGGAGGCCTTCGAGGCGATCGCCGCCGCAGCCGAGGAGGCTGCCAGCGGCTTCGTCCTCGAGGACCTCCGCCGCGCCACGCAATTGCCCTGGACGCAGGTGGCCGTCGCGGTCGCGTTCCTGAAGGAGCGCGGCTGCGTCGTGCCCGCCGGCGGCCGCAAACATGCCGCCGCGTCTACGTGCGTCTACGAGGACGCCATGACCGAGTACCACGCCCTGCACGAGGAGAAGTGACCCATGCGACTGAGCCTGACCAAGAACGACGGCGAGCTGCTCGCCACCTGGACGATGCCCGACACCGTCACCGAGGCCGAGGTCGACACCCTCATCGGCGAAGGCCTGTGGCAGAAGTGCCGGCTGGACCGCTGCGACGAATGCGGTGCGTACTTCCCGCATGCCGAGCTGGTCGAGCGCCATGACGCCCACGGCCCCGCATGCCTGTGCCGCGCCTGCGGTAGCGAAAGCAGCGACGCTCCGAATCAGCCGTAACCACCCGCCCATCATTCACCCTCCATCGACGCCTCGGTCGCGACCGGGGCGTTCTCACGGGCTGCGATCCGCCCCGCCTTCTGCCCCGTGAATTGCTCCCACCTCTGCACGATCACGTCGCAGTACAACGGGTCGAGCTCCATCAGATACGCCCGCCGTCCGGTCTGCTCCGCCGCGATCAGCGTGGACCCGCTGCCGCCGAACAGGTCGAGGACGTTCTCGCCCGCGCGCGACGAGTACTGGATCGCGCGCACTGCCAGCTCGACCGGTTTCTCGGTCAAATGCACCATGCTCTGGGGGTTGACCTTCTTGACATGCCAGAGGTCGGTGGCGTTGCTGGGGCCGAAGAACTCATGCCCAGCACCCTCGCGCCAGCCATAATAGGCGATCTCGAAGCAGCCCATCATATCCTTGCGCGTGAGCACCGGATGCTGCTTGTCCCACACGATGCCCTGGCTGAAATACAGCCCGCAGGCCTTCAACGGACCGGGGTAATTGCCGAGGTTCGCGTACCCGCCCCAGATGTAGAACGACCGGCCCGGCAGCAGCACGCGCGCGGCGTTCCCGAACCACGCCAGCAACATGGCGTCGAACGCCTCGCCGGACACGAAGTCGTTCGCGAGCGGCCGATCCTTCGCGCGCATCTTCTTGCGCGCCTTCGCGGGGCTGGTCACACCGCGCGCGACGTCGAAGGCCTGGTGATGCATCTTCTTCGACAGGTCGGGATGTGAACTGAGGCCCGCGGCGATCGCCGTGCTGCTGCGCGGCTCGACCTTGACATTGTACGGCGGGTCCATGTTGACGAGGTGAATCGGCTGGCCGTCGAGCAGCCGGTCCACGTCGGCCACCGAAACGCTGTCGCCGCACAGCAACCGATGCTCACCGAGCAGATACAGATCGCCGGGCTGGGTCGTGGCTGCATCGGGCGGCTCGGGAATCTCGTCCGGATCGGTGAGGCCCGGCTGCACGCCGGGGTCGAGCAGCATCGCCAGCTCGTCGCTGTCGAAGCCGAGCAGCGACCAATCGATGCCGGCGCCCTGCAGCTCGGCCAACTCGAGCGGCAGCAGCTCGAGGTTCCACTCCGCCAGCTCGGCGGTCTTGTTGTCCGCGATGCGGTAGGCGCGGATCTGCTCCGGCGTCAGGTCGCGCGCGACGTGCACCGGCACCTCGGCGAGCCCGAGCCTCTGCGCCGCCTTCCAGCGCGTGTGCCCGCAGACGATGACGCCCGCCTCGTCCACGACGATCGGCTGGCGGAACCCGAAGCGGCGGATCGACTCGGCGACGGCGTCCACGGCCGCATCGTTGACGCGCGGGTTCTTCTCATACGGCTTGATGTCGGCCAGTGGCCGCAACTCAATCTTCATGGAAAGCTCCTCGGACACATTGATCGACAACCAGTGCAACGAAGAACGGGTTGTCTCGGGCGATGGCAGCTGGGCAGCCGGGCGCTATGAATCGGTTGCAGAAACGTACGACCTCCTCGGAACGCAGCTTCAGTGCTACCTCGTATGCGCGACAGAGCCGCTGTTCGTTTTGAATGGCGGCTCTCCCCAGCCGCGATTCGGTGACCTCTCGTCCTACGCGTGTGAAGGTGATCAGACGACACATGCTGGCCGCCGCCTGGGCGAGCAGACTCTGAATCGGAACCGTCATGCAATCGTCAGCGCTGAGCATCACTTAGCTCCGCCCGCCCGTTCCGTGGAGCCTCCACCACTTGGGCGGCCCCCAGACCGCGACGTTTGGCCCACGGGCGTCGCGGGGCCGCCACCTCGTACCGACCTGCCAGCCGCCGTGCCCGCGTCGCTCCCGTGGCCCCCGTGCGCGTCGGGGGCGTGTCGGTCCCGCGCAACAAACTCTGTCGCCAACGCGACTTGTTCCCGCGGCCATCGAGGGCCGTTTCGGCCGGGAAGGAACCGGGCTCCGGCTGGGACTGCGCCCAGCAGGAGGGGTCGCTGCGCGACAGATGAGTGCGTCTCCCGGCCGGCGGCCGTAGCATGAGCCTCTTCGTTTCCCGGGAACAGGAGAACGGCTCATGATCGGCGACGACGAATTCACGCGCTACTACGCGCCGTTGCTGGACGACATGTACGACGTCGTCGACCGCATCACCATTAACGCCCGCTACCACTTCGCCTGCACGCCCGGCGGCTTTCGGTGCTGGTGGTTCGACCGCTTCGGGACGTTCGACAATCTCAACGACACGTTTCTGATGCGGCTGGCGGGCCGGTACGGCCGGCGCGTTCAGGGTTGGGCGAACAAGCACAAGATTCCCGTCGTCGACTGCCGGAAGGGCGTTCGCAAAGACCAGCTCATCAAGGAATACCTGCCCGCCGACCCGAACTTCGTCGGCGTCTTCGCCATCTTCACGACGCGTCGGCCCTCCCCCGTCTGGCGGGTACTGCGCTCCGACAAGAACCCGGCCAGCTTCCATCTCGAGTACAAGAACCCGCGGCCGTGGGTCAAGCACTACCACTTTCACATCATGGATAAGACCTGGGGACACGTGATCGTCTCGATGAGCGGCCACCCGCCGCACCCGGCGCTGATCATCCTCAACGGGCATGAGTACACCGCCTGCCAGGCCCGGCGCCGGCGGATCGTCTATGAGAAGGAAGACAACTGCTTCACCGCGCTGTCCGACTCGCGCAAGTTCGCCGAAGTTGCAGATGCCTTGCGGTCGTCGGCCGCTGTAGGGCAACTGCGGCGAGTCTGCGATCGCTGGGTCTACTGGTGCGCCTGCTTCGGTGTCTCCTTCGAAGAACAGAAGCGCAGCCGATTCCGTTACGACTATTCCGTCTACCAGGTGGAATACAGTCGCAACCTGCTGTTCCGCAGCGGCCGCTACATGGAACGCGTCTTCGACGGCCTGATCGACCGGACGCGCGCCACGATGAACGTGAAGCGCGTCATGAAGATCTTCGGCTGTCGCGCCCGGCGCCTCAAAAACCCCAAGCGTCTCAGCCGCGAACAAGTCGTGCTCGAGAGACCTGCGTACGATCTGACGGTGTTCAAGCTGCACTTCGGCGGCTTGACGCTGAAGATGTATACCAAAGGCGAGCACGTCCTGCGGACCGAGGCGATGGTCGAGCAGATTGACCGGCTGGCGTGCGGCCGGATGCTCGACCGGTTCCCGGCGATGATCCAGGTGTTGTCGGACTTGCTGCAAACGTTCCTCAACCACCTTCAGTGCATCGACATGCCGTGGGTCACCCGCGATCAGCTCGATACGCTCGCGCAGCCCGGGCAGGTCGGCGCGACGCGCACCGCCGGCCTGGACATCGACAAATCGAGGATGCGCGCCGTCATCCACGCCGTCATCGCGCTGTCGCTCAAGCCGGGAGGGTTCACCGCCGCCGAGCACGCCGCGATGGTCAACCAGCTGACCGGCAACGAACTCCGCTACGCGAGCCGACAATCGGCGTATGACCTCAGAAAGCTGCGCGGCAAGCAACTCGTCGTGAAGACCCATCCGAAGGCCAGACGCTACCAATCCACGCCCGACGCGCTGCGAACCATGAGCGGGCTGATCGTCCTGCGTCAGAAGGTGATCGAACCACTCCTCAAATACCTCGGCCGCGCCAAGAGCGGAAACCTCCCGCGCGACACGGCGAAGATCGATCGGTATTTCCGCGACATGCAGCATGTGATGACCAAGGTGTTTCAAGAGCTGCACCTCATCGGCGAGCACTCCATCCGGAAGGTGCTCGCCATAACGGCGGCCTGAACATCGACACGAAGTTGTCGATACGAGTCCCCGAAGGGTTCCATCGCCGGCCCGAACCTCGAGCGCGAACTTGAAGCGCGCGCTTCGAGTTCGCGGGTCGCCGCCGAACTGGCGGCGCACCCACGGGGGGTATGGGGGGTGCGCGCGCTTCGAGTTCAACCCGAAGCGCGAGCGCTGAACCGGCTGCGCGCTCGCACTTCGAGCAGTTCGGCGCTCGAAGTTCGGAGGGTAGTACTTCATGTCTGCACCTCCTCCATGCCGATGACGAATCCCTGCGGTCCACCGCGGCCCGGCAGTCGCACACGCTGGATGAGTCCCCGCTGCTCGGCAAGCGCGAGCAGGTCGCTGATCCGGCGCCACGACAATCCGGGCTCCCGCGCCGTCTGCTCGCGCAGCTCTGGAATGGTCACGGGCTGGGTACCGATGAACGTCTGCACAAACGTCTCGATGCTCCAGTCGGGCGGGTCGGGTTCTTCGTTGCGGCTGGTCGTGGCGCGCTTCGGCCGCTCGCTGCGCAGCGCGGCCGGATCAAGCGCGGGCGCGGGTCGCCAGACCGGGAACTCCCACTGCAGCGCGATTGGCGTGACCGGCGCCCAGGAGCGCACCACGGCCTCGAGCACGACGGCCCCCGGCTCCTCGTGCGGGCGGAGAACGAGATGCGCATCAGCAGCCCGGCTCTGGCTGCCCGCCCCGGCCCCAACATCGGTAACTGACTTCGCGGACTGGTTGCCCTTGGTCGTGTGGTGAATCGCGATGAAGCAGCAGCCCAGCCGCTCCGCATAGGCGTCCAGGCGGTTGTAGATGCCGGCCATCGCGCCGTTGTCATTCTCGTCGGCGCCCGCCGGCATGAAGCGATACATCGCATCCAGGATGATCGCTGCGTACTGCCCGGGCTCGATCGCGTCGAAGTACGTCGCCATCGCCAGGATGTCGCGCAGTTGCCCGCGCAGCGGGTGGACGTAGATCTGGTCGGCGATCTCGTCCATGCCGATCCCCAGCGCCGCGGCGACCTGCGGGATGCGATGGGCGATCGTCTCGGGGTGGAGTTCGTTGTCGAGAATCAGGACGCGGCCACGCTCAGCCGGGAACAGCCCGAGCCAGGGTCGGCCTGTGGCGATCGCCATGGCCTGGCCAAGGACCAGCCACGACTTGCCGGTTTTCGGCGCCGCGATGACATTCATCGTCTCGCCGCGGCGCAGCAGACCGTGGATTACCGGTTTGCGCAGGAAGTGGAGTTTCACGAGGTCCCTCACTGGAGAAGGGCCGGACGCCGGTTGCTGGCGGTCCTGCCCGTAGTGGTCTTCGATCAAGGCCACCGAGATGCTGTCGGGGGCATAGCGCGCGATGCTCGCGGCGATGCGTTCGACTTCGCGCTGGTGAAGCGGTGGGTGACAGCGGTCGATGTTCACGCGCAAAAGTGCCGCGAGGATCTCGGCCTGCGACATGCCGACGCGCCGCATGGCGCCGGCGAGCCGGGCCAGCGTCGCGTTGCGCTGGCCAGCCGGAATGGCGGTTTCACTCGCCGGGGCAGTGGAGGTCGCGGCGTCGCGCGGCGCCATGCGATCGAGCAGCGCGACGAGCCAGTCCGGCGGCGGGTCGAGTTTCTCGGGTGCGGGCAGGTCGAGACCATCCAGCCAGCGATACGCAGTGCCGGCGACCACGGACGGCGCCACGACGACGTACCCGCCGTCAGCACGCGTATCGACCCGGTGGGCGAGTTGCCCGGCGGTGTTCCGCCAGCATCGGCCCTCAGGCTGACGGAAAATGTACTGCCGTCCGCCACGCGGCGTCAGCGACGTCGGCGCCATTGCGAGCTGTGCGAGCCGCTCGGGGTGATCATGGAGCCAGACGTTGTCGGCCCCATCCACGTCGATGACGACCAGGCCATCCGTGCGGAGCCCGAGGTTCGCACCGGGCGACTGCGTCCACCAGGCCTCGATCTGGTCGGCGTCGATGGTCGCATCGAGCAGCCCGTGTTCGGTCAGCGGCGTCTTGCGGCCCGGGGCGCAGGGGAACACCGGGTAGCCCTGGTCGGCGTACCACAGCGCGGCCTGCAGCATCGGGCTCGTCGCCGACATCAGAACGGTACCTCATCGTCGCTGATTGGTGTGGCGTACTCGGGCAGACCTTCTTCGCTGTCGAGCCGCGGCGGCTTGGGCCCAAGCTCGTGCCGCACGATGCGGTCAAACTGCTCGCCGGGCTTGCGCTCCACGGTGATGCATTGGGCGGGCGCGATCGCTCCCGCCTCGGCCAGCTCGACCGCTTCCTCCGCTGAGTCGGGCACGGGCTCGTGCGAGCGCCGCGACCACCACTGGACGGCCTTCTCGCGGGCATACCCCGTGTGCTCGACGCACACCCATTCGGAGATGTACTGGTTGAAGCCGACGCGGTAGTCCACGCGCATGGTCCGCGGTGCATCGGGCGGTGCGTTGCGCTTCGTGTGGACGGCGTAGAAGACCTCCTCGACGTCGTAATCGACGCGCGTCACCTGGTCGGACAGGATGCCGGCGTCGCTGGCGCGCCGCTCGTGCTGCCGCATCTCGCGCGACGGAAAAACGTGCCCGCAGGCCGGGCAGGTCGCGTAGCCGGCGGCCACCAGCTCGTGGCAGCTTGGGCATTCCTTCACCGGCGCTTCGCCGTCGCCGGGCGGCCGGCCATCGACGCGGAGCTGATCCACCGGCCCGTGCCGGAGCACGTTGCCGCCGAAGTCGAGGACCAGGCAGTCGGTCTTCCCCGGGTGCAGCCGGAATCCCCGCCCGACCATCTGGTAGAAGAGCCCCGGCGACAGCGTCGGCCGTAACAGCGCGACGCAGTCGATGTTCGGGGCGTCGAAGCCGGTGGTGAGGACGTTGACGTTGACGAGGTACTTGAGCTCGCCCCCGCGGTACCGCCGCAACGTCTCGTCGCGCTCGAACGGCAGGGTCTTGCCGCAGACAAAGCCGCACTCGACGCCGTGCCGGTCGTGCAGCACAGCTGCCACGTGCTGGGCGTGCGCCACGCCCGCCGCGAAGATCAGCACGGCCTGGCGATCCTGCGTGTGCGCAATGATCTCGCGGCAGGCGGCATGGACGAGGTTGTCATCGTCCATGAGCTGCTCGACCTCGCTGGCGACGTACTCGCCGGCGCGGACGTGCAGCCGATCAGTGTCGGGCTTCTGCGTACCCGCCTTCGTGCGCAGTGGGCACAGGTATCCCTGCACGATCAGCTCGCGGACACCGATCTCGTAGCAGACCGCGTTGAGGATGTTCTCCGGCGCGCAGATCGACCCGGACTTCATGCGGAACGGCGTCGCGGTGACGCCGATCACCCGCACCAGCGGGTTGATGGCCTGCATCTCCGCCAGGAACTGCCGGTACATCCCCTCGCCGTCGGGCGGGATGAGATGCGCCTCATCGACCACGACCAGATCAACAGCGCCGACGTCAGCGGCGCGTTGATAGACCGACTGGATGCCCGCCACGGTGACGGCGTACCCAAGGTCGCGGCGGTTCAGGCCCGCCGAGTACAAGCCGAAGGGCAGGTCAGGCGCGACGGCCCGCAACTTCTCCGCCGCCTGCTCGAGGAGTTCCTTTACGTGCGCCAGGATCAGCACTTTGCCGCCCCAGCGCTGCACGGCGTCGCGGCAGATCGTCGCGATCACCGGCGTCTTGCCGCCGGCGGTCGGGATGACCACGCACGGGTGGTCATCCCGCTCGCGCAGGTGACGGTAGACAGCCTCAACGGCCTCAAGCTGGTAGGGACGCAGTTGCATCAGGCGGCCGCCAACTGGGTTTCCTCGGGTAGGGGGAACAGCTCCTCGCGCGCGGGATACAGCCGCTTGACCCGGTTCTGCTTCAGGAACGCGGCCAATGCCGTCTCCGTCAGTCCGTAGCACTCGCGCCGACCAGTCGCCTTACGGCTGCCGGTCATGCGGGCGAGCACCTGAAACAGCTGCACGATCGGCTCGTCGTGCTCGCCGAGCGGCCGTCCGCTCAGCAGCGTGTCAGCGAAGTGCCGCAACTGGGCGTGATCTGCCGAGTACCAGGCCCGCGCGAGCACAGCGCGCGTCGTCGACGTAGCGATATTCTTGACGCGCCCGGAGCTGCCCAGGCACTCGAGGGCGAACCGCACCGCGTCCAGGTGCCGCGCGAGCAACGTCGCCTCTTCACCGGGCGAACGGCGCCGGGCCGGCCCCATGCCCAGATACATGGCCCGCAGCGCGGCGAGTTCCTCGCGCGTGACCTCACCGAGGCCAGCCGTCAGCGTCAGGATCTGGTCGTTGCGTCGCCGCTGGCCGGTATCGAGCACCTCCATCGCCTCCGGCGGTTCGTTCACGAACACCCGGATGGGGATGGTGATCCCCGACATCGCGACGGCCCACAGCCGGTGCTGCCCGTCCAGCAGCACGCGATTGCTGCTGAAAGCGATGCCCTGGTGCGTGAGCCGCCAGCGGCCCGCCCGCATCTCCTCGGCCAGGTAATCGACGTGGGAATCGACCATCTTGCGGTTGTGCGTGTTGCAGTGGTCGATCCAGTCGAGCGCGATCTCGGGCGTCAGCTCGAGCACGAAGTTGTAGCGGTCGGTGCGGACAAACAGGTCTTCGAGTTTCATGCGGCAGCTCCTTCGAGATGCTTGGTGAGGAAAGCGACGAGGGCACGGAGGTAAGTCGTGTCGAACAGTTCGATCAGCGTGCGAGCGCCCATCACGGGGTCCTGGGGCATGTTGAGGGCACGCATGGGCTGGGGGTTGCTGTGCCCACGCACGGGTTGGAAGGCGTTCTTGGAGATGCCGCCTCCCCGACGAGCGCGCCGGCCGATCTTGGACGTGTTCATGGCGCGCCCGTCACGCCCCACCCGGGTGGGCGTCTGCGAGACCGGCGACTTTGAATTCTTCAAAGTGGCGTCGAGCGCGGACCGGTGATTCCCGACCATGCGGTTGCTGACGCCCACGTGCGAGGCGATGGCCATGTCGCTCAGGTCGGGCCGCATTTTCAGCGCCCGGGCAACGGCTTTCGCTTTGTCCTCGTTCGACCGCCGTACCCCGTGCGCCTTGTTCGCTGCCAGGCTGAGCCAACGGGCGTCGGTCAACTCGCCGGTGGTGACGTCCGCCTTGATCTGCTGACGGCTCAGCCGCCGATGGGCGAAGAAGCGATGGAAGCCGTCCACCAGCCAGTATGCCGATCCATCGTGCACGATCGTGACGGGCGGAAGCTCCACACCGGCCTCCATGGCTTCGGCGTATTCCTGCACGATCCCAGGGTTGATGGCCGTGCGGGGTTGCGTGTCGCCGTCGATCCGCACGACCGACATATCGAGCATCTGCTCGCTCATTGCTGTCACTCCTTCAGTTGAGAGAGGGGGACCAGATCGCCACGTCGTCGGGCGGCTGCTGCCCGGCCTTGCGTCGTTTGGCCAAGCGTCGCCCTTCCCGGAGACACGCCCGACAGGCGCGCCCGACACCGAGATGCGCTCGGCGGCACCGGGTGAATTCACCGAGCGCCTTCAGTTGGCCGCAGTGAGAGCAGACCTGGACATCATCAGCCGCGTCCTGTCCGATCCCGACAAACAGCTGCGGGTCGGATTTCACGATTTCCCAGTCCAAGCCCCGCAGGCTGTACCAGCGGTCATCGAGGCCGGTGGCGTCCTTGACCGCGTCACAGACCAAGTCCACTACATTGACCGCGTCGCCGCGGTGGTCGGGTTTCTGGACCAGGATGTCGAGCCACAGCTTGTTGTGGGCCACGCGCCGGTCTGCCAACGCGGCGCGGATTTCGGTGGCGATAGCGCTGCGCACCGCGATGGCCTCGCGTCGCAGTGCAAGATGCCCAGTGCGACGCAGTGAGTAGATGTGGTTCTTGGAGGTCGCGTAGGTGAAGGGAACGGCGATGCGCGCCAACCAGAGGAGCTCAGGCTCGCCGGGATCGCGCCATGCGATGGACCGAGCCAGATCTGCACTGGCCGCCCGCCCAGCGTCGCACACGAGCACCTTCCGGCGCCGCGCGTTTTCCAGCTGCCGCTGGCGACGTGCCCCATCGAGTGGATGCGCCGCGGCCCAGAGCCGCTTGCGGGCCAGATCGCGGCGCTCCGAACACGCAGGGCAGTAGCGCTGCACACGGCCAGTTCTTGGGGCAGACTGCCTGCAGTCCGCGCAGGTGATCATGTCACGTCCTCCAGACATCCGGGCTCCCCTTAACGCTGCCACGGGGCCTTGCCGTTGTTTGACGGCGTCGCCAGCCGCGGCGCCGAGGCGCCCTTGCCCTCGTAGCCCTTGATCACGTTGGCGGGCTCGCCCGTGTCCTTGCGGGGCTTCAGCCCGACCTTGATCACCAGCGGCAGGTTGTGCAGCTCGACCGAATCCTTCGGCGCCAGCACGCCGATCGCCCGGCAGATCGCCGACAGCTCCGCCCGCGCGATCTTCACGGCCTGCGCGTCGGGGTTGTCCAGGTTCAGGCGGGCCCACAGCAGCCGGCCCTTGTGCTCGCCCTCGAGCACCTGGAACGTCAGCTCGAGGTACTGCCCCGTGCCCTTCTTCGTCGGCTTCATCTCGCTGTTGGTGATGGCCGCCACGTAGTCGCCGGCGGGGATGGGGTCGAACGCGAAGTTGGGATCGACGTCGCCGGCATTGAAGTTGTTCAGATTCGCCATGGCTCAGGCTCCTTGTGCAGCAGGTTGGGGTTCAGGATCCGGTTCGGAGACGGTGGGTGCGTCGCCGCGCACCAGCGCGGCGTACACGCGGTAGTCGAGGGGGAGTTCATCCGGCAGGCCGACGCGATTCTTCGCCACATGCGCAGGCCGCTCGGTGGTGCGGAGGATTCGCTCGCCCGAGCCGATGCCCTGGACGCGCTTGCGGTCGAACGATTCGGTGGTCGTCTTGGTGTGGACCTTGTAGGTCGCAAACAGAACCTCGTCGGCCCATTCCTGGATCAGCGCCGAGGCCAGCTTCTGCAGCCGCGGGGTGTAGCGGTCGTACGTGTCGGTCTCGGGATTGGCGAACTTCTCGATCTGGGCGTGGGCGATCAGGATGACGGCCAGGCCGCGCTCGTTCCGCAGGGCATCCAGACCCTGCAGCACCTCGCGCCAATTGGTCAACGCGAAGACGTAGCCCTTGCCGTAGGGGATGTCCTCGATGCTCTCGACGCCGCGCTTCTGGCAGACGTCGGCGAAGATCAGCCGCTCCAACCAGTCGAGCGAGTCGAGCACGACCGTGCGGTACTCATGCGGCTCGCTGTAGAGCGCGCCCAGGGCCGTGAGCACATCGTTGTAGCGCGTCGCCAGCGGCAGCCGAGCGCAGTCGATCCCGGCCAGGCCGTCCTCGGTCTGCACGAAGATCGGCGCTTCGGCCATCGCGCCGAACGTGCTTTTCCCGACGCCGTGCGTGCCGTACACCAGCGTCCGCCGTGGAGCCGCCACGCGGCCCCGTTGCACTTGCTCCAGCAGATTCATGCGTTCTCCTTCATGGCGTTGATCTCCTGTCATGTGCCGTGAGTCCGGGCGCGGGGCCGGTGCAGGGAGTCCGAGCCGCAAACGCGCGAGGAGGGTGTGGGAAGGCACGGCCACGCCGCCCGGCCCCGCGCCCGGGTTCACAAGCGGTCAATCACACGCAGTTCCTCGTAACGGGTGAACCAGTTGCCGGTCGCGCGGCAGCGCTGCAGCTCCGCCATCGCCGTCTCGTTCTGCCGCTGTGCTTCATCGAGTACCGACGGCAGCACGCGCCACGCGCCGCAGCGGAACGGCTCGCGCTTCTCGACGGCGACGATGTGCACAGGCAGGACATGACCGCTGACGAGCGCGACGAGCGCCCGGTAGAACGCGACCTGGTGGACGTAATCGAAGGCCCGGACGGCCAGCTCGAATTCGTCGAGGTGGTCGCAGGTCTTCAGGTCGACGATGCCGACGTCGGCGCGCGGGTTGATCCAGTCGATGCGCGCTTGGCAGGGGAACTCCCCGTAGCGCGCCCGCACGACGCCCTCGGCCACACCGTTGGCAAGCAGCGCCGCGGCGACACCATGCTCACGCACTGCCGCCGCCATCTGCTCGACCAGCGCCCCCTGCGCGTCGCTGAGCACGGACCTGCTCTGTCGCTCGGCCCACTCTGCGAACGACTTCGTCTGCGAGCCGAACGGCTGGCCAGTCTTCGGGTTGACCGGGCCGCCGACTGCGTATTCGCGCTCGTAGCGCTCGCGGCCTTCGAGGATCAGCGTGTGTGCCGCGCGACCGACGATGTACGCCGCCGTGTCGCGCTCCGGCACGAGGCCGAGTTCCTTCTTGCGGTACATGAGCGGGCAACGGCGGAAGTCGCTCAGCGTGTGCGACGTCAGGAAATCGCCCGACTTGGCGTGGTACACGTCGGCGGGTTCGCGGATCAGGAAGTTGAGCGGCACAGTCGTCACCGGGCGTCTCCGTTGTCCGCCCTGTTGTTTGCCGCTCGCGTGCTCTCCTCGCGCGCCAATTCAGGGGGCCACGCCCGATCACATGTCGCACATGTGTGCCACATGTGTGCGACACATGTGCCTCATGGCCCCCCAACATGCGTTCACATCGAGACGCACATGTCGCTCATGTGATCTGCGCCGCACACATCCAGCCGTAGAGACGTGGCCCGGACCTCCGTCGAACAATGGCCGGCGGAATCGAACACAGGCCTTCGACATGGACCCGGCCGCGATGATCGCAAACAGCTACCGCAACGTGGTTCCCCCCTGGCAAGTTGAGCTCGTGGCCCGGCGGGCCAAACGCATGGGCTTCCGGCACGATGAACTGGCCGACCTGCAGCAGCGGATCGTGCCGCACCTGGCCGCATTCCAGTTCGACGCCCGCCGCAGCAACGGCGCCGCGCCGCGCACCGCGGTCGTGGCTGTCATCGATCAGCAGTTGAAGGCCGCGGCCCGCGCCTCCGAGCGGTACCGCCGCCATCTCGAACGCTGGCGGGCTGCTGCCCTGCATCAGCGCATTGCGGCGACCGACGAGGCCGTCGCGTTGGCCCTCGACGTCCGCCAGGCAGTAGCCACGCTACCGCCGCGTGAACGGGTCGTTTGCGAGGCCCTGTCCAACGGTGCGACGTTGGCCGACATCGCCGCCCAGCTCGGCTGCAGTTGGCACGCCGTTCGGCGGCTCGTCCGCAACATCCGCATGCGTTTCGAAGCACTGGGCCTGCACGACTGACGCGGCACGAACTTCATGGGAATTCCGGCGAAAACGACTGGACTTCGCGGCCCGGGGGCGCAACTTGGTGCTGCGCCGGACGCGGCTCCCGACCGCCCGCTATCGCTGTCCTGGATCACCGAGGAGCTGATTGCCGAGCACCGGCGCGTGTGGTCGAAGTACTACCGGCGGCCGGTCAGCCGTGATGAATCGCTCGAGATCATCCAGAACCTGCGGCGGTTTGCGGAGGTCATGCTCCAGGCCAGCCGCGAAAGGAACGGAACGTGAACGTGATCGTCTGGGCGCGCGTCTCCTCCCGCGAGCAACGCGAGGGGTACTCGCTTGACGCCCAGCTGCGGGCCTGCCGCGACCGAGCCGAGAAGAACGGCTGGACCGTCGTCCGCGAGTTCGTCGTCGCGGAGTCCGCCAAGCGCGGCGCCGAGCGGCTGGCGTTCAACGACATGCTCAAGTGGCTGCGGGCCAACGCCAAGCGCGAGCAGATCACCATCATCCTCAGCCACAAGCTCGACCGGGCCTGCCGCAACATGCGCGACGCCGTGCGGCTCCAGGAACTCGAGGACCAGCACGGCGTCCAGCTCGCCTTCGTCGAGAACCAGTTCGGCCCCGGCGCCGCCGGGGCGCTGTCGTTCAACGTGATGGCTGCCGTCGCGCAGTACTACAGCGACAACCTCCGCGCCGAGGTCCTGAAGGGCATGGACGAGAAGGTGCGACAGGGCTGGCCCACGGGGCTCGCCCCGTATGGCTACATCAACGTCGATGACCGCGATGAGCCGGTTCAGCCGCATCCCGAGAAATCGCGCACCGTCGTCCGCATCTTCGAGCTCTACGGCCGCGGCAACATGACGTTCCGCGAGTTGTCCGATCGGCTCGAACGCGAAGGACACACCTACCGCCCGAGCCAGCCACGCTTCACGCGCACCTCGCTCTCGTACATCCTGAACAACCGCTACTACATTGGCGACATCGTTCGTCGCGGCCAGACCTTCCCGGGCAAGCACCGCCAGCTGATCTCACGCGCGCTCTTCGACACATGCCAGGACATCCTGAACGGCCGCAACCGACGCACCGGCGCGCCCGACATCCCGCTCTCGGGTGGCCTGCTGCGCTGCGCGCACTGCGGCTGCGCCATTACCGGCGAGCGGATTCGGCGGCGTCTGAAGGACGGCGGCGTCAACGAGCACGTCTACTATCGCTGCGCGAACAACGCCCCGCTGCCGGGCCACCCGCGGCTCCGCTGGCGTGAGACCGACGTCGAAGAGGCAATCCTGGCCGATCTCGCCACGCTGTGCATCGGCCCCGGCGATGCTCGCGACCTGATCCGCAAGACGCTCACCCTGGTCCTCGCAGACCTCGCGTCACACCAGGCGCAGCAGACCGCGCAGCTCACCAAGCGGCTGAGCGAACTCCAGAACATGCAGGAGCGACTGCTCAACGCCTACCTCGCCGGCACGATCGACGAGGCCACGTTGCGGGCCAAATCGGATGACCTGAAGGGTGACATGGCCCGGGTGACCGAGGCCCTGGAGGGGGTCACGCGGCTCGACGAGGGGGCCATCGACCGGGCCATGGCCCTCTTCGATTTTGCTCAGCACGCGGCCGACGTTTGGCGCGGTTCAAACTCGGCCACGCGGCGCGAGATCCTCGACGCGTTGAGTTTGAACCGTACCCTGAGCGACGCAACTCTTTGTATACAAAAGAGAAAGCCCTTCGACCTGCTGGCCGGAGGGCTCGTTTTGAAGAAAAGTCGGAGTGACAGGATTTGAACCTGCGACCTCTTGGTCCCGAACCAAGCGCTCTAGCCAGGCTGAGCTACACTCCGCCGCGTGCCAAACCGCACGAAACTATCATTCTACTGCCCGGGCGGCCGGACGCAAGGCGGGGTCACGCCGACGCGGGCCCGAGAAACCGTGCCCTGCGGCGGCCGGCCCGCGCCTGACTGGCCTGCGCGCGGCCAACCCGTGCTTGACCGGCCCGGCGCCCCCCTCCATCATGCTCCATGGGCCCCGTCGGAGGCGCCGCCCCATGAGCAAGCCCGCCAAGCGCTTGAAGTTCGAGGAGGCGATGGAACGGCTGGATGCCATCGTGGCCGCGATGGAAGCCGGCCAGATCGGCGTCGAAGAGTCCATCGAGAAATACGAGGAGGCGATGGCCCTGGCCGCCCACTGCCGCCAAATCCTCGACCAAGCCGAGCAGCGGATTCAGAAAATCCAACTCGACGCCGCGGGCAAGCCGCAGCTGTCACCGTTCGAGCCCCCGCCCGCCGCCCCCGGTGATGAAGATGAGGACGAAACGGGGGACAACTCGGCGTCCTGAGCGCCACGTCGGACCACGGCCGCCGAATCCTAGCCTCCCCGGCGGGGGGGACCGCCCCACCAACTCCCTCGTCGCGGCGACCAGGTCCCTCGTCCCGGTCACCAACTCCCTCGTCGCGGTCGCCAAGTCCGTCGTCGCGGTCGCGCTGCCGCCCGTCCACGCCATCCTGGACGCTGTCCTGCCGCAGACCTGCGTGTGCTGCGGCGCATGGATCGCGGGGGGCGATCGACCGGCGTGCGATGCCTGCCACGCGGAGATCGCCGCCGGCTTGGCCCGGCCGTACTGCCGCCGGTGTGGACGAACGCTGCCCCCGCCGGCGATTCACGAGCGCGGCTGCGCCCGGTGCCGCCGGGAAATCCATTGGAACGTTGCCGGCGTGGCCCGCGTGGGTGTGTACGAGCCGGCCCTGCGGGTGCCGCTGGTCGGCTTGAAGTACCACGGACGCGAGCGCAACGCCGACTACCTCGCCGACTGGATGGCCCTCGCCTTGCGGCAGCGCGGCTGGCTGGACGCCATCGACGCCCTGGTTCCTGTGCCGATGCACTGGCTCCGCCGGCGACAGCGGCCCTGCGACCACGCCGGCGTGCTGGCGTTCGGCCTTTCGGCCCGGATCGGCGTGCCGGTGGTCCGGCTCGTCCGCCGGGCGAAGCACACGCCGAGCCAGACGGCGATCACGGCGAAGACGGCGCGGTTTGAGAACGTTCGCGGCTGCTTTTCCTTGCCGCGCTGGTACCAGCCGCCCTGGCCGAAGCGCGACCTTCACGGCCGGACAGTGTGCATCGTCGACAACCTGATGATGACGGGGGCGACGGTGTACGAGGTGGCCAAGGTGCTGCGGAAGGCGGGGGCGAAGCGCATCTACGCGGTCGTTGTGGCGCGCCCCGCCTCGCCGGGCGACCCGCCCGCCGTGCTGCCACCCGTGACAGACCTCGCAACGTGAGCCCCGCACACGCCAGTCTCCTCACGTCGCACCGCCGGGTGGCTCGCGCTCGTTTGTCTGAGCGACGGCCGCCTCACAGGGTCATGGGGTGAATGGAGTGCCACACTCGGGACAACGGGGCTCGAACAGGCCCTGAAGAGAGTAGCCGCACCGTTCACAGCGGCCCTCGGCCCGCCGCACCGCGCGGCCCGCGCGCCGCCAAAGGGAGAACATCAGAATGGCGAGGGCCGCTGATCCAAGTGGGAACAGACTCACTTTGGCGTACATGTACCACTGCTCGCGGTCACATTCCTGATGGACCCGGAGATAGCGTTGATACATCTCGTGGCTCTCCGGCGTTGCGTTGGGTGGCGGGGGCTGCGGCGGCGAAGTCGGCGTGCGGGACGTGAGAGCGACAATGCCGATCAACATCACGGTCCCCAGCACCACCTGCCACAAGCCCGCCAGGGCCAGGGCTCCCCAGAAATCCCGGAGCCGTCGCGCGCGTTCGACGGCGGTCCGTTGCTCTGGTCGTTGGGCCCAGGGTTCCCTAAACAGTAGAAAGAGGATGACGACGAACAACACGACGAGGGCCAGGGGCCAGAATGTGCTGCGCCCCGGGTCGATCAACGCTCGCCAGCCGGTCAGCGCCGCGAAGCCAACCAGCAACACGCAGGCCACGGTGTACTTCGCGGGGGATTGCCGAAACCCCTCGAAGAACCCGCGGCGGTCCTTGCGGTCCTCGGACATCAGCCCACCGTCGTTGGCCCAAGCATTCCTGTGAGAGTCATCATCCACCGGCCGCCTCTATTCATGCCGGGTACGGGGTACCATGCCGGCGCGTCCGCGCGTCGGTATGTGCATCGGCGCCCGCACGGGGCGTTCGGCAGCCCCGCCGCATCCGCATGGCGACGCCGACGTTGCCATGGCACCCGGCGCGCCGATTGCGCCGCAGGCCCGGCCGCGTCACGTGAAATCCGTACCGTCCAGCAGCGCCTCGAGAGCCTTGCGCTTCTCTGCAGACATCGGGCACAAGGGCAGCCGGAACTCCTCGCGGCACAGGCCGCGCAGGGCCAGGGCGGTCTTGATTGGGACCGGGTTCGTATCGAGCGAGAGCAGCGCTTTGGACAGGGCATACGACGCGCGGTGCGTTGCCTGGGCTGCCGCCCAGTCGCCCGCCAGCGCCGCCTCAGTCAGTTGTTTGATCGTCTTGGGGAAGAGGTTGGACACGGTGCTCACGACGCCGACGGCCCCGATGCTCATCAACGGCAGCGTCAGCGGGTCGTCGCCGGAGAGGACGGGGATTTCGCACGCGGCCATCAGGTCGTTGGCCCCCAGCACGCTGCCGGTGGCGTGCTTGAGCCCAACGATGTTCTTGTGCGCGTCAAACAGCCGCTTGATCGTCTCGACCGTCATCTCCACGCCCGTGCGGTGCGGAATGTTGTACAACACGATCGGTAGCTTGGTCGCCTCGGCGACCGCCGAGTAGTGCCGAAACAGGCCCTCCTGCGAAGGCTTGTTGTAGTAAGGCGTCACCACGAGCAGGGCGTTGGCACCGCAATCCTCGTTGATGCGAACCAGCTCCAGGGCCTCGGCGGTTGAGTTCGCCCCGGAACCCGCCAGGACGACGGCCTTCTTCCTGGCCATCTTCGCCACCAGCGCGACGATCGGCCGGTGCTCCGCGAATGTCAGCGCGGGGGCCTCGCCGGTGGTGCCGCAGGGGACGAGGCCGTCCACGCCCGCGTCAAGCTGGCGGGCGACCAACCGTTCGAGCGCGTCGAGGTCGAGTTTGCCGTCGCGAAAGGGGGTAACCAGGGCCGTGAACGTGCCGCGTAGAGCTTCCATCGTCGGTCCTCACTGCTTCGTATTCAGTACCTGATCGCGCACGGCTGGGAGCATCCCGCGCCCCCCCTCCCTCTCAGGGAGGGGTTGGGGGAGGGTCGCACCGCCCGCGGCCGCGGCACTACTGGCGGCTCTCAGGCCCCCCCGTTCGCCGGTGCTTCGCGTTCTAACGCCTAGTGGTCCGCACCGCGAGGGCCGCACGGCAAGCTAGCCGCCGGCCGGCCGCGCCGCAATCGCGTTCCACAACTTGGCCGCGTCGTGCAGGGCCCGCACATCGTGGGTGCGGAGGTAATCGACGCCCTGCGCTAAGGCCCATAGCTCCGTCGCCAGGGTGCCCGCGGCCCGCTGATCGACCGGGCGGGGTTGAGCAGGGCTTCCCAGCAGCGCGCCAATGAACGACTTCCGTGACGTCGAGAGGCACACCGGCCGTCCTAACGCCCGCAAGAGCGGCAGGTTCCGCAGCACGGCCAGACTGACCGCCGGATCGCGCCCCAGGAAGAACCCCATGCCGGGATCCAAGATCAGTCGGCTGAGTGCGATGCCCGCCGTCTCCAGCTCCGCCAGTCGCTGCTCGAAGAACGCGCGGACCCGCGCCACGATTGTGCCGGCCGCCACATCCTGTCGTTCCGCCCGGGCGGTCACGGCCGTCGAGTGCATGAGGATCACCCGCGTGTCGGCGTCGCGCACTACCGCCACCGCCTCCGGGTCGCGCAGCGCCGTCACGTCGTTGATGAAGTCGGCCCCGAGCGCGATCATCGCCCGCATGACGGCCGCCTTGTGCGTATCCACCGAAACGGCGGCCCCCTCCGCTTTCAGCACTCTCACGACCGGCGTCAGGCGGGCGATCTCCTCCTCCGGCGACACCGCCTCCGCGTCCGGGTGCGTGGATTCGGCCCCCACGTCGATGATGGCGGCCCCGTCGGCAAGCAGTTGCCGGGCGTGGGCCAGCGCCGCCTCCGACGATAGGTGTCGCCCACCGTCGGAGAACGAGTCCCGCGTGATGTTCAGGATGCCGAGAATCTGCACCGCCGTGTTCACCGGTCGCCGTTCCGCACGCCGCGCCTTTTCTGTTTGCACGCCGGCCTTCGGCGGGGGATCATGTTAGCAGGTTTCGGGCCGCCCGGTGCGGCGAAAGGAGTGCCCCCATGACTGCGAAGGACGTTCTGAAGCGCGTGGTGGAGTTCTCTTACATGGTGACGCGCATGTATGTCGAGGACCTCGGCGATGCCGACCTGCTGGCGCGGTGCGTGCCGAAAGGCAATCACATCGCCTGGCAGCTCGGGCACCTCATCGCCGGTCAGGCCGACATGCTCGAGAAGCTGGGGTACCGGTCGCCGGCCCTGCCGCCCAACTTCGTTGAGATGCACACAAAGGAGACCGCGGCTTCCGATGATCCGGCGAAGTTCCTTAAGAAGCCCGCGTACCTCGAGTTGATGGACACGATGAAGGCCGCCACGTTGGCCGCCATCGACGCGACCCCGGAGCGCGACTTCGAGAAGCCGGCCCCCGAGCCCATGCGCTCGTACGCCCCCCAGCTAGCGGATGCCCTGGCCATCCTCGGAACGCACTGGCTCATGCACGCTGGCCAGTTCGTCCCCATCCGCCGCAAGCTTGGCAAGCCCCCGTTGTTCTGAACGCGTATTCACGGTCGTTCGGCATGGGCGGGCGATCCCGGCGCGCCGCGACTGCCGAGCCCTGTCTCGCCGGGCGGCTCATCCTGCCGGCCGGCGTCCCACGAGACTGAATACCCATTCAGGTGGGGTTGGCAAGCCCGTAACGGACCCCGCAGTCCGTAAGGAGGCCGGCCCGGGGCCGGTTCTCCAAGGAACCTCGTCGGGCATTCCAGGAGATCGGGAAGCACCATAAAACGACCGGCACCGGGCCCGCGATGACGGACCCGGTGCCGGAGTCGATTCGTCGGCTGGACCGACGACTTACGTCACTCTCCGCACGCCCCACGGCCGGTACGCCACTCGGTCGCCAAAGGCGAGCGG
>JBFMAI010000039.1:0-273562 GCA_040755725.1 Planctomycetota bacterium | reverse complement strand
TTCGCCATGCACAGCCTCCTGCCGCCAACTGCTGGCGGCATAGGCTGTCACCGCGAACCGCAATCTCCTCAAGTGGCTGGTTTTCACCCGCCCCCGCCTGGCTGGTTTTGCCCGCCCGCTGACACCGCACCTCCAGACCTCCGAGCCGGTCTTGGCATCGAGGGCGAGCAGGGCGGCGTCGGGGCCGCCGACGGGGACGATGACCAGCTCGTTCTCGACCAACACCGACCCGCTGTAGCCCCACTCCGGCTTCGCGTTGAACTGCCGGCTCCACACTTCCTCGCCGGTGTCGGCGCTGGCGCACAAGAGGCGGCCCAGGGCGCCGATGACAAAGACGCGACCGTCGTGGACGGCGGGGGTGGCCCGCGTGCCGTCGCCGCCTTGCGGCTCGTGGTAGCGCGGCTCGAAAGGCCGCTTCCAGAGCACGTCGCCCGTGTCGGCCTTCAGGCACAGCAACGTCTGCTGCTTGTCCAACGTGCCGCACGTGTACGCGCGGTCGCCGACGCAGGCGAAACTGCTGAACGCGGGGCCGATTTCGCGTTCCCAGACCTTCGGCGGCGGTGCGTCCCAGGTAGTTCGGAGGCCCTTCTCCGGGCTCAGGCCGTCGTGGTTGGGACCGCGCCAGTGCGGCCAGTCTCCGCCCGCGACTCCGGCCACCAGTTCCAGGACCGCCACGATGGAGAAGATTAGACGCATGGGGGGCTCCTGTGGATGATAGAGCGGCTATCAGTGTAGCAGCCGGGCGGCGACCGGGGAACGTCCCGGGCGCGGAAAGCCATATAATGCACGGCCCGCGCCGCGAGCTGGAAAGCGGGTCTCGGATACTCCATGAACCGGAAACACATTCGCAACTTCTCGATCATTGCCCACATCGACCACGGCAAGAGCACGCTGGCCGACCGACTGCTTCAGATCAGCGGGGCCATCTCCGAGCGCGACATGCGCGAGTGCGCCCTGGACGACATGGACCTGGAGCGCGAACGCGGCATCACGATCAAGGCCTCCGCCGTCACGCTCGACATGACCGTGGACGGTCACACGTACATGTTCAACCTGATCGACACGCCGGGGCACGTGGATTTCCACTACGAGGTCGATCGGGCCCTGGCGGCGTGCGACGGGGCGTTGCTGGTCGTGGATGCGACGCAGGGCGTGCAGGCCCAGACAGTGGCCAACGCCTACGCCGCAGTCGCCAACGACCTGGAGATCATTCCCGTCATCAACAAGATCGACCTGCCCAGCGCCCACCCGGAAGATGCCGCCCTGGAGATCGAGCACGTCCTGGGCATCAGCGCCGATCACGTGCAGTTCGTGTCGGCGAAATCCGGGGCGGGCGTGGACGACCTGATTCGGGCGATTGTGCGGCACCTACCGCCGCCGAAGGGCGACCCCGCGGCCCCGCTCCAGGCGCTGATCTTCGATTCGGAGTACAACGACTACCGCGGTGTCATCTGCTACCTGCGCGTGGTGAACGGCACGATTCGCAAGGGGCAGAAGGTCCTGCTGATGGGGCGACAGCGGACGTACCAGGTCTCGGAGCTCGGCAAGTTCCGCCCTGCGATGACGCCCTGCGACCAGCTCGCCGCGGGCGAAACCGGCTACCTGGTCGCCAGCATCAAGAGCCTCCAGGACGTGACCGTGGGCGACACGGTCACCGACGCCGCGCATCCGGCGGCGGCGGCCCTGCCGGGGTATCGGCCGCCGCAGCACATGGTGTTCTGCGACTTTTATCCGTCGAGCGGGGAGACGTTCGATGCGCTGCGCGAGGCGCTAGGGAAGCTGAGCCTGAACGACGCTTCGTTCAGCTTCACGCCGCAGCACAGCGACGCGCTGGGGCCGGGGTACCGCTGCGGGTTCCTGGGGCTGCTGCACATGGACATCGTGCAGGAGCGGCTGGAGCGCGAGGGCGGCGTGTCGGTGGTGCAGACGGCCCCCAGCGTGACGTACGAGGTGCGGTTGCGGGACGGGACCACGCAGCACGTCGAGTCGGCGGGCGATTTGCCCGACATGGGGACGATCGAGGAGCTGCGCGAGCCCATCATCGAGGTGCAGATCATCACGCCGGCGGACGCGATCGGCAACATCATGCAGCTCGCCGACCAGCGCCGCGGCGAGTTCCGCAAGCAGGAGTACCTGTCGCCGCAGCGCGTGATGCTGACGTACGAGTTCCCCTTCAACGAGATTCTCTACGATTTCTATGACAAGCTGAAGAGTGTGACCCGCGGCTACGGGACGATGGACTACCACGTCATCGGTTACCGGGCCAGCGACCTCGTGAAGCTCGACATCCTCGTGAACGGGGTGGCGGTGGACGCCCTCAGCCTGATCTGCCACCGCAGCAAGGCGGAGGCCCGCGGACGGCGGTTCCTGATCAAGCTCCGCCGCGAGATCGCCCGCCACCAGTTCGAGATCGCCCTCCAGGCCGCGATCGGCAGCAAGATCATCGCCCGCGAGACGATCAAGCCGTTCCGCAAGAACGTGACGGCCAAGTGCTACGGCGGCGATGTGACGCGGAAACGGAAGCTGCTGGAGAAGCAGAAAGAGGGCAAGAAGCGGATGAAGACCATCGGCCGGGTGGACATCCCGCAGAAGGCGTTCATGACGGTGCTGGAGCCGGAGGAGTGAGCCGTCGGCGGCGGGAGGTCGGTGCGCGGCAAGGATCGCTCCGCCCGGGGATTCCAACCCTCCCCCAACCCCTCCCTGCAAGGGAGGGGAGTTCGGTCTCAGCGGCTACGCCGGCACCTGCGTTGGGGAGGCTGCCTCGCGGGGCGGCCGCCTCGTGGAGCGACTACGTCGCCCGGCTGGCGCGCTTGCGCTCCACTTCCTTCAGGAACCGCTTGCGCAGCCGCAGCGCCGTCGGCGTGACTTCCACCAGCTCGTCCGCCTCGATGAACTCCAGCGCGATCTCGAGCGTCAGTTCGCGCGGCGGCTTGAGCACCACGGTCTTGTCCGCCGACGCGGCCCGGATGTTGGTCAGCTTCTTGCCGCGGCAGATGTTCACCGGGATGTCGTTCTCGCGGCAGTGCTCGCCGACCACCTGCCCTTCGTAGACCGGGTCGCCCGGGGCCACGAAGAAATCGCCGCGGTCCTTGAGCTGATCGAGGGCGTACGCCGTCACCTGGCCGCCTTCGCTGGCGACCAGGACGCCGTTGCTGCGGCCGGGGATGGCCCCGCGCAGGAACTCGTATTCGTAGAAGTTGTGGTGCATGACGATCGTCCCGTACGTGGCGTTGAGCAACCGGGTGCGCAGCCCGATCAGGCCGCGCGACGGGACGAGAAACTCAAGATACGTCCGGCCGCCGCGGGCTTCCATCTTCCGGCAGACCCCGCGGCGGTGGCCCATGTGTTCCATGACGGGCCCGACGTGCTCGGTCGGCACATCGACGGCGCACAACTCGATGGGCTCGGTCTTGCGGCCGGCGGACTCCCGGTAAATCACCCGCGGCTTGCCGACCGCCAACTCGTATCCCTCGCGGCGCATGTTCTCGACCAGGATCGACAGGTGCAGCAGCCCGCGTCCGGCGACGTGGAACTCCTCCGGCGTGTGGCCGGGCGCGATGCGCAAGGCGACGTTGTGCTGCTTCTCGCGGACGAGCCGGTCCCAGATGTGGCGGCTGGTGAGGAACTTGCCCGCGCGGCCCGCGAAGGGGGAGTCGTTCACGCGGAAAGTCATGTGCAGCGTCGGTTCCTCGATTGCGATAAGGGGGAGCGGACGAGGGTCCTGTGGGTCCGCGAGCGTGTTGCCAATGTCCACGGATTCCAGCCCGACGACAGCGCAGATGTCGCCGGCCGCCACCTCCTCCACCTGTCGCCGGCCGAGGCCGTCGAAGAGGTGTAGCTCGCGGATACGTTCGTCGGTGCGGGAGCCATCGCGGTGCAGCACGGCGACGGTGTGGCCGACGCGGATCGTCCCGTCGTACACGCGGCCGATGCCGATGCGCCCCACGTAGTCGCTGTAATCGAGGGCGGCGATCAGCATCTGGAGCGGGGCCGCCGGATCGCCCTGGGGCGGCGGCACGTGCGTGAGAATGGCGTCAAACAGCGCGCGCACGCTGTCGGTCCGGTGGTCCGGATCGAGCGTGGCGTAGCCCTCGGTGGCCGAGGTGTACACGGTGGGGAAATCGAGATCGCTCTCGCCGACGCCCAACTCGATGAAGAGGTCGAGTACCTCGTCGCGCACGTCCCGGCAGCGGGCGCCCGGCCGGTCGATCTTGTTGATGACGACGATGGGCCGCAGGCCGTATTCCAGCGCCTTGCGCAGGACGAAGGTGGTCTGCGGCATGGGGCCCTCGAAGGCGTCCACGAGCAGGAGACAGCCGTCGGCCATCGTGAGCACGCGCTCGACCTCGCCGCCGAAGTCGGCGTGGCCGGGCGTGTCGATGAGGTTGATCCGGGTGTCGTGGTAGGTAATCGCGATGTTCTTGGCGAGGATGGTGATGCCGCGTTCGCGTTCCAGGTCGTTGGAGTCGAGGATGCGCTCGCCCTTGAGCTGGCCGACGCGGAACTGGCCGCTCTGGCGCAGGAGCTGGTCCACGAGGGTCGTCTTGCCGTGGTCGACGTGCGCGATGATCGCGACGTTGCGAATCTGGGGTCGCGTTGCACTCATACGGGTGCGTCGCCTTGCACTGGGGTCCGTTGCGTCCCCCGTCAGCACATGATCCGGCCGAAAGGCAGTGGTGGCAAGGGCCCAAGGGGCGGTCGGCGCGCCGGAAGCGGAGGAGGCCCGTCGGCCGCGCACGCGTGTCGCTGAAGGCGTTCATGACGGTCTTGGAGCGGGAAAGCAGCCGCGGGTGACCTGCCTCCGTTTCACGGGGCCGTTGTTATGCGAGGGAGACCACGGCTCCCGGCGGCGCCCCGCCTCGTCCGCCGGGCTTTGCGGGGGGATCGCAGCTCGCGGCGGGCGCGGGTTCGCGGCTCGGGCCGCTCGTCCCGCGCCGGCTGAGCTCCACATGCCTTGGACCCGCCGACAGGACCCGCCAGGCCGGCGGCGAGACGGCCGGCCCCGCGCTGGCGCGCGGGGTTCGGATAGGTGCTCCTGGAGGGAGGGGGCCCGCCATCAGCGGGCGTGTTCCCGCAGTTGCTTCAGGAAGCCGTTGAGCAGCGGCCGGGGGACCTTCGCCAGGCGCGCGGGGGGCAGTTCGTCCATCGTGATTCGCTGCACGCATTCCGCCGCCAGCTCCCAGTTGGCGTGGATGTCCTCGGCGATCTTCTCGGCGTCCGGTAGGCGTCCCTCGGACATGGCCACCACGTAGTCCACGATGAGCAGTTCCATGTCGTGCGTGAGCCGGGCGTCCCCCAGCGGCTCCAGGGGCGACCTTCGTTCCAGCGGTTCCGGGGGCACGTCCGCGTGCTCCGCCTGCAACGCGCGCGTCAGGGCCCGCGTCTCCTCCTCCAGCCGGCGCTTCTCCTGCTCGGCCGTCTCATCGACGGGGGCCAGGCGCAGCGGTTCAAGTTCCTCGGGGGGCGTCGGGATGTAGACCGACTGGTGGCAGTGCGGGCACTTGCCCCGCTTGCCCGCGTGCTCCCGGGCGGTCTTGACTTGCTTTCCGCAGTGCTCGCAGTGGAACTGAATCGTCATCGCCAACCCTCGGCGGTCCGCGTCACTCCATTATCGCGTGCGGCGGGCCGCCCGCAAGCTCACGCCGGTGGCCGCTCCCGCCCGCGCGGGCGGAACCATAGGCGTACCGGGACCTCCTTGAACGGCGTCCGCTCGCGCAGCCGGTTCAGCAGGAACCGCCGGTAATCCTCCCGCACCCGGCGCGGCTGGTTGCAGAAGAGGACGATCGTCGGCGGGGCGACGGCAACCTGCGTGGCGTAGTAGATCTTGAGGGGCTTGGTGCCGCGCTTGGGACTGGGGCCGCGCAGGGCGAGAATCTCTTGCAGCACCTCGTTCAGACCGGCGGTCGGTAGCCGGATGTTGGCCTGGGCGTGCAGCGACAGGGCCACGTCCACCGCCGCCTGGACGTTCTCGCCCGTGCGGGCGGCCAGGAACACCACGGGTGCGAAGTTCAACGCCGGCAACACGCGCGTCAGGTATTCGCCGAACTCCGCGGCCGTCGTCTTGTCCCGGGCCAGGTCCCACTTCGTCACGGCCAAGACCACCGGCTTGTACTCCTCGAGCACGGCGGCCGCCAGCTTCAAATCGACTTCCGCCACGGGGACCATGGACTCGATCAGCAGCAGGACGACGTCGGCCCGGCGGATGGACTTGAGGGCCCGCGTGTGCGAGTAGAAGTCGATGTCGTTCATGCTCGATTTTTTCCGCACACCCGCGGTGTCAATCGCCACGAACGTCCGGCCGTCGCGCTCGAAGCGGACATCGACCGCGTCCCGCGTGGTGCCCGGGATTTCGCTGACGATCATCCGTTCTTCGCCGGCCAGGGCGTTGACCAGCGTGCTCTTGCCGGCGTTGCGCTTGCCGACGATGGCGAGCTTCATCACGGGGGCGGCCGGCCCCTCCGTCACCGCCGCGTCGCCCAGCAACTCCACCACGCGGTCCAGCAGCTCCGTCCGCCCGTGGCCGTGCAAGGCCGACGTGCATATCGGCGTGCCGTGACCCAGGCGGACGAACGCGGCGGCCAGGGGCTCGTGCCGTGGGTCGTCCACCTTGTTGGCCACGACGATGACGGACTTGTCGGTCTGCCGCAGTCGCTGGGCGACCTCCAGGTCGAGCGCGGTCGGGTCGGCCGAGGCATCGACGACGAACAGGATCACCGCCGCCCGCTCGATCGCGAAGCGAATCTGCTCCTCGACCTGGGCCTCCAGGTGATCGTCGTCCACCAGCCCGATGCCGCCGGTGTCCACCAGCTCGAAATACCGCTCGTTGTGCCGGACGAGCACGCTGACGCGGTCGCGGGTGATGCCCGCCCGGGGGTCGACGATGCTGACGCGGGCCCGGCGCAAGGTGTTGAGCAGCGAGCTCTTGCCCACGTTCGGGCGACCGACAATGACAACCAGCGGCAGCGCCATGCGCGGGATCATACGGGGAGCCGCGCAGCCCGGGCAAACCGCCGTCGCTTGGCCCGCCGTCCGGCCACCGGTAGCATCGGGCCATGTTCGCGGACGACGCACGCGACCCGCTGTCAGACGACGGGCCCCGTAGCCACGGCCGGGCCCTGACGGTGTTGGCGGTCGTGGCCGTGATCGGCGCCGCGTTGCGGCTGCCCGGGCTGACGTCGGCCCCGCCGGGGCTGAATCAGGACGAGGCGTGCAACGCGTGGAATGCATGGTGCCTGCTGAAGACCGGCCGGGACCAGTGGGGCGAGCCGTGGCCGGTGTTCTGCATGCGGGCCATGGGCGAGTATCGCAGCACACTCTACGCCTACGTCCTGATCCCGTTCCAGGCCGTCGGGGGCCTCAATGTCTGGACCACGCGCCTGCCGGCCGCGCTCGCCGGCGTGGCGACCATCGTCGTGCTCTACGCCCTCGCGGCGCGGCTGTTCGGGCGCGGGGTCGGCTTGGCGACCGCCGCACTGCTCGCCATCAACCCCACGCACATCCAGATGAGCCGGTGGGGGCACGAGGGGTCGCTGACTCCGCTGCTCAGCGCACTGCCGTTGCTGGCCCTGGTGTGGGCGGGCCTGCCGCCGAGCGAGTCGCAATCGCCGCCGCGAGCTTGGCGGACCGCGCTGGCCGGGCTGGTCGCGGGACTCGTGTGCTACGGCTACCCGGCGGTGCGTCTGTTCGTCCCGGCGCTGTTCGCGGGTCTGGTCCTCGTGACAGGACGGCAGTGGCGGACGCTGCTGCGCGGCCGTTCGCGGCCGCGGGGCACGGAACGGGAGGGCGAACCTCCCGGCGAGCCGCGGCTCGGCCGGAGCCACGCCCTCCCAAGTGGCCGGAGCGCCGATGCTCACTCAGCCACCCGCTGCGGAGCGGTCGCCGTCGGGATCTGGCTGGTGACGTTCGTTGCCGCGTTTGGCCCCTTGGCGTACAAGCACATCACGGAGCCGGAACGGATCGGCCGGCGGGGCTGGATGACGCGGCTGTGGGAGCCGACGGACGGGGCCGCGACGCGCGTCCAGCGTGTCGTCGTGCGCTACGCCGCGCACTTCGGACCCCACTTCCTCTTTATCCGCGGCGACGTGGACGAGATTGCCTGGTCCGCCGGCATGGGTTTCATGCCGTGGTACTCCCTGCCCCTGCTGGCGGTGGGACTGGTGGTTGGCGTGCGGCGCTGGCGAGACTCACCGGCGGCCCGGGTGTTGCTCGTCGCCGTGGCGCTCTACCCCGCCGCCGATTGCCTGAACTGGCACCATAGCCTGCACGCGCTGCGTAGCTCGGCGGGACTGTGGGCGCTGGTGCTGCTGGCTGCCGTTGGGCTGACCGGTGCCGCGCGGGCCCTGGTCCGTCGGGGCCTGCTGGGCTGGACGACGGCGGCGGCGGCCGCCTGGGGCGGGCCGGCCGCCTGGGAAACGGGGGCGTTTCTGTATCCGTACTTCGCCGCGCGGCCGCAGCAGACCACGGTGTATCACGGCCACCACGTGGACCTGATGGAGGTGTGCGCGTGGTTGCGGCCGAGGGTAGACGCAGCCGACGTGATCCTCTGCACCGAGGCGGACTTCAACAAGCCGTACCTGGTTGTGTTGGTCGCGCTGCAATACGACCCCGCGCGCTGGTTCGCCGAACCCCGTGAGTACGTGCCGGACGGAGCGTGGGACCGGTGCGTCCGCGTCGGCAAGTTCCGCTTCTTGCGCGCCGCCGAGCGCGCTGCGCCGCTTGCCGCGCTGCGGGACAACGGCCGCGACGACCGCGTCTTCCTCATCCTGCGGCCGCGCGAACACGCGCTCGGGACGCCGGTGATGGAGGTCGCGCGCCCGGACGGCGAGGTCGTGTTGACGGTGTGGGAGGTGTCGCTGTAAGCGGGGCCGCCGATGGCGACGGGGACCGGCCTGGAGTCACGCGGGTGAAAGTCCGCAGCGCGGGCCGCTACGAGCTGCCAACCGCGACCCTCCCCCAACCCCTCCCTGAAAGGGAGGGGGGTTTGCCGTACCGTTCCCTCACTGGAAACGCGCGAGCAGGCGTTGGCACGCCTTGACGCCGGCGATTTCGTCCGGGTCCGGCCCCTCGTACTCGATACCGACCCACTCGCGGTAACCTGCGTCCAGCACGATCCGCATCATGCGCGTGTAATCGGTGTGCTTCTCGTTCCCCTCCGCGTCGAACTCGTGGCACTTGGCGCTCACCGCCTTGGCGTACGGCATCATCCGCCGCACCGCCTCGTAACGGTCCGCCGTCGGCGGGAAGTTGCCGAAGTCCGGCAGCGTGCCCAGGCGCGGGTCGTTCACCTTCTGCAGGACGGCCAGCAGCGAGTCCGCGTCGGACGACAGCCCGCCGTGGTTCTCGATCAGGACGTTCAGGTTGTCCGGCCGGGCCAACTCGACCAGCTCGGCGAAGCTCTCGGCGCAGCGACTGATGGCGTCGGCATCGCCCGGCTCGCCGCGGCCCGTGTTGCAGCGGATTGAGTGGCACCCGAGGACGGCGGCAATGTCGAGCCACTTGCGGTGGTTGCGCACGGCCTGGCGACGCTCCGCGCGGTCCGGGTGCGACAGGTCGCCTTCGCCGTCGCACATGACGAGCAGGACCTTCACGTCGTGATCGGCGGCCCGCTTCAGCAGTTCGCGGCAGTAGGAGTACTGCGGACTGGGGAAGAACGTGTTGACCAGCTCCAGCCCGCCGATGTCGAACTCCTTGCGACACAACTCGGGCATGTCGATCTGCTTGAGCCGGCCCGCGAAGAACATCCGATGCACGGACCACGCCGCCAGCGACACGCGGAACCGCGGCCCGGGTTTGGCCGCTTGTGGCTTCGCGGCCGCCAGCAGCCCCGGCGTCAGGGCCAGGCCGCCCGCCACCTGCAACCCCCGTGAAAGCAACGTTCGGCGTGAAAGACGCTTCGCCCGCATCTGAGATCCTCGACCGATCGGCTGTCGCGCGGGCGGCGGCACGTTGGCGCGCTCGGCGACGGACGGCGCCGCCATTATGCGCGAAAACCGGGCCGCCCGTGGTCGCCTCGTTCCTCTATTGGGCCGGCGGCTTGCCATTGTCCGCGGGGCGGGCCGCCAACAGGCCCCGAGCAAAGGCGGCCAGCTCCGCCAGGGAGTGCCCGACGAACACGTTGTCGGCGCGCGGCAAGGTCAGCGTCGCGTGCTTCTGCCCTCCCACCGCCAGCTTCACTCCCCGCGCGCCAAGTCGGGCGGCCAGATCGCTGATCCCGCGCTCCAGCTCGACGGGGCTGGGCACATAGGTCATGCTGACCCACACCAGAAGCACGCGTTGCTGCTCGGCGGCGGCGGCTAGCGCGTCCAGCGGCGTCTGCGGCCCGAGGTTGAAGGCGCGGAAACCCTCGGCGGCCAGGACTGTCGCCGCCAGGAGCGACGGTAGCGCGTACGTGTCTCCCGGCGGGGCGCCCCCGACGGCGATCGGCCCGGCATCGTTCATGGCAATGGCCAAACGGAGCTGGCGAACCGCCTCGATACACATGTCGGTCGCGCGGTGCTCGATGAAGATGCCCGCGGGGTCGTGCTCCCATAGTTCACCCAGACGCCGCATCGCGTTCCGGATTGGTCCATCCGCGATGGCCGCGACGCCGTCGCCGGACAGGTACAGCGACATGATTAGCCCGCGGGCCCGCGGGGCGTCGCCGACACTTAGGTAGTTGAACAGCATTTCCTCCGGGGTGTCCCCCCGCGACAGGTCGGCTTGGATGGCCCCCATGTCCGGTAGTCCGAGGATGTCGGGGCGGACGACGGGCGAACCCGTCTCGCGAATGAAGCGAACGGCTTCGGCGATGTGAATGCGTCGGTGTCCCCCGGCCGTCCGGGACACTCGAACCTTTCCGCTGTCGGCCCAACGTTTGAGCGACGACTCGCTGACGCCGATGGCGTCGGCGAGCTCCTTGGGGGATAGGATCGGCTTCACGTACGGGCTCCCGAAGTAACGTCCTTTTAGTACTGCATTTATGCGAGCGGCGCTGCGGTTCCGGTTGTATCCCATCTCTGGCGGACGTTTTAGGCGATTATAACGTATTCAGGTTAATCGTGCAAATCGCGCACTGGACAATAATCGCATAATATGCTGAACAGAAATAGTTTATAGAAATATTGCCCAGGGCCGGATTTGACTTTGTCGGCATCTGCGGAAATACTACTGGGTGAAATGAACGACTTGAGCGAAAATAAGGTGACCACCATGACAACGACGGCGTACATGCCTGACCCCGTAGGGCTGTTGGCCCGGGAAGCTGACGAGCGGCGCATAATTCGGTTTCCGGACCGCAGACGCGCAGTAGACCTGGATCGTATTGAGCGGGCGGTGCGGGAAATCCTGCTGGCGATTGGCGAGAACCCGGATCGGGATGGACTCCTCGACACGCCCGCGCGCGTGGCCCGTGCGTATCGGGACCTCTTCGCCGGTTTGCGGCAGGACCCCGCCGCCCCGCTAGGAACCGTTTTTGAGGAGGCAACCGAGGGCGATGTGATCGTGCGGGGCATCGAGTTCTTCAGCGTGTGCGAGCACCACCTGCTGCCTTTCTTCGGGCAGGCGCACGTGGCCTATCGGCCGGCGGGCGGTCGCGTGGTCGGCCTTTCCAAGTTGGCGCGGACGGTCGAGGTGTTCGCCAGGCGACCGCAGGTGCAGGAGCGGCTGACGGGGCAGGTCGCCGACGCGTTGATGCGGCACCTGCGACCGTCTGGTGCCCTGGTGGTCGTCGAAGCGCAGCACATGTGCATGGCCATGCGGGGCGTGGGCAAGACGGGCAGCACCACGTTGACGACGGCGGCACGCGGGGTGTTCGAAGCGGACGCCGCCGCTCGAAATGAGATTCTGAGGCTCTTGGGTCGGTCCTGAAGGGCCGTGCAGAGGGCGTGACGCGTGGGCGTCGCGTCCGGTTGTGAAGGTGTCGGGCAAACGGGCGGGATTGGAGATCGAAGATGAAGGCAGCGAACGTGAAATTGAACTTGGTGTGTGGGTTGATCGTAGCGGCGGCCGGGGCGGGCGTGGCGGCGGCGCAGTGTGGCGACGCCCCGAAGGCCACGGCGGCCCACGGGACGAGCGGGGGCATTCTCGAGGTCGCCGCGTCGGCCGGGTCGTTCAAGACGCTTCTGGCGGCGATTGACGCGGCCGGGCTCAAGGGTGCCCTCCAGGGTGACGGGCCGTACACGGTCTTTGCGCCGACGGACGAGGCCTTCGCTGCCCTGCCGGCGGGCACGCTGGACAATCTGCTCAGGCCCGAGAACAAGGAGCTCTTGCAGGGCATCCTTAAGTACCACGTCGTGAGCGGCAGGCTGGCCGCGGCGGACGTGAGCGGGCGGAGCGGGGCCGCGACGCTGAACGGGCAGCGCTTGCAGTTTGCGGCCAAGGACGGCGCGGTGCGCGTCGACAAGGCCCGCGTGGTCAAGGCCGACGTGGGCGCGCGCAACGGCGTGATTCACGTGATTGACGCCGTCGTCTTGCCGAGCACCAAGAACATCGTCGAGACCGCCCAGGGTGCGGCGAAGTTCAACACGCTGCTGACGGCGGCCACGAAGGCGGGGCTGGCGGACACGCTGGCCAACGGCGGCCCGTTGACCGTGTTCGCCCCGACCGACGAGGCGTTCGCCAAGCTGCCGGCCGGCACGCTGGAGAACCTGCTCAAGCCGGAGAACAGAGACCAGCTCGCGAACATCCTGAAGTACCACGTCGTGTCCGGTCGGGTGTACTCGACGGACGCGTTGGCCGCGGGCAAGGCGAAGACCCTGCTCGGTCAGGAGATCGTCGTGGCGTCCGCCGGCGGCCAGGCCAAGGTCAACGGAGCAAGGCTGCTCCAGACGGACTTGGACGCCTCGAATGGCGTGATCCACGTGATTGATGAGGTCATTCTGCCTCAGTAGCGCGTGACGACGACGACTTGAAACCGTGCGATGGACATGATTGGACGAGGAGAAAGTCATGAAGACGATCGACGTGATTGCTGCGGTGTTGCTGGTGGTTGGTGGTTTGAATTGGGGCCTGTGGGGCGTGCTGGAGTTCGACCTGGTGGCGACGCTGCTGGGCGGCAACACGGCCCTGCTCGCCAAGGTGGTTTATGCCCTGGTCGGTTTGGCGGCGGTGTATCAGGCCGTGTCGGTCCGGGCGATCCAGCGGCGGTGGAAGCTGACCCCCGCGATGGCGTAACCCCGCCACGCCGGTTGCGGCCACGATGCGCATCACCCACGACGCCGAGTGCGTAACCGGCCTCGGCCCCTTCCGACCACCCACGGGCCCCGCCCGTGGGTGGTTCGTTGATGGGGCTGCGGTCAACGACGGTGAAACTACCCCGCAACGCGGACACACAGAAACTAGAGAATCGAGAGAACCCTCTCCGCCGAGGAACACGACCCTCCCCCAACCCCTCCCTGGAAGGGAGGGGAGTTCATGGACAGCCTCGGTGTGTTGCGTGGCCGTCGCGTTGACGGCCGTCACGCGGGCGGCTTAGGCTGCGGTCCGACGAAGCCGGAGGCCAACGTGAGCATCCAGCGGTTCACGATGGAGACGCGGCTGCCCGTGGGGGCGGACGAGGCGTTCGCGTGGCACACGCGTCCGGGCGCCTTCGAGCGGCTGTTGCCGCCGTGGCAGCGCGTCGAGATTGTCGAGCGGACCGGGGGCATCCGCGACGGCGATCGCGTGACGCTCCGGGTGCGGGCTGGGCCGCTGCGGCTGCGCTGGACGCTGGAACACCGTGACCACATCGGGGGTCGTCAATTCCGCGATGTGCAGGTGTCGGGACCATTCCGCCGCTGGGAGCACACGCACGAGTTCATCCCCGTCGCGAGTACGGAGTGCCGGTTGCGCGACGAGATTGAATGCGAGCTGCCGCTGGGACCGCTCGGCCGGTTTCTGGGGCGCGGTCTACGGCGCGATCTGGAACGTCTGTTCGCCTATCGCCATCGCACCACGCTTGACGATCTTCAACTTCATGCCGCCTGTCGCGATCACCGTCGGCTCGTCGTGGCCGTCAGCGGCGCCGGCGGATTGCTCGGGCGCGTCCTGTGTGCCTTGCTGACCACGGGGGGGCACCACGTCGTGCGTCTGGTGCGACGCGCAGCCACCACGCCCGACGAAGCCCGGTGGGAACCGGTCGCCGGCGTGATCGACAAGGAGCGACTGGAGGGCAGCGACGCTGTGGTGCATCTGGCCGGCGAGAACATTGCCGCCGGACGCTGGACGCAACGGCGGCGTGCCGTCCTGCGTCAGAGTCGCATCGAAAGCACGCGTGGCCTGCTGCGCTCGTTGGCGGAGCTGCCGAATCCGCCCCGGGCGTTCCTGTGCGCGTCGGCCGTTGGCATCTACGGCGACCGGGGCGACGAGGCGTTGAGCGAAAACAACGTGCTGTGGAACGCGCGGGGGTTCCTGCCCGCCGTCTGCCGGGCGTGGGAGACGCAAGCCGCGGCGGCGGGCCGAATGGGCATGCGGTGGGTGGGTCTTCGCTTCGGGGTGGTGCTGTCGCCGGCGGGGGGGATGCTGGCGCGACTGCTGCCGGTGTTCAAGATGGGGCTGGGCGGGCCGGTTGGTAGCGGACGGCAGTACGTGAGCTGGATCTCGATTGATGATGCCATCGGCGCCATCTACCACGCGCTGATGAACAAGCACCTCACCGGCCCGGTCAACGTGGTCGCCCCGCACGCCGTCACGAATTGCGAGCTGACCCGCGCGCTGGCGCGCGTGCTGCGACGGCCGGCGGTGCTGCGCGTGCCGCGGTGGGCCGCGACATTGGCCTTCGGTCAAATGGCGGACGAAGCGATTTTGTGCAGCACGCGGGCCGTGCCGGCCGTGCTGACGCGGACGGGCTATCGTTTTCGGCATCCGCAACTGGACGACGCGCTGCGGCATCTGCTCGGGGCCGCGACGGAGTGAGCCATGTTCGCTACCGCCGACAACGACAAACCCGCCCGGCCCGTCCTGGTGACGGGAGCTTCGGGCTACGTCGGCGGGCGACTGGTTCCGCGGCTGTTGGCAGCCGGCTACCGCGTGCGATGTGTGGTCCGCTGCGCGGCGAAGCTGCGCGGACGGCCCTGGGCCTCCCACGCCGGCGTCACCCTGATCGAGGGTGATGTGGGCGACGTCGGGCTGTTGAGCGAAGCCATGCGCGGCTGCGCGGCAGCGTACTACCTGGTGCATTCGATGATGGCGGTCGGGCCGGCCTATCGTCAGCGCGACCGCCAGCTTGCCCGCGGGTTCGCCCACGCCGCCGAAGAGGCTGGCCTGGAACGCATCATCTATCTGGGGGGACTGGGTGAAACCGGCCCGGACCTCAGCGAACACTTGACCTCACGGCGCGAGACGGAGGCGGCCTTGGCGGCCGGGCCGGTCCCCGTCACCGTCCTGCGGGCCGCCATGATCATCGGGTCCGGCTCGGCGTCGTTTGAGATTCTGCGTTATCTGGTTGAACGGCTGCCAATCATGCTCACGCCGCGGTGGGTCGATACCGAGTGCCAACCCATCGCCATTCACGACGTGCTGCGCTATCTCGTCGCGTGTCTGACGACGCCCACGACGGTCGGCCGCACGCTGGCGATTGGTGGCCCGGACGTACTGACCTACCGGCACCTCATGCAGATGATGGCGGAGGCCCGCGGGCTGCGTCCCCGCCTGATCATTCCCGTGCCGGTGCTGACGCCGCGCCTGAGCTCGCTGTGGATTCACCTCGTCACGCCGATCGATCGCCACATCGCGCGGCCACTGGCGGAGGGGCTGCGCAACCGCGTCGTGTGCCGCAATGATGACGCCGTGCGACTCATGCCCGGCCCGCGGTTGACGGTACGTGAGGCGATCGACGCCGCGCTGGGACAAACAGCGCGCGGCGACGTCGAGACGGCCTGGAGTGACGCCGGTCCACTGCCCGGCGATCCGGACTGGTCGGGGGGCACGGTCTTCACCGACCAACGCAGCACCGCGGTCGCAGCGCCACCCCTCGTGGCTTACGACGCCGTCTGCGGCATCGGCGGCCAGCGCGGCTACTACGGTGGCGACTGGTTGTGGCGCTTGCGCGGTCGTCTGGATCGGCTCATCGGCGGACCGGGGTTGCGCCGTGGCCGTCGCCACCCCGATCGGTTGGTCCACGGCGAGGCGCTGGACTTCTGGCGTGTGACCGACCTCCAGCCGGGCCGGCGGCTGGAACTAAGGGCGGAAATGAAGCTGCCCGGCGTCGCCCAGCTCGAGTTTGACATCGTGCCACTGCCGGGTGGACAACACTGCCGACTGACACAGACCGCCCGTTTCAAGCCGCGCGGCCTGGCCGGCCTGGCCTACTGGTACGCGGTTGTGCCGTTGCACCATTTCGTGTTCGACAGCCTTCTGTCGGGCATCCGGCGGACGGCCGAGCGAATGGCCGGCGTGCCAGCGGGCACGCCAGCGCGTACGGAGTGATCGATGCGGTCCCTCGTGTGGTTTCGCAGCGACCTACGGGCGGACGACAACCGCGCCCTCGACCAGGCGGTGCGCGACGCCGACCGGGGCGTCGTGGCGGCTTTCGTGATCTCGGCGCGGCAGTGGCAGGAGCACGATTGGGCCGACATCAAGGTCGAGTTCCTGCTGCGCAATCTGGCGTGCCTGTCGGAGCGGCTGAAACGGCTCAATATCCCCCTGCGAATCCTCAGGTCTGCTGACAGAACCCGTCACGCGAGGGGCGGGACGCCTGGCCCCGCACTGGCGTGCGGGGTTCGGCCGGGCGCTCCCAGCGCACACCGATTTGCCGACGTGCCGCAAGCCCTCCTGACGCTAGCCCGCGAGTTACGCTGCGACGCGCTGTATTTCAACCGCGAGTACGAGGTGAACGAGGCCCGGCGTGACGCGGCCGTGGCCCAGGCGTTCGAGCAGGCCGGTCTCGCGGTGCGGACGTTCGACGATCAGACCATCGTGCCGCCGAACGCTGTTCGGACGAAACAGAACACGTTCTACGCGGTCTTCACGCCCTTCGCGCGGGCCTGGGGGGCGTGGGTCGAGGAGCATGGCGCTGAGCCGCTGCCGACACCGCGTCGCCAGCCGCAAATGGCCTGTGCCGCCGACCCGATTCCCGAGAATCTGCCCGGTTTTGTGCTCAGCCGCGGACGCCCGGATCTCTGGCCGGCCGGCGAGCGCGTCGCCCAGCGTCGGTTGGGCGAGTTCATCGATGAGCAGATCGGCCATTACAAGAAACTCCGCGATTTCCCCGCGGTGGACGGCACGAGCCGCCTGTCACCCTATTTGACGCTCGGTGTCCTGTCGCCGCGGCAGTGTCTGGCCGAAGCGCGGGAGGCCAACGGGGGCCCGCTGACGGCGGGTACTGCCGGCCCGGCGACGTGGATCCGCGAGCTGGTGTGGCGCGAATTCTACCGGCATGTGCTGGTCGGCTTCCCGCGCGTCAGCATGAACCGGGCGTTCAAGGTGGAAACCGAGCGCGTACCGTGGCGGACCGACGAGGACGACTTCCGCGCGTGGTGTGAGGGCCGGACCGGCGTGCCGATCGTCGATGCGGCGATGCGGCAGCTCGCGGCGACGGGGTGGATGCACAACCGCCTGCGGATGATCGTCGCCATGTTCCTGACCAAGGACCTGCTCATCGACTGGCGCTGGGGCGAGCGGCACTTCATGCGGCAGCTCATCGACGGTGACCTGGCCAGCAACAACGGCGGCTGGCAGTGGTCGGCCTCGACGGGTACCGACGCCGCCCCGTATTTCCGCATCTTCAATCCCTACGCGCAGTCGCGGAGGTTCGACCCGCAGGGCGAGTTCATCCGGCAGTGGGTGCCGGAGCTGAGCGGGCTCGACGGGCCCGCAATTCACGATCCATCGGCGCTGCGGCCGTCGGCGCACCAAGAATGGCGCTATCCCGCGCCGCTGTGCGACCATGCGGCGGCCCGGCAACGCGCGATCGCGGCGTTCAGCGGGCTTCGGCGGTAGCCGCCCTGGCCGCCGCCGACGGACGAGCCATTACTCGCCGAACAACCGCTGGAAATCGGCGAAATCCTCCAGATCGACGTCGTCGTCACACTGGAAGTCGAACGTCGTACAAGCGGCGCTGACCGGTCCGGCGTGCGGCCCGTGCAGGCAGTTCTGCAAACTGGCGAAGTCGCTGAAGCTGATGAGACCGTCGGCCTCCACGTCGCCGGGGCGGTGGAACGTCAGCGTGTAGGTAAACGTGTGCGAAACGCCCGGGTTCCAGGCGGTCACGGCGAACGCCGTAATCAGGGACAAGTCCTGGTCGAACCCGACGCAGCCGACGGTGTTGTCAAACGGCTGCTGGAAGAGGTAGCGCGGGTCGCCGAGGTTGACGCCGGTGAAGTCGCACGTGCGGCCCTCAAAACCGGATGGGTTGCACGCGCTCCAGGACGTCGGGGCCACAACGCCGTCCATCCGTGCGCTGTGGGCGAGGGCTGCGGTGGGCGGGACGATCCCGGCGGCGTAGTTCAGGTTGTTCTGCGCCCCGGCGCCCGCTGCGCCGTCCCAGCGTCCGCTCCCGAAGCCGATCCACGGGAAACTGGAGCAGATGGGATCAGGGTCGGGCAGCGCCAAGTCGCCGTCGAGCATCCAGGCCAGATAGACGTTGTTGAGCACGCGGCCGGAGAGGTTGGTCACCTGAAGCTGCGTCGTGAGCGTTGCCCCAGCGAGGCTGTGGGTGGCCACGACTTGGAACTCGTTGTTCCGCGTGGTCGAGGCCAGCGCCGGCCCGTCCACGTGCAGCGGCGACACCACGCTGAACTGACTGGGGTCGTTGAGCAGGTGGTTGGTCCCGTCGTACCACAGGTTGCCCTCCCAGCTATACGCCTGCGTGCCTTCCATCAGCGGCAGCCACGCGATGTCGGCCGACACGCCGCTGGCGTAGGGGAACCGGCGGCCGCTCGTGCCATAGTCGTTGAACGTGGCCCGGATGATGTTATTATCCAGGATAACCGGCACGGCGCCGGACACCGGACCGGCGGCCGCCGACTCGGCCCCGCCGTCGCTCACCGCCGTCACTCTGTAGCTCGCCGCCGCAACGGTCCCGTCGCGGTAGCTGGTCCCGGCCACCTCGGCGACCTGCTGGTAGCCCGCGCCGATGTCGCGATATACGCGATAGATGGGCGCGTGGGGCGCCGCGGGATCGACACTTTCGGGCGGCAACCACGCCAGGGCCAGTTCATGATTGGCGACGTCCGCCGTCAGCGCCAGGTCCGCCGGCGGCGCCATGGCCACGAAGGAGAGCTGGGCGACGTTGTTCTCTTCGTTCACTTCGTGAATGGCATTCTGTGGGTCAACCACGACGATGAGGTCGTGCGACCGGCCGTCGGCTTGCCACGCGACGCTGACCGGGTTCAAGTGGTGATACCCGGAATACGGAACCGCCGCGGTCCCGACCAGATTCCCCGGCGACACTTGGTCCAGGTAGAAGGCAACCGGCACGTTCCACGCATTCTGGTCGCCCGTGTTGCGCACCCGGGCCATCAGGCTGACCACCTGGCCCGACTGCGGATACGGGCAGGACACGCCGATGTGCTCGGCCGTGACGCTTACGTCCGGCCCGAGCGGCACTTCCAGGAGCATGATGCCGTCAAATCCCTGGCCGAAGGGCGCGGTGGGGTTGGTCTCGGACGGGCGCACCCACACCGCCCGCAACAGCCCGAAGTGGTTGTCCGCGTCGAGGTCCACCTGCCAGTCCACTTCGGCGTCCCGCGTGAAGAACGTGGGGCTTGGGAACACGTCGAACGGCGTGGTGGACTCCAGGTCCTTGAGAGTGATCCCCAGGTCGCCGCCGTAACCGTCGGCGCCCAGACCCTTGAACGAGCGACAGCCGACGAAGCCGCGCGGCCCCTGCGGCGTCCAGCCGACGGTGAGCCGCGGCCACTGGGCCCGGTTCTGGAACGGTCCGCCGACCGGTTGCACCTTGTCGAACGCGAACGGGTAGGCGCCGGGTGGTGTCGAGCACGCGGAGAACAGGTAGTCGTGCACGCCCTCGCCATACCAGGCCCCGCTGGGCAGCTTGCCGTCGCCGGGGCCGCGTTGCGTGAACACCACAACCGGCTGGTCAAACATGTCAAAGCAGACGGTGGGCCAGAGCACGCCGGGCATGCCCTGCACGGCAGGCATCGGGCCGGGCAGCCAGACGCCGGGGCTCTTCTTGAAGTACGCGTACTCAATCGTCCGGTCGCCGTTGCCATACATCTGGCCGTCTTGGTCGCAAACCCACACGCAGGCGGCGTTGCCGTTGCCGGAGATGTCGTAGGCGACGTCGGGATCGACGCAGCCGACGCCCGGTGCCGACAAGCGTTGCGCCGGCGCCCACCCGGCGCCGAGCCAGCGGGCGGCCCAAATCTCCGTGTCGCAGACTTCCCCGTCGCCCTGCGGCGGCGGAGCATCCGGCAGGTGTCCGTCGGGATCGCGCACCCAAACCACGATCGTTTGTCCGGAGCCGTCGGAGGCCGCGGCCAGTTCGGCGCGGCCGTCGCCGCGGGCGCCATTCATTATCCCGGGCGGATCCGTCTTCACCATGCCGCGCGGGGTCCACAAGTCCAGCGCGCCGTCGTAGGTGTACGAGACAAGTTCCTGTTCGGCCACGATGGCCTCGTGAATCTGGTAAGGCGGTTGCGCCGGCATGTTCTCGCATTGCTGTTGAGTGAGCTGGTTCTGCGTCACGACCAGCAACGCCTTCTTCTGGCCGGTAAAGACGACGCGCGGGTCCGTCTCAAACAGCGGTGTCATCGCCACCGCCTTCGGTACGCTCCACACCGCCAAGTTGGCGTCGTAGTACGAGTAGTAGACATCCGGACTGGGCGACGGCGTCCCGCTGTTGTGGTCGTGAATCCACACGCACAGGGCGTTGCCCTGGCCGTCGGACGCGATGCGCGGGCTTTGGAACGGCGACGGCGGATCGGCCCGCCCGCGCGGCCCAACCCAGAAGAGCTTGTCACACCCACTGCCCCACTGCGCTTGTGCCAGGGTGTACTCCCCGGTGTCCCAGTGCCCGTAACCCCAGGCGATGTCCAACCAAGCGTGGGCCGTGGCCCGGAAGCGGATGCATGGTCCCGGGAGGTACACGCCACCCTGGCTGAAGGAGTAGCAGACAGGAACGTCATACTCGAAGCGCGGCGTGGCCTGGAAACCGGCACTGGCCACACCCCAGTAGATTGTGACTTCGCCCGTGATCGGCACCTCGGCGCCGACGGTCGGCGTAATGCAGAGGTTCTCAGGGTCAAGGTCGTTCTTGATAACCCCATCCACGGTCAGGCTGGCGTCGATGCCGAAGTCAACACAGACCCTCACACTGACGTGTACAACTCCGTAGACCCAGCCCTCGAATACGGTGGCATCGAAAAGGGTAGTGGAGTAATCGAGGATCGTACCGGAATCCCAGGCCCATTGATATCGTGCTTGCGCGTTGTTCCAAGAGATATCGAACGGCTCATCCAGGACGCGCTGCCCCAGCAGGGTTGCGCGGAGTCCGCCGTTGGCCTGGTGTGTCCAGGCGTCTGTCAGCCCGAGGTACTTCTCGCGCACGTCGATGCGCAACCCGGCCGAGTTCTCCAGTGTGCCAAGGGGGTCGAAGTTGATGTCCTGTTGCCACCACAACGGCGGGTAATAGTAGATCCAACACGTAAACGTGTACTCACGACTCTGACCGTTCCAGCTCACGGAGTCGTCCCCCACCCAGTTCTGGTACCACCACGACGGTCGCGACAGCATGGCGAAGTTCTTGGTGACGGTGGCCGACGGGTTGGAGAGCGCGTCGTAGGCCGTCGCACTCGCCGTGTACAGCCCTACTGGCAGGTCGCTCACGGTGAATTCCGCGTACCAGCGGTTGCCTACGTGCGTCTGCGTGTTGACCTCGCGTTGAATCCCCCCGCCCTGTTTGGCGATCTTGAAGATCACGTGGTCGGCGGCGAAGCTGCCGGGGTCCACACGGACCGAGTACGTGTTCTTGACGGTGATCGGCAGGCCGGCGATGAAGTTGCCCAGCCGATCCGTGCCGCCGCCGTCGCGCAGGTCGCCGATCGTCGGCGGTGTAGCCGCCTCGACCTGCAACTCCTTGGTAACGTAGTTCGACCAACAAACCAGGTCATCACGTACCCGGAAGCGAACGGTGTATACTCCGACCTGGAAAACGCGATTGAATGCCTTGTTCGTGCTCAGCAAGGTGCCGTCGGCCAGCGACCACTCGTAAGCCATGATCGACCCGCTGTCCTCGCCATGACCGTCGAACGAAACGACCTGACCCGCCACCGCGGGGTTTGGCGCGATGCTGTCAATGAAAGCCGTCGGTTTGCCGTTGTAGCCGAGCTTCTGGCGAATGCGGATGAACGCATCCCCCATGTTGGTATCCGCACTACCGTGGGCCGCCCGGTAGATCAGACCATCCCATTCGACATAGCGTCCGGTGAGCGGGTCCCACGTCGCGCTGGGGTCCATCTCATAGTAATTGAGGACAGCGCGCGCCGGCACGGTCCCCGCCGCCCGAATGCAGACCCAATACGTGCCGTTCAGCTCCCCGCCCAACTGGACCATCTCCACGCTGCGCCATTCCCCGCCCGGCCCCGCGCCCGTCAACCCCTTCAGGTCGAAGGCCTTCGACCAGCCGGGCACGACGCTGTAGGGCGGGCTGGCCGACCGCACCTCTGCGTACACGATCGTCGTGTTGTCGTTGAAGTTCTCGCCCCGCCAGAACTTGGCCGAGACCTCCAGCGCGTCGGTGCTCAGATTGAACCTCGCCCCCCACCAGTCGTCGGCCTCCAGGTACTCGAGACTGTCCCGGTAGAGCGTCTGAGTCTCGGCGTACTGCGTGGGCCCCCAGTTGATCACGTCCTCGGCGTGGCCGGCCGCAACCAGCCAGCCCACGACGACCATCACGGCACAAGTACAGACTCTGGATGCGGCCCGGTGCGGCCGCTGACCCGCGGCAAACACGGCGCTAGTCCTTTCGAGATGCTCGGGGTACCCTGGCGGTCCACCGGGGCCCGTCGAGCGCGTGACGTGGATTTGTTAGGCCCGTCGCTCATCCGGCCACCCCACCGGCATATGCTAATCGCCGACCCGTTGTCCCTTATTTTACCGCAAGTGCGTGTTTGGCTGCAATGGCAAAAACGGCGGCTGAGCCCCCTCGTAGGACGGCTCTCCAGGTCGCCGGGAGCGGGCCCGGTCCGTTGGGTCGCACCGCGGATGATCGTGGGCCCGCCCGCCTGGTCGTTGGCAGCCCAAGGGCGGGTCGGTAAGCTGTCCAATGCCCCGGGAACTTCCCGCGTCGCGTCCCGTCCGAGGAGTCGAACTATGCGATCCGATTGGTGGCGAGCCGGGCTGCCGTCCGCGCTGCTGTCCGCGCTGTTTCTCTGCGTCAACGCGTCGGCCCAAGAGGATCCCCCGGACAACGAACCCGAGAGCGCCGCGCCCAGTGGCCCCACCAAGGCCATTCTGGGCGAGTCGTTCCCCGAGCTGGCCGCCTCGGAATGGGCCAACTTCGAAGGCCGGCCCCGGTTGCAGCGTTTCCGCGAGCAGGTCGTCGTCGTGTTCTTCTTCCGTACCGACGATGCCTCCGCCGACACGATCCCCATCGTCGTCAAGGCCCATCGGACATTCGCCAATCGCGGCGTCGCGTTCGTCGGGCTGACGCCGCAGAAGAAGGAGGCTGCCGAGTCCACCGTCCGCGGCAAGGATGTGCGGTTCATCGTCGGCTTCGGCGCGCCGACGGACGAGCGGTACCAGGTGTCGTCGTTCCCGAAGGTCTATCTGCTGGATACGTCCGGGCGGCTGGTCAACCGATTTCACCCGCGAGAGGAGCTGGAAGAGAAGATCGCGGCCCAGATTCGCCGGACGCCGCCGGCCGGATCGGATTCACAGTCACTGAAGGACCGTTTCGAGCGGGCGCGGAACGAACACCGCAAGGGGGCGTATGGCAAGGCGTACACCCTGGTGCTGGACGTTCGGAAGGTGGCGGAGGCCGAGAGCTCGGTGGGCAAGGCGGCGGCGGACCTGCTGCGGCAGATCGACGAATCCGCCCGGAAGTGGCTGGTCGAGGCCCAGGACGCGGCCCACGAGGAGCAGTACGACAAGGCCATTCGCATCCTCGCGGAGCTCAGCGTGCGTTTCGCGGGCACCGATACCGGCGCCGCGGCGGACACCGAGATCGGTCGCCTGATGGGTACCCGCGACCTCAAGCCCAAGGTGCGCAAAGCGCTGGACAACGCCCGCGGCGAGCTGCTGCTGGACCAGGCGGCGGACCACGAGGCCGGGCGGCGGTACCTCGAGGCCCTAAAGGTCTACCGGCAGGCGATCGAGGACTACGGGGACACGGACGCCAGCAAGGCCGCCGAGCAGGCGATCGAGCGGATCCAGGGCGACAAGCAGATTCAGGAGACGATCCGCACCTTGTGGGCGGAGGAGGAAGCCGATCGCTGGCTGGACATCGCGGAGCGCTTTGCCAAGGTCGAGATGTACGGCAAGGCGCGCGAGTTCTACCAGCGTATCCTCGACACCCACCCCAAGGCCCGCGCGGCGGCCCGGGCCAAGGAGCAACTGCCGAAGCTCCCGGTGGAGGAGAAGCCGGTCGAGGTCGAGGAAGCGCCGCCCATAGAGGGCGAGGCCGAACCGGAAGACGAATAGCAGCGCCCCCGGGGCACCGCGCTGCAGAAGCGCGTTCATCGACAGTCGGCGGGCCGAGGTTCCGCCGCAGGATGAGCGGGCCGGCAAACGCCCCCCGGGTGGGCCGCTCCCGACAGACCGGAACTGCCGAGTTGCGGCTCGGCGGGAGGTTCGCTCCCCTCGTCCGACGCAGCTTATCCCCGAAGCGCCTCGGGCGTGCCCCCTCACGCGCCCGACCCGCCCGCCGGAATATCCCGATAAGTTATTTGAACCTTGGGCCGAATAGGCTAGAATAGGATCAGGTGCGGTAGCGTGCTTCAATTCGGGACGGCGGCGAGGATCCTTGTTCGCGCTGGGACCGAGCCGGGCGGGTAGGGCCATGAGCAAAGTAACGATCGAAGACATCAGTCGTCACACGGGCTTGTCGCGGGGGACAGTATCGCGTGCCCTGAACGATCGCCCGGACATCAGCCCCAAGACGAAACAGCGCGTGCTGGAGGCGTGTCGGCAGCTTAACTATGCCCCGAGCCACGCCGCCCGGTCCCTGGCCACCGGTCGCCGCTATGCAGTCGCCGTGGTCGTGGCCGACCTGCGGTGTTCCTTCGCCACGGGTTACCTGCGCGGCGTCCTGGAAGCCGCGCGGCCGCAGCACTACGCCGTCCAAATCTCCGAACTGGGGGCCGATGCTGAGCGCGCGCTGGATCACCTGCGGGCGATGGCTGCGGAGCGCGTGGACGGTGTCCTGATGGCGTCGGCCTTGCCGTCCGACTTCGTGCGCGGCGTGCTCGAGAGCCTCGGCGAGCGGCCGTGCGTGAACGCCGCCATCACCAGCGATGGTCGCGGCGACGTCCTGGGACCGGATTATCAGGAGGCCGGGCGCTTGGCGGGCCGTCACGTCCTGCCCGCCGCCGCGCCGAATGTCTTGTATGTGAACGAAAGCGGCTCACCGGGGGCTGCCTTGTGCCATGCGGGGTTCGCCGAGATCTGTGGGGCCCACGGAGTGGATCCGGCCGGCGTCACGCTGAATATCCCCCCGGCGGGCAGCGGCGACCGCTTGGCCGAGGTGCGGTCGCGTCTGGGCGGGGTCCGCGCTATTGTGGCCAATCACGACCTGTTGGCCGTGGAATTGTTTGCCTTGTGCCTGGAGGCTGGTCGGGTCCCCGGCCGGGACATCGGCCTCATGGGCATCGGCAACGAGCTGGTGGGAACGCGCTGCCGGCCGGCGCTCACGACCGTCGACCTGGCCGCCGAAGAAACCGGTCGGCGGGCCATGACGTTGTTGATCCAGCGCGTGACGAAAGAGCGGCAGGACGCGCCGCAGCAGGTGTGGGTCGCGCCGACCCTGGTTCGCAGGCAATCCACGGCCTTGTTTGGATGAATCCGGGGAACGGCCTTGCTCGGATGGTCGGTTGCGAACGGGCGTCGGGGGAGGGCGGTTCCAGTGCGCGGAGCGGTCCGCCACGCGCCCGCCGCCGAACACCCTTGGACAACCAAGCGGCGTGCCCCCAGGGGGCCGCAAGTTCTTCATCGGGGGCGAGTTCCAACCTCGGGGCCGCGGGGCGATGTCCGCCGGCTTGCGTCCTTGACGGGGGCGCGGGGCATGGGCTACATTCCCGCGTGAGTTGTGGAAAGTCCGAGACGGTGGCGTGGCGCTCAGGTGTGACCCGGTCGCGTTCCGATCGCGAGCGGGAGCGGGGAGGCTGTGTATCTGAGGGCCTGCCCGGTCGGTTCGCGATCTGATTGGCGCCGACCGTCGGCGGCCGGCTGGACGAGACAGGAGCGCGCACCATGCAGATTTCGGTCACGGGACGCCACATGGGCGTGAGCGACGCGCTGAAAGAGTATTGCGTGACGAAGGCCGAGCGGCTGCCGCGCTTCCTGGACCGCATTCAGTCCATCGAGATCGTGGTCGAGGGCAAAGACGGTCTGCACCAGGTGGAGATGATCGTCCACGCGGCCGGCTCGGCCCCGTTTGTGGCGCAGCAAGCGCACGAGGACGCGTTCGCGGCCGTGGACCTCGTGCTCGACAAGATTGAAGAGCAGTTGCGGCGTTTCAAGGAACGGCTCCGCAACCGCAAGCACCCGCCGCGAGCTGCCGGTCCGGCCCCGGGTATGTAAGGGTGGCGGGCACCGGCCCTCGGAGAGTAGGTTCATGAAGCTGCTCGATCTGATTGACCGGAAGTCGATCGTTGCCGAGCTGGGCTCGACCGACCGCAACGGCGTGATCCGCGAGTTGGTGGAGGTGCTGGCGAAGGCGGAGTTGATCGACGAGAGTCTGGTCGAGGGCATCGTGCGGTCGATCGTGACGCGCGAGCGGACGCGGGGGACGACGGGGTTCGGCAAAGGGGTGGCCGTGCCCCATGTGAAGGTGGATGGGCTGCCGCGGATCGTGGCCGCGGTCGGACGGAGTGCGCGGGGCGTCGACTTCGGCTCGCTCGACGGCCAGCCCGTGTACAGCGTCTTCCTGATTGTCAGCCCGTCGGAGCAGCCGGAGGAGCACCTGCGGGCGATGGACCTGATCTTCCGGCACTTGCAGCAGGAGCAGTTCCGCAGGTTCCTGCGGCAAGCGGACGACACGGAGAAGATTTTCGACTTACTCAACGAGGCCGACGAGAAGGCCCCGGTGTCGTGAGCGGGCGGCTCGCGGACGGGACCTTGGCGGCCGGGACGGACTGACGCGTGGCGGTTGAACGTGAGGTCGTGATTCCGAACAAGGAGGGGCTGCACTTCCGGCCCATCATGCAGTTCGTGGACATCGCGCAGCGGTTCAAGGCCGGCGTCACCGTGCATTGCGCGGACCGGACGGCCGACGGACGGAGCCCGATGGAGATGCTCATGCTCGTGGCGACCCAGGGCACCAAGGTGCGGGTTGTGGCCGACGGCGACGACGCGGAGCAGCTCGTCGAGGCCCTGTGCGGACTGGTCGAGTCCGGATTTGGCGAAACGTAGCGGCGGTTGGGCGGTGACCGCGACCGGTGGGGTCGCGCGCTGCCCCCGCTTCCCAAGAGGATGACGGCACAACGCGGTCGCGCCGGAGAGCGGCGGGCCGCGAGCGCCGCGGAAAACGCGGCCCATGATCACAAAGAAAGGCATCAACGCCTCGCCCGGGGTGGCGATCGGACCGGCGCTCGTTCTGGACACGGAAGAGTACCGCATTCCGCATCGCACCATCGACCCCACCCAGCGCGCCGCCCAGGTCCGCAACCTCGACGCGGCCCTGGAGGCCGCGCGCCAGGAAGTGGCCGAGCTGCGCATCGCCGCGGCGCGCAAGCTGGGGGACAAGACCGCCGTCATCTTCGCCTTTCACGAACAGCTCATCGCCGACCCCAAGCTGCGCGAGGGCGTCGTGGAGCTGATCGAACGGCGGCACTACTCGGCGGCCTACGCCTTCGGACAGGCCATGAACGAGCGGCAGCGCCTGTTCCGCAACGTGGCCGACCCGTACTTGAAGGAACGGGTGCGCGATCTGGCAGACATCGAGCGGCGGGTGCTGCGCCACATTCTCGGGCGGGCCCGCGAGGACATGACGCGGCTGACCGAGCCCGTGGTCATCGTTGCCAACGACGTCTCGCCCTCGCAGGCCGTTTCGCTCGATCGTCGTCACATCCTGGGTTTCGCCATCAACGTCGGCGGGCAGACCTCCCACATGGCCATCATCGCCCGCATGCTGGGCATCCCCGCCGTCGTCGCCCTGAGCGACATCACCGCCGACGTGTCGGGCGGGGAGACGGTGATCGTCGACGGGACCAACGGCATCGTCGTGGCCGCCCCCGACGAGCCGACCATCGTCCGCTATCGCGGCATGCAGCGCCGTCACGCGCGCCAGACCGACCGGCTCTTGCGTCTGCGGGACGAGCCGGCGGTCACGCTGGACGGCGTGTCCGTCCAATTGCTGGCCAACATCGAGGTGCCGGAGGACATTCCGGAGGCGTTGGCGCTCGGGGCCGAAGGCGTCGGCCTGTACCGCACGGAGCTGCTGTTCCTGTCCAGTCCGCGACTGCCGACCGAGGAGCAGCAATACGAGGCCTTTCGCGCCGCCGCCGAGGCGGCCCAGGGCCGGCCGCTCGTCATTCGCACGATCGACCTGGGGGCGGACAAGCTGACCCCGGCGATGGGGGCGCAACGCGACCACAACCCGGTACTCGGTCTGCGCTCCGTGCGCTACTGCCTGTTGCACTTGGACCTGTTCAAGACCCATCTGCGGGCCATTCTCCGAGCGTCCGTCGCCGGCGACGTGCGCGTCATGTTCCCGATGATTACCACCGTCATGGAGCTGCGGCAGGCCAAGGCCGCGTTGGCCGATGTCATGGAAGACCTTGAAGAAGAGGGCGTGCCTTATCGGCGCGACCTCAAGGTCGGCATGATGGTCGAGACCCCCGCCGCCGCTTTGCTGGCCAACGCCTTCGCCCGGGAGGTGGCGTTCCTCAGCATCGGGACCAATGATCTGACCCAGTACACGCTGGCGGTGGACCGCGCGAACGAACGGGTGGCGCACCTGTTCAGTTCGCACAACCCGGCGGTGTTGCGTCTTATTCACCAGGTGGTGCGGGCCACCCGCGGCCGCAAGGTGGAGGTGACGCTGTGTGGGGAGATGGGCGGCGCCCCGATCTACGGCCAGCTCCTGCTGGGCCTGGGGCTGCGCCGGTTGTCCATGGCCCCCAAGGACATTCCCGCCGTCAAACAGCTCATTCGCGCGACCACGATGGAGCGCTGCGAGATGATCTTCCGGCGGGTGAGCCGTTTCGACGCCGACCGGCAGATCCTGAACTTCCTGCGTGACGAGCATCGGCACGTCCTGCCGGAGGAAGAGGAGGACGAGGGCTGATGGTCGCGGAGCGGCCGAGGATGGCAACGGACGCGGGCGGCCCGGCGCCCGAGCGGACGGCGGTGGTCGTGACCTGGACCGTCACGGGCGACTTGCGTTTCTTGTCGCACCATGACGAGCGGCGCTGGGTCGCGCGCGCCCTTGTCCGAGCCGGCTGGCCGCTGGTGTACTCGCGCGGGTTCAATCCGCAGCCCCGGCTGAGCCTGCCCGTGCCGAGGAGTGTGGGCACCGCGGCCGACGCCCAATGTGCCTGGCTGCTGCTGACTCAGCCGGTCGAACCACGCGGGCTGTACGACGCGTTGCAGGCGCAGTGGCCCGCGGCCAGCCGGCTGGAGCGCGTCGTTTCCCCCACGCTGCGCCGGGTGCCCCAGCCCCGGCGGGCGTGTTTCGAGGTGTCGCTCGACGCCGTGGACTTCGCGGGGTTGGCCGCCGTCGCCCGTGGGCTGCTGGAGCGCGACCAGCTTGTCATCGAGCGGGACTGCGGTCCGGACCGCCCGCGACGACGCCTCGACATTCGACCGTACATCGACAACTTGGAAGTGGACGGGCGACGTCTGCGCCTGATGCTGAGCTATCACCAGCAGCGCACCGCCCGGCCGAGCGAGATTCTCACGGAGTTGGGCCTGGCCGCCGACGCCTATCAGCATCGGGTGCGGCGGACCGGCGTCCAATGGGACTGCGAGCCGACGGGGCCCGCTTATGGGCCCGCGGCGGATGAAAGGAACTGACTTGGTTACGAAGAAGAGCACGAAGAAGACCCCCCGCGGCCGTCGGCCGCGAGCGCGGAAGCCCGAGGCGACGGACCAACTGACCGAGGCCGACACGCCCGGCACGGTGGCGACTGGCGACGAAGCCCTGGCGACCGCGTCCGCGCCGGCGGCGTCCGCTGATGAATCCACGAAGGCGCCGCGCCGACGCGGCTCCCGCAAGCCGAGAAAGACGACGGACGGGGACCATCGGAAACCGACCGAGGCCCCGGGTGAGACCACCGCGACACTCGCGGGGCCGGGCGAATCCAAAGCAGAAATCAAGGAGGCCGACGGGACGATCGTCATTCGTTTCCCCGCCGTCGCCCCGCCGCCGTTTCCCACGCGGCTGCCGACCCTGGACGTGCCGGCGGTGACCAAACGGTCGCCCGCGAGTGCAGCGCCCCCCGTCGCGCCGCCGGCGACTCTGCCGCCACCGCCGCTTCCGGAGACGCCGACCGAAGCCGCCTTGGAGCCGGAGTCGGAGGTCGCCGAGGCTCCCCCGGCTGCGGCCCCGGGCCCACCGACCCGCGTGGGCGGTCCGGAAACGGGGCAGCCCCACTTGTCCCGCAGCCAGCGACGCCGTTTGCGGCGCAAGCGCCGGCGTGAGGCGTCCGGTGCGACGCCGGCCCCGAGTCAGCCGCGTCGGCCAACTCCGGAGGCGCGGCGCCCTCGGCGCGAGGACTTGCCGGAACCTCCGCCCCGCGAGGAGGGACCCACCGCTGCTTACAACGGCGTGACGGGGCTGGCGGGGGAGCAAGAGGAGCTGCCGCCGTGGCTGGAGGATGCCGCGGCCGCCCGGGCGGAGACCTTTGCCAACGGAACCGATCACGACGAGCTCGAACCGGAAGCTCCCGCCGCGGAACTAGCGGACAACGGGGACGAGGCCGCGGCCCTGGCGGCCCCGACGGACGAAGAGCGCGACGCCGGCGCGCCATCGAAAGAGAAAGGCCGGCGGCGCCGGCGTCGCGGCGGTCGGCGCTCACGCCACGATACCGACGAGAACCACCGTGGTGGGGCGGCGGTGGCGGTTGTGGGCGAGGAGGCGGAAGCCGAGCCCACGGTGGAGAGCAAGCCCGTTGCCGGCCGGCGTGAGATGATCATCAACACCGTGCAGCGCGAGGAATGCCGGATCGCGATCCTGTGTGACGGCCGGCTTGAGGAGATCTACCTGGAGCGGGCCGCCGCCGAGAACCACGTCGGCAACATCTACAAGGGTGTAATCACCAACGTCGAGCCCAGCATTCAGGCGGCCTTCGTGGACTTCGGCCAGGGCAAGAACGGTTTCCTCCACATTTCCGACCTGCACCCGCAGTATTTCCCCGACGGCGGCTCCCCGACCGAGAACGTTGGGCGCAAGATGCCGCGGCGAAACCGTCCCCCCATCCAGCGCTGCCTGCGGCGCGGCCAGCAGGTGCTCGTCCAGGTCACCAAGGAGGGCATCGGCACCAAGGGCCCGACCCTGTCGACCTACCTCAGTATCCCCGGCCGCTTCCTCGTGATGATGCCCGGGATGCGCCGCTTGGGGGTGTCGCGGCGGATCGAGGACGACACCTCGCGCGACAAGCTCCGCGACGTGCTGGCTGAGCTCGAGCTGCCCGAGGGCATGGGTTTCATCGCCCGGACCGCCGCGCTGGACCGCACTAAACGCGAACTCCAGAACGACCTGTCGTACCTGACGCGGCTGTGGCGGGCGGTGGAGAAGCGGATTCAGAACGAGGCGGCCCCGGCGGAGCTGTACCGCGAGTCGGACCTGGTGATCCGCACCATCCGCGACGTATTCACCAACGACATCGAGCGCATCGTCGTCGATGACGCCGACGTTGCGGAACGGGCGCGGGAGTTCCTCTCGATCTTCAGCCCGCGCTCGCAGGACCTGGTCGTGATTTACACCGACCCGGAGCCGATTTTCCATAAGTACAAGATCGAGGCCGAGCTGGAGCGGCTGCACTCGCGGCACGTGCCCCTGAAGAGTGGAGGTTCGCTGGTCATCGACCAGACCGAGGCCATGGTGGCCATCGACGTGAACAGCGGTCGCTTCCGCACGGAGGACGACGCGGAGGCCACGGCGTACAAGATCAACTGCGAGGCGGCCGACGAGATTCCGCGGCAGCTTCGCTTACGCGACCTGGGCGGGGTGATCGTGTGCGACTTCATCGACATGCGGCTGGAGTCGCACCGGCGCGACATCGAGCGGCGCCTGATCGAGAACCTGAAGAAGCACAAGGAGCGGGCCAAGGTGCTCCGCACCAGTTCGTTCGGGCTGATCGAGATGACCCGGCAGCGCCAACGAGCCAGCCTGACCCGCAGCATCTACCGCGACTGCCGCCATTGCCGCGGCACCGGGCTGGTCAAGACCACCGAGTCGGTCGTGCTCGACGTGATGCGGCTGCTCCAGCTCGCCGTCACGCGCGAGCACATCCGAATGGTGGAGGTGGCCGTGTCCCCGGAAGTGTCGTACTTGCTTCAGAACCGCAAGCGGGCCCTGATTCACGAGCTGGAGACCAAGTACCGGCGTAGCGTCTCGATCCGCCCCGACCCCAACTTCAGTCTGGACCAGGTGGAGATCACCTGCACCGACGCCCGCGGGCGCGTCGTGCCGCACATGTGACCGCGCCGGACTCCCGCCACGGCGGGCAGGCTTCGGTCCGGCGCTACGGGGGAGGGCGGGCGTCTCGCCCGCCGTGGCGGGCGCGCCCCGTAGCGGCCGGGCTGCGCACCGGCCGTGGACGTGGCTGGGCAGCGGACTGCTCAAGAGCAGTGGCACACCGGACGGTCCACTGTGCCAGCACAGTGGCTCACGTGGGAATCTGGAGCCTCCTATGGACGCGATTCACCTCGACGAGACCCTGCCGCGGCTAGTGGCGCGGATCGTCAAGAGCTATCAGGCGGACGACCGCACCCGGCACATCGACCGCAAGTACCTGCCATCGCGGGACGCGATCGTCGGAATCTGTGATTCGTTGCTGGAGCTGACGTACCCGGGCTACCACGGTCGCAAGGGCCTGACGCGCTACAACATCAGCTACCACGTCGGGGAACTGCTGCCGCGCCTCTGGGAGCAACTGACCGACCAGATCTTCCAATGCCTGTGCCACGAGCACGAAACCCAGTGCCCCGATGCCGCCGACGCCGCCCGGCCCTGCCGCGACAAGGCCGCCGAGCTGGCCACGCGCTTCCTGGAGCGCATCCCCGATCTGCGGGCCGTGCTGGCGGACGACGTGCAGGCCGCGTACGACGGGGACCCGGCCGCGACCAGTCTGGCCGAGGTCATCCTCGCCTACCCCGCGGTCCTGGCCATCACGCTGTTCCGCTACGCCCACGAGCTGTACGAGATGAACGTGCCGCTCATGCCGCGGATCATGACCGAGCACGCCCACTTGCTGACCGGCATCGACATCCACCCCGGCGCCCGCATCGGCCGCTGCTTCTTCATCGACCACGGCACCGGCGTCGTCATCGGCGAGACGACCGACATCGGCGACCACGTCAAGTTGTATCAGGGCGTCACGCTCGGCGCCCTGTCGTTCCCCAAGGACGAGCGCGGCCGGCTGATCCGCGGCTACAAGCGCCACCCCACCGTCGGCCACCGCGTGACGATCTACGCCAACGCCATCGTGCTCGGCGGCGAGACCCGCCTGGGCGACGGCTGCATCGTCGGCGGGTCGGTGTTCCTGACTCAAAACGTCGAACCGGGGCACCAGGTCACGATCACCCCGCCCGTTCTGAAGGTCCGCCCCTCACCCGCCGTCGCCCCGGCCGGTCCCGCCGCCCCACCGCAGCCCGAAGCGTTCGACGACCCGGGCCTGGGCATCTGACGACGACACAGCCCCGCGTCGCCGACGTGGGAGGGGGCGAGCGGCGTCAAAGCCGATAGTCCACCGCCAGCGTTTCTCCGGCGCGGAGCACCCCCGGCCGGCCGACGAGCATGACGGGGACCTCGGCCCGGCGTTGCGACCCCGCCTGAAGCACCAGTTGGTCGCGGGTCACCGTGGCGGTGATCTCGACGCCGCGCAGCACGACCTTGAACCGCAAGCGGTCCCAACGGGCGGGCAGCCGCGGGCGGAAGCGGGGGCCCGCGTCCGTCAGGCGAAAACCGCCGAAGCCCTCCACCGCGGACCGCCACGCGCCGCCGGCCGCCGTCCCGTGCAACCCCAGGTGCGTATCGCGTCGGCCGGTCAAGCTTTCGTCCAGGTCCATCCCGGTGGTGATGACGAAGTGCCGGTAGGCTTCCTCCAGGTCGCCGACCTCGGCGGCGACGAGGGCGTGGGCGGCGAAGCTCACGGACGAGTAGTTCAGGCTCTTGTCTTTGTAATAGTCCCAGTTGGCCCGCAGGACGGGGAGCTCGAAGTCATCCGGCCGCAGGGCCAACGCCAGCAGCACGTCGGGCTGGAGCAGCGCCTGGTAGCGACCCACGCTGACGTAGCCGGTCTTGCGCTTCTCGGCCAGTTCCGTCGGCAAGCGGGGCAGGGCGAAGAACCCGGCGCATTGCTCGATTACGCCGGTGGGGGCGTCCTGCCCCCAGCGCAGCCCCGCGGCCACCTCCCGCCAGCGGGCGGGTTCGTCGCCGCGCAACCCCAGGCGGCGCACCGCCGCCGCGTGGGCCGCGGGATCCAACGCCGCCAAGTGTGCGAGCACCTCGACCGCATAGCGCAGGCTTCGCGCGGCCAGGAGGTTCGTGTAGAAGTTGGTGGCGCTGCCGAAGTGCCCCTCGTCCGGCCCCGTGACGCCGATCAGGTCGAAGGTGGCGTGGTCCGCGTCGCGGGTGGCGCGCGACGCGAAGAAGCGGGCCGTCTCGACGAGCAGGTCGATGCCGCGCTCGGCGACAAACGCCGCGTCGTTGGTAGCGCGTTCATACTGCATCAGCGCGTGGGCGACATCCGCGTTGACGTGGATGTTCGTGTGGGTCGAACGCCACCAGCGGCCCAGACACTCCTCGCCGTGGGGGCCGGCCTGCCACGCGAGCTTCGCGCCGTCCAGGCCGAGGCTTCGCGCGGTTTCGCGGCCGGCCCGCAGGCCCTCCCAGCGGAAATCGAGGCAGGTGCGGGCGAGCGGCGGCTGGGTGAACGTGTACAGCGGAACGACGTATAGCTCGGTGTCGTAGAACACGCTGCCCTGATACAACTCCCCCGACAGCAGCTTCACGGGCACGCTCAGGCGATCGGTGAAGCGGGGCGCCGCCGCCAGCAGGTGGTACAGACAGAACCGCAGCCCGAGCTGGGCGGGGTCGTCCCCGTCAATCTGAACATCGCTGCGGGCCCACGACTCGGCCCAGGTCACCGTCTGCTCGGCCAGGGCGGCGTCGAAGCCCTGCGCCGTCGCCGCGTCCAGCTCGGCGCCCAGGTCCACCCGCAGCCCGTGGCGCAGGTCCTCGGAGCAGGCGAGGACGACGGCCCGTTCGAGCGTGATTGGTTCACCGCGGCGCGCCGGGGCGAAGACGTAGCGCGTCGCCGCCGCATCGTGCCAGTTGACGCCGATCGGCCCCTCGCTGGGGGTCCCCCGCCGCAGCGTGTGATGCACGCCGACCTGCACCGTGTGCTCGCGGGCGGGCAGATACGCCGTCAGCAGCACGCGGGGCGGTGGCCAGGCGCAGCGTTCGGTCACTCGCAGCACCCGCTCGCCGGTGAGGTTGGAGCGCACGTCGCCGCTGATCCCGGATTCGATGCGTACAGGCGCGTCGTGGTCGAGGGGGGTGAGCGTGTAACGCATGAAGACGCGGTGGGCATGACGGAGACAGGCGAAGCGCTCCATCTCGACGCGTGTGGTATGACCCTGCGCGTCGCGATACTCGAACCGGTAGCGGTACAGCCCGGTCCGCAGATCCAGGCTTTGCGCGAAGCCGGTGATCTCGCCGCGGCCCACGCTGACTTCCGACTCGCCCACGAACGCACGCACCGCAAGGGGATCGGGCAGATTGGCGATGGCGGGGCTGCGGCCGGCGGCGTCAAAGTATCGCGGGTCGAGGTAGGGGCGCTCCTCGCCGGACAACCGAAGCTGCCCGAACACGTCGAGCTCGTCGAACACGCCGTTAATCAACGTGCCGGGGTAGGTTCCGCCACGCTGCTCGGCCAGCCGGCCGCGCAGACCCAGGTAGCCGTTGGAGATGGTGCAGACGCTCTCCCACTGCGCCAGGGTGTGGGCGTCGGGGCTGGTGTTGACGACGGTCCAGGTGTCCAACTCGCTCATGCGTTCGTTGGCGACACTATACGGGCCGTGGGCGACTTGCGGCAGGGGAGGGCAGCCCCCCGGCGAGCCGGGAGGGCCCTCTCGTGTCGTGCGATTGCCATTGAATGGCCGGGCGCGAGCACGCGGTGCGGGAGGGCGAGGCTCCTGCGGAGCCGAGGCGCGCCGCAACGCCCAGGAGCCGTTAACAGAACCCACCAGGCCAGTGGTGGGCCGCTTCGCCGCGCACCGGCGTGCGGGGTTCTGACGGGTATCCTGAATCCCTCAATCTCTCGGCCCCTGCACGGTCAGGGCCACCGCGTGCCGCACGGCGGCGAGCCGGCTGACGCCGCGCTGCCCGATGGCCGGCACGAGCACCCGCACGGCTGCTTCGGGAATGTGCCCGAGGTGTTGGTGGACGCTCAGGTCGTCCAGTTCCTTGTCCTCGCTGGGCAGTGCATCGCCGTCGAAGGCGCCGAACAGCGTGAACGCGTGAACGCGCAGCGCGGTGTGGCCGCCCCGGCGTCCCAGGTGCTCGTCCCAATCGCCCAGGGTCAGGGCCCCGGTGCGAACGGCATCGAGCAATGCCAGGTACTCCTCCACCAGCGTGGGCCAGATCACTTCCGCCCCCCCGAAAACGGTGATGAAGACGTAGCCCATGCCGCCGACCGAGCCGGCCGTTTGGCGTCGCGTTTCCGTGATGTGCGTCGCCGTCGGTGCGCGGCGCCACTCGGCGCCGCCGAAGATCGTCACGTGGACGCTCTCCGTCGGTTGCAACTGACCGTCCTGGCCGCCAAACATGCAGAATCGGGCCATTGGCGCACCTGCCGCCCCAGCGCTCGGCACGGAGGGATTCGACGAAGCGGCGCGGTTATTGTCCGCGACTTGTGCCACGACGTAAAGAAGACAGAACCCACCACGCAAGCGGTGGGTCGCCCGGCCCCGCACTGGCGTGCGGGTTTCAGCTCGGCACTCCGGAAGCCCTGGACCCGGATAAACACGCCGCGCGGAATGGGCGGGAAGGTCCGCTCCCGTCAGATCGTGGAACTCCCGCCGCCCCCCCCAACTTGATCAATATCCTCGATGCCGTTGCCGGAGCCATTGCCCGAACCGTTGCCCGAGCCGTTGCCGGAGCCGTTGCCGGAGCCGTTGCCGTCATTGTTCTCCGTCGTCGGCAAGACCAGCGGCCGCAAGGCGTCTTTGACGAGGTCGATGAACTGGCTCGACTGAAGGCCGAGGGTCAGCGCGCTGAAGAACGTCTGGAGCATGGCGTTGGCCCAGCGCGTCTTGAAATCGGTCTCGGTCGTTGTGGTGCCCGTCGTGGTCTGCTGGAAGCGCTGCTCAGGCTTCGGCAGCCGCCCGATCGCCCCACCCGTGGCGGCTTGCTTGGTCTGGGTCGTCGTCGACTTGGCGGTCGTGTTGCCGCCGGTGGTGGTGTTGCCGGTGGTCGTCGTCGTGGTCTGGGTGCCGCCGCCGAACATCTGCCCCAAGCGAATGAGGTCGTCCAGGGTGTAACTGGTGCCGTTCGATGGTGCGGGAAATCCCGTGCCGGTGCCGGAAGTGGTCCCCGTCAGACCGCTCAGCAGACCGCTTAACCCGCTTGTAGAGCCCAGCGAGGCCAGACTCAGGAGGCCGGCCAGTCCGCTCAGGCCCGACTGACTGCTCGTCGAAGTCTGCGAACTACTGCTTTGGCTTGACGCCGTACTCGACTGCCCGAAGCGGGAGGCGGTCAGGCGCTCGGCCATGATCTTCGAATGGCGCGTGATGGCCGCCTTGACCCACGTGCCCGGTGCCCGGGCGGCGACACGACCGCTGCCGGCGTTTTCGTGGGGCGTGCCCGTCGTCAAATCCTTGGCGTCGGTGGTTTGCGTCTGGGTTGAGGTCTGCGTGGAGGTTTGCGTCACGGTTTGCGCGTCGGCCAAGGAGACACCCAGCGCCAGCGCCACCGTTGCGATTATCATGAGCCGCGACATGCCAATACCTCTCATGGGCCTGAGGGACTATAGTCTCACAACGATGACCTTATCCATTATACCATCATCGGCCAGGGGTGGAGAGGGCGCCAACGCCGGCGGGGGCGGCCGGGCGCTCGGTCGGCCACGTCTAGGGCTGGCGCTGGCTTGCCTGGGTATCCTCGGGACCACGGTGGGGTGCGAGCAGGACGCCCGGTCGGTCGGGGAGGCGGCCCAAGACGTGCGGGGGGCGGTTATCGTGGTGATCGGACCGAGCGAAACCGACCCCCAATGGCCCGGAATTCGCGGCGGCGCCCAGCGCTATGCCGCCCGACTGCCGATCCTGCGGGTCCACTGCCCGGCGCCGCCGGACACGACGCCCGCGGCGTTGCTGGCCACCGTGGAGCAGGCGTTGGAGCTTAAGCCGGGCGTCATCTGCTTGTGCGTGGACGAACCGCCGCGGTGGCAACCGGCGGTCGATCGGATCGCCCGTGAGCGCGTGCTGATCGTGACGGTGGGGCAGGAGCTGAACGACCCGCGCGTCGCGGCACACGTGGGGACGGACCTGCCGGCCGCCGCCGAACTGCTCGGCGACAATCTGGAGCGCATCGCCGCCGGTCGACAAAGCTACCTGCTGGTTCACGCGGCCGGCACCGGAACGCTGGCGACGCGTTGCTACCAGCGCTTCATGGAGAAGGCCCACCGGCAGTTCGACATGAAGTTGCTCGCGGAGGGCAGCGCCGCGGACGCCGGCGGGCAGGGTGACCGTGTCCTGACCGACCTGCTGAAACGCTACCCGCGGGTGGGGCTCGTGATCACGCTCGACGCGAACCTATGGCTGCGTCCTCCGGCGGGGTGGGAGCACGACGTCCGCGAGGTGAGCCCGGATTTCCGCTTCGCCACGCTGTCCGCGGTCCCCGTGCTGTGGTCACGGCTGGGACGGCCCGGTGGCGACGGGCAGGCGGTCGCCCTGGTGGGGCCGCTCGATGGTGACATCGGCTATGCGGCGGTCGAGGCCGCGACGGACGCGCTGCTGCGCCATGGCCAGGGGGCCCCGCGGATCATCCCCTCCGAGTTGGTGACCCCCGCGACGCTGGCCGATTTCGCCCGGCGTTACTCCGAGGCGGCCAGCGGGCTGGATGTCTCCGCATTCCTGCCGCGGGACCCCGGCGCGCCGGGGCCGACCGGCGGGTGAAGCAGCGCCGCGACAGCGGCGCACCTGGGGAGGGCGAGCCTTCCGGCGAGCCGCGGCTCAGCAGGAGCTTCGCCCTCCGTCGCGCTCCGAAAGGTCACGGAGGAACTGGGGCCGAGCCTAGCAACGGAGGGTTCGATGCCGCCTGGTGGAGCGCAGGCCACACAGACCCAGTATCGTCAGCGGCAGCACCGTCAACGTGCCGCTGCCGCACAGCCCCATGAAAGACGAGCCCGGGGTCGTGGGCGTGCTCGGCTGATTCGGCTCGCCGCTGTCGGGCGTCGTGGGCGGCCCGAAGACCGGGATGCCGTTGTAGTTGCCCCCGGTTCCGTCGGTCCCGCCGGGGCTGCTGTTCTCGTCTTCCTCGAGTTCCGCCGGATCGAGCCAGGTGGGGATGAGCAGGAAACCGCGGGTCGTGGCGCCCTGGGTGCCCTTGACGCTGCCCCAGCCCACGATGAGGCCGTCGTCATTGATGTCGCGGGCCTCGGTCAGGGTGATCGACGGAGTGACGGTCGAACCGGACTCGGTCTTCAGGTACAGGAGCTCGTTCAAGTCCTTCATGCGGCCGCGTTGCCAGATGAACGCCCGGCGTTCGCGGGCCTCGTTCTCGGCCCAGCCCACGATGACGCCGTCGTCGTTAATGCCCGACGCGGAGCTGAAGCCGTGATTGGGGTCGTCGCGGAGGGTGCCGAGGTCGGTCATGATCCCGTTGGCCCAGCGGAACGCGCGGGTGTAGTGCTCGCCGGTGGGCATGTCGAGGTCGGACTCGCCCACGATCACCCCGCTGTTGCTGATGGCCCGCCCCCAGCTATTGGAGCCGCCGAGTGTGCCGAGGTCGATCATCAGGGCGTTGGCGCCGTCGCCGCCGTCCACGAACCACTGGTCGGGCACGCCGTCGTTGTTGTTGTCGAGCGGGGTGAGCAGGAACGCGCGGTACGCCGCCCGGCCGCCGACGGTGGTGTAGGAATAACCGGTGACCTCGCCGTCGTCGTTTACGGCCGTGGCGCTGCTCACGGGGTCGGACGCCTGGAGCGTGCCGAGATCGATCATCAGGTCGTTGACGAGATCGACGTTCTGATCGGTGAAGAACTGGCCGCCGATCGGCCGCACCAGGAAGGCGTGCGTGACGCCGTCGGAGCGGTCGGCCCACCCGACGACGATGTTGCTGTTGCTCACGCCCGTCGCGGCGCTGTCATAGGCCGTGTCGCACGGGTTGCCAAACGTCCGCAGGTTGGTCAGGGCGTCGCCGGGGTAAGGCGTCGCCAGGTCGGTCAAGACGGCGGGGCGGACGATGAAGGCGTTGGTGATGAGGATGTCGGGCGGGCAGTCGATGCTGATGCGGGCGGTGCCGATCACCTGGTCGGCGTCCGAGATGTCGAAGGCCTCGCTGTAATCCTGATTGAACAGGGGGTAGGGGTGCTGGAGGTCGTAGTGGACCGTGCCGTGCAGGTCGGTGGTGACGCGGTTGTGCCAGTGCGCCGAGTGCTTTTTGCCGCCCACCTCGATGTACCCGACCACCTGGCCGGTGTTGTTGATGGCGTAAGCCCGGGTCGAGCCGGTCTCGCCGCCCTTGAGTTCGAGCAACTGGTAACGTAGCACCAGCCCGCTCTGGGCGCGGGCCGCGCCGACCAGCACGAGGGCCGCGAGGAGCGTCGAAGCCGGTCGCAACCGCCGCGGGCCAAGGACAGTGGAGCGACGGATCATGGGCGTATTCTCCGTGGGGGGCCGCGCCCCGGTCACCGAATAATCTCGTTGCGTACCCAGGTCACACGATTCGCATTGACGTCGTCGGCGTCGATGACGGTCACCAGGTCGATGTCGCCGTCGCCGTCCACGTCGCCGTAGCCCAGCAACCCGACGTCGCCCGGCGGGTCGAAGGTCACCACGATATGACCGCCCCACTCGTCGAAGGGCGACAAACCGGGCTCGTAGTAGCGGACCGCGCCGCCGGTGCCCCCCACGACGAGTTCGAGGACGCCATCGTTGTCCACGTCGATCGCGCGGACCGAGCGGGGCTCGAAGGACTCGAAGTTGACGATGGGCGCCGTGTACCAGTCGTAGCCGCGGTCCGCCACCGACTCGGGCTGTACGAAGACGACCAGTTGCATTTGCTCGGGGCTGGTGGCGATGACGTCCACGCGGCCGTCGCCGGTGACGTCCGCCACGTCGATGGTATAGGCCCCCCGCACGCTGCCGATGCGGTGCTGGGGCCAGACTTCGGCCGGATCGAGGGCCCCGGGGCCGCGGGGGTTCTCGAACCAGGCGACCTGCACGTTCTGGTCATCGGCCGCGGTGGAGATCAGGTCGAGGTCGCCGTCGCCGTCCAGGTCGTAGGCCCGCAAGTCGCGGGCGCCTTCGCGGTCGAGCACGTTGTGCCGTTCGTGCTGACCGACGACGAGGGCGGTCCAGCCCTGGCCGTCCACGGCCCGGCCGGGGTTGAGCAACACCTGGATCGAGCCGGCCACGATTTCCAGGGGCTCCACCGGCGTGTCGGGCTTCGGTTCCAGGCTGACCTTGAGTCGTCGGGCGGCGGCGATGTCGTTGTCGCCGTCGTTGTCGAAGTCGGCGATCTCGACGCGGGTGTAACCCTGTTCCACCGTGATGACGTAGTTGTCCAGGTTCGCGCCGGGGCCCAGGGCCTGGGCCAGGATCGCGGTCAGCTCGTCGTTGGTGAGGAGCTCCGTCGTCTGGTCGATGAGCTCCAGATCGCCCTCGGGCTGCCCCCACTCCGGCAGCACGTGGGTCCGCCGCGGGTCGGACGGGTGGTGCATGTAGACGATGCCGTCACGGGTGGCGGCGATGATGTCCAGGCACCCGTCGCCGTCGATGTCACCGACGGCGACGTCCTCCATGTACGACCAGGGGTTCGCGCCGCCGTCCAGCGTCAGGCTGGCGTACTGCACCGTGCCGGGCTCCCCGTAGCTGAGCAGAATCTGGATGATGCCGTACTTCCGCTGGTTGTACCCGACGACGGGGTCGACCCGGCCGTCGTTGTTGAAGTCGATCAGGATCGGCCGGCGGGTCATGTCGCTGGGCAGGTACGTGACCGTGTTGACCACGCGCCCCTCGATGAACGTCCGACCCTGAAGGAGCACGGCGGTGAAGCTGCCGGTGGTGCGATCGGTGGTGAAGACGCTGCCGGCGACGGTGCCGTTGCCGCAGTGTCCGTCGAACAGGCACCAGCGGTACTCCGGTGCGCAACTGGCCAGGCCGGCGATGAGCAGCGCAGTGGGCCAGAGGGCACGGGACGGGCGCAGGAGATCAGCACGCATAGTCGGGCTCCAAAGGCCGCGGGCCGACCGGTCGGCCGACAACGGCGACTTCCCGCCTCGCTTATCGGGTCGGCTGTTCGCGGGGAAGGCTTGACTTGAGATCGGGCGCGGCAGTCGGTTCAGACCAATGCCGATGCGACGGGAGCGGACCGGTCCGCCGTGTTCCACCGCTCCCGGACTGCGGCGAGTACGGCGTCGATTTCCAGCCGTTTCAGGCAGGCGTGGTGGCCCAGCGGGCACTGGCGCCGATAACACGGGGCACATTCGAGCGGGAGCGAGATGACGCGGGCCGCCGGCGAATACGGCCCCGTCCGGGCCGGGCTGGTCGGGCCAAAGAGCGCCACGAGCGGCTTGTCCAGGGCGGCGGCGATGTGCATCGGCCCCGAGTCCTGGCAGATTACGAGAGTGGACAGCGCGAGCAGGGCGCTGAGTTCGCGCAGCGTGGACCGCCCCACGAGGTTGGTCACGGGCGCGGCGCACGCGGACGCGATTTGCTCCGCCAACGTCCGATCATCCGGCCCGCCTAGCAGCACGACCGGCGGCAGACCCTCCGCGTGCAGGCGGCCAATCAGAGTGGCGAAACGGTCCGCCGGCCAGCGTTTCGATTCCCAGCGGGCGCCGGGCAGCAGCGCGATGAACGTGTCGAGTGGGCGCCCGGCGGCCTCCGCGAGCAGTCGCCTCGCGGCGGCGAGTTCCCCACTACGAAGGCCCAGCGGAAAGCGGGGTGGTGGCCGCGCGCCTGTATCCGGCTTCCAGCGGGGGTCAGGGTGGTCCCGAACCGCTCCCTCACGGTCGCCGCTCGGACCCCCTGACGCGCCGTCGCGGCGCACCAGCGCGCCGGCCAAGTGCCAGTTCTTGTCCACGGCGTGGGTGGCGTCGGGCGGGCAGGCGACGCGCTGGGAATAGAACAGCGGGGCCAGCTCGCGGGCCTCGGCGAAACCGATTCGCCGCCGGGCTCCGCTCGCCCAGGCGAGAAAGCCGCTGCGCACCAGGCCCTGCAAGTCGATCACCAGGTCGAACCGGCGGCGGCGCAGCCGCCACACGAAACACACAAAGTCCGCCAGGATGCGCCGACTTTGCAGGAGGCGGCCGAAACGTCGGCGATCAAAGACGATCACCTCGTCGAGTAGGGGGTGGCCGTCGAGCAGGGGGGCGAAGGCGGTGCCGGCCAGCCAGGCAATGCACGCCTGCGGCCACGTTTCCCTCAGCAAGACCAACACGGGTAGCGCGTGAACGATGTCGCCGAGGGAGCTCGGTTTGATGATGAGGATCCGCCGCGGCGACGCGGCCCCGGGGTGGGCTATCGCTCTCCTGTCTTGCATGGGCCTCCGCGGCGCCGGGCTCCCGCCACGGCGGGCAGGCTCCGGTCCGGCGCTACTGGGGAGTGCGGGCGTCTCGCCTGCTTGTGGCGGCCGGGCCCCGTACTGGCCGTCGGACCACAGGCGGGACGCCTGTGCCACCGGCTGTAGCGGCCGGGCTCCGTACCGGCCAGGGTAATGCTCCACGTTGTCGCCGCTCATGCCGCGAAGTATATGCGGATCGGCGTCAGCGGTCGTGCGGCTCGGGCATGGGGGCCGCGGTGCCGCCGAAGACGCGTGCGATGCGCTCGCGGAGGTCCAGCACCAGGCCGAGCACGCTGGGCACCAGAATAAGCGTGCCCAAGGTGGCGACTAGCAGCCCCCCGACCATGACCGCGGCCAGCCCGCGGTACAGCTCGCTGCCGGCTCCCGGAAACAACGCCAGTGGAATCTGCCCGAAGATCGTCGTCAGGCTGGTCATCAGGACCGGCCGCACGCGGACGCGGGCCGCCTCGCGCACGGCCGCGACCGGCCGCAGGCCGTGCAGCCGGAGATTCTGGAGCGACTGGTCCACGAGCAGAATCGCGTTGTTGACCACGATGCCGACGAGGATGACGAATCCTAAGAACGTGAGCACATCCAGTTGCTGGACGGGTTGCTCGCTGCTGAGCAGTGTGCCCCAGTGCGCGATCGAGAGCCCCAGGAACCCGCCAAACACCGCCAGGGGTACACTGAACATGATGACGAAGGGGTAGATCCAACTCTCGTACAACGCCGCCATCAACAGGTACACGATGATGACGGAGAGGAAGAAGCGGCTGCCGACGATATTGGCCGCGGTCTGAAGCGTGAACCCGCGCCACTCGCCGACCATCGCGTTGCGGGCCGCCACGAGCTTGTCGGCGTTACCGGTGAGGCTGACGAGGACGCCGGGCGCGATCCGCCCCTCCTGCCGCAGTTTGGGCTCGATTTCCTCTTTGATCTGGCGGATCACGGCTTCGAGGGCCAGCGCCTCGGGCGGGTTGACGGTGAGCGTGACGGCTCGCTGGCGCTCGACGTGGTTGATCTGTTCGAGCGCGGTGGTGTCAATCAGCCGGACGGCGGCCGAGAGGGGGACGATCCCGCCGACGGGCGTGTAGATCGGCACCTGGCCGATCTTCTGGGTGGGTTCGCCGAGTTGTCCCTGGATCAACAGCCGCAAGTCGATCGTGTCGCCGCCCGCCAGCCGGTAGTCGCCCACGTACACGCCGTCGACCGTCGCCTCCACGATCTGCCCGACATCGGCGGCGGTCAGACCGAGGTCCGCGGCGCGCTCGCGGTCCGGGACGACCTGGAGCTCGGGCCGGCCGAGGTTGAAGTTGGTCGGGGAGGGGCGCGGCTGGCCGAAGGCCGTGTTGCACTCCGTGTACATGGCGGTGGCGGCGGCGATGACCTGGTCGAGATTGTCGCCGCGAATCTGGATGTCCGCCGTGTTGCCGCCGCCGAACGTAAAGAGCTGTGTCTGGAAGAACATGGGGAAGACGCCCGGGATGCCGCCGGCGGCCCGCTGCAACAAACGGACCAGGGGCTTGACGCGCTTCGGATCGCGGCTGGAGGCCCCCATGAAGCAGCCGCCGTTGAACGACACCAGGAAGAAGTGGTCGATCAGCGGCGGGGGGGTGAGCCACTCGCGACGGATGCGGTCGCGTTCGAGCCACGAGAGCCGCTTGCCGTCGCCCTGGGCGAGGTCGGGGATCGCGTGGGCGTCAATCATCCGCTGTGTCTGTTCGCGCCAGGCGGCGTCGAGCTGCCGTTGTTCTTCCGAGCCCGGCTCGACTTCCCAATAAGCGTGAATGCCGTTCTCGATGGTCCGGGCGATGCGTTCGAACTCGGCGAGCGTGTACCCCGGGGGCGTCAGCAGGAAACCGAAGACGAGATTGCGATTGCCCGACGGGAGGTACGTCGCGTCAGGTATCAACAGGCGGGCCAGCCCGAGCGCGCCGCCGGCCATTAGCACGATCAGCGCCAGGCGGAACCGCGGTCGGAGATTCACGCGCTCGACGAGCATCGCCACGGCCGCCGCCACGCGGCCCGTCGGGTGCCGCTCGCTGGCGGGGATGTCCCGCGGTTGACGGACGCCCAGCAGCCGCGCCGCCAGCGTCGGGATCACCGTGACCGAGACGATCAGCGACAGGCCGACGGCGGTGGCGATGGCGATGCTGATGTCGCGGAAAAGCTGCCCGGCCTCCTCGCGGACGAAAATGACCGGGATGAAGACGGCCATCGTCGTCAGCGTGCTGGCCAGGACGGCGCCCCAGACCTCGTTCGCGCCGTCCATCGCTGCCTGGAAGGTCGCCTGGCCCATCTGCCGGTGCCGGTAGATGTTCTCCAGCACGACGACGGCGTTGTCGACGACCATGCCGACGGCGAAAGCCATGCCCGCCAGCGAGATCACGTTGAGCGTGCGGCCGAAGGCCACGACGGCGACGAACGTCCCGATGACCGTGACGGGAATCGCCAGCGCGACGACGAGGGTCGCCCGCCAATCCCGCAGGAACAGGAGCAGCACCGCCGTCGCCAGCGCCCCGCCGATCACGATGTTCCATTGCACCATCGCGATCGACTGGTGAATGTAGACCGTCTCGTCGTAGACCTGCGTCAGCTCCAGCTCGAGGCCGCGGGCCCGCAGCACCTCGTCGTTCGCCCGCCGCACCGCGTCCTTGATCCCCTCCATGACCGTGATGACGTTCGCGCCCACTTCCCGCCGCACCGGCAACGACAGCACCCACCTCCCCCGGGCGCGGACGAAGGAAATCGGCCGCCGGAAGCTCAGCTCGACTTCGGCCACGTCGCGCACGTACACCGGGCCGCCGGGGGTGTAGGCGATCACCGTGTCGAGGATTTCCTCGGCGGAGGCGTACTGGCCGACGGTGCGGACGGTGTAGTCGCGTTTGCCTTGGGCGCGGGCGCCGGCGGAGACGTTTGTATTCTGGCCGCGCAACGCGGTGACCACGTCGCGGACCGTCAGGCCGCGAGCGGCGAGGGCCCCCGCCTCGACCCGCACCTGCATCTCCCGCTTCTTGCCGCCGTAAATGTCCACCTCCGCGACGCCCGGGACGCGATCGAGATAAGGCTTGATGTAGTCCTCCGCGAAATCCTCCAGTTCGCGGACCTGCTCCTCCTCGTCCGGGTCCTTGGCGTAGAGGACGAGCCAGGCGATGGGTGTCTCGGCGGCGGCGTCGGCGGCCTGCACCGTCGGCTGATCGACCTCCAGCGGGTAACCGGAGACCTGCCGCAGTTTGTCGGTCACGTCGCGCAGCGCGGTCTCTTTATTGACGTCGGGATAGAACTCCAGCCGGATCGTCCCGCGGTTGTCGCGCGACTCGCTGGTCATCTTCCGCAGCCCCTTCACGCTGCGGAGCATCTCCTCCTGCCGGTCGATGACCTCCCGCTCCATCTCCTGCGGATTGGCCCCCAGCCACCGCGTCTGGACCGAGATAATCGGCGTGTCCACGTTGGGCGTGAGCTGCACGGGGATGGCGAACAGCGACAGCAGTCCGAACAGGACGACCAGCAGCACGCCGACGGACACCCCCACCGGGCGGTGCAAACACAGGCGGATCAGGTTCACCGGAAGCTACTCCGCAAAGGGCGCGGCTCGTCGATCACGGGGTCGTCGGGGCGGGGGCGGTCGCCCGCGGGCCGGCCGCCGGCTGGGACGCGGCGGCGGACATCGGCGTTACGGGCGTGGGGCCGAAGAGGCGCTCGTTGCCGCGCGTCACAAGCGGATCCCCCGCGCGGAGTTCCGGCGCGACCAGTTCGATCTCGCCGGCGATCTCGAGTCCCGTCTCGACGGCCAGCGGGACCGCCAGGGAACCGCCCGTGGGCCCCGGTCGCACGACAAACACCTGCTTGTTCGTGCCGCGGGCCACCACCGCGTCCTTACTCGCCATCAGACGCCGCCCGGCCGGTCCCGCCGGCACGTAGGCCCACACGAACATCCCCGGCAACAAAGCGTGGTCGGCGTTGGGCACGTCGATCTCGACGGGGAAGGTGCGGGCGGCGGGACTGGCCTGCGGAATCCGGCGTGTGATCGTTGCCGACTGCGTGGCCCGGATGGCCTCGACCTCGATGGTGGCGGGAGCGCCGACCGTGGCAAAGACGATTGCCCGCTCGGGTACGTCGACCCGCACCCGCACGGTGTCCATCGCCAGCAGCTCGCCCACCGGGCCGCCTTCGCCAATCCACTCGCCCGTTTCGGTCCGCTTGGCCACGAACGCCCCGGCGAACGGGGCGCGAATCTGCGTCTTGTCGAGGTCACGCTGGAGCCGAGCGACGGTCGCATCCTGTGCGGCCACGGCCTGCCGCGCGCGGGCGATCACCTCCGGCCGCTCGCCGTTGCGGGCGCGATCCAGTTGAGCACGGGCTTGGGCGAGATTGGCCGCCGCGGCTAGGTAGTCCATCTCGACGTCGTGTTTCTCTTTATCGCTGCTCTGGCCGCGCTCGAACAGGCCGGTGACACGCTTACGCTCAAACTCCTGCTTGGCCAGGACGGCTTCCGCCTGAGCGACGAGGGCCTCCAGCCGGCGAATCTCTTCCGGCCGCTCCCCGTTCTCCAGTTCCTCCAGTTGGGCGCGCAGCCCCGCCAAGGTCGCCTGGGCTTCTTCCAGCCGCAGCCGCGCGACGGTCGGGTCGAGCCGACAAATGACTTGACCGGCTTCGAGGAACTGCCCCTCCTCCGCCTCGAAGGCGGCGATCAGGCCGCTGACTTCGGCGGCGACGACGGCGGTCTTGTCGGCCCGGATGGTGCCGACCAGCCGAATCGCGGGCGGCACGTCGCGCTCGATCACCGGGGAGACCACAACCTGCGTGGGGCCGGGGCCCTGGGCGGGAGCTGGGGCGGCCGCAAACGCAAGTAACGGCGGAAGCAGAAGATAGAGGGTTGGGAGCGGCGTTCGGTGCATAGGGGTTCTTCCGCGGGGCGCAGCCGACGTCGCGCTGGAGAGTCAACCTCGTCGCCCTTCGGGGAGGCCGCGCGTGTCGCATTCTAAAGGGGCATTCGGAATCATAGGACACCAGCCGGGAGGGTGAGCCTCCCGGCGAGTCGCGGCTCGGCAGGCGCCTCGCCCTCCCATCTCGCGCGACCGCAAATACCAGTTTAGGCGGATGAAGCCCCCGCGGCAACGCGGCCGGCCGGCGTCAAGGATCACGGGCAGCGAGTCGATAGTACGAAATGCGTTTGTTGCGCATGAGCGCCGCGTTTGGAAGGTTTGAAGTGACGACCCTCGCCTGGCCCGGACGACCCCTCGACACGGCCGAACAGCGGCCCGGCCGCCACGTCGTGGCCCCGATGGTGAGCGCGTCCGCCACGACCCCGCGGGCATTTCGCGTACTGCTGCTGCTCGGGGTCGTGGTGACCCTGGCCCTGTGCGATTTGGCGTGGACGTACTTTCAGTCCCTGCGGGGGAACTTCCTCGAATTGAACACCTTGGCGGCCGCAGCCCTGGGACAGGGACCCGGGGTCATGGCCGCCTACAAGCTGCTGCTTCTGGCCTTGGGGGCCGGCGTCCTGTATCGGCTCCGCAAACACTGGCAGGCCGAGGCCGCCCTGTGGTTTTTGGCGGCCTTTCACGTCGGCCTCGTGGCCTGGTGGCTGGCGTACCTCGACGCGGTGGAGACCTGCCTGCACGACCCGGCCGTCGTCGCCGCAGTGGTCCCTTACTGACCCGTGCCACGCGGGTGTGGAGAAAGGGCACGATTCGTTTCGGGTGGGGCTGCCTCGAGATTACGGCTAGCCGAGCGAGCGGATGCGCTGCGCCCGACTGGTGACCTTAGTCACGCGCAGGCCGAAGTTCTCCCCGACTTTCACGCATTGACCGTGACCGATCAGGCGGTTGTTCACGAGTAGATCGAGCGGCTCTTCCAGCGACTTCTCAAACTCGATGATCGCCCCCACCGACAAGTCGCGCACCGCCGCGATGGCCATCTGCCGTGTGGCCAACTGCACGACCACCGGCACGGTCAACCGCAAGATGCGCTTGACCTCCGGGTCGCCGGGGAGGTTCACCGGGGGCGGCGGGGCCTCCGCGACCGCCGCCGGCGCCTCGGTGGGGGTGAGCAGATCGCTCGCCTCCTCTGCCAGCCCGGTTGCCTGCGATAGCAGGGCATCAATCTCGGATTGGTCGATAATCATGCGTTACGGCCACATATCAGACGGTCCGCGGTGCTCAACGGCACGCCGGATAACCTATCGGTTGCCACCGGCGGGCCCACAATTCGAGCATGAGCAGGGCCCAGAGGGGGTGCTCGTGATTGGCACGTCCGCATAAATGGGCCTCGACGAGGCCGCGCAGCCAGGTCGGATCGAACACGCGGGCACAGAGGGCGTCGGGTGCGAGGAGATGCCGGCGCACGAGGTCCTGTAACTCGCCGCGGAACCACATCCCCATCGGCACGCCGAAGCCCATCTTCGGCCGCGCGAGAATCTCCGGCGGGAGGCGGCCGCGGGCCCAGTCCTTAAGGAGCCGCTTGCCGCCGCGGCGATCGAGCAGCCAATTCAGCGGGAGCGAACGAGCGAAGGTGACAACCTCGGGGTCGAGCAGGGGCGAGCGACACTCCAGACCACACGCCATCGACGCGATGTCCACCTTCGGCAGCAGGTCGTACGGGAGATAGCTGGCCAAGTCGGTGGCCATCGCCCGGTCCGCGGCGGCCCCTTCTCCGGCCTTGTAAAGCTGCTCGAACCAGCGCACCGGCTCGTCGTGGTCCACCGCGGCCCGGAACTCCGGCCGGTAGCCCGCCGCCAGCCACGTTGGCGGGAACACGTTGACCCACGCGAGGTAACGGCGGGCGGGCGGCTCACCGAGCGCCTGCAGGAACCGATAAAGCCGGTGCGTTCGCGTCCGCGGCCGGGAATGGGGCAGGACGGCGGCGGCGGCGGCAAACACGCGGCGCAGCGGTCGCGGGACCACGTCCAGCTTCGCCGCGACGTGGACCGCCCGGTAGCGATCGTAACCGGCGAAGGCCTCATCGCCCGCGTCGCCCGTGAGCGCGACGGTAACGGCCTGGCGGGCCCAGCGCGAGACGTAGTAGGTGGGAATCGCGGACGAGTCGCCGAAGGGCTCGTCGTAGTGCCACGCCAGCGTGTCGAGGACCTCGCGGGCCTGCGGCGTGACGACGTGCTCGTGGTGCGCGGTGCCGAAACGCTGCGCGACAAGGCGCGCGTGGGCGGTCTCGTCGTAACGCGGGTCGGGAAAGCCGACCGAGAAGGTCCGCAGCGGGGCGACGCCGAGTTCGTGCATCAGCGACACGACCACCGACGAATCCACGCCGCCCGACAGGAACACCCCCAGGGGCACGTCGGCGATCAGCCGGCGGCGCACGGCGGCGGTGAGCAGCTCGCCGAGGCGGGCCTGGGCGTCGGCGTAGGTTCCCCGAAAAGGCGTCGGGTCGAGTCGCCAGTACGGCCGCGGACGGTCGTCGAACGGCCGGCCGTGGTCGATCGTGAGCAGGTGGCCGGGCGGCAGCTTGCGAAAACCGCGGTAGATCGAGTGCGGCGCCGGGACGTATTGGAACACGAGGTAGCGGTGCAACGACTGCGGATCCAATTGCCGCGGCACCTCGGGCAGGGCCAGAATCGCCTTGGCTTCGCTGGCGAAATACAGCCGGTCGCCGAACACCGCGTAGGTTAGCGGCTTCTTGCCGAAACGGTCACGTGCCAGCAACAATCGCCCGCGACGCTCGTCCCAAATGGCCAGGGCGAACATGCCGCTTAGGCGCGCGACGGCCCCTTCACCGTGCTGCTCGTAGAGATGGACGATGACTTCGCTGTCCGCCCGGGTCGCAAAGCGGTGGCCCTGCGCCTCGAGCTCGGCCCGCAGCTCGCGGAAGTTGTAGATCTCGCCGTTGAAAACGAGCCAGACCGTGCCGTCTTCGTTGCCGATCGGTTGGTGCCCGCCCGCCAGGTCGATGATCGACAAGCGGCGGAAACCGAATCCGCAGCGGCCCTGCGGGTCGAGGTAGCGGCCGCAGTCATCCGGCCCGCGGTGGACGAGCTGGCCCGCCATCGCCTCGAGGGCCGCTGGATCAACCCGGTGGTCCGTCGTCAGGCTCAGAATGCCAGCGATGCCGCACATGCTGCGAAACCGTACTGTGTCAGCGTGTCCGCCGCCTGCCAAGCGGCTGGCAGCGCGGACAGAGGTGCGTGCCGCGCTGGGCCACCCGCAGCGCGATGATCGGCGTCCCGCACCGGCGACACGGTTGGCCGGTGCGGCCGTAGACGCGCAACCGCTTCTGCATCCAACCCCCCGGGTAGATCCAATCGATGGTCGTGCCGTGGGCGGCAATCGCCTGTCGCAGCACGCGGCGGATCACCGTGTGCAATCGGCCGATTTCCGCCGCCGTCAATTCGTCCGACCGCCGCAGTGGGTGCAGGCCGGCGTGAAACAGGGCCTCGTCGGCATAAATGTTGCCCAACCCGGCAATCACCGATTGGTCGAGCAGCAGCGGTTTGAGTTGTCGGCGCCGGGCGCGCAGTTGCCGCTCCAAACTCGCCGCCGTGAAGTCCCGGGCCAGCGGTTCCGGGCCGAGGCCCGCCGTCGTGGCCGCCAGGTCGCGGGTGTAGATGATCCGCCCGAACTTGCGGGCGTCGCACAACAGCAGCCGCCGGCCGTCGTCCAGCTCCCAGACGGCCCGGACGTGCGCGGGCGGACGCTCGGGGTCTTCGCCCCATTCCAGTCGGCCGCTCATCCGCAGGTGGACCAGCAGCCAACCGTCGGCGAGTTCAAACACAATGTGCTTGCCCCGGCGCGTCAGGCGGGTGATCGTCTGGCCGGCGAGCACCCGGCTGACCGCCCGCGCGCCGGGCGCGACGTTCTTGGGCCACAGTGAACGAAACGCGACGATGCGCCGGCCTTCCAGCCGCGGGCGGCACGTCCGCACGATGGTCTCGACTTCAGGCAGTTCCGGCACGGACGCATTGTAGTCGCGCGACGCCGGACGACGTAGCCGTGAACGCGGCCCCGGCGGGCGACGGGGCCACGCCGGCCGAGCCTTCACGGCATGGCTCTGCTACGATAGGGCGCCGAACGGTCCGGCGCGGCTGGGCAGCGGGTTTCTACGGCCGGCCCAGGAAAGCTGCAAAGGAGCTACGATGAGGGCGTTGTGCACACTACGGAGGCGTCACGTGTGTTCGGCGTGGCTAGTGCTGTCGGGGTTGGCGCTCGGCCTCGGGGGCTGCGAGCGGCGGATGGCGCCGCCGCCCGCCCCGCCGCCCCCGCTCGACGGAAGCGGGAGGTTGACGCGGGCCGCCACGCAACCGGCCGTGGCGTGGCCGACCCGGCCGACCACCGGGACCTTCCTGGATCGCGCCCCCGCCGCCGACCTGCGTTTCGTCTCGTACAACGTGTTGTGGAACACGATCTTCGAGGACGTGTCGCCGGTGCAGGCGGCGAAGTTCGTCCGGCTGGTGCGGGCGCTGGACCCGGACGTGCTGGCGTTGCAGGAGATCGGCCTGCACCCGGAAGATCGCGGCAAGGCGGGCGTGCGGGCCCGGACGGCTTCCGAGGTCGTGGATGTGATGAACGTGGCGCTGCCGCCGCCGCCCGGTGCGGCCTGGCACGCCTGGCAGGGCAGCGACAACGTCGTTGTCAGCAAGTACCCGCTCCGGATGACGCTCAAGGACACCACGCCCGCCGGCGACCGCAAACAAGCCATCGCGCTCATCGACCTGCCGGACGACCGCTTCCACGTGGACCTCTATCTGTTCAATAATCACTACAAGTGTTGCGGCGGCGAGGCGAACGACCCGCAGCGGCAGAAGCAGTCCGACGCCATCGCGGCATGGATTCGGGACGCGCGGACGCCCGGGGGACACGTGGAGCTGCCGCCGGGAACGCCGATCATCGTCGCCGGCGACTTGAACATCGTCGGCGGATTCGGCCCGGTGCGGACGTTGCTGGAGGGGGACATCGCGGACGAGGCGACGTACGGGCCGGACACGCCGCCGGATTGGGACGACACCGCGTTCACCGATCTTCGCCCGCGGCACAACGGGGATGGGGCGGACGAATACACGTGGCGTGACGACAACGATCGCTGGCCGCCGGGCCGGCTCGACTTCATCATTTACAGTGACAGCGTACTGGAGCCCGCCCGCAGTTTCGTCCTGAACACGGTCAGCATGAGCGACCTCGACCTGCAAGCAACGGGACTCCAGCGCTTCGACGTTACCGCCGACGACGCCGGCCGCACGTACGACCACCTGCCGCTGGTGGTGGATTTCCGCGTGACCGGCGCTGTCCAACCGGAGTGATTGCCCGCGGCCACGGTTCGCCCGCCGACGCCGTGGCGCTGCCGGCCGGGTACAATGGAGTACAGGTCTGGGAAATCGTCGATGGCCCCGCAGTTGCCGCCCTCCCACCGGTCCGCGACGCCGACTCATCCCGCGGCCCGCTCCTTCTGGCGCCGCGCCGCGCGGTACCCGGACTTGTACACGTGGTACGTGTTCGTGTCGTCCCTCGACATCCTGTTCACCTGGTTGATCCTCCAGCACGGGGGGACGGAGGTGAACAAGCTGGCCGATTGGATTATCGACCGGCACGACCTGCCGGGGCTGACGGCGTTCAAATTCGCGATGGTGGTGCTGGTCGTGCTGATCTGCGAGACCGTGGGGCGGTTTCGGCCCGACACGGGGGCGAAGCTGGCCCGCTGGGCCGTGGCCATCAGCGCCTTTCCCGTCGTCGTCGGGGCGGTTCACCTGGTCCGCATCGCCCGCGGCGTGACGGGAATCGCATCCGGCAGTACGTGAGTCCGAGGCCCCGCGGCGCCGGCGGACGGAGTCGTGATTCGTGGACGTCGATGTTCTTCGTATCCTCGATGTCAACGTGAACCGGACGCGGGAGGCGCTGCGGGTGGTCGAGGACTACGCGCGCTTCACGCTGGACGACGCGGCCGCGGCGTCGGCGGTCAAACGCTGCCGCCACGACTTGCGCGTCGTCGTCGCGGCCCTCGGGGCCGACGCCCTGCTGACCGCGCGCGACATCGTGGGTGATGTGGGCCGCGACGTGAAGACCCCGACCGAGCTGCGCCGTGACACGATGGAAGACGTCGTGCGGGCTGCGTTCGCCCGGCTGACCGAGTCCACCCGCGTGTTGGGCGAGTACGGCAAGATCGTCTCCAGCGAGGCTGCCGCCGCCGCCGAACAGCTTCGCTATCGCGTCTATGAGCTGGAGCAACGCGTGGTCCTGCGCGGCACACGGCGGCGTCGCTTGCGTGACGTGCGCCTCTATGTCCTCATCACCGCAGCGCTCTGTCGGCGCCCGTGGCTGGAGACGGCGGCGGCGGCGATCGACGGCGGCGCGGGCTGCCTCCAGCTCCGCGAGAAGGGGCTGACCGACCGCGAGCTGCTCGATCGGGCCCACCGCCTGCGCGAGCTGACGCGCCAGCGCGGCGTGCTGCTGGCCGTCAACGACCGGCCCGACTTGGCGCGGCTGGCGGGGGCGGACATCGTTCACGTTGGCCAGGACGACCTGTCGGTGCGGGAGGTCCGGCATGTGGCGGGTGCGGCGGTCCTCGTCGGCAAGAGCACGCATACGCCGGCGCAATTCGACGCCGCGCTGGCGGAGGAGCCGGACTACCTCGCCGTTGGGCCGATGTTCGCCAGCGAAACCAAGCCGCAGGCCCACATCGCCGGCCCCGAGACCCTCGCCGCCGTGCGCTCGAAGACCGACCTCCCCCTGGTGGCTATCGGGGGCATCACGACGGCCAACGCGGCCCGGGTCGTTGCCGCCGGCGCCACTTGTCTCGCGGTCTGCGCCGACGTCATCAGCGCCGACGATCCGGCCGCTGCCGCGTGGGCCATTCTGGCGGCGGCGCAGGGGGCGACGCCATGAGCGATACACGGCGCCAACTCGACGAACTGGCGGCCGGTCGCGCCCGTCGCCACTCGGCGGGCGACCCGTCCCGCCCGGCGCAACACCGCCCCGCTCTCCCCGTGCGGCTCGACGAGATCCTCGGCGGGGCCCCGGCCAACGTGGGACGTGCGACCTATTGGCGCATCGACACCCCCTTCACCGCGGTGGGCGGCACGTCGCCGCTCGCCGCGTGGCCCCCCGGCTTCGCGTGGCGGATGGCGGCGGAAGCGCGCGAAACGCTCGACCCGCGGCGCACCATGCTGCTGGATATTGAGACCGGCGGCCTGGCGGGCGCGCCGGTGTTCCTGATCGGCGTCGTGCTCGCCGATCAGCAGCCGCTACGGGTGCTGCAACTGCTGGCGCGCGACTACCCCGAGGAAGAGGCCATTCTGCGCGCGGTGGCCGAACTCGCCGTGGAGCGCGACACGTGGGTGACGTTCAACGGCAAGAGCTTTGACGAGCCGTTCCTGCGTGACCGGGCGACGGTCCACCGCGTGCCGCTGCCGTCGCCGCGGGTCCACGTCGACCTGTTGCACGCGGCCCGCCGGGCGTGGCGACACCGCGTGCCGGATTGCCGCCTGGTGACGCTGGAGCAGCACATTCTCAACCGCCCGCGGGTCGGCGACGTGTCGAGCTGCGACGTGCCTGACTTGTTTCACCATTTCATGCGGACCGGGAATGCCGCCCCGCTGCGGCCCGTCCTCGAACACAATCGCATCGACTTGGTTTCGTGCGCCGAGCTGCTCGTTCGCCTGGCCGAAACACCCCGCTAGCCGGGAGGCACTACCACCGGGACACAGAGGCACAGAGAAGAGGGAAGAGGTTAGGTGCCGCGGCGGCCTGCCATCGCCTGACGGCGCGACCGCCAGACACCGGGGACGGGCCGGCGCACCCGGCGCCACTTCACTGCCCACAGACCTCTGTGTCTCTGTGCCTCTGTGGTTCGCTAGACATATGGGTTGGGGCGAACGCGACCGCCCTTACTTGAGCAGATGGGAATCCGTCGCGCTGGTCGGCCCCTCGCGCCCCGTGTAGTTGCTCACGCCGTGCAGCGTCCAAATGTTATCCCCGTCGACGCCAACCAGCGGCGTGATCGTCCACTTCACTTCCCCGCTCAGCGTCAGGAGGTTCTGGCCCGCGCCGCCGTGCGCCCGCGAGTTGGCCCGGGCGGCATCGAAGCGCGGCAGGCGGCGGGCGTCAAAGAGCGGGAGGCCCTCGTCGAACAGGGGGTTCTCGTCCGCGAGAATCGGTTGGCGCGGATCGTCGCGGCCTGACGGCCGCACGCCGGCCATGTTCTGGTAGGCGTAGCTGACGTTGCGCCCTTCCAGGAAATCGTGGTGACGCTGCACCTCGCTGGCCGGCATCGGCACATGGGGCTGCGACGGGCACACGAAAACGCGCGGGTCCAGCACGTAGGCTTGCAGGAGGAGCGGGTAGACGTGCCTGCGGTTGGGCACCACCTGAACGCTCGGATCGCCCGTCGGTTGCCACGACCGCCCCGGCCCCCAACCCGCGAACGGCAAACTGGCGTTGTACGTGTTGAGGTACTGCTGCACGCCGGCGCCGAGCTGCGCCAAATTGTACGAACACCCCAGCCGCTGCTGCCGCTCGCGCAGGTGCAGCATCCCCGGCAAGCCGAGCCCCACCGCCAGCACCACCAACGCCGCGACCGCCACCACGTCCGTCAGCCGCCCCATCCGGAACAGCGGTGCCGACTGCCGCTCAACATGCCGCGTCAGTCGGTCGGCGGGGCGGACGACCCGCGGTGGACGGCCGGCGGCATGCACGCGGGCCATCGTCCGGGCCGGCAGGTCCGGCGGCATGGGTCGATCGCGCAGTAGGCCGAGGGCGGAGAACACGCTTTGGAGTGCTGCGTGCTCCGCCTTCAGCCGCGGGTCCGCGTCGATGCGCCCGCGTAATTCGGCCTGCTCCACTTCGGACAAGTGCCCCAGGTGCAGGTCGAGCAGCCGGGGGTCGAACTCGGGCGTGGGCGTCTCGGGCGTCTCGGACATCACTCCTGCGCTCCAGGTGGCGACCCGGCCCGCCCATCGGGCGAGCGGGCCAGCCACAACGCGGCAAATCGATTGACCGCGGCGTGCAGCCGCGATTTCACCGTTCCGACCGGGATGCCGAGGATTTCGGCAATCTCCGCATACGGAAGCCGGTGGAAATGGCCCAGTACCAGAATGAGCCGCTGGGCTTCCGGCATCTCAGACATCAAGGCCCGCACGCGTTGCCGCAGCTCCCGCGTGGCCAAATCGTCGTCCGCGGTGGCGCCGGCCGCGTCCAGCCAGTCGCCCAGCGACGCCGACTCCTGGCCGCCCGTCGGCTGGTCCAGCGACTGGGCCGGCCGACGTCCGCGGGCCCGCATGTAGTCGCGGCCCTTGTTGGCGGCGATGGTGTACAACCACGGCTTGAAGCTCCGCGACGGGTCAAACGTGCCCGCTGACAGGTGAACCTGGAGAAACGTCTCCTGAACGAGGTCGTCTGCGGCCCCCGCCTTGCCGACGAAACGCTGAAAGAACGCATACAGGTCGTCGGCGTAGCGGGCCACCAGGACCTCGAACGCGCCGGGCCTTCCAGCCAAGTGCTCGGCCAGCAGTTCCTCGTCGCGTCTGTTGTCCACCGTTCACTCCAGTGTTACGACGGGGCGGGTCAACGGTTCAGGGGCCGGCCGCAATGGTGGACGCGGGCCCCGGTGCCGCGGCCGCGAGTTATCGGGCCATGCCCACTCCCGCCCCTGCATCGTAGGGATTCTCTGACGATATGGGTATCCAGGGGTATCGGACACTGCACGGGAAGGCGAACCTCCCGGTGAGCCGCTGCCTCCGCGCGAGCCACAGCTCGGCGGGAGCCTCGGCCTCCCGTGTCGCGCGAGCGCGAACGCGCATTCGGACCCCCTCATCCTAGCCTGAGGCGCCCGGGGCGCCCCAGCCCGAACAGCCGCGCCGCGTTCCCCCCGGCCACCTGCTCGAACTCAATGCCCGGAACCGTCTTACGCAGCTCGTCCAGCAGCGCGATCGTCCGTGGAATGTGGGCGTCGCCGTGCCGCAAGGCGTCCGTGCCGAACAGCACCCGCTCGGCCCCCAACGCCCGGACGGCCGCCCGAATGCCGTCTCCGTCCGCGTGCGACGTGTCCACGTACACGTCGGCGGCCTTCCGCTTGCACGCCGACCCCACCGCATCCAGCATCGCCGCCCGCGTGTCCGCGCTGCCGCCGCAGCAACACAGGATGACCGGCACGCGCGGGTGCCGCTCGGCCAGGCGCACGACCCGGGCCGGCGTCGCCGCGGGGGCGTCGGTCACGCAGAACAGCGCGGGGCGCACGGTCCGCTCCAGGGCGGTCAGGTACGGATTGAGCAGCGGGTCATCGGCTACGTAACCGTTGGCCGCCGGGGCGAAGACCACGCCGGCGAAAGGCTCGGTGGCCAAGGCCCCTGCCATCGCATCGGGCTGGCTGTCGAATTGCCCCGCGCGCACCCAATACAGCGGAACCAGGCGGGACTGTGAGCGGCACGCCGTCAGACAGGCCTCATTCACGTCGACCTCGTCCTGGTTGGCGGCCCCGCGCGGCTCGGCCGCCGCGTCCTGGTTCGACACCAGCACCGCGTCGAGCCCGCATGTGCCCGCATACAGGCCGATCCGCGTCGGCCGGGCGGCCGCCGCCGAAAGCTGGCCGATGTGCGCGTGAACGTCCACGAGCATTCGCACGCTCCGAACTGAGGACGGCGGTCGTCGGCCGCCCGCGCCGAGCAACCGCTGCTCGGGACGATGCTAATGCGGACCCGACAGGGCGGCAATCGGGCGCCGTCTGGGGAGCGTGACCGGGTTCCTGGTCCCGGGCCGGGAGCTGGCCCGCCTCAACACACGGTCGCGCCTCGGTCCGAGTCGAGCCCAGGAAACGCTTGACGCGACGGCGGCCGGCGGGGTACAAGGGACTTGGCGAGGAGCGCGAGCCAGGGGAAAGATGGTCCGCCACTGCGCTGGAATATCGCTCTTATTCAAGTCGGAATAGCACGGAGACCTATATCATGGCACTACGCTTGGCGCTCGTGGCCGCGCTGTGCGGCTGCTCGTTGGCCGCCGTCGGCCAAACCCTGACCCATGTCGAGATTAGGACAACGGAGGCCCCGGCCCTGGCGGTGGAGTTGGAACGCGAGGGCTTCGACGTGGTGGAGGGCTCCGTCCAGGCCGGCCGCCTGGAGGTGATTGCCTCGGACCACATGCTCGCCGTACTGGAGGCACGTGGCCTCGAAATCACGGTCCTGGGCGTCAGTCGTCCGCTGACCGAGGTTTTCGGTCAGGATATTCCCCCCGGCTACCCCGATCTGGCGGCGATTAACACTCAGTTGCAGCAAACGGCCGCGAATTACCCGGCGATCTGTCAGTTCGTGGACCTGACGACCACGTTCGGGGCCCCGGTCACGTACGAAGGCCGGCACCTGTACGCGGTTAAGGTGTCCGATAACGTGACGCAGGATGAGGACGAGCCGACTTTCCTGCTTGTATCCTGCCATCACGCCCGCGAGATCGTTACGCCCGTGATCGCCCTGTATGCGCTGGAGCAGTTCACGACGAAGTACGGCGTGGACCCCCGCATCACGACGCTGGTGGACAACTACGAGATCTGGATCGCCCCGGTGTGGAACCCGGACGGCTACCAGTACATGTACTACACGAGCAACATGTGGCGGAAGAACCGGACGGTGTTCACGGGCGGGACCGGGGTGGACCTGAATCGCAACTACCCGTTCGGGTGGTCGTCGTCTTGCTCCGGCAGCACCAGCCCGTCGTCCGACACGTTCAAGGGCCCGTCGCCGGCGTCGGAGTCCGAGACGCAGACGATGGTCCTGTTCTCCAATGACCGGCACTTCACGAAAGTCGTGGACTACCACTCGTCCGGCCGGGAGGTGCTGCCGGGCTACTGCTGCCACACGCATCCGTTCGATGCCTACCTCGACGCGGAGGCGACCGCGATCTCGCAGGCGTCGGGCTACGGCGGGGCGATTCGGACGCCGAGTGCCGAGGGCGAGGAGCAGGAGTGGCAACTGGCGAAGCGCGGGACGTACGGTTTTCTGATCGAGACGCACACCGAGTTTCAGCCGACGTACGCCAGCGCCCAGGCCGAGGCGCAGATGGTATTCCCGGGCGCCCTGTACATCCTGGAGCGGCCCATCCCGCTTTCGGGACACGTCACCGACGCCGTGACTCACGCCCCGGTGGTGGCGGACATCGAGCTGGTGGGCGTCAATTTCCCGAACGGCGAGACGAACTACAGCGAGCCGCGGTTCGGGCGCTACCACGTCTTCGCGCCGCCGGGCAACTACCAGGTCCGTTTCTCGGCCGCCGGGTATGAGCCGCAGGTCATCCCGGTGACAATCGTCGCCAACACGGCCAAGATCGTGGACGTGCCGCTCGCGCCGCCGACCGGCCTGCGGGTGCGGCCGTGGGACGGGCTGCACGCGCTGGGGCCGCACGGCGGCCCGTTCAGCCCGGAGTACATCGACTACACGTTGGAGAACCTGGATCCGACGCCCATTGAGTATCAGGTGAGCAAGACGGCGAATTGGCTCGTGCTGACCAACGGGGCCGGGACGATACCGCCAGCGGGGTCCGCGGTGGTGCGGGTCGCGATCGGGCCCGCGGCGAACGGGCTGCCGAACGGGAACTATACGGACGTCGTGCAATTCGTGAACCTCACGAACCACGTCGGTGACACGACGCGCGACGTGTTGTTGGAAGTTGGCGTGCCGACCGTCCAATACGCCTGGAACATGGACACCAATCCGGGCTGGTCGGTGTCCGGTGGATTGTGGGCTTGGGGCAAGCCGACCGGCGGCGGCGGGGCGTATGGCGGTCCGGACCCGACCAGCGGCTACACCGGCTTGAACGTGTACGGCTACAACCTCAACGGTGACTACACCAACAACATGCCGGAGTATCACCTGACGACCGCGGCGATCGACTGCTTAAACCTAACGCAGACGAGTCTGCGGTTCTGGCGGTGGCTCGGTGTTGAACGGTTCACCTATGATAAAGCCTATATCCGCATCAGCACGGACGGGTCCAACTGGTTCAACGTGTGGAACAACCCCGACAGCGAGACCGCCGATCGCGCCTGGGTCGCCCAGGAGTTCAGTATTTCGACGTGGGCCGACAACCAGCCGACGGTGTACCTGCGGTGGACCATGGGCATCACCGACAGCGGCTGGACCTACTGCGGCTGGAACATCGACGACGTCGAAATCTGGGGCGTCGAGGCCCAGCCGTACCCGGTCGGCGATCTGAACTGCGACGGAAACGTGGACTTTGGTGACATCAACCCGTTTGTGTTGGCGTTGACCAACCCGGCGGGCTATGCGGTGCAGTTCCCGAACTGCGACATCCGGCTCGGCGACATCAACGCCGACGGCCGGGTGGACTTTGGCGACATTAACCCGTTTGTGCGGCTCCTGACGGGGCCGTAGGCGACCAGCCGCAAGGAGAAGCAGCAATGATCGGTCGTATCGCACTGGGATTGGGTTTGTTGGCGGGACTGGTTTCGACCGCCTTGGGCGACGCGGATGAGACCCTGATTCATGTTCAGATCACCACGCAGGACGCGCCGGCGGTCGCGTGGGCGTTGGAGCGGGAGGGTTTCGACGTGGTCGAGGGTTCGGTCCAGGAGGGGCAGCTTGACGTGATCGCCTCGCCCGAGGAGCTGTCGATCCTCGAGGACCGCGGGTTTCAGATCTTCGTGATTGACGTGGGGCGCCCGTTCCGCGACATCCAGGAAGAGCAGGACATCCCGCCCGGGTACCTGGACCTGGCGGGCATTGTCAACCAGTTGCAGCAGACCGCCGCCACCTATCCGTCGATCTGCAAGTTCGTGGACCTGACGACGGAATACGGCGCGCCGGTGACCTACCAGAACCGCCACATGTGCGCGGTCAAGATCTCCGACAACGTGGAGCAGGACGAGGACGAGCCCACGTTCCTGCTGGTGGCCTGCCACCACGCCCGCGAGATCGTCACGCCCGTGATCGCCCTGTACGCGCTGCAGCAGTTCACCACGAAGTACGGCGTCGATCCGCGCTACACCACGCTGGTGGACAACTATGAGATCTGGATCGCCCCCGTCTGGAACCCGGACGGCTATGAGTACATGTATTACACGAACAACAATTGGCGGAAGAACCGCCGGGTGTTCGCGACCGGCACGGGCGTCGACCTGAACCGCAACTACCCCTTCGGGTGGTCGACGGCGTGCGCGGGGAGCACGAACCCGTCGTCGGATACCTACAAGGGGCCGTCGCCGGCGTCGGAGTCCGAGACGCAGACGATGATCCTGTGGTCGAACGATCGGCACTGGACGAAGGTGGTGGACTACCACTCTTACGGGCGGGAGGTGCTGCGAGGATACGCCTGCCTGACGTACCCCTTCAGCGCCTACCTGACCGCCGAGGCCACCGCGATCTCACAGGCCTCCGGCTACGGCGGGGCGATCCGCGAGCCGAGTGCCGAGGGCGAAGAGCAGATGTGGCAGATGGCCACGCGATGCACGTACGGGTTCCTGATCGAGACGCACACGTCGTTCCAGCCGACGTACGCCAGCGCGCAGACCGAAGCCCAGATGGTCTTCCCCGGCGTGCTGTTCATGCTGGAGCGGCCGATCCCGCTGTCGGGGCATGTGACCGACGCGCGGACCGGCGCGCCGCTGCGGGCGGACATCGAGCTGGTGGGCGTGAACTTCCCCAACGGCGAGACCAACTACAGCCACGAGCGCTTTGGACGCTACCACGTGTTCGCGCCCGCCGGCAACTACAACATCAAGTTCTCCGCGACGGGCTATGTGTCGAAGACCGTGCCCGTGACGATTGTGGCCAACACGGCGACCGTGGTTGACGTGGGGCTCTCCAAGCCGTTCCTCGTCGGCGACATCAACTGCGACGGGAACGTGGACTTCGGCGACATCAACCCATTCGTCCTGGCGTTGACCAACCCGGCCGCCTACGTGACCCTGTACCCGAACTGCCCGTTTGAGAACCGCGATATCAACGGCGACGGGTTCTGCGACTTCGGTGACATCAACCCGTTCGTCCGGCTGCTGACCGGGCCGTAGTCACCGTTCGGTCCGCGGAGAGACTGTCATGAACCGCTTGCTGGGGCTCGCCGTCTTGGTTTGCGCCGTGCCGGGCGCCTTGGCCGCCGATCCGCTGGTTCACATCCGTATTGACTCGCCGCTTGGGGCGGAGCTGGCTGCGGAACTGCTGGCGGAGGGCTTCGACGTTCTGGAGCCGACGATCCGGCCCACGTCCTTCGAGGTGATCGTCAACTCGCACGAGTTGGCCGTCCTGGAGGAGCGCGGGTATGCGCTGGCCATCCTGGCCGTTGGGCGCCCCTTCCGCGAGATTCAGGCGGAGGATGCCATTCCTCCCGGCTACCCCGAGCTGGCCGAGGTCATCCAGCAGATGCAGACCACCGCCGCTGCTTACCCGGGGATCTGCCAGTTCGTGGACCTGACGGCGACCTACGGCGTCGCCCCCACCGTGGAAGGCCGCCACATCTACGCCGTCAAGCTCTCCGACAACGTCGCGGAGGACGAGAACGAGCCGGCATTCCTGTTGGTTAGCGCTCATCACGCCCGCGAAATCGTCACGCCGGTGATCGCCCTGTACGCGCTGGACCGGCTGACGACGCAGTACGGCGTCGATCCACGCATCACCGCCGTGGTGGACGAATACGAGATCTGGATCGCGCCGGTCTGGAACCCCGACGGATACAACTGGGTCTTCGTCGGCGACAACATGTGGCGGAAGAACCGGCGGGTCTTCACGGGCGGCACCGGCGTCGACCTGAATCGGAACTACCCGTTCGGCTGGACCTCGTCGTGCGCCGGCAGCACCCTGGTCACGTCCGAGACGTACCGCGGGCCCGAGCCGGCTTCGGAGGCCGAGACGCAGACGATGATCGCCCTGGGTCAGGACCGCCGCTTCGCCAAGGTGGCCGACCTGCATTCCTACGCGATGGAAGTGCGCTACGGCTACGGATGCTGGACGCACCCGTTCGGCACGTTCCTGCGCGACGAAGCGGGCCGGCTGGCCGCCACGATGTCCGGCTACACGGCGGCCGAGTCGTGCTGCACCGCGGGCGACATTCACTGGCACATGGGCCACACGGGGACGCACGCGTTCCTGTGGGAGACGCACACGAGCTTCCAGCCGACGTATGCCAACGCGCAGGCGGAGGCGGTGCGTGTTCTTCCGAGCCTGTTGACGCTGTTGGAACGGCCGATCTCGGTCAGTGGCCGCGTTACCGACGCCGTCACGGGCCGGCCGGTCGCCGCCACATTGCGGCTGGTCGGCGTGACGTTTCCCAACGGCGAGGTCAACGGCAGCGGAGCGCGGCGGGGCCGCTACCATGCGATCCTGCCGGCGGGGAACTACACCCTGGAGTTCTCGGCGCCGGGCTATGTCACGCAGACTCACGCGGTCAGCGTGACGCTCACCAGCGCGACGGTGCTGGACATCGCCCTGGTCCGGCCGTTCCTCGTGGGCGACGTCAATTGCGACGCTCACGTCGATTTCGGCGACATCAACCCCTTCGTCCTGGCCCTGACGGGCCCCGCGGCGTACCAGGCACAGTACCCCAACTGCCCTCTGGAAAACCGCGACATCAACGGCGACGGCTTCTGCGATTTCGGCGACATCAACCCGTTCGTCCGGCTGCTGACCGGCCCGTAAAGGCCGTTCCGCAACTCACTTCCCGCGCGGTTTGACTTGCGCGCCTTGGGCGCCCGTCAGAACCCCGCGCGCGAGTGCGGGGCCGCGCAGCCCGCACCGTTGGCCTGAGGAGCCGCAGAGGCGGGGAGAGCGCTGAGAACGGCGAGAAGAAACGAGAGCCGTGACGTTGTATTCCCCCCAGCGCCGTGCTGTTGGCCGGCTACGGTCTTCTGCCTGTCTCCAGGGTTGCGGCGCTCCGCAGCAAGTGATGGGGGCGTACTCGATCACGGCTTATTCGGCGCCGCCGCGACCGAGTCCGCCGGTCCCCCTTCCTCGACATAAAGTGTCTCGGTGGCCAACCGGAACTGGAGCAGCGCCGTCCACCGCGCGGTCTTGGCCGCGTTCAGCCGGTTGCGGGCGTTCAGCAACTCGGTTTCCGCCTCGACCTTGTCGCGGTTGCTGATGTCGCCGACCTCCTCAAAGCGATACTTGGCGTATTCCTGCCGCCGCTCGGCGACGAATACGTTCCGTTGCTGAATCTCGACCGAGCGGTCCGCCAGCCGAATGCGGTTCACCGCCCGGCGGACTTCCGCCCGGATCCGGTCGCTCAGGTCCCGCTGGTTCCGCTCGGCCTGCCGCACGTCGATGAGCGCGCGGCGCAGTGCGTTGCGTTCGGCCGTGCGCTCGACCGGCAGCGACAGCACCATCTCGCTGAGCCACTTGGCCCGCTCGAACTCGAACGCCCCCGCGTTGTAGTGGTTCGGGTCGGTGTCGACGCTGAGCGAAGACGTCCAGTTGAGGTCGGGCAGCAGGGCGTTGCGGCTGATCGCCACCCCACGCCGGGCATCGTCCACCCGGTCGGCGGCGGTGAGCAGGTCGAGGCGGCGGTCGAGGGCCACTTCGACGGCGTGTTGCTCGTTGTCGGAAGCGGGGGGCCGCGCGAGCAGGGGGTGGGTGCCGGCCGCGATCTGGCGCTCAATCTGCTCGATGTCTTCCAGCTCGTCGCGCGTCAGCGGTTGGTCGACGGGCATTCCGATCAGGAGCTTGAAATTGTCGGCCTGGGCGCGGAAGCTCTCGCGGGTGTCCTCCACGTCGTTTTCGGCGCTGAGCATGGCCTGCTCGGCCCGCAGCGTGTCCAGCGACGAGCGCTGCCCGGTCTGCTCCAGCGCCTTGGCCCGCTCATAGTCATCGACGAACGTGGCGAAGCTGCGCTCCGCGTTGAAGAGGTTCTGCTTGGCCAGCAGCAGATCGAAGTAACCCTGCGCCACCGTGACCAACTGCTGGCGGCGGAAGCGCTCATAGGCGCGCACCGCGTATGTCAGCTCACGCTCCAGTTGAATCCGTGTCTCGCGGGCGACGTGGCCGGCGCCGCGCAGCAGCGGCACGGTCAGCCCGAGTTTGACCTGTCCCTGTTCCTGCGCGGTGATCGTCTTCTTGACATCGCGGATCAGCGTCCCGATCGCCTGCGCCGTCACCTGCCCGCCCAGCGGCAGCCGCTGCGCCACGCCCAGGTCGGCTACGAACCGCATCGCCTGGTCGAAGTCCTGCGCCTCGCCGTAGTTGCCGTACACCGTCCGAAACTGCGACGAGAATATCGGCGTCCACAGGTGCCGTTCCAGCGTCAGGGCTAGGGCCGCGAGATACAGGTCTTCCTGGGCGGCGCGGAACTCGCGGCGGTGTTGCTGCGCGTACCGCAGGGCGTCCGTCAGCCGGAACGAACGTGCCGGGGCGGTGGCGGGCTGGGTGGCCGCGAGGGCCGTCGTCGGTTGGGTTGTCGGGGCACTGCTGGGCATCGACGCCGGCCCGCTGGTCGATGGCGTGGCCGGCGCGGAGGTGACTGCCGCCGGGGCCCCGTTGAATCCCGGGGGGACGGCGAGACTCGTGGCGTGCGGGCTGGTGGCGTAAGCGGTCCGGGGGGCGCGGCCCCACGCGTCGTCGTCGCCGACGGTCACGGGTGTTGATTCGCTCAGCGCGGCCCGCTGCCGCGATTCGATGGCCGCCGCCACCTCGCGGTCGGTTTGGTGGACCCACGTTTGGCAGCCGAGGCCGAAGCCGAAGAGCAGGGCCAGTCCCGCCCCGCAGAGCGCCGCCGTTCGTCGTCCGCGGCTGCCCGCAGAGCGCGCCACCCAGGTGGTGGGCCGCGGGGCCCCGCCCCGGCGGGCGGGATCCTGATCGGCGCTGGTGAAGTCATCGTGCCGCATGACCGCCTCATCACGATCGATGTCGCCGGGGCGCGACCGCTCGTCCCCCGCGCCACGACACTATACGCGAGCGACGGGGCCGGTCGCAAACGGCCCGCGCGGCCGCGGCGCCCGGACGGGGGCGGCGCTTTATAATTCGGTGTTACGCCCGCGGAACAGGATGGCGCCATGCGGCTGATGCGCATCTCACTGGCCAACAAGTACCGGATTCTGTTCGGTCTGGCCGTGGTGCTGATCATCGGCGCCGCCCTGGCCGTGCCCTGGTACTACATGGAGTCCATCGTCCTCCAACAGCCGTTCCGCGAGGCACGCAGCCTGGCGGAGGGTTATTTCCGCTTCGTCCTCTCGCAGCCCGACCCGAACGTGCGCACCACGCCGGGGGTCCACGGCGGCAATGCCGGGCTGCGGCCCCAGGACACGCCCTACCAACCGACGTGGGTGCGTCTGGACCCGGACCCCAGCGACCCCCAGTCGCTCGCGCAACAGAGTCAACGGGACCCGTTCATCGAGGAGGCGTACCGCACGCTGCGCAAACACCCCAGCAGCGAGCACTACTACCGCACGACCTGGGACGAGCAGACCGGCCGCCGTTTCCGCTACGCGCACGCCGTCTGGGTGACCCGCCGCTGCCTGGCCTGTCACGAGGAGGGGCGCAGCGCCCGTCCGTACCGCGAGAACCAGCTCGCCGGGATGATCCTGGTGGACCTGCCGGCGGAAATCAGCCGGCAGGCGTCGCTGATCAACCGGGTGGTGATCGTGGCGGCGGGGGCCCTGGCGGGCATCTTCGCCGTTCTGCTCTTCTACATCATTACCACGCGGTTCATTCTGGCCCCGATCCACGAGCTACGTTCGGTCGCGTTGCGCGTCGCCGACGGCGAACTGAGCGTGCGCTCCGACATCCGCACGGGCGACGAGTTCGAACAGCTCTCGCAGAACCTCAACACCATGTTGGAGCGGCTGCGGGCCTCGCAGGAGGAGTTGAAGAAGGCGAACGTCCTGCTCGATGAGAAGCTGGAACAAATGGCCCAGGCCAACGTCGCCCTGTACGAGGCCAATCGCGTCAAGAGCGAGTTCCTGGCCAACGTTTCGCACGAGCTGCGCACCCCGCTCACCAGCATCATCGGCTTCGCGGAGCTGCTGCGCGAGAGTCCCGCCGGCGACGGCGACCCGCGCACCTTACGCTACGCCGAGAACATCCTGATCTCGGGCCGCATTCTCCTGGAGATCATCAACGACCTGCTCGACCTGGCGAAGATCGAGGCCGGCAAGACCGACCTGCGGATCGAGTCGGTGCAGGTCGGGGCCTTGTGTGCCACGCTGCTGGACCACGTGCGCCCGCTGGCCGACCGCAAGAAACTGGAGCTGGTCCTCGACGTGGAGGAGGGGCTGCCGGCCGTGTTCACCGATGTCGGCAAGCTGCGGCAGGTCCTCTTCAACCTGATGTCGAACGCGATCAAGTTCACGCCCGAGGGCGGCCGCGTCCGGCTTGCCGCCCGGCGCTGGGACGAGGCCCGCCTCCAGCTTGCCGTACAGGACACCGGCCCCGGCATCGCGCCCGAACACCAGCAGGTCATCTTCGAGAAGTTCCGACAGATTGACCAATCGGCCACGCGCGAGCACCACGGCACCGGCCTCGGGCTGGCCATCGCCAAGGAACTGACGTACCTGTTGGGCGGCGAGATCGGTGTCGACAGCACGCCGGGGCATGGGGCCACCTTCTGGGTGCGCCTTACGACGGCGGCCCCCCAGCCGCGTGAACGCCCGCTGATCTCATTGGTCTGAGGCCCGGTCGTCCGGGAGGCTCGACGCCCGCGTCAGGTTGGTCGGAGCAGCTCCAGGAGACGCTCCACGACGATGTCGATCTTGTCGGGAGTCTCGTAGGTGCCCTCCGCGATCTGTTTCCGAATGTCGGCGATGCGCTGCTCCATGTCCGACGTAGGAATGTCGTCGGTCGCCCGCGGGGACCAATCAACGCGGTCGTGCGGCTGGCCGGGCGCGGCGGGGGACTCCGGGGACTTCGCCCGGCCCTCCGCTTCGTGCCCAACGACCCCAGACGGGCAGGACTGGGGATTCGCAATGGGACCGATCTGGGTCATAACCTACAAATGCCTCCGTGGGACAGTCCCCTCCGGGACCGGTCCGGCTGGCCACCTTCCATGTTCGTCTGGACAAAAACGCGCCTGCGTGGCGTGCCAGTCCCTTGGCGGCGCCGGGCGCAGCGCGTGACCACTCGCTCACGGTTAGTATCGGGTGTCTCCCCAATAAACCTTTAGCCAATTCGCCGCGGCGGGCGAAATTCGCGGGCGTGCAGGAACTGCGTTTGCGTGCCGCGGCGGACCCGGTTTTTATGGGACGCCCGTACTGGCCAGCAGCGCCGGACCTCCGAGGCCGGCGTCTGCCGAGGTGCCGAAGCGCGTCGTTACCTTGCCCGGTGTGCAGCCAAGGCGGGCCGCACGCCGTCCATCAACTCGTGAGCGTGATGATGTCCCCCGGTTCGGCCATGCCCTGCACGAAACGCCGCACGTGCGGCTCTTCCGCCTGCAACAGCGCCTCGGGTTCGCCGTCCACCACAAACCGCCCGTGCCACAGCATCAGCACGCGGTCGCCGACTTCCGCCGTGCATTTCATGTCGTGCGTCACCACGAGCCCCGTGACCTCGAAGCGCTCTTGCATCTGCCGAATCAGCTTGTTGATCACGTCGGAGCGCTGCGGGTCGAGGCCGGCGGTGGGCTCGTCGTAGAGGATGACCTTCGGCGGCGGGTCCATCGCGATCGCCCGGGCGATGGCGACGCGCTTCTTCTCGCCGCCGGAGAGTTCGGCCGGCCGCTTGTTGTCGAAGCCGGCCAGTCCGACCATGTCGAGGCAACGGGAGGCGAGCTTACGGATCTTGGCCCGGTCGAGCTGCCCGCTGCGGTTCTCCATCATCGGGAACGCGACGTTCTCCAGCACGGTCATGGAGTCGAACAGGGCGTTGAGTTGGAAGACGAAGCTGATCTGTCGACGGATGGGCACCAGGGCCCGCTCGGTGAGGCGGTCGATCCGCTGGCCCTCGTAATAGACCTCGCCGCGGTCCGGTCGCAGCAGCCCGACGATGTGTTTGAGCAGGACGCTCTTGCCGGTGCCGGAGCGGCCGATGATGACCGTCGTCTTGCCGCGCTCGACCTGGAGGTCGACACCGTCCAGCACGCGCTGCTTGCCAAACGACTTGGTGACGCCGCGCAGCTCGATGATCGGGGTTTCCGCGTTCGCCACGGCGGCGCCTTTCAGATCAGCGACCGGAATCCGAACCAGACGCTGTACAGCCCGTTGAGCAGGAAGCCGAGGAACAGGTCGAGCATGAGAATCAGGATGAAGCTGATGACGAAGCTCTGCGTACACGCCTGGCCGACGCCCTGGGCCCCCGGTTTGCAGTGGAAGCCGTTGTAGCAGCTCACCAGCCCGATCGCCCCGCCGAAGAACAACGCCTTAAACAGCCCGCTGCCCAGGTCCCACAGCTCGACCGTCTGCCGGACGTAATGCCAGTAGGGTTCGGACTCGCCGGAGTAGACGCCCATGTAAACCACCCAGGCGCCCAGCGCGCCCATCAGGTCCGCATAGCACGTCAGCACGGGGGCCAGGACGAGGCAGGCGAGGAACCGCGGCGTGACCAGGAACCGGACCGGATCGGCGCCCATCGACCGCAGCGCGAGCAACTGCTCGGTGACGTTCATCGTGCCCAGCTCGGCGGTGAGCGCCCCGCCGGCGCGCCCCGCCAGCATCACCCCGGCCAGCACCGGCCCGAGTTCGGAACACACGGAAATGACGACGATCGCGCCGAGCCGGTCGGCCATGTTGGCGGCGTCGAACTGGGCCCAGCCTTGGACGATCAGCACCATCCCGATGAACATGCCCGTGAGCATGATGACCGGGACGGAGCGCGTGCCGATGACAAAGCACTGCGGCAGCAGCCGGCGCCAGCCGCGTGCCGATGCCAGTTCCAGCGGGATGAACGAGGCGGCGTAGGCCGAGAAGGCCCAGAACCGGCCGAAGTGGGCCAGGCCGGCGAGCGTGCCGGCGCCGACACCGCCGAGCACTCTGACCATCAGGGGCTTGCGTCGCATGGGCCGGCTCGCACAGACCTCAGCCGCGGCGGCGGGGCCGCCCGCCGCCCGAGTGGCCCACTAGGTTATCGAAAACCTCTCGTCAACGCGATATGATGCGGCCTGGGTTGCGAGTTGCCCGACCCGGATCGGGCATGGGAGCGAACACGGATGGCCGGCATGTCGCGCACGGATGAGCGGCAGGCGGCGCTGCGTTTCTGCGTCGCCGCGGTGGGCTGGTTGGCCTGCCTGTTCGCCTGGGCCGCCATCCTGAGCTTCGACATCGCCGACGCCCCGTCGACCACCGTCTGGCCCAACTCCGATCCGCCCCACAACTTGTGCGGCCACGTCGGGGGGCGGCTGGCCTACCACGCGTTCACCTACTTCGGCCTGGCGGTCTACCCGCTCCTGGCCCTCCTGCACGTCGCGGTCATCGCCTGGTCCAAGGGCGTGCCGATGAACGACCCCTGGCTGCGTTTCCTCGGCCTGGGGTTGGTGGCCACGTCGGTCTCGTCCGCCGCCGCCATGTTCGTCCCGGCCACCGACCGCTACCTCATCACCGGTCCCGGCGGAGTGCTGGGGGCTGTGACGGCACGGTTCCTGTTGCGGCACCTGCAATCCTTCGGGACGGTGCTGCTGCTGGCGCTATCGCTCGTCGTGGGGCTGGTGCTGGCGGCGGACAGCCTCCTCGTCGTCCTGTTCCGGTGGCTCCGCTGGGCCGGGCACAGCTCAGCGCCCGTGCTGGCCCGGGGCTCGACCGCGGTCGTCGGGGCGGGTGCGGCAGTCGCCAACGGGGTGGCCCGGACGCTGACCGCCCGTCCGTCGAGCGCGTCGGCGGACGACCGGCCCCGCACCCCCGAGCCGGAACGCCAACCGGTGCCCCTGTCGTTGCGGGGTCAGGTCGAGGAGGGCGATAGTCCGAAGACCGCCCGCTCATCGCCCGCGCCGACGGTGGTGAAGAAAGTCGAGCCCCCTCCGCTGCGCGAGGCCCCCGCCCGCCCGCCTGCGCCACCGGCCGACGATGACTACGCGCTGCCGCCGCTGAACCTGCTGGACCGTCCGGCGCCGCTGGACAAGAAGGCGCTGGAGGCGTTGTGCCGCGAGAAGGCGTTCGTGCTGGAGCAGACGCTCAACGAGTTCCGGCTGGCGGTGGAAGTCGTCGCGATTGAAACGGGGCCGGTGATCACCGTGTTCGAGCTCAAGCTCGCCCCCGGCATCAAAGTCAGCCAGATCGCCTCATTGACCAACGACATGGCCCGGGCGCTCAAGGCGCCGGCGGTCCGCGTCGTCGCCCCGCTGCCCGGCAAGAGCACCATCGGCATCGAAGTCCCCAACGTGGACAAGGAGAAGGTGCGTGTGCGCGACGTGATGGAGCTGTCGGCGGCGCGGACGGAGCACTTCGCTATTCCGCTCTTTCTGGGCAAGGACGCTTCCGGCCAGCCGCTCGTCGCCGACTTGACGCGCATGCCGCACTTGCTTATCGCCGGCACCACCGGCTCGGGCAAGAGCGTCTGCGTCTCCAGCATCATCACGTCGATCCTGATGACCCGCCGGCCGACCGAGGTGAACCTGATCCTGATTGACCCCAAGGTCGTCGAGCTGGCGGCGTACAAGGACATCCCGCACCTGATCTGCCCGATCGTCACCGAGGTGACCCGCGCCGAGGCAATTCTCGATTGGGCGTCCACCAAGATGGACGAGCGCTACGCCCTGCTGGCCGAGGCCGGCGTGAAGGACATCCGCTCGTACAACCGGCTCGGACCGTCCGTTCTGCGCGAGCGGCTCCAACCCTCGAACGACGAGGAAATGGCCAAGATTCCCGTGCGGCTGCCCTACATCGTCATCATGATCGACGAGCTCGCCGACCTGATGATGACCACGGGCAAGGAGGTTGAGTTCTACCTTTGCCGCATCGCCCAGAAGAGCCGCGCCGTTGGCATCCACCTCATCGTCTCGACGCAGCGGCCGCAGGCCAACGTTGTCACCGGCCTCATCAAGTCCAACCTTCCCAGCCGCATCGCCTTCCGCGTCTCGTCGCGCCTGGACTCGCGGATCGTGCTGGACCAAAACGGCGGCGAGGTGCTGATGGGGCAGGGCGACATGCTCTTCCTGCCGCCGGGCGGTTCCAAGCTCATCCGTGCCCAGGGCACCTTCGTGGACGATGACGAGCTGCGGGCCGTCGTGCGCCACTGCCGCGAGCAGCGCAGCCCCACTTTCCATCCCGAGCTGGTCCGGCTGCCCGGCGGCGACGGGGGCGGTGAGAGCACCGACCAGCGCGACGAGTTGTTCGACCAAGCCGTGGACATCATTCTCGACAGTGGGCGCGGCTCGGTCAGTCTGCTGCAACGCCGCCTCACCATCGGCTACGGCCGGGCGTCGCGCCTGATCGACCAGATGTACGCCGCCGGCATCGTCGGCGAGTACAAAGGCAGCCAGGCCCGCGAGGTCACCGTCACGAGGGAGGAGTGGGAGGCCATGCGCCGGCAGCGTGATACGGAGGAGCGGGCTGAGGCCGCCGAGGCCGCGGAGGGGGAGTAGCAGCGTTCCCATCGCTACCCTCCCTTCCAGGGAGTTGGGGGAGCGTAGATGCCCGTGGCGACCGGGGGGTGAGCGGTCGCGGCCGAAGAATCCGGCTGGGAGGCAAGGGCCAAGGGCGGCGCGCGGCTCGCCCGGCCGGGGTTGCGCCGTCAACAATACGTGTGCCTGGGTGGACCGCGGACGTGGTCGCTTGACGCGCGCCGATGGGGGTTCTACGATCGGTGCCGGCGGTTGGCGGCATGGAGTGCGTGCAATGGGGCTGTGCGAGCGGTGCAAGAAGGCCAAGGCGACCTTCCACCTGACCAACATCGAGCGGTCGGGGGCGAAGGTCGAGCGGCACCTGTGCGATCGCTGCGCCGCGGAAGAGGGGCTGCTCCAGACGCCCAAGGCCACGATCGACCTCAACGAGATCCTCGAGAATTTCGTCGCCAGCAGCAAGGCGGGGGCCTCCGAGTTGAGTCAGCTCGTCTGCGAGCACTGCGGGATCAGCTACGTGGAGTTCCGCAACCAGGGGCTGCTGGGCTGCGCCCACGACTACGACGTGTTCAAAGAGCCCCTGGGCCGCCTGCTCGAACGCACGCACGACGGCGCCACCGAGCACACCGGCAAGGTCCCCAAGTCGCTGGGCACAACCTCCCGCAAGCCGCACGCGGACCTCCGCCGCCTGAAGCGGCAGCTTGAGGAAGCGGTGGCGGCCGAGGACTACGAGCGGGCCGCGCAGTTGCGCGACCGTATTCGGGAGCTCGAACAGCCATGACCGCGCCCCTCGATGATGTCGTTCGGCACGCCGGGGAGTGGCTGCGCGGGGAGGGCCCGCTGCACGAGATCGTGATCTCCACGCGCGTCCGGCTGGCCCGCAACGTGCGCGACTTCCCGTTCCTGTCGCGGGCGGACGCCGACGCCCGCCGCGAGGTGGCCGAGACCGTCACGACCGCGGTGCGCCGCGCGCCGACGCTGCGGGACCTGGTGCACATCGACGTGGAACACCTGGACGAGCTGGACCGCTTGCTGCTCGTCGAACGCCACCTGATCAGCCGCCAACACGCCGAGGGCACCGGCCCGCGGTGCGTCGCGTTCCGACCGGACGAGGCCGCCGCCATCATGGTCAACGAGGAAGACCATGTCCGCATCCAGGTCATGCGCAGCGGGCTCCAGGTCGAGGCGGCGTGGGAGCAGATCAACGCCATTGATGACGCCATCGAAGAGCACCTGGACTACGAGTTCCACGCCCAGTACGGCTACCTGACCGCCTGCCCCACCAACGTGGGCACCGGCATTCGCGTGTCGGTGATGCTGCACCTGCCGGCGCTGCGCCTGACCAACGAGCTGGAGAAGGTCGGCCAGGCCGCCCGCGACATGAAGCTGGCCGTCCGGGGGTTGTACGGCGAGGGCACCGAGGCCCTGGGTGACTTCTTCCAGATCTCCAATCAGGTGACGCTCGGCCGCAGCGAGCCGGAGATCATCGACGATTTCAGCCGCGTGGTGATCCCCAAGATTGTGGAGTATGAGCGGGCTGCCCGCGACGTGCTGCTGAAGAACCGGCCCGCCGCCTTGGACGACAAGGTCTGGCGGGCGATGGGGCTGCTCAAGAGCGCGCGGCTCATCAGCTCCACCGAGGCGATGCAGTACCTGTCGCACGTCCGCATGGGGCTGCACGTCGGCCGACTCAGCACCATTGATCTTCAGACGCTCAACGAGCTGTTTCTGCAAGTCCAGCCCGCCCACCTGCAGAAGCTGCACGGTGAACGCCTCACCGGCGAGCAGCGCAGCCTCGAACGCGCTGCCTTCATCCGCGCCCGACTGAGCACGAACTGAATGGTTGTGCGCGATCCGGCGGCGCGCGCGGGGAAAGCGGGCCTCCGGGCGAGCCGCCGCCGGGCAGGCCGGCAGGGTCGCCGCGGGAGACAGCCCCGCCCTCCCGCGCCGCCGGTTCGCGCACGGTGATCGCGCAGGTATCCCGGACTGGCCGCTCGTGGTGCCGCCAACCGAACCCACCACGCAAGCGGTGGGTCACGGAGCGCCGCCGCGGCCGGCCCTGATCGCCGCTACACCGTTGACCCGCCCTCGCCTTGCCAGGTACATTGAACGCGTCGGGCGTTTGCGACCCCCGTCGGGAAGAGGAGCGACGGGGCCCAACTTCAACTTGACCGGCCGAGCGCCCACCACGTGGACGGGGCGACCGTGACCGCGGCCACGCGGGGCCGGGCCGGTCCCAGGCGGAACTGGAGGAGGCGCATATGAGCAGCGGCAATCCCGGGACATGGGGGTGTCTGCTTCTGTCCGCGGTCCTGATGCTGGCGGCGGCGGCCAGTGCGGCCGCGACGCGCGACATCCTCATTGTGGACACGACGCGGCCGACGGTGTACTTCGGCATGTACCGCGCCAGCCAGATGACCGAGCCCGGTTGGGACCTGTTCAGCCGCAGCGTAACGTGGGCCAACCCGGTCGGCGTCCCCGCCAACACGATGGTCTGGCTGGCCACCTACAACGGCACGCTCAACCCCAATTACACCCAGGAGCGCGACAGCATCGCCGTCCACGACTACCTCATCAACACGATGGGGTTCCTATCGCAGAACATCCACGTCGCGCACCAGAGCACCATCGAGACGGCGAACTTCGCCGGGTACGACCTGGTGATCTACTCCTGGACCTACCCGCGCAACGCGACGAACGTGCTCAACCAGAACATGCCGTTCGTCACGTTCTCCGCCGGCCAATCGGACGAGTTGGGCATCGGCGACGGCCAGGAGCAGATGCACGAGTACCGCGACTTCGCGTACATCCGCGACAACGGCCACGCCATCACGCAACCTTACCCGCTCGGGCTGTTCACGCTGCCCCAGGGCATGTGGATGGACGCTACCGGCGTCGCCGGTAACGGCCGCGCTCTGGTCAACGCCGACATCCCGGAGCCCGCCACGCTGGCCCTGCTGTTCGCGGGGATCGCGGTCTGCGTGCGTCGCCGTTAGCGCCGGCGGGCCTTACGGCGCGGTCGGGTCGGGCGTAAACCCATTTGGCCAGATGCAGTGGTTGCACCAAGGCCCAGTGGGACGGACCGTCGGCCTGTCGGCCGACGTGGGGCGCTGGGTTCCTAGTTCGTCCTCGCAGGAAGCAGCCAGGAGCCACCGAGTTCAGGCAAACAGGAGGAGTACAATGGCGCGTTCGGTCTTGCGTCGCACAACGCCGCCCGCTTTGGTTGCCGTGTCGGTTGCTCTGGCGCTGCTGCTCGCCGCCGTGTCTGCCCGCGCCCAGACCACCACGCCGGCGCTACCGACGACCCAGCAGATCCGCCTGGCGGAGCGGGACGGGCCGATGCATGCCCGCGCCGCCGAGCTGTCGGCCCGCGGCGCCCGGTACCTCCTGGCCGCGCAGGAGAAGGACGGCGGCTGGGCGTCGGAGACCGGCCCCGGCGTCTCGTCGCTCGTCGTGAAGGCGCTCATTCAGGAGCCGACCGTCGGCCCCCGGCACGAAGCCGTCCGTCGCGGCGTCGAGTTCGTGCTCCGCTTCCAACGGGACGACGGCGGGCTCTACGCCGCCGAGGGGCTCCTGAAGAACTACGAAAGCAGCGTCGCGCTGTCGATGCTCGCGGTGCTAAAAGACCCCGCATACGACGCCCGGGTCGCCGCTTTGCAGCGCTTCCTCAAGGAGAACCAGTGGGACGAAGGCGAGGGGAAGTCGCCGGACGATCCGTTCTACGGCGGCGCGGGCTACGGTCGGCACAAGCGCCCGGACCTCTCGAACACACAGATGATGCTGGAGGCCCTGAAGGACAGCGGCCTGCCGCCGGACGACCCCGTGTACAAGAAGGCGCTGGTCTTCATCCAGCGGTGCCAGATGGCGGGCGAGCACAACGACCAGCCGTACGCGAAGGGCTCCGCGCAGGGCGGGTTCATCTACACCCCGGCGGCCGGCGGCGAGAGCAAGGCGGGGACGATCGCCGTGGACGGACGGGACGAGCTACGGTGCTACGGCTCGATGACGTACGCCGGCCTCAAGAGCATGTTGTACGCGGGGCTGACGCGGGACGACCCGCGGGTGCGGGCCGCGCTCACGTGGATTCGGCGGCATTGGACGCTGGAGTTCAACCCGAACATGCCGGAGGCGCAGTCCCGCGAGGGGCTTTACTACTACTACCATGTGTTCGGGCGAGCGCTGGCGGCATGGGGCGAGCCGGTGATTCAGGACCAGACGGGCCGGGAGCACGTCTGGCGCCACGAGCTGGTGGAACAACTGGCCCGGGTGCAGAAACCCGACGGCCAGTGGGTCAACGAGGCCGACCGTTGGATGGAGGGGCTGCCGGCCCTGACGACGGCGTATTCGATGCTGGCGCTTCAGGCGGCTTACCCGGCCTCAGAGTAGTGGCGTTGGGTGCGGGCCCGCTGATGGTGCCGGTTCGTCGCCCTCCATCCAGCTCGTCGTACAACCATCGTAGGTCCGTACCGCGGCGGGCTTCTCGCGGTTTGCTGGGGACGCGGCGGGAAGGACCTCGCCCGCCGGGCGCGTGACGGGAATGCTGTCCTGCCGCAGCAGCTCCTCCCAATGCCGCTCATTGAATACGCAGCCGGGATCGCCGGCGTTGACCGCCCCGAAGTACGCATCCGCCCGCGCCCGGCAGCCGCCGCAGTAGTTCCGGTAGCGACACTCGCCGCAGTGGTGCGTCAGTCGTGTGCGGTCACACAGCACGTCCCACAGGTCGTTGTGGCGGAAGATGTCCGCGAAGCGACGCTCCCGCACATTGCCCAACACGCGCTGCGGCATGTACACGCAGGGCGTGATGTCGCCGCTCGGCTCGATGCACACATACGTCCGCCCCGCGCCGCAGCCGCCGAGGTACTTCGCCACCACGCGGGCCTTCCAGCCGCGGCCCGAACCGGCGTGGGAACACGCCTGGCGACCGTCGGCGGAGGCGAAGGCGAGGCATACGCGGCCAAGTTGCGGCGCCGTCGAAAGGACGCCGATCCGCCCCGACTGCATCTCCTCATTCAGCCGCCGCAGCAGCCACTCGCGTTGTCGCGGCGTCAGGTCGCCCTCGACCATCTCGACGCCACGGCCGACCGGGATGAAATTGAAGTGGGCGATGCACGAGGCCCCGATGTCGCGGGCGAAACGGAGCATGTCCTCCACTTCGTCGAAGTTGCCCTGGTGGACGCACATGGCGATGCCCAGCCGCAACCCCGGCTGCCGCACGACGTGGCGCATCCCCGCGACCGTGCGTTGCCACATCCCCGGCTGGCCGCGAAAGGCGTCATGTCGCTCCGGCCGCACCGAGTCGAGTGAGACCTCAATGTAGCGCGCGCCGGCATCGGCCAGGGCCGCGGTGAGTCGGGGCGTCAGCGCGGTCCCGTTCGTCGCCACGCTGACGTGCATCCCGTGGCGTTGGCAACGCCGCAGCACGGGCAGTAGGTCGGGGCTGATCGTCGGTTCCCCGCCGGCGAACGCGACCATCGGCACGTATTGCTCGGCCATCTGGTCCACGAGGTCGAGCTTCTCCGCCAGCGTCAGCTCGTGGTCGAGCGGCCGGCGGTCGCTGCTTTGGTAGCAGTGCCGGCAGCGGAGGTTGCAGCGGTTGGTGAAGTTCCACACCGCGAACAGCGGGGCAGAGAACCGCTGCGGCACGGTGAGCCCGAACTCGGCGACGCTGCGGGCGGTGGCGACGAGGCCGATAACGGTCGCCCGGTGCTCGCAGACGCGCTGCCGAAACGTCTCCAGCGGCACCGAGCCCCGCAGCCCGTCGATCAGCCGGTGCAGGGGCCAGTACTTCAGCCGCAGTCCCCACGGCGCCGCCGGGTCGCCGTAGCTGCCCAGCACCTCCTCGATGACGGTGGCCCGGCCGCGCCGCGGCCGCGACAGCCAGTGCAGCAGCCGCCGGCCGGCGTAACGCCCCAGCCAGTCCTCTAGGGGGTGATGGTACTCGATGCCCAGGACGCGAGCCGCCGGCGGTTCGACCGTCGGTGTCGCGCTGCGAGCATCCGTGTCGCGGCCATCGCGCATGCGGCCTACCTCGAGCGGCCGGCGAGCAACGGCCGGCGGCGTGTGCGGACACTATACGCTGCGGAGCGCGGGTCGGGGAACAGGGAACGGGGAACAGGCAACGGAGAGAACAACACGCCGGCCGCGGGGGCCACACGCCGGATGGGCGCTGAGTGCCCCGGTGAGGTACGACCCGCCGTGCGGCCGGCATCCGCTACAATGGGGCCCGGTCGGCCGGACACGGAGCGGTCACGGGTCGTGGCCGCCGGACCGCCGGCGCCGCGGACCGGGTGGCTTCCGGAGCCGGACGCCAACCGCCGGTCGCCGGTCGCTCGGCAGGACGGATGCGACATGCACATTCACGAGTTTCAGCAGCTCATCGACCGCATGTACTCCGACAAAGACCGCGCCCGCGGAGCGGCCAAGACGTTCCTGTGGTTCGCGGAGGAGGTGGGCGAGCTGGCCCGGGCGGTGGCCCGCGGCGACGACCCGCAGAACCTGCGGGAGGAGTTCGCCGACGTGCTCGCCTGGCTCGTCACGCTCGCCAACGTCGAGGGGGTGGACCTCGAAGAAGCGATCAAGAAGTTCATCAACGGCTGCCCGGGCTGCGGCCAGATGGTCTGTCGGTGCAGCGCGAAGATGACCTGAAGCAAGGGCGCGGCAGGCCCGAAGGGCCGAGTAGGGACGAGCCGGGGCGAATGCGCGGGCGCGGGGCACGTCCCCACGCTCCGCGGCCGTCGACCACGACCGCTTGAGGGCCGCCGGAGCGTTTGGCCATCCGTGAGGACTGCGGGGATTATTGGGCGGTGCCGGCGGCGCTGGGGGCTGGCCCGGCCGACCTCGCGCGTTCCCCGCCAGCGCCCGAGCGCGGGTGCCCGCGGCGTTCGCTTGTGCTGGCCGGGGCAAGCCGTATCATGTAGGATTCGTCGGATTTTCGAGACCGGACCGCCCCCGGGCGGTCGCCGATTGGACGGGTCATCATGAAGTTGAGCAAGTTCCTGCGGAAGAACAGCCGGACCCTGATCCTGGTGTTCATGTCGTTGTTGCTGGTCGCCTTTCTGATCCCGGACACCATTCAGCGGCTGAGCGGCCCGGACCCGATGGAGAAGATCGTCCTGGGACGGGCCTTTGGCCGGGAGATAACGGTGGCGGACCAGCGTCGGGCCGCGGCCGAGCTTCAGGTGCTGGCTCGGGTCGGGATGCTCCAGCGGGTGCCGGAAGAGGCCGCCCTGGACTACTACCTGCTCCTGGAGGAGGCCCAGCAGCGCGGAATCCTGGTCAGCCCGGAGGAGGTCCGCCGGCACTTGGCCGAGCGCGGGATGCCGGAAGAACGGCTGAGGGAAGCCCAGCGCATGAGTCACCTGAGCTACGACCGGATCTACGGCATCATCGGCCGGTGGATGGCGGTGAGCCGGTTGTTCCAGGTCCAGGTGGCGGCCGTGACCGACAGCCTGCCGCGACAGGAGATTCAGTACCGGAACCAGACCCAGGAGGCGGTGGTCAAACTCGCGCTGGTAGACGACCGGGCTTTCCGTCACCGCGTCCCGGAACCCACGGAGGAGGAGCTGGCGGCCTTCTTCGAGGAGTGCAAGAACCGCGTCACCGCGCACACGGAGCAGGAGCTCGTCTACGGGTACCGGCTGCCGAATCGCGTCCGCCTGGAATACCTGACCGTGAACCCGAACAAGGTGCGCGACGTGATTACGGTCCAGGCCGTCCAGGTCAAGCGGTACTTCGAGGACAACAAGCACCGCTACATGAAGCCGGACCCGGCAGCCACGCAGCCGGTGGAGGGCCGGCTGCCCGAGGTCCCGATGACCTTTGAGGAGGCCCGCGACCAGGTGCGGGAGGACTACCGCACGGCGCGCGCGATCGAGGTCGCCCAGGGCCTTGTGAACGACATGTACGCCGAGGCACACCGGCCGTGGGGGGCCGGGACACGCGGCGAGGACGGGTTCCTCGCGCCGCCGGAAGGCGGCAGCCCTTCGTTCGAGGAGCTTCAAAAGCAGTTCTCCGCGACCTATGAGGTCCAGTACGGCCGGACCGACCTGGTCAGTGTCGAAGACCTGCGGCGTGTGCCGGGGCTGGGCACAGCGGGGCTGTTGATGGGCCGCCAGTACCTGGAACTCCCCGAGTTGGCCTTCCGGGTAAAGGGCATCCTGGAGAAAGACCCGGGCGACGGGCAGCCCGTGTTCAACGTGCTGGAGCCCGCCCCGGTGGTGCTCACCGTCGAGATGGACCGGCGGACGCAACAGCGGACGCCGCACCAGGCGTATCTGTTCCGCGTGGTGGAGGTCGCGCCGGCGGCACCGCCGGCATCGTTGGAAGAGGTCCGCACGCAGCTTGTGCAGGATTGGAAGCTCGTGAAGGCCCACCAACTGGCCAAGGCGCACGCCGAGGCCCTGGCGGCACGGGCCCGCGAGGTCGGGTTGGACACTGCGGTCGAGGAAGCGGCGGAACTTAAGGGAATCCTGGCCGCCGCCGAGCAGGCTTCAAGCCAGCCAGCCGATCCGGAGGGGGCGCCCCCCGCGCCCGAGCGGTACGTGGACCAGTTCAAGCCGTTTACGCCGCCGCAGTTCACACGCGAGCGCAGCTTCATCTACCGGGTCGGCACGGCCCCGGGGCTGACCCGCGCGGTCTTTGATCTGGCGGGGACACCGGCGACCGACCCGGCCCCGACCCACCGGGTGACGGCGGTGCCGGTGGCGAGCGTCCACAAGTGGGCGGTGGCCGAGTTAGTGGAGATCAAGCCCATTTACCAGGGGCCGTTCGAGGAGCAGCTGGCCCAATCGCTGCGGATGGCGGAGTACGGCGCGGTGCAGCGGTTCTACCAGGACTGGCTCTCCCCGCGGAGTGTGCAGGACCGCGTCGGCTTTCGACCCGAGGCGCTGCTGCAACCGACCGGCCCCTAGCGGCGCGGGCGCGCGGGTGAAGTGGGACGAGGTGGACCGAGCGCGGGAAGCAGCGCGATGAGCAACGAGTACGCCTTTCGCGAGATCGAACCGAAGTGGCAGGCGCTTTGGGAACGGCAGGGGACGTTTCGCGCCGCCAATCCGGGGCAGCCGGGCAGCGCCGCGCGGAAGTTCTACGTCCTGGACTTTTTCCCCTATCCGTCGGGCGCGGGGCTGCATGTCGGGCACCCGCTGGGGTACATCGCGTCCGACATCATGGCCCGCTACAAGCGCATGCGCGGCTTCAACGTCCTGCACCCCATGGGGTGGGACGCCTTCGGGCTGCCGGCGGAGCAATACGCCGTCGAGACCGGCGTGCATCCGCGGGAGACGACCAGGAAGAACATCGCCACGTACAAGCGGCAGCTCCGCATGATCGGCCTGGCGTACGACTGGGACCGCGAGCTGGCCACGTGTGACGAGGATTACTACCGCTGGACGCAGTGGATCTTCCTGAAGATCTACAACTCATGGTACGACCCGGAGCACCGCTGGACCGACGCGGACGGGCGCGCCGTGGTCGGCGGGGCGCGGCCGATTGCTGAGTTGCCGATTCCCCCGGAAGTTGCCGCCCAGGGGCCCCGCGCCGTGGAGGACTACCAGGCTGAGCACCGCCTGGCCTACCTCGCCGAGGTGCCCGTCAACTGGTGCCCCGCGCTGGGGACCGTCCTGTCCAACGAGGAGGTCACCAATGAGGGCCGCAGCGACCGCGGCAACCACCCGGTGTATCGGCGTCCTCTGCGGCAATGGATGCTGCGCATCACCGAGTACGCCGAGCGGCTGCTGCGCGACCTCGACGAGCTGGACTGGCCCGAGCCGATCAAGCTGATGCAGCGCAACTGGATCGGCCGCAGCGAGGGGGCATACGTGGACTTCACGGTCGAGAGCGACGGGCCCGCCGCCGGCGAAGTGATCCGCGTCTTCACGACGCGGCCCGACACGCTGTTCGGCGCCACGTACGTCGTGCTGGCCCCCGAACACCGGCTCGTCCCGGTCATCACCACCGCCGAGCACCGCGAGGAAGTTGAAACCTACGTTCGGCAGGCGCAGCAGAAGTCCGAGCTCGACCGCACCGCCGAGACCAAGGAAAAGACCGGCGTGTTCACGGGGGCGTACGCCATCAACCCGGTGAATCGGCAGCGGCTGCCGATCTGGGTCGCCGACTACGTGCTCATCAGCTACGGCACCGGGTCGATCATGTCGGTGCCGGCGCACGACACGCGGGACCTGGAGTTCGCGGACAAGTACGGCCTGCCGGTTATTCAGGTGGTCGAACCGCCCGCGGGCACCGATTGGCGCGGCTTCGTGGGCGACGGAATCAGCGTCAACTCGCCGCCGGCCGGCGCGCCCGGCTTCGCGGGCCAGTGCACGCTGAACGGCCTGCCGACCGCCGAAGCCAAAAAGAGGATTACCTGTTGGCTTGAGGAGCACAACCTCGGCGAGGGCACGGTGCAGTACAAGCTCCGCGACTGGCTCTTCAGCCGGCAGCGCTACTGGGGCGAGCCGTTCCCGATCCTGTACGGCCCGGACGGGCGCATCACGGCCCTCGATGAATCCGAACTGCCGGTCACCCTGCCCGACATGGAGGACTTCCGACCGCACGCCAGCGACGACCCCAACGCCGAGCCGCAAACGCCGCTCAGCCGGGCGACCGAGTGGGTGACCGTGCGGCGTGACGGGCTGGCCTACAGGCGTGAGACGAACACGATGCCGCAGTGGGCCGGCTCGTGCTGGTACTACCTGCGCTTCTGCGATGCGCGGAACACGCAAGCGCTTATTGAACGCACGGTCGAGCGCTACTGGCTCGGCGGACCGGGGCCGGACGGCCGGCCGAAGATCGGCGGCGTGGACCTGTACATGGGCGGTGCCGAGCACGCCGTCCTGCACTTGCTCTACGCCCGCTTCTGGCACAAGGTGCTGTACGACCTGGGCTACGTTTCCACGCCCGAGCCGTTCCACAGGCTGTTCAATCAGGGGATGATCACGGCGTATGCGTACCGCGACCGGCGCGGCATCCCGGTGCATTATGACGACATTGACTTCCGCCCCGAGGGGGCCGTGCACAAGCAGACCGGCGAGCGGCTGACCGAGAGCGTCGAGAAGATGTCCAAGGCGCTCAAGAACGTCGTCAACCCCGACGCCATCATCGCCGAGTACGGGGCCGACACGCTCCGGCTCTACGAGATGTACATGGGGCCGCTCGAAAAGAGCAAACCGTGGAACCCGAATGACATCATCGGCGTCCACCGCTTTCTCCAGCGCGTGTGGCGGCTGGTCGTGCCGCCGCCCGTGGAGGGGCCGGCCGCCCCGCCGCCGCTGAACCCCAACTTGTGCGCCGAGCGCCCCGAGGCGCTGGAGCGGTTGCTGCACAAGACGATCAAGAAGGTCACGGAGGACATCGAGCGTTTCGCGTACAACACCGCGATTGCCCAGATGATCGTGTGGGTCAACGAGGCTGGGCGAGCGCCGACGGTCGGCCGCGATCAGGTCGAGCGGTTCCTCGCGCTGCTGTCGCCCATGGCGCCGCACATCTGCGAGGAGCTTTGGCAACGTCTCGGGCACGCCGAGTCCCTGGCCCACCAGCCCTGGCCCGCGTACGATCCCGCGCTGGTGCGCGACGACACGGTCGAGCTGGCAGTACAGATCAACGGCCGCATCCGCGGGCGCGTGGTCGTCCCGGCGGACGCGAGCGACGAGCAGATTGTCGAACAGGCCCGCGCGGTCCCCGCCGTCGCCCGCGAGCTACAGGGCCGCGAGCCCCGACGGGTCATCGTCGTCCGCGGGCGGTTGGTTAACCTGATCGCGTGAGCCCGGCCGAGGTCGTTCATCCCTCCGCGGGAATGGGTGCGGAAGGGGCCGACTGGCGGCCGGGCGCTCCGCAGGGGCCCGTTAACCGACCGTTGAAAAACCGTTTGTGGCTCTTGCACCCGCAGCGCCGGACCTCCGAGTCCGGCGTTCTCGGGTTGCCAAGACGGTCGCGCCGGGCCCGGAGGTCCAACGCTGCGGTTCTTCAACGGACTGCTAAGCCACCACCAGCACGCCCGTGCCGCGCAGGCGGTCGGCCTTGAGGTCCTGGAGGGCGCGATTGGCGTCCGCCACGGCGTACTGGGTCACGTGCGGACGAATGGGGATTTCCGCCGCCTCGGCCAGGAGTTCGGTCGCGTCGGCCCGCGTGTTGGCGGTGACCGAATGGACGTTCTTCTCGTAGAAGAGGTGTTTCTCGTAGTCCAGCGCGGGGACGGCGGACATCGTGATTCCAGCCAGTGCTAGCGTCCCACCCTTTTCCAGGTGTTCCAGCGCCGTGGGCACGAGGCTCCCCGCGGGCGCGAACACGATCGCACTATCGACGCGGACGGGCATCTGGGCCGCGTCGGTACCGACCCAGCGGGCCCCCATGTCGCGGGCCAGCTCCAGGTGGCGGTCGGTCCGGCTGACCACGTACACCTCGCAGCCGCGGTAGAGGGCGATCTGCATGACCACGTGCGCCGACGAACCGAAGCCGTACAACGCCAGTCGCGTGCCGTCCTGAAGGTGGCACCGCTTCAGCGCCCGGTAGCCGATGATCCCCGCACACAGCAGGGGGGCGGCATCGATGTCCGTGAACGCGGCCGGTATCGCGTAGGCGAAATCCGCCGGCACGACGGCATACTCCGCGTAGCCGCCGTGCTCGTGGTAGCCCGTGTAGCGGGAGTGTGGGCAAAGGTTCTCGCGGCCCGCGGTGCAGAAGTCGCACCGGCCGCAGGTGCCGCGCAGCCACGCCGCCCCGGCGCGGTCGCCGACACGCCACCCGGAGACGCCGGCGCCGAGGGCGTCCACCGTGCCCACGATCTGGTGGCCGGGGATGATCGGCAGGGTTTGCCGTGGCAGGTCGCCCTCGATGACGTGCAGGTCAGTGCGGCAGACGGCACAGCAGCGAACCCGCAAGCGCAATTCGCCCGCGCCGGGGGCCGGCGGGGCCGGCTGCTGAAGTCGCAGTGGCGACGATTCGATCGGGCCGATTTCGTGAAGGACCATAGCTTGCACGGCTTATCTCCTGGCCGCCGCACGGCCACTGCCCAGCCGGCCGTCGGCGGACTACCATATTAGCGTGGGCGCTGCGCGGAGGCGGTGGTCATGTCGGGTCGTTCGCGTACGGGCGTCGGCGTGGCAGTCTTGTTGTTTGGTGCGCTGGGGTGGTGCATCGTCTCGGCCCAACCGCAATCATCGCCCCAAGCGACGCTCGACACCCAGCCGGCCGCCAGTCAACCCGCCGGAGGAGCCAGCATGAAGCTCACCATAACGAGCCCGGCGTTTGCCTCCGGGCAGCGCGTGCCGAAGCGTCACACCGGGGAAGGTGAAGACCTGTCCCCGGCATTGGCTTGGGTAGGTGTGCCGCCCAAGACGTTGGAGTTGGCGCTAATCGTCGATGACCCCGACGCGCCGCCGGGGGATTGGGTGCATTGGGTCATGTACAAGATCCCGGCGACGGCGGTCGGTTTGGCCGAGGGTCGGCCACGGACGCCGACGTTGACCGACCCTGCGGGGGCCGTGCAGGGCAAGAACTCGTGGGGCACGGTCGGCTATCGCGGGCCGATGCCGCCGCCCGGGCACGGCACGCACCACTATCATTTCAAGGTTTACGCCCTGGATACGCCCCTGTCGCTCGGCCCCGGGTCGACGAAAGCCGAGGTGCTGGCCGCGATGCGGGGCCACATCCTGGCCGAAGGCGACCTGATCGGCACCTACTCGCGATGATTGCAGTCATGGACGACATCCTGCGCTCTCCCTGGGTGGCAGCGGCGGGCGACTTGTGGCGGCAGGCCACGCGGGCGCGGTTTCTGGACGCGGTGGCGGACGGCACATTGCCCCCCGAGGCGTTCCAGCGCTGGCTGGTCCAGGACTACGCCTTCGCGCGGGGCCTGTTGAGCTTCCAGGCCGTCATGACGGCCAAGGCGCCGCGCGCAGCGTACGGGTTGCTGATCGCGGGCCTGACGGCCCTCGACGCCGAGCTGACCTGGTTCGAGCAGCACGCCGGCCGATTGAAACTCGAGCTGCACGGCCCGCCGCACCCGGTGTGCCGCCGGTACGTCGATTACCTGATCGCCGCCGCGTACACGCGGGACTTCGCTGTGCTGGCGGCGATTCTATTGGGCGTTGAGGCGGCGTACCTGGCGGCGTGGAGTGCGCTGCCGACGACCGGCCCGTATGCCGAGTTCATCGAGCGCTGGTCCAGCCCGCGCTTTGCCGAGTACGTCGGTGGGCTGTTGAAGCTGGCCGGCGAGCATGAGCACCCGGGCCGGCAACCGGCGTTCAACGAGGTGCTGCGTCACGAGCGGGACTTCTGGCAGATGATCTGGGAGAGCTGAGTGCTGCACGCCATCCTCTGGCAAGAGAACGCCGACATCGTGCATGCCTGCCGGCATCACCCGTTTGTACGCGGCTTGTTCGCGGGCACGCTGGCGATCGAGGCGTTTCGGCGCTACGTGGGGCAGGACGCGTTCTTCCTGCGGGCGTTTGTCCAGGCGTACGCGGTGGCGCTGGCCCGCTGCGAGTCGCTGGCCCATGTGCGGCAACTGTACAGCTTCGTCGGCGGCGCGCTCGAGGAGCTGAAGCTGCACGCCGCGTACGCGGCCGACCTGGGCATCGAGCTCGACGAGGTCTCCCCCTGGCCCAGCACGCTGGCATACACGGACTTCCTGCGGCGGACGGCTTGGCACACGGACCTGGGGCCGACGCTGGCGGCGATGACCCCGTGCATGCGGTTGTACGCGTACCTCGGGCAGGCGGGGGCCGCGCAGCGGCGCGGCGCCCACCCGTTCGCCCGCTGGATCGACACCTACAGCAGCCGCGAGTTCGACCTGTTGGCGCGGCAGGTGGAAACGCTGCTGGATGCCCTGGCTGCCGACACTCCCGCGGTCCACGACGCGTACCGCTACTCGCTCCAATGCGAGTTGCAGTTCTTCTCGGCCCCCCTGGAGCCCGGGGCATGATCTCCGTCGCGCTGACGATCGCGGGGTCGGACCCCTCCGGCGGAGCCGGTTTGCAGGCGGACCTCAAGACGTTCCACCAGCACGGCGTCTTCGGCACGAGCGTCGTGACGCTCCTGACCGTGCAGAACACGCGGGCGGTGACGGCGATCCACTATCTTGAGCCCGCTTTCGTGCTGGCGCAGCTCGACGCCGTCCTCGCGGACGTGCCACCCGTTGCCGCCAAGACCGGGGCGCTCGGGCAGGCGGGTGTCATCGCCGCCCTGGCGGACCGAGCGGTCAATTTCGGGTTCCCGCTGGTCGTCGATCCGGTGATGGTCAGTAAGCACGGGGCGCCGCTCATCGACCGCGACGCGGCCGAGGTGCTCCGGCGGCGACTGCTCCCCCATGCCACGCTGGTGACACCCAATCTCCCCGAGGCCGCGGCGCTGGCCGAGATGGAAGTGACCGACCTGAAGACGATGGAGAAAGCCGCGGCGCGAATCGCCCTGTGCGGCGTGCCGAACGTGCTCATCAAAGGCGGCCGGTTGGCCGACAGCGCGGTCGATCTGCTGTGGACCGCGGGCGACGTCCACCGCTTCGCTGCCCCACGCATTGATTCGCCCCACACGCACGGAACGGGATGCGTGTTCTCGGCCGCGATCACCGCCCGGATCGCCTGCGGCGAGGAGCTGTCGGCGGCCGTGCAGGGGGCCAAGGCCTTCGTGACGCACGCTATCCGGACGGCGCCGCGGCTTGGCGCGGGTTGCGGCCCCATCAACATGCACGCGCCCGTTGAGGCTCCCGCCAGCGGGCCGCCCGCCACCTCCTGAGCAGCCCCGCCGGCGAAATCACTGCCACGCCCCGTAGCCCACCAGGCCGAGCCAGTTTGGCCGGCGGACGATCCGGTTTTCCCGGTTGCCCACCACCGGCCGCGGCAGGCTCGTCAGCGTCCGGCGGTTCCATACGCTCAGCACGCGCGGCAGGGGGTGGAACAGGCACCGGGCCGTCACGGCCGTCGGCTCGAACAAGAGCTCGAACACGGACGCCATCGAGACTTCGAACCCGTCGGCGCTGGAGATTTCCAGCCGTTCCGGGTGCCCGGTCCGGTACCAGCCAACGTGCGGCAGGTACAAGGCCGACCGCAAAACCGCCAGCAGCGGCGAAGCGTGACTGACGGCGACCGCGCACGTCTCGCCGCCGCGCAGCCAGCGTACCAGCCAGCCCGCCATGCGGGCGCTCACGTCATACAACCGTTCGGTCCGGTGCCATTCGCGGAGGGCCCCCTCCGTGCGCGCGGGTTGTGCCAGGCACTCGGCGATGCAGGCTGCAGTCTGTTGAGCACGGACCAGAGGCGACGTGTACACGGCTTGTGGCGCATGGGGCTGAACGGCACGGGCCGCCTGCCGGGCCTGCGCCCACCCGACGGCGGACAGCGGCGGACCGGGGATTTCGTCACCGCGCTGCCCCCCGCGATAGTCCGGCAACCCGTGCCGCACCAAGAGCAGCCGGCGAACCGGCGCGGTTGGGGTTGCGGAACGGGCTCCCGCGCTCACGGTCGCTCCGCCAGGCGCGCGGCCTGGGCCTTGGAAAGCAGCGTCACGCCGCGCCGCAGACGCGCGATCACCTTTTCCTGGAGCACCTCCGGCGTGTCGAGGAGTTGCTGCCGGGTAATGCGGCCGGCCTCCAGCTCGGCCAGAACGAGGTCCAGGCCGCGGGCCATGTCGCGGAACGCCGCCGGCAGGTGTTCCGAAACCGGGGGGCCCGGGTCGTACAGCCACTGCCCGCCGATCACGCGCAGCCGCGCGCACTTGGCCGGCACGCGGCCCTCGACGGTGTAGCCGACCGTCGCCACGGTGTCGCCGACGGCCGCATCCAGCAGCGTGACCCGCCGACTGAACACGCCGAGGTCGTCGCCGGCGTAGTCGGAGAGGTCGTCGAGGACGTAGCTTTGGTCGATGGTCTGCGCGAGCCCCACGGCAACATGGGTGCGGATCCAGTCGCACAGCCGGCCGTTGGCGGCGAGGAACTCATCGACGGCCATCAGGACGTTGAGCACCTCACTGCCGCGCGGGGGCACGACCAGGGCCGCCAGATCGTGGTACCGATGCCGACCGCGGTGGTCGAGCAAGCGCTGGAGGACGATCTTCGGCGATTCGAGGACCATCGGCCGGGTGGCGGGCGGTGCCGGCGGAGGCGAACAGGCGGCGAGGCCGGTCAAACACGCAGCCGTGGTGACCACGAGCAGTGCGGCTCGGCGTGGGGATGGCGATCGACGTGGCCGACGTTGCGCAACCATCAAATCTCCGATGCCCCGCAGGTCCGGTGGCGCTACTGCGGCCGGGGCAGCGGCGCAAGGCGCTCGGGGCGCGGGGCCCGGGCGCGGATTAGGTGCGCCTCCAGCCAGCCGCGGGCCTTGTCCGGGTTCATCTGCGCGTACAGGATTGCCTCGTGGTCCAGGTCGTTGATGCGGTCATTAGCGGCCCGGATCGCATCCATGCTGTTGCGCAGCGCCGTCTCCACCGGCATCCGCTCGGGGTTAATGTCGATGCCGAAGTACCCGCGATACCCGTACATTTTCAGCGTGTAGAGCAGCGCTTCCAACTGCTCCGGCGACACGACGCCGACGTTCAGGTCCTGGTCGTAGTTGCCGAGCGGTTGGCTGTTGCAGTGCGTGTGCGCCAGTCGCCCCTCCGACAGCGGCCAGCTGTACGCGTACGCCAGGTCCTCGTACCCCATGCGCACGTGCCCGATTTCCGGGTTCAGCCCGACCAGCGCGTGCCCCTCCGCCAGCAGCCGCCGATTCTCGTCGTGGCGCAGCAGCCCCTCCACCCGGTGCGCCAAAAGCAGCCCCTCGGGCGTCGTGCCAAACAGGATGTGCCCGCGCGGCTCGTAGGGCTTCGGCTCGAAGGCCACGCGCACGCCGGGCGCGGCATCCATCGCCTCCGCCAGCCCGGCCGCGAAACGGTCGCGCAGGGCCACGAAGTCCACGGCGAACGGGTTCTCGTACCCGTCGATCCCCGGCCAGACGACCGCGAAGTCGGTATCGAGCTCGCGGTTGAGCTTCAGCGCCCGCCGCGTGCGCTGGATGGCCAGCCGACGCGGCTTGTCCAAGGGGTTGGAAAGCGAACCCCATTCGAACTGGTCGTCCCAGAACAGCAATGGGATGACGGTGATGAGGCGGATGCCGGTGTCGGCGGCAAACTTCTTCCACAAGTCGAGGTTGTCTTCGTTGATCTCGTTCGGATAGTGCGCCTCGAGAGCAGCCAGACCGTGGGCGGCCAGGCGGGCGGCGATGTCGAGGCGTTGCTCGATGCCCAGCTCGTCGCCGTAACGTTCATGGAAGCGGCTGCCGGCAGGGGAGAAGAACCAGATACCCGCCGAGAACTTCAGGTCCAATTCGAACGACCGCAGATGGGCCAGGAGCGCGTCGTGACTACGGCGGATGGCCTGAGGACGTAAGTCAACGAGCGCCATGGCGACCTCCGCATCGGCGAGGAGAGCTCTCGGTCGGCGCTGCACCCTGGGAGCCGTTCGCGCCGCGCCGGCGCGGCGGCGGCACCAAGTCTAACTAGACGGGAGCACTAAGGTTCTGTCAAGACGGTTATCCGTCATGGGTGATCGCGGTGTTTCGGGCAGGTTGTGCTCCGGCGTGAAGTTTTTTCACGCGAAGTCCTAAACCGCGCACGGTTAAGTATTAAAGTATTGTTATTAAACAACTTAGCATTCGTCTGCGTAGCGTGAGGCTGTGGTTCCATTGGCAAGAGCCCGATAAAAACGACTTGACGACATAATTGCGAGCGGTAAACTACTATTGCTTCTTTCCCCTCCGGAGAGCACCGGGTACGCCACACGGCACTCGGTGCCCTCTTTTTTTGGACTCTTGGTCTCGGCCTCCTGGGTACCGGGCCTGGGCTCTTGCGACACGGCAACGTCCGGTATAATGCCAGTCGGATCGACAGGTCCGATGGCATTCGGCTCGGACCAGGCCTCCTTGGGAGATGGGGTTCGAGGGATGGGCTCGCTGCTTCCGGCACTTCGGTGCAGCCTCTGCGGGGGGGGGATTGGTGTGCACGAGCCGCACTTTCGGGCGACCGGTGACTTTCTGCCGCCCGCGGATCCTCTGCGTCGGTACGCCAACGCGCCCATGCACTGGCCGTGCTACGCCGATTGGCCCGAGCGTGCGCGATTCGCACGGCGCTACGTGGACGCCTGGCGGGAAGCAAACCGGCGAAACCCGTTCTGGTGGGCGGTCCACGACGACGACCGGGTCTACCTGGCCGTCAATCCGGAGCGACCAATCGAGCAGGCGTCAATTCGGCTACGCGACGTAGGCAGCGACATCCGCGTCCCGCTGCCGCGATGGAAGGAGTGGCTGGGCGACGCGGAGCGTGTCACGCCGGGTTTGCAGCCGCTGGAGAAGCAGGCGCTGAACGCGGTCTTGCCCGTGTTGCGGGAGCGTTTTCCTGACGATCATGCCGTCGTACATGCCATCGACGAGGACGAGAAGGGCTCGCGGCGCAGACCGTGAACGGATCTTCTTACCGGGCGGGTTCAAATCGAAACACACAGTCGAAGACCCGGCCGCCCAGGTGGGCCGCGACGGCGTCGTCCTTGAGGACCGCCGTGGTCAGTGTGTCGCACATGAAGGGGACATGGAAGTTGCTCTCGATGCCGCGGCCCATGCCGTGTAGGTGAATCAAGTCGGCGTCGGCGGTTAGCGCGACGAAATCGCCGTTCAAGTCCGTCAGGTCGAGCAGGGGGGTGGTGCCGCCGGTGGCCGCGACGCGCAGCCGGCCGTCGCGCCACGCGGATGCCAAGAACGGGTCGGGCTCGGCGCACCGCGCGAGCAGCGGCGTCAGTTCCGCGGCGGTGATGTCGTTCAATGCCGGGCCGGTGTTGGCGGCCAGCGTGACGCGGGCCCCGCGGGCGAGCATCCAGCGCGCCAACGGCAGACACCCCAGAACAATATCCCCGCCCGCGTTGTCCACGAAGCACACCGCGTGTCGGTAGGGCCGGTCGTCCCAGCGTCGCCACCAGCGGTCCACGTCGTCGCGGAACCACGGGCGGGGCGGTTGGCGGTCGCGCGTGCACAGAAACTCTGCGTTGGCCTCCGCCTCGCTCGCCACCGTCGCCCGCGAGCCCAGGTCAAACAGGTTGCCGGCCATCAGGCCGCGCGCCAGCAAGTCCCGTTGCCGGCGCGGCGGGGCGGCGTCGAGTTCCGCGCGGAGTTGCGGCCATACGGCCAGCGCCGCCGCGTTCGCCCGCTGCTTCACATGGCAAAACGGGTCGCTAAACCCGTGACGGGCCAGCACGTCCCGCCGAAGCTCGGTGAACCGCAGGACGTCTAGTCGTTCAAACCGCTCCGGCTGCTGCTCCACTTCGTCGAATCGTGCGAGGTAGTCGGACCGCAAGGCGCCCACCTGCGCCGGCGCCGGCAAATAGACTTCCGCCACGAGCGGCAGCAGCACCTGATCCAGGTGCCAGCGGAACAACTCGGCCCAGTAGGCCCGCGCGGCCGGGTCGGCCTTCAAGTCCCAGGCGCACGGCCGGTAGCCGGAGGGGTCGGCGAGCTGTCTCAGAATCGCCATTCGCTCTCCCGGTCGCTGCGGAGGCGCCCGCCGCGACGTACAATCCCGGGATCATGATCGCGGTGGCGGACTATCACAACCTGCGCGCGTGGCTGGAGGCGTGCCGCCGGCCGCTGCTGGTGTCCCACCGGCGGCCGGACGGCGACGCCCTGGGAGCGTTGGCCGCGATGACGCTCGTGTTGCAGGACCTTGGTCTCGACCCGCGTCCGGTGCTGAGCGAGCCGTTCCCGCCCCGCTACGCGCTGCTGGCTGACGTGGTGGCTTGGCGGTCCTGGGAGGCGGAGCACGCGGCGCTCGTCGCGGATTGCGATGCCTGGGTCATTTTGGACACGTGTACCCACTCGCAACTCGACGCGTATGCCGGGCACCTGTCGCGGGCGCCGCGCACGGGCGTGCTCGACCATCACCCCACGCGCGACGAAATCGCCACGCGGCCGGGCGACCTGCGGTTGTTCGACGAGACGGCGGGGGCCGTGTGCCTGCTGGTTCACGAGTGGATGCGGACCGTCGGGCTGCCGCCGCGGCCGCCGATTGCCACCGCCCTCTTTGTCGGCATTGCAGCCGACAGCGGGTGGTTCCGGTTCGCCAACACCGACGCCCGGATGCTGCGGGCCGCCGCGGAGCTGGCGGAAGCGGGGGCGGCGGCGCCCGCGATCTACCGCGCCATCCATGAGCAGGACCCACCCGGGCGACTCCGGCTCGTCGGCCGACTGCTCAATTCTCTGGAACTGCACGCCGATGGCCGGCTGGCGGTGGTGAAGCTGCGGCGAAGCGATTTCGCGGCGGCGGGGGCCGATCACAGCATGACCGAGGACCTGGTCAACGAGGCCGGGCGTCTCGCCGGCCTGGAAGCTATCGTGCTGTTCACGGAAGAGCCGAACGGCGGCGTCCGCGTCAACTTCCGCAGCAAGCAGGTGCTCGACGTGGCGGCGCTGGCCGCGCAGTTTGGCGGCGGAGGGCACGCACGGGCTTCGGGGGCGCGGCCGGCGGGCCCGTGGGACCAAGTAGTCGCGCAGGTGATTGAGGCGACGCAGGCCGCCCTGGCGCGCACGCCACGGGTCACAGGTTCCGCTGAATGAAGCCGAGCCAGAGCTTGAGCCAGTGGTGCCGGTTCTGGCCGATGCCGTGGCCGTTGGCGGGGTAGAGCATCATCTCGAACGACTTACCGGTCGCCTGGAGATCGTGTGCCAGTTGCAGCGTGTTCTGCAAGTGCACGTTGTCGTCGAGCGTGCCATGCACCAGCAGCAAGTGCCCGTGGAGCTTCCCCGCTGCCGCGCGGACCGACGATGCCGCGTAGCCGCGCGCGTTGTTGGCCGGTGTCCGCATGAACCGCTCGGTGTAGATGCTGTCGTAATTCCGCCAATCGACCACCGGCCCCCCCGCGACGCCGACCTTGAACAGCGTGCTGTGCGTCATGGCGTAGGTGACCAGGAAGCCGCCGTAGCTGTATCCCTCGATCGCCACGCGCGCCAGGTCGGCGTGCTCGTGCTCGGCCAGCCAGCGGAGGGCGGTCTCCAGGTCCTCGACTTCGGTGACGCCGAGCCGCTCGTACGCGTGCCACGCGCTGACCGCGCCTTCGCCGCCGGCGGAATACGGGTCGCAAGTCACCACCAGGTAGCCTTGCTGGGCCAACCACTGCTTGAGCAGCCCGTGCTCCCCCTCCCACCGGTTGTGGACGGCCGGCGCGTGCGGGCCGCCGTAGACGAACAGCATCACGGGCCACCGCTTCCCAGGCGGACGTCGGGGTGGTCGGACGATCGAAGCGTTGAGAAAGCGGCCCTGCGGCGTGGGGATGCGGAGCAGCGCCGGCGGTGAGAACGTGTACGCCGCGCGGATGGGCCGGTCCGCGTCGCTCAACTGGCGCAGCAACGTCCGGTCGGTTTGCCGCAAGCACACCCTGGGCGGCGTCCGCAGGTTGCTGAACGTGTCGAAGTAGAACTGGCCGGCGGGATCCAGCGTGACTCGGTGGGTGAAGCCGGACTCGGTCAAACGCGCGATTTCGCCGCCGCCCAGCGGGACGCGGTACAGGTGGTCCTCGACGGGGCGGTCACGCGTGCCCGACAAATACACCCAGCCGCCGGCCTCATCGACCGCCTCGATCTCACGGACTTCCCACGGCCCCGCGGTCAGGCGGGCCCGCAACGTGCCGTCGCGCTCGTGGTGATACAGGTGCGGCCAGCCGTCGGCGGCGCTGATCCACAGGAACGAGCCGTCCGCGAGCCAGCGCGGCAGGCCGTAGATGTCAACCCACGCCGGCGATTCTTCGCGCAGTAGCCGGCGGGCCACACCCGTGTGCGGGTCCGCTTCGTTCAGTTCCAGCCAGCGCTGTTCGCGGTCTTGCACCTCGTAGATGACGCGGCCGTCGTGCGACCACCCGACGCGGACGATGAGCAGCTCGGTGTCGCCGTAGCCGGACAGGTCGACCCAGGTGATCGGTCCGCCCTGGGGCGTTACCACGCCGAGCCGAGCGATGGCATTGGGGTCGCCGGCTTTGGGATAGCGCAGGGTCTGCACTTCGGGGTGCGTGGGCAGGTCATCGAGGATGGTGTAGACGGGTTCGCGGGTGATATCGAGCTGCAAGAAGGCCAGGTGGCAGCCGTCCTCGGACCACCAATATGCGCGCCACTGCCCGCGGCCGTAGACCTCCTCCTGGTACACCCAGTCCAGTTTGCCGTTGAGCAGCGTCTCGCTGCCGTCCGTGGTCAGGGCGATCGGCTCGCCGTCGGCCAAGTCGATCGCGTACAGATTGCCGCGGGCGTGAAAGGCGACGTGTTGCCCGTCCGGGCTGAGCGTCAGCAGCTCGCGGTCCGCGTCGGCGTCCGCCACCTTTCGCAAGACCCCCGTGCTGAAACGATAGGCGAACAAGCGGTCGGCGTGCTCGATGACGGCCACGTCCAGGTCGTCGGACAACAGCGTTGGATGCCGTGCCAGCCGTTGAGCGACCGCCTCGCCGAGGTCGGGATGGGCGGCCAGGGCGGCCTGAAGCGCCGCGTGATCGTAGGCCGGCGTCGCCTCGCCCGTGAGGGGATCGACGCGGTGCAGTACGTCGTCGCGACGATCGAGGTAGTGACGCCCGTCGGGGCGCCAGCGCATTCCGCCGGCGACGTGGCCGGTGAACTCGACCCGCCCGGGGCCGTAGATCGCCTCGAAGGTCAGCGGGCGGCCGGCGGGCGCGGCACAGCCGGTCCCAAGCCCCGCCGCGACGGAGACCATCAACCCCGTGAATATGACGTTCGAGAGACGGTGCTGAATCCTGCCCGTACGCACTGGCGCGACTCCTGCTTCCCAGCCGGCGCGCCCGGGACGGCGCGGGCCGTGCGCGGGTTTGTAGCCGCCGGCGTGACGGGTGACAAGCCGCGACGGCAAGCGGGGGCATTGCGTTCGGCGGCGCGGGCGGGTTTGATATGCGGCGGCGGAGCGAGTGGAACCACGGATGGACTTTGCCAACGCCACGGAGTTGGACGGCGAGCGGCTGGAGCGCTTGTTTGTGCGGCACGCGTGGCCGTACCGGCACGACAAGATGCGGGTGCGCGTGCGCTACAGCCGCGGCACCGACTTCTCGGGCACGTGCCTGTACGCCAGTAAGCGCATCTACGTTAACCTGGGCCGGCACGTGACCTACCCGTATCTGCTGGGGACACACATCGCCCGGGCCCAGTCGAACCGCACGCACTGGTGGCGGGAGACGTACCGCCTCGTCATCGCGGACGCATACCAGCTCGCGCTGTTCATTTTTCTGCACGAGTTCTATCACCACCTGCTGAAGATGGCCGGACGCAACCTCCGCCGCAAAGAGAGCATGTGCGACCGCTTCGCTGCCCGCGAGCTGGTGGACCACCACGGCGTGCGGGTGATCGACGCGCAGCGGCGGAGCGTGACCCGGTCGCGGTGGGACTTCCAGGACCTGCACGCGTTTGTGCACAAGGCGCCCAAGGTCGGTACGCTGGGGGACCTGTTCGCCGCCGCCGCGCGGCGCGACATCCCTGTGGTGATTCACGGCGTACGAACGGGCACGCGGCGGGCGGGTCCGCGGGCAGAGGGGTGACCCGCGCGTCGGGGCCGAGTGCCAGCGACGTGGATCAGGCCGCGCGGGTGGCTACAATTGTGCCGTTTGCACAAGCTTCTCCCGCCGCCCGCTGGGTGCGAAGGGGCGGGACGGGAGCGCGATGAGGCGCTTGGGTGCCCCGACCCTCCCCCAACCCCTTCCTGAGAGGGAGGGGAGTTCCGGGCCCGCGTTCAGTGAGGTGGCGTATGCCCAGTGCGGCGATTGATCAGACGCGGATTGAGCGGGCGGTACGCGAGATTCTGGAGGCGATCGGCGAGGATCCGCGGCGGGAGGGGCTGCGGGACACGCCGCGGCGCGTGGCGCGGATGTATGCGGAGCTGTTCGACGGGTTGCAGGCGGACCCCGAGACGCACTTGCAGGCGATGTTCAACGAGGACCACCACGAGATGGTGGTTCTGCGGGACATCCCGTTCACCAGCATGTGCGAGCACCACCTGATGCCGTTCGAGGGCAAGGCACACATCGCGTACATCCCAGGCGGCAAGGTGCTGGGGCTCTCGAAGCTGGCGCGGATCGTGGACGTCTTCGCGCACCGGCCGCAAGTGCAGGAGCGGCTCACGTCGCAGATCGCCGATGTGCTGGCCCAACGTCTGCAGGTGAAGGGGTGCGCGGTCGTCCTGGAGGCCATCCACACCTGTATGACGTCGCGGGGGGTCAAGAAGCCCGGCAGCGTGATGATCACGTCGGCGCTGCGGGGCATGATGCACACCAACCAAGCCACGCGGGCCGAGGTGTTGGCGTTGTTGCATCAGCATTGAACGCCCCGCGCTGCGAACCTTCGGTGTCCGCTCGCGCACGCGCTCCCGGGAGCGGTTTTCTGGTGTTTGGGTAGTTCTCCCTAGATTCGCCGGGTTCGCCGCGTAGGCTACCGGCTCAAGCCTCCCACGACCATTTATTTTATTCGCGCCGTCCGTCTGGGGGACACTTTGCAGGTGAAAGCCTGATGTAGTTCACCCGATTATCAAGTATAGCCCGCCCCGCGGGGACGGCGGGGGGGGCCGGAAACGGGCGTGTATGGAGCCGCTGCGTAATGATGGGTCGCGCCCCCGGATCCGCTCGATCCGGCTCGATGAACCCGACATCCAGGCGGTGTTGGACGTCCTGGACCGGTCCAGCGAAGCCGCCAGGACGCAAGAGACCCCGCCGCGCTACCGCTACCGAATCCCCAGCCTGCACTTGGACTTGTGGGTGCCCGGTGCCCCCACCTCGAGCTCCTACGCCGTCCCGTCCAGGTGGCTGAGCCAGACGGGCCTGTGCTGCCTGCACGAGATGTTCGTCCACCAGGGGACGGTGGCGCGGGTGAATCTGATCACGCTCTACGGCACGTGGGACGAGGTGGACGGGTGGGTGCAGCAATGCCGGTACATCAGCGGGCACGTCCACGAGCTGGAGTTGCGGTTCGTACACCGCATCGACCCTTCGCTCTATTGCGCCGAGGCGGTGGCCTGTCGTGTGCTCTTGGTCGAGGACGACCACCTTACGGCCCGCATGATCGGGGCCTGGTTGAACCAGCTCAACGCCGCCGTGGAACACGTGACCGACGGTCAGGCAGCCGTCGAGCGGGTGGCCCAGAAGACGTACGACCTGGTGCTGATGGACCTGGACCTGCCGGTGATGGACGGGTTCAAGGCGGCTCGGACGCTGCGCAACGCGGGCTACTGCGGGCGGATCGCGGCGATCAGCGCCATGTCCTCGCCGAAGATCCAGTCCATGTGCATCCAGTGCGGGTGCGACCTGTTTCTGGCCAAGCCGTTCTGCCGCGACGATTTGGCGGACCTGCTGGCGTCACTGCGGGAGGAGCCGATCTTCAGCACGTTGCCCTACGCGGACTCGGTGGGCGAGCTGATCAGCGATTTCGTCAAGGAGCTGCCGCTGCAAGTTCGCAAGCTCCAGGACGCGGTGGCCAGTGGCGATGTCAAGGCGTCCCAGACGGCCGTTCGCATGTTGAAGTCGCAGGGCAGCACCTACGGCTTTGACTGCGTGACCACGGCGGCGGCCGCGATCGAGGTTGCGCTCAATCAGGGCATCTCGTCACCCGAGCTTCGCCAGCGGGTGCAGGAGCTCCGCCGTATCTGTTCGCGCATCCGGCCGACCGTGCGGTCCGGCCGGCCCACCTGATCTCACCCGAGTTGCTGAGTCTGCCCGCCCGCCGCGTGGCCGCGCCGGGACTGCCGAGCCGCGGCTCGCCGGGAGGCTCGCCCTCCCAACTGCCGCGGCTCGCGGGGACGCGCGCCCTCCCGGCTGGCGTCCCGTGATCCTGAATGCCCAAGCGGCACCGGAGCGAATGTACTTCGCGCCGCGTTCGCGCTTACGGGACGGCGGACAGCCACCGGGAGCGCTCAAGTCCTGGCCGCGGGAAACCGATCAGGACGATCGACGGCCCATCCGCATTCCGTATTCGGCCGGCCGTAGTCGTACAGGGAGTTGCCCATGCCACCGAGAAGCGCCGCCCGGCGACCGCGAAACGTCTCGCGGTCGAAGTGCGCCGCGTCCATCATTCCGCCCGCGGCCCCCACCGTCGAACAGATTCGTCAGCGCGCGTACGAGATCTACCTCGCCCGAAACGGCCGTCCCGGCAACCCCGATTGGGACTGGCAGCAGGCCGAGCTGGAGCTCCGCGCGCGGATCGCCCTGCTTGGCAAGCCGTAACCGGGCCGCTTCGCCGGCCGCCCTTCCTGAATCACCATGAGCGAACACGCGGCGCGGGAGGGCAATCCCGTCTTCCCGGGACCCCCGAGCCGCGGCTCGCCGGGAGGCTCGCCCTCCCCACGTGGGCTGCCGAAGCGCGCGCGACTGGTCAGTCGGCCAACCACGCTCCATTGAACGTGACGTGCCCGATCCGCTGCCGGTCGTGCGAATACACGACGTGAATCCACCCATCCGGGGCCTGCACCGCCGACGGGTAGGCATGTTCCCCGTCATCGCCGTCCACGAGCACCCGCGGCGGATGCCATGTGACGCCTCCGTCGGCGGAGACAGCGGCCGAGAGCGGGCGGCGAAGCGTGGCGCTGTCGTTGAAGATCAGTATCAGATTGCCACTGGCCAACCGCAGCAACGCCGCCGGGCTGTTTGGATTCGGGAATCCGCTGTCAGCGGGTGTGGCCCATGAGCGGCCGCCGTTCGTCGACAGCGACGCCCACAACCAGCCGCCGCCGCCGTTGCGCATCACCGCGAGCAACCGGCCGTCGTTGAGTACGGCGAGCGACGGTTGGAGGTTGGCGTGGGGCGGTCGGGTCGCAAGCTCACTGCGTAGCGTCCAGTAATCGTCGTCGGTGGTGGCGAAGAAGAGCGAGCGCGGCAGCAAATCGCTGTACGCCGGCAAGAGCAAAGTCCCGTTGCTCAATCGCGCCGGGGGGAAGCGGACGTTGGTCCCCAGCGGCCCGGGTAGCGTTCGCGGCGATGACCAGGTTTGACCGCCGTCGTCGGAACGCTGCACTTCGACGTGGGCGGAGCTCCAGCCTGTGCCGGGCACGACCGCGTGGAAGAGCCAGAGCTGCTCGCCCTCGGCGTACAGGACCGGATTGCCGACGGCCTCGGGGCGGTCGATCAGCAGCGTCGGCGTGGTCCAATGGACGGCCCCGGCCGGTTTTCGAGAGAGGCAGACGTCCGCACCGTCGAGCTCGCCGGGGCCGACGTAGGAATACCACGCGGCCAGGAGTTCGCCGTCCGGCAGCGCGGCGACCGTCGGCGCGTGATTGCCGGCCCGGCCCGGAATCCCGTTGAAAATGAACTCCGAGAGAAGGACCGGTTCGCCGGCGGTCACGAGCGGTGTCGGGGTTCCGCCCACGTTGAAGTTGACGTCGGTAGCGGTGTGGTCGGGCGGACAGCCGTTAAGAAGCGGGCCGGTCGCGGCGCACAGTACGAGGAGGCCGAATGGTGCATGGTCGTGCCGCACGTCCCGTCCAACCCACGGCGGTCCGGTCCGTCGCGCTAAGTGAGTTTGAGCCCCATCTGCTCCGCGATGACCTCGGCGGCCATGACCGCGACGCCGATCAGGGCCGCGCCGGCCACTACGCCGGCGCAGATCGACTCCTGGTTCTGGACCAGGACCGCGTTCGGGCGCTGCTCCGGCCGGGGCCAGATCACGCCGATGAGCCAGAACACGAAGGAGCCGATGAACATCGCCAGACACGTCTGGAACGAGATCACGAAGGCCAGGCCGATGCCGACCGGCGAGATGGGGAAGCGGCCTTTGGCGGTCACGCGAATCAGCTCCAGGACGATCCCCAGCACGGCGCCGACGGCCGCGGCCACGACGGCACTCGTCGGCAACTGGCTCAATCCCTTGGTCAAGATCTCGGCGACGGCCTTCCACACGGTCGCCGCGGGGTAGGGGTATTGCTCGGAGATCAGCCCGGCCGGGTTGTTCTTCAGGAACAAGGGGTAGAACACGACGACGGAGAAGATCGCCCCGGAGAAGGCGCCGATCACATGGCCGATCGCCTGGTAGCGCGGCTTGCCGCCGAGCATGTAGCCGGGCTTGATGTTCTGAATCAGATTGGAGGCCCCGCCGGCAACTTCGGCGGCGATGCCGGCCGTGGCGATGTTGGTGGTGATGTTGCCGGGGGCCAGCGCTCCGTAGGCCAGTTGGGTGAGCTTGCCGAGCGCGCCCGTGGGCGTGATCGAGGTCAGGGCCGTCGAGTTGACACCGATGAGCGTGAACACGAACACCATCGGGATCGCGACGATGCCGAGCCATATCTGGACGCCGAAGAACCCGTGCGCGATCCACACGAGATACGCCCCGACCAGCGGCACGCCGACGAGCGACACCCACAGCGGCAGCTCGATGTGGCGGACGGGATCGACCGCGGTGGACTTACGGCGTGACAGCCCCTTGAACGCAGTCAGCAGGGTCTGGGGCTTGGCGAAAAAGGAGTACAACGACGCGGTGGTCATCATCGCCACACCGCCCCAGAGTGACCAGGTGGTGATCGCGCGGAAGCCGACATGCACGACGCCGGCGGCGTCGGTCGTCGTGCGGATGTCGCCCGCTTGGATCATCAGCGGAGCCAGAATGCAGTAGTTGATGACGGCGCCGATCATCAGCGACACGCCCGTGCGAATTCCCATCAGGCCGCCGGCGCCGATCATGGCGATGTCGAGTTCGGGGCGGACGGTGAGCTCGCGGAGCGGCGTTCCCAGGAGGCGCGGCATCCACCAACCGGCCGTCTCGACGAGCCGGTAGTACCAGTCATCGAGGTACTCGGGGACGTGCAGGAAACCGACCTTGAGGCGCGTCATCCAGGTGTGCCAGACTTCCCACTGGAAGAACTTGGCCAGGGCGGCGAGCAGGCCGAAGATCACCAGCAGCTTCGCCGGCAGGACGGACTTGGCCGCGTCCGCGCCTTCGCTGTGCAGGGTGTCCATGACGACGCCGGCGGCGCGGCCTTCGGGAAAGGGCAACTGCTCCTCGTTGATGAACCGGCGTTTAAGCGGGAAGGCGAACAGCACGCCGAGCAGGGCCAGGCCGATGAGCCACATGATCATCTGCCACCAGGGGATCACGGTGTTGGTGATGATCATGTAGGCGGCCATGCTGGCGATGAGCGGGCCGTTCATGTAGCCGGCGGAGCAGGCGATGGACTGGAGGATGTTGCTCTCCAGGACGTGGTAGGTGCGGATCAGGCCAGCCTTCTCCAGCGCCTTGAAGAACACGAAGGCCAGGATGACCGAGGTGATGGCGACGCCCAGCGACCAGCCGGCCTTGGCCCCCACGTACAGGTTGGTGATCGAGAGCAGGCCGCCGAGCAGGAAGCCCATGATGACGACCCGCACGGTCATTTGCGGGACGTCGCCCTGGTAGACGTTCTCCAGCCACCAGCGGTCTTTCTGTTCGACGGTCAGTGTGCGGATTTGTTCGTCGGTGAGTTGCTTGATCGCCATCGCCGAGCACCTGTGTTGTCGTGCCACGCCGGCAGAACCGGACCGCGCCGCGTCAAGTGAGGCGAGCGGCGCTTCGTCAGCAATACCGAGCCGCGCGAGCAACACCGAGCCGCGCCCGTCAGGAAGCGGTCCGGGCCTCCTACAAACCGCTCCCTCACGGCCGCGGCTCGGACAGCGCGACCGTCTCGCCGCGTGCCCTTACATAGCTTTCGGCCGGCGTGCTGTCAAAACACGTGCGGGCCGTGCGAACCAGGGAGCCGCACGCCTGGATGGGCGCGCCATCGTGCGCTGTGCGAGGGCGATCCCGGCGCGCCGGGACTGCCGAGCTGCGGCTCGCCGGGAGGCTCGCCCTCCCAACCAGCGTTGCGTGTTCCTGAATACGCGTCTAGGGCGGTGCTGCGGACGCGGAAAGGGGTATCATGCTCCGGCAGGACCAAGGCCAGTCGGGTTGTACGGAGAAGCGTCGAGACGGCTGCCGGGCAGGTCGGCACCCGCTGCGGGCTCCCGGTTCGGGTGTGCGACGTGCCGGGGACTGGTGTGCGCCGCCCGGCGGAGCCTTCCCGCCTCGCGCGGCGGACCGCCGACGATGCGCGAGGATCACTGAGGTAGCTGCGCATGCGCGTGGTGCTCCTGCGACCGCCGCGGTACCTCTGGCCGTTCAACAGCGAGCGGTCGGCGTTCTGGCAGCCGCTGGGCCTGTTGTGCGTCGCGGCCGCCGCCCGCCGCGCACTCCCCGAGCTGGATCTCGCGGTGTGGGACGCTCCGGGGCAGGCGTGGGGCTGGCGGACCCTGGCCCGCAAGCTGGCCGAGCGGCCCATCGACGTGCTCGGCCTCGGCGAGGAGACGGCTTCGGCCCACGAGGGTCTGCGCGCCGCGGCGCTGGTGAGGCGGCTGCACCCCGCCTGCGTCGTCGTGGCCGGGGGAGTCCATTACCCGCACGCGATCGAGGCCACGCTGGCCACGGGCTGCGTCGATGTGATCGTCCGCGGCGAAGGCGAGCACACGTTTGTTGAGTTGTTGCAGTGCCTGCACGCCGGCCGCCCCTGGCACGACGTCGCCGGGCTGGCGTTCCGCGACGCCGCCGGCCGGACCGTCCTCACGTCGCCGCGACCGTTGATCGCCGACCTCGACACGCTGCCCCGGCCGGCATACGACCTCGTGGACACGACGCGCTATGGCCGCGGTTCGCGGAACCACCCGGACTTGGTGGCCTTGGAGCACTCGCGCGGGTGCATCGACTCCTGCGGCTTCTGCGTGCTGTGGAAACAGATGGGCGAGTCGCTCGATGGCAACGGCCGTGTGCGGCCGCGATACCGCACCAAGAGCCCCGCCCGCAGCTTTGACGAGGTGCGCTGGCTCCATTGTCAGTACGGCCGGCGCACGTTCGGCTGGGTCGATCCGACGTTCAATGCCTCGCCCGAGTGGTCAGACGGCTGGGCGGAACTCATGCTCGGATCGGGACTGACGGGGTCGCGCGGCCGGCCGCGGACGCTGCACACGGCGTGGGTCCGCGCGGACTGCGTCGTGCGTGATGAAAAGCTGGGCATCCTGGGCAAACTCGTGCGGGCCGGACTGCGACAGGTCGTGCTCGGGCTGGAGCGGGATGACCCGGCGGGCCTGGGCCTGCTCGGCAAACACAACAACGATCCGGAGATGTGCGCGGCGGCCATCGCGATCTTCCGCGAGAAGTACCCCCAGGTCTACACGATCGGCAGCGTGATCATCGGTTTGCCCGGTGACCGTCCGGACTCGCTCCGACGCCTGTGCGACTGGGCCAACGGGCTGGGGATCGACTACTGCCTGATGATCCCGCTGACGCCGATCCCGGGGACGAGGTTTGCCGAAGAGGCGGCGCGCGCTGGGCTCGTGGCGAACGCGAACTGGGCAGACTACAACTTCCACACGCCGGTCTGTACCACCGGGGCCGCGACGCTACGCGATGTGGACGCGACCTACGCCCGCCGGATGCTGACGGTGAGCGGCCCGCGGTTGGCGAGTCTGTGGCGCGGGCTGATCGTGGAGCGCGACGCCCGCAAGCGGCGGGTGAATTGGGCCTTGCTACGGCACGGGGCCCGCGTGGGAGCGGAGAGCCTGTGGCGGATGTTGCGCGGCCCCGCCGGGGCGGAGCCGGCATCCTATGCGAGGAGACCATCATGGTACGACGCATGAGTGCGCGGCGACCGGTGGCGTGGACGGCGGCCCTGGCGATCGCCGTCGCCGGAGCGGGCTTGGTCTGGCACCTGTTGGCGTGCGTCGAGAGTCCGATGGCGTATTCGCCGAGCGGGGACAGCCTGGCGTTCGTGACCGTCGAGCCGTGGGACCCTGAGAAGTTGCCGCTGGCGGGCGAGTGTGCGTATCGCCTGATGGTGCTGAAAGGGGAAGCGATTCGGGTTGTTGAACAGACCACCGAGTACGTGCTCTCGGGGCCCGCGTACAGCCCGGACGGCCGCCGGCTGTGCTACCTGCGGATTCCGATGTTCACGAGGGAGGCCGCCGCGCGCGCCGAGGAGGCCCGTGCGGCGACGTCACGGCCGCACGGTGAAAACACCTTCATTTGGCCCGGTCCGGCAGGCGAAGGCTCGCTCGTGCCGCCGAACCTTGAGATCAAGGACGAGACGTTGCCACGCTGGCGAGCTTACGAGGAGGCCCTTGATCACCAACGTGCCGCGCCGCGCGTTCGCGCCGCCCTCGTGGTGCGGGACGTGGAAAGTGGCCAGATCGTGTCGAGCACCGCAGTGGACCTACCGCTGCCTGCGGAGGACCAACACTGGGCGCTTGCTTACGCGATACTGCGTCCCCAGTACAGCCCGGACGGCAGGTGGGTGTACTTGTGCGATGGGCACACGGTACTGGCGGTCGATCCGACCAACGGGGCCATTCGCCTGGTCGTGGCAGCTACCCTGGACGCCGCGCTCTCACCCGATGGGACGATGCTGGCCACCTTGTCCGAGCACAGCCTGGCCCTGACCAGCACCGATGGGCAACGGGCCACGTATCTGCGTTGGGACAGGTCCGGTTCGTACCTGGGCCTCGTCTGGCGTGACAAGAACACCCTGGCGGTGCTGGAGCCAAAGGGTGAGGGCGAATCGGCGTGGCTGCACCTGGTCAAGCGCGACGGCACACTCCACCGATCTTGTAAGCTCGCCGGACCAACCGGGGGCGCGCATGACCTGGACTGCGTGGCGCAGTTGGCCGTGGCACCTAATGGGTCGCGTGTCGTGGTGGCGTTCGAGCGGGAAGTCCTGTTCCTGAGCAACAAGGGCCGCGTCCTGCGGCAAGTCCCCAGCGACAAGTACCGGCTTGCGCAACCCACCTTCTCCCCCGACTCCAAGCGCGTGGCCTTCAAACGCCTGGAGGGCGAGAGTGACGCCGCCCCCGGCTATCCCCGGGCCGCCGCCATCGCGTTCTTCACGCCCGACGGACGCGAACTGGCGGAAGTCCCGATCCCGTCCGTGCCGGTGGGCACGACCCGGCCGGCCGCGGAGGAGGACGAATGACGCGGGAGTGACGGCGCGGGCCGCGAGCTTGCTCGAAGGAGCCGGCACCTGGATTCCTGGCTTGTTCAGTGCTTGACTGACCTGGGCGCGTACGTCTGCGGACAACAGCGCTGCTTCGTCGCTGACGGCGTTCCGCTGCCGGTGTGCCAACGCTGCCTGGGGCTGTATTCCGGGGCCGCACTCACGTGGGGCGGGCTGCTCCTGGGCGGCGCGTGGCGCCGTACGTTGCCGCTACGGCCGGTCGTCGCGCTCCAGGCGGCGGCCCTGGTCGCCGCGCTGCTCGGCGGCCTGCACGCCATCGACGGCGGTCCGGCGTGGCGGCTGCTCTGCGGCCTGTGGACGGGGCACGTGATTGTGGTGTGGCTGGTCGGGGGAGCGCGGCAGTTGTCCGTTGCCGGTGGCACCTATCCGATGCCCGAGTGGTCTCGGCGTGCGTCAATCGTCCTGGCCGCGGCGCCGGGGGCCTTGGCCGTCGTGGCTTGGGGTTTCGCTGCGTGGGGGCGAGTAGGTTGGTATCTGTGGGCCGGGATCGCGCTCTTGGGCGTGCTGTTGCTCGCGTTCAGTGGCGCGCTGGCCCTGGTGGCCATCGGGCGCTCGCTCTGGCAGTGGGTTCGGCTGCGCCTACGCCCGAACGCGTAGACAACGATGTAGGAGATGGGACGTGAGGGCGAGCCTCCCGGCGAGCTGCGGCATGGCAGTTCCGCCGCGCCGGGATCGGCATCCCGGCGGGGCACACCCAACCGCGTGCGACTTGGTTGGGCCGCGTGCGCCGCGGGCAAAACGGAGGCGCAAGCCCGCCGCGGGGATTCTCGCCCTCCCCCAACCCCTCCTCGCCACAGCGAGTCGGTCACCACGGCGACCTGAGAGGGAGGGGGGTCCCGAAACAGCCGCTACTTCGGCCAGACCTTCTCGCCGGTCGCCGCGTCCGTCAGCGTGATCGCGTCCACGGGGCAGACCTGGGCGGCCTGGAGGATTTCCTCGGGCGTGTGCCCGTCGGTGTTGGTGACGACCGCGATGTTGTCCTTGTCCATCTCGAAGGTGTTCGGGGCTTCGCCGCAGCAGGCCCCGTCGCCGATACACAGCTCGCGGTCGATCGTGATCTTGTACTTGGGCATCTGTTGGAACTCCTGACTTCGCCGCCGCGCGGTGCTCGTCCGCCGGGGCCGGTCGCTTCTGGACCGCACCAGTCGCCGGCCCCGCCTCGCCCCGAGGCTCGGCGATGGATCGGCTGGCCAACGTCGCGCCGCTGGTCGCCGGAGGTACCTGCGGCGCAAGAGTGTCTTTCTTAGCCGTTGCCGCGGGCTTGTCAACGGGCCGGCGGACGGCGTTGACGCCTCGGCCGCAGTTCGGGACAAAACGCCGGTTCAGGCCACGCGATACCGTGAGTCAACCGCGTCATGTCTCGCGGCGGCGTCGCCAGCCGAACAGCCGATTCCGCAGCAGCGTGCCCAGACCCAGCGCGGGCGGTCCCTTCTGGAACTCCACCGCGAGCACCGTGACATCATCGTGTCCCAGTTGCGGGTCGCCGGTGTACGCGCGCAGCGAGGCGATGATCGCCGCCACCAACCCCTCGATCGGCTCTCCGGCGCGCTCGTCCAGCAACCGGTCAAGCCGATCATCGCCGTACAACACGCCGTCCGATGATGGGGCCTCCAGCACCCCGTCCGTCACGAGCACGAGCTGATCGCCCGGCCGCACGCGCAGCTTGCGCCGCGAGTAGGCGGCCTCGCGCAAGACCGCCAGCGGCAGGTCGATTGGACCCTTCCGGCGCGTCTCGGCCCGCAGGCGGCTCCAACGTCCCTGCGCCCGCGAATAGAACCACGCCGGCGGGTGCCCGGCGTAGCTCACCGTCAGCATTCGCAGCGGCGGCAGGTAACTGACGGCCGCCGCCGTGGTCATGCGCTCCAGCTCGGTCCCCTGCAACCTCTGATTCAACCCCGCCAGCACGCGCCGTTCGTCGTGGTGATTCATGAACTGCCGCAGCAGCCGGTGAATCTCCTGGCTGACCTGCGCGACGGGTTCGCCGTGCCCCGCCACGTCGGCCAGGCAGAACCGCGACAGCAACCCTGAGCTGCAAATGGAGACGTAGTGGATGTCGCCGCCGCGGCCGCCCGCCGCCGGTAGCGAGAACACCTGCCCGCGGATCCCCGGCAGCCGGATGGGCGCGTCGATCGCGTGGTTCCCGCCCCAGATTTCGGCGCACACGAGCTGCGGCGCTTCGGTCATGTTTCGGACGACCGCCTGTTGCTCGCCGGCCATTGGCATTTCGCTGCTCCTGCTCTTGATGGTAGCCTCGATTCGGGCCGACCGGCAGCCGCGGCACACAAGTTGCGCCCTTTGCGTTGGCCGGTCCGCGCGGGAATAATTCACCCGCGGGGCACAGGCCGGTGCCCAGGTCCGTGTCCGACTGAATTCGGTCGCGGGAGGAGTTCATGCGGCGGCGGTGGCGCCAAGTCGGCGGGTTGCTGTTGGTCGCCATCGGCACCTGGAGCGCCGGCGCGCAGACACTCCAAGGACGGGTCGAGAGCGCCGGCTTCGCGGCCCCGGCCGGCCCCGTCCTGCGCGGGGGGCGGTGGCTGCCCATCGTCGTGAACCTATCGGCGTCCGGCGGCATCTTCTCCGGCGAACTGCGCGCCGAGGCGTTCGACCTGGATGGGGACCGGGTGGTCTACACCAACTCCCCGATCGCGCTGTCGTCGGACGCGGGCGGGTCGAAGCGCCTCTGGCTATACGCGGTCGTCAACGCCGAAGACGAAATGCCCGCCGGCGTCGAAGTGGTGGACGACCGCGGCCGGCTCGCGGCCACGCTGCCCGTGCCGCCGCCCATCGGGGTGCTGCGCAGCGGCGACTTGCTCGTGTTGGACGTGAGCACGCCGCCGATTGGGGCGTTGCGCGCCCTGGAAACGCCGGCGTGGCTTCCCGGGCAGTACTCCGAGGGCTTCCGCACGTACTACCGCAACGTCGTCGTGGCCCGTCAGCCGGCGGAGTGGTTGCCCGATCGGTGGTGGGGGCTGGACGCGGTGGACGTACTGGTGTGGGATCAGCCCGACCTACGCGGGTTGAGCCCGGCGCAGCGCCAGGCGCTGCGGCAGTGGGTGCAACACGGGGGCCAGCTCGTGGTCGGCCTCGGGGCCAACTGGGAACTCATCCGCACAAGCGACCTGGCACCGCTGTTCCCGTTGCAGGGCGCCGCGGAAACCGTGGAGGTCCAGCGCCTCGACGTCTTCAGCCGCAACTTCAGGTCGCCGCTTTGGGAGGGACGCGAGCTGGAACGCCCCGTCGTGGTCACGACCGCCGCAGCGACGCCCGACGCCCTGCGCGTCCTCGGCGACTTCGGTCCCGGCGGACCGCTGAATCTTGTCACGCTGCGCCTGGTCGGATCGGGGCGCGTGACGGCGACGGCCGCCGGCCTGCGCGACCTGCTGGCCCAGATCGGCGACGCGGAGCCGTTTCTCACCACGCTCATTGACCTGAACCGGTACACCGAGGCCTATCGCAAGAAACTTGCCGACGGGGCACCGTACCGACGGTTCGAGCCCCTGCGCATCTACGACGCGGTGGTCGCGCCCGTCGGGTTCCGCTCCGAAACGGCCCTGCGCGGGCTGACGGCTCTGCTGTTTGTGCTGGCGTACCTGGCGGTTGCCACCGTCGGAAGCTGGTGGTGGCTGGTCCGCCACCGCCGCACCCACCTCAGTTGGGTCGTCTTCGCCGGCGTCGCCGCGGTCGCCGGCGCGCTCAGCCTTGGCACCGTCAGCGTCATGCGCGGGTGCTCGCGCGGCGTGCAGACGTTAAGCGTGCTGGACTTGGAGAGCGGGGCGTCGGCGGCCCGCGGCGTCTGCCTGTTCGGTTACCGCAGCCCGATTCGCCAGCAGGTGGCGTTGACGTTGCCCGGCGATGGCAACACGTTAACGCCGCTGGCCCGCAACCCCGACAGCGATAGCCGCTACGCGACGGGGGCGCGCTACGCGAGCTTCCCGACGCGAGCCGCGCTGGACGACGTCCTCATGCGGGCCACGCTCAAGCAACTGGCCGGCCACTGGCAAGGTGAGTTGGACGGCACGATTCGCGGCGATCTGATGGTCAGTCGTGCCGACGGGCGGCTCACGCCCGGCAGTTGGATCGCCAACGATCTCACCGTGGAACTGGCGGGCGGCACACTGCTCTTCATCGACCCCCGGCTCGATCAAGCGGGCGTGCCGTGTCGAGCGGCGGGCTTCACGGCACGCTACCGCCGAGCGGCATCCGGGTCGTCGGGTGAAAAGGATGCCGTCCCGCCGGCGATGAACGTGCTGGCGGTCCGCATTCCGGCGGTGCCGGTAGGGGGGCAGGTACGGGAGTTGGGCGGGGCGGTTTACGAGCAACTTGATAAGGACTTGCGGGCGTGGCGCGGTCGGGCGCGCGATCCATCCGACGCCGAGCGCCCCGACTTGCCCACTTTGTGGCACGAGCAGCAGACGTGGGCCGGCGCCAGTCGCCTGCCGGGGCTACGGCGCGGCCCGCAGGACCCCGTGTGGGCCGTGTGCCTGGCCTCGACGCGGAACCTGCATTTGCCGACCGCCGGCATGCAGCTTGACGCTCCGGAGGCCACGGTGTCGACCGACGGCCTGCCGGAGCTGGACATCACACACTGGCTGGTGCGCGGGCAGGCGGTGCTGCTGACGTGGGCGGAGAGCCCCGGCCCGCCGACCCTGTACCGCGGCGGGCGTCCGCTGCCCGCGTCGGCCGGTCTGACGATCTACCGCGTGCGGCTGCCGATCCGGTACCAGGGGTCGCCGCCGCCGGAAGTCGCCCCATGATTATCGAGACGATCAACCTGACGAAGCGCTACGGCAAGCTGGTGGCCCTCAACAACCTCCAGTTGAACATCGAGGAAGGCGAGTGCTTCGGGTACATCGGTCCCAACGGGGCCGGCAAGACCACGACGATCCGCATTCTGGCGACGCTGCTCCAGCCCACCTGGGGCGAGGCGCGCGTCTGCGGGCATGTCGTCGGCTACGAATCGCGGAAGATCCGTCCGCTGATCGGCTACGTCCCCGATTTCTTCGGGGCCTACGAGGACATGGCCGTCCAGGAGTACCTCGAGTTCTTCGCGGCGGCCTACGACCTCACCGGCAAGAAACGCGACCAGATCGTCGGCGACGTGCTCGAACTGACGGACCTCGTTCACAAACGCGACGAACCGGTGGACGGCCTGTCGCGCGGGATGAAGCAGCGGCTCAGCATCGCCCGCGTTCTGCTGCACGATCCGAAGGTGCTGCTGCTCGACGAGCCGGCCAGCGGTCTCGACCCCCGCGCCCGCATCGAGATCCGCGAGCTGCTCAAAGAGCTGCACCGCATGGGCAAGACCATCCTCATCAGCTCGCACATCCTGCCCGAGCTCGCCGACCTGTGTACCAGCATCGGCATCCTTGAGCAGGGGGAGCTCCTCTTTCAGGGCCCCGTCCGCGAGGCCCTCCGCCGCGCCCGCCTCGGCACCGTCGTCCACGTCTCCACGCCGGACGATCCGCAGCGGGCGAAGCAGGTGCTGGCCGGGTTGCCGAACGTGGTGGATGTCCAGGTGCAGGACGGCGTGCTGCGCGTGAGCCTGGGCACCGAGACGACCGACTTCAGCTTCATCGCCGGTGCGCTGCTGAGCAACCAACTGCGCATCCACGAGATCCGCCCGGAGGAAGTGAACCTGGAGACGGCGTTCCTGCGCCTGACCCGCGGGCTGGTGCAATAGCCGGCCGCGGCAAGACGAGCCGTAGCGGCCGCTCCCCGTGGCGAACAGCGCGCCGCGCGGGCTGCGCGCTGGCGCTTGGGGCTCGTCGGCGGGCAGGGACGCCCACCCGACTCGGCGGGCGCGGACGCCCGCACTTCCCACGGGCGGGACGCCGGTACCATCCAACCACCGCTTCCTCCGCGCCCGCGGCGCTCCTGGCGTCTTGGCGGTGGCCTGGCCGACCTGCTTGTGGTCTTTCGCCGGCTTTCACCACAGCGCCCGCCCGGCACGGTTCGGCGTGCCGAGGAGCTTCCAGGCGTGCTTGCCCAGCAGGACCGAAATGAGGTCGTCCCCGTGGGCGTTGACGAGCCGGACCACCAGCAGCAGCAGCGCCGCCGCTGCTCCGGTCAGGAAGCCGCCCAGGTGGGCCCAGTGGGCGACGTCGTCCTTCAACCCGAACGTCGTGTAGACCACGTCGAACGCGATGTAGAAAAGCACGACCCAGAAGCCGCGGACCGCGAACAGCTTCAGGTTGAGCTGAAACGCCCCGATCCAGCCCAGCCGCCACCAGGCCGCCATGTGGACCTTGTGAATGGGGAACAGCACCAAGTACATCCCCGCCAACCCCATCACGGCGCCGGACGCCCCCAGCATGGGGTGCAAGGGCTCGCTGGCCGTGGCCGCCAGATGGGCCAACGCGCTGGCGATGGCAAGCAACGGATACAGGGCCACGGTGAGAATGTTGCCGATCAGCGCGTTGACACGCGACCCCAGCACCAGCAGAAAGAGCAGGTTGCTGGCCAAGTGCAGCAAACCGCCGTGCAGGAAGGCGTGCGTCACCAACTGGTGCGGCTGGTAGCGGACCTCGGTCTCCACGAAATCGTCGTGGGACGGGTTGGTCTGGGCCGCCGTGCGCTGCCCCGACCACAACATGAGGTTCGCTTGGGCGGCCGCGGGCTCGGGATTGAAGACCACGGCGGCCAGGAACCACAGACTGATGATCGTGGTCGCCACAGCGGTGGTCCGCACGACCCAGGGTTTGCGGCAGCCGAACGCCTCTGACGCGACGGGGTAGGCGCCGATCGGGACCACCCAACTCAGCCAACGCAGGAGCCCTTCCGTGTTGGCGTAGGTCTCGTCGAGTCCCTCGTCCTGCGTGATGAGTAGCGAACGTCCGGTCTTGATGTTGATCCCGCACTCGACGCAGATGACGTCGCTGGCCGGCAGCGTCTTGCGGCAACTGGGACACACCTGCGTCGGGACGGCCGCCGGCTCGCGGAGCCGCGGGGGTTTGGGAGACGCGGCCTGCGGCGTAAGGCGGTACACGTCGTCGCGGGGCGGCGGCGGCGACGCGGTCGGAGTTATCGTCGGCGGCGTCCCTACTTGCACCGGGTCGCTAATGGCCACGTCCCCGGGCAGCGCACCAACGGACGGCAGCGACGGCGCGGCGGGTGCCGCGGACGGCACCGCGACGGCCTGCCCGCACTTGGGGCAACGGACGCGGCGGCCGGCGGCGTTCGGCGGGGCGGCCAGCCGGGCCCCACAGGCACACCTCACCCGGATCCGCTGGTCCCCCGGTGTGCCCATCGGCGCCCTCCTGCGAGTTGCTCGGCTGCGATACTCCACGACGGCGACTCGGCGCCGCCTCTGTCAATATAGTCGCCGCCTGCCGTGAGCTACAAGGCTCGAGCGGCCATCCCTTAACCCCCCTCCCTCTCAGGTTGCCGTGGTGACCGACTCGCTGTGGCGAGGAGGGGTTGGAGGAGGGTCGGATTTCGCGGCCAGACGGGCGTCTCGGTTCTCCAGGTCACCGCGCGCGAGTATGCGGCGCGGGAGGGCGATCCCGCCGCGTCGGCCCAGCGAGCGCGAACCGCGCGCGGAGACCCTGGGCGACTTGACAACGGCCCGCCGCGCGGTTATATTGTAAGCATAAACTTACACAATAGCCCCGAGCCCCGGACCCGGGCCGCCAGGCCCTAACCCCCAGGCCCCGCGCTATGCCCCGCCCCAGCCGACTACCCGAGAAACGCCGCGAACTGCTACCCATCGTGGCCCGCGCCTTCGCCGAGCTGGGCTATCGCCGGGCGACGACGGCGGAACTGGCCCGGCGTTGCGACGTGCAGGAGAACGTGCTTTATCGGCTGTGGCCGGACAAGAAGGCCATGTTCATTGCCGCCATCCGGTACGTGTACGACCTGTCGGTGGACATCTGGCTTCGTCTCGTGGGGCGACCGGGCGCGGAGGGTACGGCCGCCGAGCGGCTGCTGGCCTACGAATCGACGCACCACGGCGAGTTCGGGCACTATCGTATTGTCTTTGCCGGACTTAGCGAAACGGACGATCCCGAGGTTCGGGCCGCGCTGGCGGACATGTATCGCCGCTTTCAACGCTTCGTGCGGGAGCAAATCGCGGCCCACCGCGAGCTGTCCGGCCGTGCGACCGGCCTCGATCCGGCGTTGGCCGCGTGGGCGGTGGTGGGCCTGGGGACGGTGGCCAACATTGCCCGGGAATTAGGACTGGTGACCGATGCCCAACGGCGCCGGCTGTTTGCGGAGGTGGGGCGGACCCTGCTCAGCGGAGATTAAACGTAATGCCGGCCGAACGGCCGGCACGGACGCACTGTGCCGATAGAGTATGTAAACGCTTACGTAACGAACAATCAGAAGGAACGCGAATGAGAGCACATGGAATCGCGACCACTGCGGTGGTGGTGACATTGAGTTGGGCCGTCACGGCGACGGCCCAGGACGCGGGCCAGGCCAAGTCGCCGGCGGCGGTCCCCCCGAAGTTGAACGCGGACACCGCGCTGACGATCTACCCCATAATCTTGCCGGGCGGGGCCCGCCAGGACGTGGCGGACGTTGTCGGCGCGATGCTCGAAAACGCGGGGATGCGGATGCACGACACCACGACCGCGGTCTTTCAACCCGGCGCACACGACACGCTGGACGAATTGGCCGCCGCTTTCGGCCAGTTCCTGCGGCAGAATCCGCCGCCGACGGACTACGCGCTGTGTGCCGAGTTCGTGGGTACGCCGCGGACCGGTGCCAAGGAGATTCGCACCGTGCTTCTGGACCGGGCCGGGACGCCGGTCTGGAAGGACGCGCAGACGCCGCAAGACGCCGACTTCCGCCGGATACAGCCCGGCGCGCCGATGACCTGCTGCCTGCTGGTCGCGGAGCGGCTCAAACCGGTGTTCCACCTGACCGGCGACCCGGGCACGCCGGTCGCGGACGGACGGTTTGCGCGGCGGTGGCGCGAGAAGTCGGGCACGCCGAGCGAGGCCGAGTTCGAGGCCATGAAGGCGCGGTTGGGCGCCCTCAAGCACGCGGGGGCCGAGGCCCGGGTGCTCATCTACCCGCCGCGCGTGGGTGAGACGGTTGACCGCGCCTGTGCCGCGCGGCTGGCGGAGTCGCTGAACAAAGCCGGTCTCTGCAAGGCCACGGTGGCCGATACGGAGCCGCGCTTCGAGGTGAAATCCTCGTCCAACGAACAGCGCGTGTTGTGGGATTTCGCGCGGGCGGCCCAAGAGTACGCCAAGTCGCACCCGCCCGAGGCCGAGTATGTGCTGTTCGCGGACTACCTCGTCGCGGGAGCGGGCCGGGTCGGCGCCGTGCATTTTGTGGTCTGCGCGCGCGACGGCGCCTGGGTCGTCGTGGACTTTCAGAACGGCCATCACGAGGACTTCCGACGGATTGCCCCGAAGTCGCCGGCCGACTGCGACCGGCTGGTCGCGGTGCGATTGGAACATCTGCTGGAGTGATTCCAGTGATCGGCGCGCGATCGGCGCCCAGCCGGAGACGCCGCCGGTTCGCGTGGGCTTCGAACGACGCCTGCACGGGCCAGTGCCTTGGCCGCGATCGTCCCCGTTGCGCCGGGCTCGCGTCCAAGCGTGCGTCGAATTAGGGTCACGAGTCTCACAGCACCTGGAGAATGCACATGAGCGGCGAGGTTTCGTCCCCGACCGGCCCTCGGCACTTGGCGCTGAAGCGCTGGTTCCTGCGCACACTGGTGGTTTCCTTGACGAGCTGCGCCGTCGTGGCGGTGGTGGCGCTGTTGTTGGGGCAGTTCAACGACACCACGGGGCGCATCCTGCTGACGCTGGTGGCGCTCGCGCTGCACAGCGGCGTCGCGATGATCTGTGCCGCCTGGATCGAGCGCCGCCAGTGGCCCGGGCTCAGCACGATCGGACTGACGGTCTTCGGCGTGAACTTCGTGGTGCTGCTCACGTGCATCTGGTGGCCCGGCGGGCTGCTGGATGAGCCGGTGGTCCGCGCCTTCTTCACGACGGCGGGCCTGCTGGGCTACTTCATCGTTGCGATTCCCTGTGCGGACCACTACGAGAACCGACGCCACGGCCTGCTGCCGCTGATTGGTCTCAGCGCGGACCTCGTCGGCCTGACGATGCTGCTCGTGTGCATCTGGGAGGAGCCGACCGACGATCCGACCTTCCCGAAGCTAACGGGCATCGTCGCCGTCGTCGCCTTCTCGCTGGCGCACGTCGCGCTGTTGCTGCGGGTCCCGGGGAGCCTGACGCTGAAGGCGGTCCTGTACCCGACGATCGCGGCGATCGGCGGCGTGGCGTTCCTGGTCGCGGCGGCCATCTGGTTCGAGATCGACGACGACTTCTACTACCGGCTGCTCGGGGCGCTCGGCGTCGTCGATGCGTGCGGGACGCTGACGCTGCTGATCCTGGCCAAGCTGCGGCAGGTGGGGAAAGCGGCGGCACTGGAAACGACGCCGGCGCGACTGGAGCTGTGTTGCCCGCGCTGCGCGGCACGCCAGACGCTCGACGCGGGCAAGGTCGCGTGCGGTACGTGCGGGCTGAAGATCACGATCGAGATCGAGGAGCCACGCTGCGCGAAGTGCGGCTACCTGCTGTGGCAGCTTCCGGACCGCCGCTGCCCGGAGTGCGGGACGACGTTCTGAGTGTCACGGGGCAGCGGCCGCGGGGGCCGGGCGGCTCGCTGTGGCGAGCTTCGGTCTGGCGCTACAGGGGAGCGTCGGCGTCCCGCCGGTCGCGGGTGCGGGCGTCCCGCCCGCCCCTCACCGGCCGTTGGCCGGTGCCACACCGGCTTGCGGACGCTCCTGGAGCGTGGCGGCCGGGCCTCGCACCGGCCGTTGCAACACAGGCGGGGACGCCTGTGCCACCGCACGTAGCCGCCGGACTCCGCACCGGCCGTAGACCGCCCGAAAGGTCCGCCGCGCGCTGTGCCGTTGCGGGTGCGTCCGACGTTGCGTGCTGGCCTCGGCGACGGAGGATAGGGCTTGGTGTCGGCGGGGGCGTCGGGGATAATCTGCCACGGCACCCATGAATGACCGCGAAGACACCACTCCGGTTCGGCGGGCTTGGGACGTCCGCGCCCTGCGCGCGCCGCACGCGCAGTCGGACAAGGCCGCCCGCGTCCAAGCGATGTTCGACGCCATCGCGCCGACTTACGAGCGCGTCAACACCGTGGGCAGTCTCGGGCGGGACGCCATCTGGCGACGCCGGGCGGTGACCGCCGCCGAGCCGGGCGTCGGCGACATCGTGCTGGACATCGGCTGCGGGACGGGGGACATGTTGCGGGCGTTCGCGGCGGCGCAACCGGCGCTGCGCCGTGTCATCGGCGTCGATTTCGCCGCGCAGATGTTGCGACACGCGCGGCTCGATGCGCCGGGCCGGGCGAAAGACGACGATCGCCGCTCGCCGTTCCTGCCCCGGCGCCCTAAGTGGGTATGCAACGCCGTGCGACATGAGAGGGCGAGGCTCGGGCGGAGCCGCGGCTCGCCGGGAAGCTCGCCCTCCCCACTGGCGTCCCATGATCCCGAATGCTCAGTTGGCAGCGAGCGCTGTGGCGGCGCGGAGGCCGAAGACGGCGGTTCCCCGTTCCCTGTTCCCTGCTCCCTGCTGCGGGCCGACGCACTCCGCCTGCCGCTGGCCGACGCCACTGTGGACATCATCAGTTGCGCGTTCGCGGTGCGGAACTTCGCGGACGTCCAGGCCGGATTGGCGGAAATGGCCCGCGTCGCCCGCCCCGGGGCCCGCGTGGTGATCCTCGAGTTCGCGACGCCGGAGAGCCTCGTCTTGCGCTGGCTGTATCAATTCTACTGCGACGCGGTTCTGCCGCGGGTGGGGGCGCTCATCAGCCGCGACCGTACCGGAGCGTACCGCTACCTGCCGAGGTCCATTCAGACGTTCGAGCCGGTGGTGACGATGGTGCGGCGGCTACAGGACGTGGGCTTGGTTAGCGTGACGGCCACGCGCATGAACCTGGGGGGCGTGGTGCTCTATCGCGGTGAGCGGCGCTGACTGACGAGCCGCCGGCGGGCACGAACGTCATAGACGGGGCCCAAGCCGGCTTGCCGGAGCAGCTCGTCTTCTCGCCGGTGCATGCGCTCGGCGGCGTCGGGCGTGTCATCGCTGAAGCCGGCCAGGTGGAGCAGGCCGTGGACGAGATACAGGGCGAGCTCGGCGCGGGCGGCACGCAGGGTGCCGCCGCGGGTGGCGGCGACGCGGCGCGCGACGTCGGCACAGAGCACGACTTCGGCGTCGATCCAGCCGCGCGCCAAGTCGCACCCGAAATCGAACGTCAGCACGTCAGTGGGCCCCGGCTCGTGACGGTAGCGGCGGTGGAGGCTGCTCATGGCGCGGGCGCCGACGACGGCGATGGAGAGGTGCCCGGCGTGAAAACCCTCGGCACGGAGCACGTGGGCCGCCATGCGGCGCAACAGCGGGACGGCGTGCCACGAGGCCCGCGGCTGCCACACCAGCGCGATCAGGAGCGCGGCGGGGGGGTGGTTACGAGGCACTGCGCGTCTCCGGGGGTTGTTCGGCACTGGGGTAGGTGATGCGGGCGTGATAGATGCTGGCCAGCGTCTTGACCAGGCTGTTGCGGATCGTCTGGAGCTCGCGGAACGTCATGTCGCAATCGTCGAACTGCCCGTCCATCATGCGTTTCTGGATCATGCGGTCCACGGTGTCCTCGATGCGGTTGGGCGTCGGCTCGGACATGGCCCGGACCGCGCCCTCGACCGCGTCGCACACCATGACGATCGCGGTTTCGCGCGACTGCGGCTTGGGACCGGGGTAGCGGAACTGCTCGTCGGAAATCGCGGGGTCGCCGGGTTTGCGCGCCCGGCTGGCCGCGTGGTAGAAGTACTCGACGACGCAGGTGCCGTGGTGTTCGGGGATGAAGGCGTGCAGCCGGCGCGGCAGGTGATACGCCTTGGCCATCTCGATGCCGTCCTTGACGTGACCGATGATGATGAGGTGGCTCATGGCGGGGGAGAGGCGTTCGTGCCGGCTGCCGACGCCCAGCACCTGGTTCTCGACGAAGTACTCCGGCTTGTTGATCTTCCCGATGTCGTGGTAGTACGCCCCGGTGCGGGCGAGCAAACCGTTGGCGCCGATGGCCTCGGCGGCCGCGTCGGCCAGCGTCCCCACCAGCAGGCTGTGGTTGTAGGTCCCCGGGGACTCGGCCGCCAGCATCCGCAACAGCGGCTTGTTGGGGTCGCACCACTCCAGCAGGGTCATGTCGGTGGTGACGTCGAACAAGCGCTCGATCGTGGGCAGGATGCCCTCGACGAGGAACGCCGCCGCCAGCGTGGTCAGCACCGCCCAGAGGGTCTGGTTCCAGAAGACGAACGTGACCCATTGTCCGCTGACGAGCCCCAAGAGCTGGGCGACGACGCCGGCGGTGAGCGCGGCCAGCGCCCCGGCGGCGATGATCCGGCCGCGATTGCGCACGCTGCGCAGCCGCACGAACAGCACCATCGCCACGGCCACGAGCACGACCAGGAAGCCGATGCCCTGCCGTGTGGTCAGGGCGACCATAAGCGCCAGTAGCCCCCCGGTGGCGTAGGCCGAGCCGCGGCCGGAGGTGATGGCCAGTAGCGCGATGGCCAAAGCGTACGCCCCCACGGCCAGGTGGGGCAGCGCGGTGGCCAGATACGCGGCGCGGGACAGCGCCAGAACGAGGACCAGCGTAATCGCGGTGGCGATGTGGCGGCGCGTGCTGCCGAGGACCTCGGGGTGTACGAGCGCGAGATAGGCCCCGAGGCTGACCACGATCAGGAACGCCAGCGCGGCCCGGGCGGCGCGGCCCCAGGGCTCCAGCCGCTGGCCCTCGCGCAGCACGGCCAGCGTCTCGGGGGCCTGCATGGCCAGGTCCGGGTGGCGGTATTGCTGATATTCCTCGCGCAGGCGCTCCAGCGCTTCCTTGGTGAGTATCCCGGCCTCGGCCAGCCGCGTGCCGGCGGGATAAACATTGTACTGGGTCTCGACGGCGGCCTCGGCGTCCTGGGCGGCCTTGGCCGAGCGCCGCGTGTCGAAGCGGTACAGCGGCTTGAAGGCGCCCCCGCTGTCGCCGCGTAACATCGCGGTCAACGATTGGCGCATCGTCTCGCGCAGCGGGGGCGTGAAATCGGCCGCCGCGACCACCGCTTGCACCACCGCGCTCACGTGCTCGGCGTTGTTGGGGTAGTAGAGCTCGCTGTTGAGGACGGTGCGCTCGGCGGGTGTCTGCTCGGGGTCGACCAGGATGGACTTGATGCCCGTGCGCCGCTGGGCCAGCTCGCTGGCCTCGACCAGCGGGGTGTTCCGTAGGGCACGCAAGGTGCGATCGACCGCCACATCGTACACCTGCGAGTCGGCTTGCGCGGCCAGCCGGACGATCTCCTCCAGTCCGGCGTCGTCGAACAGGAGGCGGATTTCGGCCGCCTTGTCGCGGAGCTTGGCCGGATCGGCGGCATACTCGCGGGCGATGCGCAGGCCGTTCATCAGGCGGCCGCGGATGTCCTGGAGCAGGGACAGGTCGAGTTCGTAGTAGCGGTCGGCGTTGTCGCGGGCCTGGGTCCGCATGCGGTCGGTGGCCCGCTCGTCGGCCACGCGGTAGGTGATCCGCGCCGTCATCGCGCGCGGGATGCGCTGGCCGACCCGCAGATCGAGAATGTCGTCGCCGAGATTGACGACCCAGGCGCACGCCGCCGCCCCGGCCAGCAGAAACAGCAACGACCCCACGTGGATCTGCTGGTTCAGGCGCTGGAGCCAGGGGCCCCGGCGCTCGGCTTTGCTGCGCCGGATCTCCTTCTGGCGGGCGGTGGTCTTGCCGAACAAGCGCATGATGTTACGGGTCGTCGCTTCCGGGGGCCGCCTTTGGTTCGACCCGGTCGGCCGGCACGACCGCCTCGGGCGCCGGGCGTGGGGCCGGGTGGTTTTCGGACGGGCGCAACTCCGCGCGTCGGCCGGGGCCGCCGGCATATCGGGCCACGATGGCCTGCACCAGGCGGTGCCGGACAATGTCGCCTTCGGTCAGTCGGATGATATCCACGCCGCCGCAGCCGCGCAGGCGGTGAACGGCGTCGATGAGGCCGGAGGGCTGCCCGGGCTCGAGGTCGACCTGGCTGTCGTCGCCGGTGACGATCATTTTGCTGTGGTGGCCGAGCCGTGTCAGGAACATGAGCATCTGGGCGGGGGTGGTGTTCTGGGCCTCGTCCAGGATGATGACGGCGTTATTCAGCGTGCGGCCGCGCATGTAGGCCAGGGGAACGACCTCCACTACATCGTTAATCAGGAAGCGCTTGAGCTGGTCGAACGTCATCATGTCGTGCATGGCGTCGAACAGCGGCCGCAGGTAGGGGTTCACCTTCTGCTGGAGGTCGCCGGGCAGGAAGCCCAGTTTCTCCCCTGCCTCGACGGCCGGGCGGACCAGGACGATCCGCTTGACGTCCCCGCGCTTGAGCTGGTGGACGGCCAGGGCGACCGCCAGATAGGTCTTGCCGGTGCCCGCGGGGCCGAGGCACAGCACGAGGTCGTGACGGAGCATCGACGCGACGTAATGCCGCTGGCCGTCGGTCTTGGGCGTGATCAAGGCGTCCCGGGCGAAGACGCTGATCACCTCCGGGGCGGAGGGCTCGTCCCCCTGGGTCGCTTCCGACAGGGCGACGGCCACCGCCTGCTCATCCAGGTCGCCGCGGTGGCGGAGCCATTCCTGGAGCCGCTCCAAGACGGCGGCGGCCCGAGCCACGTCCGGGGGGTCGCCCAGGATTCGGACGGTGCCGTGCCGCGCCTGGAGCTGGACCCCCAGCGCCTGCCGGACTTGCCGCAGGTGGCGGTCGCCCGGGCCGAACAGCTCGGTGCGCCGGTGCGGCTCGTGGAGCGTCACGGTTAGTTCCATTAGGTATAGGGTACGCCGACGCGTCGGCGGTTGGCAACCCAAGCGCCGGCCGGGCCGGGGATTGCACCGCGGGCGGGGGGCGGGGACAATGCCGCGCGACGGTTGCATTGTGGGACGACGGCCGTACAATCCGCACCGGTTTGTCCGGTAGGGCGTGCGGTCGGCGGGGCGGCGGTCGGTCGCCGCTCGCCGAGCGGCGCTGCGAACCGCGGCCGTCAGGAAGCGGCGTAGCGGCCCGGGGCGGCCGTTCTACGCAGCGGCACCGCGGCGTTAAGGAGTAGTCTAGTGAGCACGCTGACCAAGGTGTTCGTCGTCCTGACGTGCGTAATGGCGATTGTGCTGAGCTGCCTGACGATTGCGACCGCGGCGCGCTGGACGAACTTGCGGGAGGACATCGAGAGCTACCAGCAGTTGTACCAGTCGGAGTTCGTCAAGCGGCTCAACACCGAGGCCGTCATGGCCGCGACCTTGGCCATCAAGGATGACGAGCTGCGGACCCGCGACCGGCTGCTGGCGTCCAAGGAAAACGAGGTCCGCGACCTGGGCGACCAACTGGCGACGCTGCGCAGCGACTTGGCCCGCCGCACCAACGAGGCCGTCGCCGCCGAGGCCGGCCGCAAGAAGCTCGAGGAGATCCTGGAGGTGCAGACGGCGGAGCTGACCAGCCTCCAGAAGCACAATCAGACGTTGCTGTCGCAGACGATCGACTTGCAGACGCGGAACCAGCGTCTGGCGACGCGCAACCTGGAGGTGACCGGGCAACTGACGATTCAGATCGACGAGAATCGCAACCTCCAGGAGAAGCTCTACGCGCAGGAGCAGCTCAACAAGGAGCTTCAAGAGACGTTGGCGACTGGGCGACGCATCATCCCCGTGGGCGAGGCCCCGCGCGGGGCGCTGCCCGCGGCGCCGGCGGTCGCCGGCCCGATCAGCGGCGAAGTCGTCCAGGTGGACGGGGGTTACGTGAGCGTGAACGTTGGCGAGACGTCGGGCGTCATCGCGGGGATGGACTTCATGATCTACCGGGGCGACGTCTACGTCGGGGACCTGAAGATCGAGAACGTGCGGCCGAAGGAAGCCGGCGGAAAGCTCACGCTGGTCCGGCCCGGCCAGGAGGTGCGCGCGGGCGACCGCGTCGTCTTCGGGCTCGAAGGCAGTTAATCACGTCGGAGCGGCCATGACGGGCATTCAGTCGGGACCACGCAGCGTGCCGATCGGCGAGAGCGACATCTACACTGTGTTGCTCCTGGTGTCGTTCCTGTTTCTGCTGGTCGCGACGATCTATGTGGCGTATCGCGCGGTGACCCTGTTCGGCGGCCTGTTGCCGCCCGGCGGGGCCTAGCGCGGTCCGCGGAGCAGCGTTGGCGCGGCGGCCTCGTCGAGCGACCGGGCGCGGCTCGCGACGGGGCTAGGCGAGTGGACCAGCTTCGGAGACAGCGGTGTTTCTTCGCCGCCTGATGGGGCTGTTCAGCCTCGACATGGGGATTGACCTCGGGACATGCAACACCCTGGTGGCGGTGCGAGGGGAGGGGATCGTCCTGAACGAGCCGTCGGTGGTCGCCGTCCGCAAGGGCACGAATGAAGTGCTCGACACCGCGGAAGGCAAGGCCGTGGGGCTGGCCGCCAAGGCCATGCTCGGCCGCACGCCGGGGTCGATCACCGCGATCCGCCCGTTGAAGGACGGCGTCATCGCCGACTTCGAGATCACCCAGGCCATGCTGGGGTACTTCATCAAGAAGGTCCACGGCAACCGCGGTATCGCGCACCCACGCGTTGTCATCGCCGTGCCGTCCGGGATCACGGCGGTGGAAAAGCGGGCCGTGCTGAACTCCGCCGAGCGGGCCGGCGCACGCCGGGTGTACCTCGTGGACGAGCCGAAGGCGGCGGGGATCGGGGCGGGGCTGCCGATTCACGAGCCGCGGGCGTCGATGATCGTGGACATCGGCGGGGGCACGACCGAGGTCGCGGTGCTCAGCTTGTCGGACATCGCCGCGTGTACGTCGCTGCGGGTGGCGGGCGACGACATGGACGAGGCGATCATGAACTACATGCGCCGCACCTACAACCTGATGATCGGCCCGCAGACCGCCGAGAACATCAAGATCCAGATCGGCTCGGCTTCCGCGCTGGACGAAGAGGTCAAGATGGAGGTCAAGGGGCGCGACATGATCAGCGGGTTGCCGCGCCGGGCCGTCATCACCAGCGACGAGGTGCGCGAAGCCCTCAAAGAGCCCGTCGGCCAGATCATCGAAGGCGTGCTCCACACGCTCGAACAACTCGAACCGGAACTCGCGGCCGACCTGGTGGACAACGGTATCTGCATGGCCGGCGGCGGCGCGCTGCTGCGCGGCTTGGACGTGGTCTTGGCCAAGGCCTCGGGGCTGGAGGTCCGCGTCGCCGACGACCCCCTGACCTGCGTCGCCCGCGGCACCAGCGAGTGGCTGGAAAACCTCGACGAGTGGGTCACTGCGATGGACTCGGACGAGGACGAGTACTAAACGGGCGGGGCTTCAACCGCGGCCCGCGACCCTTCCCTGCGAGCTTCCCCGTTCCCCCCGGACCGGCTCGATGCCATGAAGCCGCCGACCAAGACCACGACGTTCTGGATACTGATCGCTGTATCGGCGGCGACGGCGTTCTTGCTGCCGGCGCGGTGGACGACGCCCGGACGCGGCCTGTTTCAGCCGCTGGCACTGCTTCAGTGGCCGGGGAGATGGTTGGCCCGCACCGCGAGTGGGGCCGCGGAGCATCTGGTCCCGGAAGCGCTTACGGGCGAGCGGGCGGCGGCGTTGGAGGCGGAGAACGCCGCCCTCCAGCGGCAGGTGATTCACCAGCGGCTTCGGCTCCAGGAGGCCGAGCGGCGGCTCGCGGAGCTGTCCGGGTTCACGGGGCAGTTGCCAGACAGCCACGTGGGGATTCTGATCGCGCCGGTAGTGGCCTTCGACGCCAGCCCGCGCGCGGCGTCGCTCCTGATCGCGCGGGGACGGCAGAGTCAGTGGGTTCGCGAGGGGCAGTGGGCGATCGCCGCCGGCAGCGAGTTGCCGGAGTGGGACGCGGACGCGCGTTTGGCGGACCTGTTGGACCGCGGCTGGCTCGTGGGCCGCGTGGTCGAAGTCCATCCGCGGATTGCGCGGATTCAGTTGGCGACCGACGCACGGTTTCGGTGTGCGGTTCGCGCGGGACGGCTGTTGGCGGACGGGACGGTCCAGTTGGCCAGCGAAGGGGCCCTGCTCGTGGGGCAGGGGAGCGGGCGGATGCTGATTCCGCAGGCGGTGAGAGATTATCCCAAAGAGGGGTACCGGCTGGTTGTTGTGCCGGCGGACCGCGACCTGCCGATTCCTTTAACTATCGGTCATATCGAGAGTTCGGCGCCGAGGGACGACTCGCCCCACCATGTGGACCTGACGGTCGTGCCGTGGGACCGGGCGGGGCGGTTGACGCACGTGTACATCGTGACTGCGCCCCCGTGACGCGAGGCGCAGCGCCGTCGCCACAACACCTTCACGATTTTGCAATTGGACCCTTGACGCCAAATGGCCGGCGGGTATCCTAACCTGTCTCGGCGCGTTCGGGGGACGTGAGCCGGGGTATCGTGACTGTTTTCTGACGCGGCAGGCAGAGTGTTGTATGGCGGGAGAGCGGATTCGCATTCGGATGGAGGCGTACGATCACCGGGCGCTGGACGCGTCGGCGCAGGAGATCGTGGATCACGCGAAGCGGACCAGCGCGCGAGTGTGTGGGCCGATTCCCCTCCCCACGCGAATCGAACGGTACACCGTGCTCCGTTCGCCTCACATTGACAAAAAGTCCCGCGAGCAGTTTGAGATGCGCACCCACAAGCGGGTGATCGACATCTTCGAGCCGACGTCGCGGACGGTTGAGGCCCTCAATCGTCTCGTCGTGCCGGCGGGCGTGTTTGTCAAAATCAAGGCTTAGGCGATCGCTTCGGTCGCCAGCTAGATGGACACGAGGCGGGGCCGGTTTCGTGCCGCCGCCGACGGGCAGGAGTGCCGAGGAATGATCCCGGCGATACTCGGAAAGAAAGTCGGTATGACGCAGGTCTTCGAGGCGAGCGGGGCGCGCATCCCCGTCACGCTGGTGGAAGCCGGGCCGTGCGTCGTGCTGCAAGTCAAGCGGGCGGACGGCCCGGACGGTTACAACGCTGTCCAGCTCGGCTTTGCCGACGTAAAGCCGCACCGCACCACGTTGGCCGCCATCGGCCACGCGCGCAAGGCGCAGACGGCGCCGAAGCGTTACATCCGCGAGATTCGCCTGGCCGAGCCGACCGACCAGACGGTCGGCCAGACCGTGACCGTCGACCTGTTCGAGAAAGCGGGGGTGAAGTACGTCGATGTCATCGGGATCACCAAGGGCCGCGGCTTTGCCGGCGCTATGAAGCGCTGGGGCTTCGGCGGGCAGCCCGCGTCGCACGGGACCGAGCGCAAGCACCGCAGCCCGGGCAGCATCGGCAGCCGGGCGGCGGAGCGCGGCCGGTCCGGGTGCATCAAGAAGGGCAAGAAGATGGGCGGGCACATGGGCCACGTCCGCCGGACGGCCCAGGCCCAGGCCCTGGTCGGGGTAGATGCGGAGCACAACCTGCTGATCATCCGGGGCGCCGTCCCGGGGCCCAGCGGCGGGTTCGTGTTGGTTCGGAAGAGCAAGATGCGGTCGTAGGGCCGAGGGAAGGCGTGCGATGTTGAGCGTGCCCGTTTACAACACGACCGGCCAGAAGATCGGTGACGAGGCCATCGACGAGAACCTGCTGGGCGGCAAGGTGAACGCGGCCCTGCTGAAGCAGGCGGTCGTCCGCTACCAGGCCAACCGTCGCCAGGGCACCGTCCAGACCAAGAGCCGCGCCGACGTCGAGGGCTCCACGCGGAAGCTCTATCGACAGAAGGGCACCGGCCGGGCCCGCATGGGCAATGTGCGGACGTGCGTGCGGCGCGGCGGCGGCATGGCCTTCGCCAAGCGGCCGCGGGACTTCCGGCAGGACATGCCGACCAAGATGCGGCGGCTGGCCCGCAACCAGGCGGTGCTGAGCAAGATTCGCAGCGACCAGGCCCTGATTATTGACGGGCTGAAGGTCGAGACACCCAAGACGGCGCCGCTGGCCCGGCTGCTGGCGGCCGTCGAGGCCGACCGCGGTTGCGTGCTGGCCACGGCCGGCGTGGACTACTCGGTCTACAAGAGCGGGCGCAACATTCCGCGGACGGCGGTCATGGATGTGGCCGGTCTCAACGCGTACGACATCCTGGCCCACCGCAAGCTGATCTTCACCCGCGAGGCGTTCACGCGGTTTCGGGAGCTCGTCGGCGCGGCCGCGGCGACGACGGAGTAGGCATCATGGATATCTACCACACCGTCATCAAGCCGCTGGTCACTGAGAAGACCACCCACCAGTCGCGCCAGACCGCCAAAGGCCACGGCGGTACCTACAGCTTCGAGGTCCACCCCTTGGCCAACAAGGCCCAGATCAAGGACGCGGTGGAGAAGATCTACGGCGTCAAGGTGTTGGATGTGCGGACTTCGAACCGGCCGGGGAAGCTGCGGCGGTATAGGTTCCGTTTCGGGCAGACGCGGCACACGAAGAAGGCGGTTGTCACGGTGGACAAGGACAGCCACATTGACTTGTTCTAGCAGCCGGCGGGCCGTGGGCCCGCGGTGAGGTAACGCCGATGGGCGTCAAGATATATAAACCGACGTCGGCCGGACGACGCAATTCCAGCGTCAACGACTACGCCGAAATCACCTTCAAGCACCGCAATCAGCCCGAGAAGTCGCTGACGGTGCGGCTGAAGAAGACCGGCGGGCGGAACCACTCCGGCAAGCTGACGGCGTGGCACCGGGGCGGGGGCAACCGGCGGCGCTACCGGATCATCGACTTCAAACGCAACCGCGACGATCAGCCGGCGAAGGTGCTCGAGGTCCAGTACGACCCTAACCGGACGTGTCACATCGCGCTGGTCGAGTACCCGGACGGGGAACGCCGCTACATCCTGGCGCCGCTGGGGCTGAAGGCGGGCGACGTGGTCGAGAGCGGCGCGAAGGTGGAGCCCAAGACCGGGAACTGCATGCCGCTGTCGGCGATCCCGATCGGCATGACGATCCACAATATCGAGATGCTGGCAGGGCAGGGGGGCAAGCTGGTGCGGACGGCCGGCGGCCAGGCGCGGCTGATGGCCCGCGAAGGGGACTGGGCGACGATTACGCTGCCCTCGGGCGAAATGCGTCAGGTCCGGGTCGAGTGCCGCGCGACCATTGGCCAGCTCGGCAACCTCGATCATCAGAACATCCGCATTGGCAAAGCCGGCCGCAAGCGGCACATGGGCCGGCGGCCGCACGTCCGCGGCAAAGCGATGAACCCCCACGCCCACCCGCTGGGCGGCGGCGAAGGACGCAGCAACGGCGGCCGACACCCCTGCTCCCCCTGGGGCAAACTGGCCAAGGGCGGCCGGACGCGCAGCCCGCGGAAGGTGTCCAACCGGCGGATCCTGCGGCGGCGGATCACGAAGTCGTATGGTGAGGCGAAACTGCGGCGCAAGTGGTAGCGGCCGCGAAGGTGGAGTATGGCGCGCAGCTTGAAAAAAGGTCCGTACGTGGACGAGGCGTTGTTCCGCAAGGTGCAACTGGCCCGTGACAGCGGCAGCGCGACGCCCATTCGCGTGTGGAACCGGGCGTGTACGATCGTTCCTGAGTTCGTCGGCATGCACTTTGAGGTCCACAACGGCAAGATGTTCCACAAGCTGTACGTGACGGAAGACATGGTCGGGCACAAGCTGGGGGAGTTTGCCCCGACGCGGACCTTTCGCGCCCACACGGCCCGTTCCGTCAAGGCCGCCACCTAAGGGAGAGCGTCGATGCCCTGGACGTCCAGACACCGGTTCGCCCGCATCGCCGAGCGCAAAACGCGCTTGGTTGTTGACCTCATCCGCGGCCTGCCCTGCGACCAGGCCCTGGCGGTGCTGCGGTTCACGCACCGGCGGGCGGCCCCCATGATCAGCCGCGTCCTGAAGGCCGCGATGGCCTGCGCCAACGAGGACGAGGCGACCATGAACAAGCTCTTCGTCAGCGAGGCGCGGGTCGATCGGGGCCCGATCATCAAGCGCTTTCAGCCCAAGGACCGGGGGCGGGCGCACCCCATCCAGAAGCGGACCAGCCACATCGTGATCGCCGTGGATGAGAAGGACTAAGCCGTGGGCCAGAAGTGCAATCCAATCGGGTTTCGCGTCGGGATCACCGAGGGCTGGAAGTCGCGCTGGTACGCCCCGAAGGCTGCCTTCGGCGCCTTCCTGGTCGAGGACGAGCAGATCCGCAAGTTCATCGACCAGTCGCTGAACCGCCAGCCGCCTTACGCCGGCGTGGCCAAGGTCGAGATCGAGCGGACCCGCGACGAGGTCAAGGTCATCCTGCACACCGCCCGCCCCGGCATGGTCATCGGCGCCAAAGGGGCCGAGGTGGACAAGCTCAAGGAGCGGTTGGAAGACCTCATCGACCGGCGGGTGTCGGTGAACATCGTCGAGATCAAGAACCCGGACCTCAACGCATTCCTGATCGGCGCGTCGATCGCCGAGCAGCTCAAGAAGCGCATGAGTTTCCGCCGCGTAATGAAGCAGAAGTGCGAGGCGGCGATGGAGGCCGGGGCCCGGGGGGTCAAGATCATCTGTTCCGGGCGGCTGGGCGGGGCCGAGATGGCCCGCGTCGAGACGCAGATGCTCGGGTCCATCCCCTTGCAGACGTTGCAGGCCGAGGTGGACTACGCCATCACGACCGCGGTCACGACCGTCGGCGCGATCGGCATCAAAGTGTGGGTTTATCGCGGATTATACGGCGAGCAGCCGGCGGAGCGGGCGGAAGGACGCTTCCGGCGGCGGGCGCGGCGTTAGACGCGGGTTGTTGAGGAGCGGCGGTTATGTCGGCCAACATGCCGAAACGCGTGAAGTACCGCAAGGCCCAGAAGGGGCGCATCCGCGGGAACGCGACGCGCGGCAACACGGTGGCGTTCGGAGAATACGGGCTCCAGTCGCTGGAACCCGGGCGGGTGAATGCCCGCCATATCGAGGCGGGCCGCATGGCCGCGACGCACTTCCTGCACCGCGAAGGCCGCGTCTACATTCGCATCTTCCCGCACAAACCCGTCTCCACCAAACCGTTGGAGACGCGGATGGGCAAGGGCAAGGGCGAGCCCGACTACTGGACTGCGGTCGTGTACCCGGGGACCGTGCTGTACGAAATCGGCGGTGTGGACGAGTCCGTGGCCAAGGCGGCCCTGGTCCGCGTGGCCCACAAGATGCCCGTCAAGACCCGTTTCGTGGCCCGCCGGCACACGTTCTAGAGGAACGCCATGAAGATCGACGCGATCCGGGCCATGAAGACCGACGAGGTCCACGGCGAGCTGGAACGCCTTCGACGGCACCTGTTCGACCTGCGGGCCCAGTCGGTGACCGAGAAGCTGGAAGATCCGACGCAGTTGCTCAAGACCCGCCGGGACATCGCCCGGTTGTTGACGGTCCTGCGTGAACGGGGCGAACGAAACGTGGAACAGCGGCAGGCGCAATTGACGGCGCAGGCGGCCCGCCGCTAACGCGGCCCGGCCCAGACCCGTGAGTGGATGATTGGCATGAGTGCAACCGCAACAACGACGCCGGAAACCAAGGCCGCCCGGGGCCGGCGGGCCCGTCGGGTGGGGGTCGTGACCTCGTCCGGGCGGAACAAGACCATCCGCGTGACGGTGTCCTATCGCGTGCGGCACCCGAAGTACGGCAAGTACCTCCGCCGGCGGACCATACTCCACGCCCACGACGAGCGCAACGAGTGCCGCGATGGCGACCGCGTGGAGGTGGTCCAGTGCCGGCCGATCAGCAAGACCAAGCATTGGCGGCTGGTGCGCGTCGTCCGGCGGGCGGCCGGCTCCGAGAAAGGGGGCCCGGCGTGATCACGCAGTACACGCGCCTGGACGTGGCCGACAACACCGGGGCCAAGCGACTCCAGTGCATCCAGGTCCTCAAAGGCTCCTCGGCCCGCCAGGGCAAGCCCCGCCGCAGCACCGGCGGCGTTGGCGACATCGTGATCTGCTCGGTGAAACAGGCGTTGCCGGCGTCGGACATCAAGAAAGGCGACAAGGTTCGCTGCGTGGTCGTGCGGACCAAGTACCCGACGCGCCGCCGCGACGGCAGCTACGTGCGTTTCGACAGCAACGCGGCCGTCCTGATCGACCCGGAGGGCAACCCCAAGGGCACGCGCGTGTTCGGGGCCGTGGCCCGCGAGCTGCGCGAGAAGAACTTCACGAAGATCATCTCGCTGGCGGAGGAGGTCTGGTAGTCATGGCGGCGCGGATCAAGAAGGATGACATGGTGGTCGTGATCGCCGGCGACCACAAAGGCGCCCGCGGTAAGGTCCTGCGGGTGATCCCCGACAAGGACCGCGTGTTGGTCGAAGGCGTGAACATGGTGTACCGCCATGTGCGCAAGAGCCAGCGCAACCCGCAGGGCGGGCGCATCCGCAAGGAGGCGCCGCTGCACTTGTCGAACGTGATGCCGCTGGACCCCAAGGCCGATGGCCCGGTGCGGGTGCGGTACCAGGTGGAACGGGACGCCGGCGGTCGGGTCGTGTCGAAGAAGCGCGTCGCCGCGGGCCGCCGCTCGAGTGGAGCGGTGCTGGGCGAAGTGACGCGCGCGGATGTGAACAAGTATCGTAGCGGGAAACGCTGATGGCACGGTTGTTGGAGAGATACCGGCAGCAGGTGTTGCCGCAGCTCAAGCAGGAGCTGGGGCGCGACAACCCGATGGCCCTGCCGAAGCTGACCAAGATCGTGGTTTCGATGGGCCTGGGCAAGGCCGTGGCCGAATCCACGACCAAGGCCCGCGAGAACAAGCGCTTCGTCGAGGCCGAGGCGGCCCTGGCGACGGTGACCGGTCAGAAGCCGCTGGTGTGCAAGGCCCGCAAGAGCGTGTCCAACTTCAAGCTCCGCCAGGGCTACGACGTGGGGCTGAAGGTCACGCTCCGCGGTCGGCGGATGTACGAGTTCCTGGACCGGCTGGTGGCCCTGGCAATCCCGCGCGTGCGCGACTTCCGCGGGCTGGATCCGGGTGGTTTCGACGGCCGCGGCAACTACGGCATGGGCCTCACCGAGTACGGGGTCTTCCCCGAGATCAACCCCGACAAGGTGACCTATCAACAGGGCATGAACATCACCATCTGCACCACGGCGCGGAGCGACGGCGAGGCCCGCCGCCTGTTGACGCTGCTGGGGATGCCGTTTCGGAGTTAGGTGAGCGATGGCCAGGCTGGCGCTGAAGCTGAAGTGCAAGAGGCCCCCCAAGTACAAGGTGCGGGCCTACACCCGCTGTGAGCTGTGCGGCCGCTCCCGGGCCGTGTACCGCAAGTTCCGGATTTGCCGGTGTTGCTTCCGCAAGCTGGCCCTGGAAGGGCGCATCCCCGGCGTGCGGAAGGCGAGTTGGTGAGGAACCGATATGCCGACATCTGATCCCATTGCCGACATGCTCACGCGGATTCGCAACGCCATCCGCATCGGCAAGAAGCGCGTCCGTGTCAAGCGCAGCAAGGTGTGCCTGGGGGTGGCCCGCGTCCTGAAAGAGGAAGGCTTCATCGCCGACTACCTCCCGATCGACGACGCGGAGCAGGGCGTCATCGAGATCGACCTGAAGTACGGCCCCCAGGGCGAGAAGGTGATCCTCGATCTCCAGCGGGTTAGTCGGCCGGGCCGGCGGACCTACTGCCCCGTCGGCCGGCTCGAACGCGTCCGCGACGGGCTCGGCGTCGCGATTGTCTCCACCAGCCAGGGCGTGTTGAGCGACCGCCAGTGCCGCCAACGGCGTGTCGGCGGCGAAGTGCTCTGCACGGTGTGGTGAACCGATGTCTCGTGTAGGCAAGAAACCGATTCCGATCGCCGGCGGCGCCAAGGTCGAGATCGCCGGTGCCCGTGTGAAAGTCAGTGGCCCGAAGGGGCAGCTCGACTGGACGCTCCCGTCGCCGATCACGGCCGCGGTCGAAGGATCGCAGGTGGTCGTGCGCCGCCCGGACGACGCGGCCCAGCATCGGGCGTTGCACGGTCTGTCCCGCGCCCTGATCGCCAACATGATTCAGGGCGTGACGACCGGCTACAGCATCGGCCTGGAACTCTACGGCACCGGCTACACCGCCAACGTCGAGGGCCGCAAGCTGTTGCTGAATTGCGGCTACATGGGCCGGGGACACGGCAGAAAGGCCCAGTTCGAGGTCCCGATTCCCCCGGGACTGGAGATCAAGGTCGAGGTACCGACGGCCCGTGGCAACAACGAGCCCGCCCGCTTCATCGTCAGCGGGCCCGACAAGCAGGCCGTCGGCCAGTTCGCCGCCGAGGTCCGCAAATTGCGCAAGCCCGAGCCCTATCTCGGCAAGGGCATCCGCTACGTCGGCGAGCACATCCGTCGCAAGGCGGGCAAGGTCTTCGCCGGCGGCGGCGCCGGCTAGGCGGGACGGAGACGAGGTTAGCGCATGAAGCAGTTGTTAATCAAGACGGCCCGGCGAGCGCGGCGCATCCGCCGCGTGCGCAAGCGGGTCCAAGGCATGCCCGACCGCCCGCGATTGGCGGTCGCTCGTTCGATCCGCGGCATTTCCGCCCAGATCATCGACGACCTCACCGGGCGGACCTTGTGTGCGGCCTCGTCGCATTCGGCCGAGCTGAAGGGGCAACTGACCTACGGGGGCAACGTGAAGGCCGCGGCGATCGTCGGCAAGCTCCTGGGCGAGAAGGCCAAGCAGCTCGGCATTCAACAGGTGTGTTTCGACCGGCGCGGGCGGAAGTACCACGGCCGTATCAAGGCCCTGGCCGACGCCGCTCGTGAGGCCGGTCTGAAGTTCTAAGCGCAAGCAGGACGGTAACGCATGGCAACCGAGCCCGGACCAGCAAGGACCCGCGGAGGCGGCCCCCGCGGCGGCCCGCGTCGCGGCCGAGAACGTGCCGATTTCCCCGACGAGCGGGGCTTTGAAGATACCGTCGTCCGCCTTTACCGCTGCGCGACGGTGGTGAAAGGCGGCCGACGCTTCTCCTTCGGAGCTCTGGTGGTCGTTGGCGACCGGCAAGGGCAGGTCGGCTACGGGTATGGCAAGGCCAACGAGGTGCCCCCGGCGGTCGAGAAGGGTATCAAGAAGGCTCGCCGAGACCTGTTTCGCGTGCCGCTCAAAGGGACCACGATCCCCCATCGCGTCGTCGGCCACTTCGGCGCCAGTCGCGTCGTCCTGATCCCCGCGTCGCAGGGCACGGGTGTTATCGCCGGGGCCGCGCCGCGGGCCGTCCTCGAACTGGCCGGTGTTAAGGACGTGCTCACCAAGTGCTACGGCTCCACCAGCCCCAAAAACCTCGTCAAGGCCACGGTCAACGGTCTCAAGGCGTTGCGCACGCGGGCCATGGTCGAGGAATTGCGCGGCGTGAAGCTCGATCTGCCGCCGGAGCGCGAGCCGCTGAAGGCCGCGGTGGGGGAACCGGTGGCCGTGGCGGACCAAGCGGAGTTCGAGACGCCGCGTCGCGGGTCCCGTGCGCCGGAAGGATACGGCGCCGGCCCGGACAGCGCCGCGCAGCGCCCCCTTTCCGAGGAGACGCCGCATGATGGTCAATGACGTCACCGCCCGCGCCGGGGCCCGCCGGCCGCGGAAGCGCGTGGGACGCGGCGAGAGCAGCGGCCACGGCAAGACCTGCGGCCGCGGGAACAAGGGCTGCCAGGCCCGTGCCGGCGGCGGCACGCGCCCGCTGCACGAAGGCGGGCAGATGCCCATCTTCCGGCGCGTTCCCAAGCGCGGCTTCAGCAACGTGCAGTTCCGCACGGCGTTTCACGTCGTGAACCTGGCCCGCCTGGATGCGGACTTCGAGGACGGAGCGACCGTCGACCTGGCCGCGCTGCGCGCGCGGGGACTGGTCCACGGCGCACGTCCGCTGGTCAAGATCCTCGGGCAAGGAACGTTGTCCAAACGGTTACAGGTGGCGGCGCATGCGTTCAGCGCGGGCGCCCGGGCCGGCATCGAGCAGGCCGGTGGGACCGCGACTGTGCTGGAGCGGCCGGACCCCGCGGTGCAGGCCAAGGCGAAGCGCAACGCGGGCCGCCGGCGGAAGGAAGGGCCCGGCGCGACCCGGGGCGGTCGCCGCGGGGCGCCGTCGTCTTCGGAGAGCGCAGGCTGAGGACCGGCCCGAGTGAGCCGGGAGGCTGGCGGCGATGTTTCGAGCCTTCATTAACGTCTTCCGCGTGCCCGATCTTCGCAAGAAGGTGCTGTTCACGCTGATGATGCTGTGCGTCTACCGCATCGGCTTCTATGTGCCGCTGCCGGGCGTGAACCAGGACCGGCTCGCCCGCCACTGGCAGGGGGCTGGCGGCGCCACCGAGCAGGCGGCGGAGCTGTTCGCCATGTTCACCGGGGGGGACCTGGGCCAGAGCACGCTCTTCGGCTTGGGGATCATGCCGTACATCAGCGCGTCGATCATCCTGCAACTGCTGGTCACGGTCCTACCGGCGCTGGAGAAGCTGCGGCAGGAGGGCGAGACCGGCCGGCGCAAGATCATGGAGTACACGCGCTACGCGACCGTGGGGTTGTGCCTGATTCAGTCGGTTTTCTGGGTGCGCTATCTCAACGCGAACAACCTGGTCTACCCGGAGTTCCAGAACAGCTTCGAGTTTGTCATCATGGCCATCACCGGCCTGATGGCCGGCACGTTGTTGCTGATGTGGGTCGGCGAGCAGATCGACGAATACGGCATCGGCAATGGCATCAGCCTCATCATCATGGCGGGCATCATCGCCCGGATGCCCTACGTGTTCTTCGAGGTGTGGCGCGGGTTCATCGTCAGTCTCGGGGGCACCGTCGGCGGGGCTTCGATCTCGATGACCCCGGAGAAGATCGTCTTCATGGTCGTGTCGTTCGTCGCGGTCGTGGCGGGGGCGATCCTCATCACCCAGGCGCAGCGACGCATCCCGATTCAGCAGGCCAAGCAGACGCGCGGCCGGCGCATGGTCGGCGGCCTGCGGCACTACCTGCCGTTGCGGGTCAATCACGGCGGGGTCATGCCGATCATCTTCGCCAGCTCGTTCTTGTTGTTCCCGAGCGTCATCTTCGGATGGCTCTACCGCGGCGGCATTCCGCCACTGGCGCTGTGGGGCTTCCTGGAGGACGCCTTCCGTCCCGGCGAGTTCGTGTACGACGTGTCCTACGTCGGCATGGTGTACTTCTTCGCGTACTTCTGGGTCTCGGTCCAGTTCCAGCCCAAGGAGATGGCCAACAACCTGCGCGACATGGGCAGCTTCATCCCCGGCCTGCGGCCGGGCAAGCGCACCGCCGACTACCTCGAAGCGGTCATGGAACGCATCACCTACGTCGGCGCCGGCTTCCTGGCGGTCATCGCCTTGATTCCCTCCGTCGTGGCCACGCAACTGGAAATCCCGTACCGCATCTCGGCGTTCCTGGGCGGCACCGGGTTGCTGATTGTCGTCAGTGTGGCCCTGGACCTGATCCAGCGCATGGAAGCGAACCTCATCATGCGGAACTACGAGGGCTTCCTCGGCGGCGAAGGCGTGGGCCGCGTGAAAGGACGAATGTACTGATGAGCGCGCCGCGGCTGATCTTCCTCGGACCGCCGGGTTCCGGCAAAGGGACACAGGCGCAGCGCCTTGTGGAGCGGCGCGGGCTGGTGCAGCTCTCCAGCGGCGACGTCTTGCGGCGCGAGCGACAGGAGGGCACGCCGGTGGGCCGGCGGGCCGCCGAGTACATGGACGCCGGCAAGCTCGTGCCCGACGAGGTCATCACGGACGTCATGCTGGCCGCTGTGGACCGGCTGCCGCGCGACGCCGGCTTCATCCTGGACGGTTTTCCGCGGACGGCGCCGCAGGCGGAGGCCCTGGATCGCGGCCTGCGGGAGCGGGACATGGCGGTGGACGCCGTCATCGACTTCAAGCTCGATGACGAAGAGATTATCCGCCGCATCGCCGGCCGCCGCGTTTGCAAGCAGTGTGCCGCCACCTATAATGTAAGTTTTCTGCCGCCGCGCGTGGACGGCCGTTGCGACAAGTGCGGCGGGGAGCTGTTTCAGCGCCCCGATGACCGCCGCGAGGTGGTCTTGACACGCCTGGAGACGTACCGGACGCAGACGGCGCCGTTGATCGATTACTACGCCCGGCGCGGGTGCTTCCACACGGTGGATTCCGCGGCGGGAGCGGATGCCGTGGAGGCGGCGGTAAGGCGCGTCGTGGATGCGCTGGGCAGCCGCTGATGCAGCGCACGGTGCCCAGGATCGTGCTCAAGTCGCCGCGCGAGGTCGAGCTGTTGCGCGACGCCGGGCGGGTGGTGTGCCGCGTGCTCGACGAGATCGAGCGGTTGGTACGGCCGGGTGTGACGACGGCGGAGCTGGACGCGCGAGCGGCTGAGGTGATTGCCGAAGCCGGCGCGACCCCGCTGTTCAAAGGGGTCCGCAGCCCGGCGGCGCGGGTGCCGTTTCCGGCGTGCTTGTGTACGTCGGTGAACGAGCAGATCGTGCACGGAATACCGAATGAGCGGCCCCTGGCGCCGGGCGACATTGTGAGCGTGGACTGCGGCGTGCGGCTGCGGGGCTACTGCGGCGACGCGGCGCGGACCTTCGCGGTTGGGACGCCCGCCCCGGCGATCCAGCGGTTGCTGGAAGTGACGCGGGCGGCCCTGGACCTGGCGATCCGCGAGATCACGCCGGGAATCCGCTGGAGCCGAATCGCCCGGCGGATGCAGGCGTGTGTCGAGGAGGCCGGGTGCAGCGTGGTGCGGGAGTATGTCGGTCACGGGATCGGGCAGGAGATGCACGAGGAGCCCAAGATCCCGAACTATTGCGACCGCGGCACGCGGAACGCGGATTTCGAGTTGGCCGTGGGCATGACGCTGGCGATCGAGCCGATGGTGACGGCCGGGCGAGCGGAGACGCGGTCGGGCGACGACACGGGCTGGCCGGTGGTGACCCGGGACGGCTCGTGGGCGGCGCATTTCGAGCACACGGTCGCCGTGACGCCGACCGGGGCCGATGTGTTGACCGATGGCCGGTGAGCCGGAGGCAGGTGCCATGAAAGTGCGGAGCAGCGTCAAGCGGATTTGCGAGAACTGCAAGATCGTGAAACGGCGCGGCGTGGTGCGGGTGATTTGCACGAACCCGCGACACAAGCAGCGTCAAGGCTAGGTTTCAGAGAGGCAGGATCGGTATGCCACGTATTGCCGGTGTGGACATCCCGCCCCAGAAGCGGATCGACGTGTCGCTCCGCTACATCTTTGGGATCGGTCCGACGCGGGCCCGGGAGATTCTGAGCAAGGCGGAGATCGACCCCGCGCTGCGGGCCAACAAGCTCAGCGAGGAAGAGGTCAGCCGCATTGCCGGCATCATTGAGCGCGACTACATCGTCGAGGGCCAGTTGCGGCGGCAGATTCAGCAGAACATCGCGCGGCTGCGCGAGATCCGCTGCTATCGCGGGCTGCGGCACATTCGTGGGCTGCCCGTCCGCGGGCAACGCACCCGGACCAACGCCCGCACCCGCAAGGGCCCCAAGAAGACCGTCGCCGGCAAGAAGGGCGTCAAGGAAATGCACCGCGGCTAAGGCCGCCAGGGAGCCGACTCAGTGGCGAAAGCAGGCAGCAAACGGCGGATTCGACGCAGCGTGGCCAAGGCCATCGCGCACATTCGCGCCACCTTCAACAACACGGTGGTCACCATCACGGACATGAACGGGGACACTCTCTGCTGGGCGTCGGCCGGGTCGGTGCCGGCCGCCGGCGGCGACAAGAAGTTCACCGGCGCCCGCAAGAGCACGCCTTTCGCCGCCCAGCGCGCCGCCCAGTTCGCCGCCCACGAGGCGAAGAAGCACGGCGTCGTCGAGGTCGAAGTGCGGGTTAAAGGCCCCGGCGCGGGCCGCGAGTCTGCGATCACCGCGTTGCAGGCCGCCGGCCTGCGCATTCAATCCATCGAGGACGTCACGCCGCTGCCGCACAACGGCTGTCGCCCGCGCAAGCGGCGGAGGGTCTAACATGGGCCGTTACACCGGACCGAGTACTCGGCTGTCGCGCCGCGAAGGCATCAACCTGATGCTCAAGCCGATCCGCGACGAGACCGGCAAGAACCCCCTGGAGCGCGAATACAAGAACTACCCGCCCGGCATGCACGCCTACCGCCGCGGCAAGAGCTCCGACTACGCCGTCCGCCTCCGCGAGAAGCAGAAGGTCAAGCGGCACTACGGCGTGCTGGAGCGGCAGTTCCGCCGGTACTTCGAGCTGGCCAACCGGGCGCCCGGCAACACGGGCGAGGCCTTGTTGCAGATTCTCGAGCGCCGGCTGGACAACGTGGTGTACAAGGCTCGCTTTGCCGCCGGTCGCCGCGGTGCCCGCCAGGCCGTCGTCCATGGGCACATCCTGGTCAACGGTCGCAAGGTGGACCGCCCGGGGTATCTCGTGGAGGTGGGCGACAAGATCACCGTCCACCCGCGCGAGCGGACGCAGAAGTTCGTCCGGGCCCAGATGGCCCTGCTGGAGGGCGTGACCAATCCGCCGCCGCAGGCTTGGCTCCAGGTCGACCCGGCCAAGCTCGAAGCGACGGTGGCGGCGTTGCCGTCGCGCGACGACGTGCTGATACCCATTGAAGAGCTGCTCATCGTCGAGTTCTGCTCCCGTTAACTTGGCGGCCGGGTTGGGGGCGGGCCCGGCGTTCCCCGCGGAGGCGTTGCGACATGCGGATCAGATGGCGTGGCCTGGAACTCCCGGCCCGCGTCGTGCGGGACGAGTCGATCAGTACCCCGACCTACGGCCGCTTCACCGTCGAGCCCTTCGAACGCGGCTTCGGTACCACGGTCGGCAATAGCCTGCGGCGGATCCTCCTGTCGAGTTTGGAGGGCTCCGCAGTCACCCATGTGCGCCTGGCGGGTGCGGACCATGAGTTCACCTCGCTGCCCGGCGTGCTCGAGGACGTGACCGACATCATCCTCAACATCAAGGCCCTGGTCGTCCACCTCGACGCCGAGACGCCCAAGACCATGCGGGTCGAGCGGCGGCAGCGGGGCGAGGTGCGGGCGGGGGACTTCCAGTGCGACCCGGCCATCACCGTGCACAATCCCGACCTGCTCATCGCCACGCTCACCGACGACGTGCCGTTCTCGGCCGAGCTGACGGTGGCGCGGGGCCGCGGGTTCGTGCCGGCGTCGGAGCACATCGACGAGAACGCCGAGATCGGCGTGATCGCGGTCGATGCCCTGTACTCCCCGGTGACGCGCGTCCGCTACCGCACCGAGGACACGCGCGTCGGCCAGAAGGTCAACTACGACCGGCTGGTCCTCGAAATCTGGACCAAGGGCACCACGACCCCGGAGGACGCCCTGGTCGAGGCCGCCAAGATCCTGCGCAAGCACCTCAACCCGTTCGTGCAATACTACGAGTTGGGTGAGCAGGTCGTCGCGGCCCCCGCCCGCGGGGAGGCCGCGCCGCCGGCGATGGACGACGAGCTGCGCCAGAAGCTGGAGCGGTCTGTCGCGACGCTGGAGCTATCGGTGCGGGCCAGCAATTGCCTGGAGGCGGCCAAGATCGCCACCGTCGGCGAGCTCGTGCGGATGACCGAGGCCGACCTGCTCCAGATTCGCAGCTTCGGCAAGACCTCGTTGATGGAGGTCCGCCAGAAGCTCGAGCAGTTGGGCCTGCGCTTGGGCATGGGCGCCGCCGTGAGCGGCGGCGAGAGTTCCGGGGCGACCCCCGTGTCGGCCGTGTGACGGCCAAGGTGGACCGATGAGACACTGTGTACAAGGTCGCAAACTGAACCGCACCACCAGCCATCGGTTGGCCCTGCGGCGTAATCTGGTGCAGAGCCTGTTCGAGCACGGGGAGGTGCGGACGACGGTCATCAAGGCCAAGGAGGTCCGCGGCTTCGCCGAGCGGCTGATCACGTTGGCGATTGATGGGGGCCTGGCGGCCCGGCAACGGGCGGAAGCGCTGTTGACCGACCGCGCGATCATTCCCGCGGACCACCAGGAAGACTACGACCGCATGAGCGACGCCAAGCGGAACAAGACCCTCCGCGCCCGCTCCGGCCGCCGTTATCGCGCCAACGTCACGCGCCCCGGGCTCAAGTTCACCGCCGAGTCCGTCCTGCACAAGCTCTTCACCGACATCGGTCCGAAGATGAAGAAGCGGAACGAGACGTTGCGTTGCAGCGGCGGCTACACGCGGATCATCAAACTGGCCGAGCGCCGGCTCGGCGACGGCGGCCAGCTCGCCATCCTCCAGCTTGTCAGCGAGGACGACAAGCCGCGCAAGCGGAGCAAGGACAAGACCGAGCGCAAGCGTCGCGCCCGCGTCAAGTACACCGTCTACGCGGGCAAGTCCCGGCCGCATCCCAAACGCCGTCGGGCCAAGGCCGCGGCCAAGAAGGGTGCGGATGTCGCTCCCGAGGCCGAGTCGGCGCCGCCGGCCGATGCCGGGGCGACGGAGTAGGGACCGTGTCCGGTGCCGCGGCGTCCATCTTCGCGCGGATCGCGGCGGGCGAGATTCTGTGCCACAAGGTGTTCGAAAGCGCGCACGTGCTCGCTTTTCTCGACATCAACCCGCTGGCCGAGGGACACACGCTCGTTATTCCGAAGCGGCCGGTCGAACGGCTGGAAGACTTGGCGCCCGACGAAGTGGCCGAGCTGGCGCGATCGCTGGTCGTTGTGGCACGCCGGGTGCTGGCCGTCACCGAGGCGCCCGCGTACAACATCCTCCAGAACAACGGCGTGGCCGCCGGCCAGGACGTGCCGTACGTCCATTTCCACATCGTCCCCCGTCGTCCGGGCGATGGCCTGGGGTACCGCTGGAAAGCCCAGAAGGGCGACCCGGCCCGCTTGGCCGAGTTGGCGGACCGCCTGCGGGCGACGCCGTGACGGGCCGAATGCCGGGCGGCCGTGCCGCGCCGTCGGCGACTGCCGATGGCCGCGTGTGTCGGGCGGTTGCGGCGGCCGGCGACGGGTTTACAATACGAATGACTTGGGGACGTAGCTCAACTGGGAGAGCGCCGCGTTCGCAATGCGGAGGTTGAGGGTTCGAGCCCCTTCGTCTCCAGTTCCCACGAAGTCGATCAAACGGGGGTTCCGGCGGGTGGTGCGCGGGTCGGGTTGGTTGCGCGCTGACTGGAGACGCGCGGCTCGATGCGCCGCTGAACCGGATGCGCGGCTGTGTCCGGTGCGGGTATCCCCGATCGTGGCCGTACCCAGGGGAGACTTGTTTTGCATCCCGGAGGGCCAAGGCGTAGGTTGGAACTGAGGCCGCGCGTGAATGGGTGCAGGGCCGTGGGCGGCGTAGCCCCGTTCGTCTCGCGTCGGGTCCGAATCGCATGAGGGGCATGTCATGTGCAACGAGCGACAACGCGGAGCATCGGAGATTCGTTGGCTGTCGTGGGCGTTCCCCGTCGCGGGGCTGCTGGCCTTGATCTGGTTCCTGCTGCGGGTCGTGCCGAAGCCTGCTCGGGCCGCCTATCCGTGCCAGCAGGTGGCCCGGCCGCTGGCGGGGGGGGGGTTCTGGTCTGGTTGGCCGCACTGGCGGCTTCATTCGTGGTGGTTCAGAGGGCGCGGGCTTGGCTGCGTAGAGCCAACTTCACTGCCGCCGCCGCGTGCCTGGCCGTGGCCATCGCGGGTCTGACGGTGGTTGCTCCCGGGCCGACGGTGGCGCTCGTTGTCACCGAGCCACCGCCGCCCAACGACCCGATCGGGGTAGCGCTGGGCATTCACCCGGGGCGCGTGGTGTGGGTCCACAATCCGAAGGCCACCGATTGGGAAGGGACCAATTACGAGGGCGAGAACATCGGGGATGGTTACTGGTGGGAAAGCAGCAATACGGACCAGGCGGCGGTGGACGCGATGCTTTCCCGGGCGATCCGCGGCCTTGCGGGGGAAGCCACCGATGCATCCGCCTCGAACGCGATCTTCCGGCACTTCAACCGCAGGCAGGGGCACGGCGATGTCGGCTATCAACCCGGACAGAAGATCACGATCAAGGCCAATCTGGTGACCGCCAACCGGATCTTCAGTTACTTTGACCCCTACGGCAACCAGACCGCCCGCCTCGGCTGGGTGAACACCTCGCCCTTGGGGACGTTCTACAATCCGGACGGCTCCGGGATCCCGTTGCCGAGCCTGGGCGTGCATAAGCACTGGAACGACCCGACACACAAGCAATACAGCCGGAATCTGGGTACCGGCGACGGCATTGAGCTCATCCACGTCTCGGCCCATCGCATCGGCGACCTGAACTGCGACGACCACGTCGACTTTGGGGACATCAACCCCTTCGTGATGGCGCTGACCAACCCCGCGCGGTACCAGGCGACGTATCCAGACTGCAATCGGTTGAACGGCGACTGCAACGGCGACGCCCGCGCCGACTTCGGCGACATCAATCCGTTTGTGCGGTTGCTGGCGAACCCCTGATGGCGGGCCGCCAGTGGGCGACGATTCCCGGCCCGCCCGCGGTCGTATCCGCCTCCCCGCTCGCAAGCGGGCCATGAGCGTGGTTGGCGAGCTTGGCCACGAGGCCCGTGGCGGGTAACAGTCCCCTGGGAAGTCGGCTGGGTCGACCTATGTCCACGGGGGATAACACCGAGCGCCCGCGCGATGGGACCCCACGTCTCTTGGGCCAAGCGCCGCGTCGCCAACAGCCCACCTGCTCAAGGGCCGTCCGTCCGACGCTGGAAGCGGTGCCCCGCTATTCCCGGCGCCGCCGGCGCCGGCCGCCGTGGCCGTTGCCCGGGCCGCCATCGCCGGCTTCGTCGAAGAGGTCTTCCGCCACGGGAGCGGCTTCGTTCTCCGGCACGATCACGGTACTGTCATCGCCGTTGAGGACGCGGTCTTCGGCTTCTTCCTCGGCGGGCTTCTCGATGGGACGGCCGTCCTCGTCCAGCTCGACGTCGGCGTCGGCAGTCCGTTGTCGGGCGATGGCCTGCAAGTCACGCCGCAGCCGCTCCTCGCTCTGGCCCGTAAGGTTGGCGAGGGCTTCGGCGACGTCGGGGATGTACCGCGTGAAGATGTCGCGGCGCTGCGATTCGAGCCGCTGGCGTCGCCGCCGCCGCACGTACGCGGCCAGTTTCCGCCCGCACTCCTGTAGCGCGAGCTTCATCTCCTTGCGAATCTCGTCGTAGTCGGCGATGGCCTCTTTGCTCTCGCTGGTGAACGGGACCCACACGCTGGCCATGTGGATCATGACGACCAGCGGGCCGACGGGCAGGCTGCCCGACGGTTGCGACAGGCCGTAATTCCGCCAATCCACGTCTAGCACCGACTTGTACGCCGCACACGCCGACTGCTGATACAAGAGCGGCACGCGGTTGGCGAAGCGGATCACGCGGGCGGTCTCATCGGCGGGCAGGTTGCCGCCGTAGGCCAGCCCGATCTCGATCTGGAACGGATTGCCGCGATAGACGGCGGGGCTGCGCGTCGTCGCGGTGAAGAACTCGGCCTTCACTTCCTTGAGCAGGCCAGCCAGCAGGTTTCGCACGCCGATCGGGGCCAGGCAATCCGTCGGCGGGGCCATGAACTTGACGTTCTGCATGGCCTCGTAGAGCTTCTCGACCTCGTGCGTGCCGATTTGGCTGGGCGGGGCCTTGGGGCTCAGGCCGGCCTTTTCGCAGACTGCGGCGGCCCCGGTGGCGGACACGCGGCAGAACTCGCGCTGGAGGAAGCCCGCCAGCTTCACCCCCTTGGCCTCCTTGAGCATCTTCATCAGCACGCCGAGTTCGATCCCGTGCGGGTGCGGCTGGATTTCGCGGGTCTCGGCGGGGAGTTCATCGGTTGCCCGGGGGAACTCGCGGTGTTCACCGAGCGGCGAGACGTAGTGGATCAAGGCGTGCGGGTTGGCGATGGCGGTCTGCTCGATGTACTCGTCCACCGACTGGCGGCCCTTGGTGTATGTGGCGACCAGCTCGATGCTTACCTCGGTGCCCTGTTCCCACGGCACCTCGACCGTCTCTTCCTTGATGACGTCGGCCTTGTTCTTGGCCGTGTCCATCTGAATCTCGAAGTGGTGGGCTTCCTTCTTCGGGCTCGTGCGCGACGTGATCCGTACGCTCTTGCCCGTGGTCAGCAGCCCGTACATGCCGGCGGCGGAGATGCCGATGCCCTGCTGGCCGCGGGCCATCTTGAGCCGGTGAAACTTCGACCCGTACAGCAGCTTGCCGAAGATGTTAGGAATCTGGGCGCGAACGATGCCCGGCCCGTTGTCGCGGACGGTGACGCGGAAGCGGTCCTCGGCAAGCTGGTCGATGATGACCTGCAGCTCGGGCAGCCGGCCGGCTTCTTCGCACGCGTCCAGGCTGTTGTCCACCGCCTCCTTCACCGTCGTCAGCAACGCCTTCCGCTTGTTGTCGAAACCCAGCAAATGGCGGTTCTTGGCGAAGAACTCCGAGACGGAGATTTCGCGCTGGGCCGCCGCCAGAGTTTCGGCCGTCACTTGTCGGGCGCGTGGTTTGCGGCGTGCGGGCTCCGGGGCGCTGGTTTCCGCGGCCGTCTTGGAGGGGCGGGGGCGCTCGGCTTTCGGCGTGGTCGCGGTTGGGGGAGTAGCTTCTTTCACGCTTCCGATCTCCTCCGCGTCGTCCGAGGGCGGTTCCCACGTCGGCTGCCGGACGGTGCCGACGGGGATGGACCGGGTCGGCGGGGGGTCGAACAAGCTGGGGGTCTGAAGGGCAGGGGACCGCAAGTCCGTTGACGTTGCCATCCGTGGCTCTCTTCGCGGGCCAACCGCGGGCCCGACGGCCGGACGCGGACCGCACGCGCCGCCCGCCGGGGCGATTCCGGTGCCGCTGGGCCTATGGTAGCAGGCGGGGGCAGGCTGTACAGTGGGGCGCGGGAGCACGAAGGCCCGTAGTATCGGCCGGTAGCACTACGCGCCGTCTCGGTTCGCTCGGCACCCCGTGTGTGTATCGTTTCCGGGAGTTGGTACCCTCCCCCAACCCCTCCTCACCGCGGCGAGTTGCCCGTGGCGACCTGGGAGGGAGGGAAGCTTGCGGCGCAGTTCATGGCCCTTTCAGCCAAACAGCGGCGGTCGTTGCTGGCAGAAAGCCACCCGCTCAAGCCGCTGATGGCCGTCGGGGCCGAGGGGCTCAGCGAGACATCCGTGGAGCACCTTCGGCAATGCTTCACCGGCCGCGAGCTGATCAAGGTCCGCGTGCAGGCGGACGACGGGCCGGCATGCGACGCGTTGGCGGCCGAAATCGTGCAGCGCGTCCCGTGCGAGCTAGTCCGCCGCGTGGGGCGGGTCCTGGTCCTGTACCACCCCCCTGGGACGACCGGGCCGACGGACTGACCGACCCGGGGAGGCCGGGGAGGGACGTGCGAGTTTTCACTCGTTATGAAAACTTCCGTCGGGGCTGGACACGGCGGGGGCCGCGCCGACAGACTGTGGGCCGAGCCTCGAAACGGAGAGAGGACGTGCGCCGCGACGGGCCGTCGGGCACCTTGTCCTTGGTTGAGCTGTACGCTCCCATTGCCGGCGAACTCGCCGAGAGCCAGCGCCGCCTCGCCGATGAGCTGCTCAGCGACCAGGGGTTCATCAACGACCTGGGGCGTCACGTGCGGCAGTTCGGCGGCAAGCAGCTTCGGCCGGCGCTCTTGCTTCTGGCGGCGCGGGCGGGCGGAGAGCTGCGGCCCGAACATCCCACGCTGGCGGCGGTCGTTGAGCTGGTTCATCTGGCCACGCTCGTACACGATGACGTGCTGGACGAAGCGGACATTCGCCGGCGGGCCGCCACCGTCAACCGTTTGTGGGGCAACGAGCGGGCCGTTCTGCTGGGCGACTTCCTGTACAGCCACGCCTTCGCCTTGTGCAGCAGCCTCGACACCCCGCTGGCCGCCCGGCTGATCGGGCAGACCGCGGTCACCGTCTGCGAGGGGGAGATGATGCAGGTGGCCCGGCGTGGCGACCTGGACCTCACCGAAGCCGACTACCTGGACATCATCCGGCGAAAGACGGCGGCCCTGGTGGAGACCTGCTGCCACCTGGGGTCGTTATACGCCGGGGCGGCGGGCGAGGCCATCACTCGGCTGCGTACGTACGGGCGGGGATTGGGGATGGCGTTTCAGATCATCGACGACCTGCTGGACCTGATCGGCGAGGAGGCGGAGGTCGGCAAGTCACTGGGACGGGATGTAGAGGAAGGGGAGCTGACGCTGCCGATCATCCACTTCCTGCGCAGCGCGGGATCGGCCGGGCGGACCGCGCTGCTGGCCGCGCTGCGAACGCCCGACGCCACACGACCCCGGCGCGTGGCGGCGTTACTGCGGGATTCGGACAGCATCGCGTATGCGCAGGGCGTCGCGGCCGAGCACGTCGCGGCGGCGCGCCGGGCGCTGTTGGACCTGCCGCCGTCGCCGGCCCGCGAGAGCCTCAGCGCGATGGCGGATTTCGTGCTGGCCCGACGGCAATAGCGGGCGCGGGGGCGGCGGCTGTGGACGGTACGAGCAGACTGAGTAGGGGGTTGGCCACCAGGGACACGATCATGCCGAGGGTGCCGGCCTCCGGTGGCGGGCGGTGGGCGACGTACAAGACAATGCACGTCCCCAGGCCGAGGACCGCCGCCCCGATGGCGCCGAAGCGATTGACTCGTTGGCTTAGGATGCCCCAGACGAAGGGGCCCAAGAACACGGAGCCGATCGCCCCCCACGAGATCGACAGGATGGCGACGATAGTCTGAAGCTCGAAGGCCGCCAGCACGATCGACGCGACGACGAACGCGGCGCTCAACACGCGCATCAGCAGCGTCAGCCGGGCATCGTCGGCGTCGCGGTTGACGAAGCCGGCGTAGAAGTCCTTGGCCACCGCGGAGCTGGACAGCAGCACCAGCGCGGCCAACGTGGACATCGACGCCGACAGCACCAGCAGCAGCATCAGCACCGACAGGCCCTCCGGGACGACCTTGGCCAGCAGTTCCGGCATGAGCCGATCCACCATCGGTTGGCCGTTCTGGAAGATGCCCGGCGAAGTCCGCGGCGTCACGAAGAGCCGCGTCGTCGCGCCCACGAAGTACGCCACGGTGCCGATCAGCAGGGCGAACACCGTCGAGGCGACCATGCCGATGCGGACGGCACGGCGGTCGCGGATGGCGTAGAACTTCTGCACGAGCTGCGGCATGCCGAAGGGGGCCACGCTGGTGAGAAACACGAGGCTGAACAGGGGCCACCAGCCCGGCGGGCCGACCGCCGCCGCCAGTTTCGGGTGGATGGCTGCCAGGTCGGCCGCGATGCGACCCGGCCCGCCGCCGGCGTAAAGCGTATAGCCCAGCAGGATGCTGACGCCGACGACCATGATCATCCCGAAGATCACGTCGATGACGACCATCGACCGGTAGCCGCCGAGGACCAGGTAGATCGCCGTGAACAGACCCATGCCGGCCAGTGCGTACACATAGGGGATGTGGAAGTTCGACTCGAACAGGTACGACAGCCCCATGAAGACGGCGGACGAGTAGGGCACGAAGAACACGAACACCGCCACGGCGCCGAACAGCTTCAGGAAGCGGCTGTCGTAGCGCTGTTCGAGGAACTCCGGCATCGTGTGGACGCCGTAGGCTTCCGCGGCCTGCTTCACGCGATAGCCGAGTAGCCACCACACGCCGAGGACGCCGACCAGCGCGTTGGTCAGGCCGATCCACACGCCGGACAGGCCGAATCCCCACCCAATCTTTCCGGCGAAGCCGATGAACAGGACGGCGGAGAAATAGGCGGCGGCGTAGGTGAAGGCGGTCATCCAGGCCCCGACGCGGCCGCCGCCCAGGAAGAAGTCGGCGAACGACCGCGTCTTGCGCAGGCCGAGCACGCCGATGCCGACGATCATGAGAGCGTACGCCGTGATGACGACGACTTTGAGGAGCATTCACAACCCGCTTTCGCTGGCCGGGGTCGGGGAGACGCGCGTCCCCCGCGACCCGGAAGTCGCTTGGTCCGGGGCATGATAGCCGCAGCGCGGCGGAGGTTCGACCGGGTGACCGGGGTCCGGCCGGGGAGTTCATCTCCGCCGTGGTGCGCGTTAACCTGCGGCGGCCCCGGAACCATCGGCGACCACGGCGCGGGGTCGCCTCTCCAGCGGTCGGAGAACTCCCCGCGCGCCACGTCGCCAGGAGAGCCCGTCATGCAGCGGCCACGGCCCGTGCCAGCAGGTCGGCGGACTACGAGAGGCGCATCCGTGACTCCTCTCCCTTTCAGGTCGCCACGGGCGACTCGCTGTGGCGAGGAGGGGTTTTTGGGGGGTCGGGCCGGCCCCGTTGCGCGAGTATCGATCCCCCCGTGGTCCCCTCTGAGAGGGGGGCCGGTGAATTGCGCCTGTGCGCGGCGCGCCGGGGCGACCGCGGCGTGTCTGCTGCTAGCGCTCGCACTCGGCGCGGTCCGCGCGGCGGCCCAGCCGCCGGCCACGCGGCCCGCGGACGAAGATCGCGTCGTCGCCCTGGAAGCGGCGCTGGAGATGCAGCGCGAGCGGCTGGCGGCGCTTCAGCAACAGGTCGCGGCGGTGCATCAGGCGTCGGAGGAGATTCGGGCGGATGTCTTGAAAGAGCAGATTCGCGCCGTGCTGGCCGATTCGGACTTCCGCGCCGGGCTCACGCCCAGCGCCCTCCAGGCCGGCTACCACCGCGGCTTTTTCATCCGCAGCAGTGACGACCGCTTCTCGCTCCGCTTCAACGCCCGCATCCAGTTTCGCTGGACTCACTACGGCGTGGGCTCGCGCCGCCCGAACGGACTCCGTGGCGCGCGCCGCTCCGATCGCACCGGCTTCGACGTGTCCCGCGCGTACTACACCTTCAGCGGCCACGCGTACGACAAGAACCTGACCTACGCCGTCATCTTCGACGGCAGCGAGTACGTCGGCTACGACTTCGGTATCCTGCACATGTGGGTGAACTACCGCTTCGTCGATGAGTTCCAAATCACCGCGGGCATGCTGCGCGTCTCGGGCACGCGGGCCAACGCCGACACCGCCACGATGCAGCTCGTCGAGACGCCGATCATGGAGGAGGCGTACACGTTCCATCGTGGGTTGGGCGCACGGCTGTGGGGCAAGCTGCGGAGCGGCGAGGCGGTGGAGGGGCAATACCGGCTGGACATCCTGAACTCGCTCGGGACGCCGAACACGCGCTCACTCGTCGTGGACGAGGAGCTCTTTGCCCGCGGTCACGACAACAACCCGGCGCTCGTGTTTCGCACGATCTGGTCGCTGCTCGGCCGGCACTGCCAGCATCCTGAGGAGCAGCTCGACTACGCCAGTGCCACATGCGACCTCGCCTATCACACCGAGCCCGCGCTCAACATCGGCGGCCACTACGCGTTCAAGGAGGACGAGCACGACGGCACGCTGCGCATCCCCGTCGCCCGGCGCGGCCTGTTTCAGGACGGCGGCTTCGCGCTGGCGTCGTCCGAGAGGCTGCAACTGCACCAGTTCGGCGCCGACGCGGGCTTTCTGTTCCGCGGCTTCTCCGCCACGTTCGAGTACGTGCTGCGGCTGATCGACGTCCGGCAGGCGGCCGGGCCGCCGCCGGCGCCGCTGTTTCAGCTCAGCGGGGAGGACTCTACGACGGCGCAGCACGCGGCGTATGTGCAGTGCGGCTACTTCCTGCCGATCCCGGGGCTGGAGCGAAAGATCGAGCTGGCGGGGCGCGTGGGGTGGATGCACGTGGCGACCGGCGGGGCGGACACGGCGTGGGAATACGCCGGCGGACTCAACTACTACATCAGCGGCCACCGCGTGAAGCTCCAGACGGACGTGACGCGGACCACGGAGGCCCCGTTCGCGTTCTCGACGAACAGCCTGGCAAACGTCAACGACGACGCGCTGATCTGGCGGGTGCAGCTCCAGGTTGCTTTCTAGTGCCGGGGGCCTGGGCGGGAGCGTGAGCCTGCCGGCGAGCCGCTGCGCGGTGGGAGCTTTCGGTTCAGGCGGCGCGCAGCGGGATCACGGCATTCGGGGTTCGATGTTCCGGGAGCGGTTACGGTCTTTCACTCAATTCGTTGAACGGGGTCGGCAAATCGAGAATTGGATTGCACTGCGGCGTGGCGCGCCGTAATCTGATCGTGGAGTAGGAGCCGGGGCGGCTCTTTTGTGCCGGTTGTCTCCGACTTGTCCTCACCTTTGCGTCTGAGGATCGCGCCGTGAGCGCGTTTGCCTGACCCCGGGGGAAGAGAGGAGGAGCGTGATGAGAGGAACCGTATTGGTTGCCATGCTGGTGGCGCTTGCGCCGACGGCGCTTGCGTGGGACATTTACCTGGATGCCGATACGCCGGCGACGGGTAGCACGATTATCACCACGCCGCTGGTCACCGCGTGGGGCAACATCTGGGGCTACAGCAGCCCCGGCGTGCCGACGATCGAGATCCGTTCGAGCGTCGACCCGGAGACCCTGGCCGCGGGCTCGGTGCAGGACTGCTTCGACATCATCAACACGACCCACCAGGGGCAGATGTTCTTCGACTTCGACATCCAGGAAGTCACGTTCCTGTATGGCGGAAACTCGGGGTACATCCTTGTCGAGGTCCGCGACGCCAACCACCAGGCTCTCGCGTCGTTCTACCAAGCCAGCACCTACGGCGGCGAACCGGCGGGGCCGACGACGCTCAGTGCCCAGGGCATCCGCGAGATCTACTGGGAGGACAACACCGGCTCCTACGCCTATTTGGATAACCTCTACATCACCGTGCCCGAGCCGGGCGCGCTGGTGCTGCTAGGTGTGATGGGACTGGCGCTGCGCCGGCGGTAGCGCGGGCGTGACGAGCACACAAAGCGGGGGAGAGCGCACTCCCTAAGTCGCCGCGCGCGACTCGGCGGTGCCTATGGGAAGGGCGAGCTTCCCGGCGCGCCGCGGCTCGCCGCTCCCGGCGCGCCGGGGTTCTTGTGCGCCGCATGTTCGCGCACGGTCATTTAGGCCGCGCGACGGGGGAGGGTCTATCCGTCCGTTGAAGATCTGTTTGTGGTTCTTGCATCTGTAGCGCCGGGCCTCCGAGTCCGGCGTTCTTGGGTCGCCGATACGGCCAGGCTGGACTTGGAGGTCCAGCGCTACGGCTCTTCGACGGACTGCTTTGGCTGGTCCGCGACCGTGGGACAGGGGCGTGCCGTCATTTGCGCGGCGTGTGGGACACGACAGCGAGCTTCGGGTCGTCCGGCCAGCCGGAAAGGTGGATTTCGCTGCGGCCCTCGACCACTTCCAACAGCCGCCGGCCGATGAACTCGCCGCGCCAGCCGCGCAGCAACGCCGGCAATTCGCTGGTGTGGCCGACGTGGTAGTCCAGGAGCTCACGCAAGCGCGACGTGCCGCCGAGGAGGTGTCGGCTGAGCCGCTGCTCGTGACAGACGGCCTGGGTGATGGCCGACAGCAGGTCGAGGACGGCGGAGGACATGGGCGAGTCGTCGTGTCGCTCAGGCGGTTGGGGCCACTCGCCGGGGGGGGTCTTGGCCGCTTGGGCGATCAGTTCGATCAACTCATGGACGAGCTTGCGATTGCGCGCCTGGGGAAAACCCCGGAGCACCGCCAGATCACTCTCACGCTGCGGTCGCCGGCGGGCGATCTCGACGAGCACATCATCGCGCATCAGGGCCCGCAGCGGGCGATTGCGCGACCGGGCCCAGTTCTCCCGCCATTCGATCAGCCGTTCGAGCACGGCCAGTCCCAGACCGTCGAGCTTCTTGCTGCCTTTCAGTCGCAGGGCCCGCTCCTCGGCGGGCGCGTGGTAGAACTCCGCGTCCTCGAAGCACTTCATCTCCTCCGCGACCCACGCGGTCCGCCCGACCTGCTCGATCTCGCGTCGCAGTCGGTGGTAGATCTCCGGCAGGTAGAGCACGTCCTCGACGGCATAGCGCACCTGCGCCGCTGTCAGCGGCCGGCGCAGCCAGTCGGTCAAGGTCTGGGCCTTGGAGATGCGGTGATGGAGCAGGGTCTCGACCAGCCGGGCCAGGCTCAGTGGGTAGCCGTGGCCGACGAATCCCGCCGCGATTTGCACGTCGAAGACGTTCCGCGGGACGCGCCCCGTCGTCCGGTAGCAGACTTCGAAGTCCTCCTTGCCGGCGTGGACGACGGTGACGACGTTCGGATCGGTGACCAGTTCCCAGAACGGCGCCGGGTCCAGGTCGTCGGTCGGATCCACCAACGTCACCGTGCCGTTCACGGTCACTTGGATCAGGCACAGCGCGGCCTCGAACGTGTCGTCGCGAATGAACTCGGTATCAAAAGCCAGAACCCCCGCCTCCCGCCAGCGGCCGCAGTGCTCTTCCAGCGCCTTCTGGTCCGCTACGATTTCGGGCCGTTCCGCCAGCGACACGGTGACGTCGAACTCCAACGTCGGGACCGACATGCTCCGGCCCATGAGCCGCCGTTCCGATCACATCGGCAGGTGTTACACCAAACGCACGCTCGTGTCCACGGGGGCGCGGCGCCGCTCCCGGTCGAGCGGCCGACCGGCTCTACAGGCAGGGTCCTTGCCGGCGAGGGGCCGGTCCGGTTCGCCTGACGTCCGTGCCCGGCGAAGCGAGCCATCGGGGCCCGGGCAGGGCCGCCGTCACGCGCCCTCGCGCGTCAAGGAGCGTGCCATCCGTGGCACCGCGCGTTGGCCAGGGAGCCTACGCCAACGCTGGTGCTATCGGCGGATCGCGGCATGGAAGGTAAGGGCTGAACCGTGCATCGCGCGCCGGGAGCGCGGGTCTTGCGCTCCACCCGTGCGGGCTGCCCCCGGGGGCCTGGCACGCAGGTCAACCTCAGCGTGACACGGGACTGCTTTCCAGCAGGGCGCGGACCCGCTGGAGCAGTTGGCTGGGCGTGAACGGCTTCTCCAGGAACTCCGCGTCGGGTTCCAGCTCGCCGTGCCGCTCGATCACATCGGCCGTGTAGCCGGAGATGTACAGCACGCGCAGCTCGGGGGAACGCCGGCGCAGTGTGGCGGCGACATGTCGCCCGTCTCCGTCGGGCAGGATCATGTCGGACACCAGGAGGTGGACCGGGCCGTCGTGGGCGGCTGCGCCGCGCGTCGCCTCGGCCCCCGAGCCGCTGGCGATGACGCGGTACCCCGCGCGGCGCAGAATCTCACACGCCAAGGCACGCACCGGTTCCTCGTCTTCGCACACCAGGACCGTGCGGTCCGTGGACGGTGCCGGCGGAAGGGGTGTTGACGGAGCGGGGGGACGCGCCGGAAGTTCGACCCGAGGCAGGAAGACGCGGAAAGTCGTGCCCTGCCCCACTTCGCTGGCCACGCGGATGTGGCCGCCCGCCTGTTTGACAATGCCATAGACGGTGGACAGTCCGAGCCCGGTGCCGCGACCGGGGGGCTTGGTCGTGAAGAACGGCTCGAACAGACGGTCCAGCGTCGCCGCGTCCATGCCCACGCCCGTGTCGGCGACGGCACACGTTATGTAGGCTCCAGGGGGAAGATCGTTCGGACCGGCTCCCGGCGACTCGATCAACGCGTCAGCCGTCTCGATCGTCAAGCGTCCGCCCTCGGGCATCGCGTCCCGGGCGTTGACGACGAGGTTCATGACGACCTGCTCCAGGTGCCCGGCATCGGCGCGGACGTACCCCGTGGCGGACAGCCGCAATTCCAGGGTGATGGTCTCGCCGAGCAACCGGCGGAGCATGAGCTCCATCTCCTCCAACACGCGGTTGGGATCCAGCAACTCGGGACGTACGGGTTGGCGGCGACTGAAGGCGAGCAGTTGGCGCGTGAGCGCCGCGGCACGCTGGCCCGCGCGGCCGATCTGCTCCAACGCGACGGCCACCGGGCTGCCGCGCTCCGCTTCCTCCAGCGCGAGTTCGACGTGGCCCAGGATGGCCGTCAGCAGATTGTTGAAGTCGTGCGCCACGCCCCCCGCCAACTGGCCCAGGGCTTCCATTTTCTGCGCCTGGCGAAGCTGGGTCTCGAGGCGCGCCCGCTCCTCCTGCATCCGCTTCAGTTCGGTGATGTCGGTCGTCGTTCCCAACAGGCTGACCGCGCGCCCGGTGTCGTCGCGGACCGCCGTACCGGTCGATAGCACCCAGCACACCTGCCCGTCCGGGCAAATGACCCGGTGTTCCTCGCAGTAGCGCGGCGTGCGGCCGGCAAGATGGTCCTCAACGGCTTTCCACACGCGGTCCCGATCCTCGGGGTGTATGACCCCCAGCCAGGCGTCGCGATGGTCCGCCACGCGCTGTCTATCGAACCCGTAGACCTCCCGCAGCGCGAGCGAGACGAAGCGCTCCGTCGCCGGGTCGTAGTCCCACACTCCGACTTTGCCCGCCCGCACCGCGCGCGCGAACTGCCCCTCCGTCTCGCGCAGCGCCCGCTCCGCGCGCCAGCGGCCCACGATCAGCGCGATCACCCGCGCCGTGAGGCGCACGTGCCGCCGCGCCATGTCCACGGCCGCCGCCGATACGACCGGATGCGCTGCGCCCTGCGCCGTCAGTTCCGCCGCGTCCACTCCGAAGGTGGCCGCAATGGCGGCGATGCGCCGCGGATCGCGCGGCGGGTCGCCGTAAACGAAACTCACCGCGCCGAGTACTTCGTCGTCACTCGTGATGGGGACCGAGTAGGCGGTGAGCCCCCCGGGGCATTCGCCTTCGGCGGGCCGGCCGGTTTCGACCGCGCGACGGGCAACCTCCGTCCAACAGAACGAGTTGGTCTGCCCCTTGGCGGCGCGCAGAAGCCGGCACCAGCCGCACACCGCCACGTCCAGCACGTACTCGCCGCCGCGCCCGTGGATTGCCGCCGCCGTGGGGACGAGGTCCACGATCTCGGCTAGCAATTCCGCGAGGACGTCGTTCCCGACGGCGTCACGGATTTCGGCGCCGCAGTCGAGACCAGGTTGGCTGAACGGCTCCGCCATCGAGGGCCTCGTGCCAGAGACCGACATTTCATGATTGCGCAGTCGGTCCGGCGAGACATGAACGCCGTCCTTGTCGCACGCCAAGGCCCTCGGCCTGCCCGGCGATCCGGGGCGGCTGAGGGGACTGAAGGCTCCTCGGCCCCGACAATTCACGTGGCTGCGACGGTCGGCCCGTTCCGCCGTCGCTTCCTGCACGCCCTGCGTTGGTCGGTAGCAGGTGCCACTACATAATAACATCGGCGGAGTCGAAAGCCAGTCTTGCACGGACGCGAGACAGGCGCGCTGTCGGTCGCGTGGGCATCGCGTAGAATGGCAGGGGATATGACTGGAGACGTGCCGCTGGAGGTCGCGGACGATGCGCGTGACAAGTCGCGTCTTAGCACTGGTCCTGGCGGGCGGGCTGGCCGCCGCCGTTTCCGGGTGTCGCCAGCAGGAGCCGCCGCCGACTGGGGCCCCGCCAACGACCACGGCGTCGGCTGGCCGGCCCTCCGAGGCGGAACAGGCCGCGCTGAAAGCTTTTGTCCAGGAGACCACACCGCCGCGTACGCCGCTCCTGCCGCCCGGACATCCGCCGCTTGACGGAACGCGCTCGCCCAGCTCCCCCCCGGACCAGGGGCCGGCGCCGGCGCTCGCGCTGCGTTACAGCGTACCCGCGACGTGGCAGCGCGAACCGGTCCGCTCGCCGCTGCGCAGCGACCAGTATCGGTTGCCGCGGGCCGCCGGCGATGCCGAGGACGCGGAGCTGGCGGTTTTCGGCGGCATCGGCGGCAGCGTGGAAGACAACGTGACCCGGTGGCGCGGCCAATTCACCACCCCCGACGGCCGACGGATACCCGACGAAGGCCTGGTGCGCGAGTCATTCGAGGTCGGGTCGCTGCGCGTCACCGTGGTGGATTTGGCGGGACGCTACGCGGCTGACGCCATGATGGCCGGCGGACCGGCCGTCCCACGCGACAACTACCGCCTGCTGGCGGCCGTGGTCGAAGGGGCGGCGGGACCGGTGTTCTTCAAGGTCGTGGGCCCCGCGGAGACCGTTGCCCAGTACCGCGCGGACTTCCTGGCGATGCTGCGCACGTTGAAGCCGGAGTAGCGATGCGTCGCGGCCGCGTGTCAACGGTTACAGGGGGATGGCTGCGGTGCGAAAGGAAGAAGGCCGAATGAAGAAAGGGGGAGGCGTCACAACGTCGGCCGCGGCGCACGCGGGCCGGTGTCCTGGATTGGGCATTGCTTATTCTCCGTTCGCGCCGACGCGCATTGGGTGGCGTCTGGCCGCAGTGGTCTTCGTCGTGGCATTGATCGTTCGAGCATTGTACTTGCTCGATAGCGCCGACGACCCCGCGTTTGCCATACCGATCATCGACGCCCGGGTGTATGACCAGGCGGCCCGCGCGTGGCTGGCCGGCCGCGGCCTGTCGCCGGCCTTCTTTTGGCAGCCCCCGTTCTATCCCTTCGTGCTTGGCATTCAATATGCCCTGAATGGCGGATCGGTTGTTGGGGTGAAAATCGTCCAAGCGGTTCTCGGGGCCGCCACGTGCGCTCTCACCACGGTGTTGGGCCGACGACTCCTCGGACCGACGGCCGGCCTGGTCGCCGGGCTGATCACCGTGCTGTACGGTCCGCTGATCTTCTACGATGCCGAGCTGCTCAATCACGGCTGGGCAACGTTCTGGGCCGTGCTGCTGCTGGTCCTGCTGTTGGCGGCCGGCGAACGTGGTCCGGCGGCGGGCCGAGGCGTGATTCTGGGCATGGTGGGCGGACTCGCCGTTCTGACGCGCGCGGAGTTCCTGCCGTTCTTGCTCGTGTCGGCGGTGTGGCTGGGTTGGCGGTGGCTGCGAACCACCGGGCCGCAAAAACGTCGCCTCGCCGGCAGCGTCGCGGTGCTGGTCGGCTTCGCTGTTCCCACCATGCCGGCCGCGCTGGCCAATCGGCGCGTCACGGGGCATTGCGGCATTCTGCCCGCGGCGGGCGGCATCAACCTCTACGTGGGCAACCACCCCGATCCCGGGTTCGTTGCCACCGCCGTCGGGTTCAACTGGAACGCGCTGCGGCGCCGAGCGGCCGCCGCCGGCTTCGCGTCCCCCTACGACGAATCGCGGTACTTCTACCGACAGACCTGGGTCGTCGTCAGGGCCGACCCGTGGGCCGCACTTCGGCGGCTGGGGCACAAGGGCCTGCAACTCATCACGTCGCGCGAAATCCCCCGCAGTCGCGACGTGTACGAGGTGCGCCCCTGGTCGCGGCTGCAAACGGTCCTGACCTGGAAGACTGGGCCGTTCGGTTTCCCGTTCGGCGTTCTGCTGCCGCTGGCGGTGGTTGGGCTTGTCGGCCAGCGTGGACGGATTCCGCTTCCCGTGTGGTTCTTCCTGGCGACCTTCTCTGCGGCGATTGTGGCCGTGTTCGTCACCGGGCCGTATCGGCTGCCGCTGATTCCGTTGCTGGCGGTGTTGGCTGCCGGTGGAGGGCTGGCCATCGCGGAGGTGGTGCGGCAGCGACGGTGGCGGGTCGGGCTGGTGATGGGCGCGGGACTGGTGGCGGTCGGTGGTGTGACGAGCGGGCCCGGTCCGTTCCCGTTGGAGAACCGCGATTTCGAGGCCGGCCTGTGGGTGGGACTCGGCCACGCGTTGGCCGAGGACGGGAACACAACGGCCGCGGTTCAGTGCTACCGGCGCGAGCTTGAGCGCCATCCCCACTCGATCCCCGCGCACACGCAACTCGGGTTGCTGCTGTTCGAGGCCGGTCGGGCCGCAGAAGCGCTGACCCACTTCGAGCAGGCGGTCAGGACGCAGCCGCACGCGGCGGAAACACAAGACAACTACGGCCTGGCACTGTCGCGGGTCGACCGCCTGGACGAAGCCGAGCGGACGCTGCGGACTGCGATGGCGCTCGAGCCCCATTGGGTCAAGCCGCGCAGCGACCTGGCCGACCTGCTGCGGGCACACGGTCGGTTCGCCGAGGCCGTGGACGCCTATCGGGCGGCGCTAACGCTCGATCCCGGGAACTACAAGGACCACTTCAACTTGGGCATCGCGCTAGCCGAGCTCGGGCGTTACCACGAAGCGGCCGAGGCGTTCGAGGCGGCGGTGCGGCTACAACCGGGCGTGGCCGAGGCTCGCTTCCTGCTGGCGGTTGCGCTGGAGCACGCCGGCCGGATGGCCGAGGCCCGCGCCGCCTACGAGGCCACGCTTCGACTTGAGCCCGCTCACCGTCCGGCCCGCGAGCGACTAGAGCGGCTGCTGCATCCGCCGACCCCCGCGTCGCAGCGGAGCCCCTAAATGGGCCTTCTGGGTGATGCGCGATGGGAAGGCGCGGCTCCGGCCGCGCCGCTGGGTGGTGCGCGATTGGAGGACGAGGCTCCGGTCGCGCCACGGCTCGCCGGGAGGCTCGCCCTCCCGTCCGTTGTCCCGCCGCTCGGAATACTCGCGAAGCGCCACGGCGAACGTCAGTTCCCGTCCCACCCGGTCAGGCGGGCCAGGAGCCACCAGAACGCCCGGCCTTTCTGATAGCAGTTGAAGCAGTGCGAGTGGGCACATTCGCCGCATTCCGGGCAAGTGTGCGCCGCGCACCACGTCGTACACCACTCGCACGCGTCGCTCCCGTCCGCGTGCAACTGGCCGTTGGGGTCGTAGCTCTCGATATCGGCGAAATCGAACAGCACCTTGTCGTGCTGCGCGCAATACGCCCGAATCTGGTCGTTGCGCACCCACAGGTTCTCGTCCGGGCCGGTGCCGTCCAGGTGGCCCGTCATGTAGACGAAGATGACGTCCGGGTAGTCCTGCTCCAGCTCGTCCAGCGCGGCCAGGTAGGCGTCGATGCCGGCGGCCGTGTTGTCGCTGACGCCGCCGCACCACGACCACACCACGATGTCGATGCCGTGGCCGGGCGTGTCGAGCCGCTGCCGCGTGATGTCCACCCACGCCAGGTCTCCGTGGTGCCCCAGGTCAACGCCGGTCTCTTCATCCAGTTGCAGCGTGCCGGCGTCCCCGTTGAAGGCGAAGCGCTCGTCTTCCGCCGCGATCATCTCCATGCCCGTCACGATCTGGCTGCCGTGCGAGGTGTGGCCATAGAAGATGCGGAAGGCATGGGCGGCGGCGCGGGCGGCCTCCGGGATGGCGTCAAATGCTGCCGGGGCCGCATGGTCGGCGACAATCGCCGCCCCGTCGGTCGTCCCGTGGCCATTCCCGTTACCATCGCCGTTGCCGTTTCCGTTGCCGTTGTCCTGCGGTCCGGGAAGCGGCGACAGCCCCGGACATCCGGCCCCGAGGCCGAAGCCCAATGTCAGCACACACAGCGCAAACAGACCCACCTTGGCCGCACGGTTTGTCGTCATTGTTTGTCTCCTCATGGCCCCACATTGTGTATCGGCCGGCGCGGGGGTTCCTGACACGAATTACGACCGGACGCGCGGCGCCAGCCGCGCGTCGAGGAAATAGCCGTCCCCCAGGTGCCGCAGACGGGAGGCCGGCGGCAGGGCTACGGCGTCGGCCACGCGCTCGACGCCGCGGCCGCCCAGCGGTCCGGGAGCGTCCGCCCCGCCGATCAGGCGTGGAGCGACGTAGATGTGGCACTCGTCGGCCAACGCCTCGTCAAAGAACCGGCCGAGCAGGGTCGCGCCGCCTTCGACCAGCACGTTGGTCATCCGTGCCGCGCCGACCTCATTGAGCACCGCTGCCAAAGACACTCCCCGTCGCGTGCGACGTACCGGCCGGACGACGCAGCCGGCACGTTCCAACGCGTGCACGCGGCGCCGCGGCGCCTCCGGCCCGCAGAACACCCACGTCGGCACACGCCGGGCGGTGCGGACAAGCTGTGCTCGCAGCGGTGTTCGCAAGCGCGTGTCGAGAATGATACGCGTGGCGACGCGCCGCGGCCGCCCGACGCGGCACGTCAACAGCGGATCGTCGGTCAGCACCGTCCCCACGCCGACGACAATCGCATCCATCCGCCCCCGGACCCGGTGGGCGTGGGCCCGGCACGCCGCGTCGCTGATCCACTTCGAGTCGCCGGTGCGAGTAGCGATCTTCCCGTCCAGGCTCTGCGCCCACTTGAGAATGACCCACGGCCGCCGCTGCCGGACGAGCTTGAAGAACGGGGCGTTGAGTTCCGCGGCTTCCGCGGCCAATGGCCCGACATCCACCCGGACCCCCGCGCGGCGCAGCACCGCGAAGCCCCCGCCGCCCACCAACGGATTGGGGTCTCTGAGGGGCGCGACCACTCGGCCCACGCCGGCCGCGATCAACGCGTCGGTGCACGGCGGTGTCTGGCCCTGATGGCAGCACGGTTCGAGGGTGACGTACACGGTGGCCCCGCGGGGCGATTCGCGGCAGTGTCGCAATGCCTCGATTTCCGCGTGCGGCCCCCCGTAGCGCCGGTGAAACCCCTCCCCGATGACCCGCCCACGCTTCACGATGACACAGCCGACGACCGGGTTGGGCTCGACGCGGCCGCGGCCGCGCTCTGCCCGGCGCAGCGCCCGACGCAAGTGGCGTTCGTCGTCAGGGGGCGTCACGTTCATCAGCGGCCGGCTGGGGGGACGGCGCGGGGAGCGCGGCACGCTCCGCCGCCAGCATGAAGTCCGCGTCGGTCAACTTCGCCGCGGGGTCGAGATCGGCGTAGAAGTACGCGGCGTCGATGTCGCCGGATGCGAGCTTGAGCACCGTACCCGCAGGCAGGTCGGTGGCCACGTCCACGTACAGCTCCTGAATGGGCACGCGATACTGCGACGCCGGGTACTCCAGGTGCAGGTGGTGCATGGTCGGTCCGTCCTCGCGCAATTGCACGAGCCCCTCGTAGCGGATGACCACCGCGCCCTCGGCCTGTTCCAGCGCCGCCAGCGTCCGCTCCATCAGCCGTTCCAACCCGAAATCCGTCAACGGCCGCTTCGATTCCCCGAACGTGACCGACGTCTGCAAGTCCACCTTGTTGACGGCGGGCGGCGGCAACAACGGCGGCGACCACCAGCGCGTCACGAACCGCACCTTGTTGTCCGCCTGGCCCTCGACGTACACCGTCTCTCCGTACTTCACGTTTTCGTCCAGCCACTTCATGCGGACGCTGAACGGCGACTGACGGAACCAGCAGGCGATGCGCTCGGGGCCGTAAAGCCGCTGGAACAGCCCGCGTCGTTCGTGGCGGGTGAAGGTCAGGGTGTACTGATTCAGGGTCCGGCAGTTGTCCGCCACGCGGCGCAGATAGGCCACCGGGTCGCGGCGCACGGCCTCCGCCCGCGCGTCGGCCTCCGCCGGCAGGACGCCCCGTACCGGTCCCGGCCGCGGCTCGATCGTCGGGGTTGGGCCCGCGCAGCCCGCTAGGACGTTCACAATCAACAAGGTCCCGACCACGTGCAGCGGCCAACGTGCCAAGTACTCACTTCGCGGCATACGCCACTCCGAAGACTCACTGCTCAAGAGCAGTGGCACACACCGGTGCCCGTTCAGATCGCCCCAGTTTACCGCCAATCGGCCGCCAGGAGAGAGCGGGCCAATTGCTGGGCCGTGCCGTAGCTGGGGTCCCAGCCGACCCACATGCCGCGCACGACGCCGCGGGCGTCCACGACCCGCACCACCGGCAGCTCGGTCAGTCCCTCCACGTCCTGGAGCGGACCGGCCAGGACGTGCCGCAGCCCGCGCCCGCAGCGGCCGATTGCCCGGCGGGCCTGCTGCACGTCGAAATCGAGGTTGTAACAGAGCACCGGCGGCGGGGAACGCCCCGGGTCGCCCGCGACGTGCCGCAGCGACTCCAGCGCCCGCAGCCCCCAAATCGTGTCGCTGGACCAGAAGCACTCGATCACAACCCCGGGGCGGGCCGCTTCGCTGGTCAACGTCTGCCCCGCCGGGTCCTGGAGTGACCACGCCCGCGCCGGGTGGTTCAGCCAGCGACGTCCGAGCGCCGCCCGGGCGGCCAGCCGGTCCGCTGCTCCCCGAAGCTGCTGACGGCGGCCGTCGGCGATCCGGGCGAACGGCGAACCCGCCCGCTGGTCCACGTCCGACTTCAGGGTGGACCACAGGCGGTCCAGTTGCGCCTGGATCCTGGCGAGGTCGTCCGGCCGGGCGAACAGCTCCGCCAGCAGGCGGTCCTCATGTCGCAATGTACGCAGGTAACGCTCGGTCTCGTCTGCCCGGCGGGCCGCCCACTCCGCGCTCTGCCGACCTGCCTGCCGCAGAACGGCGGCCACGCGCGTCCGCTCCCGGCGCCCCTCGTCGCGTTCCTCCGCCTCAAAGCGCATCACGCGGCCCGCGGCGGTATCGAACCAGAAGCGGCCCGCCCGCGTTCGGTGCAGGAACTCTGCCACGCCGGACAGGTCCTCCACTTCGAAATCGACCCGCCATTGCCCCTGCTGCGCGGCGTCCGGCCCGCGACCCCAACAACGCCAGCGCTGCTGATACGCGTCCGGCGGCGAGACCCACGAGGTCTCCCCTTGGACGGGCAAGGGGAGTACCGGCAGAACATCCAGCGCGGGCTCGACCGCGTCGAGGCGGGCGGCCACCTCCGGGGCCATCCGGCGCCGACCGCTCTCATGGAGGTGCAGGATTGCCGACCCCACCGACTCGGGCTGGCCCTCGTTGGCCCGCAACATGTCCACCAGCACGAGAGCTTCGCCGCCCTTGTTCTCGAAGCACCACAAGAGCACTTGCTCGACGCTTTGGCGGCGAACGTCCTCCGACGCCAAGGGCACGACCCACACGCGCCGCTCGTACACCAGGTAGTCGCCCGGCTCCCAGCGGTACTTCAGCCGATGCTCCGCCCTAGCCGCGGCGACCATCGCCAGCGTCAGCACCGCGGCGCATATTGCCGGAGCAGGGCCGCAGGGCGCCGGCCAAGGGCGTCGCACCGCAGCCATCGGGCAGACCCACCGGCCCACGCTTTGCCGCATCCCGGTCTTCATGGTCCGAGTAGCGTATCCGCCGCGGCCGACGGAGTGGATAGGCGGCCGCAAGAAAAGCCGACCCCCGGCGGACGGCGGGGGCCGGCGCCGGTTACAATGCTTCGCGTTGGCCCGGATCGCACCGGCCGTTGGCCGGTGCCCCGCCGGCGTTTGACCAGTTGGTTGGCCCGTGCCGCACGGGGCCGCGTGGACGGGGTACCGGCTGGGGCGGTGCGTCGGACCGGAGGCGCCGGCCGCGCCGCAAGGAGATACCGCGTTGAACATCGTTCGTGATCCGCACGTCTACCTGGTCGGCCGGCAGGTCGTGGAGCAGGCCGCCGTGGACGGCTTTCTGGACGACCACGGGCTGACGTGGGCCACCGACACGGAAGTGGGGGCCGAGCAGTTGTGCGAGGCGGCCGGGCGGCTGTGCTACATGTCCTTCGGCAAGGGCCGCAAGAACCACGCCGAGTACATGGGCCACATCCTCGAGTCGGCCCACGGGTCGGTGCTGGAGCATGCGGTGTGGAACTTCGTGATTACCGGCGTGTCGCGTTCGTTCACGCACGAGCTGGTGCGGCATCGCGCGGGCTTCGGTTATTCGCAGCTCTCACAGCGCTACGTGGATGAGACCACCGCCGACTTCATCGAGCCGGACTGCATCGCGGCCGACCCGGCGTTGCACGCGGTCTGGCTGGCGGCGATCGAGCAGGCCCACCAGGCGTACGTGCGGCTGGTCGAGGGGCTTCAGCGGCATTTCGCCGGCGAGCCGGACCCGACGCTGCGCCGCAAGCTCGCCCGCCAGGCGGCCCGCAGCGTGCTGCCCAATGCCACCGAAACGAAGATCTTCGTGACCGCCAACGCCCGTGCCCTGCGGCACTTCATCGAGGCCCGGGCCAACGAGCACGCCGAGGTGGAGATTCGCAAAGTGGCGATCAAGGTGTTGCGGATCATGCAGCAGGAAGCGCCGAGCATCTTCGGCGATTACGAGCTGGTGCCGTTGCCCGACGGGACGGCGATTGTGCGGACGCCGCACCGCAAAGTGTGACCGGCGTGTGCCGGCTGAGGGACAGATTCGGAGCGGTGCATGAGTAAGTGCCAGTTCCGGACGGCGTTGGTGAGCACGTTGGTCGTTGCCGCCCTGGCCCTGGCGCCCCGCGCCGCGGCCGATCTGGCCGACGTGTACCTCAAGAACGGCCTGACGTTGCGCGGCGACGTGTCGCTCACGGACACCGAGGTCATTCTCCGCAACGCCGCCGGCCAGGTCCGCCTGCCGCGGGCCGAGGTTCTGCGCGTGGTTCCATTGGCGGACGCGGCCAGTCAGCCCGGCGCCGGTCCTACGAGCACGCCGGCGCTGGCCGCCGACACGCCGCCGGCCACGGAGTCTGCTGCCGCCGGGCGTGGTTTCGACGGCGAGGCGGGCCAGGGGTCCGTCGAGCTGCCGCCCGCGCCGCCGCTGAGCGACGCGGACATCCAGCGGCTGCGGTTGGGCGAGCTGCGGTTGGACGGTCCGGCGGAGGTTGTCCGGGTCCGCTTCCTCCGCAAGGCCCGGCAGCGCGACTTGCCGTTGGAGGTCTTGGACGTACTGCGCCGCCGCGCCGACTTCCGCGCCGCCTGGGAAGATGTGCTGACGCGCGGCCTGCCGCACGAGAAGCTCCAGCTCATCATACGTCTGACCGGCACGGAGCACGCCGAACGCATCGCCGTGGACAGCGATCCGGCGGTCTTCGACGCCTTTCGCCGGCGCGTGCTGCCGCTGGTCAACCGCGGCTGTGCCCGGTCGGGGTGTCATGGCGGCAAGGGGGCCCGCGAGTTTCGGTTCCCCGTGGGTTCGAGCAGCAGCGACACGTACGCCTACACGGCCTTCGTGCTGCTCGATCAAATGCAAACGGCGTACGGCCCGTTGGTGAACCGCGCTAATCCGGAGGAAAGCGTCCTGCTGACGTACATGTTGCCGCCGGAAACCACCGACCGCGAGCACCCCCCGGTGGGCCGCGGCCCGGCGTTCAAGCCGGTCGTCCGCGGTCGCGATGATCGGCTGTACGCCGCGGTGCTGGATTGGATCGACCAGTTGGCCGTCCCGCGGCCGGACTATGGCCTGGCTTACGAGAACCCTTACGCGGGCCGGCGTTCGTACGTCGCGACGGCCCCGTCGGACGCGGCGTCCTCCCCCGCGACCCAGCCGACGACGGCACCGGCGCCCTCGCCGGGGGTGCCGCCACCCGAGACCAGCCCGTGAGCAGCCCTGCGGCCGACGCGGCCGCGTGTGGAGTCCGCACCCGACATGAGTGACCAGTCCTCCGTCGTCCTTCCACCGATTGCCCCAGCCACGGCCCACGTGATCCCCTTCACGGCGGCTTGGCGCGACCCGCGCACATGGGGCGCGGGCCTGTTGGTGGCCGCGGTGGTGTTTGGGACGTACGCCGACAGCCTTCGCAGCAGCTTCAACTACGACGACGAAGTCAACATCATCGAGAACCCGAACTACCGCGGCTTTAACGCCGAGCGGCTCCAGTGGATGTTCACGACTTTCCACATGGGCCACTATCAGCCGCTGTCGTGGATGTCCCTTGGGCTGGACTACCTCATCTGGGGGCAGGAACCGTTCGGGTACCACCTCACCAACCTGATTCTGCACGTCGCCAACGCCGTCCTCGTTTACGCACTGGCCCTGGCGGTGCTGGGCGCGCGGCGCGGTGCGGCGGCTGTCCCCGAACAGCCGCGTTGGTTGACGCCCGTCGTGGCGGGCCTCGCGGCGCTGCTGTTTGCCAATCACCCGCTCCGCGTCGAATCCGTGGTGTGGATTACCGAACGTCGGGACGTGCTGAGCTCGTTCTTCCTGCTGCTGGCGGTGCTGCTCTATCTGCGGGCCCAGGTCAGCGTCCGAGTGGGTGGTTGGGCGGTGTGGTTGGCCGGGGCGATCGTGGTGTTCACGCTGTCGTTGCTCAGCCGCGCGATGGGCGTCACGCTGCCCGTCGTGCTGCTGATACTGGACTGGTATCCGCTACGCCGGTTGGGCGGGCGGCCTGGTGGCTGGACCGACACTCAGGCCCGTCGCGTGTACCTCGAGAAGCTGCCCTTTCTAATTCTGGCGGTCGGCTTCGCCGTGGTGGCCCCGCTGGCCCAGCAGTCCGCGGCGGCCACCGTGGGGCTGGCTGAGCACGGGGTCGCAGCGCGGCTCGTGCAAGCCTGCTATGGTTTGGTCTTCTACCTGTGGAACACCGTCATTCCGTACGGGCTGGCCCCGCTCTATCGCCTACGCACGCCGCTCCCCGTCACCGACGTCAAATACTTGGTCCCCGTGGTCTTGGTCGTCGCGGGCCTTGTCGGGCTGCGGGCCCGGTGGCGTCAGTGGCCGTGGTTGGCGGCCAGCGCACTCCTGTATTTCGTTCTGCTGGCCCCGGTGCTGGGGTTCGCCCAGGCGGGGCGCCAGGAGGTCGCCGACCGGTACAGCTACCTGCCCGCCGTTGTGGGGGCCATTCTGGCGGGGGCGGGGCTGCTGCGGGTCTGGCAGGATGCGGGCCGCCGGGCAAGCGCTCCGGCGGTCACCGCCGCCGCGACGCTGGCCGTCGCGGTGCTCAGTATCCTGACCTGGTGGCAGTCGCTCGTGTGGTTGACGCCGGAATCCCTCTGGCGCCACGCGGTCCGGCACGCGCCCTCCGCGACGGCGTACCAGAACTTGGCGGCGGTCTTGGCGCAACAGGGCCGCCTGGACGAGTCGATTGAGCAATCGCGGCTGGCGTTGCAGGACGAGCCGTTGCACGAGCGCGCGATGCGCGGGCTGGCCAAGGCGCTGACGGACACAAAGCGTTATTCAGAGGCCCTGCCCGTTTGGGAGCAGCTCATCAAGCACGCCCCGGACGAAGCGCAGGTCCGTTTCGAGTACGCCCGCACGCTTCAGGAGCTCCGCCGGCCGTTCGACGCTATCGCCCAGTACCGCGAGGCCCTGCGGCTGGATCCTGACCTGCCCGGGGCCCACGTCAACCTGGGCGGCCTGTTGTTGGCCCAGGACCGCGTGGACGAGGCGATCATGCACTACAAGCGGGCGCTGGCCCGCCAACCGGACCACGCCGACGCCCATTACAACCTCGGTAACGCCCTCCTGCGCCGCGGAGATTACGAGCTGGCGTTGGACGCCTTCCGGGTCGCGTTGGTCGCCCGTCCTGACTTCCCCGAGGCCGCCACCAATCTGGCGATCGCGCTCGCCAGACTTGGCCGCACGGACGAGGCCGAGCAGGCCTACCGCGACATTCTTCGCCGCGACCCGGACCGGGCGGTGGCCCGCTACAACCTGGCCCGCCTGCTGGCCGAGTCCGGACGGCGCGACAACGCGGTGGCGGAACTGCGCGAGATGCTGCGGCGAAACCCCCAGGACGCCCTGGCCCGCCGCGCTCTGCAAGCGTTGTCAACCACGCAGCCCGCCGAGCCTTGACTTGGGGGGGGCCGGCACTGCCGACTGGCCGCGATGGACGCCGCCGCGCTGGGCCTCCGCGACGACGTGTTCGACGTGGCGCTTGCCTTCAGAACGGCGTATCCGCCTTCAAGGTTGATCTGCGGGCGTTGGTCCTCGAGTGTCTGCGCGTCACGCGGCCTGGCGGCCGCGTCCTAATGTCGAGCTATGCGGAACGGTTCCGGCCGCACCGGCTGGAGTGGTTTCGCCTCCAGTCCGAACACGGGTTGTTGGGTGAGATCGTCTGGGCGGCGACGGACGCGGGCGTCATCGTGTGTAAGGACGGCTTCCGAGCGACCACCGTCGGCCCGGACGAGTTCCGCACTCTGACGACGGGGCTGCCGGCGGCGGTTCACATCCGCGAGGTGGATGAGTCGAGCGTGTTCTGTGAGTTGACCGTGCCGGGGTCGTAGCTCGGGCGCGGCTCGCGTGCCCGGTCCGGCGCGGGCGGCGCGAGGGGCGAGGCCGCTGTGGGAACGAACGGGGCCGACGGCGCGCGGGCCGTCAGAACGGCCTGCACCGGCACGGCCCGCGCCTCCACCACGGCCCGGTCGATCGGCCGCGCGAAGACCTCCGAGAACAGGCGGTCCAGCTCCGCCGTGGCCGCCCGGCCCGGCGGTCCCAGGTGCCACACCGCGCACTTCCGCGCGCACGCCTCGGCGTAGGCCTGGCGGAGGTTCAGGGCCGTGGTGGCGACGGGGAAGCCGTACTTGTGGACGGCGGCGGCCGCGACGTGGGCCAGACGGGTCCGCGGCTGGACCCGGTTCAGCACGGTCACCACGCGGGGCTTGTCCGCCTGGTTGACCCGCAGACGAACGTGGTACAGCAGCCGCGCCGTGCGGTACGACGCGCGAATGTCCATCATCGACGGGCCGATCGGCATGAGCACCAGGTCCGCCGCGCCCGCCAGGACCACCGTCTCGGCGGACAGCGCCGCGGGCCCGTCGGCCAGTACCAGATCGAAGGCCGACGTCAGGCGCGGGATGCGCTCGTTCAGTTGGGCCAGCGTGTCGCAACGCTCGACGCGCAGGTCCACGCCCGCCCCGGCCAGCCACTCGGACGTGCTGGCCTGCGCGTCGGCATCGACGACGGCGAGCTTCACGCCCCGCTCGTGCAGCCACCACGCCGCGTGAACCGCCAGCGTTGACTTGCCCACGCCGCCCTTGCTATTCACCACGGCAACGAACATGCGCCCTCACAAATCCGCCCCGCCCTCACGTCGCTTCACCCGCTGTTGGCGAGGGCTGCGATTTGGGCGGCGTAACCGGCACGCCGGTGGGCGGCGACGACGGGGCGTCCGGGGGCGCGGCGGCCGTCGCGGGGTCCGGTTGGCCGACGAACCGACTGTGTTCCAGCGTCTCCGGCGAAACGGGGCCGCCGAGACGCCGCAGGACCGGCCGCTCACTCGGTTGGCACACCAGTCGGTCGCGCCCCTGTCCCTTGGCCAGGTACATGGCCTGGTCGGCCGCGTCGATCAGCTCCTTCGCGCCCCAACCGGGTCGCCACTCAGCCACGCCGATGCTGACGGTGATGGGGAGCCGGCAGTTTTGGAACATCGCTGCATCCTCGCGGATCGACTCGGCCAGACGCCGGGCCACCTGCCGCGCCCCGGCCAGGTGCGTGGCGGGCAGCATGACGACGAACTCGTCGCCGCCGACGCGGGCGGCGCCGTCAAACTGCCGCAGCACCGCGCCGATGCGCCCGGCCACATGCTTCAGCAAGTTGTCGCCGGCCGCATGGCCGTGCTGATCGTTGATCGCCTTCAATCCGTCGAGGTCGATCATGAGCACCGCGAGCGGGCTGCCGTGGCGTTCGGCGCGGCGAATCTCGCGCTCGAGGCTCTCGCTGATCCAGCGCACGTTGTATAGCCCGGTCAACGTATCGACGCGGGCCTCGATGCGGGCCTGGTCGTACAGGCACGCGTGTTGGACCGCTCGGGCGAGGAAGCTGAACACCTCGTTCAGCGGCAATCCGACTTCCGTGACCGCCGTCCGGCACGCCCCGCTGAAATTCAGCACGCCCCACAAGCGGTCTTCGCACCACAGCGGAGCGACCAGGCACGTCTCATCCCGGTAGGGGCGCTCGGGGCGCTCCGGCAGGTGGCGAACCGCCAGCTCGTGGCCCACGCGGTCGGTTTGCAGCCGGCCACGGCCGGCCGCCACCGCCGCCATCAAGCTCTCGCCCGTGGCATTCAGCCGAACCGACAGGTCGATCGGCCGGGCGTGCGTCGTCTCAGCCAGCGTCAGTAACCCTTCCGCCCGGTGCAAGTACAGCGAAACGTCGGAGTACCCGAGCCGCGGGCCCAGGCCGCTGACGCACCGCCGACACAGCGCCCTCAGATTGAGCTCCTGATAATCGAGAATCCAGGTCGGCAGCAATCCTCCGAGTGGCGGACGCGGCGCGCCGGGGCCGCCGCCGTTCACCTCCACGCCGGCCCACAGCACGTCGAACACGGCGGGACTGCACGACTTGGGGATGAAGACGCCCGGGGGCAGCTCAACGGCGGGGGGGTGTGGCTGCGAGTGAAAATAGACCCGCCGCGTGCCGATGTTTGGCGGCACCGGGACGCCCGCATCGAGGTCCACCCACACCTGGTGCGCGCGGGGTGGGGGGGTACCGCTGAACCGCTCCCGCGGCGCAATCTCCAGCTTGGCCCGCGCCGGTCGGCGCGAGCTGACCAGCTCGCGGAGGCGCGGGTCGTCGGAAATCAGGAGTACGTCGGGCGTCGCATCGGACATCGTACGGCGGCCCCAATTCCTATAAGGCTTATCGGAAGCCCGGCTCGCGCAACTGTAGCCGGCCGCCCTGGGGCCCGGGCGCAGTTTTGATCCACCGCTTTCCAGGAACCGGCCGATAGAGAAGAGCACGACCCGAAGGTGGTGGCCGCTGTCCGCGACTGCGCGGCCGGTCGGCAAGTGACTCCGGTTCCTTGGCGATGCCGCCGGTGGAACGGGCCACCCGGTGCGGCAGGATGCAGGACCCAGGCTCAGGATGAGCGTCCCAGGCCCGCGCAAACCGATCGGCGAGTTGTTTCGCGGCCGCTGGCAGATTCCGCTGGCGCTGCTCGCCGCCGTCGTGGCTGCCTTGGCGCTGTCGCGTCTGGTTCCCGCGCGTCCGCCGCCGAACTTCGACGCCCTGCTGGCCGACGTGGACGTCCTGCAACGCGCGGGCGACACGGTGGGGGCGGCGGACGCGGTTGCGAACCTGCTGGAACTGAGCCCCGCGCCTTCGCCGGCGCAGCGCGCGGCGCTGCACGACCGCCTCGCCGAGCTGATCTACCTGACCGAGCGGAACCAGATCGTGCACAGCCCGGTCAACGCCCGCCAACTGCTCGAACATGATCGTGCGGCCCGCGACCTCGGCTTGGTCGAGCGTCCCTCCGCCTTAATTTGGCGGGCTTTCGCCTACCAATGGCTGGGAGAGGAGGAGGCCGCGCTACGCACGTTCCGCGCCGCGCTGGAGGGCGGCCTGCCCGCCGAGGAACGCCGCGTCGCCCTGCGCGAACTCGTGGACCTGCTGGAACGGCGGCCGGAGGCGGCCGACGAACGCCGGCAAACACTGATTCACCTGCTGTCCGACGAAAGCGTGTCCGCCGGCTACCTGTGGTGGGGCCTGCACCGCGCCGTCCGCGACGCCCTGGACGAGCAGGACGCCGCCCAAGCGCGGGTGCTCGTGGACAAGTACGGGGACCGGCTGAAGACCTCCGACCTCAAGGGGTACCACGAGTACCTCTCGGCCTTGATCCTGCTCCACGAGGGCCGCCCCGGGGAGGCCACTCCGCTGGTGCGCTGGATCGACGAATGGCTCCAGGTCGGCACCACCAGCCACCCGGAACTCGACCCCTTCGGTCACCTGCCGAGCCTCAACCGCTGGCTGATGGGCCGAATCCACCTCGCCGAAGACCGGCCGCAGGCGGCCTTGTCCTGCTTCGATGAGGTGCTCGACCTGCACCCCGGACGCGAACTCGAGCTGGCCGCCGGCATCGGGCGCGGCCTGGCCCTGGCGGCGCTGTCCCGTTCCGACGCCGCCCTGGAAGCTTTTCGCGCTGCGGCGGAAGAAGCCCACAAGATGGGGTTCCGGCGTCGCGCGGCCCTGGCGTTGTTGCAGCGGGCCCTGCTCGACTTGTGCGAGCGGACCCGGACCGCCGACTCCGACGCGGCCCTGGCCTACATGGCGTTGGCGGCCGACGTCACGCCCGACGACGCTTCCCCAGGGCGTCTCGATCTCCTGGAGCGCCTGGCGCAGGGCTACGTGAACGCGGCCGCAGGGACCGCCGACCCCGCGCGACGCCAGTTGCTGCACGAGGCCGCCGGCCGCCGCTTTGAGCAGGCGGCCGACCTGGTGAATTTCGACGAGCCGCGGCTGGCCGAGTTGTTGTGGGCTTCGGCGGAGGCGTACGACCGCGCCGGGCGCCCGGCGGACATGCAGCGTATGCTCGAGCGGTTCGTCGTGGGGCGGTCGGACCACCCCCGCATGCCGCAAGCCATGCTCCAGCTCGGCCGTGCCCACGAGGCCCACGGCGATCTCTTCGCGGCGCTCCGCTGGTATGCCCGCGTCAGTGAAACCTACCCGCGTCTGGAGGAAGCCTCCCGCGCCCTGGTGCTCAGCGCCGGCGCCTTCGTGTCGTTGGGAGCCGATTACTACGCCAACGCCGAGCAAACACTCGTCGCCCTGCTCACGAACGACGCGATCTCGCCCAGCGCGGCGGTCTACCGCGACGCCCTGCTGGCGCTGTGCGACCTGCTTTACTACCGCGGCCGGTACGCGGCGGCCATCAGCCGCCTGGAGGACTTCCTGCGCCTCTATCCCGACGACCCGGAGTACCTGCGGGTCCGTTTCACGCTGGCCAACGCACACCGGCGCAGTGCCTACGCCCTGCGCGACGCGACCCCGCCCGATGTGCCGCCCGCGCGCGCCGCCGCCGAAAGCGAAGACCGCTTCCGCCGGGCGGCCGAGTTGTTCGCGGCGGTGCTTCAGGAACTCGACACGGCGGGCGGCACGGACGCCGCCCTTGGTGTCTATGCCCGGCTGGCGCTGTTCTACCGGGGTGATTGCCTCTTCGAGCTCAATCGGCCGGACACGCTGCAAGCGGCGTTGGCGGCCTACCGCAACGCCGCGGCCCGTTACGACGGGCAGCCGCCGGCGCTGGCGGCCCAGGTGCAGATCGCCAACGTGCTGCTGCGCCAGGGCGATGTCACCGAGGCCGCGCGCGTCGTTGAGCGGGCCCGTTGGCTGTTGCGCGGCATGCCCGCCCAGGCGTTCGCCGAGCGACGCGGCGGAAGTCGCGCCGATTGGGAGCAGTTCCTGACGGTGATTTCGTCCACGCCGCCGTTTCGAGACGCCTTCGGAGGTTCGCCCTAGCCGCCCGCGCCCCGTCGGCCGGTGGACGTGGCCGGCCGGAGGCGGGGCCCCTGGGCCCCGGACATGCAGGAGCAGGTGATGACCGCACACGTAGGTGAATTGGATCCCCAGCGACTCCTCTCACTGCTCGGCCAGCAGCGGGACTTGTACGTCAAACTGCGGGCCCTCAGCGACCGCCAGCGAACCATGATTTCCAGTGACCGCCCCGAGCTGTTGCTGGCCATCCTGCGGGAGCGGCAGGACCTCGTCGCCGCCCTGGCGCGCCTCAACGACGAGTTGGCGCCCTTCCGCCGCAATTGGGACGGCCTCTACGCCGCTCTGCCCGATCCCGTCCGGGACCAGGCCTCGAGCCTCTTGCAGGAGATCAACGGCCTGCTGCGGGTCATCCTGCGCACGGACCAGGAAGACGGCGCGATGCTCTCCGCCCGGAAGCAGGCCTTGGCCGTCGACATGGCCGGCGTCAACGGCGGGCAAACGGCCAACGCGGCTTACGCCCGCAACGCCGGGGCCCCCAGCGCGGCCGGGGCCGATTTGACCGGCTAGGGGAGCGGTGTGGTCGCGGTCGAAGAAATGAACATGGAAGAAGGAAAAATGCCAAGAGTGAGCACGCTCACCGCGTTGGGCCGTCGTGCCGCCTTCGTCTCTCCTTCGGGTGGTTCGGCCCCGCCGCGCGACAGGAGTCACGGATGACGGCCCCCACGCCCAACCCGGCGCCGGCCAGCGGCGGCGACGAGCTGTCGGACGTGCTGCGCGAGTACATGGACGTGACGGCCCGCCTGCAACGCACGCACCAGGCCCTCCAACAGGAGGTCGTGCGGTTGCGGGAGGAGCTGGCCAGCAAGGACCGCGAGCTGGAGCTGCGGCGCCGGCTGGCGGCCCTGGGCGAACTGGCCGCCGGCGTCGCGCACGAAGTGCGCAATCCGCTGGGGGCGATCCAGCTTTATAGCGGGCTCCTGCGGAACGAGTGCCGGGCGCACCGCCTGTCGCACGCGACCCAGCTCATCGAGAAGATCGAGGCCGGGATTCAGGCCATTGAGGCCGTCGTTCAGGACACGCTGGCCCTGGCCCCGCGCGACCGCCAGCTCGCCGCGTGCCCGGTGGCCGATCTGTTCGCGCGCGTCCGCGACGCGACCCTCAAGACCATCACGGTGTGCCGCGTCGAGCTGCAAATCGACCCTCCCGGAACGACGCTCGCCGTGCGCGCCGACCCGGGCGGCCTGCAACGGATCCTGGTGAATCTCGTCGTGAACGCGGCCGAGGCGTCCCCGCCCGGACGCGTCGTGCGCCTGCGGGCCGACGTGGAAGGCGGGCAGGTGGCCATTCGCGTCATCGACGAGGGCACCGGGCTGCCTGAGGAAATCCAGCATCGCATTTTCGACCCCTTCTTCACCACCAAGCAGCACGGGACCGGCTTGGGGCTGACGATCGCCCACCGACTGACGGAAGCGTACGGCGGGCGGTTGCAGGCGGCCAACCGGCCGGGGGGCGGAGCGGTGTTCGTGGTGTGGTTGCCCGAGGCGTCGGCGACCGAGGCGGAGGGGCCGGGCGCCGCCGAGCGCCAGTTCAGCGCCGCGTAGGTCAAGGAGAAACCATGGCTTGCATTTGCGTGATTGACGACCAGGCGATGATGCGGGATTCGCTTCAGGCCACCCTGGCCGCCCTCGACCACAAGGTGCTCACCTACGAGGGCGCCCAGGAAGCCCTGACCATGATCAAGCAGCAGTCCTTTGACGTCATCCTGACGGACCTGCGCATGCCCGGTCTGGACGGCGTCGCCCTGCTGCGCGAACTGCGCCGCCTGGGCATCGACGTCCCCGTCGTGCTCATGACCGCGCACGCCTCCGTACCGACTGCGGTCGAGGCCATGAAGCTCGGGGCGTTCGACTACATCCAGAAGCCCTTCGACGGCCAGGAGATCGAAATCGTCATCGAGCGCGCCCTGCGCGAACGTACTCTCCTGCGCGATAACGAGATCCTCCGGCGCACGATCGAGGACCTCAACCGCGACCGCGACCTGATCGGCCAGTCGCCCACCATGCGCCCCGTGCTGGAGAAGGTCCAGCGCGTGGCCCAGAGCTCCGCGACCGTGCTGATCACCGGCGAAAGCGGCACCGGCAAGGAGGTCATCGCCCGGGCCATCCACGCCGCCTCGCCGCGGGCCAGTCAGCCGATGCTGTGCGTGAATTGCGCGGCCCTGTCGCCCACGCTGCTGGAGAGTGAGCTCTTCGGCCACGAGAAGGGGGCCTTCACCGGCGCGGACCGCATGCGCAAGGGCCGCTTTGAGCTGGCCGACGGCGGCACGCTCCTGCTGGACGAGGTGTCCGAGATCGCGCCCCCGCTCCAGGCCAAGTTGCTCCGCGTTCTGCAAGAGCACGAGTACGAACGTGTCGGCAGCTCGGTCACGCGGCGCGTGGACGTGCGCGTCATCGCCACCACGAACCGCGACCTCCGGGACTGGGCGGCCAAGGCCCGCTTCCGCGAGGACCTCTACTATCGCCTCAGCGTCCTGCCGATCGAGGTTCCGCCGCTCCGCGATCGCCGCGAGGACATTCCACTGCTGATGGACCACTTTGTCACGCGGGCGGTCGGGCGCGAAGGCCGCGACCGGCCCCGCTTCACGCCGGACGCCATCCAGATGCTCCAGGACTACGCCTGGCCCGGCAATGTTCGTGAACTGGAGAACCTGTGCGAGCGGGTCTGCGTTCTAGAGGCCGGCCGCGAAGTCACCGCCGCCACCGTCGCGCCGCTGCTGCACGGGCCGCTGAAGACCGCCACCGCGACGGCCCAGGGACTCCAGTACCGCGACGGCCAGATCCTCATGGACGCCGAGCGCGACCTCATCCTGCGGACGTTGGAGCGCTTCGCCGGACACCGCGAGAAGACGGCCCGGGCCCTGGGCATCGGTCTGCGCACCCTGGGCCTGAAGCTCAAGAAGTGGCGTGAGGAAGGCAGTTTCCACGAGGAACGTCGTCGCCGCATTCCCGTGCTGGTCCCCTAGGTGTCGCCAACCGAACCCACCACGCCAGTGGTGGGCTGCATGGCCTCGCTTTGGCGTGCGGACCAAGGCCAGACGCAAAAGGAAGAATGAAGCAAGCGTGACGCAAGCCGCCGTCTTTCATTTTGCATGCTTGCCTTTTCGCTCCCTGACTCGACGCTGCCGCCTCCGCGCGGGCCCTTCCGTCCGTGGCACGCGGCTTGCAACGGGGACTTCCGAGAGCGCCCGCTGACAGGACTTCGGCCATGTGGATCGACCGGCTGACGGCTTCCCGCACGACGCACGCGATCGAGCTCGCCGCTCAGTTCGCCGAGCAACGCCACAAAGTCCTGGCCGAGAACATCGCCAACGTGGACACGCCCGACTACGCGACCAAGCGGCTCGATCCGGCGGCGTTCGAGGCGTCGCTGAAGGAGGCCCTGGAACGCGGGCAGCGGACGCGAGCCCGCCGGCTGGAATTGCGCGGCAACGCGCAATTCGCGCCGGGGCCGGACGGACACCTGCGGGCCCGGCCGGTCGAGGAGCCCGCGGCCAACGTCCTGTTTCACGACGGCACCAACGTCCGGCTGGAGCGGCTCCTGGCGGACGTAGCGCAGAACGGCCTGTCGTACGAGGTCACGACCAGCTTCCTGCGCGGGCGCTTCCAGAGCCTCCTGCGGGCCATACGAGGACGCGTTGAATGATCCGTGCCTTGGACACCAGCACGTCGGCCCTGACCGCCCAGCGCATCCGCATGGACGTCATCGCCGGCAACATCGCCAATGCCGAGGTCACCCGGCAGGCCGATGGTTCCCGCCAGCCGTTCCGCCGCCGGTACGTGACCTTCCAGACGGGCGACGGGCGGGGCGGCCCCGGCGTACACGTTCACGAGGTCCGCACCGACCCCGGCCCGTTCCGGCGCAAGTACGACCCGGGGCACGCGGATGCCGGTCCCGACGGCTACGTTCAACTCCCCAATGTCAGCATCACGATGGAGTATGTGGACGCCCTGGCCGCCAGTCGGGCCTACGACGTGAACGCGGGCATGTTGAATGTCACGCGGAGCATGGTCCAGCAGGCGCTGCGGCTGTTGGCCTGATGCGGTGAGGCGGGTCGCCGGCGCCCGCGCGCCCGGTGACGCCGCCCGCGGAGAGTGGCATGGTTGACCCGGTTTCGAGCACCCCGTTGGGCCCGATCAACCCGGTCCGACCGCCGGGAACCGACCTGCGGCCGCAACCCGGCGGCGGCGACGGGTTCGCCGCCCTGCTTCGCCGGCAGATCGAGGAAGTCAACCGGATGCAGGCCGAGGCCGACGCCGGCGTGCAGAGTCTGCTGACCGGCGAGAGCGACAACATCACGGCCGTGCTGGCCACCACACGCAAAGCGGAGGTGGCTTTCAGTCTCCTGATGGAGATTCGCAACAAGCTCGTGGACGCCTACAGCGAGCTGAAGCAGTTGCGCGTGTAGGCGGCAGAAGTCCGCGTGCGGCGCGGGCGCCGGTCGGCGGAGCCGACGGACGGGGACGCCGGGCCGGCCTCCGGGGCCGACCCTGACGCAGTGAGGGCGGCGGAGTCCGCCCGGAGCCCGCAGGATGGCAGCGCTCCAGCAACTGATCGCCCAGCTCCTGCAACGCCTGCGCGACATCAACTCCTCGCAGCGCGTGGCGCTGTTGCTCGGCGGGGCCTTGGTCGCGGTCTCCCTCATCGGCCTGGTGCAATGGGCCGCCCGCCCGGAGTACGTCCCGCTCCTCGAACAAGACCTGTCGCCCGACGACCTGGCTCTCGTGCGCGGCGGCCTGGAGGCCATGAACGAACCGTTCGAGGTGCGCGGGAGCCGCATCTATGTCCGTGCCGCGGCCAACCGCCAGGCCCTCTACGCCCAGCTCCAGCAGCAGGAGAAGCTCCCCGCCGACACGAGTGCCGGCTTCGCCGCCCTCATCAAGGAATCCGACCCCTGGATTTCGATGGAGGAGAGCAACCGGCGCTGGACCTTCGCGCTCCAGCAAGCGTTGGAGCAGGTGCTGCGGCAGTTCAACGGCGTGCGCAGCGCCAGCGTTTTCCTGAACCTCGGCACACAAAAGAAGTCCTTTACGCGGACGCAGCCGCCCAGCTCGGCCAGCGTCACGCTGGTCATGAAGTCCGGGCAGGAGGTGTCCCGTACGTTGGCGTTGGCGGCGGCCCGGCTGGTGGCGGGCGCCGTGTCCGGGCTGCCGGCGCACAACGTCGAGGTGGTGGATGCCACGACGGGCCGCGTCGCCCTGGATTGGGACAGTGAACACGAAGTCACCACCCAGCTTGATCGCAAGCTGGCCAAGGAGGAGCTGCGCTACGCGCAGAAGCTCCGCGGGATCATTCCCGACCCCAAGGCCCTCGTCGGCGTGCAGGTGACGCTCAACTCCACCACCAGCAACATCCAGACCGAGCAGCCGCTCAAGGGCGTCCCCAAGTCCGAACGCACCAGCCGCGAGCAGACGGTGCGCGGGGCCACCAGCGATCAGCCCGGCGTCCAGCCCAACGTCGGCTTGGCCGCCGGCGCCGGCGGCCAAAATGAGTCCCACGAACAGGAAACCAGCGAAACCGAGTCCGAGGTCGGGCTCACGCGACGTGTCGAGAGTACGCCGCCGGGCGACGTGGCCCGCGTGACCGCCGCCATCAGTCTGTCGCACAGCTACCTGGAGGGCGTGTACCGGCGGGCCAACCCGTCGGCGGAGTCACCGACGGATGCCCGGATCGAGGAAGTGTTCGAACGCGAGCGAAAACGTCTGCTGGGTCAGGTTGTGCAGCTTGTGGTCCCGCAGGCCGAGGAGAACGTGGCCATCTCGCGCTACTACGACAGCGCGACCGAGCCCGGCGTGACGGGGCCGTCGGGCACGCTTGAAGAGGCGTTCGATCTGGCGAAGCGCTATGGGCCGCAGTCCGGCTTGGCCCTGCTGGCCCTGGTGTCGCTTGGTCTGATGCTGCGCATGGCCCGCAAGGGGGACGTGGGCGAAGCCTTCGGGCTCGAGCTGGGTTTGCCGAAAGAGGCGATCGAAGCCGCCAAAGCCGCGGCCGCCGATGTTTCCACCGTGGCCGGGCGCATCGCGCGACAGGGGGGCGGCCGACACGCCGGCGAGCCGGGCGCGGGGCCCGGCGCACCGGGCCGGGAGGCGGAGTTGGCCTCGCCCATCGAGCAGTCGGCGGTCGCCGAGGGGATGCTCGTGGCGCAGGAGGTGGACGCCGCCACCGTGCAGACGCGCAAGATGATCGAGCAGATTGCCCAGATGGTGGACGCCGACCCGGAGATGGTGGCGGCCCTGACCGAGCAGTGGGTGCAGCGGAACGAGCAGTACCGTGACGAAGCGCCGTGAGTAGTGAAATGAAACAGGAAAAAGGCCGAATTGAAAGACCCTCGTGGAGAAATGCGTTTCTTCTTTTTCCTTTTTCCCTTTTCCTTGGGCATTAACTGGTGGGACCCTGACCGATGGGACGCGGTACCTATCGCACGGAAATCAAGAGCGTTGACGACCTGAGCGGGGCCCGCAAGGCCGCCGTGCTCCTGGTCGCGCTACAGCAGGATACCGCGGCCAAGATCATGCGCGGCATGGACGCGGACCGGATCGAGGAGATCACCCGCGAGATCGCCGCCATCGACGCGGTCTCGCCCGAAGTCCGCGACCACGTCATCCGCGAGTTCTACAACCTGCTCATGGCCCGGCAGTACGTGGATGCCGGCGGGATGTCGTGGGCCCGGGCCCTGCTGTCCAAGACGCTGCCGCCCGACGACGCCCGGCGCGTGATGTCGATCATTGAGCACCAAGTCCACGAGCAGCCGTTCAACTTCCTCCAGAAGACGGAAAAAGAAAACCTGGTGACGTTCTTGCAGGAGGAGCACCCCCAGACCATCGCGCTGGTGTTGTCGCACCTGCCGCCGGGCATGGCCACCGACATCCTCTCCGCCCTGCCGACCGAGCGCCAGATCGAAGTCGTCTCGCGCATCGCCAACATGGACCAGACCAGCCCCGACGTCATCAAGGAGGTCGAGCGCGGCCTGGAGAAGCGTCTCGCCGGCCTCGTGAGCGAGCGCTTCGAGCGCGTGGGCGGCGTGCAGGCCGTTGCCGAGATCCTCAACATGGCCGGCCGGGCCACGGAGAAAGCCATCCTCGAAGGGCTCGAAGAGGACAACCCGCAGCTCGTCGAGGAGATCCGTCGCCTGATGTTCGTGTTCGAGGACATCATCCGCGTCAACGACAAGGGCATCCAGGCGGTGCTCAAGGAAGTCGAGAACGAGGAGCTGGCCCTGGCGCTCAAGACGGCCAGCGACGACCTCAAGAAGAAGATCTTCAGCAACATGTCCGAGCGCGCCGGCCAGCTCATCCAGGAAGAGATGGAGTACATGGGCCCCGTCCGCGTCAGCGACGTCGAGGCCGCCCAGCAGAAGATCGTCGACGTCGTCCGCCGCCTCGAAGACGCCGGCGAAGTCATCATCGCCGGCCGCGGCGGCGAGGGCGAGCTGATCGTCTAGCGGTCCCGGAGGACCTCGCGCATGGGCAGTGTGATTCGCCGCGAGTCCGTCCCGTCGCCCGGGCTGTTCACGTTCCCGGACATGGAAGCGGAGGCCAAGGCGATTCTCGCCCGCGCCCGCGCCGAGGCCCAGAAGCTCCTGGCCGAGGGACAACGGCGCGCCGCCGCCGCCGAGGAACATGTACGTCAGCAGGCGCAGCGCCGCTACGACGAAGCGTACCAACACGGTGTGGCCGAGGGCCGCCGCGCCGGCCGTGAGGCCGCCTTTCAGGAGGCCCGCCAGGAAGCCCTCACCGCGGCCCAGGGCCGTGTCGCCGAGCTGATCCGGTCTTTGGAAGCCGGCTTGGCCGAGTTTGAACGCTCCAAGCGCAGTCTGCTCGCCACGGCCGAATCCGGTCTCATCGAACTCGCCTTGGCGGTGGCCCGCCGCGTGTGCAAGATCGAGAGCTCCCGCTCGACCGCCCCCGCCCAGGCCAACGCCCGCGCACTGCTGGAGCGTGTGCGGCAGCACGGCGATGTCGAGCTGCGCTTCCACCCGGACGATCACGCGCTGCTGGAAACGGCGGACGCCGCTTGGTTGGAACAGGCGGGCGCCAAGTCCCACGTGACCATTGCGGCCGATCCCACGGTCGAGCGAGGCGGCTGCGTGCTGCGCTGCCGCGAGGTGCGCATCGACGCGACCATCCGCACGCAACTCGACCGCATTGCCTCCGTTCTGTGTGAGCACCCGACGACGCTCTCGGAGACCGCGGGAGACGGGGGCCCCACGCCTGCCGCCGACGAGGAGTAACCATGAGTGCGGCCTCCTCGCTCGTGGCGACGCCTTCGCAGACACGTCCGTCGGACAGCGTGTTCACCGCGGTGGCCCGCGAGGTCGAAACGCTCATCAGCGAGCACATCGCGGGGCGCGTCAGCGCGGTCCGCGGCCTGATGGTCGGGGCGGCGGGACTGCCCGTTCCGATCGGTTCGCGCTGCGTGATCCAGACGCGGCACCACGGCCCGCTCGACGCCGAGGTCGTCGCCCTACGCGAGGGGCAGACGGTGCTCTCCGTGTTCGGGGAGGCCACCGGCGTTGCGCCCGACGACCCGGTGCGCTGCCTCAGCGGCCCGCCGCGCGTCCCCGTCGGCTTCGACCTGCTCGGCCGCGTCATCGACGCGCAGGGCCGCCCGTTGGACGGTCGCCCGCCGCCGCGCCTGAACGTCCGGTACCCACTGTTTCGCGGCGCGCCGCCGGCGTTGGAGCGCCGCTCCATCGACCAGCCGCTGGGATTGGGGGTCCGGTCGATCGACGGGCTGCTGACGGCGGGGCGTGGCCAGCGCCTTGGGATCTTCGCCGGTACCGGCGTGGGCAAGAGCGTGCTCATGGGGATGGTCTGCCGGCACACGCAGGCCGATGTGAGCGTGGTGGTGCTGGTCGGCGAGCGCGGGCGGGAGGTGCGGGACTTCATTGAGCGTCATCTCGGTCCGGGCGGGCTGGCCCGCAGCGTCGTGCTGGTGTGCACGTCGGATGAGGCCCCGGCGTTGCGCGTGCGCAGTTGCCTGCACGCCACCGCGATTGCCGAGTACTTCCGCGACCAGGGCCTGGACGTGCTCCTGCTGATGGACTCGCTGACGCGCATGGCGATGGCCCAACGTCAGATCGGGCTGGCCGCGGGCGAGCCGCCGACGGCGAAGGGCTACCCGCCCAGCGTGTACGCCCTCCTGCCGCGGCTGCTGGAGCGGGCGGGTCGCACGGCGCGCGGCAGCATCACCGGCATCTACACGGTGCTCGTGGAAGGGGATGACATCGACGAGCCGTTGGCCGACGCCGTGCGCGGCATTCTCGACGGACACATCTGGTTGTCGCGCACCCTGGCCAACCGCGGTCATTACCCCGCCGTCGATGTGCTCAACAGCATCAGCCGCGTGGCGCCCGACGTCACGAGTGCCGCGCAGCAGCAGGCCGCGCTCGCGGTGCGGCGGGTGCTGGCGATCTGGCGGGACATCGAGGACCTGGTCAGCATCGGCGCGTACGTTCCCGGCACGAACCCGGACTACGACCTGGCCGTGCAGATGCGGCCGGTCATTGACACGTTCCTCGCGCAGCCGCAGGACGCCGGCTATCCCTTCAGCGACACCGTCCGCGCCCTGGAGGAGCTGGGCCGGCGGCTGGAAGGCACGCGGCAGGCGCTGGAGCGCAGAAATGAAGAAGGAAGAAGGCAGAATGCAAAATGACAGGGGGGAGTGCGGGAAATGAAAGAGGACGAACGCACAATGAAAAGCGCCGGCGCACGGAGCGTGCTTTTTCCATTCTGCCTTTTTCCTTTTGCATTGCCTTGGAGGTCATGACCTTTGGCGCGGCGCTTCCAGTTTCGGCTACAGACCCTGCTCCGTGTGCGGCAGTCGGAGGAGCAGCAGGCGAAGCGCAGAGTTGCCGCCCGTCGCGCGGAGATTGCGCAGCTTGACCACCTCAATCGCCAGACCGCCGACGAAATCCTGCGGCAGCAGGAAGCGCTGCTCCGCGAGCAGCGGCAGGGCCGGCTCGACCCGGGGGCGCTGCAACGCGGGCGGGCGTGGGTGGCGTATCTGCGTCGGCAGATCGCCCAACGGCACCTGCAACGGGCGGAATTGGAGCGCGGCCTGCAAGAATTGCGGGCGGCCTGGCAGCACGCCCGCACCCGGATGCGGGCCGTGGAGACGCTGCGCGCGCGACGCCACGCCGCCTATCTCAAGCAGCGCGAGCGGCAGGAACAGGCTGCCGCCGACGAATTGGCACGGCAGTTGCTCGGTTACGAACAGCTTTGACTCGGCGGGGAGTGTCGGCGTCCGGCCGGCCTCCGTGCCGCGTCCTGGCCCATGGACGGAGCTTTGACGCGCGGTGTTTCGCAAGCTCTACGGCTTCGTCGCCACGCTGGCGCTGGCGGCCGTGCTGGCCGGCGGCGGATTCGCGGGCTACCTCCGCGCCACCGGACGCCTGACCGGCTCGCGCCTTGAGAAGATCGCCGCCGTCTTGCGCGGCGAGCTGGATGAGGCGGGTGCGAAGACGGACACAGGCGGAACGGACGTCATGCCGGCGGCGGCCGAAGTGCCGCGCGCCCCCACGGAGGAGGAAGTCCGTCAGCTTCGCCGGCGCGAGCACCTGGAGATGCTCGAGGCGGAGCGGGCGGCCCGCGACTTGGAGGCCCAACGCCGGCTGCTCGATCAGGCCCTGCAACACGTGATGCAGGAGCACGAGCGCCTGGTGACGGAGCGGACCGAGTTCACCAAGCAACGCGAGAAGATCAAGGAAGTGGCACGGGACGAGGGTTTCCAGAAGGAGCTGGAGATCGTGGTGAACCTCCAGCCGCGGCAGGCGAAGGAGCACGTCCTGCGCACTTGGCAGAAGCAGCCCGCCGACGCCATTCGGCTGCTCAACGCGCTGGATGAGGCGACGGTGAAACGCATCTTCGACCAGTTTCGGACCCCCGAGGAACTGAAGATCCAAACCGATCTGCTGGAGCAGATCCGTCTGCAAGGAATGGACAGCTATGCCCGAACGTCAGGGACGGCGGACGGCAGCAGCGCCCCGTAGGTGCGCCCATGCAGGTCAACCCGCTTGCCCCGGCCGGCCGGACGTCCGCCGGCGATGCCCGCACGACCCTCCTGCCGCAGCTCATCCAGCTTCTGCAACGCTCAGCGACTGAGCAGGTCCGCCACGATGACAACGTCCGGCAGCGCGAGACGCGCCTCCGACGCCGCGACGACGAGATTCAGCAGCAGGTCGCCGCGGCGGCCGGTGCCCCGCGTCCTTCCGACGAATTGAAGGCCGCCGAGCGCGAGCAGCGCCCGGGCACGCCGGCCGCCCGGGCCGAGCAGCGTCAGGCCCAGCTTCGACAGCAAACCGGTGAGCGTACGGTGGGCTTCCGGCACGCGCTGACGCACGTAGTGGAACCCGGTCCGAGCACACCCGACCCCCAGCGCGTCACGCCCGGCCACGGGGGCACGCCGGCCGCTGTCGTGAACTCGAGCAAGGGCGCCCCCACGTCGGCGGGGCAGCCGGCGAAGGGAATGGACCCGTTTGCGGCGGGTCAGTCCCAACGCACGCCGGCCTCCGCGCCCGGCCCGACGCGCCCGGCGCCGCCTGCACTGGCCGCCGCCGCGCCGGGCATGGCGACTCACAGCGCGACGGCCGCTAGGGAACAGATGGTGGGCTCGGCTGGCAAGTCGGCGGTGACGGCGGTGACGGCCAGCACCCGAGCCACCACGGCCGGCGTGACCGCCGCTCCGCGCGCGGCGTCGTCCGCCGCAGTGGCTGCCGCGCCGTCCGCTCCCGGCGCCGCCCGCAAGGCAACCGGCGCAACGGCCGCGCCGCCGGAGGCCGGTGAGACGACGCGCAATCCAGACGTGAACATTGAGCGAATCCTGCGCCTCGTTCACTCGCGGATCGGTCAGGAGCGCTCCGTGGCCACACTGCGCCTCGATCCGCCAGAGCTCGGTACCGTTCGTGTCCATATGGACTTGCGCAAGGAGAACCTCAGCCTGCGGATTGAGACGCAGACCCCGGCGGCACAGCGCTTGCTTCACGAGCAGGTCGAGACACTGCGGCAGGGTCTCGAAGCGTCGGGGATCTACCTCGACCGCATCGAAATCCGGGCCCCGGAGGCCGGCGACGGCCCCGACTCCCAGCCGCAGCCCTCGGATGTCCCCTTCGGGCACGACCAGGCGTCGGCCCAGCGGGACACAGGCTCTGCCGGAGGCGGGGCGCACGGGGGAACGGACTCCCCAGCAGGCGACTGGTCGGCGGAGGAAGCCCCGGCGGTGGGCCGGGAGTGGATTGTCGAACCGGCGACGGAGTCGCGGGTGAACCTCTGGGCGTAGGGTCGGCGAGGACCGCCGCCCACGCGACCGGCGCCCGTCACGGCGGGCGCCCTGGGCGAGGTGTTGGCCATGCAAACGGGAACCGTGGGGGCGACGCGGTCCGCGGAGGTGGCCGGTGCGGGGCGCGACTTGAATGCGCTGCGCAGCGAGGATTTCTTCAAGTTGCTGGTGACGGAACTCCAGCAGCAGGACCCCTTCGAGCCGGCGAAGACCGCCGACATGATCGGCCAGGTGTCGCAGATCCGCACGATCGAGCTGTCCAAGCAGTTGACCGACACCTTGAGCGAGTTGAGCCGCCAGCAGCGCACCGCCGGCGCGAGCGACCTGCTCGGCAAGTTCGTCGTCGCCAGTGTTACGGCGTCCGACGGCACCGTCAGCGAGGTGCAGGGAATCGTGACCGGCGTCCGGTTCGACCCGGACGGCACCGCGGTGCTCGAGCTGGACACCGGCCAGGCGGTGCGGGCGGCGGACGTGACGCGCATCACGTCGGCCCAGGAAACCGGCACCAAGGAGAAGGCAAAAGGAAAAGCGCTCAATGCAAAGTGAAGCGGCGCAGGCCGGCTTTTCTCATTTTGCGTTTCTCCTTTGTCCTTCTGACATGATATTCGAGGATATCTCATGGGCCTGACCTCCGCCATGTACACCGGCCTGAGCGGCCTGAACGTCAACCAGACGCGGGTTGAGACCATCGGTCACAACATCTCCAACGTCAACACGACCGCCTTCAAGGGCTCGCGGACGCTGTTCCAGACGCAGTTCTCCGAGACCCTCTCCCGCGGCACCCCGCCCAGCGACACCAGCGGCGGCACCAACCCCTCGCAGATCGGCCACGGGGCCCTGGTGGGGACGACACAACGGCTGACCACCGGCGGGGCCGTCGAGACCACGGGCGTTCCCAGCGACATGGCGATTGAGGGGGCCGGCTACTTCGTCGTCCACGACCCCAACGGCCGCGTCTTCTACACCCGCGACGGCTCCTTCGTGCTCAACGCCGCCAACCAGCTCGTGACGATGGACGGGTATCGCGTGCAGGGCTTCGGCGTGGACGACAACTTCACGATCATCCCCGGCACACTCCGTCCGCTGGACATCCCCCTCGGACGCCTTAACGTGGCCCGCGCCACCCAGAACGTCGCACTCGACGGCGACCTCTCCGCCGCCGAGGCCATCGCCACGCAGGGGGCTGCGTTCGCGTCGCAGGCGTTCGTCAACGGCGGCGGGGCCGCGGCGACCGCGGCGACGGCCCTGTCGGACCTGCGTTCGGCGACACAACCCGGAATGACCCTTTTCGCCACCGGCGACGTCATCACGGTCAGCGGGGCCACGCGCGGGGAGCGCGTCCTGCCGGCACGGCAATTCACCGTGGGGACCACCGGCTCCACGCTCGGCGATTTTGCCGCGTGGCTTCAGGAGTCCCTGGGCATCCAGGTGGACCCCGCGTTGCCAGGGACCCCGGGCGTGGTGATCGAGAATGGGGCCCTCGTCATCCGCAGCAACGCCGGTTTGCCCAACGCCCTCCGCGTCCGAAGCACCGACCTGGTGAGCACCAACGCCGGCCAGCCGCTGCCGTTTCAGATGACGCAGACAGCCGCGGCCGTGGGCGGCGGCGTCTTCACGTCGTTCACCGTGTACGATTCGCTCGGCAACCCCATCCCCGTGAATGCCGCGTTCACGCTCGAAAGCACACCGAACACCGGCCCGGTCTGGCGGTACTACCTCGAATCCGCGGCCCCGGGGCAAGAGCCGCAAATGCTCGGGACGGGGACGGTGACCTTCAACACCGAGGGGCGTTTCGTCAGCGCCAGCGGCAACACGTTTTCGCTGAACCGCACCGACACGGGGGCCGCCTCTCCCGTGCAGTTCACGCTGAACCTTGAGGAGCTCAACGGCCTGTCCACGGAGACGTCGAACGTCATTCTCGCCGAGCAGGACGGCTACCCCCCCGGCTCGCTGATCAGCTTCGCGGTCGGCAACGATGGGACGATCACGGGGGTATTCACCAACGGCCTGACGCGACCGATCGGTCAGGTGGCGTTGGCGACGTTTGCCAACGAGGCCGGCCTGGTCGCCGAGACCGACAACCTCTTCAGCGTGGCGCCGAACTCCGGTCCGCCGGCCGTCTCCATCCCGGGGACGTTGGGGGCGGGGCTGATCCACGGGGGGGCGCTGGAGATGTCCAATGTGGACCTGGCCCGCGAGTTCATCGGGTTGATTACCTCCAGTGCCGGGTTTCAGGCCAACAGCCGGGTCATCAGCGTGGCCAATGAGATGATGGACCAGTTGCTCATGACGCTGCGGTAGAACGCCTGTCTGGGCCCCGCACGCCAGCGCGAGGCCAGGTCGCCCATCACTACCGTGGTGGCTTCCGCTGGCAGTCTTCAAGCGGCGGCAAGCATCGAGGATCGCGGAAGTGAACGTGCGGACGTCGGTTCAAGCAGGTCTCGGATCGTGGACTGCGGTGCTCTCGCCGGTCGCGGGCAGCGGAGGCATCGCATGATCCGGCTCACCCGCCTCAACGGACGGCCTTTCGTCTTGAACGCCGACCAGATCAAGAGCATCGAGGAGACCCCCGACACAATGATCGCCCTGCTGAACGGCGAGCAGGTCGTGGTGCGGGAAGCGCTGGACGAAGTGGTCCGGCGGGCCATCGAGTATTTCCGCTCGCTGCGCGCGTTCGCGGCCCCCGCGCCGTCGATGGCGCCCGAACGGCAATAGCGCAGACGACTTTGCGCGGCGGCGCATATTGTGCCCTGTGAGGCGGGGCGCGTCTGATAAGAGGTGGGGCGTGTGCTGCGGGCCGCGCGGGCGGTGAACCCCCCGCGCGCGAAGGTCGATAATGGGGGTGAACGCGTGCCCCCCGGCGCTCGGCCGGCCGGGTCACGCCGCCCAGGCCGCTCGGCGGCCGCAGTCATGGTAGTTGAGGCGAGGCGATGGCCGGCGACGCTCCGTCACCCGAAGCCGCTCCGAAGAAGAAGCTCCCCAAGACGGCCATCATCGTCGTGGGCGTGGCCTTGGCCGAGGCCGTCGTCTTCGGCGTCCTGTTCAAGGTCGCCGGCGGGGGACCGGAGGCCGCCCACGGCGAGGGACAGCACGCGGTGCAGGGCCCGGTGGCCACGCAGCCGGTCGGCGTCGCCGAGGTGCTGCTGGTCAAGGGCTTCCGCGTCCCGAACGACAAGAGCGGCCGACTTTACATTTACGACCTGGACATCAGCGTCGTTGTCCCGCTGGACGCCAAAGAGCGGACGGAGACGCTGGCCAAAGAGCGCGGCGCGGAGATCGGTGATCGCATCGCCCGCATCGTCCGCGGCGCCAACGACCGCATGTTGCGCGAGGACGACCTGCGGGCCCTGCGACAGCAGTTGCTCGAAGGCCTCCGCGAGATCAGCCGCGATGAAATCCTCGTACAGCGCGTACTCATCCCGCGCTTTGTCCCGATGCGTTCGGACTAGCGGAGTCCGAGCCCTGTAAGTCGGCGAACGGTCAGCCCTGATGCCCGACGAAACGCCCGAATCCAACGCCCCCGAGACGCCCGCCGGCGCCGGGCCCAGCGCCGCCGCGCCGGACGCGCCCGAGGCCGCGGCTCCCGAGGCGCGGGGGACGGCACCCCAGACGCCGAGCGAACCCGTGGCGGCGGTGGTGCCGAGCGAACCGGCGGCCTCCGAGACGCCGACGGAACCCACCGCGTCGGAAACTCCGAGTGAACCAGCCACACCCGAGACGACGGGGGAGCCGGCCACACCGAATACCTCGGCGGCGGAGTCAACGGAGACTACGCCCGAGGCGACCGTGGTGCCCGCGACCGAAGCCGAGTCGCCGCCCGCGGAGCCGGGCGCGGTGACCGCCGAACCGGCCGCGTCGCCAGCACCCGACGCGGGCAATTCACTGAGCCAAGACGAACTCGACGCCCTGTCCGCTGAACTGGCCGGCGGCCCGAGCCCCAGCCCCGCGGCCGAGGGGCTCTCGGCCGTCGCCGCGAGCACCGAGGCCGACGCGGACCTTGAGCGGTCCATCGCGGAAGCGATGGCGGAAGCCTCCGGCGGCCAAGCGACAGCGGCACCAGCGGAGAATGCGGGCCCGGCCGTCGTCGGCGCGGTGCCGGTGCGCGTCTCCCCGGAGGACGCCAAGCCGTTCACCGCTCCGGAGCTGCCGCGGGGCGAGCCGCCGGCGGCTTCGACGATCGACCTGCTCGACGACGTGCAGCTTGATGTCAAGATCGAGCTGGGCCGCACCAACATGTACATCGAAGACGTGCTGCGGCTGGGCGTCGGGTCGGTGGTTGAGCTGGACAAGCTGGCCGGCGACCCCGTGGACATCTACGTCAACGAGCGGCTCATCGCCCGGGGCGAGGTCCTCGTGCTTAACGACAACTTCTGCGTCCGTATCAACGCGATTCATAGCCCGGTCCCGGAGCTGGAACCGGCCTGACCGCGACCTATGGAAATCACAGCGCCACGGATGGCCACCCTGATTGTGCTGGGAATCCTCGGCCTGGCGACGGCCGCGGCCGCCCAACCCACGCCCCCGGCGACCGACGGCCAAGTCGGCCCGCCGGCCGCCACCCAGCGCGTTCCCATCCCCGACGATGCTTGGGCTTCACCCGACATCGTGGCCCCGCGCATGGACGCCCGCCCGCTGCCGCGCCGCTCGGCCCCGGCCGGGCGCGCCGAGTCTCCGCCGTCCGCGGTTCGCGGCGCCGGCTTCCGCACGACCCTGGCGCTGGGGGGCGTGGTTGCCCTGATCGTGCTGCTGGCGTGGGGGTATCGCGTCGCGGCCGCCCGTGGCGGCCGCTGGTCGCCGCGCGTCCGCCATCCCGGACTGATTGAAGTGTTGAGCCGGGCCGCGTTGTCCCCGCGACAGTCCTTGTACCTCGTGCGCGTGGGGCCGCGGCTCGTGCTGCTCGGCGCCACCGCCGACGCGGTGCGGCCCCTGGACGTGATCCAAGACCCCGACCTGACGGCCGCCCTGGCCGGGCAGGCAGCGCAACGCCGGCCGGACAGCCACAGCGCCGAGTTCGACCGCTGCCTGGAGCGGGAGGCCGTCGGGTACTCGTCCGCGACCGGGCACGCACTCGATGAACTGGCGGTGCCCGAAGAGCGGCGGTTGGCTGGCGTGCGGCAGACGCTCGCCGACGCCGTGCAACGCCTGCGGTCGGTGGCCGTCGGGCGTGAATGACGAAACGGAACGAGAAAGGAAAAAGGCAAAATGAGAAAGAGGGACCGCTCGCCGGACGATCTCTGAGCGGGGCCTTCTTGAATTCCGCCTTTTTCCTTTTGAATTGACTTCCGAGGTGGCCCGTGACTCCGGCGGTCCTCACAGTGCGCGCCCGGCCCACTCCGCCACGGCGGTTGAATCCGCGCGGCGCGGCGGGATTGCTGGTGTTCGTGCTGGCCCTGACCCCGTCGGCGTGGGGGCAAGCGGCGGACCCGCCGCCGGCGGAGGGCACGGCCGCCGCCCCGGTGTACGTCCCGGACGTGAGCCACTGGCTGCCGAAGGCCAACAGCCGCGAGGCCCTCAGCAACTCGCTGCAAATCCTGGTCTTGCTGACGCTGTTGACGGTGGCGCCCAGCCTTCTGCTCATGACCACGTGTTTCATGCGCATGCTGGTGGTCCTGACGCTGCTGCGCCAAGCGCTGGGAACGCAACAGCTTCCGCCTTCGCAAATCCTCGTGGGCTTGGCGCTGTTTCTGACGCTGCTCGTCATGGCGCCCACCTGGTCGAGCATCCACGAGCACGCGATCAAACCGTACCTCAACGAGGAACTGGACCAGCTCGACGCGATTGCCGTGGCGGGCGGAGAGCTGCGCCGCTTCATGTTCGAGCAGATCAAGGCCGCCGGCAATGAGCCGGATGTCTACATGATGTACGAATACGCCGTGAAGCGGACGGTGGCCGCCGAGGAGGTGATCGACGAGCGCGATGTGCCGATGACCGCCTTGGTGCCGGCGTTCATCCTGAGCGAGTTGAAGGTGGCCTTCGTGCTCGGTTTTCGCATCTACCTGCCGTTTCTGGTCATCGACATGGTGATCGCCACCGTTCTGGTGTCGATGGGCATGATGATGCTGCCGCCGGTGTTGATCTCGCTTCCGTTCAAGCTGCTCTTGTTCGTCCTGGCCGACGGTTGGCACCTGGTGGCCGGGGCCCTGATGGCCAGTGTGAGCTGAGGGTGGCGGCCGCGCCGGACCGTCGGCCCGCCGCGACAGGGAGACGCGACGATGGACATGACGCTGGCCTTGGACCTGGGCCGCGAGGCGCTGCTGACGGCGTTGCTTCTTTCCGGCCCCGTGCTGGCCGTGGGGCTGGCCGTGGGTCTGGTCATCAGCCTCGTGCAGGCCGTGACGCAGATTCAAGACCAGACCTTGAGCATGGTCCCAAAGATCGTCGCCATGGTGGCCGCCGCCGTCTTCCTGGTGCCGTGGCTGGCCCAGCGCGTACTGGAGTATTCGCAGGAGCTGTTTGCGGGCTACTGAGGACTGCCCAGTGCCGAGTACAGAGTGCAAAGTGCGTAACGGCACGCGCCGTACTGGTCGGCGCGGCGCACAGCGCCGACTTCGCGCTTTGCACTTTGCACGTCTCCGTGCGGCCTCCGGTCGGGCCCCGGGAGCGGCGCCACACACCAGACCTGACGTGAGGATGCTGCCGTGCCCGCCGAGCTGATCGCCGGCTATCTCAAGCTGCCGGTCTTCGCCCTGGTCGCGGCGCGACTGGGGGGCCTGCTGATGTGGCAGCCGGTCCTCGGGGCGATGGCGATTCCCGCGCGACTCCGCGCGCTGCTCATCCTCGGACTGGCCGCCATGATCACCCCGCTCGTCCACCTGCCCGCCGACGCGCCCGACACGCCGCTCGGCGTGCTGCTGGCCCTGGGCGGCGAGGTGCTGCTCGGCGCGCTGCTCGGTCTGCTGACGGCGGCGTGCTTCGTCGGGCTCGAAGTCGGCGGTCAGCTCGTGGCCCAGGAGGCCGGCTTGGCCTTTGGCCAGCTCGTCGATCCCAACACCGAGCAGGAGCAGACCGTCGTCGGCGTCTTCCAGGTGCAATTCGCCGTTGTGATCTACCTCGTGATCGGCGGGCACCGCGCGCTGCTCGCCGCGTGCCTCGACACTTTCGAGTCCATCCCGCTATTGGCCACGGTGGCGACCGGCACGGCAGGCAGCGAACTCCTGTGCCGAGTCCTGGACCTGAGCGGTCAAGTGGCCCTGCGCGTCACCGCCCCGGCGTTGCTGGCGCTGTTCCTCGTCAACGTGGCGCTAGGTTTCATCTCGCGCACGCTGCCCCAACTGAACATCATCGCCGTCGGCTTCTCGGTGAAATCCCTGGTCGCATTCCTCGTGCTGGCCGCGGCGCTGCCCTCTGCCACGGACGCGTGGCTGAGCGCCCTCGAACACGTGTACCGCTGGCTCGGTGAGCTCATCGGCCCCGGCTGACAGGAGACCCCGCTCCCATGGCGCAGGACGACGCCGGCGACAAAACCGAACAGCCCACCGTACGCCGCCGCGAGGAAGCGCGCGAACAGGGCCAAATCGCCCGCAGCGCGGACCTCACCGCGGCGGTGGTGCTGCTGGGCGGCATACTCCTGTTGAAGGCGTTGGGTCACCCCATGCTGAGTCAGATGCTCGGCATGACGCGGGCCCTCGGCGAGCCGCCGGACGTGCGCCCCACCGGTCTGCTTCCCTGGTGTGTTCAGGTCGGCCGCGCCGCCGCCGAAATCCTCCTGCCGTTTCTCGGCCTGCTGCTGGTTCTGACGGCGGCGGGCGCGATGGCGCAGTCCGGCCTCCTGGTGAGCTGGAAGAAGATCGGCTTTAAGCCCGACCGCCTCGATCCCGTGGCCGGGTTTCGCCGCCTCGTGTCCGCCGAAGCGCTGAACCGTCTCGTTCAGGGCCTGCTCAAGATGAGCATTATCGCGGGCGTGGCCTACCTGACCATCGCCGGTGAAATTCGCCAGGTGCTGGCGACGGGGGCGTTGCACCCGGGCGGCGTGCTGGGGCTCAGCACGGACCTCATCTTCAACCTGGCGCTACGCCTCGGCGCCGTCCTGCTGGTTCTCGGGCTCGTCGATTACCTCGTTCAGCGCTGGCGGCTCGAGCGCCAGCTCCGCATGACCCGGCAAGAGGTCCGCGACGAACTCAAGCGCATGGAGGGCGACCCGCTCATCAAGCAGCGTCGCCGGCAACTGCAAATGCGCCTGGCCATGCAGCGCATCCAGGCCGAGGTGCCGCGGGCCGACGTCGTCGTGACCAACCCCACCCACTACGCGGTTGCGTTGCGCTACGAGCCGGACACGATGACCGCGCCCCGCCTCACCGCCAAGGGTCTCGATTTCCTCGCCGAGCGCATCCGGCAGTTGGCGCAACAACACGGCGTCCCGGTCGTGCAGCGGCCGCCGCTGGCGCGGGCGTTGTACTACGGCGTGGAGGTGGGGCAGGAGGTGCCACCGCCGTTCTACCGGGCCGTGGCCGAGATTCTGGCCTACGTCTACCAGCTTTCGGGGAGGGCCGTCGGATGAACCGGGCGGAGGGTGATCGATGCTAGAGAGGCTGCACGACAACCGTGTCACGCGCTTCCTCGTCCAGCATCGCGGGCTGCTGTTCCCGGCCTGTGCCGCGGCCCTGATCTTCGTGATCCTCATCCCGCTGCCGACGGCGGCGATGGACCTGCTGCTGCTCGTCAACGTCCTGCTCACCACGATCATCCTCATGACCGTGATGTATCTGCGGGGCCCGCTGGAGTTCTCCAGCTTCCCTTCGCTGCTGCTGGCCATGACCCTGTTCCGGCTGGTGCTGAACACCGCCACCACCCGGCTGATTCTCTCCAACGGGTCGCAGGGCACCGCCGCCGCCGGGCGCGTCATCGAGGCCTTCGGTCTCTTTGTCGCGGCCAACTCGCTGGCCGTCGGCGTCATCATCTTCCTCATCATCACGATCATCCAATTCGTGGTCATTACCAAGGGCGCGACGCGCATTGCCGAGGTGGCCGCGCGGTTCACCCTCGACGGCATGCCCGGCAAGCAGATGGCCATCGACGCCGACCTCAACGCCGGCATCATCGACGAGTCCGAGGCCCGCCGCCGCCGCACCGAAATCAGCCGCGAGGCCGACTTCTACGGGGCGATGGACGGGGCCAGCAAGTTCGTCCGCGGCGACGCCATCGCGGGCATCATCATCACGTTCGTGAACATCATCGGCGGGCTGTACGTCGGCATGGTCGAAGGCGGCCTGACGCTCATGCAGTCCCTCGAAATCTACACCAAGCTGACGATCGGCGACGGCCTGGCCAGCCAGATCCCCGCCTTCATCGTTTCCGTCGCCGCCGGCATGCTCGTCACCCGCAGCACCGGCCAGACCAACCTTGGCGAGGAAGTCCTCGGCCAGCTCCTGGCGAAACCCATCGCCCTGGTCGTCGTGGCCGCGTTCCTCGGCGTTCTCATGTTCACACCGCTGCCGACCATACCGCTGTTGACGCTGGCGGCGGGCTGCGGGGGATTGGCGTGGGTCCTCCGCCGCTCCCACGCATCGGCCGCGCTGAAGAAGATCGCCGATGAACGCTCGCGCGAGCGCGCCAAGCCCGAGAAGATCGAGACACAACTGACCGTCGATCCCCTGGAACTCCAGGTCGGCCTGGGGCTCGTGCGGTTGATCGACCGGACCCGCGGCGGCGACATGCTCGACCGCATCGCGGGCCTGCGCAAGCAGATCGCGCTCGACCTGGGGCTGGTCGTCCCGCCGATCCGCATCCGCGACAACGCCACGTACCAGCCCAACCAGTACGTCGTCCTGCTGCGCGGGCAGGAGATCACCCGCGACGAACTGCACCCCGACCAGCTCCTGGCCATCGACTCCGGCCTGGCCGCCCAGCCCCTGCACGGGATCGAGGTGCGCGAGCCCGCCTTCGGCCTGCGCGCGTGGTGGCTGTCCCCCGGCGAACGCGAGAACGCCGAACGGCTCCAATACACCGTCGTCGAGCCCACGGGCGTCCTGGCCACGCACCTGACGGAGATCATCAAGCGGCACGCGGCCGACCTGCTCACGCGGGCCGACACGCAGAAGCTGCTGGACAACCTCAAGCAGCGCAACGCCGGCCTGGTGGACGAGGTCATCCCCAACCAGCTCAAGACCGGCGAAGTCCAGAAAGTGCTCCAGAACCTGCTGCGCGAGCGCGTCCCGATTCGTGACCTCGAGACCATATTGGAAACTCTCGGCGACTACGCGCCCAAGACCAAGGACCTCGAGGTGTTGACCGAGTACGCCCGCAACGCCCTGGCCCGGACCATCTGCGCCCAGTACAAGGACCACGCGGGCGTCATCCACGCCGTGACGCTGGACCCCGCCACCGAAGACTATCTCGTGGCGAACATCCAGCGGCTTGAACACAGCACCACGCTGGCCGTGCCGCCCGATCGGCAGACCGAATTGGCCCTCAAGACCCGCAAACAGGTCGAAGCGGCGTCGGGACAGGCGGCCGGCGCCCCCGTCGTCGTCCTCTGTTCGCCGCAGGTCCGCCTTTGGACCCGGCGGATCATCGAACCCCTGCTGCCGCAGACGCCAGTGCTGGCCCTGAACGAGATCGTCCGCGGCGTCGATGTCCAAGCCCACGGAGTTGTGAGCATTGAGTTCCAACGTGCGAACGTTCCGAGCCCCGTCCACGCGTGAAGCGCTCGAGCTCGTGAAGCGGGAGCTCGGTCCCGACGCGGTCATTCTCGGCACGCGCTGGGTCTCCGGCACGGGTCTGGGCCGGCTCACCCGCCGACCGCGCGTAGAGATTTCCGCGGCCCCGCCCGGGTTGGCCAGTCCGGCCCCGCGACTGCGCGCCACGGCGGGGGCCACGGGTCGTGCATCAACGGCCGAACGGCGTGCCGGCAGCGAACAGGGGGCCACGGACGGCTTGCCCCCCGCCGGCGGCGCCGCCGGTGGGGAAGAGCCGGCCGGCTCGCCGTCCGCACGTGTGCCGCAGCCGCTGTACCCCCTCTATGTGCGGCTTGTCGAGAATGAGGTGGCCGCGGACCTGGCTGCTCACCTCGTGCGGCAGGCGGCGGCCCGCGTCTCACCGACTGCCGGGGATGACACGGCGGCCCTGCGGCAGGCCTTGCGCGACTACATCGCCGGCATGTTGCCCGAGGCCGGAGGGGTGCAACTGGCGGAGGGGGCCGCCCGTCGCGTCGCTCTGATCGGTCCGCCCGGGGCGGGCAAGACGACCGCCCTGGCCAAGCTCGCGGCCCATTTCAAGCTGCGGCAAGAGAGGCGTGTCGCGCTACTCTCGCTCGATCTTCACCGCCTCGCGTCTCACGAACAACTGCGCCGCTACGCCGACATCCTGGAAATCCCACTGCACACGGCGCAAACGCTTTCGGAAGCGAAACAATGCCTCGCGGCGGCCGGCGACATCGACTTGTTACTGATTGACACCGTCGGCGTCGGCCTCCGCGATCAGGCCCGGTTTGCCCGCCTGGCCAGCCTCTTGCGTGCGGTCCGACCCGACGAAATCCACCTGGTCATGCCTGCGTCGCTGACGCCGGAGGTCCAGGCCCGTGTGGCCCAGAGCTTCGCCCCCCTGGGGCCCGCCCGCGTGTTGCTCACCCGACTGGACGATGCCGTCGGCTTCGGCGTCATCCTCAACGTCGTCCAGCGTCTGAACCTGCCCCCATCTTATTTCTCCACAGGACAGAATGTACCCAATGACCTGGAGGAGGCTTGCGGCGCGCGGCTGGCCGCGTTAATCTGTCCCGCGGATGGCTAGGCCGAGGGGCGTGGTCGTCCGATGCCGCGTGTCTCGGAGCACCAGCCCCGACGGAAGGCGGAGACGAAGCACTCCAGGGGGACTGTTGTCACGATCGTCAGTGGCAAGGGCGGCGTCGGCAAGACCAACCTCGCGCTTAACATCGGCCTCCTCCTGCAACGCCGCGGCGTACGCACGATCCTCCTCGACGCCGACTTCGATCTGGCTAACGCGGACATCCTGCTCAATGTCACGCCGCGCGGCGACTTCGCCGACTTGTTGTCCGGCCGCCGGGCCGTGGACGAGGTCTGCGCGCCGGCGCCCGGGGGACTGCGATTGGTCTGCGGCGTGTCGGGGGCCGCGCGGCACAACGGCGATACTTACGACGAAGATGCTTACTCCCGGGCGGTGCATGAGCTGAAACGGGCCTGCGACGTGCTGTTGGTGGATTGCGGCGCCGGCTTCAACGCTGCGCTGGCCCGCCTCGCGCTGGCCGGCGACCTCGTCCTGCTGACCACAACGCCGGAACCGACGGCGGTGGCCGACGGCTACGCCACGCTGAAACTGCTGTGCAGCGTCGGTTTCGCGGGTCGCGCGGCGGTCGTCGTGAACATGGCGCACTCGAAGTCCGAAGCCGCTCAGGTGGCGCGGCGCCTGGCGCGCGTGGCGCGTGACTTTCTCGGACTATCGGTGGAATCGCTCGGCTTCATTCCGCTGGATCACCACGTACCGGAGGCGGTTCGCCGTCGCGCCCCGGTATGCCAACGACACCCGCACTGCGCCGCAACTGCCGCAATGAAAAGGATTTGTGACGAACTCGACCCGTCACGCCCGGAGACCACCGCCGGCGGCAGCCTATGGTCCCGGGTCGCGGGCTTGTTCCTCTGAGCGCGCCCACAAGGATGTGTGACGTGGGGCCGATAGGAGACACGGAAGTCAACATGGTCCGGTCCCTCGGAGCACAAATCGGTTTGCTGGCTTTCGCCGTGGCGATCGTCGCTGGTCTCCACGCCGGCAACTCCGCCGTCCTCACCCTCACCCGGGCCCTGCTGGCGATGGTGGCGGGGGCGGCGGTGGGGCAGTTCGGCGGCTGGGCGGCCAAGGCCATTCTGCGGGACCACTTCCAGCGTAAGAAGCTCCAGATCGACCGTGCCCACCTGGCCGCCGTCGCTGCGTTGACGGGCGCGGCGGGTCCCGAAGCCCCTGGCGAGCCCGCGAAACCAACCGAGGTGGAATAGAAGATGGCCCGTGGCAAGCTCTCCGCCGGTCGCCTGCGCCGCGTCAGCCGCGACCACCCGACCCGCTCATTCCCCGACAAGGACAGCCTCGACGCCGCCTGGCGTGAGTTTCGTGCCACCGGCGACAAGGATCTCCGCAACAGCCTGTTGGAACATTACCTCTACCTCGTCCGCTACACCGCCGAACGAATCGGCGCGAAGCTGCCCGACGAAGTGGACGTGGACGACCTGATGAGTGCCGGCATCTTCGGGCTGTTGGATGCGATTGACGCCTTTGACCTGGGGCGCGGCGTGAAGTTCGAGACGTACTGCGCGCCGCGCATCCGCGGGGCCATCCTCGACGAGCTCCGCAATATGGATTGGGTGCCGCGGCTCGTCCGACACCGGGCCCACAAACTGGCTGACGCGACCCGTGCCCTGGAGATGGAGCTCGGCCGCGTGCCGCACGACGACGAGATCGCCCGGCGGCTCAACATGTCCAAGACGCAGTTTCAGAAGCTGCTGCGCGACGCCAGCGCCGTGTCGCTCATTTCGCTGTCCCGCAAGTACAGCGACCCGGATTCGCTGCGTGATGTGTTCGAGATTGACGTGTTGCCCGACGACCGCGGCAGCGACCCCGTCATCGAGGCCCAGAAGCAAGACATCAAGGACCTCGTGACGCGCGGCCTGAACCGCGCCGAACGGCTGATCGTCGTGCTGTACTACTACGAGCAGATGACCATGAAGCAGATCGGCCAGACGCTCGACCTGTCGGAGTCGCGCGTCAGCCAGATGCACTCGGCGATACTGGGCCGCCTGCGTGAGCAGCTTCAGGCCCGCCGCCGCGAACTCGTCGCCGAAACGACGTAGCTCGCCGGTCCGAGCCGCGCACGCGGGGGCGGGGCCCGGTGGTCAGACCCGCGCGTGACGGGCTGTGTCCGCGACGGCTTGTTTGCCAGGACCGTGACGGTGTCCACCATCCCGCCCAATTGGCTCGGCTCGATCATCCAGACGCAGGGGTCGCAGTCCAAGGCCGCCGTCGACAAGCAGCGTGAAGCGGACGCGCAGGCCGAACGCGCGGGCACGCAGCCGTTTGCCGAGAGCCTCCAGAATGTCATCGAGGAATCCGACCGCGACAGCCAGGTCTATTCCGACGCCGAGGGCACCGGCAGCCAGGGCCGCCCGTTCGAGGAGCCCGCCAAGCCGGACGAGTCGGCGGACGCGATGGATGACGGCGGCGCTCAGCGCGCCGGCGGGCTGGATCTCCAGGCGTAGTTGGCGCGCCGCGGGGTGGGCACCGATCGGGTTGGGAGGGATTCCGGATGTTGGCGCGACCCGGCCCGACGTGGGGAGCATCGGCGTCCCGTCGGTGGGGGAGCGGGCGTCCTCACCTGCTCGGGGGACCGTGACCGGCATCGCCGCCTCCGGCGGTCGTGCCGCTCCCTGACGGTCGCGGTTCAAATCGGACGGCCGGTACGGAGCCCGGCCGCTATGACGGGCGGGACGCCCGCACGCCCCTGTAGCGCCGGTGCCGTACAGGGCCGGCGCGTGGCACGGCCGCGTGTCTACGGCCGTGCTGGTTCCGTCCAACGGCCTCCGTGCTCCCGGGACCGTTCGCACTCACCCCACCCATCCCGTGCGGGCCAGCGCCGCCCACAGCCAGGCCCCGAAGGTGACGACCGCCACGCCGGTCAACGCGAGCACCAGGGCGGCGAACTGCCGGCGGCCGAAGTGCTCCTTCAGGAAGATGGCGGCCAGCACGCTGGCAAAGACGACGGTGGTCTGGTTCAGGACCGCCGCCACGCTCGCGTAGGTGTACTTGAAGCCCGCGATCCACAGCAGCAGGCAGACGTACGTGCCGAGCACCGAGCCGGGCAGGGCATACCGCCAGGCGCGTGACGGCTGGAAGACCGCCCAGTGCCGCCGCCAGTCGCCGCCGAGGCGTGCGAACAGCATGAGGAAGATCATCCCCCCGGCCAGGCGGATGGTCGTGCTCCACACGACGGGCATCTTCTCGACGGTCGGTTTGGCGATGACGATGCCGAAGGCCATCAAGGCCATTGAGGTTGCCGCCAGGAAGACACCCGCCACGATCTGCGCACGCGTACGGTGGACCGGGAGTCGCGGACGTGACGCGACGAGGATCGCGGACAGGATCAGCCCCGCCCCGACATAGTGGTACGCCGTCAGCGTCTCCGACAGCAGCAGCCAGGAGAACAGGATCACGAAGGGGGTGTAGAGGCAGTCCACGATGGACAGCAGCCCGACGCCGATCAGGTTGAGCGCGTGGAAGAACAGCGTGTCGGCCAGGGCGATACCGACGGCGCCGCTGAGCACCAGGAGGCACAGCTCGTCGGGCGGGTGACTGAGCAGGGAGTCGAGGCTGTCGAGCTTGAGGAGAACGAGCGCGACCAGCGTGAGCCCCAGGAGGGCCAGGCCGATCGTGTTCTTGTACAGGTTGAGGGCCAGCGGCGCAATCCGTTCGCCGCTGAGCTTGAACAGCACCAGGGCGAACGCCCACGTCAGCGCCGAAAGCAGCGACGCACTCTGCCCAACGGTGTGGTAGGCTTGCTCCATGAGGGCCGGATCATACCGGCCCGTTGCCCGCACCGCCCTAGCTTGAACTGCTCACCGCCGAGACGCTGAGGGCCGCTGAGGTCGCAGAGAACAGGCGGAAGACTGGCGATTCACAGCAGTGGGCCGTTCGGGGGATCGTCGTTACTCTCGTTCTTCCTCGGTGTGCTCAGCGCTCACTGGTTCGCTGCGGTTCTCCAGTTGCATGATGGGGCCAGGCGGCCGATTGAGCACCGGACTGGCGGGCAGTATCGTACGGGGCGCAGCGAGGGCTGCCCTCCGCGCGGGTCTCGACCCTCCCCCAGCCCCTTCCTGAGAGGGCGGGGAGTGTGGGCCCCCGCCCGCCGACCTGCACCAGCCATTGGCCGGTGCCACACAGGCTGTCGCGGTCGTGCGGAACGTAGCGGCCGGGCTCCGTACCGACCGTGGTCGGGGAATGCGGTCACTGTGACCCTCCCCCAACCCCTCCCTGGAAGGGAGGGGGGTTCGCCTTCCCCCCCCGCCCCTCCGTGAGAGCGAGGGGAGTTGCGGAGGAGCGCACGGGTCCTTCTGCTGGGCAAGCGAAACTCGGAGGCCCCATCCTATGAACCGACGAGCGTTTTTGGCAAGTGGAATGACGGCGGTGGCGGCGGCGGCCGGCTTAGCCGCGCGGGCCCGCGCCCAATCCGCACCCCCTCCGACCGTCGCCGGACCACGGAAGTTCAAGCTGAAGTACGCCCCGCACTTCGGCATGTTCAAGAACCACGCCGGCGACGACCCCGTCGAGCAGATCAAGTTCATGGCCGACGAGGGTTTCACCGCGCTCGAGGACAACGGCATGATGGGCCGGCCGGTCGAGGAGCAGGAGAAGATCGCCCGCGAGATGGTTCGCCGCCACATGACGATGGGCGTCTTCGTCGCCTACGTCGAATGGCGGGAGCCGACGATGGTCCGCGCCGACCCCGCCTTCCGCGAGCAACTGGTCAAGCAGATGCACGCGGCGGTCGAGGTGGCCAAACGCGTCAACGCCCGTTGGTGTACGGTGGTGCCGGGGCCCTGCGACCCGCGGATGGACTGGGGCTACCAGACGGCCAACGTGGTCGAGCACCTGCGGGCCGCCGCCGAGGTCTGCGAGCCGGCGGGGCTGGTCATGGTGCTGGAGCCGCTGAACCCGCGCGACCACCCCAACCTGTTCCTGTCGAAGATCGCCCAGGCGTACGAGGTGTGCCGCGCCGTCAACAGCCCGGCGTGCAAGATTCTGGACGATCTCTATCACCAGCAGGTCACCGAGGGCAACCTGATCCCCAACATCGACGCGGCGTGGAGCGAAATCGCGTACTTTCAGCTCGGCGACAACCCCGGTCGTAAGGAGCCGACCACCGGCGAGATCAACTACCGCAACATTTTCCGCCACCTGCACGAGCGGGGCTTCGACGGCCTCCTTGGCATGGAGCACGGCAACGCGCGGCCCGGCAAAGAGGGCGAGCGGGCCTTGATTGACGCATATCGAACCTGTGACGACTTCTGACAGCGGTCCATGGTCTGTCCGAGCCGCGACCGTCAGGGAGTGGCACGAACCGAACTGCAACCGTGAGAGAGCGGTTCCCGCGAGCGCACAGGCACAGGTGCTACGCTCCAACACATGATCCGGAGAACCCACAATGACCACGACGGAATCCGCGAGTTCCACTCGTGAACCGAACGCCGCCCCGTCTCGCCGCGAGTTCCTCAAGACCACCGCCGTCGTGTCGGCCACGGCCCTCGTTGGCGGCTGCGCCACTGTCTCCGGCCGCCCGGCCCCCGCCATCCTGCACGCCGAGCACCGCCCGGAGCGGCTGCGCGTCGGCGTGATCGGGTGCGGCGGCCGCGGGACCGGGGCCGCCGTGGACTGCGTGAAGGCCGCGCCGAATATCGAGATTGTCGCGCTGGGCGATTTGTTTGAGGACCACCTCAACATGTGCAAGGAGACGCTTCAGAAGGAGTTGGTCGAGCTAGGGTCGGCATACCAGGTCACGGACGAGCATTGCTTTGTCGGTTTCGACGCGTACCAGCACGTGGTGGCCTGCGACGTCGATCTCGTGATTCTCGCCACACCGCCGCACTTCCGCCCGCTGCACTTCAAGGCCGCGGTGGCGGCCGGCAAGCACGTTTTCATGGAGAAGCCGGTCGCGGTGGACCCGGTCGGCGTGCGGTCGGTGATCGCGTCGGCCGAGCTGGCGTTTCGCAAGCGCCTCTCGGTCGTCGCCGGCACGCAGCGTCGCCATGACCCGCGCTACATCCAGACGATGAAGCGCATCCACGACGGCGCGATCGGCGAGATCGTCGCCGCCCAGTGCTACTGGAACCAGGGCGACCTGTGGTTCCACGAGCGGGAGCCGGGGTGGTCGGACATGGAGAACCAGTGCCGCAACTGGCTGTACTACACCTGGCTCTCCGGCGACCACATCGTCGAGCAGCACGTTCACAACCTGGACGTCATCAACTGGGCCCTCGGCTCGCCGCCGGTCAAAGCGGTCGGCATGGGCGGCCGGCAGTCGCGGACCGACCCGAAGTTCGGCAACATCTTCGACCACTTCACGGTCGAGTACGAGTACCCGAAGGGCGTCCGCGTGCTGAGCATGTGTCGGCAGGTCGAGGGCACCTCGACCCGCATCGCCGAGCGCCTCGTTGGCACGTGGGGCTGGGCCAGCCCCAGCGGCGAGACGCACGGCCGGCTGCTGCCGTGGCGTTACAAGCGGAAGGGTGAGCCGGTCAACCCGTATGTCCAGGAACACGCGGACCTGATCGCCAGCATCCGCCGCGGCCGGCCGATCAACGAGGGCCGGCAGGTGGCCGAGAGCACGCTGACGGCGATCATGGGCCGGCTGTCAGCGTACACCGGCCGCGAGCTGTCGTGGGACTGGGTGCTGAAGGCGTCGGAACTGGACCTGACCCCGCCGGCCTACGAATTCGGCGACCTGCTCGTGGACCCGCCGGCGGTGCCGGGAACAACGAAGCTCGTGTAGTCTGACTCCCCGCCCTCTCAGGTCGCCGGGGCGACCTGAGAGGGAGGGGGGTTCTGGGGCAGCTTCTGGTCGCTCTCCCGGCCCACCGCTGACGAGTCCGTGATTGGAGCCCACCGGCTACCGCTGCTACGGCGTGTACGCGTTGGCGATCCACTCGCGGTCGGGCTCGAAGACGCGGACCAGCTCGTCCATCGCCGGGTACCGGCCAGCGAAATGACCGTACAGCGGCGACAGCTCCTGTCGCGCGACCTCCCGCGACTCGCCCGCGACCGCCATTCTCCAGATCGCCGCCGCCGCGCCCGTGCGGTCCGCCCCGGACTGGCAGTGAATCAGAATCGGGTACTCGGCGGTCTGGTACGTGTCATACAGCAGGAGCAGCGCCTCCCGCGACGGCAGACTGCCGGCGGACATGCGCACGTCCACGAGCCGGACGCCGGCCTCCGCGGCCGCCGCCTGCTCATTGCGGTACCACAGCGCGTCCTCATTCTCGCCGCGCAGGTTGATGACCGTCTTGATGCCGTAGGTGTCGAAGACGAGCCTGAGCGATTCGGCGTCGAGCTGGGCCGAGCGATAGGCCCGGTCGTCGGCGATGACGCGGAAGTTATCGAAGAGGGTCAGGGGCGCGTAGTTGTCCAGCTCCCCCATCCCGCAGCCGCACAGGGCGACGAGGCCGGCGCAGGCGGCCAAGCAGCGGGGATGTTGACCGACCATTTGACGAGCGGGTTCCATGAGCGGCTCCCGGATGGCTCTGGTTGGCCATAGTAGCCGACCTGACCCCGCGGAACACGGTCCCGCCACACGCCACTTGGCCGGGGCCGCTTCACCCCGCCATGATCGCCGCCCCGATCTTCTCCACGAGCGACGTCGCGGTGTACGGTTTGTGGACGAACCCCGCCAGCGGGGCGTTGGCGAAGCGCAGCGCGGCTTCCTGCTCGCTGTAGCCCGTCGAGACGATGACCCGCGCCTTGGGGTTGATGCCTCGCAGGCCCTCGAACACCGCCTCGCCGCTCATTCCCGGCATGTTCATGTCCAGCAGCACAACGTCGATCCGGTCCGCGTGCTGCCGGAAGAGCTCCAATCCCTGGCGACCGCTTTCGGCGGTCAGCACGGCGATGCCCCGGCTGCTCAGCACGGCCTGCACCACGTCGCGGATTTCCTCCTCATCGTCGATCACCAGCACCGTCGAGCCGCGCGGCAGCCCGCGGGTCGCCCGCGGGGCCTCGGGCGCCCGCGCCGCGGCCGCGGCCGCCGGCAACCACACGCGGAACACCGACCCTTCGCCCACACGGCTGCGGACGGCGACGGCCCCACGATGCGCCCGCACGATGCCCAGCAGGGCGGACAAGCCCAGGCCGCGGCCGGCGAACTTGGTCGTGAAGAAGGGGTCGAAGATGCGACTCATGGTCTCCGGCGACATGCCGCAGCCGGTGTCCCGGACTTCCAGGCAGACATACGCTCCGGGCGAAAGCGAGCGGTCGGGCAGCTCTGCCGCAATCCGCTCCGCGTCGAGCCACTCGGTCCGGGTGGACACGGTGACTTCGCCGCCGCCTTCGCCGATCGCCTCGGCCGCGTTGATCAGCAGGTTCATGATGACTTGCTGGAGCTGCCCGCTGTCGGCCTTGATCAGCGGCAGGTCCGGCTGCGGGCGGGTCACCAGGCGGACGTTCTTGGGGATCGCGGCGGTGGCAAAGTCGGCCATCTCGGTGACCAGCCCGTTCAGGTCCATGATCTGCACGTCGCACGAGGCGCGGCCGGCGTAGGCCAACATGCGTTGCGTGAGCTCGGTGGCCCGCCGGCCCGCGTTCACCACCCGTTCCAGCAGCGGGCGCAGCGGCGAATGACCGTCGAGTTGCTCCAGGGCCAGGGAGGCGTTGCCCATGATGCCGACGAGCAAATTGTTGAAATCGTGCGCCACCCCGCCGGCCAGCACGCCCAGGCTTTCCAGCCGCTGCGATTGCCGCAGTTGGGCCTCCAGCCGTTCCCGCTCCGACACGTCTCGGACCAGCGTGACGATCCGCTGCACCCGGCCGGCGGCGTCGGGCAGCACGGTGTTGTGCCACTCGCAGCGCACCTTCTCGCCATCCTGCCGACGGTTGACGAGCACGGTCTCCGCCACCGGGCGGCCGGCCCGCAGTGCCGCCGTCAGGTGCTCGAAGGCCGACCGCTCCTCCGCCGGGACGATCAGCTCGTCCGCGGCCCGGCCGACCGCCTGCTCGGCCGCGTAGCCGAAGATGGCCGTGGCCGCCGGGTTCCACTCGATGACACGGAAGTCGGGCGACCAGACGATGTACCCCAGTGGCATGCGCGCGACGAGCGACTCGAAGCGGGCGTGGGCGGCCTGTAGGCGCTCCTCGGCCTCTTTACGATACGTGATGTCGGTCGAGGTCCCCGTACACCCGACGATGCGGCCGGCGTCGTCGCGCAGCGGGATCACATTGATGCTGAGATGGACCGCCCGGCCGTCGGGACGCCGGTGCTCCGCCTCGAAGCGGAACCGCGGCTTGCCGGCCCGAATCTCATCGAGCATCTGCCGCACGCGGTCGGCGTGCTCGGGGGGCACGAAGTCCGCCAGCGGGCGGCCCAGCATGTTCTCCGGTTCGCACCCGTAGATGTTCCGCGCCGCGTTGTTGACGAAGGTCCAGCGGCCGTCCAGGTCCAGCGACCAGATCAGGTCGCGCGAGGTCTCCACCAGGTTGCGATACTGGGCTTCGCTCTTGCGCAGGGCCAGCTCGGCCCGGCAGCGGTCCGTCACGTCCCGGGCAAACCCGACCAGCACCTTCGCCGGCCCGTCCCGCAGCGCCATGACGCACGTTTCCAGCCGGAGCGTGTGTCCGTCCTTGTGGCGGTGCGAGGTGGCGAAGTGGTGCAGCCCGGTCCGCCAGTACGCGGCCTCCGCCTCACTTGTCGCGGTCGCCACCTCCAGGTCGGTCATCCGCATCCCCCGCAGCTCGGCTTCGGTGTAGCCGGTCATCCGGCAGAACGCGGGGTTGGCCTCGATGAAGCGGCAGTCCTCCCCCAACATGAAGAAGCCATCCATTGCGTGATGGAGGATCGCGGCGTGACGTGCCAGGTGCCGGTCCAGCTCGGTCAACCGCGCGGCGTCTGCGTTGGCCTCCGCGCGGGCTTGGAGTGCGTCGCGCCGGGCAGCACGCAGACGCCGGCCGGCATAGGCGGCCAGCGCCCCCAAGGCTCCGCTGATGGCGAGCAGCGCCCACGTCACGGCCGCTCTCCCTGATCGCCGCCCTCTCCACCTCCTGCGCTACACGCTCGCGCCGCGCAGGCCTCCGCTTCGCGCGGCCGGCCCGCCGCCCGCAGGACCGCCGCTTTCTGCTGCCAGGCGGCCGCCTCCATCCGCACATTCGCGTGCTGCCGCGCGACGTCGATCCGCTTGTCTACGCTCCGCAGCGCCTCGGCGCAGTCGCCCATCTGAAGGTGCAGGTCGGTCACGACCTCGTACGCCCGGGCGAGCCCGTTCCAGAAACGGGTCTCCTCCAGGGCGTTCAACGCCATTGTAAGCTCATGCTTGGCGTCCGCAAAACGCCCTTCCTGCGCGGCGCAGCGGCCCAGATGCACATGGGTCGTCCCCACGCTGGTCCGGTCGCCGGTTTCGGTGGCCAGAGCGAGGGCCCGCTGATAGTAGTCGCGGGCTTCCTGAAAACGGCCCGCCTCGGCCAGCACGTTGCCCATCCCGTTGTACGGCCCGACGAGCGAGGTGAGGCCGCCGTAGGCGCGGTGCGTCTCAATCGCCCGCAGAAACGCCTTTTCGGCTTCCTCCAGCCGGCCCCGCCGGTACAGCACGAACCCCAGGTTGTTGCAGACCTGCGCCGTCTCGGTCGCCAGGTCACGTTGCTCCGCGAGCCGCACGGCACGCCGATAGTGCTGCTCGGCCGCCGCGTAATCCCCACGGAAGTAGTACATCACGCCCAGGTTGGCCAGCGCCTCGATCTGCCCGCGCTCGTCTGCCCGCTCGCGGGCCAGGGCCTCGTGGCGTCGGTGGCAGGCCTCTGCCTCGTCGTACCGCCCTAGCCGTGCCAAGCAGATGCCCATGAGCGCCAGCGACTCCGCCGATTCCAAATCCAGCCGGATGGCGTCCTTCGCCAGGGCGATGGCCTCCTCATAATCTCCACGCAGGTAGGCTTGCCGCCCCAGCACGAACTTCTCGCGCGCCGCGAGCGTGCCGGTGCGCGGCCGTTCCGCTGACGTCGGCCGCCCGAGGCCGAGACGGTCTGTCAGCCGTTCGAGCAACGCCTGCTCAAGAGCGGGGAGCTCGCCCAGCGGCCCCTCGATCTCGACAGCGGCCGTGTCACGCGGCCCCGGGCCGCGCAAGGACTCGAGCACCACCCGCACGCGGCCCGCGTCACGCCGGAAGCGACCCGTGATCAGCGTGGCCGCCCCCACGCGTCTCCCGGCCTCCAGCAAGCGCTCGCGGGGTCCGAGACCCTCGACCGCCTCGAGCCGGTTGACCAGCCCCGCCAGGACGTCCAGATCGGCCACATAGGCGTCGGGCAACGCGGCCAGCCCCTTGCACAGCGAATCGGCCACCGCGTAGCCGAGCCAGTCATCGTCAATGACACTCGTCTCGTTTCGCAGCGGCAGCACGCCGATGCCGCGCGGCGACAACTCGTCGCGTTGAATGGGCGGTCGCGCGGCAACCGGGGAATCGACAAACGGTCGAAGTTGGTCCAACACGGCGGCGGCAGTGGGGATGCGGTCCTCGGGCTCAATAGCCAGCAGCCGCAGCACGACCTGCACCAGGGCAGCCGGAACATCTCCCGGCGCGTCGACCGGCCAGGTCACGGGGCGACACTGCAAGTCGACCAACCGCTGAAAAACGGACGCCGTCGCGTGCGGCGGGCGCCCTGTGATGAGATGGAACAGGGTGGCACCGAGCGAGTAGAGGTCTGCGGTTGGGTGCAAGCGAGCATTCGGGCGGAAGGCCTCCGGCGGTGCGTAGGGCAGCGTGCCCGCCGGGGGCGCCGCAGCGCCGCCCGCGGACTCCTGGCACCCGGTGGCCAGCGCGGCCACGCCGAGGTCGGCGACGCGAACAGAGTTATCGGAACCGAGCAGCAGGTTGGCCGGCTTGATGTCACGGTGAACCAATCCGACGCCGTGGATTGCAGTCAGACCCTGGGCGGCGTCCACTCCGACACGCACCGCCTGCCTCCAGCCGACGTGAAGCCGCAGCCCCAGAACGTGGCCCAAGTCCACCCCGTCCACGTACTCCATCACGAAGTACCAGACACCCGCCGCCACGTCGCAGTCCAGCACGCGGACCACGTTCGGGTCTTGGACCTCGAAGCCGGACCGCGCTTCTTCTCGCAGACGGTTAACCGTCACGACGCCCCCGTCGCCGGATCGGTGCGGCAACAGCTTCACGACGCAGGGGTGGCGCAGATCCTCGTGACGAGCCAAGTAACTGACGCCGTGGGCCCCCTCTCCGAGGCAGCGCAGAAGTCGGTAACGGCCGCGCAAGACGCCACCTGGGGCGACACCGGGAACACGGGGAACCGCGTCCGCGGAGTCCAGCGACGCCGCCATCGGGGTGGGAATCAGGAAGTCGCACGCCCGGCAGCGTCCAATCCGGTCAGTTACCGCCTGGAGTACGCCGGTCCGCCCACAGTGTCGGCACGAGGTGCTGTCGACGTTACTCGTCATCGCGTCTTGGTCCACTCAGTCGCGCCGTGTCGGTGGGGGGGGCGACGTCTGTGCGGAGCGCGGCTAATTTGGACTTCGCACTTGACACGCACGTTTTATCGGTACATTGTATAGATACGAGCGAGTGGTACCTGTCCGATTCAGACACATTTGGTGACCGGTCAAGAGCTTAGGCGATGCGCCGGGTGGCATCGTGCGCCCGGGGCACGGGCTACCCGGCAGCCTACGGCATGTCTGATGTCATTTCAACCCGTCGCGGGCGCAGTCGCTTGGGTGCGTCGGCGAAAGGAGTGCTCAGATGCTCGCAATCCTAGTTCTCGTCAGTGATTACGTTCAAGCTGCCGTTCACATTCTGTTTGGTTTCATCGACCAAGTCACAATTTAGTGCAGGCCGTGCCATGATTGAAGTCATAACCGATCTTGACGACTTGGTTGCTGGTCAGCGGTAGTAACGTGCGCTGCTGACTTGCCAAGAGCGCCTGACAGAACTCGGGGGCACGGGTTTTCGGCCCGTCCTTTACCGGGTGGAGAGCCGGTGCCGCACTGTTGTACTAGCGTCACTAAGGGGGCGCGGGCGGGCGAGTAGGTTGCCCCGCGCGGCCGCCGCGAGGCCCTGTCACTTGTCTCCCGCCGCAGGGGGCCCCTCAACGTGCCGTGAGCCCCAACTCAGGGATGCGCTTCCCCACCTTCCGCTGTGCGCTTCGCCGGAGCCTCCGCTAGCACGCGGGCCACTAGATCGAGCAGTTGTGAGGGTGCGAACGGCTTGGCCAGCACGTGCGTCGCGCCTAGGCCGGCGGCGTTGGACAGAAAGAGGGGACTGTCATGCCCACTGATGGCGATGACGGGCGTCCCGGGGTGGTTGCGCCGCAAGAACATGATCGTCTCCAACCCGTCCTTGCCCGGCATGACGATGTCCGTGATGACCACATCAAACGGGGCGGTGCTGAGCGCGCGACGGGCCTCTTCACCGTCCGCGGCTTCGCGCACGTCATAGCCCGTTCGCTCCAGCGCCAGCCGGATGACCTGCCGGACCTGATCGTCGTCTTCCGCGATTAGGATGCTCCGCAGCATGTGCCATTCCCTGGGTACGGTAGTATCGGCATGAACTGTGCGGGGCAGCACCACGGCCCACATGGATTGGCGCCGGGATTCCGAGAATAGCGGCGACCGCTATCCGCAAGGCTTACTAGTACGTTGGTCGTGAGCGGTATCGGTTACTCGGCTTGGTCACGGCGAAGCCGGGCGATCAAAAAGCGTGGGCTGGCGCGGGTCCTGGACGACCGAGTGGAACTCGCCATCGCTCACCTCGGTGACGATCTTCACGCCGCCCGAGATTCCCTGGACTGAGCGGACGACCCGGCCGGTTGGGGCCAGGCGCGTGATGCTGTACCCCCGCTTGAGCACTTGCCTGGGGTCGAATGTCGCCACCGCCTGCACGCGCCCCGCCAGCACACACCGGCGACGCTCAATGAGGCCGCGCAGGCTGCCAGTGAGGCGGGCGACGGCTTGTCCTACATAGTCGCGTCGGCTGGGCAAGTTCGCGACGGGGCCCAGCCGTTCCGCCCGACCCTGAAGCTGATTGACACGACGCTCGGCGGCCCAAAGACGTTCCGCCGCCGCTCGCCACAGACGGGCCAGACGTTGATCGACCGCGCGCCCGGCCTGCGCGAAACGCGCCCCCGTTCCGAACCGCCACAACGCCAGCTCGGCAGCGTTGAGGCGCTCGGCGGCACGACGGAATCGTTCCACAAGCAGGAGCCGCAGACGGTTCTGGATGTCGTCGAGCAACTGGCTGCTTTGGCGAATCGCCGCCAGGGGACGCGCCAACCCCTCGAAAGCCAGCAGCGTCTGGAGCCGCGCCCGCGCCAGCGCGATGCACTGCGCCGTCGCGCGCGCCACGCGGTCGCGCTGCCGCTGAATGCCCGCCTGGAGTTCCGGCAGCAGGGGGGTGACCAGCTCGGCCGCGGCCGTCGGCGTCGGGGCCCGCACGTCCGCCGCCAGGTCGCTGATGCTGACATCGACTTCGTGCCCGACGGCGCTGACGACGGGGATGCGGCTGGCGGCGATGGCCCGGGCCACCACCTCCTCGTTGAACGCCCACAGGTCTTCCAGCGACCCCCCGCCGCGACCGACAATCATTACGTCGATTCCGCCGAGCGCGTCGGCGTGCGTGTTGAGGGCGGCGATGGCGGCGGCAATCTCGGCCGCGGCCCCTTCACCTTGAACGCGCACGGGGTAGACCAGAACGTCCGCGACCGGGAAACGTCGGGCGAGCGTGTGCAGAACGTCACGAATCGCGGCCCCCGTCGGGCTGGTCACGACCGCGACGCGCCGAGGAACGCGCGGCAGCGGCTTCTTGCGCCGCGCGTCAAACAGCCCTTCACGCTCCAGTCGTTCGCGCAGTTGCCGGAACGCGACCTCGAGCGCGCCGACGCCGCGCGGCTCCAACTTGCGCACGATGAGCTGATAGGTGCCGCGCGGGGTGTACACCTCCAGCGTGCCGGTGGCAATGACCTCCATGCCCGGGTCGGGTCGGAACTTCAGCCGGTGCGCCGTGCTCCGCCACATAACGCACCGCAGCTCGCTGGCGGCGTCCTTCAGCGTGAAGTACAGGTGGCCGCTGCCGGGCCGCGAGAGGTCGCCGATCTCGCCCAGAACGTGCAGCGTCGTCGGCAGGCCGCGAGCCAGGACGCCCCGAACTAGCTCGTTGACCTGTCGGACGCTGAGCAGCGTGGGTCCCGGGGGGGCGGCGTCCGCCGGTTCCGGGCGACGAATGCGTGAGGGGTCAAATGGCAGGGGCCCGGTCAATGTTTCGACTCCGCTTTCCCGGGGACCAAGCTCGCAGTATGCGGGCGCGGGCGCGGAATACAAGCGGCGGACGCGGAGCCGGTGCGACGGCCGTGAATCCCGCACGCCGGCGCGGGGGGAACAGGCCCAGTCGCCGGCTGAGAGCCGGTGCCCCAGAAACGGAGGAACAGGGAACGGCGAACAAGCCCAGCCAGCGGCCGAGAGTGGGTGGCCCAGGAGGGAGAAACAAGGAACAGAGCAGACGGATTGAGGGATCACGGGATCAAGGGACGGAGGCGAGGGCCGCCGGACCCCGGATCCCGGGGGGCGCCTCCGCCACGACCGACCAGAGGTCGATGCCCCATCCACTGCGCCTTGGCCCCTCGGCCCCTTGGTCAGCGTTCACGGCCCCGACGGGTGCAGGAGGTCCACGAGCCACGCCCGCAGCTCGCGGCCGCGGTAGATGACGGCGAGGACCGCGAAACCCCACAGCAACAGGGCCGCCTGGAACGGCCGGTCGCGCAGCAGGACCGCCGTCGGACCGTCCACCCGCCCGTGCTCGACCAGCAGGGCGAAGCGGAAGATCGCGTAGACCACCATCGGCAGCGTGTACACCAGGTAGTTCGTGCCAAAAACGTCCAGCGTCCGCTTGTCGGTCGCGTACAGCATGAAACTGACCACCGCGATGCCGGCGGTCAGCGTCGTCATGTGGTTGAGCAGCTCGGGCGTATAGATGACCAGCGTCTTGCGGTGCCGGGCGAGGTCGCTGCGCGAATTGTCGGCCATCGCGCTCAGCTCGCAACGGCGTTTGCTGAAACCCATGAACAGGCACAGTGTGAACGTACACAGCACCAGCCAGTGCGAGATCTCGACGTGAACGAGGACCGCGCCGGCGACCGCCCGCAGCACGAACCCTGCCCCGATCAGGATCACATCCAGCAGCGCGACGTGCTTGAGCCCGAAGGTGTACGCCGTTTGGAGCACGACGTACGCGACCGCCACAATGAAAAAGCCCCGATCAAGCACGAATCCCGCCCCGAGTCCGACCGCGAGCAGCAGGATCGCCAGCGTCGCCGCCGAGGGGACCGAGACCGTGCCGGCGGCCAGCGGTCGCAGGCGTTTGGTTGGGTGCAGGCGGTCTTCGTTGCGGTCGCGGATGTCGTTGAGGATGTAGACGCCGCTGCTGACCAGGCAGAAACACGCAAACCCCAGTAGAACGTGCCAAACGCTGACCCAATCGACCAACTTGAGGCCGAAGACCAGTCCGGCGAACAGGAACAGGTTCTTGGTCCACTGGGCCGGGCGCATCAGGCGCAGGTAGGACATGGCCTCTCCACCGGGGCCTGGGCGGGGTCGCGCGGTATCTCGCGCGTCCGCCAAGTGGTCGCATTTTGTGTGCCCGGCGCAGACCGGTCAACGCGGGCCGGCGGCGCGGCGCGGAGAATCGGCGATGGTTGGCAGCGGCGGGTCAGGCTCGACCGTGGTCGGCAGCGTCCAACTCAGGGTGGGAGTTCCGGGCACGTCCAGGCGGCCGCCGGCGATCGAAGCGTTTCCCAATCGCAGCGTCGCGCGCTCGGCCCCGCTGCTCAGCGTCAGGGTGAACCCGGTATCGTCCGGCGACAGGTCCACACTCGGCGGCTGGGTCGCGTCGGCGCGGTCCGCAATCAGCGCGACCACGAACGTTGCCGACGTGGTCCGTTCCGGCGGTTCGAGCTCGACACGTCCCCAGTGCGGCGTGCGGCTGACCGAGGCGCCGAGCAAGGTGGGCTCGCCCAGGCGATACCAGGCGTTGTCGGCGCCGCGTTGCTCGGCCGGGATGATGAGGCGCTCGAAGCCGTCCGGTTCACCGCCGACGTAGGCCTGATGGGCGTGCCGGCCGCGAGCGATGGCCAGTCGTCGGGCGGGGCCGCCGACCACGCGGAGGACGCGCGGCGACGGCAGGGGGGTGACGAGCCAGAGGGCCCCGTCGCCGTCGGTCCAACGGAGATAGTGGGCGGAATCGCAGCGCCAGACGCCGGCATCGTTGGTACTACCGGCGACGCGTGCCCGCGGCTCCAGGTCGGTGCCGTCCACGAGCGGGCGCGCGGGGAGGTTCAGGACCCAGGTTGGCAAGCCGCGGCCGCGCGACACGGTGAGCCGGTCCACCACGACGAGGGCCCGGCCCCAGATGAACACAAATTGCCGGGTGTATTGACCCAACATCCGGCTGTCGTAGGCCGGGGTCAGATCAAGGGCCAGGTACGCGGCGTCGGCGCACTGGCCGTACGCGATCTGTCGGGCCGTCAGACGGCCCTGCTCGACCAGCGGGGTCACGAAGTCGGTGCAAGTCCCGTCGATGCAGCGTTGCCCGCCCACCGGCAGGTACCGCGCGCCGTACCACCGCACGACACGCGCCGCGTCGTACAGCACGACTGTGTTATGCGCGATGCCCGCCGTGCAGTACTGCTCGAAGTCGAACGGCGTGCGGAGCGGGCCGAGGTACTGCCCGCCACCCTTGGCCGGCACCGCCTCCAGCAGGATGTCGTCACCGCCGCCACCGACGAGTTCGCCGCCGCGGCGGACCAGAAAGTGCCCGGCGTCGAAGTGCTGTCGGCGGCGGAGAAACGGCTGCCCGGCCTCGATCCAGATCGCGGTGGCGTCCGGCCCCGCGCCGCCGCGGAGGACGACGGCGCCGCCAAGATTGCGCGCCGCCGGTAAGCGATGAGTATCGCGGCGCGGGAGGTGGCGCGTGTCGAACAGCAGCGGCACCCAACGCCACAAGGTGGCCGACAGGCCGCCGGCCTCGGCCCGCATCGCGTCTTCGACCCGATCAGCGACGCACGCTGCCGCGGGATCGCCCGACCGAGCGGCCAGAAGATGGGCCGTGACGGGCAGCAACTCGCTCCAGGGCGGCGCGGGCAACAAGGGGGCATCGCCCGCGTCGTCACGGACGAAGTGGTACGGCCGCCGGGGATCGTCGAGCGTAGCAAGCCAGTAATGCTCGAGCCAGCGGCCGACGCGGTCGCGGTAGGCGGGCCACGGGTCCCGCCCGAGGACTTGTCGGCTGAGTTCGATGGCGATGACGGTGTCGCACTCCTCGCGGGCCGCGACGGCCGGTCCGGTGGGGCTAAGGCCGCGCCAGGCGACGTACGTCGGGAACGTGACCTGGAAATACGTCTGGGCCGCGGCCAGCAGGTGTTGCCGCGTGGTCACCCAGCTCGGGCTGGGTTCGTCGGTTTCGTCGACGGCCAGCGCCAGGGCCAGCGCCGCCAGCTTCTCACGGAAGCGCCGCCCGTCGAGCGGACTGTCGGCCGGAGTCAGCGGCTGGGCGCGCTGACGGAGGTTCAGCAGGAACTCGCGGCGGGTGCCGGGCTCGACGCGGTCCCAGCACCAGTCGAGAGCCACGACCGCCTCCAGCGCGTCGGCGGGAGTTCGCCCGCTCTGCTCCAGGGCCGCATGGACCAGCGCCAGCCGCACGTCGTCCTGCGGGGGCAGCGGCTCAATCAAGTGGAGGAAGGCGGCGGCCAGCAACTCGCCCGGCAGCAGCTCGGTGGACACGCGCGTCCCGAAGCACGCCCGCAGACTCTGGTAGTCGGCCGCCCGCGCCCCAAATCGGCCCCAGGATTCCGGGATCTCCATCGGGGAGGAGTCGCCGGTGCCCGGTTCCACGCCGGCGACGTGCCGCAGGCGCGGCACATCCTCGGCGGTAAGGAGAAGGCGGGGGTGGTCGGCGAGCGCCGCGGCCGCGGCGGCGCCGAACCATAGCATCGCGCCCACGCGTGACCGGCGCGCCGCGGCTGGGGAGAAGCCTCGCCCTCCCGCAGTGAAGGGCTGCGAACACCGAAGGGGCACGTCGTACCTCCAGGGCCCGGCGCCGCGCGGCAGGCCGGTCGGGCAGGGAACCTCCGATAGGGTGGCCGTTCGAGCGGGCGGCGCCAAGCGTTCGGCGACGGATTCGCTCAGCGGCCGCGCGATTCTCGACGCAAAGCACCGCGTTGGCGGCGGCGCCAGGGCCGGGGATAATGTCCGGGTCGCGGCGGGTTGAGAAACGAGGTTGACCGACGCATGTTGCGCGAAGTCATCGACATCGCGTCGCTGGAGGATTTCGTCAGCGGTATGGCGCGCGCCGCACACCTGCGCGTCGCGGTGTACGACGGCCGCGGCGAACTCATCGTCGCGTCGGCCGGCAACAACGAGTTTGCGCGGCTGACCGGACACGTGCTGAGTCGGTTGTCTCTGCCGGTGCCGATGACCCCCGTTCCGGCGCACGATCCGCCGGCGTCCGCCGGGTTCGTGGAAAGCCGGGGCGTGTGGTATGTCGTGGCCCCCGTGCTGGGTGACGACGGCCCGGTCGGATACCTGGCGGTGGGCGAATTTCGGGCGGAGCGGCCCGAGCCGGCGGCCTGGGCGCTGCCGGACACGGCGCGCGAGATTCACCTGGAGGCGCTGTATCGCGCGTGGGAAACGCTGCCCCCGCTCGACCGAGCGGTTCACAGCCACGCGATTGTCACCGCCCGCTGGGGCGCCCGGCAGTTGGCCGAGTGGAGTCACCGCGAGTCGCGGCTGATGGCGGCCACGCAGGAGGTCGCCCTGGTTGGCGACATCGCCCAGTTGCTGACCGGGAAGCAGGACCTCCAATCCGTGCTCGACCGCATCGTCGCCGAGACCGCCCGCGTGATGCGCTGCCCGTACGCCAGCATCCGGCTGTATGACCCGCGGACCCAGGAGTTGACCGTCAAGGCCGTGCATAACCTCGCGCCCGAGTACGTCGCCAAGGGCGCGGTCGTCCGCACTGCCAGCGCTGTCAGCGACGAAGCCCTGCGTGGGCGCGTCGTTTATGTCGAGGATGTGGCCACCGACACCCGCATCCAGTATCCCGAGGAAGCGCGGCGGCTCGGCATCGTCAGCATGTTGACGACCGGCCTAATCTACCGCGGGCAGCCGGTGGGCGTCATCCGGGTCTATACTGACCGTCGTCGACGCTTCCGCAAGGCGCAGCGCGATCTACTGCGGGCCGTGGCGTATCAGGCGGCGACCGCGATCGTCCACGCCCAACTGGCCGAGGAGCGTCTGCGCAACGCCGAGACGCAACGTCAGCTCGCCCTGGCCGGCGAACTCCAGCAGCGGATGATCCGCCTCGCCCCCCCGGGCCACCCGGGCCTTCAGACGGCCCTGGCGTTTCATCCGACGTACGAGGTGGCGGGGGATTTCTGCGACTTCCTGACGCTGGCCGACGGCCGGCTGGCCGTGCTCGTGGCCGATGTGGCCGGCAAGGGCATCCCGGCATCGTTACTGATGTCCTCGGTGCGCGGCGCACTGCGGGCGATCGCGGAAACCTGCCGCGGTCCCGGCGAACTGCTGACGCGGCTCAACCACTTGGTGTATCGGGACACGCTGCCGAGCGAGTTCCTGACCATGTTGCTCGTGGCCGTCGACGCGGAGGCCCGGCAACTGACCTATGCCAACGCCGGGCATGAGCCGTTGCTGCGGCTGCGGGACGGGCAGGTGCAGGCTGCCGGCGAGGCCGACCTCGTGCTGGGAATCCGCCCCTCGGAGGTCTATCACGAGCACGAACTGCCGCTGTCAGCCGGGGATTTCCTGCTGTTGTACACCGACGGCGTCATCGAGGCCCGGGACTTCAGCGGTCACGAATTCGGCCGCGACCGCCTGTGGGAATCGCTGCGGACCTACGGTTCCCTGTCGCCTCAACAGGTGCTCAACAACATCGTGTGGGATATTCGGCGTTTCGTGGGCCTGGCGGACCAGTCCGACGACATCACCCTCGTCGGCCTGCGCGTGGCCCCAGTCGCGGCGACCACGCCGGCCCGGCCTCCGGACGCGGCGGCGACCGCCCTGACGGACGCCGCGCAATAGCGCCGCGCGGTCCCCATCACGGAGGTGTCCCGGGCGGCGAATCCGCGGCCGGCGGGGCCTCGGGGCGGCTCGCCGGTCCGGCCGGCGGCGTACCGCGGGACTGCCGCGCCCGAATCTCCAGACACAGACGATTCAGAGCTGTGCGGACGTTGACGATGAACGTATCCAACTGGTTCTGCATTTGCCCCGTCGGATCATCGAGATCGTCCAACAACGCCTCCAGGTGCAGCACCAGACCCGTCAACCACTCCGTGTCCAGCTTGCGGATCTCCGCCAACGCCTGCCGGTAGTTCAACTCGGCCCGCCGATAGGCGTTGTCGGTCGGCGGCAGCTTGTCGGCGAGCTGATGGAAACGATAGACGATGCCAGCGAGGTTCTTGATCTTGAGCAGGACTTCCTGCTGCCGCGTCGTGAATTCCGCCGCCGCTTCCCGCGTTTCGTGCTCCTGCCCGCCGCGGTGGATCTCGGTCCGCAGCGCCTCGAGCCGGTCCTGCGGCAGGAGGTTCGGCAGCAGGCCGTGGATGGCCTCCAGCCGCCGCATCACCCATGCCGAGGTCTGCTCGTCGCCCTCGCGCGCGGCCTGGGCCCCGCGCTCGGCCAGCTCTTCGATCTGTCGCCGATAGGTGCCCGCGCGGTGCAGCAGCCGGTCCAATTGCTCCTCGCAGCGTTGGAGATCGCGGGCCGGAATGTGAATGGGAAACCGTCGCCGCAGGTCGCGGATCTTCTCCAGCACGGCCTCGGCGCGGGCCTCCTCGAATTGCGCCAGGTGGCGGTCAAAATCCGCCAACAGCCGCCCGAAATTGGCCAGCAACTCCTCCCGCGACGGGAAGTCACAACGCGGCCCGGACTCGAACGCCCGCCGTAGCTTCGAGCGCTGCTCGCGGCGGGCGTGTTGCTCGGCGGGCGTGGTCCGCTCCGCGCGCAGGGCCGCCTCGCGCTGCGCGATGAAGCTCCGCAGCATCGACGCCAGCAGCGAATCCGCCTGCACGTCCGGGTGGTTCATGACCCGTTGAACAACGCCGCGCAGCGACTCCGTGTCCACCGCCGAACTCATGATCTGCGAACAAAGCTGCTGGTAGACGTCCTGACGGTGCTTGTCGCGGTAGGGGACCCCTTGGCCCGGCACGCCGAACACCGCCAGCCGCACGACCTCCCGCCACGGGCCGGCCAGTTCGGGCGGGCACGCCGGTCCGTCAAGAACATCGAATGGCACGGCCGCTTCGGGCGCGAGCCAGCCGCATGCACGCAGATACCGCAAGAGTTTGTCGCCCAATAACTTAGGCAGAGCCCCCGCCACCGTCTGCGCCACGTCCGTGGGCGATAGGGCGCGCTTCGTCGCCAGCCGCCGACGTAGTGCCGCGTCGGCTTCCTTGCACAGCCGCGACCAGTCCGGCGTCCGGGCCATGGCACGCAACCTGCCGGGCATCTTGCCCGCACCGCCTCGGGGGATTTCCGCGGAGAGGCGTTCTGAACATGAGTTTACCACGTTCCCGCGGCATTGGCCACCGACGGTGTTGGCGCGCGGCGTCCGCCTGCGCGTGCTCGCCACGGGGGCGGCCGCGTGTTAGCATAGCGGGTTCGACAGGCTGTTGTAGCCACGGAGGTCTACCCACGCGAGGTTGCATCCCATGAAAAAGTTCCGCTTGTTCACCCCTGGTCCCTGCGCCGTCCCCGAGGAAGTCCTGATCGAGATGGCCCGCCCCTTCCACCACCACCGCACGGATTGGTTCAAGGGGTACATGAAGTCCGCGACGGAGAAGCTCCAGCAGGTGCTTCAGACCAAGAACGACGTCATCATCATCACGGGCTCCGGGACGGCGGCGGCCGAGGCGGCCATCGTGGGCTGCCACCCCGCCGGCTCGCGGCTGCTGACGATCGAGGGTGGGAAGTTCGGCGAGCGCTGGGGCGAGATCGCGCAGCAGTTCGGGATCGACGTCGTGCGTCACCCGATCGAGTGGGGCACCGCGCCGACCGGGCCGATGGTGGCCGACCTGCTCAAGAAGGACCCCAAGATCACGTCCGTCATGGTTGTGCATAGCGAGACCTCGACGGCGACGGCGTGCGACCTGGAGGCGATCGGCAAGGTCACCAGTCAGGCGGGCAAGCTGCTGCTGGTCGACGGCATTACGTCCGCCGGGGCGCTGCCGCTCAAGCCGGACGCTTGGGGCGTGGACGTGGTCATCACGGGGGCGCAGAAGTCGCTGATGATTCCGCCGGGGCTTGGGTTCCTCAGTGTCAGTGAGCGGGCGTGGAAGGTCATCGAGGCGAACAAGGGCCAGCACGCCTACTACCTGAACCTCAACAAGGCCCGCAAGTCCGCCAAGGAGAACGACACGCCGTTCACGCCGGCGCACCTGCTGGTCCGCGGCCTCGTCAAGGCCCTGGAGCTGCTGGTCGAAGAAGGGATCGAGAACGTGTGGAAGCGCGTGGCGGCGATGGCGGCGGCGACGCGGGCCGCGGGCGAGGAGATCGGCCTCAAGGTCTTCTCAAAGTCCCCGTCCGACTCGGTGACTGCGCTGTGCCCGCCCACTGGCATCACGGTCAAGGACATCCGCAACGAACTCGAGCGGCGCTACGGCATCGAGTCCGCCGGCGGTCAGGACCAGCTCAAGGGCAAGATCTTCCGCCTGGGGCACATGGGCTACGTCGATGAGGCCGACACGGTGCTCGCCATCGCGGCCCTCGAACAGGTGCTCTACAAGCTTGGTCACAAGTTCAACCTGGGCGCGGGCGTGACGGCGGCTCAGAAGATCCTGGCGGAACGGAGCTAGACAGGTATTCGGGACTGTGCAACGCGGGAGGGCGAGGCGGTCTCCTGCGGCGACCCGGCCGGACTACCGAGCCGCGGCTCGGCGGAAGCGCCGCCCTCGTGTTCATTGTCGCACGACGCCGAGAGCGCCTATCAGGACCCCGCACGCCGGTGCGGGGGGCAAGTGGCCCACCACGTGCGTGGTGGGTTCCGTTGGTGGGTCCAAGAGCAGTCGCGGGGGGCGCGGGCCCCGCAGCCGCACGGAACGCAACGAGGCCCGACGGCTTCACAGCGGCCGGGCCTCATGCTGGACGGGTGATGGAATCTGCCGGGCGGGAGCCCGCTACTGCTGCGGCGGCTCGCCTTCGCCGGGCGGCGGCTGAAGCGCCGTCGGCGGTGGGTCGTAGTGCTTGCCCTTGGAATCGGTGGTGAAATACCACTCGCCGGTGGTCGGATCGACCTCGGCCGACACGACCGAGAACTTCTGGCAGTCGGAGCACCAGAAGACCACGTTCTGGTCCTGTCGACCCATCTCACGTTTCTTCGCGTCGTACATCCACTTGTCCAACTCCGCCGCGCTGAGGTTGTAGTGTTTCTTGCACGTATCGCACATCCACTCCGTGAACCCAGCGTCCGTCGGAAGGGCCGACTCCTTGGAGCCACGCGTGAAGAGGAACCCGGCCACTGCCAGCACCGCCACCACCGCCACCAGCATCAAAACGTTTTTGACCGCAGGCGACATCCTTGCTCCTCGCTCTAAAGACGCATCCCGCCGGGACCGCGTCCGACGGGAGCCGCGTCTGCTGTACCTTTCCGCCCGCCGTCCGGGCGGCTAATGTCTTATCGGACAGCGTCGCCCGAGCGCTGTCAAGCTTCACGTTACGGCTTGGGCGGATTGCAGTTCTTGATGGTCCGGCTCGGGTAGCCCACGGCGCTGCCGACGTAGTAAATCGGCTGCTTGGAGCCGAACAGCTTGATCCACTCCGGGTTGATCACCTGCCAGCCCGGACCGCACCAACCGCGGGTGTCCATCGTCTTGTAATCCGCGTGACCGTCGAGGAAGCCGGCGCAGTGCTTGTTCAGCTTGCCGTGGTTGCCAATCATCGTCAGCATCTTGTTCATCGGGTTGCCCAGGGCCCAGTCCATGGGGTCCTCGATGAACATCACGAAGCTGGAGCTATACTTGGCGAGCACGTCCTTGACCAGGCCCTGACCACGCTCCTGCCAGTTTCCCGGGCCTTGCCACCAGGGATTCGTGTTCCCGTTCCACGTCAGGTCGCTGATGGCGTGCAGGTTCCAGTGGAAACTCGTGCCGACGTCGTCGTAGCAACTGACCGGCGACTCCTTGAGCTCCGGCTGGTTGAAGCCGCGCTGGTTGGACATACGGTCACCGGGGCACTGCACGACGGGAACCTCCACCCGCTTGATGATCTTGCCGCTTTCCCACACGTCGTCTTCAAGCTTTCCGCTCATCAGGTATTCGTTCAGCGGCCGGAACTTCGCATAGCTGCCGAACAATCCGCCGCCGTATTCGTAGAGCCAGTAGTCCGACGTGGTCTTGCCGCCGTAGGACCATGTGCACACGCCGTTCGTCGTCATCACGCCCGTCGTGCTGATGACGTAGAACGGGAAGTTGTCGGACCAGTCCAGGAAGTACTGGTTGGCGCTGGTGGTCAGTTGCCGATAGTGCGCCAGGCACTTGGCCACCTTGGCCTGCTCGCGCGCGTCGCGCAGCGACGGCAACAGAATCGAAATCAACAAGGCGATGATCGCCACCACCACCAGCAGCTCGATCAGCGTAAAGCCGCGAGCCCCTCGCTTGCGTGTCATTGCATGGCTCCTACTGCGCCAGATGCCTGGTACGATCGGGCCGGCAGCGGCTGCCGTTGCCGCGCACTTCCCGGACACCGCGGGCGCTGGCAATCGCCCGCCGCCGGTTGGCCGGTTTCATCAAGCGGGCACTGTAACCCCTTGAACCGACCATGTACAGGTTCCGCAAAAAGTCTGCGAATTGTCAGAAAAGAAACGGGGAAGGGCCGGTCGGGCCATGTGGTGCGGGCATGAGCCGGCCGTGAAGGGGGCGGAAAGGGCGCGTAGTCCGATAATACCATTGTCCTAAGAATCCCACGCGACAGAACCGGCGTAACGCCCGCGGCTCGGATCGCCGGCTCGCGCCGGTCGGATGCAGACGCTGGCCTCCCCGCGGCACGGCAGATCCAAGCGCGGTCGAGGACAGCCACGGGCCAAACCGGGTTCGAAATGCCCGCCACCGGGCGGACCGCGGCGACCACGCGCTGAAATCCACACCGGATTGCGTTTGGTTTTTGTTCGCAGCCGCGGTATACTCCTGCGGCCCGGGAGCGTGGTCGACGATGGACGTGGCGGCTTTTCTGGCGCGGCTCCAAGCGGACCGGTCTTACCGCGGCCAGCTTGCGCACGTCCGCGCGCTGGACGAGCGGCCGGCGCGGTACCGCGAGCCGGCGACGCCCGTGCCGGACGCGTTGCGCGCGGCGCTTCGGGCCGCGAGCGTTGAGCACTTGTACGTTCATCAGGCGGACGCGTTCGACGCGGCGTGCGCGGGCCGGCACCTCGTCATCGCCACCGGCACGGCCTCCGGCAAGAGCCTCTGCTACAACCTGCCCGTGCTGGCTGACCTGCTCCAGAACCCGGAACGCCGCGCGCTCTACCTCTTTCCCGCCAAGGCGCTGGCGTACGATCAGCTCGGCGGCCTGGAAGCGTTCGTCGGCGCGGGAGGGCTCGCGGAGCGCGTGCGACCCGCGTGTTATGACGGGGACACGCCGCCGCATCGCCGACCCGGCATCCGCCGCTCGGCCAACGTCCTGCTGTCGAACCCGGACATGCTTCATCAGAGCATTCTGCCGTACCACGCCAAGTGGGCCGCATTCCTCGCCCGGCTGAAGTACGTGGTCCTTGACGAGATTCACACGTACCGCGGCATCTTCGGCAGTCACGTGGCCGGGGTCGTGCGACGCCTGCGTCGGCTGTGCCGCCACTACGGTTCGTCGCCGCAGTTCATCTGCTGCTCGGCCACGCTGGGGAACCCGCGGCCGCTGGCCCAATGGCTTACGGGCGAGAATGACATCGTGCTGATCGACCAGGACGGTTCGCCCCGCGGCCGACGGTGGTTCGCGCTGTGGAACCCGCCGTGGCACGAGGAAGCCACACGCGTGTCACGCCGCAGCGGCAATATCGAAGCCCAGTCATTGATGCAGCGGCTGTTGGAAGAGGGGGCCGGGACGATCGCTTTCTGCAAGGCCCGCGTCGTCGCGGAACTGCTGTACACGTACGTGGTCGACGCGTTGCGTCGCCGCCGGCCCGACCTCGCGCGCCGCGTCCGGCCGTACCGCGGGGGCTATCTGCCCGTTGAACGGCGAGAAATCGAGCAGAAGCTGTTCAACGGCGAGCTACTGGGGGTGTGCAGCACGAACGCGCTGGAGCTGGGTATCGACGTGGGGTCGCTGGACGCCGCGATCATCGTCGGGTTCCCGGGGACGCTGTGCAGTCTGCGGCAGCAGGCCGGGCGGGCGGGCCGGCGGCAGGACGAGTCGTTGGCGATTCTCATCGCCTACGACGACCCGGTGGACCAGTACGTGATGCGGCACCCGGACTTCGCCTTCGACCGCCCGCTGGAGCAGGCCGTCATCGACCCGGCCAATCCGCACATCCTCGCTGCCCAACTGGCGTGCGCCGCCTACGAGTTGCCGTTGTCCGCCGCGGACTGGGACGAGTTCGGCCCGGCCGCGGAGGCGGTGGCCAAGCTGCTGGGCGATGAGGGCCGGTTGCGGCACACGGCCGATCGCCACTACTGGTCCGCCGCCGACCCGCCGGCCCCGCAGACCAGTCTGCGGACGATCAGCAACGCGACGTACGCGATCGTGGATATCACCGGGGGCCGCAACGAGGTCATCGGCCAGGTGGACTCGATCTCCGCCCCCGAGCTTGTGTACCCCGAGGCCGTGTACCTGCACCAGGGGGAGAGCTACATCGTGCGCCAGCTCGACCAGGCGGCCCGCCTCGCGCGCGTCGAGCGGCTCGACGCCGACTACTACACGCAGCCGCTGCTCGCCGATGAGTGCCGCATCGTGACCGAGCGGCGCGCGGGCGACTGCCTCGGCGGCCGGCGCTACTTCGGCGAGGTCAGCGTGCGTTGGCAGACCACCGCGTTCCGCAAGTTCAAGCTCTACACGCAGGAGTTGATCGGCCAGACCGCGCTCGATCTGCCGCCCCAGCAGATCGACACCGCGGGATTGTGGCTTCAGCCGCCGGCGGGGGCGCTCGCCGCGGTGCGCGACGCGGGATTCGAGGCGTACGAGAGCCTGTGCGGCGTGCGGAACCTGGCGACGGTGGCCCTGCCGACGCTGGCGATGTGCGACCGCTACGACATTGGCGGCGTGGTCAACGCGTCCCAGTTGGGCGTCGCGACGATCATCCTGTACGACCGCTACCCCGGGGGGGTCGGGTATGCGCGGCACGGCTACGAGCGGGCCGAGGAGCTGCTGCGCTTGGCGCTGGAAATCGTACAAGGTTGCCCGTGTGACGACGGCTGCCCGGCGTGCGTCGCGCCGCCCAACTTGCGTGTTCCCATCCATCACGACCCGGACGTTGGGCACGGCTACGCCATCCCGAACAAGCGGGCGACGCTGACGCTCCTGCGGGCGTGGGTCGCGGCATAGCCGCGGGTCGCGTCAGTGGGGCGCTTCGCGGGCGAGGTTGCGGTTCCAGGCGGGGACTTCGACGACGACATCCAGCGTGCCGTTGGGAACACATTGACAAGCGAGCCGCGATTTCGGCGTGACGCCGGCGGCTTCGTCGAGCTGGTCTTCCTCGTCGTCACTCGGGTCGTTGCAGGTGTCGAGGCCCTGCCGGACGATGACGTGGCAGGTCGCGCACGCGCACACGCCGCCGCAGGCGTGGTCGATCTCCAGGCCGTGGGCCAGGGCGAGGTTGAGGATGGAGCCGGGGCGGCCGACATGGCCGTCGGGCAGGGCGTCGGGATCGACCTCGATCACGTGCTCCTGCTGGTCCTCGCCGCGGATGCGCAGGGTGTACTTCTGCGTGGGAAGGGGGACTTCGGTTTCTTGAAGATAGGGGTTCTTATCGCTCACGATTAGCTCTCACTCAGGTCGTCGGCTCGGTCCGGCCGGCGGGGGGCTTCAACGGCCGGTGCGGAGCCCGGCCGCTACGCCGCTCCCCGACGGTCGCGGTACGGATCGGATGGCGAGCAGGCGGCGTGCCGCTCGCTGGGCACTCCACGCACCGGCCATTGGGCGGTGCCACACCGGCCGGCGGACGGTCCATCCGCCACGGCGGGCGAGACGCCCGCACTCGCCGTGGGGGGGGAGACGCTCGCACTCGCCATGGGGGGGAGACGCTCGCACGCTCCAAGTCCGTCACGGCTTGTCGTCCTTGGTCTGCACCAGCGCCTCGCGGATGCCCAACTCGGCGAGATGCAGCGTGCCGTGGCCGAAGGCCGTCAGCCGACGATACAGCTCGTCCAGGTCGTCGGTCTGTTGGGCAAACTGCCGCAGCGCACCGATGTCGGCCTCGATCCGCTGCCGCTCGGCCGCGTCGAGCCGGTGCCCGACCTTTGCCAGCATCTGCTCGGTCTTGTGCGTGTCGAACTCGACCTGGTTGAGCAGGTCGATCCGGCGGTGAGCGGTCATGTCGCGCTGGGCGAACTCGATGCTCTCGCGTGTTATCCGCTCCACCTCGTCGCGCGTCAGGCCGTGGCTCGGGATGATCTGGATTGACGCCTGCTTCCCGCTGCGCAGCTCCTTGGCCGACACGTTCAGGATACCGTTCGCGTCGAGCAGGAACTCGACCTCCACCTTCGGCAGGCCGGCGGGCATCGGCGGCAGACCGTCGAGGATGAACTCGCCCAGGCTGCGGCAGTCGGCCGCGAGCTCCCGCTCCCCCTGCAGCACGTTGAGCTTGATCGCCGTCTGGCCGTCCACAAACGTCGTGAACATCTCCGTCGCGCGACACGGGATCGTCGTGTTGCGCAGGATCAGCTTGCCCATCGCCCCGCCCATCGTTTCGATGCCGAGCGACAGCGGCGTCACGTCCAGCAGCAGCATGTCCGGCCGCCGGCCAGCCAGGATCGACGCCTGAATCGCCGCCCCGATCGCCACCACCTCGTCGGGATTCAGCGCCGTGTACGGTGGGCGACCAAAGAACTCGCCCACACGCCGGCGGACCAGCGGAATCCGCGTCGAACCGCCGACGAGGATCGCCTGGTCGATGTCGGCGGGCTTCAGGCCGGCGTCGCGGAGGGCCTGGCCGCAAAACGCCAGCGTCCGTTCCACCAGCGGCCACGCGAGCTGTTCGAACTCATCCCGCGTCACCGTTCGCCGATAGATGCGGCCCTTGCCCAGGTCGAGCTCGAGATCCGCCTGCGGCTGTTGACCGAGGCGGATTTTGATCTCTTCGGCCAACGAGCGGAGAGCTTGTTTGGTCGTGGGGGACGTGATCGACACGTCGAATTGCTCGGCGACTTCCCGCGTCACGAGCGTGATGAGGGTGCGATCGACATCATCGCCGCCGAGGTGCGTGTCGCCGGCGGTGCTGAGCACCTGGAACACGCCGTCCTCGATCCGCAGAATCGACACATCGAACGTGCCGCCGCCGAAGTCGTAGACGGCCACCGTCTGCCCCGCCGCGGGGCCGGACTTTTCGGCGGAGGTCGTGGGACAGGTCGGGGTTGGCAGCGAAAAACGGCCGGGCTCGCCGGCGGACTTCGCGGCGTGCGGGGCCGGTCGCACGCCCAGTCCGTAGGCCAATGCGGCGGCGGTCGGCTCATTGACGATGCGCACGACCTCCAGGCCGGCCGCGGCCCCGGCGTCGCGCGTGGCTTGCCGCTGGGCGTCATCGAAGTAGGCCGGCACGGTAATGACGGCCTTGCTGACCGGGAGGCCGAGGTGCGCCTCGGCCCGCTCCCGCAGGGCGCGCAGGATAATCGAGGAGATTTCCTCCGGGCTGTAGTACCGCCCCTCGATCTCGATCTGCACGGTGTCGCGCGGGCCGGGTCGCACGGCGTAAGCCAGGAACGGCAGCTCACGCTCCAGGTCGGCGATACCCTTGCCGATCAACCGCTTCACCGAATACACGGTCGTGCGGGCGTTCTCGACGGCCCGCCGCCGCGCCGGCCAGCCGATTGTGATCTGTGGCCGCTCGCCCGGCGGCCCGGGCGTAAGGCCGATGACCGACGGCACGCGGCCGTCGCCGTTTTCGTCGCGGATGACGTGCGGGCCGGCCTCATCGACGTACGCGACCAGCGAGAACGTCGTGCCGAGGTCGATGCCGAGGATGAGGTTGTCGGTGGGCATCCGGGCCTACAGCTCGCTCTGGAGTTTCCGCGTGTACTTGATCGAGTTCAGCGCCGCGCGCAGACGCTGTCGCACGTCGGCGTCGCCGGGAAGCTGCCGGGCGAGCTGCGCGATGCGGGCCCGCGTCTCGTCGTACATCCGCTGGACCCGCGCGCGACACGCCTCCAGCGCCGCGCTGTCGCCGCCCGCCTTCGCTTCCGCGATTTCCTCGCGCAACGCGAACGCCACGCAGAGCACTTCGCGTTCCACGGTCTTGTCGGCGGTCGCCGGCGGCCCGCCGGTCAGTTCGAGCAGGTACTCCGCACGTAGCACCGGGTCGCTGAGCACGCGATGCGCCTCATTGAGCTGCGCGCTGACTTGCAGACTGGTCGCGGACTGCGCCCCCGTCCCGTGATAATCGGGATGCACGCCGCGCGACACTTGGAGATAGCGCTGCCGCAGCTCCGCCGGATCGAGGTCGTACTGCGGCGTCAGACCCAGCAGGGCGAAATGGTCCAGGCCGTCGGCGGGATACAGACTGTGGCAGTGGTCGCAGAACAGCGGCGAGGGCATGAGGTGCTGGCAACTCCGGCACTTGGCCGGGATGGTCGGCGGCCCGCTATCGCGCGTTGAAGTGGCCATGTCCCTTATAGGTTGACCGCGCTGACGGCGGCCCGCAAGCCGAAACGCCCGGCCGCGCGCCGCTAGGCGGAGTAGCTCGAACCGCACCCGCAGGAGTGCTTGGCGTTGGGGTTCTTGAAGGTGAACCCCTTGCCCATCAGGCCGTCCTCAAAGTCGATGGTCGTGCCGGAGAGGTTGCCGACCATGTAGCTCTTCAGGTCGCACACGATCACGATGTCATGCGAGAGGAAGACCTCGTCGGTCTCCGCGACGGGGGCATGCCGCTCGTCGCGCAGGTCCAGCACATACGTCAGCCCGCTGCACCCGCCGCCCTTGACGCCCAGGTAGAGGTACTGCGTGTCGGGGCTGTCCGTCTTGGCCATGTATTGGCGCACGTTCTTGGCCGCCAGCTCGGTGAGCTGAACACCCTGGCCCTCGGCGGGGATCTGGGCACGCTGCCGGGCGGCGAGCGTCGGGGCGGCGTCGGCTTTCGTGTTCGGCGTGGTGCTCATATCGAGGCGTCTCCGGTTCATTCAAGTCCAGTGCGGTCCGCTCAACGTGCCGGCGCGGAAACCGGCTCGGTAGGGCACCCCGGCCGCACGGGCCCGGAGCGCCGGCCACGGGTTGGCGGAGGCCGTCCTGCGCTCCGCTGGCCCCTCGCTGCCGCTCAGGGCTCGTCCAACCGCTCCCTTACGGTCGCGGCTCGGACCCGACAGCGGCCGGCGCCTGTTTGCGGGCGGCCTGCTTGGCCTTCAGGTCGGCGACCGCTGCCCGGATCGCGTCCTCCGCCAGCACACTACAGTGTATCTTCACGGGCGGCAGCGCCAGCTCCCGCACGATGTCGGTGTTCTTGATGTCGAGGGCCTCATCCACCCGCCGGCCCTTGATCCACTCGGTGGCCAGTGAGCTAGAGGCGATGGCCGACCCGCAGCCGAAGGTCTTGAACTTGGCGTCCACGATCTGGTCGTTTTCGTCCACCAGGATCTGGAGTTTCATCACGTCGCCGCACTCCGGCGCGCCGACGATGCCCGTGCCGACATTTTCCGCCTGGGCATCGAGCGAGCCTACGTTGCGGGGGTTTTCGTAGTGATCGAGAATCTTGTCACCGTACGGCATTCCAAGCACTCCTTGCCGCCGCCGTGTCCGAAGCGGCCGGCGGTCGATCTCACCGGTGCGCCCACTGGACGCTGCCGGGGTCTTTGCCTTGGCTGGCCATCTCGTAGAGCGGGCTCATTGCCCGCAGCTTCCGGACGGCCTTCACCACCCGTTCGATCGTGTAGTCGATCTCGGCCTCGGTGTTGAAGCGGCCGAGGGAGAAGCGAATGCTGCTGTGCGCCAATTCGTCGCCCACGCCGATGGCCCGCAGCACGTAGCTCGGCTCCAGCGACGCGCTGGTGCAAGCCGAGCCGCTGGACACTGCGATCTCACGCATCCCCATCATCAGGCTCTCGCCCTCGACGTACTTGAACGACAGGTTCAGGTTCGTCGGCGTCCGCTCGGTCGGGTGGCCGTTCAGCTCCACCTCGTCGAGCTGGCTGAGGATGCCGTCCTTGAGCCGATCGCGCAGGGCGGTCAGCCGGGCGGCTTCGGCGGTCATGTGCTGCCCGCACAGCTCGGCGGCCTTGCCGAGCCCGACGATGCCGGGGACGTTGAGCGTCCCGGAGCGCATGCCGCGCTCGTGCCCGCCGCCGTGGAGGATCGGCTCGCAGCGCACACGCGGCCGTTGACGGCGGACGTACACGGCGCCGACGCCCTTGGGGCCGTAGATTTTGTGCCCGCTGAGCGTCAGCAGGTCGATGCCCATCGCCTGCACGTCGATCGGCACCTTGCCGAAGGTCTGGCAGGCATCGGTGTGAAAGAGCACGCCGCGGGCCTTGCACAGCTTGCCGATCTCCGCGAGGGGCTGGAGCGTGCCGATCTCGTTGTTGCCGTGCATGATCGACACGAGGACCGTGTCGTCCTTCAGCGCGTCGGCGACCTGCTGCGGGTCGATGCGTCCGTAGCGGTCGGGGGTCAGGAACGTCACGCGGTAGCCGTGCTGCTCCAGGTACTTGCACGGGTCGATGACGGCCTTGTGTTCGGTGGACTGGGTGACGATGTGCCGCCCCTGGTCGGCGTACATCGCCGCCACGCCCTTGAGGACCAGGTTGTTGCCCTCGGTGGCGCCGCTGGTGAACAGGATTTCCTTCGGGTCGGCGCCGATCAGCGCGGCGATCTGCTGCCGGGCCGTCTCCACCGCCTGCTCCGCTTCCCATCCGTACTGATGGCTGCGGGAGGCCGCGTTGCCGAACTTCTCCTTGAAGTACGGCAGCATGGCCTCCAGGACCTGCGGATCAACGGGGGTCGTGGCGTTGTTGTCGAGATAGACGTTCATTTGGCGATCACCTTCACGATCTCTCCCGGGGCCGGGTGCCGCTCGTCAAACGCGAGGTCGGCAATCGTCACGTCGGACAGGAACGAGTTCAGGCGATGGTGCACTTTCACGAGGGCCCCCCGCACCGGGCAGGTGGACGTCAGGTTACATGTCCGCCGCGTCTTGCTCGGGTTGGTGCAGCGCGTGAGGTGGACCGGGCCTTCGACCGCGCCGATCAGCCCCGCCAGCGTGATCTCCTGCGCCGGAACAGCCAGCACATAGCCCCCGCGGGCTCCGCGCACGGAGTTGACCAGCCCCATGCGATTCAGCCGCTTGAGCACGTTCATCAGCAGCGGCAGCGGCACGGAATGCTCCTCGGCGATGTCGCGCGCGCTGACGACCTGGCGGCCTACCCGGGCCAAATGACACACGGCGATCAGGGCGTACTCGGTTTTCCGCGTCAGGGTCAGCATAGCGACTCCTCGCACCGGTTACCTGAATATAGCATCGGCCAGGTACACTTTCAAATCCCGCCCGGGGTGGAGCGATAAACTGTCGCGCGGCCGAGCCGAACCCCGGGCTTGGCCAGGACGCGGGTGCGGACCGGGGGAGCCGGCGGCCTGCGTGGGGGGCGAGCTACATTCCGATGCTGGGGGGGCTTACACTTCCGGCATGGAGGCCAGCCCGACTGCCAGTTCGCGGCCGCCGCGGTTCCCGTTCGGCGTCCTGGTGCGCTATCGGGCCGTGCAGCTCCGCAACGCGCTGGACCAGCAGTTGCGGCAGGCGCCCGTGCGGGCGTTCATCGTGCTGGTGCTGTTGCTGGTGATCTGGGCGGGGTTGGACTGGTTGTTGACGCAGATTCTGCGCCAGGTGGGGCGGTATGAGCTCGTGGCGCTGGTCGCCAAGCAGCAGGTGTTCGTGCACTTTTTCCTGGTGCTGGCAGTCATGCTCGCGTTTTCCAACGCGATCCTGGCCTTTGGAACCCTCTTCGGGCGCGACGAGGCCGCGCACCTGCTGAGCCTGCCCGTGGCCCCGCGGCAGGTGGTGTGCCTGAAGTGGCTCGAGGGCATGGTGCTGTCGAGTTGGTCGTTCCTGCTGCTGGGGGTGCCGCTGATGCTGGCGGTCGCGGGGAGCACGGACGTCGAATGGTACTATTACCCGCTCTTCGCCGGGCATTTCCTCGGTTTCGTGCTGATTCCCGCGACGCTGGGCGTACTGGTCGCCTGGGCGGTGGCGATGTGGGCGCCACGCCGCCCCCTGGTCATCGCGCTGTGGGCCGGCATCGTGTTGTCGGGCGTGGCGGGGGCGTGGGCCTGGAGCCTGGTGCGCGGGGCCAACCTCACCGAAGACTGGCTCCCGACCTTCTACCGTCGCCTGAGCGTGGCCCAGCAGCCGTGGCTGCCCAGCACCTGGACGGCCAAGGGGGTGTTCGCGGCCATCGAACGTCGAGCGGACGTGAGCGTGTTGTACCTCGCCGCGGTGCTGGCCAACGGCGTGTTCCTGGCCTGGGCGACGGTGAACCTGCTGGGTGCCACGTGGTCCACCGCGTTCAGTCGGGCCCAACAGGGCCGCGCGGAGGGCCGGATTCGTGGGGGCTGGTTCACCCGCGGCTTGTGTGCGATTCTGTTCCCTTACCTGCCTCCCGGCTGGCGCGTGCTCATGCTCAAGGACGTGCGGAGTTTCGCGCGGGACCCGATGCAGTGGACGCAAATGGCCATCATGCTCGGGCTACTGGTGATCTACGCGGTCAACCTGAAGCGACTGCCGCTGGACATCGACTCGCCGGGGATGCGGGCGGTTATCGCATTTCTGAATCTGACGACCGTGAGCCTCATTCTGGCCACGTTCACCAGTCGCTTCATTTTCCCGCTCTTATCGCTGGAGGGGCAACAGCTCTGGCTGCTTGGCCTGCTGCCGCTGCGGCGCGGTTACGTCCTCCTGATCAAGTTCGCGTTCTCCGTGACGATCACGGCGCTATCAGCGATGGTCGTCATGGGCTTGGCGGTGCGGGCCCTGGAGCTGCCGACCGACTGGGCGCAGCTCCAACTGGGGGTGTGCCTGGCCGTCTGCATCGGTCTGTCGGGCCTGGCCGTGGGGCTGGGCGCCCGCTTCCCCGTGCTGGGCCAGCGCAACCCGGCTCGGATCGCCTCGGGCTTCGGGGGCACGCTGAACCTGGTCGCGAGCATGTTGTTCGTCGGGCTGGAAATGGCGGGGTTGGCCTTGGCGGGCCTCATACGACTCGGTGGGCTAATTGCCGTCGAGGACGCGCGTGTGCCGTTCTGGCTGGTCCCGGCGCTGTTGGGACTGGGGGTGGCGGTGGCGGCCGTCAGTCTGCTCATTGGCGCCCGGCACTTCGAGCGGCTGGAATACTGAACTCGCGGTGGGGCGGCGCCCGCAGGCGGGCCCCCGGGGCGGTCGCGGCTCGGCCAACCTGACGGGGCGGGTCCGACCTACGACAGCGCATCGTGGTGAATCCGCACAAAGCTTGAGTTGCGCCGCGGCGGGCGGTAGAGTGGCGGTAGGATTGGATCGCCGCTTGGCGAGCCTGGGCGGGCCACGGTGGCCGGGGCACGCCGGCGGATTCCTGGAACCCGCTTACGGAGAAGGGGAGGTATTGCATGGCCGCGGCAACGTCACGGGGCGCCGGTTGGTGTCTGGTCGCTTTGGCTGTGCTGGTGTGCTGCGGCGTGCGACCCGCGGCCGCGCAGTTGACGAGTGCAGAAATCGAGGCCCTGCGGCAGCGCGGCGTACGGGAGGGTTGGACCTTCACGGTCGGCCCCAACCCCGCGACGGCGCGGCCGATCGAGCAGTTGTGCGGCGTGGTCGAGCCACCGGATTGGCGCGGCCGGGCCCGCACCGACCCCTGTGAACCGGATGGGGCGTTGCCGCCCGCGTTCGACTGGCGGGCGCAGAACGGCGTGACGCCGGTGCGAGACCAAGGGTCGTGCGGGAGCTGCTGGGCGTTCGCGGCCATCGGGGCGCTGGAATGCGCGATTCGTATTGAGACCGGGCAGAGCGTCGACGTATCGGAGCAATGGTTGGTCAGCACCTGCACCGACGCCGGTAGCTGTGACGGCGGCTGGCACACCGAAGCCCTGAACTACCTGGTGAGCGGGGGACTGACCGACCCGTGCGGGGGTGGGGGCGGGGTGAAAGAGACGGACTTCCCCTACCAGGCGGCCAACTCGTACTGCAATTGCCCGTACGCCCATCCCTACTTGGCTGATTCGTGGTACCTCGTGGGCTCGGGCTACGGCCAGCCCTCGGTCAACCAGATCAAGCAGGCGATTTACACGCACGGGCCGGTCGCGACCTTAGTGTATGTTAGTACTGCGTTTCAGGCATACACGGGCGGCGTGTACAACGCCTGCGAGCCGAAATCGGCCAATCACGCCGTCGTGCTGGTCGGTTGGGACGACAGCAAGGGCCGCGCGGGGGCGTGGCTCATGCGGAACTCGTGGGGCACCGGCTGGGGCGAGAACGGCTACATGTGGATCGAGTACGACTGCTCCTACATTGGAGGCGAGCCGGCCTACGTGAAGTACCGAGCGCCGGACTGCAACAAGAACGGCAAACCCGACAAGCAGGACATCACCAGCGGTTTCAGCAAGGACTGCAACGGCAACTGGATCCCCGACGAGTGCGAGCCGGGCGGCGCGACGGACTGCAACGCCAACGGCGTCAAGGACTTGTGCGACATCTTCGCGGGCACGTCCAACGACTGCAACGAGAACTTCGTGCCCGATGAGTGCGACGTAGCCACCCAGGCCAGCCCGGACTGCAACGGCAACGGCGTGCCCGATGAGTGCGATCTGCACACCGGGTATCGGCTCGATGACGGCAGCGCCGAGTGGTTCATTGGGGCCGACCACGGCGAGTTCATCTGGCTGAACGCGATGCGGGTACGACCGGGGGCCGAGCAGATTGTGGCCGTGGAGATTGCCTGGGGTTGGGCCGAGGGCACGCCGACCACGTTGGCGCTCTGGTCCGATCCCGACAACGACGGCGATCCGCGGAACGCCAAGTTGCTGTGGAAGAGCGCTAAGCCGGTGCCCGCGGTCAACCCGATGGTCGCGTTCTTCACGTCCGTGGCGGTGCCGTCCGTGCGGGTCGGCAATCCGGGGGACGTGTTCTTCGTTGGGGCGTACGCCTCGCACGGCTACTACGAGTTTCCGGGGATGCTGGACGACGGGTATCCGCGGCACCAGAGCTGGATCGCCGAGGGCAAGAACCTGGAGAACCTCGGGGCCAACTCGGCCCTGTTCCGCGTGGACGACTGGGTGCCCGGCAACTGGCTGCTGCGCTGTCGCTCGGCCGGGCAGGACTGCAACGCCAACGGCATTCCCGACGCCTGCGACATCGCCGGCGGGTTTAGCCCCGACGTCAACAAGAACGGCCGGCCGGATTCCTGCGACCCGGACTGCAACGGCAACGGCCGGCCGGATGACCTCGATATCGCCGTCAATTCCAGCTCGGACTGCAACGCCAACGGCAAGCCGGACGAGTGCGAGTTGGTTGGTCAATTGGCCCTGGTTTCACAGTCGGCGGCCACGAGTGGGACCGTGGTCGCCCAGAGCTTCGCCGACGTGGGGATGGACCAGTACAGCACCAAGGCGTGGGATGACTTCACGGTCACCGAGAACACGTTCCTGACCACCGGTCGCGCGTATTTCACCCCGTCCATGTGGGGCGGGCATCTGCTGGTGGACTTCAAGGTTGAGGTGGCGGATGTCCCCGGCGGCGCCGAGGCCGGCGGGCGTGTGCTGCACTCCACGATCGGGCGCGGCCAGTATGGCAGCGGCGTGGTCACGTGGGACTTCGGTGGCGCGCCCCTGGGCGCGGGCACCTACTGGATCTCGGTGCAGGCACTCGGCGGGTTCCACGTGGACGGCCAGGTCTACTGGCGCCGCGCCAACACCTACCCGGTGCGCGGTTCGGAGCACTACTTGCACAATCCGGGCGGGGCCTTCGGCTACGGCTCGGCACCCGTGCCCGGGGCGTGGTGGAAGGGGTCGGCCGCAGACCTGGCCCTCGTTCAGTATCACCAGGCCAGTTTCGATCGCAACAGCAACGGCGTGCCGGATGCGTGCGACCCGGACTGCAACCGCAACGGTCGGCCGGATGACCTGGATATCGCCGGCGGGTACAGCATCGACTGCGACCGCAACGGCATGCCGGACGAGTGCGACGTGGCCGGGGCGGCCGGGAACGACTGCAACGCCAACGGCGTGCCGGACCGGTGCGAGCCGGACACCGATGACGACGGGATCATCGACGCCTGCGATAACTGCCCCGCGACGGCGGATGCGGGCCAGGAAGATGCCGACGGCGACGGTCGCGGGGATGCCTGCGACAATTGCCCGGCGGCCGCTAACCCCGGCCAGCAGGACGCGGATGGTGACGGCATCGGCAACCAATGCGACAACTGCATTTGGCTGTCCAATGCCAACCAGCGCGACACCGACGGCGACGGCTTCGGCGACGCGTGCGACAACTGCTCCAAGGTCGCTAACCCCTGGCAGGGTGACGCGGACAAGGACGGCGTCGGCGACGCCTGTGACCGCGACTACCACAAGCCCGGCACCGGGTCGGGCGACGAGCCGAATGAGCCCAACGAACCCAACGAGCCGAACGAGCCCAGTGAGCCGAACGAGCCGAACGAGCCCAACAACGGCGGGGCTGACAACCAGGGGCAGCGGCCGTTGCCGGAGGCGCTTTGCCCGACCACGAGCGCCGTGCTGACGCTTCTGGGTGTTGGCGGGCTCATTGGCACGCGCCGACCGCGCTCGCGGGCGAACCGGCGCTAGCGCGCCGATCAGAACCCCGCGCGCGAGCGGGGGGGCCGGGCGCCCCGCCGCACGCGTGGCGGGGTTTGTGGACGGCTCTCTTGGGGGCGGCGGCGGCCCGCCGTCGTCAGTGCCGTGCATTATTGAGTCACGCAGCAAGCGGGAGCGAATTGGCCAACCGAAGGAGAGGAAACGATGAAGACGCTCTGGCACGCAATGGCCGTCGCGTTGCTGTTGGCCGTCACCACCTCCACACGGGCGACAGACGTTTCCGGCGACCAGTCCGGCACGTGGACCCTGGCCGGCAGCCCCTACTACCTCGTCGGCGACGTCCGCGTCCCGCCGGCGCAGAAACTGGTCATCGAGCCCGGCGTCGAGGTCATCGCCCGCGGCTACTACAAGCTCAGCGTCGAACAGGGCGTCCTCGAGGCCGTGGGCCGCAAGGACCGACCGATCTGGTTCACCGCCGAGAACACGACCGAGGGCTGGCGCGGGCTGCGCCTGCTAGCCGCCGACGACCGCTCCGAGCTCCGCTATTGCTTCGTTTGGTATGCCAAAGGCACCGGGGCGTACCCGGAAGTGCGCGGCGGCGGGGTGTATATCAAGGACTGCTCCCCGACGGTGCGCTACTGCGACCTGCGGTACAACTACTCGCACAACGCCAATTACAACGGGGCCGGCGGCGGCATCGCCACCGAGAGCTCCTCCGCCCTCATCGCCTACAACTACATTTGTGACAACCAGGCCGATAGCGGCGGCGGCGTTTGCTGCATGGAGTACGGCTCGCCGCGGCTGGTCGGCAACATCGTGCGCGAAAACACCGCGTTCTATGCCGGCGGCGGCATGTACTTCGGCGCCCGCTCCTCCCCCATCGTCGAGCGTAACGCCATTCTGCGGAACGTGTCCGCCGGCTGGGGCGGCGGCGGCGTCAACTCCTGGACCTCGTACATCTACTACGGCACCTACGCCACGCTCCGCAGCAACCTCATCGCCCAGAACCGGGCCACCGGCGGCGGCGATGCCCAGGGCGGCGGCGGCATTTACTGCCGCTACGATCGCGTCGTCCTCATGGGCAACACCATCGCCGACAACCAGGCCGTGACGGGCGGCGGCATTTACGCTCTCAACTACCCCGCGCAGGCGCCCATCGTCCAGAACACGATCGTGTGGGGCAACACGGCCACCACGGGGCCGCAAATCTACACTTACTCCTCCACCGGGTCGGAGATTCACGTCACTTACAGCGATGTGCAGGGCGGCTGGCCCGGCGTCGGCAACATCGACAGCGACCCGCGTTTTACCAATCCGGCCAGCCTCGAATATCAGCTCCTGCCGTTTTCCCTGTGCATCGATGCGGGCGACCCGGCGTTCGTTGCGCAGCCAGGCGAACTCGACCTCGATGGACAGCGCCGCGTCTGGGACGGCGACGCCAACGGAAGCTGGCTTGTGGACCTGGGCGCCGACGAGTACGGCTCGTATGCTTACGGCGACCTGAACTGCGACTTCGCGATTGACTTCGGCGACATCAACCCCTTCGTGCTGGCGCTGACGAACGCGGCCGGCTATGCCGCCGCATATCCGCACTGCGACCGTCTGAACGCGGACATCAACGCGGACGGCGTCGTGGACTTCGGCGATATCAACCCGTTCGTGCGATTGCTCACACAGCCGTAGTCACCCCGTCCGTGGCAGGAGGAGAACATGCGTATGAGGAGTGCCGTAATTCTGGGTGTCCTGATCGCCGGCGGCATCGCGCAGGCCCAGGGGCCGTACGAGGGGCGGACGTTGATTTCCCCAGGCAATTCGACGTCCAGCTTCCTGGTCGATATGCAGGGCAACCCGGTCAAGACCTGGCATGGCGCCCGACCTCCCGGCCTGACCGCCCACATGCTGCCTGACCAATCGTTGCTGCGGCCCTGCACGACGAATGGCGGGTTCATGGGCGGCGGCCTGGGCGGACGGATTCAGAAGATCAACGCCAGCGACCAGGTGGTCTGGGACTTCAACTACGCCACCACCAACTACCATCAGCACCACGATGCCATCCCCATGCCCAATGGAAACGTCCTGCTGATCGCCTGGGAACGCAAGACGCAGGCGGAGGCCATCGCCGCAGGACGGCAAAACATCTACGGCGAAATGTGGCCGGAGCGGATCGTCGAGATTCAACCCGTCGGCGCCGCCGGCGGGAACGTGGTCTGGGAGTGGCACCTCTGGGACCACTTGATTCAGGATGTTGATCCGGGCAAGCCGAACTACGGCGTCGTGGCCGATCACCCCGAGCTTCTGGATATCAACTACGGGAATCCCGTGGGCGGCGACTGGATGCACGCGAACGCCCTCGACTACAACCCGGAGCTCGATCAGATCATCTTTAGCTCCCATTACATGAGCGAGCTGTACATCATTGACCACAGCACCACGACCGCCGAGGCCGCCGGCCACACCGGCGGTCGCAGCGGCATGGGCGGCGACTTCCTGTATCGCTGGGGCAACCCCGCCGTCTACCGCCGCGGGACCGCGAGCAACCAGTACTTCTTCGTGGTCCATGGGGCGAATTGGATCGATCCGGGACTTCCCGGGGCGGGGAACCTGCTGGCCTTCAACAACGGGGACCGGCCGGGCTCCGGGAGCGATTACTCGAGCATCGACGAGATCATCCCGCCGCTGAACGCCAACGGCACCTATGACATTCTGCCGGGCCAGCCGTTCGGACCCGCCGCCCCAATCTGGAGCTACAAAGACCCCAGTTGGTTGTACGCGTGGCACCTGTCCGGAGCGTACCGTCTGCCGAACGGCAACACGATTGCGGTGGAGGGCGACAGCGGGCACGTGTTCGAGGTGACGCACGCCGGGGCGGTTGTGTGGGAGTACACGTATCCCGGTCAGGTCGCGCGGGTGGAGCGCTACTGGACGGTGAGGCGCGGCGACCTGAACTGCGACGGCCACGTGGACTTCGGCGACATCAACCCGTTCGTGATGGCGTTGAGCAACCCCGCGGGGTATATGGCGACGTATCCCTCCTGCTACCTCCTAAACGGGGACATCAACGCGGATGGCAAGGTGGACTTCGGCGACATCAACCCCTTCGTCCGGCTGCTGACCAACCCGTAGCGGCCGCAACGCGGGCCGGCTGTTGTTCACCTTGCGGGACGACCGCGTTGACCGCGGTGGTCCGCGCTACTTGGCCAGCTCGGCCAGGATCGCCGTCAGGAACTTCCAGCTCTTCTCGACCGCCGCGACGTACACGCGCTCGTCCGGGCTGTGCGGTCCGGTGATGCGCGGGCCGATCGACACCATGTCCATCTTCCCGGCCCCGACCCGCTCGCCGATGATCCCGCACTCCAGGCCGGCGTGAATCGCCGCGACCTTCGGTTCCTTGCCGAATAGCCGCCGGTACAGCTTGCTGCACGTGGCCAGCAGCGGGGACTTGGTGTTCGGCGCCCAGCCGGGGTATTCGTTGCCCGACTCGACGTGCGCGCCCGCCAGCTCGCCGATCGCCGCGATTTGCCGCGCCGTGTTGTGCAACTCGTGGCGCTTCGAGCTGCGCGACAGGCACCCCACCGTGACGCGGAGCTTGCCGCCGGTCAGCTCGCTGGCCACCGTCGACGTGCTGTTCGACGTTTGCACCAGGCCGGGGATGTCCGGCACCGTCGCCAGGACGCCGTGCGGCAACGCTGCCAGGGCCGCGAGCAGGCGCGACGTGTCGGCGACGGACGCCGCCGCGCCGACCTTCGCCCCCTCGACGCGAATCAGACAGCTCTTCTCGCCGCCGTCGCGGACGGCTTCGGCCTGAACGTGCTCGGCGGCCTGCGTCAGGGCCTCGCCGATACCCTTGGGGCCGACGACGCAGGCGGACGCTTCGCGCGGGATGGCGTTGCGCTTGCTGCCGCCGTTGATCTCGGCCAGGTGGAACTGCTCGGCCCCTTCCGCGCCGCGCAGGGTTTGGATCAGGAGCTTGATGGCGTTGCCGCGGTTCTCGTGAATGTCGCCGCCGGTGTGCCCGCCCCGCAACCCGGAGACGGTGACGCGGCAGGCCTCGCTGCCGGCGGGGGCCTTGGCGGTGGGCAGCTCCCAGGTCAGGGTCGAGTCGCGGCCGCCGGCGCAGCCGATGTAAATCGCCTCATCGTCTTCCGAGTCGAGGTTGAGCATCCGCCGGCCGCGGACAAACGTCGGTTCGAGGACCTTGGCCCCGGTCATGCCCATCTCTTCGTCGATGGTGCAGAGGATCTCGAGCGGGCCGTGCTTCACGTCCTTGGACGAGGCGGCGGCCAGGGCTAGCGCGACGCCGATGCCGTTGTCGGCCCCGAGCGTCGTCCCCTCGGCCCGCACGATGAGCTCCCCGTTCTCGTCGTGGTCGACGACCGGCCGGATCGGGTCCCGGTCAAAATCGTGCTGCGTGTCGGCGTTCTTCTCGCAGACCATGTCGAGGTGGCCCTGGAGCACGGTGATCGGGGCCTGCTCGCACCCCGGGGACGCCGGCACGTCGATGACCATGTTCCCGATCTGGTCCTCGCGCACGGCGAAGCCCAGCCGTTCGGCGACCTGCCGCATGTGCTTGCGGATCCGCTCCTCGTGCTTGGACGGGCGCGGGACCGCACACATCTCCGCAAACAGGCGCCACACGGCCTGGGGTTGAAGGTCGGTCATCGCGCTCGGCTTGGTCTTGCTCGTCATGTCCCGTGTCCTCCTGCCAGGGGGCACCGGCGCTCCGCCGGTACCGGCACGCATCCTAACCGAACGGGGCCGCGCGCGTCACGGCCGCCGGGGGGCCGGCGCGGCTGGTGGCCGCAACGCGCCGTAGCGGCCGGTGGCCGCAGCCCGCTGTAGTGGCCGGGCTCCGCACGGGCCGTCGGGCGCGGGCGAGCCTCGCCGCGAAGAACTCGATCGTGAGTATGACGAAGCACGCTGGCTGACGCCGGGCGAAACCTGCCGGGTAGCCGCTGAGCGGCACCCGCCTCAAATAGTACCGTTCTTTGACTATTTCGACGGCGCTCCTAGCATCGGTTGAGATCGAGGGACGCTACCCCACCACGGTCCGCGGGTCGGGGCACCGCACCGCGGCGCGTCGCTCGACTCGTGGTCGCACAAGAAATGTCCGCCCCCTGGAGGACCGCTCATGGCCTACGAACTGACCGCGCTTCCTTACCCGTACGATGCGCTCGAGCCGCACATCGACACGCGGACGATGGAGATCCATCACACCAAACACCACGCGGCCTACATCACCAACGTCAACAAGGCCCTCGAAGGGCACCCGGCCCTCGCCGGCCGGCCCATCGAGAAGGTGCTCCGCGATATCCAGTCTGTGCCGGAGAGCATTCGCCAGACGGTCGTCAACCACGGGGGCGGCCACGCGAACCATAACCTGTTCTGGAAGATCATGGCCCCCCACAAGGGCGGCCAGCCCAAGGGCCGGCTCGCCGACGAGATCAAGAAGGTCTTCGGCGGCTTCGAGCCCATGAAGGAGCAGTTCACGACCGCCGCCATGTCGCGCTTTGGCAGCGGCTGGGCGTGGCTGGGGCTGGATGCGAATGGGAAGCTGCACGTGGGCAGCACGGCGAACCAGGACTCGCCGTTGATGCACGGCCACACGCCGCTGCTCGGCCTGGACGTGTGGGAGCACGCCTACTACCTCAAGTACCAGAACCGCCGGGCGGACTATGTGACCGCGTGGTGGAACGTTGTGAACTGGGACATGGTGTCGGAGCTGTACGAGGCGACGCGGTAGGGGCGTCCGCGTGAACGACAGGGGGCGCTGCGAGGGCCCACGGCCGCAGGGATCTTCTGGAAGCTGTCCCGAAACCTGAATCCACATAGACCAGGTAATCGAGACAGCGGCCTTTGCGGAGGGTTTCAACCCTTCCCCAACCCCTCCCGGAGAGGGAGGGGGGTTGGGGGATAGCTTCCAGGTCGCCGCGTACTGAACGGGAGGGCGAGTCTCCCCGCGAGCCGCGGCTCGGCAGTCCCGTTGCGCCGGGATCGCGCTCCCGACTTGCGCGATTGCGAGTGGCCAGCCAGAAACCTCCCCCGAATGCCGTCTCCTACAGCCGCTAAGTGAACCCGCCAGGCGACCGGCAGAATGCCGGGCCCCGCACTTGCGTGCGGGGTTTTGTCAGGTGCCCCTAGGCCAGCGGTTCGGTCATCGCGTCAGGGTGCCGCCGCTCGTCGGCGCGGCTCCTGCCTCGGGCTGTACCGCCGGTGTTGTTGACGGCCATTCCGCCGCGACGTGGAGCGTTCCGCTACGGAGTGCCTGGCGCCAGCGGCCGACGGCGGCGGCGCGCTCGACGGGGTCGGCGTAGTAGCGATAGCCGAAGTCCTCGCCACAGAGCCGACGCAGCGAGTGAATTGTCACCATGCGCACCACGTCGTCGGGGTCTTCGAGCAGGTCAACCAGGGCATGGATGGAGTTCGCGTCGCCGCGCTCCGCGGTTCGGACCGCGGCCTGCGCGCGGTCCAGCGGGTGATTGGAGGCGATCTGGGGCTTGCCCGCTGTTCCGCTGCGGCACCCTGCGCACAAAGCAGCGATCAGAACCCCGCACGCCAGTGCGGGGATAAGCAGCCCGCCGCCGGCGAGGGGGGGCCTGATCACAACGCGAATTACCGCGAGTGTTGCCCCGATCATGCCGCGCACGAGCGAGATGCCGAGCCGCCAGCTCATGGCGGGGATTGTATAGACGAACCCGCAGCGTGCCATGAGGGCGCGAGGATCGACGGGGTGGGCGAGGGGGCATCGGGCAAGGCGGCGGACGACTGTCCGGGAAGGCGGACACCTGGGCGAATCGGCCGGAGCAGGTGGCAGCAGCCGGGTGGTGTGTTTATGTAAGAGTTTTCCTGAAAATAGGTTACAGAAATCGAACAAAAAATAATCTATTTGCCTTGCACGGGCCGGTGGACGTGGTATATTTTATATGGAACGAAAACGATCCCAGATAGGTGACGAGTCGTAAGCCTTCTGGACGGAAATCGGAAACGTGGAATGTGGCCAGGAGTCCAACGGTTGTGATCCAACGCAGTGGGCCGGCGTACTGGAGTTGGCCCACGGCTTTCTAGCTCATCGCGCGGGCCCCGAACGTGAGCGCTTCAGGGCCCGGATGCAACGAAATGGAACAGGGACATGAAACAGGCGAGTCTACGAACCAGGGGTCGGCCGAGTGCCCGGTCTTCCATCCGTCGGTTGCGGCCGTCGGCGAAGCTCCCTTCGCCCGCGGTCTTGGCGCGGCTCTCTGCGGCCGACCGCGAGACGCTGGAGCGGCACCTGCGCGAGCCGCACGAGTGTGTCTACGACCCCAGCTTCCGGTCGGCGTCGCTGCCCGGACTGGATGAGGACGCCCCACGGGCCGGCGTGGCCAGCGCGGCGTTGCCCGACTTCGAAGGGACGCTGCGATCATCCGTCAGCGCGCCCAGTGAGGTGCTCTCGGTCACGCAGGAGCGTACGCTGTTCCAGCGGTTCAACTACTGCCGCTATCGCGTGATGCGGATTCTGGCCCGGCATCGCGGCCGTCGCCTCACCGCCGCCGCCGTACGTGAATTGCTCGATTGGGACCGCCGGGCGACGGAGTTCCGTTCCGACATCGTGCGTTTTAACACGTCGCTGGTGCTGGCGATGGCCCGCCGCTCGCGCAACAACGGCGCGGAACTCGGTGAGCTCATCAGCGAAGGCAACCTGGCCCTGCTGCGCTGCGTCGACAAGTTCGATGCCGCCCGCGGCTTCAAGTTCAGCACCTACGCCTGCCGGGCGATCCTGGCGGCGTTCTCGCGGGCCGGGGTCAAGGCCGCGCGCCATCGGGCGCAGTTCCCGACGCCCTACGATCCCGCGATGGAGCGCAGCGACTATCTCGAAACCAAGCGCGACCTCATCGAGTACGAGTGCGTCGATGAGCTGAAGCGCATCCTGTTCGACAATGCGGCCGATCTGACTACCGTCGAACGCCGCGTCCTGAACGCCCGGTTCCTGCTCGACGGCCAGGCCGCCCGGCGCGCGGGTCGCCGGCGGACCCTGGACCAGGTCGGCGATCAGCTCGGCGTCAGCAAGGAGCGCGTCCGGCAGATTCAGAACCAGGCCATGCTCAAGCTCCGGGCCGTCCTGGAGCAGCGCCTGCTGGCGGCGTCGTAAGCGCCCCGCGGGCTCGGCGAACTTGTTTCCCCCGTGCCACCTGGCCGACTTGGCCAGTGCCCTCCCAGGGCACGCGTCGACTCCCGACGCGTGCCCGCCGCTTTAGTCCTCGGGACCGGCGAGACGCCGACACGTCCCGGGGCACGTTGACAACCGTCGCCCTGAAGGACAGGGTGTAGGTTATGCCAAACGGGTATTCACGGGCGTGCGACATGGGAGGGCAAGGCTGTCTCCTGCGGCGACCCTGCCGGCCTGCCGAGCCGCGGCTCGCCGGGAGGCTCGCTTTCCCGGTCGGCGTCCGATGATCGTGAATGCCTATACAGGTCGAATCGTCCTCGGTTTGGGCGTGGTGACGGCTTGTTTGGCCGGCCTCGGATGTGATGGTCACCTGGAGTCGCTGTTGCCGCCGCGCGACAGCGGCCCGGTCGATTCCGGCGGGGTGACCCTGGTTGCCCGGTTCGTCCACATCAGCGATACGCACGTGATGGATGAGGAATCGCCGGCCCGCTTCGCGGGCGCGCACCTGATCACGCCGAGCGCGTGGCGGCCGTATGAGGCCTATTCGGCGCAACTGCTCGACGGCATCCTGCGGGCGACGAACCGCATTCACGCCGCCGGCCGAAACATCGACTTCCTGGTCCACACCGGCGACGCCTGTGACAACGCCCAGTCGAACGAGCTGACCTGGTTCGTTACGCTCTTCGCCGGCGGCCCGCTCGACCCTCGCACCGGACCCGACGACCGGTCGCCGGATGAACGGCCCGATCCCGAGCGCGACCCCCACGCCCCCTTCGTCGCTCAGGGTCTGTATCGCCAGGGCGTCCACGGCGACCTGCCGACCATCCCGTGGTACTTCGTGCTGGGCAACCACGATGTGAGCGCGATCGGCGTCTTCCCGATCTTCGCGGACGCCGCCGGGCATCGGACGGCGCCGTTGCCGCTGGATTGGCGGCCGGGCTTGGTGCTGCCGACGCAACTCGATCCGCTGGCCGACCGGGCGTATGGCAACGTCACGCCCGCGGAGCCCGGCCCGCCGTGCCTGTTGGAGACGCCGCGGCCGGTCGTGCCCAACGCGATGCGGGCGTACGCCTCCAAGGGTGAATTCCTGTCCACCATGGCCGCCTCGGCCGCGTCGCCGGCGTCCGCTTGGTACAGCCTCACGCCGGCGGCCGGGGTGCGTTTGATCGGCCTTGACACGACCGACGCCGCCACGAAATGGCCCGGCGGTTTCTACATGGAAGGCGCCCTGTCGCCGGCGCAGATCGAGTTTCTGAAGACTGAATTGCAAGAGGCGGTCGAGCGCGGCGAGTGGGTCATTGTGGCCACGCACCACCCGAGCGAGGCGTTGTCGCCGGCGCTCGGCAGCGCGGTTACCGGCCCTCAATTTCGCGCGGTACTGCGTGCTTGTCCGAACGTCGTCCTGCATTTGGCCGGGCACCGGCACCGCAATCTCGTAACCGATTACGGCGGCTACCTAGAAATCGAAACGTGCTCGACGCTCGACGCGCCCCAAGAGGGGCGGGTAATCGAGCTCTGGGGCGACAACACGACCGGCGGAATCGTCATCGCTTACAACACGTTCTCGCATCTTGACGAGGACCTGCCGCCCCTGGGGGACGATCCGCTGCGGCGGCTCCGGGAGGATGCTCGCGCCTTGGCCGACGCGGGCGCAAGGGCCAAGGCGTCACGGGCGACAGAGACATCCGCCGACCCGCCGACCGCCGGTCCTCCCCTGGACCGACGCGCGGGGGTCGTGATTATCGAACGCTGAACGACGGCTCCCGGGAGCGGGTATGGCCGCGTCCTGCCCGATGCGCGGTGGCCCGCCCGCTAGTAAACGGCGACAGCGGGGCACCCGATTCAGAGATAGCCGCGTAAGGGCGCAGGCGTGTTCTCCCTGTCCGGTGAGGACACCGGTGAGAGGGACGGCCCGCAGCGTGGTTGGGGAAGCGGATGGTTGACCCGGTCCCAGATTCGATGACGGCGGCGACCCGCGGCCGGGGCGTCGTGGAGTTCTCGGCCCGCGCCGGGTTCCTACCGGTGCCGCTGCGCCATGTGCCGGCCAGCGCGTTCCGTGGCATCGCCGTGTACCTGCGCCGTGACGACGACTCGCCCGAGGAATCAGACGGGGGCGTATTCACGCTGTACCGGGCCGCGGACGTGGAGTTCACGCCGCAGGACCGTCGTCGGCTGATGAACACCGCCAACCGCTGCGTGTACATTCGGATCGCGGACCACGTGCGGTTTCGCGAGCAGACCGAGACGACGCTGCTGGAGACGGTGGGCGACGCGACCAAGGCGCTGTCGGAGAAATCGGCGATCGTCTATGAGACGAGCCTGACGCTGATCGACGAGCTGCTGGCCGAAGCGGACCTCAACGCGCACGCGCAACGGCTGGACAACGTCGCCCGTGCCGTGACGACGCTCGCCATCAGCGACAACGGAGCGTTCGCGCAGCTCTTCACCACGTCGCGGCACGATTTCTACACCGCCACGCACATGGTCAACGTGGGCACGTGGATGGTGCCGCTGGCTTACACATTGGGCTGGCGTGACCCCGGCGACCTGGCCCGCATCTGTCAGGCCGGGCTCCTGCACGACATCGGCAAGATCTTCATCGAGGCGGAAATCCTCAACAAGACCGAGCGCCTGGGCCCTGATGAGTGGAAGCGCATCCGCGAGCACCCGGTCCGCGGCTATGACCACCTCCGCGGCTTCGACTCCGTTCATCCCCTGATCCAGGAAGTCTGCCGGCAGCACCACGAGCGACTCGACGGCGGCGGCTATCCCGACGGTCTGCGCGGCGACGAGATCCACCGCGTCAGCCGCATCTGCGCCGTCGTCGATTCGTTCGACGCCATGACCGCGCTGCGGCCATTCAAGCAGAAGGCCATGACCGTGTCGGAGGCCATCCTGGTGCTCAAGTCGGAGGCGCCGGCGAAATACGACCCGGACGTCGTCCAGGCGTGGATCCGGCTGCTGGCCAACGTCAGTGACCGCGACGGTCGGGGCGGGGCGACGGCGGCGGGGGTCGTGGACCACACGCCGGGGGCCGAACGCCGGCGCAATCAGCGTTTTGCCTGCGACGTGACGGCCACGCTGCACGTTCTGGTGCGCGGGGCGGATGAACGCTGGTGCGAGGAACCGGGCCTGCCGGTCACGGTGCGGGACCTGTCGCGGTACGGGATGGGGCTGCTGAGCCCGGCGGCCATCGAGCTCGGCACGACGATTCGCGTGTATCTGGAGGGCGGCGGGCAGAAGGCCAAGCGCGTCCACGGGCGGGTCGTGCGCTGCCGGCCGGCCAGCGATTCCTGGCACGAGGTCGGCGTTGAGCTGTTCACGCTCAAGGGGCCGAACGGAACGGTCTGATACCCGCCTGACGCGCGCGGGACACGCGTCGCAAGCGTCGACGTCTCGGCGTCGGCGCCTCCGGCCACGGCCGAGCGCGCAGCAGAAGGGCCGCGCCGAGCGCGGCCCTTCACGAGGCAGACTTCATCTGGCGCGACTAGCGCCGGCGCAGCAACACCGCGGCGCCCAGCAATAGCAGGGAGGTCGGTTCGGGCACCGCCGTGAAAACGATGTCCATGCGCGTCGCGGTCGTGGGGCTCTCGCCGGTCCACGAGCCGCCGACGTACGAGCGCGAGCCTTCGGCACTGCCGGCACAGCGCGAGACGGAGAACACGGCCTGGGTAGCCGGGGTCACGATCTCGAACAACAGGTTGCCCTGGCTTGGATCGTAGATGAACGGCGTGCCGGTGAACTTCATCTCGAAGTTGTTGGCGCCGCCGCTGACCACGGTGTACGAATAGTTCGGATCGTTGAAGAACGTGGTCATGGCCCCGATGGCGTTGGGAGCGCCGCCGCCGCCGGCCACTGGCACGCTCAGACCGGCCGGGCTGGCCTGTCCGCCCACACGGTTCGTGTAGCCCAGGTTGATCTGGACCGGCTGGGCGATCTGTTGCCCGGCCAGAGTCGTGTTGGGCGCGAAGGCGATGGACTCGATCTTGGCCAGATAGCCCGGGGGCATCGCGTTCGCGAACAGGTTGGCATCAAACACCTGGTGCATGGTGCAAGCGCCGTTGGCGAACGGGATGTAGTTGAAGGCCGCGTGCGCCCCGGTGGGGAACACGTTGGCCGACGCCGGCACTGCGAGCAGAGTCGCAGCGCACACACAGACCCATAACTTTTGTTTCATCGTACTCCTCCTCCATGCGGCCAAGACAGTGCCCACGATCGGCTGGCCGACAAGCCGACCCAAGTTATCGTACCGCGGGGGTCACCCGATGCACAAGACAAAAGTACCGATAACGTCGATTCGGGGTGAGGCCGCAGGCGACCGCGGGCTCAGGATTGCGTATCTCTTTTCCTGAGAAGTACTTGGAGCTTATCGCCCGTGGGCGACGCTACCTCGCCTTCTTGTCGCGGACGATGGGTGACGAGGCGAGCGTGAAGAGCACGACCTCCTCGCCGGTCTGTGTGCTGATGTCGTGGTGCAGGCTGACGACCTTCACACCGGCGACCTCTTGGACCATCGCTTCGAGCACGGGCCGGGCGGTTTCAATCAATTGGGTCCTGACCTGCTTGAGCAGTTCCCGCCCCTTGGCCGAGGGGAGCGAGCCGACCAGTTGTCGCTCGGCGGCCGTCAGGACCCCCGCGAGTCGCACGACGATGAGATCGTCGACCAGGTGGGTGTGGATGTCCTTCGGGCCGCGGCCCATGTACTCCTGCTCGAAATCCCTGACGACCTTGGAGATCGCCGCCTCGATTTCTCCCTGGGTCTTCACGGTGCCCTCAGTCATAAGTAGCCGCCACGGTTGCTCAGTGCCACCGTGCGCACGGGCTTTGGTCACCTGCAATCCGCTAGTGAAACGGCCATAAACCCGAAGATCGGCTTGCGTTCGGCGAATCTGCGGTTATAGTAGTGACGGGTGCGGGCCGCGCCAAGGTCGTTTGGGCCTAGCGCGGGCGGACACAGTAGCGTCGGATGACGATTTGAAGGGCAGCCCGGCCAGGTCGGGTGGCCCGTCGACGAGTAAGCCGACGTGGTCGAATGCCGTCAGGGATTCGGCCACGTCGGCTTTTTTTTTCCGGCCCCGATCTTGCGAACGGTGACGCCGAGGATGAGCACCTTGTACAAGCCCGGGCCCGGCGTGGCGCGTCAGATTGCCCAGGTGGCGAAGGCTTTCGAGCAAGAGCGCACCGGGCATAAGCCCCACTCGGTGACCGTGGTCCTGAGTGACGATGCCTTGGTCATCACGCTCCACGGGGCGCTGTCGGAAGCCGAAAAAGCCCTGGCCCGGTGTCCGGACGGGGCCGCCAAGGTGCAGGAGTTTCATCGCCAGCTCTTTGCCAGCGCCGGGGCCGCGCTGCGGCAGGAAATCGAGCGCATTGCCGGCGTGAAGGTGCGGGAGGCGACGGCGGAGATTGAGCCGAACACGGGAACCGTGGTCAAGGCGTTTGCGAGCGGAACCGTGGTGCAGGTGTTCCTGCTCGCGGAGCGCGTCGCGACGGATGTGTGGAGCAACGACCGTGCGGGAGGAAAGGAATGAAGCCCGCGACGCAAGACGCAAGACCGACGCGCGTGTCGCCGGCAGCCCGCGCGGGCCGGTGGCCGGCCGAGCACGAGGCGGGGACGAACTTGGAGCTCCGCGGAGAGGGCCGGGTTGGTGCCGCGGACCTTGCCCACGTCCCCACGATGGAGCTCATGGCCGAACTTGCCCGCCGCGAACGGATTGCGCTGCGTTTGGCCATCGAGGATGCCCTGGCTCCCCAGGGCGGCCCGCGGGCCCGTCCGCCTGGGATCTGTGAGGACGACGGGGAGCACGTTGAAGCCCGGCGGCCGCGACAACCGGGGTGACGGAGCGTGGCCCGCGCGTGCGGAGAAGAGGATTCAGGAAACGAAACGAGTGACTCGGGAACATGCACGCTCTGGAGGGTCGGGAAGCCTGGGTGCGGCCGGTGGCAGCGCCGCCTGTGCGGGGCGCCCACCGCGCCGCTGTGACATGCACGATGGATTGGATGGTGTATGATGCTGACCGTTACGAAGTCCGCGCTGGAGCAGTTGTCCCATCGTCTCGCCCGCCGGCCGGGCACCGAAGGCCTGGCGCTGCGCTTCGTGCGCCGGGAGGGCGGCTGGAGGCTGCGCCTCGACCGGGAGTCGCCCGGGGACGCGGCGTTCACCCACGGGGACCGGAAGGTGCTGTTGCTGGACGCGGCGGTCGCCGAGGCCCTGGCCGACATGACGCTGGACGTCAAGCCCACGGGCACGCGGTCGCGGCTCGACCTGCGCCGCAATGGGCGTCGTGGAGACTGAACGATGGAGCTGCCGCGACGAGCGGGGGATGACGTCTACCTGCCGGACGGGGAGTTCCGGCAGCGCGTGCGTGCGCTGCGCCGACGGACCGCGGCCCATGATCTGCGGATCGGCCTGATGTATGCGTTCGACTTTCGCACACGCATGCTGCCGTTCTGGTACGCGGACAAGCGCATGGCGCCCTGCTCCGTGCGCCTGTTGGCCGATGTGCTGAACGCGGCGGGTTTCACACATCTCCGCATCGTCTTGCAGCAATGGTCGCCGAAGGTCCGCCCCAGCCGGATGCGGCTTGACGGCCGGCCGCTCGACCTCCTGCTGATTTCCGCCATGCAGGTGCATGCGGAACCGGCGTACGAGCTGGTCCGCGACGCGCACCGGCTGGGCGACGAACGCCCGCTGATTCTGGTGGGGGGGCCCAAGGCCATCTACGAGCCCACGGATTTCTTCGACCTGGGGCCCGGGCCGGGGATCGGCGCGGATGGTGTGGTCACGGGGGAGGCTTTCGTGCTGCTGGACTTGCTGCACACCGTGCTGGCGGAGGGCCCGGCCCGGCGGTCGCTCCGCGACGCCTTCGAGCACGCCCGCGGAACGGGCAAGCTGACCCGCGTTCCGGGGCTGGTTTACCTGTCGCCGGACGCCCCCGCCGGCGAGCCGGTCGCGGTGAATACCGGCGTGCAGCGGCTGCTCCGCGACCTGGACGAATACCCGCTGCCCGATGCCGGCTTTCGCGTGCTGGAGCCGCCGCACCGCCGGCCCACGTTGTCGGCGCGACCTTGCACGCCGCGGCGCGTCGGTCGGTTGTCCCCGATCGCCGCGGTGATCGCGACGCAGGGGTGCCGATTCAACTGCCCGTACTGCCCGATTCCGGCGGCGAACCAGCGCACGTGGCGTCACAAGAGTCCCGCGCGGTTCGCGGCCGAGCTGAAGCAGGTTCATGAGAACTTCGGCATCCGGGCCTTCTTCGGGACGGACGACAATTTCTTCAATGAGCGCGGCTCGGTCGAAGCGTTGATGGGGGAACTCGGCCGCACCACGACGGGGGGCGTGCCGCTGGGCAAGCGGATCAAGTTCTTCACAGAGGGGACGCAGGCGGACGTCTTCAAGAACCGGGACTTGCTGCCTATGTGCCGCAAGGCCGGGCTGCGCGGGGTGTGGTTTGGGCTGGAAGACCTCACCGGGGAGCTCGTGAAGAAAGGGCAAAGCGCGGAGCGCACGGCGGAGCTCTTCGCCCTGCTGCGCCGGCTCGGCATCGAGCCGCACGCGATGATGATCCACAGCGACGCCCAACCGTGGCGCTCGGCACCCGGCACACTCAGCGGGCTGCGGAACCAGGCCCGGTTTGTGTTCCAGCACGGCGCCGTCAGCTATCAGTGCACGTACCTCGGACCCGCCATCGGCACGCGGAACCTCGAACCGGCCCTGACCTCCGGCACCGTCTTCAATCGCGTCGGCGGCCGGCCTGTGCCCAATGCGTTCCAGGACGGCAACCACGTCGTGGCGTCCCGGCACCCGCGGTGCTGGCAGCAGCAGTTGAACCTGCTGCGCGCCTATACCACCTTCTACAACCCCGTTAACACGATCCGCGCGCTATTCGGTCTGCGCAAGGACTCCGTGTCCCCCAAGCGGCTGATCCACCAGTTCGTCGGGCAGGTCGGGCTACTGCTCACCATTCCCAGAATGCTGGCCTGGGCCGGGCGGCTGTGGCGCGGCCCGATCGAGCCGTACGACGGTCTTGCCCCCGCCCGCATTCCCATGGTCGATTCCGCCAGCGGGACCGAGATCAACTGGGCGATCCAGTACCTCCCGTCGCCACGGCTCGCCGCCCAGGGCCGGACTGGCGCCCGGGTGCAGACTCCCGCCGGCCTGGCACTCCGGCCGCCGGCCGGCTGCGTGTGCGGACTCCGCACCACCTGAAAGGACCACCATCATTCAACTTTATCTGATTAACCCGCGCAATCCGCTCGTCGGCCTGACGGACCTCAAGCGGAGTCGCTGGAACCGTTACCGGGTGTGGAAGCCGTTGGGACTGTTGACCCTCGCGGCGCTGACGCCCGCCGAGTGGCAGGTCACCGTTCTTGATGAGAACGTTCGCTTACCGGCGTACGACCAGTTGCCGCGTCCCGACCTCGTTGGCGTGACGGCGTTCACCTCGCAAGCCCACCGCGCGTACGAGCTCGCCGCGGCGTTTCGCCACCGCGGCGTGCCGGTCGTCATGGGTGGCATCCACGCGACGATGTGCGCCGACGAGGCCGCCGCCCGCGTGGACGCGGTGGTGACGGGCGAGGCCGAGGCCGTCTGGCCCCAGGTGCTGGCCGACGCCCGGCGGGGCACTTTGCAGCCGCGCTATGCGGGCACGCGGGTCGCGATGAACGCGCTGCCCCCCGCGCGCCATGATCTCCTGGCGGGCGATTATGCCTTCGGTTCCATCCAGACCACCCGCGGTTGCCCGCTGAATTGCAGCTTTTGCAGCGTCACCGCCTTCAGCGGGTTCCGCTATCGCCAGCGGCCCATCGCCGAGGTGGTCCGCGAATTCGGCCTGATTCGTGAGAAGCTCGTCCTGGTGGTCGATGACAACTTCATCGGCACGAGCCGGGCGCACCTCGCCCGCACCAAGGAGCTCCTCCGCGCTCTGATCCAGGCCGACCTGCACAAGCGCTGGATCGCCCAGGTCACCATCAACATGGCCGACGACGAGGAGCTGCTGACACTGGCCGCCCGCGCGGGGTGTGTCGGCGTGTTCATCGGCTTCGAATCGCCGACCGCCGCCGGCCTTCAGGAAGTCGGCAAGAAGTTCAACCTGCTGAACGGCCGCGACCCGGCGGCCGCCGTCCGTCGCATCCAGCGTCACCGCATCCTCGTCGTGGGTTCGTTCATCATGGGACTGGATACCGACTCGGCCGGGATCGGCGAGCGCATCGCCGCCACGGCGACCCGGTACGGGGTGGACATCCTGAACACGCTGTTTCTCACGCCGCTGCCCGGGACCCGCTTGTGGGACGACCTGCGTTCGCAGGGCCGCATCGCCGCCCGCACCCTGCCGGAGGATTGGCGGTACTACACGCTGACTTTCCCGGTGGCCCGCTATCGGCAGTTCTCCCAAGCCGAGCTGGCCGGCGAGATGGAGACGTGCGACAACACCTTCTACTCGCCGTGGAGCATCCTGCGCCGCGCCTGGCACAACCTCTGGCATCGTAGCCGGCCGCTGATCGGCCTGGTGGCCGACTTGTCATACCGCCACAACATGCGCCAGAGTCAGAAGAACTGCCGGGAGTTCCTTGCGGCGCAGGCGGGCGTCGCGGCGGGTGAACAGCGCCCGGCGCGCTCCGTGCCGGCCGGCGCGGTCTTGGCGTGCCTGACGGCCGGCCGCGATAACCTCGAGCGCCTCACGCGCGTCGCCGTACAAGGCCGCGCCGCGCCACGGCCTTCATGATGAACGTCCCGGACGCGGGCGCGGGCGCCCGGGTCCTCGCGGCGCCCGGCGACGGCGTGGTCCGCGGTGGTCGCATCACGCATGGCGCAATGCGCGGGGCCCGGACACGCGAGTGCCCGGGCCCCGCTCCATGTTACACGCGCGGTTCCTCGATCCGCCGTTACGGCTGGGTCAGCAGCCGCACGAACGGGTTGATGTCGCCGAAGTCAACCCAGCCGTTGCCATTGATGTCAGCGTTCATCACGTCGCACAGCGGGAACGCGGTCGCGTACGCCGCCGGGTTCGTCAACGCCAGCACGAACGGGTTGATGTCGCCGAAATCGACCGCGTGGTCACAGTTCAGGTCGCCGGCGCGGTACGGGCGGAACAACCCGCCGCGCGTGTTGCGGGCGTGGTAGGCTTTCCACTCTCCGCCGGTCGGTCGGTACGTATACGGCAAGTCGTACACATTCACCCAGACCACGGTGTCCTCATAAGACAGCACGCCCATCTCGTAATCGCCGTCGCCGTCGATGTCGGCGATGGTGGCCCCGCTCATGTAGGTGTGCCCGACGGGCCGCAGCGGGAACCCGGGCAGGTCGTTGCCGGCGGCATCGACGCCGTAGAGGAACCCCTCGGTGCCGTCCTTGATGTTGCTGTCGGCGAAAATCTCCTTGATACCGTCGCCGTTGATGTCGGCCGCGACGATGACGCCCTCGCTGCCGCCGCCGATCTGGGTGATATACGGGAATCCCGGCCGCGGCGTGCCGTCGGCGGCCCAGACGTAGAACGCCGGCCCGGGCACGCCCGCCCCGCCGCCCATCCACCCGTCGATGACCTCAAAGTTGCCGTCGTTTTCCAGGTCGGTCACGACGGGCGGGCAGTAGCTCCATGCCTCGAACGGCCTGGGCCAGCCGGTGACGGCCGTGCCGTCGTGGTGGAAAACGTAGCAGCCGGGCGCGTTGCCGTGCGTGCCGACGACAATCTCGAGGTCCCCGTCGTGATCCAGGTCGGCCAGCGCCGCCGATTGGTAGCTGAAGTTGGCGTTCGGAATCTGCTGCGGCCAGCCTGGCAGCGAGTTGCCGTCTAGGTCGAGCACGTAGATGCTGTTGTAGGACAGGAAGACGACCTCCGGCCGCCCGTCGTGGTTCACATCGCCGACCGCCGCCGTCGCCGCCGGCACGTGGTCCATCGCCACCGGCCAGCCGGTGGTCCACTCGGTCCCGTCGGGGCGGAACACGTGGACGCGCCCGATCGGGTACGCCCGCTCGCCGAAGATGATCTCCTTCTGACCGTTACCGTCGAGGTCCACCACCGTCGGGCAGACGAACAGGTTGCCGTTGTTCACGCTGATCGGGAACGGCGGCACGACCTGGCCGAGATGGTCAATCACGTACAGCCGGCCCCCGGTGCTCGCCCCCCGTGTCAGCACGACGATTTCCATATCGCCGTCGCCGTCGATGTCATCGACGGTCGGCGGATACTGCACGTAGTTGTTGACGGTGACCGGGAAGCCCGGCATCGGCTGCCCCTGGAAGTCCCACGCGTACACTTTCTTGTCGATGCTTGCCGCGATCACCTCCAGCTTGCGGTCGCCGTTGAGATCGGCGAACACCAGGCCGCGCTGCGGCTTGAGCGTCGTCGCGCAGCCCATCTGCGTCGGGAACCCCGGCATCTGCGGGATGGCCACATCGCTCAGGCCTTGCGGCGGCAGCCAGCCACCGTACGGCGTGACCGTCGCGGCCCCGGGCACGTCGGCCCCCATGTCCGCAAACGTGATTTGCTCCGCCGTCTGGGCCAGCGCGCCCGCCGGCCAGCAGGCCACCCCCAGTACGACCAGCACCCCCAGCGCATTTCTACGGCACATTCACGTACTCCTTCTCACCATGAGGGTCCCTGTGCGGCGTCACCTATTGCCGCGCTTGCATTCTACCAAATCGGCCCCGCGGCCCCAACGGTGGCCCGAGCGCCTGGGCACCGAGCGGTCTACCCAAAGGGGCAACCGCGGTCGTGCGACATGGGAGGGCGATGCCGGCGCGCCGGGACTGCCGAGCCGTGCCTCGCCAGGAGGCTCGCCCTCCCCGCGGACGCCGCCGAATCGCGCGCGGCCATACGCAAGGCGCCGCCTGCCCCCCTTCCTCTCAGGTCGCCGTGGAGGCCGACTCGCTGTGGCGAGGAGGGGTTGGGGGACGGTCGCTGCCCTCGGCGAACGGAGGGTCCCCGATCGGCCGTCCTTGTCCCGGCGGTCACTTTGCACGACTTCCAGCGTCCCCAGTCTTCGCGCGCCTTGTGACCAGGGTTCGGTTGCCCCAAGATGTGCTCCATCAACGAGGACCGCCGCGTGAGCGAGGCACGATTCCCACAAGCGGACCCGGCGGACCAGCCGCCGCAGCCCGAAGGTCTGCTGTGCCCCGGCCGCGGCTACGACCTGCGCGGACTGACCAGCGACCGCTGCCCGGAGTGCGGCCTCGCGCTGGCGGCGCTGCGGGCCGGCGAGACGAGCATCCCGTGGGTCCGTCGACAGGGGGTGGGCGGGTTCCGGGCGTTCTGGAAGACCGTGTGGTGGGTGACGCGGTGGCCGCAACGCCTGCCCGCGGAGATGGCCCGCCCGCTCCACTACCGCGACTCGCAGACTTTCCGCTGGGTCACGACGCTCCACGCTTATGGGACGGTCGTCGCCGGCTCGCTCGCCTGGGCCGTATGGAAGCTCCTCTACAGCCAAGTCACGATGGCGGACCTTTGGCTTGGGCTGGGGATCGCGCAGGTCGTCGCTCTGGTGTTGTTGGCCGGCCTGCCGGGACTGGCGAGTTACTTCTTTCACCCCCGCCGGTTCAGCATCGAGCAGCAGAACCGCGCCATCGCGCTGAGCTACTACGGCTGGGGCGTGCTGGCCTGGCTGCCGCTGGCGCTCCCCTTCTTCGTGGCGGGGCTGATCCTGGTCCGCAGTGCGGCGGCGTACCTGCTCGGCGGGGCCTGTTTCGCGGTCGTGGTGCCGCTCGTTGGGCTCACAATTGGCTTGTGGCAGAAACGCGTCTACGGGGGTTTTCGGCAGGTGCTACACGCCGGCACCGTGGGCAGCGTGGCCTGACTGGTACTGCTCAATTCCTCGAAACGCCTGCTTGCAGAGCGCCGCCGCGTTTTCGTCGTCGGGGATCGGCGGTCGCTGGAAGTCCTCGATGAGGATCGGCTCGCCGGCGGCGCGGTATTCCGCGATCTTCGCCTGCGTCCGGCGGTCCGCTTCCCAGCCCCGCACCAGGCGCGCGGCCGTCAGCACCGCAATCTACGCCACCAACGCCAGCGCGATGCGTTTGAGCCACCAAAACCGCGGCGGAACGGGCCGCACCACGTCGGCCGGCGCAGGCGATGGAACACCCGTGGACATTCCCCGCGTCATACCCCCCATCCCCAGTAACGCAGTCAGGGCGCCCGCCCGAACCGCGCACGCCAGGGCGAGGGGCGCGGCCACCCGCCCCGCGCGCAGTGGGTTCTGCCGGCGCTGCCAGGATGGCGAAGCCCGGCGGCAGGGGGGTTGCGAAACCCGCTCGCGTCTGCGTACCGTGCGTTCATGCCGAGCGCCGATTGGTCCGTGTTCGTCGATTTCGCGCAGCCGGGGTACCTGGCGCTGCTGGCCCTGCTGCCGTTCGTTGTGGTCCTGGGTGTGCGGTCATTGTCCGGGTTGGGGCGCGTTCGCCGCCCGCTGGCAGTGAGTCTGCGCTGCCTGGTCATCCTTGTGCTGTCGGTCGCGCTGGCCGGCCCCGATTGGGTCCGTGTGGTGGACGATCAGGCGGTCGTGTTCGCGGTGGACCAGTCCGACAGCGTGCCGGCCGACGTGCAGCGCGCCGCGGCCGAGTTCGTCCGCTCGTCCGTCGCCGGCCTGCGCCCGGGCAAGGACCGCGTGGGCCTGCTGGCGTTCGACGGGCGACCGTCCGTCGAACAAGTGCCCCGGCCCACGCTCGTCGTCGAGCAACTCGGCCGGCCGATCGAGCCCCACCGCACGAACGTCGCCGCCGCCCTGCGGCTCGGACTGGCGCTGCTGCCGGCGGACGCGGCGCGGCGGCTCGTCGTACTCTCCGACGGTAACGAGAACGTGGGCCGGGCCGCGGAGGAGGCGGCCACGTGTGCCGCGCTGGGGATCCCGATTGATGTCGTCCCGCTCCGTTACACCCACGCCGCCGAGATGCTCGTCGATTCGCTGACGGCGCCGGCCGTCGCACGGCGTGACGAGGCGATCAACCTGCAACTGGTCGTGCGCTCGCAGGTCGCCGCCGGCGCCCGGCTGCGGCTGTACCACAACGAGCAGCTTGTCCCGCTCGATGCCGCAGGCCCCGGTGCCGGGAGCCTCGTCGCCCTCGACGCGGGCCCCAACCGGCTGACGATCCCGTTCGAGCTGCGCTCGCCCGGCGTCCACCGCTTCCGCGCCGTCGTGCAGGCCGATCCGCCCGAGGCCGACACCTTGCCTTACAACAACGAGGGCCGGGCGTTCACGATCGTCGGCGCGGCCGAGCGCGTTCTGATCGTGGCGGACACCGCCGCCGACTCGACCGGCGTGAACAAGGCCGCCGCCGCTCTGCTGGCCGAGGCGCTGCGTCGCGGCGGGATCGAGTGTGACATGCGGTCGGTCGATGAGCTGCCGGAAGACCCGGCCGCCCTGGCCGACTGCTCCACCGTCCTGTTGTCGAACGTGTCGGCCTTCGCTTTGCAGGAGCGCCGGCAACAGGGCCTGGCATCCTACGTCCGCGACCAGGGCGGCGGCCTGATCGTCATCGGCGGCGACCAGGCTTTCAGCGTCGGCGGCTACGCCTGCACGGCCCTGGAAGAAATCCTGCCGGTCGAAACCGGCCGCGAGAGACTCAAGCTGCTCAGCCTCAGCCTCGTCATCGTCATCGACCGCTCCGGGTCGATGGCGGGTGAGAAGCTCGACATGGCACGGCGGGCCGCCGTCGCGTCCGTTCAGGTGCTTGGCCCGCTCGATCGCGTCGGCGTGATCGCGTTCGATAGTCTCGCCGAATGGGTCGTCCCGCTTCAGCCGGCTGGCCAGAGGGCCGCCATCATGCGGGCCATCGCGGCGATCGGCAGCGGTGGGGGCACGGACATGTACCCGGCGCTCGTACATGCGGCCGCCGCCCTGGCTGATGTCACCACGAACCTGAAGCACATCATCGCGCTCACGGACGGCCAGTCCGCCCCCGGCGAGTTCGAAACGCTGGCGCGACGCTGCGGCGCCGCGGGCATCACCATCTCCTCCGTGGCCGTCGGACCCGACGCCGACCGCGAACTGCTGGAACGGATCGCGCAGCTCAGCGGGGGGCGGATGTACGTGGCTGACGACGCCCAGCCGCTGCCGCAGATATTTGTCCGCGAGACGGTGCTGGCGGGTCGTTCCGGCCTCGTCGAGCAGCCGTTTACCCCCGCCCTGCGCCGCGTTGTGGACAACCAGATCGTCGCCGGCCTGGCTCCGGCCGACATTCCGCCGTTGCGCGGCTACGTCGTGACGGCGATCAAACCGTTGGCCCAGGCTTCGCTGGTGCGGACGACGGAGGACGGGGCCGACCCGATCCTGGCGCACTGGCCTGTGGGACTGGGGCGCGTGGTCGCCTTTACCAGCGGCCTGTGGCCGAAGTGGGGGCCGGAATGGGTCGCGTGGCCCGGCTTCAGCAAGCTCTGGACGCAGGCGGTGCGCTACGCCGGCCGACCGGGGAACCCCGCGGACCTGGACGTGGAGGCCGCCGTCAAGGACGGTCAGGGTCACGTGGTCGTGTCCGCGGAACGTTTGCCGCTGCGGCTACTCGGCTCGCTGAACCTGGCCGGCCGGCTGGTCCGCCCGGACTTCACCGCGGAGAACCTGCCTGTACCACGCACCGGGGCCCACCGCTTTGAGGCGACCTTCCCCCTCGACTCGCCCGGAACCTACCTCGTCAACATCGCCTACGGCTACGGCCCCGCCGGCGAGGGCCGCACCGGCGTGCTCCGCACCGGCGTCGTCCTGAGCTATTCGCCCGAGTACCGCACGCTGCGCGACGACGCGGAGCGCCTCACCGATGTGGCCCGGCGTACGGGTGGCCGCGTCCTGGACCTCGGCGACCCTGACACCGTCTTCGATGCCGGCAGTATCCGGCCGGCGCAGGTGCGCCGACCGCTGTGGGAGGACCTGATCCGGCTGACGCTGCTGCTGTTCCTTCTCGACGTGGCGGTGCGCCGCATCGCCGTCTCGCCGGCCGAAGTCGTGCGACGGGGGCGCGACTTCGTGCACGGGCTCGCCGGGCGGCCGGCCGCCGGCGACAGCGCCGCGACGCTGGCCACGTTGCGCGGCGTGAAGGACCGCACACGCGACGCCGTCGCGCCGGCGCCCGCGCCGCAGGCGGCGGAGCTTGCCGCGCCGCCTCCGCCGGTCCCGCCGCGTGAGCCCGACGCCCTCACGCGGGCCCTCGAAGGTTCCGGACCCGCTCAGCCGGTCGTTGCCCCGCCCGAGAAGCCACGTCCCGCGACGACCTCGGAGAGCGAGTACACGTCGCGCCTGCTGCGGGTTAAACGTCGCGCCCGCGGCGACCAGCAGGAATAGCCCCCGACGGTCGCGGCCCGGCTCGGGCAGCCGGTACGGAGCCTGGCGGCTACGCTTCTTCAGGCCGATCCGTACCGCAGTGCCAACACTGGGCGAACTGGCCCTCGCACTCTTCGCCGCACTGGGGGCAGACCCACGCCGGTCCCGGTTCCAGCCGCTTGAACGGCGTGCCACACTCCGGGCAGCGCGGTCGGGGCAGGCCCCGCAGGTCGTAGCCGCAATTCGTACATCGGGCGGGGTCGAAGGAGCCGTGTTCCGTGGCGATCACGTAGGCCGCGCGCTCGGCGTCGGCGTCCTCCACGACCCAGGCGGAGGAGGCGGTGCAATTGCACGTGGCCAGCGCGCTGGCGTCACCCTGCACGACCGCGGCGATGCCGTGTTGCTCGAGCAGTGCCTTTACCGGATGGGCTTCCGCGGGATCACGGGCCCAGAAGACAACGACCATTTCGCACCCTGCGGCCGGCCGCTGGGGACCGGCGGTTGTGGAGCTTCCATCCGAACCCCGCACGCCAGTGCGGGGGCCACCCACCACTTGCGTGGTGGGTTCGGTTGGCGGCCATCCGTCTGCATCCGGCGCCGCACGTCTGGCCCGCCGATGTGCCACTGCTCTGGAGCGGTGGGGTCCGTCGGGTGGGAGTGCCGTTGCCGATGCGCGGGCGGGACGCCCGCACTCCCCCGGCCCAACGGACCCGCCTACCGCGCGGACGAGACCTTCGCCGCGACGCGCTTGGCAAATGTATACGTCTCGCCGGCGGCATCCACGACGATGTGGTCGCCGGGGCCGAAATCGCCGCGCAGGATGCGCTTGGCCAGCGGGTTCTCGATCTGCTGCTGGATCAGCCGCTTCAGCGGGCGAGCGCCGTACACGGGATCATACCCATCGTGGGCAAGTTGGTCCTTCGCCGCGTCGGTCAGTTCCAGGGTCATGCCCACGCCGACCGGCGACACGCCGGTGCCAGCGCCGGGGCCGCCCGACCCTGACGCCGCAGCCCGACCGAGGTCGCCGGCCGAGCTCACGCCGTGACGCACGTTCGTGGCCGCGGCAAGCCGCTGTTGAAGTAAAGCGACCTGCCGATCCACAATGCCGCGCAGGTGTTCGCGCGTCAGGCGATGGAAGACCACCACCTCGTCGATGCGGTTGAGGAACTCGGGGCGGAAGTGGTGTTTCAGCTCTTCCTTGACGCGCAGCTCAATCTCGACGTCCGAGGGATCAAGGGGAGAAGGGGCCGAGGGGTCAGGCGGCCGAGGGGCCGAGGGGAGCGAAGGGGAAGGTTCTCCGGTCTTCCTCCCTTGGCCCCTCGACCCCTGGGCCCCTGGGTCCCTTTGACCCTCCACGCCCACCGCGGCAATGTGCTCGCTACCGATGTTGCTCGTCATCGCGATGATCGTGTTGCGGAAATCGACCGTGCGGCCGTGGCCGTCGGTCAACCGGCCGTCATCGAGCACCTGGAGCAACACATTGAAGACGTCGCGGTGCGCCTTCTCGATCTCGTCCAGCAGGATCACGCAGTACGGCCGCCGATGCACCGCCTCCGTCAGCCGGCCGCCCTCCTCGTACCCGACGTAGCCCGGCGGCGCGCCGATCAGCCGCGCGACACTGTGTTGCTCCATGAACTCGCTCATGTCGATGCGGACGAACGCGGCTTCATCATCGAACAGGAACTCGGCCAGCGCCTTGCACAACTCCGTCTTGCCCACGCCGGTCGGTCCGAGGAACAAGAACGACCCGATCGGGCGGTTCGGATCGCCGAGCCCGGCCCGGCTGCGTCGCACGGCGTCGGAAACGGCCCGCACGGCCTCGTCCTGCCCCACGACGCGCTCGTGCAGCCGCTCCTCCATCCGCAGCAGCTTCTCCTTCTCACCCTCTACAAGCCGTGACACGGGCACGCCGGTCCACTTGCTGACGACTTCCGCGACTTCCTCGGCGGTGACCTCCTCGCGGAGCAATCCGCCGCCGGCCGCGTGCAGCTCGGTCAGCTTCAGCTCGCGTTCGCGGAGCTGCTTCTCCAGTTCCGGCAACTCGCCGTAGCGGATGCGCGCGGCCCGTTCGAGCTCGCCGCGGCGCTGGGCATCGTCGAGCTCGGTCTGCTTGGCGTCGAGCTGCACCTTGAGCGCCTTGATGGCCTCGATCGCGCCTTTTTCGTTCTCCCACTGCGCCGTGAGGACGCGGTCGCGCTCCTTCAGTTCCGCCAGCGTCCGCTCAGTATTCTCAAGCTGCCGCCGACTGCCCTCGTCTTTCTCCTTCTTCAGGGCCTCGCGTTCGATTTCAAGCTGGAGAATCCGCCGGCGCAGCTCGTCCAGCTCGCTCGGCAGCGAGTCGTTTTCGATCCGCAGCCGCGACGCGGCCTCGTCAATCAGGTCAATCGCCTTGTCGGGCAGGTGCCGGTCGGCGATGTAACGGTGCGACAGCGTGGCGGCGGCGACGAGGGCCGCGTCCTGAATCCGCACGCCGTGATGCGCGTCATACCGTGGCTTGAGCCCGCGCAGGATGGCGATGGTGTCCTCCACGGTCGGCTCGCGGACGTACACCGGCTGAAACCGGCGTTCGAGCGCCTTGTCCTTCTCGACGTGCTTGCGGTACTCGTCCAGCGTTGTCGCGCCGATGCAGCGCAGCTCGCCGCGGGCCAGCGCCGGCTTGAGCAGGTTGCCCGCGTCCGGCGAGCCCTCCGCCCGCCCTGCGCCGACCAGCAGGTGCAATTCGTCGATGAACAGGATGACCTGGCCGGCGGACTCGACGACCGCCTTGATGACCGCCTTAAGCCGTTCCTCGAACTCGCCGCGGTACTTCGCGCCGGCGATCAGCGCCCCCATGTCCAGCGCGACCACCTTCTTGTCCTTTAGTGCCTGCGGCACGTCGCCGGCCAGAATCCGCTGCGCCAACCCCTCGACGATCGCGGTCTTCCCCACGCCCGCCTCGCCGATCAGCACGGGGTTGTTCTTCGTGCGGCGAGCAAGGACCTGCATGCACCGGCGGATTTCCTCATCGCGGCCGATGACGGGGTCGAGCTTGCCCTGGCGGGCCATTTCGACCAGGTCGCGGCCGTACCGCTGTAGCGGCTGATACGTGTCCTCCGGGCTCTGCGACGTGACCGAGGCACTGCCGCGGACCTCCTTGAGGGCGGCGAGAATGTCGTCCTTGCCGGCGGCGTTGACCTGGAGGATGCGTTTGGCGTCGCTCTCGACGTCGGCCAGGGCGAGCAGCAGGTGCTCGATGGAGATATACTGGTCCTGCATCCGCCGGGCTTCCTTTTCCGCCGTGTTGAGCACGTCCAGGAAGCTGCGGTGGGCGCCGAGGGAGCCGCCGGTCTGCCGCGGCAGCCGGGCCAGCTCCGACTCGATCATGCCGCGAATCTGGCCGACGTGGCCGCCGGCCTTTTCGAGAATGGGCGCGACGATGCCGCCGCCGTTGTCCGCGGCCTCCGGCGCGACGAGCGCCGCCAGCAGGTGCAGCGGCGTCAGCTCGGGGTGGCGGCGGGCCTGGGCGATCTGCTGCGCTCGCTGGACCGCCTCGGCGGCCTTGATCGTGAACTTGTCCATTTGCATGGCCGAACTCCGTGCCGACGACCGTCGGTTGCCGGCTGCGGGAACGGTAGCACAGCCCGTGCCGCGCCGGTGCGACGCGAAGTGGTTGTTATTCAATTAGTTACGAAACTGCGAGTCACTACGCCGCCTGTCAGAACGGCACCGCCGGCAGGCCACCGACGGCGGCCCCGGAACTGCCCCACCGCCAAGAGCGCCTGACAGGCCGCCCCAGAGGCAGCGTTGGCCCCCCGCGGCCGGCGTAGAACTTCGAAAACGCCTCAAAATCTCGCGTCCGTCTCGGCGCGCCGGGAGGGCGGAGGCTACGGCAGGACGCTTGGCGGCCTGCCATGCCCAAGGCAAGCGGCCGACCCGGGGGCCGGCCGCCTGGCGCTGCGAACTCCTCCATCGGGGAGGACAAGAGGTCGTTTTTCAGCTCCCCTCCTTCTCAGGTCGCCGTGGTGACCGACTCGCTGTGGCAAGGAGGGGTTGGGGGAGGGTCTGATTCCTACCCGCCGGCCGCGCTCAGCTCCGATGTACCGACGGAGCCGGGGCCTGGGATCGCTGCTACTCCAGCAGTTCCCGCACGCGCTCGTACAGCTCCGGCTTGCTCGCCTGGAACTCCTCCTTCGACTTGAACTCGTACTTCGACGTTTCCCCGTTCTCGCTCACTGTGACCTTGATGACCCCATCGTCCCCGACGAACACCAGGAGCGATTCCGTTTTGGCCGTCGCGCCATCGTCGCCCGGCGTCCGCACCATGACGCGCGCTTTGGTCATGGCCTGCTGCGCCTTCTCCATCGCCTTGCGGTATTCCTCCGCGGCCTCGCCCTGCGCCTGCCGGGCCTTCTCAAAGGCCTCCTTTATCCGTTGCTCGACTTCAACCTGGAAGTCCTTCCGCAGCTTCTGCGCCTGGTGTCCGAACGGCCGCACGTGGATCATCGCCCCTCCGCGGCCCGTGTGGGACTGATACAACTCGTACGCTTCCGCGTCGGCCTCCTTCAACGCTTCGGCATTCTCGTAGGCGGCCGTCGTTTGATTGCCATCGGGGGACGTGCGCGTCACCGTGATCTTGCCCTCCGCGTCGCGCTCCACCGTCGTCGTGCAACCGTCGGCGGTGACCCGCACGCGGATTTCGACCTTCTTTTCAGCCGCCGCTTCCTCGTCCGCCGCGTCACCCTCACGCAGCTTCCGCAGGACTTTGATATCGAGATCACGCCCCACCATCGGCCGATCGAACGTGCTCCAATCCAGGTCCGGGTCGTCCAGCTTGATCTCAAACTCCTTCAAGACGTCCGGCACCTGGTACAGCGATCCAAGGTCCTTCATCACCCAACGGCCGCCCGGCCCCAGCTCGAGCGCCTTGCCGTACATCTTGACGGCGGCATCGACCTCGTCGTCCGGTTCCTTGTACTTCAGCTCCAACGTGCCCGGGTCCTTCTCCGGTCGCGCCGCCAGCGCCAGGGTGAGCTCCTGTCGCGTGGCCTTCCGCACGACCGTGAGCGTAACGGATTGACCGGGCTCCGCTGCCATCAGGGCCTTGGTCAGCGCGGACAGCTCCTTGATCTCCTGTGCCCCCAACGCCACGATGACATCGTACTGCTCCAGCCCCGCCTGGTCCGCCGGGCTGCCCTTGTAGACATTGCCCACCATCACCCCCTGCGCACCGATGTGCGCGCCCAACGGCGCCGGCACCGGCGTGATCCGTATGCCGATCCAGACCTTGGGCCACTCGACCGCCTGGGCGTGGGCGGGCTTAAAGCTACAGAGCACCGGCGTGCCGCCCGTCAGAGCGATGCAGCGCGCGTGGGCAGCGGGTCCGTCGTCCGAGACGAGGACGACGTTGCCGTCGACGCGGGCCCAAGCCGCCGCCGTCGGCGCCTGTGCAAGGCCCTCGGCGGGCACGGCCGTCAGGGCCAACACCACCGTGGATGGGATCACCAGACTCATGAAACTGGCAAAGGGCAGAAACATGACCGGACTCCTCAGAAATCGCGGTGCACGCTGATGACGTGCGTCCGCACGTGGTCCACTTGAATGACCAGATATCGGCCCGCGTCGCGCCCGGGCACGATGATCCAATTCCGCTCCGTCCCCCGCACGCGCAGGGCGGGTCGCTCATAAGTCACAGGCATTGGCTCGATGATGTCCGGCGTCGCGGGGGCCGGGGCAAACCAAGACGACACGGCGGCCGCCTCGGCGGTCCGCCGCCCGCCGGGCTCGGGCCGCTGCGAAGGGTGCAGCCACACCAGGGCCGCCAGCCCCGCCGCCGCCGCCAGCGCCGCCGTGCGGACCCACCGGGATTGAAGACCGGTGGCGTTCGTGCCCCGCGCGGGTCGTCCGAGCGCGCCGCGCATCGCCGCCCGAAGGACCGCGTCAAGCTCGCGCGCGGCGTGATAGCGCGCCCGCACCGTACGGTCGTTGGCCAGGAGGTCGCGCAAGTACTCGGCCTCCGCGGGCGTGCACTCCCCGTCGAGGTGCCGCGAGATCAGCCGCTCCAGTTCATCCGACCCGGGACTCATCACTCCACCTTGCCCTGCAACATCTCCCGCAACAAACGCCGCGCCCGCACCAGCCGCGTTTCCACCGTGTCCGGACTCAGGCCGAGCACCTCGCCGATCTGCGCGTACGACCAATCCTCCAGGTGCCGCAACACGAATGGCTCGCGGTAAATCGCCGGCAACGCCTGGACGGCCCGCAACAGCGCCCGCCGCAACTCCTCGCCGGCGGTCGCGGCACTTGGGTCCACGGCTGCATCCGCCACCGGCGGCAGCTCCCCCTTCGAACCCACCGACGCCTGCTGTCGCCGCCGTGCCTGGCACGCGTCGATCGCCGCGTTGCGGGCCACCGCGTACAGCCACGCCTTCAGCCGCCGCGGGTTCTCGAGCGTGTCCAGCCGCTCCCAGACGCGCGCCCACACCTGCTGGGCGATGTCGTCCACGAGATCCGCCCGGCCCGTGACGGCGTAGATCGCGCTGCGCACCCACGACTCGTGCTCGCGGACCAGCCGGTCGGCGGCCTCCGGATGGCCCCGCCGTGCTTCCGCCACGAGTTGCCGCACGGCCTCGGCGTCGATCGACACGCTCGACATTCCACCGGAGTAGACGAGCGGGCCGGTCGGCGGCTGACACGATTCGGGTGGGATTTCGGCGACCGGCATCATCTTGGTCTCAGGGTTCTGATAACGTACCATCGCGGGCAGTCGCCCGCCGCTTCCCGGTATTCGGAGCCCAGACCATGACCTTGCCGACGATTCTCCACGATCTGCTGTCCCTGCCGACCGCCGCCTACGTCGAGTCCGCAGTCTACGAGTACCTCGAAGCAGTCTGCGGCGAAATGCCCGGCGTCCGCGTTAAGTGCGACCGCTACGGCAACCTGCTCGCGCGGTACCGGCACGATCCGCCGAGCCGCACGCCGGTGGCCTTCGTCGCCCACACCGATCACCCCGGCTTCGTCGTCACCGCCGAAGCTGGCCGGGAGCGGTTCCGGGCAGAGTTCCGCGGCGGCGTCCAACCCGACTACTTCCCCGACGCCCGTGTCCGGCTGTGGTCCGATGGCCGCTGGATCAAGGCCCGCGTGTGCGAGATTACCAAGCGGCATCCACGCCCCGCGCCCGGCGTGCCCGCGCGAGTCAAGGAAGTGCTGCTCGCAGCCGCCAAGCCCGTCCCCGTTGGCACGATCGGCATGTGGGACCTGCCCGAGCCACGGCTGCGCGGCGACCTCGTGACCGCCCGCGGGTGCGACGATCTGGCCGGCGTCGCCGCAATCGTCGCGCTGCTGGAAAGGCTCAGCCAGTCCGGCGGGCGGGCCGACGTCTACGCCTTGTTCACCCGAGCCGAGGAGGTCGGCTTCGTTGGCGCCAGCGGGGCCATCCGCGCGCGAACGATTCCCAGCCGTGTCCCCGTCTTGTCCATCGAAACCAGCAGCACGTTGCCGCACGCCCCCATCGGGGCCGGCCCGATCGTCCGTGTCGGCGACCGCGCCAGCGTGTTCACGCCCACCGTCGTAGCATCCTGCTGCCGCATCGCCCAGGGGTTAGCCGCCCGCAAGCCGGGCTTCGCGTATCAGCGCAAGCTCATGGACGGCGGCATGTGCGAGGCGACGGCCTTTCTGGTTCACGGCTACGCCGCCGCGGGCATCTGCTTGGCCTTGGGCAATTACCACAACATGAACACCCGCCGTCGCAAGATCGACAGCGAGTATGTCAGCTTGCGGGACTGGCAGGGAATGGTCGATCTGTTCGAGGCGGTGGCCCTGGATGAATGGGGCTTGAATGCGGCGGACCAGGACCTGCGGAACCGCGTTGATCGGCCGTTCCACGAGTGTGAGTCGAAGCTCCTGGCAAACCGCGGGTAGGGTCGTGCCGACCGACGCCGAGTGACCGAACACGGTCGCGGGGGGGCAGACTTGAAGGCTAGCGCGGGGCGGATTGCCGCCGGCCCGGCTTGCTGACATACGGGCTTCCGCTGACGAAGAAGCGCAGCGGCAGGTCTTCTGCCGACGTGACCCCCACGCGCGTGGCCCGCTCAATGCGTACGGCGCTGCGACCCTCGCCCAGGACCGGCTCGATCCACAACGGGCCGGCGCGGGTCAGATCGCAGCCGTCGAGCTGGCGGTCGATCGCGAACGCCTCGCACAGCCGCCCCGGGCCGCGGGCCATGTCGCGGACCACCTCCGTCCCGCGCCGCCGCTGCATCTGCTCGATGCCGGACCGCGGCTCGACCGCGCGGATGAGCACCGCGCTGGCGGTCCCGACCGGCTCCGTGACCGCGTTGAGGCACCAGCGCGAGTGAATGGCATAGACGTACGCGTGTCCCGGCGGCCCGAACATCGACGCGTTCCGCCGGGTCCGGCCGCGAAAAGCGTGGTTGGCCGGGTCGTCACGGGCCAGATACGCCTCGACCTCCACGATGACTCCGCTCGTGGTCCCCTCCTTGTGCCGGCGGACCAACAGCTGGCCGAGCAGCTCTTGCGCGACGCACACGGGATCGCGGTCATAGAACTCACGCGGCAGCGGGGTCGCCATGGTCCCATGTTACGGCGCGGGGTGGGTCGCCGCACGGTCCCGGGCCCGTCCGCGCCGCCCCGCCGACGGGTTCGGGCGCCGGCCCGAGCGTGCCCGTCGACCGACGGGCACGCGCCGGCCCAGGTGCGCGCGCGGCAATCGGCCGGCTCCGTCCACGGCGGGCTGTTTCGCTGCACCGGGTGCGAGACAGAATCGGCCGGCAGCCCGCCCCAAACGGGCCGCGGGCTCTAGCCACGGGCGAGGCGCAGCGAGCCCGTGGATCGGGGTTTCCCGGGGTGTCTCCGTCCTGAAGGGGCGGTGAAGGCTCGGATGACCGTGGGCGTGCGCCGGCGGTTGCACGGCGGGAACACTCCGATGGAACCACCACCCACCCCGCCGCAACTGCGTACCGGCGATTTTTGACGGATCGACGGCGGGCGTGTACCCTACCGCAACTCGCGCCACGCGTGATGCCGGCCGGCGAGGTGAGTGCGGCGGTGGGTCGCGGCGGATGCGGGTGCCTGTCGGCGCGCGGTCGGTCGGCGGCAGCGGAACAGGTCGGAGAGGTGCCGGAGTGGCTGAACGGGCCGGTTTCGAAAACCGGTGTTAGCGTTTGCTAACCGGGGGTTCGAATCCCCCCCTCTCCGTTCGACTCCCGCCGGCTGCGTGGCGGCCGGGCGGGTCGGTTCGACGCGCATTTCGGTTGACGGTTGCCGGCCGGGTCGAGCAGTTCGACGCGCAATTCGGTTGACGGCCGCGGGCCGGTCGCCTACTCTATGTGTATGTGCCCCGGGGCGTGGCGCAGTCTGGCTAGCGCGTCTGCATGGGGTGCAGAAGGTCGCAGGTTCGAGTCCTGTCGCCCCGATCAGTCGTAAGCAACGCCGAACGCGGAGTTTAGCGTACCTGCCCCTCGGGGTTCAGTGCGGCAAATCAGAGGTTTTAGCGCGGAGCGCGTTCCGCGCTACGCCTGGAGGACCGCACCATGCCCCGCACACGTGGAGTCCCGGCCTACCGCCGTCGGGTCGTCCGTGGCCGCGAAATCGCGGTCGTCACTCTCTTTGACGCGAGTACCGGCAAACGCC
>JBFMAI010000038.1:0-128995 GCA_040755725.1 Planctomycetota bacterium | reverse complement strand
GATTCGCCATGCACAGCCTCCTGCCGCCAACTGCTGGCGGCATAGGCTGTCACCGCGAACCGCAATCTCCTCAAGTGGCTGGTTTTCACCCGCCCCCGCCTGGCTGGTTTTGCCCGCCCGCTGACAATGGGCCGGAAACTAATCACACTACTCGCTGTTGTAGCGCTGCCCGCGTTGGCCGCGGCTCAGGTGCTGGAGGACTTCGAGCACGGCAACATGGGCCTGTACACCATCACCAACGGCACTCTCAACAACATGTCGATCGTGCCCCAAGCGGCACACGACGGGAACCTGGGTGCCATGTACACGTCGGGTACCGGGCCCATGTGGTACCTGCGGTCGGACGTCCCCACCAGCGCCGGGAACGTCTACTACAGCTACTTCAAGTTCGGGCCGAGCGGCAGTGTGGGCAGCGGCCGCATCTACATGGGCGTGAACGGTTCGTCGTCCGGCGCCATCTCGGCGGTGGCCGCATCGAACACCAGCCAGCTTCTGATCCAGAACAACGCGAGCTGGGGCTACGTCACGTTGGCGAGCGTGGCTTATACGTTCACCATTGACAAGTGGTACGTTCTGGAGATGGACTGGGCTGCCAACGGCGACATGGTCGCCCGTCTGTGGGACGAAGCGTACGCCAACAAGCTGGCGGAGACCCCCGTGGCTGCCACCGGGCAGACGGGCGCCGGCGGCTTGGCGCTACGTTGCTACATGGCGACCACCGGCGCGACCTGCTACTTCGACACGTTCTCGCGCGTGCCGGAGCCGGCGTCGCTGCTGAGCCTGCTGGCTCTGTCGCTGGTTGTTCGTCGCCGGTAAGCGTGCCCCGCTGCGGGCAATTCGCAGTTTGTGACACGGGGAGCCCCTGCGGGCTCCCCGTTGTGTTACCTGCCGCACCATGTGGCGGGCAGCCCAACTCGCTTGAGGTGCGGCCACGGCCATGTGGTGCTCGGCGAGCACGAAGCCGCACCACGACGCGACAGCGTCCGCCGAACCCCTTCACGTCTCCCCGCGACCCGCTCCGAAGATGGCGCACTGTGCCGGCCATGACGTTACAGCTCGGACACCCGGATGCGGCCGGCGGCGAGCTGGACCTGGTACCGCGCCGGGTCGTCGCCGAGACCGAGGTACTCCTCCGTCGCCCCGTCTCCCCGGCGGTCCACGCGGGCCACGCCCACGATCATCTCGGTGTCGGGGCCGGAGCGGTTGAACGTCACGCACGGGACGACGATGTAGAGCGTGGGGGTGTGCGGACGGTGCTCGCGGATGTCATCCAGGGCCCGTTCCGCTTGCCGCCGAATGCTGGCGATCGACGCGAACAGGTGCCGGTAGGCCGGGTTGACGCGCTGCGGGTCGAGCAGTGTGGCGAGGCGGTCGCGACCGTCGCCGGTGAGGGCCTCGCGCAGCTCGGCCAGCGCCGGCAACTTCTGGGCGGCCAGCAGCGCGTGCAGGGCGCCGCAGGCGGCGGATTCCGTGTCGTAGCGGCGCATCGGGCCGAACCGCGGCCCCGGCGGGCCGGTCTCGACGGACACGTGCCCGTTCAGCTTCAGCAGCATGACCTTGAACGCGTCGGCCGAGGCCGGCAGAGCGTAGTGGTGCTCCGCGACGCGGACCGAGCCCCATTCGTACCGGGCGCCGAGGTTGCACGTGCGAAACGGCGCCCGCGCCGCAGTCTTCAGATCGGGCAGCAGATGGTCCACGAACTGCCGCTGAAACACCGCGCCACACTCCAGCTCCGACTCATCGGAGCAGTTCAACTCCAACGCGCCCACTACGGGCGCGTGGAGCCGCAGGACGGCGTCGCGCAGCGCCCCGCTGACGGCGTCCAGGTCGCGTTCCTTGCCGATCAGGTCACGCAGTTCGTCCATCACGGGTCGCACCTCCCGCCGTCGGGCCCGCGTCAGATGGCCTCCGGCCGGTTCAGCACCAGGAGCTTCCGCTCGGTCATTTCCTCGATCGCGTAGCGTACGCCCTCGCGGCCGCAACCGCTCTCCTTTACACCGCCGTAGGGCATGTTGTCCACCCGCATGCTCGGGATGTCGCCGACGATCACCCCGCCGACGTCCAGCTCCTCGTACGCATGGAACGCGTGTTTCAGGTCGCGCGTGAAGACGCCGCATTGCAGGCCGTACGCGCTGTCATTGGCGCTGCGGACGGCGTCGCGGAAGTCGTCGAACGGCTGGAGGGTGGCCACCGGGCCGAAGACCTCGCGGCAGCTCACCTTTTGCGTCGGCGGCACGTTCTCCAGGTACGTCGCCGCGTAAAACGCCCCGTCCCGCCGGCCGCCGCACAGCACCCGCGCCCCCGCGGCCACGGCTTCATTGACCCACAGCTCGATGCGCACCGCGTCCGATTCGCTGATGAGCGGCCCGAGGAAGGTGGCTTCGTCCAGCGGGTCGCCGGACTTGAGCCCGCCGGCTCGCGTGACCAAGCGCGCTTTCAGGTCGTCGTAGATGTCGCGGTGCGCCAGGATGCGCTGCACGCTGATGCAGCTCTGGCCGGACTGATAGAAGGCCCCGATCGTGATGCGGTCCGCGGCGTAGTCCAGGTCCACGTCGCGGTCCACAAGGCACGCGGCGTTGCCGCCCAGTTCCAGCGTGACCCGCTTGCGCCCCGCGCGGGACTTCAGGGCCCAGCCGACCTCCGGCGAGCCGGTGAAGCTCAGCAACTTGATGCGCTCGTCGGTGACCAACGGGTCCACGTCCGCGCTGTGGCACGGAAGGATCGAAAAGGAGCCGGGCGGCAGGTCCGTCTCCGCCAGTATCTCGCCCAGAATCAGGGCCCCGACCGGGGTGGCCGACGCCGGCTTGAGCACCCACGGGCAGCCCGCCGCGATGGCCGGCGCCACCTTGTGCGCCACCAGGTTCATCGGGAAGTTGAACGGGGTGATGAAGCCGCACGGCCCGAGCGGGAAGCGGCGCACGATCGCCTGGTAGCCGGCCGCCCGCGAACTGATGTCCAACGGGAGCCACTCGCCGGTGAGGCGGACGGCTTCCTCGGCGGCGATGCGGAACGTGTCGACCAGCCGCGTGACTTCGCCGCGCGCGTCGCGGATCGGCTTGCCCGCTTCGATCGCCAGCGCGCGGGCCAGTTCCTCGTGGCGCTCGGTGACGCGGCGGACGACGTGGTGCAGGATCGCCTGCCGCTGGTAGCCCCCCAGCCGCCGCGTGGCGTCGAACGCTGCGGCGGCCCGACCGATGGCCTGCCGGACGACGGCGGCGTCGGCGCGGGCCACGCGGGTCGCCGGCCGGCCGGTGTATTTGTTGGCGACAACAAGTTCGGCGGCCAGCTCGACGGGCCGACCGCCCAAGTAGGCGGGGTACGTGTCACGCAACATCGCGGCCCTCCCGCGAACGACGCCGTTTTCGGGCCCCGCGGCCCACCCCTCGCGCGGCGGGCCCCGTGGGCGGCCTAAGGCTGCGCGGGGCGGGTCGTGGGCGGCGTCTTGGGTTTCTCCAGCAGCGCCTTGACCGGCTCGGGCAGCGCGAAGCGGTCCGCCGGCAGGTCCACGTTGTGCTCGATGCTCTCGATGATCACCACTTGCTCCATGCCCATCATTCTCTGGACCACCTTGTGATGGAGCAGGACGCCGTCGACGGTCTTGTAGTCTTCCAGCCGCACCTCAACGGGCAGCTCGCCCATCGGGGTCTTGATGGTCATCAGGACCTTCAGGGGCAGGCAGTTCTTGACCGCGTAGAAGGCGGTCTGGGGGGAGCCGGCGGCGGGCGTCATGACGACCTTGTAGCACGGGATGTCGTCCACCGTCTCGCGGCCCACGCACTCGACCTTCGGGTAGAGCTCGCGCCAGTGCAATGGCGCGTTGAAGCGCGCGTCGCGGGCCTTCATGGCTTTCTCATCGCCCTCGAGGACCCGCGCGCCCTGCATCGCCGACATCTCCCAGAACACCGTGCCGTCGCTACCGCTCTCGACCTTACCCACGGGCGGCATGTCGATCACGGCGTAGGACCGCAGCGGCGGGGCTTCGTAGCTGACGAGCGTGCCTTTCATGTTCTGGGCGGGAATCTCGAAACGGCCCTTCGAGACGCGGTTCTGCAAACGCTCGAACGCCGCCCGTCCGCCCATCGACTCGACGGCCTTGTCGAGAATCTCCTCCGCGCTGGGCAACTTCTCCGTCGGTTCCTGCGCCGCCGCCGGCGGCGGGCTCAACACGCCCATCAGGGCCGCGGCCAGTCCCGCCGCGACGGTCCGGACCATCGTCCCGCGCCGCCCGGTCTGCCATTTCGATGTGTGCATTTCGTCACTCCTGATTGCGGTGCCGTTCCTACCTGTGGCGGCCCGCTCCGCGTTGGAAGTTGTCCTTGAACCCCCCATTCAGGTCGCCAAGGCGACTCGCCGTGGCGCGGAGGGGTTGGGGGAGGGTCGCATTCCTCCTCCAATACGGTCGTGCGCGATTCGGCGGCACGCGGGGGAGGGCAAGCCTCCCGGTGAGCCGCGGCTCGGCAGCAGCCTTGCCCTCCCGCGCCGCCGGTGCGCGCACGGTCATCTCGATCAGTTCTCCATTCTCCGGGTCTTGCACGACCCGGTCCCGGGACCGCCGCTACGGCGTGCCGCCCGAAGTCCCCTGGAGCTTCTTGATTTCCTCCGGCAGATCGAAGCGCTCCGGGGGAACGGAGTTGTGCTCGATGGTCTGGAACGTATAGACGATCGTCTGCGTCTGGCCGCCGCCGCTGACGACGCGTTTGATCTTGAACGGCAGCATGACGCCGTCGACCTTGCGGAAATCGTCGTACCGCTCTTCGTAACGGAGTTCGCCATCGCCCTGTTTGCGGACCTCGTCGGTCCCGAGCGGCAGGCCGTTCTTCCAGTCGTAGTAGGCCGTGATCGGCGCCCCGACGCGCGGCGTGAGGACGACCTTGACGCACAGGTGGTCGTCGATCTTCTCCTTCCCGACACATTCCACCTTGTCGTACAGGTCACGCCAGTACAACAACGCGTTGAAGCGCGCCCGCCGGATCGCCGCTTCCTTCTCGTCGCCCTCGAGAATCTTGGCCCCGGACTGGCTAATCTCCCAATGCACGAAACCATCGCTCCCCGTCCGGGTGGGGGTGGGACCAAGTTTGACCTCCGAGTACCGCAGGTCGGGGGCGGCTTCGTAGCGCTCGATCGTCCCCTTGAACGACTGCGGCCCAGCGGTCACCTCGATGGTCCCCTTGGTGACGCGCGACTTGATCTTCTCAAACGCCTCCTTCCCGCCTTGGGCCTCGATCGTCTTGTCCAGCACCTTCTCGGCGGTGGGGAGCTTCGGCGGGGTGTCCTGCGCCAGGGCGGGCGCGCCGCGCCCGACCAACACCCCCCCGAGTACGACAGCGACGCACCGAATGCCCAGCATCCCCACGCCCCTTGGCCGACCGTTCGAACGGGCTCCTGGATTCATGGGTTTCCTCGCGGTAATCGACGACCCGGACGCCCCGTCGCACTCCCGCGTAAGCCTCCTCGCCCTCGTCGAACCGTGAATGTACCCCCGGCCGACCAAGCCGACAAGCACGGCCCCCCGCACGACGGCCGGCTCCATGACAGGATCGACGGACCAACTGGCCCCACCGGGGCCGCGGGCTGTGGCCGCGGGCGAAGCGCAGCGAGCCCGTGGATCGGGTTCGCCCGAGACGTTTCCGCCCTGAAAGGACGGCGGCGGCCCGGAAGATCGTGAGCGGACCCCGGCGAGTTGAGCCGCGCGAGAGCGGTCGCGGCGCTTCCGTCGCCCCGGCCGGGGCGAAAACCCCGCCCGCAGACCAGACCACGGGTTCGGTCCCGCTGCGCGGGACTCGCGCCGGTGGCGACAGCCCGCAGCCGCTTCGCGGCCGGATCAGCCGCCGACCTCGGCGGTTACACCGCGGGAACACTCCGCCGGAAATGTCACGGCCCCGTAAGCACTCGCCGCGGCGTTCGCGCGCGGCTCACCCCCACACAACGAGGCCCTGGTCGTACCGGTCGGCGAGGTCTTCGTGGCAGGGGACAATGCGGACGGCGTAACCGCTCCGCCCGCTGACCTGGCACGGAATCGCCCCTTCGAACCAGTGCTTCCCGGCCGACTCTGTGCGCGAAAACGTCATCCGCACCGCCCGCCCCGCCGTGATCTCGCCGTCCGGTGTCAGCGGCCCGTAGTAGGCTTCGACGGCGACGTCCTCCGGCGGGATGGGCCCCAGGTGAACGCGGGCGTGCAGCGTGAGATGGTCGCCCACTTTCAACACCGCGTGCGAATCGGCCTGCACCTCGACGACGCGCACCTCGGACCAGTGGCGGTGCAGCCGGTCCTTCCACGCGGCCAGCGAGCGGGCCAGCCCGAACGAGTCGGCCCAGACCCGTCGGACACGCCGCTGGGCCGGCAGGTACATCTTGTCCGTGTAGTCCCGCAACATGCGGTTGGTGTTGAAGGTGGGAATGAGGGTCTTCATGGACTCCTTGACGCGGCGGATCCACCGGCGGGGCAGATCGTCCTCAGTGCGCTCATAGAACGCGGGGATGACTTCGCGCTCGAGCAGGTTGTAGAGCGATTCGCTCTCGATGTGGTCCTGGTAAGCAAGGTCGTCGTAGACGCGGCCGTCGCCGATGGCCCAGCCGTTCTCACCGTTGTACGCCTCCGGCCACCAGCCGTCGAGGCAGGAGAGATTCAGGCCGGCGTTGGCGGGGACTTTCATGCCGCTGGTGCCGCTGGCCTCGTGCAACCGCAGCGGGTTGTTCAGCCACACATCGACGCCCTGCACCAGGACCCGGGCCAACGACATGTCGTAATTCTCAAGGAAGACGATCCGCCGGCGGAACTCGGGCCGGGCGCAGATGACGGCGATCTGCTTGACGAGCTCCTTGCCGGCGCCGTCGTTGGGGTGGGCCTTGCCCGCAAAGAGGAGCTGCACGGGGCGGTCGCGGTTGGACAGCAGGGCCTTGAGCCGGTCCAGGTTCCGGAAGATCAGCGAGGCCCGCTTGTACGGTGCAAAACGCCGCGCGAACCCGATCGTGAGCGCCTCCGGGTCGAGGACCTCCTCGGCCATCTTGATCTCGGCCGGCGGGGCCCCGCGCCCCTTGAGCTGGTCGCGCAGTCGCCGGCGCAACGCGGCGATCATCCACTCCCGTCGGCGAACGTGGACCCGCCACAGCTCGGCGTCGGGGATTTCGTCGATCCGCTTCCAGACGGGGTCGTCCTCGGTGGCTTCGGGCCAGCCCGGGCCGAGGTACTGGTCCAGCAGGTCGGCCATCGTCGGGCCGGTCCACGTGCGAATATGGACGCCGTTGGTGATGTGCAGAATGGGCACTTCGTCGCGCGGGATGCCGGGCCAGTAGCCCTGCCACATGCCGCGGGCCACTTCCCCGTGGAGCTTGCTCACGCCGTTGCTGCGATAGCTCATCCGCAGGGCCAGCAGCGGCATGCAGAACTCCTCGTCGAGGCGCTCCGCGTGCTCCCGCCCCAGGGCCAGCAGATCCTTGGTGCTGATGCCCAGTTCCGCGGCCATCCAGCCCAGGTGCTGCTCCACCAGACGCGGCTCGAAACGGTCGATGCCCGCCGGCACCGGCGTGTGCGTGGTGAAGAGGTTGCCGCCGAACACCGCCTCGCGCGCCTCGCGGTAGCTCAGCCGGTGTGATTGCATCACCGTGCGAACGCGCTCCAGCGCCAGGAACGCGGCGTGGCCCTCGTTCATGTGGCACACGCTGGGTTCGATGCCCACCGCGTGCAGCGCCCGCAAGCCGCCGATGCCCAGCAGAATCTCCTGCCGAATCCGCATCGTGCGGTCGCCGCCATAGAGCCGCGCCGTCACGGTGCGCAGCTCCGGCGGATTCTCGGGGAGGTCGGCATCGAGCAGGTAGAGGCGGACGCGGCCGACCTTGACGAGCCACAGAGCCGCCGCGATGGTCGTGGGGCCGAGGGGGACGTGGACCTTGACGTGCTCGCCGGCGTTGTCCACGACGGGGGTAGCGCACCATTGGTGTAGGTCGTGAACAGGGTAGCTCTCAAGCTGCCAGCCGTCCTCCGTAAGCTGCTGCTTGAAGTAGCCCTGCCGGTAGGCCAACCCGACGGCGACAAGCGGAATGCCCAGGTCGGAAGCCGACTTCAGGTGGTCGCCCGCCAGTACCCCCAGGCCGCCGGAGTAGATGGGCATGCTCTCGTGGAGGCCGAACTCGGCGGAGAAGTAGGCGACGATCAGGTCCTGGTCGTTGGGGTAGGTCTCCTCAAACCAGGTGCGGCTGTTCCGGTAAACATAGAAGCTGTCCATCACCCGGCAGAGCTGGGCGACGTAGGCGTCGTCGCGGGCCGCCTGCTCGAGCCGCTCTTGGCGGACCTGCCACAGCAAGGCCACGGGGTTGTGGCCCACGCGGCGCCACAGATCGACATCCAAACGCCGGAACAGGTCGGTGGCCGAGGGGTTCCAGGTCCACCACAGGTTGTAGGCCAATTGCCTAAGGGGCTCAAGAACTTCGGGTAGCGAAGGGACGATCACGAAGGGGCGTATGTGTTGCATGAGACTGCCGCTCCCCGGGGCCGCCGCCGCTGCCGCTGCCGCTGTGGTGGTTTCCACGCTCATAAGGGCACCATACACCATCATCGTCCGCGCCCGCGGGCGGAGCGCAGCAGAAAAGACACCCAAGCGGATTCTATAGCCCCGCGACCGCGCGGACCCGGTCGACCAGGGTGTGGGCCTGAGCGTCGCTGCCGGCCTCCGCGATCACGCGCACGATGGGCTCGGTGTTCGAGGCCCGCAAGTGGACCCAGCCTTCGTCAAAGTCTACCCGAACACCGTCGGCGGTGTTCGGGCGGCGGTCGGCAAACGCCTGCGCGACGGCGCTGATGGCGCCGGCGATCCGGTCGGCCGGCACTTCGAGTTTTTGCTTCACCGAAGCATACCGCGGGAGTTCGCCGACGATCTGACTGAGCGGCCGGCCGCGGTCCGCCAGCAGTTGCAGGACGAGACTAATCGCCGAGAAGCTGTCGCGGACGTAGCCGACGCGCGGGTCGATCACGCCGCCGTTGCCCTCGCCCCCAATCACACAACCGTTCGCCAACATGCAGCGTGCGACGTGCGCTTCGCCGACCGGCGTGCGCCAGACCCGGACGCCGTGGCGGGCCGCGATATCGTCGATCATCCTTGACGTACTGAGGTTCGCCGCAACCGGTCCCGGACGACGGGAAAGCACCCAGAGAACCGCGAGGGCCAGCGTGTACTCCTCGCCGACGTACTGCCCGAGTTCGTCCACGAGCGCCAACCGGTCCGCGTCGGGATCCTGGGCCAGGCCAATTGCCGCCCCGTTTGCTCGCACCGCGGCGCCCAGGTCGCCCAAGTTCTCCCGCAGAGGCTCGGGCGGATGCGCGAAGCGGCCCGACGGCTCGGCGTTGAGGTGTGTCACCCGGCAGCCGAGGGCTTCCAGCAGTCGCGGGGTGTGCCGGCAACCGGCCCCGTTCACGCTGTCGAGCACGACGCGCAGCCCGCGCAACTTGGCGCGATCCACTTCACAGGCCGCCAGTACGGCCTCCACGTGGCGCAGGCCTGCGTCGGGATCGTGCGCCAGGGTACCGAAGCGGTCGGTGCGCGGCGCCAGGTCGTGCCGCAAGTCGGCGATGCGGCGGGCCCGCGCCGGGTCGGGGGCCACGCCCAACTCGTCCAGGAACTTGAGCCCGTTCCAAGGCGCCGGGTTGTGGCTGGCGGTTATCACGACGCCGCCGGCGTAGCCGCCTTGGCGAATGGCGTGCCCCACGGTGGGGGTCGTCACGACGCCAAGCTGGGTCACGTCGCAACCGGCGGCCAGCAGGCCGGCCGCGGCGGCGGACTCGAACATCGCTCCGCTGGGGCGCGTGTCACGGCCGAGGACCACGCGCCCGCCCTCCAGCAGCGCGCCATAGGCCTGCGCGAACTCCAGCGCGACGGCCGGCGTCAACGTCTGACCGACGATGCCGCGCACGCCCGATACACTGATCATCAACGACATCGACCCAACCTCCGCCGGTCCGGGCGGTCCAACACGTTGTGAACACGGTCGCCGGGGGCTAGACTGACAGCACCCGGTGCGTGCCGGCCCCGCGCGAAGCGAACAGTATGCCGCGTGCCAAGGGCCCCGCAAGCCGGAGAGGAGTGTGCCGATGAGCCGTCGTCGATGGTTGGGGATGGCCGGGGGCGTGTTGCTCGTGGGGTTCCTGGCGGGCTGTGGCGGGGGAATCACGATCGATTTGCCGGACGGCAGCGACGCGACCATCCAGATCCCGGACCTGGACCCGACGGTGGTCAAGGTCGAGGTGTGGAACGACACGGACTACGAGGTGGCGCCGCGGATCAAGTTCGACGACGAGACGGGGTTCTGGGGCCGCCTGTTCAGCTCCAGTTCCGAGTTGAACACGGGAATCCTGGGACCGGGTGAGTTTCCCGCCGCCTATCGGCTGGCCTGCAAGCGCGTGGGTGTCATCCAAAGCGACAGCGCCGGGCAGTTCTTCTTCAATGAGACCATCGGCCAGGCGGACGACACGCGGCTGCTGAAGGTCGGCGAGGATTTTGACTGCGGCGACACCATCCGGTTCCACTTCGTCGGCGAGGGCGATGGCTTCGGCGTCAACGTCTATGTGAACGGGCGGCTGGTGAACTGAGCACCGCCCGACCGCGTTGCCCGGGGCCCCGCGCGTTGACGGGTTATCGCCGTCGGGGCAGAACAGCACTGGCGGAACGGGGGCGACCCCCGTTCCGCGGAGGCCGGTGGGGATAATACGGTTACGCATCGACGGCGGGCGACGGGCGGGAGGGTCGGCCGCGTTATCGGTCTTGCGGAGGCCGTGGGCGGGGCGGATTTTCATTGCCAAGCCGACGCCCCGCGCGTAGAATTGCCCGCAACGGAGGCGAAAGTGGTTGGCAGCTCTGCCGATCATTTCAGGTCACAATTGAAGAAGCGCGCTGCGGTCGCGTGAGAAGCCGGGCCTTGCGTGGGGCCCGAGAGGGCGCGGCCGTCACCTGTCGGGAACATTCTCTGGAGGGACTGCGCCGTGTGTACTGCGCGCAGAGCGGACGTCTTCGTCGACTTGTGTACCCAACGTGACTACCTGGCCCCGGAAGGGGCCCTCCCCAGCCTCAACGCCCCGCAGGTCGTTCCCAACGTCAAGCACCTGATGGCCTGCGCCCGCTGGGCCGGCGTGCCCACCTTGTCCTGCGTCGACGGCCGACGCCCCGCCGACGTGCGCGGCCTACCCCGACCGGCGTGCGTGCTGGGGACCAGCGGTCAGCGCAAGCTCCCCTGCACGCTGCTGCCGCACCGTGTCCAGATCGACTCCGACAACTGCCTGTGCGTCTCGCTCGAGGTGCTCCACGAGCATCAGCAGGCCATTCTCACCAAAGAGCACCGCGACCCCTTCACCAACCCCAAACTGGACCGTCTGCTGACCGAGCTGCCGGTGCGGCGGTTCGTGGTGTTCGGCGTCTCGCTCGAAGCCTCGGTGCGACTGCTGGCGCTCGGGTTGCTGCTGCGCCACCGACCGGTGGCGGTCGTGACCGACGCCTGCGGCTGGTGGAATGCCGAGGACGGCGAGATGGCCATCCGGCAACTGGCCGCCAAAGGGTGCGAGTTGACGACGACGCAGCAGGTCGTCGAGCTCACGTGGGGGCTGTACAAGCGCAACGGCAACCGCCTGCGACGCCGGTTCGTGGCATAGGTCGGCGCGCGACGATGGGCGATAAGGGGCGAGCGCTCGCGATCACGCGGCTCAGCGCGGGGGTTCAGGATCGCAGCGGGGCCGCGCCGCTGCCGTCGTAATTGAACTCATACTCGTCAATGAGCCGACGTCCCGTGGGCAGTTGCAGCCACGCCGTCAGGACGTATTGCCCCGCCGGCAGGGGCTTATGGTCCAATTCGAGCGGGAAGTCGTAGAAGCGGGACAGCGGGTCGCGGTACAGGATCATCGCCTTGTTGGAGTTGATCTCCACCGGCCAGAAGGCCACCCGGGTGCCGATGCGGTCGGACAGCCGCCGCGTCTGCAACTCGAAGTGGAACGTACCGACGACCTTGGTCAGGTCGCCCGCGGCGTCGTACGCCGCCAGGATGACCTCCAGGCCGTCGGCGTTGCCGTCGCCGGCGAAGCTGACCGGCTTGGTCAGGAAACGCTGAATCTCGATACGTGCGGGAAGGACCAGCTCGACGTACGCCGCCAGTTCGCCTTCCGTGGCAGGCTGGCCGCCGGGCGGCGTTTCGCAGCCAGCGCCAAGCAGGGCCGCGCCGACGAGCGTCCAAACCGTTGCGAAGTGGGGTCGGTTCATAGACTGGCCACCCTTTCCGGCAATCCGTGCCTCACGCGCGGCCGGCACCTGCCGCGAGCGTTCACGCCAGTATAAGCGGGCCTCGCCGGGCGGGTCGATGCCTTGCCCGTGGTCGCACTCCCTCCGAGGCGGCAAGACCCTCGCAGTCGCCAACCCAGTCATGCGGAACGCGCCGGCGGCTCGCCGCATGGACCGCCTGGAACGGTCCCCAAGCCCGGGCCCACAGGACCTGGAGAATCGAGACGGCGGTCATTGTCGCAAGACGCGACGCTCCCCCAACCCCTCCCTGAAAGGGAGGGAGGTTCAGGGGGCACTACTACGGCCTGGGCCGCCGCTGCTCCAACAGCCACCGCCACAACTGCCGGTCGTCGTAGACGCGGTCCCAGATGTCGTGGGCGCCGTCGGGGAACTCGGTGTAGAACACCTGGCCGCCGGCCTGGCGGATGGCCGCGACCATCTCCCGTGACTTCTCCACGGGCACGTTCGTGTCCAACGCCCCGTGGAAGCAGCGGATGGGCAGGTTCTTCAACGGCGGCGCCAGGCGCTGGGCCAGGCCCGTGGACGGCCCCAGCTCGGCAAAGCCGCAGACCGGGACGACGGCGGCGAAACGGTCGGGCAGGCTGGCGGCCAGGAGCCACGCCCCGTGCCCGCCCATCGACAGCCCCGTCAGGTAGATGCGCTGGGCGTCGAGGCGATACTCCCGTGAGGTTTCCTCCAGGCAGCGCAGCGCCAGAACCGCCATCGGCCCCACCCAGAGCTGCCCGGGCCGGCACTGCGGCATCACGACAATGGCCGGAAGCTGGCGGTGGTTCCTTCGCAGCGCCCGCCCAACGCCGATCTCGGTTTGCAGGAACCCGTCGTCGCCGCGCTCGCCCGACCCGTGCAGGAACAGGACGACCGGCCACGACCGGTCGGGTTTGTAGTCGGGGGGCACGAACACGCAATAGGCGTAGGTCTGCCCGTCGAGGGTCAGCGTCTTGTACAGGAAGCCGGTGGCGGGCAGCGTCGGACTGCTCGCCGCGGGCGGCTCGGCCAGCGTCAGGGTGAGTGACAACAAGGACATCACGGCGATCCCGGGGGCAAACAGCATCGGACAACTCCCATAACGGTGGGCTCCCGCGCGCATGCTACCCCATCTTGCCAGCCGCGGCAGCCTGGCGTAGACTTTCCGAACTGGGCTGGCACAGCCCCTCGGTTGTGGCGCTAGCCCGGGCGGGGTGTGCCACGCGAGCGACCTTTGAGTAAGAGGTCGGCCGCGGAAGGCACGCCCAACGGCGTTCAGCCACGCGCGCGGCGGGAGACCCCAGGGGCTGCGGAGGCACCGGGCGTATTGCGCCAGTTTCCCTGACGACGAGGCGTAGGCGGCCAACCGAGATTGAGGAGAGTCCGCATGGCGACCATGAAAGCCGTGGTCAAGACGAAGCCGACCGCGGGGGCGGAAATGCTTGACAAGCCCATCCCGAAACCCAAACCCGACTGGGTCGTCGTCAAGGTCCGCGCCACCAGCATCTGCGGCACCGACGTCCACATCTACAAGTGGGACGCGTGGTCGGCCGGCCGCATCGGCGAAAAGGCCCTGCCGCAAATCCTCGGCCACGAGGTCGCCGGCGAGGTCGTCGAGGTCGGCTCGCACTGCCAGCGCATCAAGGTCGGCGATTACATCTCCGCCGAGACACACATCTACGACCCCGGTGATCTGACCGCCATGCTCGGTCAGGCGCACGTGGGTCGGCGGATGAAGATCCTCGGCGTCGATTACGACGGCTGCTTCGCCGAGTATTTCGCGCTGCCGGAGATCATCTGCTGGCCGAACGACCGCTCGATTCCGCCGGAGGTCGCCACGATCCAGGAGCCGCTGGGCAACGCGACGTATGCGGTGCTCGGCGAGGATGCCGATGTGGCGGGCAAGACGATGCTCATCACCGGCGACGGGCCGATCAGCCTGTTTGCCATCGGGGTGGCGCGGGCGGTCGGCGTGGCCAAGATCATCCACTTCGGCAAGTACGATGTGAACATGGAGATCGCCCGCAAAATGGGCGCCGACCTCCAGCAATACACCAACAAGACGACCGGCAAAGAGCGGCTCGATTTCGTGATGGACCACACCAATGGCGACGGCGTCGATATCGCCCTGGAGATGGTCGGCTCGCAGGACTCCGTGGACGACTGCTTCGCCTGCGTCCGCAAGGCAGGGCGCGTGACGGCGTTCGGCGTGGCCAGCGAAAACACGCTGCCGATCCCGTACAACAACGGCATCGTCTTCAAGGGCTGCCAGATTCACGGCATCAACGGCCGCAAGATTTTCGACACGTGGTACCGCAACCGGAACCTGCTCGCGAGCGGCCGGCTCGATCCGACGCCGGTGATCACGGACATCTTCAAGCTCGGCGACTACGAGAAGGCGTTCGGCAAGATGATCGAACGGCCGCGGAAGAGCGCGAAGGTGGTGCTGTTCCCCGATGCGAAGGAGTACGAAGCGGCGCTCAAGCGCCGCCAGTAACGGCCGGGCTCCGTACCGGCCGTCTGGGGCGCCGGCCCCTCGTGACCGACGTGTGGCACCGGCCAATGGCCGGTGCGGTGAGTGATGGGCGTGGAAGTTGCGCTCAACGCCTGGCCCGGCGAGTGCCCCAATGCGGCGAACGCTGAAACTGCTCGTCTGGACCATCGAGATCAGCCTGATCCTGTGGGTGGTCGCCTTGGGAGCGGTGTTCTCGGCCGACGAGCACGGGCCCGCGGCGAAGAGCGTGGTAGCTGTCGGCCTCATTTTCGCCATACCGGCTCAGCACTGGGCGTACTACGCCGTGTACAAGCGCGCCCAGGAAATGCAGTAGGCGGCCGTATCGTGAGGCTCCGCGTTGCGGCCGCGGCCAGGCGGAGTCCATTGGCTAGGGTGTCGACAAACGCCAAGACCAGGGTCCGAGGCGATGGACGTTGAGCGGCAGGTCGAATACTGGCGTACCGGCAGCGTGGAGGACCTCGCTGCCGCCGAGGCGCTGGCGGTCCGACACCCACGCCACGCGCTGTTCCTGGCGCACCTGGCACTGGAGAAGGTCCTCAAGGCCCATGTCACTCGGACCACCGGCGACGTGCCGCCGCGCATCCACGACTTGTTGCGGCTGGTTGATCTGGCGGGCTTGTCCGTCTCTTCCGAACAGCGCACGTTTCTGGCCCGCTTTCAGCAATACTGCTTGGCGGGGCGCTATCCGGATTTGCAGCGGGGCCAGCCGGAGCCCGCGGCGGTCGCCGCCGACTTGGCCCACGCACGGGAGATGCACTCGTGGTTGCTGAGTCTATTGAGCTGAGCGTCCGCCAATACTTGGCGGCGGTGCGGGCGGCGGGCATCCGCACGCGGCGTGCGGTGCTCTTCGGCTCGCACGCCCGCGGTTCGCCGGGCCCTTGGAGTGACATTGATTTGGTCGTGATCGCCCCGGAACTCGATGACCCGGATGACCGCCGGCTGGTGGACATCTTGTGGGAGTTGCGGGCCGTCACCGACGCCCGGATCGAGCCCGTGCCCTGCGGCGAGCACGAGTGGGAGACCGACCCGAGCCGGCCGATCCTGGAGGTGGCCCGGCGCGAGGGCGTAATGATAGAAGGATAGAGCCAGGCGGTCTTGAAGCTCAGTCAGCTTCGGACTGCGCGGCAAGGCGAACCGGGTCCTCGGACCCGCTGGCGTGTGCGATATGTCGGGCGCGGCCCGACCTGGACCCGGCCGGAACCGCCCGGCCCATAGGAGTGAGAACCGATGTTCGGCAAGATGAAGCAGGACCTGCAAAAAGAGCTCTCCAGCATCCGCGATCAAGGCCTCTTCAAGGAAGAACGCTACATCCTGACGCCGCAGGCGGCGGACGTGCGCGTCGAGTACCCGCCGGGGGCCAAGCCCAAGGAAGTCATCAACTTCTGCGCCAACAACTACCTGGGTCTGTCGTCGCACCCCAAGGTCATCGAGGCTGCCCACGAGGCGCTGCGGACACACGGCTACGGCATGAGCAGCGTCCGCTTCATCTGCGGCACGCAGGACATCCACAAGATCCTCGAGAAGAAGATCGCCGACTTCTTCCACACGGAGGACACGATCCTGTACTCGTCCTGCTTTGACGCCAACGGCGGCGTGTTCGAGCCGCTGTTCGGTAAGGATGATGCGATCCTCACCGACGCCCTCAACCACGCCTCGATCATCGACGGCATCCGCCTGTGCAAGGCGACGCGCTACATCTACAAGAACAACGACATGGAGGACCTGGAGGCGAAGCTCAAGGAGACGCAGGGCGCCCGCTACCGCGTCATCGCCACCGACGGCGCGTTCTCCATGGACGGCACCGTCGCCCAGCTCGACAAGATCGTCGCCCTGGCCAAGAAGTACGACGCCCTGGTCATGGTCGACGACGCCCACTGCACCGGCGTCATCGGCAAGACCGGCCGCGGGGCCACCGAGTACTGCGGCGTCATGGGCGAGGTGGACATCGTCACCGGCACGCTCGGCAAGGCGCTGGGCGGGGCCTCCGGCGGCTTCACCACCGGCCGCAAGGAGATCATCGAGATGCTGCGGCAGCGCAGCCGCCCGTACCTGTTCTCCAACACGGTCTCGTCGATCGTCGTGAAGGCGTCGATCGCGGTGTTCGACATGATCACCGAGTCGACCGCACTGCGCGACAAGGTCGAGGCGAACACCAAGCGTTTCCGCAAGGGGATGAAGGACGCCGGCTTCGACATCAAGCCCGGCGACCACCCGATCGTCCCGATCATGCTGTACAACGCGAAGCTGAGCCAGGACATCGCCCGCGACCTGTACCAGGAAGGCATCTTCGTGATCGGGTTCTTCTACCCGGTGGTCGGCAAGGGCCTGGCCCGCATTCGCTGCCAGATGTCCGCGGGCCACGACTTCAGCCACATCGACAAGACCATCGCGGCGTTCACCAAGATCGGCAAGAAGTACGACATCCTCGGCAAAACCAAGGAGCAGATCATCGCCAAGTACGGCGAGTAGCCGCGTTCTCGGGCAGGCCGCCGGCCGCGGGACGCTCTTTCTGGTCCGCGCCTGTTCGCCCGCGGAACGAAACGGACTTTTCCGTTCGAGCCGCGCCCGCCCGAAAGCGAAACGAAGCGCGCGTGTCCCACCGAGCCGCGCCCGTCAGGAAGCGGTCTTCTCTCCGCTCCCTCGCGGTCGCGGCTCGGAGTGCGCACGGTCGCGGCTGGGCCCATCGTGGCGGCGCGTCATACTGGCGGGCAGGTAATCAGAATTGTCGCTTCTGCTGCGCGAGTCGCGGAGGGTGGTCCGTGAAGTGGTATTGGGCAGTTCTCGTGACGGCGGGGATTCTCGGTCTTACTCTGGCAGCTCCCCCCTATGCCGGGTTTGCGGTGGTCCTGGCCACGGCGCTCTGGGCCGCGGTGGATTCAGCACGCCGGGAGTTGAAGAAATACCGCTCGGGCATCGCTACCGGGCCCGTCGTGCTGTTCATCGGGGTGGCCCTGCTTTGGTTCATCGGCTTCCCTTGGTATCTGGTCGTGCGCGGGAAGATCCGCGCGGGGACGATGCCCCTGAAATCGGCGTCGGCTGCGGGCACCGCCAAGACCGGGGCCGTAGCAGCGACGCACAACACCGAAAGCTGAAGAAGACAGCGCCCAGGACCGGAAAAACGTACGGGAGGCCGGTCACCGATCCACGGGAACGGGAGGAGCGGGTGGCGGCACGCCGCGCGCCGGTCTCCGGGGCGGGTTGCCGCGCTGGACTGGTCTGCTACAATACTTCGTCAACTGACGAATTGATGAGCCGGCGACATGACCTCGGTCCTGCGCATTGCGAAGGCACTCGGTGACGAAACCCGCTTGCGGGCCCTGGCGGCCCTGCGTAACGGAGAGTTGTGCCTCTGCCATATCGTCGGCCTGCTGGCCCTGGCGCCTTCCACGGTCTCCAAGCACATGGACATTCTGTGCCAGGCCGGGCTTGTGCAGCGGCGGAAAGACGGGCGTTGGTGCCACTTCCGGCTGGCGGGGCCGGGCGCGCCGCCCGCGGTCCGTCAGGCGCTGCGTTGGGTGTTGGGCACCGTGGCCGCGGACGCCACGATCGCCAGAGACGCCGAGCGGGTCGCGCGCCTGCGGCACCGGGACCTGCGGGAGTTGGTAACATGTTACCGAAGCTGAAAGTGCTGTTCCTCTGCACGGGTAACTCGTGCCGCAGCCAGATGGCCGAGGGCTGGGCCCGGCACCTGAAGGGTAACTCGATCGAGGCGTACTCGGCGGGGATCGAAACGCACGGGCTCAACCCGCTGGCCGTCCACGTCATGGCGGAAGCGGGCGTCGATATTTCCGGGCAGCGCTCGAAGCACGTCGATGAGCTGTGCGACGTGCCGTTCGACTACGTGGTGACGGTCTGCGATCACGCTCACGAGAGCTGCCCGCTCTTCCCCGGTCGGACCAAGGTGGTCCACGTTGGCTTCGACGACCCGCCGCGACTGGCCCGCGCGGCGAATTCCGAAGAAGAGGCCCTGGGGCACTACCGCCGCGTACGCGAAGAAATCCGGGCGTTCATCGAACAACTGCCGGAGGTCCTGACCGGCCGCCGGGCCGCCTTCGACTCCCCTCCGTTCCAGGGAGGGGTTGGGGGAGGGTCGAAATGAGCAGACAGCGACGGCGCCCCGGGCGGTTCGGCACTCCCCTCCCTTCCCGGGAGGGGTTGGGGGAGGGTCAAGGCGAGCGGACAGGGATGGCCTCCCTCTGCGCCGTGTTCTCCGGAGGGGCCAATCGTCAGGTTGATTGGCCAAGTTGAAAAGAGGTAATCCACGATGTCCGATTGCACGAAGACGAATGATGCCCAATCCGTCCGCGAGCAAGTACGCGCCGGGTACGCGCGGGTCGCCCACGCCGGCGGCCTCGGCGCAGCCGGTGCCGGCTGCTGTTCCGAGTCGTCTTGCTGCGGGCCGGCGGCGAACACGGCCGACGAGCTCGCGCGAAACATCGGCTACAACGAAGCTGATCTCGCCACGCTGCCCGAAGGGGCCAACCTGGGCCTCTCCTGCGGCAATCCGACCGCCCTGGCATCGCTCCGGCCCGGCGAGGTCGTCCTCGACCTCGGCAGCGGCGGCGGGTTCGACTGCTTCCTGGCCGGGCCGCGCCTCGGGCCCACCGGCCGGGTCATCGGCGTGGACATGACGCCGGAGATGCTCAGCAAGGCCCGCCGCAACGTGGCCGCCTATCGGGAGCGCACCGGCCTGGACAACGTCGAGTTCCGTCTCGGCGAGATCGAGCACCTGCCGGTCGCCGACGGCAGTGTGGACGTGGTCATTTCGAACTGCGTCATCAATCTGTCGCCGGACAAGCCGCAGGTCTGGCGCGAGATCGCCCGCGTCCTAAAACCCGGCGGCCGCGTCGCCGTCTCCGACCTCGCGCTGCTCCGACCGCTGCCCGAATCGGTGCGGAACATGGTCGAGGCGCTCGTCGGCTGCATCGCCGGCGCCGCGCTCGTCGCGGACACGGAGCGGTTCGCCCGCGAAGCGGGCCTCGTGGACATCCGCCTGGAGTCGAAGCCGGATTACGTGGCGGCCATGACGAGCTTCGAGGACCCGCTCTATCAGAAGATCGTCGCCGCCCTGCCGCCCGGCACGCGCCCGGCGGATTTCATCACGAGCCTCAACGTGACGGCCCGCAAGCCGGAGTGAACACGCATGGACACCGGTTGCCCCACGCGTTTGTCGTTCCTCGACCGCTACTTGACGCTCTGGATCTTCCTGGCGATGGCTGCCGGCGTGCTGGGCGGCTGGCTGTGGCCCGGCGTCGAGGGTTTTCTCAACCTCTTCCAGGTCGGCACGACGAACATCCCGATCGCCGTCGGCCTGGTCCTGATGATGTACCCGCCGCTGGCCAAGGTGAAGTACGAGGAACTCGGCGACGTGTTCCGCAACGTGCGGGTGCTGGGGCTCTCGCTCGTGCAGAACTGGGTGATCGGGCCGGTCCTGATGTTCGTGCTGGCGGTCCTGTTCCTGCGTGATTGTCCCGACTACATGGTCGGCTTAATCATGATCGGTTTGGCTCGCTGCATCGCGATGGTGATCGTGTGGAACGAGCTGGCCCGGGGCGACAGCGAGTACGCGGCCGGGCTGGTCGCGTTCAACTCGGTGTTCCAGGTGCTGTTCTACTCGGTGTACGCGTGGTTCTTCATCACCGTGCTGCCACCGTGGTTCGGGCTGACCGGGACGGAAGTCCACGTGACGATCGGGCAGATCGCGGAGAGCGTGTTCATTTACCTCGGCATTCCGTTTATCGCCGGGATGATCACGCGGTTTGTGCTGCTGCGGCTGAAGGGGCGCGGGTGGTACGAGCAGAAGTTCATCCCGCGGATCTCGCCGATCACGCTCATCGCGCTGCTGTTCACGATCGTGGTCATGTTCTCGCTCAAGGGCGAGAAGATCATCCAGCTTCCGCTCGACGTGGTGCGCATCGCCATCCCCCTGTGCATTTACTTCGTGCTGATGTTCCTGGTGTCGTTCTGGATGGGCAAGAAGATCGGCGCGGACTACTCCAAAACGACGACCATCGCCTTCACCGCCGCCAGCAACAATTTCGAGCTGGCCATTGCCGTCGCGGTGGCGGTTTTCGGCATCGGCCACGGCGCCGCGTTCGCCGCCGTCATCGGCCCGCTCGTCGAAGTGCCGGTCCTCATCGGGCTGGTGAACGTGGCCCTGTACTTCCGGCGGCGGTACTTCGGCACGTTCTCGACAGGCGTTCGGGAAGTCCGCGCGTGCGGCCGTGGATGACGGCCGGGATTCTCGCCGCGTAACACGCACCACAGCCGGTGAGCCCCACCGCCGGACCGGCATGAGAATGCTCCGCGAGGCAAGCCGACGGAAGGCTCTCCGGCCCCCAACTTGCCCCTCGGGCCCCGCACGGGTCTGATCCGGTGTACGCACATCAGCGCGAGGCCGGCAGCTGCGAACGGCCACCATGACGTTCCGGTGGGATTGCGGCCACGGCCGGCGGGGTGTTACCATTCGCCGTGTCCGGGAGGTCCACTGGAAACGTTCCGGCCGCTTGGCCAAGGGGCCCCGTGTCAGCCCTGGCGGGCAAGAGGGCCAGCCAACCAGTCGGCCGACGCGGTGTTTACGGCGCCAAGGAGTTACGGATGCGACCAGTTCCCCGTTGGACTCGAGCCGCGCTGGCGATGGGCGTCCTGTTGCCGTGCGCTGCTTGCGAGACGATCCTGGAACCGTGGCTTCGGGAGATCGAAAACGCCAAGTACCGGCGAACGTACCAAGGACCCTACGCACGCACGGTCAAAGCGACGTTCCAGTTCCAGGTTCGCGTCGTGGGGACGGAGCCGGCGGGCGATCCTTGGCACCTGTGGCTGGCCCTGCCGCGCGACACCTCGACACAGACGGTCGTGGACGACACGCGTTTGAGCGTAGCGCCGACGCACCGGTTCACGGATGCCGAGTTCGGCAACACGATTGCGCATTGGGACTTCAGCGCAGCGCGTGAACTGGCGCTAACGGGCGAGTTTACGCTGCGGGTCAACAATATCCTCACCAACATCGATCCGGCCCGGGTGGGCGTCTACGACGTGAACTCGGCCGAGTACCAGCTCTACACCCGCAGCGAGACGATGATCGCCATCAACGACGAGGTGCGCCGGATCGCCGCGGAGGTCCGCGCCGGCTGCCCCGCCCCGGCCAACCCCTACGTCCTGGCCCGCAGCGCGTTCCTCTGGATCCTCGACCACATGGCCTACAAGTATCCCGCCCAAGGCGCCGGCGTCGCCGCCGTCCTCGCTGACACCGTCACTCACGCCGGCCGGACCCTCTACCAAGGCGATTGTGGCGGCTACTCGTGCCTGTACAACGCCATCCTGCGGACGCTCGGCATCCCGGCCCGAATGGCCGTTGGCGGCTGGAGCTTGGGCGAAGACCAGTGGCACGTCTGGTCCGAAATCCTGGTCCCCGGCTATGGCTGGATTCCCGTGGACACGTCCGCCGCCGACGTCTACCTGTATGACGAAGGGGCGGACCTCAACGCGATCGGCACCAAGTACTTTGGCGCCGCACCATTCGCGCCCCACGCCGAGTTCTACTTCGGCAACATCGATCCTTACCGCTTCGTGCTTTCCATCGGCAACGACATCCCGCTGGAGCCGGACGTGGGCTGGGAGCTGGCCGGCGACGAGCAAGCGGGGATGTACCACGACGGTCGCGCCGGCTTCCTGCAAGTCCCGATCTATCATCCGAGGCTCGAATTCACCGGCTTCATACGCTTCGAGGAGCTGGATCCCTAGCAGTCCGTCGAAACGCAGCCGGAAGCACTTGATTCGTAGCGCCGGACTCGGGCGGTCGTCGCCACCACTTCTCCACGGGCAGCTCGTGTCGCCAGTCACGCCTTCAAAGAAGATCGGCGCGGACTACTCCAAGACGACGGCCATCGCCTTCACCGCTGCCAGCAACAATTTCGAGCTGGCCATCGCCGTGGCCGTGGCGGTCTTTGGCATTGGCCACGGGGCCGTGTTCGCCGCCGTCATCGGCCCGCTGGTCGAGGTGCCGGTGCTCGTCAGGCTGGTGAACGTGGCCCTGTACTTCCGGCGGCGTCATTTCGGAGCGCCGGCGGCGATGAACCCGGTGACCAACGCCTGAATCACGTCACGCGGGCTTCACGGAGCCTGACTTGACGCGCAACTTCCGCACCCGGCGCTCGGCTGCGAGCGCCGGGCTCTGGCGGACGCCGATACTTCAGACAGATTCCCGAGCGCTGGACGGCCCGGCCGCCGCCTGGCCGCGCGCCCGCCAACCCGACTGAAGGAGGCCCATCGTGTCCGCTGCCGGTCAACTCGCGCTGTTGGCGTCCGCTTTGTGGCTCATCGTGGGAGGCTGTGGGCGACCGGGGCTGCCGGGCGGCGACAACACCGGCGACCCCAACACCGCCGGTGGCCCGGTGACCCTCTCCGGCAGACTGAACCCGGGTCAGGCGGCCAAGTCCCGGCCGCAGATGCAGGCCCAGGAGCAGGAATACCCGTTCACGGTGGTCGCCCAGAGCGACCGGACGGGGGCGGTCTACCGGGTCGAAACCGACACCGACGGGGCCTTCGAGCTGGGACTGCCCGCGGCGGAAGCCGGGAATAGCTTCGTGGTCACGATCCTGGGCCCTGACGGCCGGGCCGTCGGTCCCGTCCTCGTGGGCACCGACGGGGATAGCGGGGTCACCGGACTCGCCCTCGAGCGCGACGCGAACTTGGGCACGCTGGACCTGCCGGATGATCCGACCGCGTCCCCGATTGTGCCGGGAGCGGACGGCGATGCCGACGAACTGGCCGACCCGAGCCTGACGACGCGACTCAACGACGAGGGGGCGCCGCTCGGACTCGCCTCCGTCGGCAAGGGCGGTGAAACCGCCACGGCACAGGTCCGCACCGGCGGGCAGGCCGACACCGACCAGGACGGTTTGATCGACCTGCTCGATGCCGACGACGACGGGGACGGAGTGGTGGACGATTTCGACAAGGGCGACGAGTGGACCGGGGCGCCCGGCGGCATTCACGCGAACTTCTTCATGAACCTGAAGGTCCAGGCCGCGGAGGCGCAGACGTACTACGCCGGCACCGATGAGGAGATCGCCTCCGCCCTGAGTCAGCAGACCGTCATCACGTTCGAGGTGATGAGCGAGCCGGGGGCCACGCGCGCAATCACCGGGGCCCGCCTGCTGGAGACGCCCGGACCGGCCTACCTTACCACCGCCACGCTCCTGGGCCGGGGTTGGCCGGGAGCCCCGCAGCTCTGGCGCAACGCGGGTTACGCGTTCACGGAGGAAAGCGACCGCTTCGACGCCTTCGTGGTCCCGAACGCGGTCATGGACGCGGGCGATACGTTCACGCTCGAAGTGGCCTTCGACGATGGCTCCACCGAACAGGTCTCACGGATGATCAACTACGTGTTCAAGAGCATCCCCGCGCTGGTGGAATACGGCACCCCGACCACGCGGACCCCCTTCGATATCACCGACCCGACGGCCAACGGCACACCCGAGGCCCCGCTCTCGTTCGACGGCACCCAGGACTTGGCCCTCGAGTTCCGGCCACCCCCCGATGAAACCGGAGCCCCGATCACCGGCATGACCTGCTCCTTCGGGTTCTTCTTCAACGACGGGGCGGGGCAGCAATTGAATGCGAACATCAACGTGGCGGCGACCTGGCCCACCGCGATTCCGGGCTGGGAGCACGGGACGAGCTTCGAGGTGACCGCGGAACAGCTCGGTGAGCTGTCCGAGGACGGCACCTACACCGTGATCCTGCCCAAGGAGCTCTTCGTGGACGAGGTCGTGTTGACCGGCGGCGGCACCACCCCCGTCGCGTCCTACAAGATCGACATCGCCACCGTGGCACCCACCGGCAACGCGGCGGTGATGCTCGTGTTCGTCAAGTCCTGACAAGACGTCGGTTGGGGTGCGCGGATCGGCGGCCTGCGGCGGGACCTCAGCCGCCGGCGGCACGGCTCAGCAGGACCAGCAGGAGGTTGAAGACCGCGTGGCAACCGCCCGCGAGCCCCAGCCCCCGGCCCAGAAAGACCGCGGAAAGATAGACGCCGGCCACGGTCCGGAACAAGAACGGCTTCCAGGCGAAGGTCTCCGCGCCGACCGGCTGAAAGTGGCACAGCGCGAACAGCACCGCCGCCAATACCACCGCCGCCCCCAGCGCCGCCGGACGCTGAAAGTGCCCGATCTCAATCAGCAGCCACGTGAGTCCCGCGAGCAGCAGGAAACGGAAAACGAACTCCTCATAAACGGCGGCGCCCAGCGCCGCGACGACGTACCCCGGGGCGGGGGTGGCGAACAGCGCGCTGAGAACCCACAGCGGCACCGCCAGCACTAGGCTCTCGCCCGCCATCGCCGGAAACACCCACGCGTGCAGCCGCCACCGATCGCGGCGGCGCCGGTGCCACACCAGGAGCGCGACGACGAACACGGCCGGCGGCACCCAGAACCCGACCAGGCCGAACCACGCCAGCAAGTCCTGGATCGCGGTGGGAGCCCACAAGCTGTGCGCGTTCGCGTCGCCGCGGGCCGTCAGCCAGGCCGTGATCTCGTACAAAGCGACGAGCGGCAGCAATAACACCAGAGCGTTCAGTGGTCGCCGCGCTTCGCGCGCATAGCGTCGCCAGCCCCTGCGGGACCAGAACGGACCTGCGGCGGGCGCGTTTGTCCGGACAGCGGGCCTCATCGCCGCCATTATGCCCGTGGTGTCACGCCTTGGATACTTCGCGGCCCGCTATCCGTCTTCACCGAAGTTGCCATCGAAGGGCCAGGCCATGACGTGGGAGTGGAACCGCTGCATCCAGGCGGCATCAATCGGACCGAAGAGCTCATCGAGCAGTGCTCGCCGCTGGTCGGGCGCCGTCGGCAACCCCGCGTCCATCATCCGCCGCAGCAGGGTCGCGAACTCGCGCGGGTGTGCCTCTTGCAGATACTCGACCAACGCCCAAGCGAGTGAGTAGTCCGGCCCCCCGCGCCAGGCCGCATCGTCCAGCACGAACTCCGGCAACGCCCGGGGGGCGCCGCGGTCACGCAGAAGCCGCTGAAACTCGTACAGCCGGTAGGCGTTACGGGCGCTCAGTGGTCGTCCGTCCGCCGCAAGCGGCACCTCGAACCGCATGGCCAGCCCCTCGCGCAGCCACACCGGCGCCGCTGGCCCCGGCGGCACCAACCCCAGGCCCGCCTGCATCTGGTGGGCCGCCTCGTGCTGGACCACGCTCAAGGCCAGGGCCGCGCAGCGGCGTTCGAAGCGGCGGCGGAGGGCCTCCTGGCCGGACGCGTCGGCCTCGGCCCGCAAGGCCGCGAGCGGCGGATACGTGTCCAAGTCAAAGTAGACGCAGCGACCGGCCGCGGGCAGATAGCACCCCAGCAACTCCCCGGCCTCCACCCCCTCCCGACGAAGATGCTCCACGAAGGCCGCGTGACTCGAAAGCAGGACGACGGGGAGCTTCCGCGTCGGCCGCCGCGCGGGCAACTTGAACTGCCGCACCAGCGCGACGTGCGCGGCGTAAACGGATTCCAGTCGAGCGGCCAGTTCGCGTGCGGAGGTGGCCGGAGCGGTGTAAGCAATGACAAAGTGGTCTGTTTGCAGGACTTCAGCCGCGCCAGCCGCCGCCCGGAGCGCATTCGCCGCCGCAGCCTCAGCCCCTAGCGGCCCGGTGAGGTCGGTCGGCGCCGAAGCCGTCTGCCCCCAGGCCGCCGCGGCGGCCACGAGCACGCCCCACGCGCCCCGCCGGCCGCGGGTCAACGGGTGCGGCCCCGCCCGCCGGACCGGCCGGAGCTCTCTTCGCCGCCCCCGCCGCCCTGCCGCTGGGCGCGGCGGCCAGCGTTCTGGGCCTTGGCGGCGTCCTCGGTGAAGGGATCGACGAGCGAGGGGCGGAGCTCGAGCCGCGCGAGGAAGTTATAGAACTTCTCGAACCACTCGTCGTTGAGGGGCCCGAAGCACTCCACCAGTTCCGCTTCCCGTTCGGTCATGGAGAGGGCTTCCTCGCGCCCAAAGACCTTCTGGAGGTACTTGGCGTAGCCGGCACGGTGTTCCTTCCAAAGGTAGTAGACCATCGCCCAGCCAAGCTGATAGGACTCCGCCACGCCCCAACCGCCGCCGTACCAGTAGTGGTTGTCGATGAGGAAGAGCTTCCACCGTTGCGGATCCAAGGGCCGCTCGCCGAACAGGTGGCGCAGATAGAAGAGACGGTTGTTGTTGAGGACGCCCAGGCTGGCCCCGGCCTTCGACGGAGGCACTTCGAAGAGCATGGTGGTGCCCTCGACGAGCCAGATGGGGACCGACGCTTCGCGCGACAGGCCGTCCTTCGGAAACAACCCGATGTTGAAGTGGATGTGGTGGCCGGTCTCGTGCTGGATGGTCTCTACGTTTTGATGTTCAACGTAGCGGTTGATGAGGTTGGTCAGACGTTGCTTCTCGCGCCAGGGCGTTCCGGGGCGCTTGAGGGCCTCCAAGTGCTCCTTCAGCCCGGGCATGGTCCGCATGTCGAAAAAGTGCGAGCGGTTGATGTCCGGGGAGTAGTAGCCCAACACGCCGGGCGGCAGGGGGCTGCCCTTGTTGCGCGAATAGCGGTCAAACTCGTCCCAGCTTGCGAAGTAGTAGATCTCCAGCTTGTGCTCGGGACGCCGAGCCGGAATCTGCAACATGCTCAGCATCTTGACATTCCAGCGGTACACCGCCTCCAGCCGCGACGCCAGGGCCCGGGCGGCGTCCTTGGACGAGGTGTAGACCATCACGAAGTGGTCCTTCACCAGCACTCCGTCGTGCTTGTCGTCCTCGAAAGGCACCCCCTCTTTCCGCGGCACGCCGGCCTGCCGCATCATCTCCAGCACCGACTCCGTGTCCAACGGCAGCGGGGCCATCATGTCGTCGCGGGCCACGCCGACCATCGCCTCGTCCGGGTTCGCCTCGATCCCCGCCACGATGGCCTCGATCTCGGCGTCGCTGATCTCCCGCCGCAGTGTCGCGCCCGGGTTGCGGGGCGCCGCCGTGGGCGACTCCGCCGGCCGGACCGCCTCCAGGGCCCGCAGGCCGCGCACCTCGCTGCGCTTGACCGTGACCGTCACCCCGTGCCGGGTCTTGACCTCGTACGAGCCGTCCGGCAGTTCCTTGACGTCGCCCTCGACGTAGCGGCCGTTCATCAACTCAATGCGGTAGCGGCCCTGAATCTGGTCCGCGACCGCCGCCCCGACCCCCAGCAGCAGGAACGCCATCCCCGCGGTGACCAACCACTTGCGCTTCATACTCATGTCCGCACCATCGTCTTCGGGGCGTGCCTCCCTACGACGCGGGACGCGACGGCCCCAGGCCCTTGATTGTAGGGCCAAACCGACCAAACGGGAAACGGAAACACGCCCGCCGGACTACCACGCCGCGCGGCCCCGGCGGCCGGGCCCGGCCGCTACAATGGCGACGACCCGTAGGTCGCAGCGCGGCCTGGGGCCGCGACCCGAGGCAGTGGCCGGGCTCCGTGCCGGCCGTGGACCGCCGGAGAACCCCGTCGCGCCGCGGAGAACTCGATCGTTTGCAGTCCGGAGTGCCGACCATGATCCGTCCCCCGCCTGGCCCGCGCGGCGAGATCGAGCTCATCCGGCGTCTGCGTCCACTATTGGATCGGCCGGATAGCCCGGTGGGGTTCGGCGACGACATGGGGGTGCTCGAATGTCCGGGACAGCCGGTGCTCTGGGCGGTGGACATGCTCATGGATGGGGTGGACTTCGACTCGCGGGTGCATGAGTGGGCGGCCATCGGCCGCAAGGCGATGGCGGTCAACTTGAGCGACTGCGCCGCGATGGGCGCGCAACCCGTGGCGGCCCTGTGTGCCGTGGCCCTGTCCAATGCGCTCACGATGGACGACGCCGTCGCCCTGGTCCGCGGCGCCCACGAGTTTGGGCTGCGCTTCGGCTGCCCGGTCGTGGGCGGCGACACCAATAGCTGGGATTCCCCCACCGTGATCAGCGTGTCGATCGCGGCGTGCTGCGAGCCCGGGTGTCAACCCGTCCGCCGGAATGGGGCCCGACCCGGGGACCGCCTGTGGCTCACTGGCCCGGTCGGCGGGTCGCTGTTGGGACGCCATCTGACCTTCGAACCGCGTGTGGCGGCGGGGCTCGAAATCAATCGGCGGCTGCGACCGCACGCCATGATCGACATCAGCGACGGGCTGGCGCTGGACTTGGGGCGGGTTCTGGAAGCGTCGGGCTGCGGGGCGGTGTTGGACGAAGTGAACCTCGACGCCCTCATCCACCCGAACGCGACTCAGATGTCCGGGACCGACGGGCGCAGCCCCCGCGACCACGCCCTGCACGACGGCGAGGATTTCGAGTTGATCGTCGCGTTGCCACCCGAGACTCGGGAGTCGGAATGCTCGGCGCTGGGGCTTTCGCCGCTGGGGTATGTGACCGGGGAACCGGGGCTGCGAATTCAGGCCGCCGACGGGCGGCTGGAAGCGGTCGAAATCCGGGGGTGGGAGCACTTTCGTTGAAGCGTGCCTGGGAACTGGTCACGAGCGGCCCGGGGCAGACGCACGCCGTCGGTCGCGCACTCGGCCGAGTGCTCCAGCCAGGGGATGTTGTGGCCCTTGCGGGCCCGCTCGGGGCCGGCAAGACGCATTTCGTGCAGGGACTGGCCGCCGGCTTGAACGTGCCCGCCGGCGAGCCGGTCGTCAGCCCCACGTTCGTGCTGGTCCGCGAGTATGTCGGTCGGCTAAAGCTCTATCACATCGACGCTTACCGCCTCACCGGCGCCAGCGAGCTGCTGGCCTTGGGATTCGAGGAGATGTTGGCAGAGCCCGGGAGCGTTGTCGTCGTTGAATGGGCCGACCGGATCCGGCCGGCGATACCCGCCCGTGCGTGCTGGATCCGCCTGGACCACGTTGCCCCCACGCGGCGGCGGATCCGGATCACCTGGCCGGCGGCCCGGCGCCTGGCCGCCGCCCGCGAAGGATTGTCCCGCCGACGACCGAATCGGCCGCGCCGGGTTGACACCGGCCACCGACCCCGGGACACTACGCGCCGCTCTTGTGCCAGTGGCGGCCGGCGTCGCGCCGGCCGACCGTGAGTCTGCTTCAAGAGGTGCGGCATGCGGACTTGGCTGCTCGTGGGATTGCTGCTCATCGGCACCGGGCTGGCGACCGGCTGCGCAACGGTCACGAAGTCGCCCCAGGAGAACCGCGCCGCCATGCGCGCCATCACGGAGCTGGACCTGCTTCAGATGGGCGACGACTGGAACCTGCTCTGGCTCACGGACCGCCAGAGTCGGCTCACCAAGTGGCACACGCGCTGAGCAACCCGTAGGACCAGCCGGCCGGGCCGGGAGGCGGCCGCGGCCCTCCGGCGCCGGAGGGAGCAACGATGCGATGGGCGGTGCGTGGGGCGGCGGCGTTGTCGGTTTGGATTGCCGGTATGGCGACCGCGGGCCCGGGCGACCACTGCGCTAGCCCCATCCGGGTGACGCTTCCGGCGGCGCTGCCGTATGTTGACGCGAACACGACTTGCGGTCGCGGGGATGATTACCGCGATACTTGCCTCGGGTTGTTCGACGACGGCGAGGACATCATCTACGAGCTGGTGGTGACTGCGCCGGTGGATGTCGAGATCACGCTGGATCCGCGGGGGCAGGCTTGGACGGCGCTCGTTCTGGACGCTCCGTGTCCGCCGGGCGCGCCGACCTGCCTCGCCTACAGCGCCAGCGACACCGGACAGCCGCACGGGCCGGGTTGCGTGCCCCTGGAGCCGGGGCGTTACACGTTGATGGTCGATTGTCGGCCGACCACCACCTGGGGCAACTGCATACCCACGTTCGACCTGGCGTTGCACGCGTGCGCCCTGCCACGCGGGGCCTGCTGCGTCAACGGAAACTGCGTCGGCACTTCGCCGGCGGCCGGTTGCCTAAGCCAAGGCGGACGTTGGTACGAAGGCTTCGAGTGTGGCGTGATGCCGTGCCCAACGTTGTTGGGCACCGTGCCGGAGACGTGCGCGACGGCCCACCTGTTGCCGGTGCCGGGCGCCGTCGAGCTGTACACCAACACGGCCCAGCCGGCGCCCCCCGCGGGGAGCTGCAACGCGCCCGGGACCGCCCTGATGCAGAACGACGCGTGGTTCCGCCACACCGCCGCGGGCGACGGGCGACTAACGCTGGAGGTGCGCTACGAGTACGACGGCTTGACCGCCATCTACGCCGGCGCCGATTGCCAGCACCTGAGCGAATTGCACTGTCTCAACTCGGCCACGGGCGTGCAACCGGACCGGGATCGGCTCACGTTCCCCGTCGTCGCGGGCACGACCTACTGGATTCGCGTCGGGGACTACGGGCTGAACCCGGGGGGCGGCCAGACCCTGCTCGTGCTCACGGCGGACGCGGCGCTACGCCGCGGGGACGTGAATTGCGACGCACGCGTGGACTTCGGCGACATCAACCCCTTTGTGATGATCCTGGCCAACCCATCGCAGTGGCAAGCCACCTACCCGCAGTGCCCATTCCTGAACGGGGACATCAACGGCGACCAGAAGGTCGATTTCGGCGACATCATCCCCTTCGTCAACCTGCTCGCTAATCCATGAAAGGTGCTTCGCCGCGCCCTCATCCCCCGGGGATGTTGTAGCGGGCCATTTTGTCGCGCAGCGTCGTCCGGGGGATGCCCAGCCGCTGTGCGGCGCGTGCCTGGTTGTTGCCGCACTGCCGCAGCGCCAGCAGGATCATCCGCCGTTCGATGTCCGCAACCGTATCCGTCAGTCCCAGCCGGCCGTTCTCGGTCAGTTCCAGGGCGGGCAGCGTGGTGACATCGGCCGTGACCGGGCCCAGCGGCAGGATGTGCTCGGGGCGGATTTCCAGCGGCCCCTCCGTGTCGGCGGCTGGACAGAAGGCCAGGGCGCGTTCGATCACGTGTTCCAGCTCACGCACGTTGCCCGGCCAGGGGTGCCGCAGCAGCTCGTCGATGGCGTGCGGCGAAATCTCCACCGGCCGGTCCCCCACCAGCGCCGCGTGCTTCTGCACAAAGTGCCGGGCCAGCACCGGGATGTCGTCGGGCCGCTCCCTCAGCGGCGGAATGGCCAAGCTGATGACGTTCAGGCGGTAATAGAGGTCTTCGCGGAACCGCCCTTCCTTGACCAGTTTCAGCAGGTCGCACTTGGTGGCGCAGATCAGCCGCACGTCCACCCGTACGGCCTCCTCGCCGCCGACCCGCTCGAACTCCTGCTGCTCCACGGCGCGCAGCAGCTTGACCTGGAGCTCCGTTGGAATGTCGTCCACCTCGTCCAGCAGCATCGTGCCGCCGTGGGCGAGCTCGAACCGCCCGGCCTTCTGCCGGATGGCCCCGGTGAAGGCCCCTTTCTCGTGGCCGAACAGCTCGCTCTCCAGGACCGAGGGCTGCAGCGCGGCGCAACTGAAGCGCACCAGCGGCTTGGCGGCGCGCACACTGTGCATGTGGATCGCTTCAGCCAGCAGCTCCTTGCCCGTCCCGCTCTCGCCGCACAGCAGGATCGTCCGGTCCGTCGGCGCCACCCCGCGCACCTGCTCGAACAACCGCTTCATGCTGACGCTGCGGGCCACCAGCCGGCCGCAGGTCTCGGTACCGTCCCGCGCGGCCGCGCCGTCCGGGTCGCCGCGGGCGCGACTGGCGAAGAGACGGTCCAGCTTGACCAGCAGGTCCTGCGTTGTGAAGGGCTTGGTGATGTAATCGTACGCGCCGCGCTTGATCGCCAGAACCGCCGTGTCGATGGTCGCGTAGGCGGTCATCAGGATGACGTCCACCTCGGGCCGGATCTGCTTGACGTAGGTGAGCAAGTCCAGCCCGCTCAAGCCCGGCATGCGCACGTCGGTGACCACCACGTCGATGGGGCGGGCGTCGAACACCCGCCGCGCCGCCTGCGCGTCCGCCGCCTCGTACACCTCGTAGCCGCGCTCGCTCAGCTCGATCTGGAGCGTGATCCGTTTGAGCGGCTCATCATCGACGACGAGGATGCGTTGAGGCATACGCGGTCCCTGTCAGCCCGGCCGGCGACCGGCACGGCGCGGGCGGTCCGTCTCGGCACCGGGCATTCCAACGCAAACCGGCCGAGACCGCAACACGCCCCGCCGCCGTTTGCGCCCCGCCCGGCCTTCGAGCGCACGGTTCGGGACAACCCCCGCCCGCTTGACAGCGCCGCGGTCCGATGGTGCAGTCCCCCCATGCCTCACGCCGCCGGCACACTGCGCCTGTTCGTCGACGAGGTCCGCATCCACGTCCGCGGGGGCAAGGGCGGCAATGGCTGCGTGAGCTTCCGCCGCGAGAAGTACATCCCCAAGGGCGGCCCCGACGGGGGCGACGGCGGCCACGGCGGGTCGGTCTTCCTCGAAGCCCGGCTCGGGATCGACACGCTCCTCGACCTCGCCGGCCGCCACCACTACCGCGCCGAGAACGGCCGGCCCGGCTCCGGCAACAACCGCACGGGCCGGTCGGGCGAGGACCTCGTCGTCGTCGTGCCGACGGGCACCCTCGTCTACGACGACGTGAGCGGACGCTTGCTCAAAGACCTCGTCGAGGACGGGCAACGCGTCTGTGTCGCGCGGGGCGGCCGCGGCGGCCGGGGCAACGCCCGCTTCGCCACGCCAACCCACCAGGCGCCGCGCGAGGCCGAACCCGGGCTGAAGGGGCAGGAGCGCACGCTGCGGCTGGAATTGAAGCTGATTGCCGACGTGGGGCTGGTCGGCCTGCCGAACGCCGGCAAGAGCACGCTGCTGTCGCGGCTGACGCAGGCGCGGCCGAAGATCGCGGATTATCCGTTCACCACGCGCGAGCCGCAGTTGGGGATCCTCGAGTTGCCGGGCTATCGCCGGCTTGTGCTGGCCGACCTGCCGGGGCTCATCGAAGGCGCGCACGAAGGGGTCGGGTTGGGCGACACGTTTCTGCGCCACATTGAGCGCACGCGCGTCATCGTCCACCTCATCGACCTCTGTCCGCCGGAGGGCGCCCCGACCCCGATTGAGGCCCACCGCATCATCCGCCACGAGCTGGAGAAGTACAGCACCGGCCTGGCGCGACGCGCTGAGATCATCGTGGGCACGAAGTTGGACCTGACGGAGGCGGCGGCGGCGCTGGCAGACCTCCGGGCCGCGCTCGGGCAGCCCGTGGTCGGTATCTCGGCGGTGGCTGGCACCGGCCTGCGCGAACTGGCCGAGACCATGTGGGCCGTCGTCGAGGCGGCCCGCGCCGCCGAGGCCGCCTCCGGCCCCGCCCGTCTCGACCTCTCCCCGCCGGAGGCGTAGCCGCCGGCGCCTCGACGCCGCAGCGACCGGGTCGTTTGCCTCGTGGGTTCGGTTCGCGGTTCTACGTCTCGCTGTCGGGCGGGGGCGGCGGCGCGGTGAGCACGTGCCAATAGCAGAATACCACCCACGACACCACACATCCGACCGAGACGATCATGAAGACCCAGCCGATCGCGGTCATGGGGGCGACTCCACCTTCGTCGTCGGTACCCCGGTGGGATGCGGGCTCGCGCGGGGCAGCGCGCCCCACCGTCGGTCGGCCAGAAACACCAGGCCCAACATGAACAGCAGTACGGCGCCGATGACGCCCACCGACAGCAGCGGCACGCTCCCGGCCCGCAGCGTCGCCACGTAGCCGCCGGCATTGAAGTAGCACCACGCCACCAGCACGGTCAGCAGCAACGCCGGGGTGACGAAACGCATCAGGACGGTGAAGACCCAGCGCGGCGGGTGAAGGGCCGCATTCGTCGCCACGATCTCGTGGGCCCGTCGCGCCCCGAACAGCCACGCCAGCACCACGACTTCGACCGTTCCAAAAACCAGGATGCCCAATTGGGCCGTCCAGAAGTCCAGCGTGTCGAGCGCCGTGAGTCCGGCGCTGTAGTAGATCACGAAGAGGTTGCCCAGGGCCGTGAACACGCCCAGGACCAACACCGACGTCCGCCGCTTGACCCCCAGCGCTTCCTCGATGAACGCGATCACCGGTTGCAACAGCGACAGCGAACTGGTGATCGCCGCCAGGAACAGCATGAAGAACCACAGGAACCCGAAGCAGCGGCCGGCGGGCATGTACTGGAAGACGATCGGCAGCGTGTTGAAGCCCAACCCGAACGTCCCCATCGACGCTCCGGCGATGCCCAGGAACAGGAACGCCGCCGGGATCGTAATCAACCCGCCAAGGCAGACCTCGAAGAACTCGTTCGTGGCCGCCGCCGTCGTCCCCGACAGGATCGCGTCGGCCTTGGGCTTCAGGTAGCTGGCATAGTTGACGATCACCCCGAAGCCCACCGAGAGCGTGAAGAAGATCTGCCCGGCGGCAGCAAGCCAGACGCGCGGGTTGGCCAGGGCCGCCCAGGTGGACTCGGTGGCGTGGACGGGCTTGGGATTCCACATGAACCCGAGTCCGTCCAGGACCGTCCGCGTCTCACCTTGATCGTGGTGCGGCGGCAAGGTCAGCACGCGGATCAGCACGCACGCCGCGCACACGAGCATCACCGGCATGGCGATGTTGCAGAAGCGCTCGATGCCTTTGGAGATGCCGCCGGAGATGAGCAGGAAGTTCGCCGCGATGGTGAAGAGCCAGAAGTAGACGCTGCAGTGGATCCGACCGGAGAACATCAGCCCGTCGGCATCGCTGCCGCTGAAACTCGTGAAGACCGCCGCGCTCTTGGCAACGTACTGCGTGGGGTCGCTGCCCAGGTCGATCGTGCCGAACAGATAGCCCCAGGCATAGGCCAGACACCAGGACTCGACCACCACGTAGTACAGGTACACCACCGTGGGCATCAGCAGGCTCAGGGCGCCGACGTACCGCCAGGCCCGATGGCCGCCGAGCCGGCCGAGCACCGCGGGGCACGAATGCACGCCCAAGCGGCCCCCGATCTTGCCCATGGTCCATTCGGCCCAGCAAATGGGAAGCCCCAGCAGCAGCAGGGCGCAGAAGTAGGGCACCATGAACACCCCGCCGCCGTTGCTCGCCGCCTGGCCCGGGAACCGCAGGAAGTTCCCGATGCCGACCGCCGACCCCGCGACGGCGAGAATGACCCCCAGCCGCGTGCCCCATTGTTCCTTGTGTGCGGACATGCGCGACCCGCTCCTGTCCTCGCTGGGTCCAGGCGGACGATTGAGAGGGGACGAGGATCGTCCGCGTGGTACCGACCGCGCCGCGGTGTCGGGGCGGATTCTAGCGGCCGCCCAGACGCCTCACAACGGCGTTACTCGCCGCCCACGCCCAGGTACGCCCGGCGCACCTGGGCGCTGCGGGCCAGCGTCGCCGCGTCGGCGTGCAGTACGATCCGCCCCACTTCGAGCACGTAGCCGTAGTGCGCGGTCTGAAGCGCCATGTGCGCGTTTTGCTCGACGAGCAGCACGGTCGTCCCGGCGGCGTTGATCTCACGGATGACCCGGAAGATCGTCTGCACGAGCTGCGGCGCCAGCCCCAGCGACGGCTCGTCGAGCAGCAGCACGCGCGGCCGGGCCAGCAGCGCCCGCGCGATCGCGAGCATCTGCTGCTCACCGCCGGACAGCGTCGCCGCGCTTTGTTCCAAGCGTTCGCGGAGCCGCGGGAACAGACTCAGCGCCCACTCGCGATCGGCCCGGACGGCGGCGTGGTCCCGACGGGCGTAGGCGCCCAGGTCGAGGTTTTCTGCCACCGTCATGTTGGCGAACAGGCCGCGCCCCTCCGGCGCCTGCGCCACGCCCCGCCGGACGATCTCGTGCGCCCCGCGGCCGACCAGCGTCTGCCCCTCGAGAGTGATCGTCCCCGCCGACGGACGGAGTAGCCCGGAGATCGTCCGCAGCGTGGTGGACTTGCCCGCCCCGTTGGCGCCGATGAGCGTCACGATCTGCCCGGTCGCGACGTCCAGGTCGATGCCCTGGAGCGCGTGGACCGCTCCGTAGTGTACGTGCAGGTTGCGAATCTCCAGCAACGCCATCGCTAGGCTCGGACAAAAGAGCGACAAGGTGATAAGGTGAGAAGCGGAGAAGGGGCGGCGCGTCGTGGGCCAGCGGCGCCAGGCCCGACCCCCCTCCCTCTTAGGGAGGGGTTGGGGGAGGGTCCGAACTCCCCGCGCCGGACGCTCTCCCCGCCATACCTGCCCCCGCGTCGAAAGGTCGCCATCGCTGTCCTTATCACCTGGTCACCTTATCACTCCCCAGATACGCCTCCACAACCTTCGGGTCCCGCTGCACCTCCGCCGGCGTGCCCACGGCGATCGTCACGCCATAGTCGAGCACGGTGATCTTCTCGCAGATGTCCATCACCACGCCCATGTCGTGCTCGATCAGCAGGATGGTCAGGTCAAACTGCCGGCGGATCTGCCGGATCAGCTCGCGCAGGCAGAGCTTCTCCTGCGGGTTCATGCCCGCCGCCGGTTCGTCCAGCAACAGCACCCGCGGGTCGGTCGCCAGCGCCCGCGCCATCTCCAGCCGCCGCTGGTCCCCATAGGGCAGGTTTCGCGCTTGCTCGTCGCGTCGTTCCGCCAACCCGAACGTCTCCAGGAGCGCCTCCGCCCGCGCCCGGATGTGACGCTCCTCGGCTACGTGGCCGCGCGTGCGAAACACCGCCCCCGGCAGGCCGTGCGCGGCCCGCAGCTGGCACCCGATCCGCACGTTGTCCGCCACGCTCAAACAGCCGAACAGCCGGCTGTTTTGGAACGTCCGGGCGATGCCGGCGGCGGCGACCTCGTGCGGTCGCAGCCCATTCAGCAGCCGGCCCGCCAGCCGCATCCTCCCCGCGGTCGGGCGGTACACGCCGGTCAGCAGGTTGAAAACGGTGGTTTTGCCGGCCCCGTTGGGCCCGATCAGGCCCTGTAACTCGCCGCGTCCGAGCGCCAGGTTGAAATCCTGGACGGCCTTCAGCCCGCCGAACGCGATGGACAAGCGCTCGATCTCGAGTAGCGCCGTCATGGCCGCGGCGGCCCCTCCTTGGACGACGGGCGCGGGCGACGCCACGGACGCCAGTCCCAGATTTCGTGCAGCCCGAACAGCCCCTGCGGCCGGAGGATCATCATCAGGATCAGCGCGAGCGAGTAGATGATCATCCGCAGGTCGGGCAGGGCGTACGCGGCGGGCAGGACCTGGTTGATGTGCTCGGTCACCTTCCGCAGGACTTCGGGCAGCATGGTGAGCAGCACTGCCGCCAGCGCCGAGCCCGAGATCGATCCCATCCCGCCCAGCACGACCATGATGATGAGGTCGAACGACTTCTGAAAGCCGAGTTCGGTGGCGTTGATGGAGCCGATCGAGTGGGCGTACAGCGCTCCGGCAATGCCCGCGAAGAACGCGGACAGCACGAACGCCCGCACCTTGTAGCGCGTGGTGTGAATGCCCATCGCCTCCGCCGCCACCTCGTCCTCGCGGATCGCCAGAAACGCCCGCCCGTAGCTGGAGTACTTGATGCGGTAGGTCACCAGCAGCGTCACGCCGACGAACAGGTATACCCAGAAGAGCGTCGTATAGAACGGCAGGCTGATGAACCCGAGCGAGCCGCCCAGCGTCGTGGCCAGGTGCAGCGGCGACGCGCGGGCGATCTCGCCCGCGTCGAAGAGCTGATACCGCGAACTTTGCAGCACCACACGCACGATCTCGCCAAACCCCAGCGTCACGATCGCCAGGTAATCGCCGCGGAGCCGCAACGACGGCAACCCCACGAGGTAGCCCGCGACCGCCGCGACCAACCCCCCGCCCAGGCACGCGACCACAAACAGCGCGTCGCCGCCGGCCAGCCACGGGCCGTCGAAGGCCCCCTGGCTCGTGGTCCAGCTCAGCACGCCGCCCGCGAACGCCGGCCCACCCCATAGCCGATACGAGCCGTAGTACATGATCGCGGCCGAGGCGTAGCCGCCGAGGGCCATGAAGCCGGCGTGCCCGATCGAGAATTGCCCGGTGAACCCATTCACCAGCGTCAGCGACACCGCCAGGATGATGTTGATCCCGCTGTCCAGCATCACCTTGGTGTGAAACGGGCTCATCGCCGGTTGCAGCCAGAAGTGCAGCCCGAGCGCCAGCGCGATACCGACCGCCGCCGGCAGCCCGTTGCGCGGCAGCAGGGTCCAGCGCGACGGCAGCGATCCGGTCGGCAGGGACGCACGCGTGGCCATGAGTCGGCTACACCTTCTCCACGGTCGCCCGGCCGAGCAATCCCGCCGGCCGGAACAGCAGCACGAGGATCAGCAGCGAAAACACGTACACGTCGCGGTACAGCGGCTCGAGGTACGCGACGCCGAAGAACTCCAGCAGCCCGATCAGGAACCCCCCGAACATGGCGCCGCGGACGTTGCCGATGCCCCCGACCACCGCGGCCACGAACGCCTTGAGCCCGAGCATGACCCAGGCGGCGTCCGCGGGCTGCTTCAGGCCCGCGGGGTATTTCATCCCGTACAGAAACCCCGCCGCCGCCGCCAGCGCCGACCCGAGCACGAAGGTGAACGACACGATGGCGTTGACATTGATACCCATCAGGGCGGCGGTCGGCGGGCTGTACGACACGGCCCGCATTCCCCGGCCGAGCTTGGTGCGAAAGATCAGCCATTCCAGGCCAAGCATCAGCCCGACGACCATGCCGATGACGACGACATCGACCAGCGGCACCTTCACGCCGGCCACTTCCACGAGCGTCCGCTCCGGCAGCAGGGGCGGCATGCGCTTGGGGTAGGGGCCGAAGAACACCCGCAACTGCCCGGTGTTCTGGAGCAGCAGCGACACGCCGATCGCCGTGATCAGCACGTTCAGCCGCGGCGCGGCCCGCAGCGGCTTGTAGGCCAGCCGCTCGATGAGAAACCCCGCCGCCCCGCAGGTCGCCATCGCCGCCACCAACACCAGCGGCCCGGCCCAGACGGGGGCCGGCGTGGTCGGAGCGGCGGCGTCGAGGCCCAGGCCCAGCAGTTGGACGGCGACGACCCACGACATCCACGCGCCCAGGACGAACACGTCGCTGTGGGCGAAGTTGATGAACTTCAGGATGCCGTAGACCATCGTGTAACCCAACGCGATCAGCGCGTACAGCCCCCCCACGGCGGTGCCGTCCATGAGCGTCTGGATCAGCTTGGTCACGCGCTCACTAGAACGGATGAACCGGTCAGGCGCCAAGGGGGAAAGCGGAAGTGGGGCCGGCGTCCCCGCCGGCCGCAGTCAACCCGCGCTCGCAGGCTGGTGTGGCACCGGCTCTCAGCCAAGGGTGTCCGGGATTCTCCGGACCGGTGACATGGCCGCGTCTTTGCGGCCATGCGGGCATCTTCGGACCCAGCATGTCCGCCCAAAGCCGCAGACACGCCACCTGCCGTAGCGCCGGACCGGAGCCTGCCCGCACTCCTTCGGTAGCGCCGCCGTCAAGGGTCGGCTGGCCGCAACGGCCTACGACACTCCCGCGGCCACCGCCGTCCGTGACTTCACGCGGTGCAGCGCCTGGTCCAGGTCGGCGACGATGTCATCGGGGTGTTCGCCGCCGACGCACAGCCGGACCATGTCGGGCGGGATGTTGGCCAGGCAGCGGCCGGCCTGACCCTGCTGCTGGTGGGTCGAGATGGCCGGGATCGTGGCCACGCTCTTGATCCGCCCCAGGTCGGTGGCCCGCCAGATGCGCTGGAGACCGTCGAAGAACTTGCGGGCCGCTTCCGGGCCGCCCTTCACGCGGAACGACATCAGGTGCCCGTAGCGGTTGACCGGTCGGCGATAGAGCTCGTCGTACTCGGCGTCCACGAGCCACATGTAGCGGCTGGCCAGCTCGTGCAGCGGGTGATTAGGCAAGCCCAGGTACTGCACGCTGTCGATCGCCGGGTGGCGCTCCAGGAACTCCGCCACCTTCATGGTGTTCCGGCTCAACATGTCCATTTTGGAGCGCAGCGTCCGCATGTCGTTGAGCGTGAGAATGGCCTGCATCGGATGCAGGTTCGGACCGTAATCGCGGTTGGGCAGGTACTTCACGTACAGCGCGAAGTCCCGCTTCAGCTCGTCGTTGTCGATGCGGCACACCAGGTCCTTGCGGGCAATCACCGCCCCGCACACGCCGAACCCGCTCGTCGTCAGGCTCTTCGTCGCCGACTGCACCACGATGTCCGCCCCGTGGCAGATCGGCCGCAGCAGCGCCGGCGACGCCACCGTTGAATCACAGATCAGCGGCAGGTTGTGGCTGTGCGCCAGGTCGGCCACCGCCTGGATGTCGAAGAAGCCCTGCCCCGGGTTGCTCGGCAACTCCCCGTACAAGAACCGCGTGTTCTCGTCGATCTTGGACGCCCACTCGTCGATGTTGGTGGGATCGGTGATCCAGCGGCACTCGATGTCGCGCTCCTCCGCCATCCGCACATTGAACTGCTGGAACGTCCCACCGTAGCACTGCGCGGTGGCCAGGAAGTTCCGCGGCTCGTGGGTGTGGTGCCGCTTGTGGACCAGGAACGGCTGGACGGCGGTCATGATCGCCGCCATGCCGGACGACGTTGAGCAGCAGCTCGTGTCGCCGTCGAAGCCGTAGCCCTCCAGCAGGGCCAGCGTCCACTCGTAATAGTACGTGGACGGGTTGGCGATGCGGGAGTAGCACCACGTCGGGATCAGATACGCCAAGGCCGCCGCCATCTCGTCCGAGTCGCGGTAGGCCTGCGAGGCACTCATGAACACCGGCTCGATGATCGCGCCCTGGTAGTCCTCAATCGCGTCCTTGACGGTGTAGAGGCCGTGGACGGCGATCGTGTCAAACTTCCACTTCTTGACCACGTCGCGGATGTACCGGTCCCGTTGGGCCAAGTACTCGTTGTTCTGATCGATGTACCGCTGCATCCCCGGGGTGATAATGACTTCGTCGCCGCCAAACATACGCACACTCCCGCCATGCTGGCCCCCTTTGCACCGCCTCAGCATACCCGAACGCAACCCCCTTGGGCAACGTGAGTTCGGCCGGTTGACCGCCCCGGCCCGCCGGGATAGTATGACCGGTCTGCGGAACGGGCGTCCGCGGCAGTGTCGGCCCGTGGTGGGCCGGCCGGGAAGTGCGAACTCGGAAGCCCCCGGGGGTCGCCCGGTGGGGCTGCACGTTAACTCTCCGCGAGCGCGGAGAGGAGGTGGCGGTTGGCATCGGCCCTGGTCCGCGAGCTCCTCGACGCGGGGATCCACTTCGGTCATCGTTGCAGTCGCTGGAACCCGAAGATGGCCCCGTACCTGTACGGTAAACGCAACGCGATCCACATCATCGACATCCGCGAGACCCTGCGGGGGCTGCTCCGCGGCAAGAAGTTCATCACGCAAGTCGTGGCCCGCGGCGGCGACGTGCTCTTCGTCGGCACCAAACGCCAGGCCCGCGAGATCGTGCAACGCCACGCCACCCGCTGCGGCATGCACTACGTCACCGAGCGCTGGCTGGGCGGCACCCTCACCAACTTCCGCACCATCCGCTCCCGCCTCCAACGCCTGGAGGAACTGGAAGCCCTGGTCGCCAGCCCCGAGTGGGAAACGGACTATTCCAAGAAGATGAAGTCCACCCTCTCCCGCGAGCTCGAGAAGATCCGTCGCAACCTCGACGGCATCCGACGGATGAACCGCCTGCCGGGGGCCCTGGTCGTGGTGGACATCCGCAAGGAGATCAACGCCGTCCGCGAGGCCCGCGCGACCGACGTGCCGACCGTGTGCCTGATCGACACCGACAGCGACCCCGACCTGGCGGACATCGTGATCCCCGGCAACGACGACGCCATGCGGGCCATCGAGCTGATCTTCCGTGAGCTGGCCGAAGCGGTCGAGGAAGGCAAGAAGGCCCGGCCCGAACCGGTCGAGGCACCGGAAGCACGCGAAGGGCCCGCCGCCGGCCCGCGCCGCCGCCCTCGCCGGGCCGCGGCCGAGGCGCTGGCGGAAGTCTCGGCGGATCGCCCCGACCAGGGTGCCACCGAGGCAGTGGACGTCCCGACGGCGGTCGAACCCGATGCCCCGGCGGCCGACCCCGCCTCCCCCTTGTCCTAGTGTTGCCCCGAGGGCCGCGCCCCGCCGGCGGGCCGCCGAGCTTGAGGACCGACGACGAACTGGAGGTATCCGGCGATGCAAGTCAATTCCGGCATGGTCAAGACGCTGCGTGACAAGACCGGTTTGCCGATGATGGAGTGCAAGAAGGCCCTGGAGGAGTCCGGCGGCGACGAGCAGAAGGCGATCGAAATCCTGCGGAAGAAGGGCCTGTCGCAGATCGGCAAGCGGGCCGGCCGCGAAACCGCCGAGGGCCGCGTCTGCTTCTTCCGCGACCCCGCCCAGGGCCGGGCCGCGCTGGTCGAGGTGCTGTGCGAGACCGAGCCGGTCACCGGGACCGACGACTTCGTGCGGCTGTCCAAGGCCGCCGCCTGCGCCGCCGCGCGGCTGCCGGACCCCACCGCGACGAACATCCTGGAGCAGCCGCTGCCGGATGATCCCGGCCGGAAGATCGGCGACCTGCTCCACGACGCCATCAACCGCATCCGTGAGAACATCCGCATCGGCCGCATTTGCACAGTGGGCGGGCACTTTGGGCACTACCTGCACCACGACGGCCGCAAGGGCGTCCTGGTCGAGTTCAATGCACCGTGCCCGGCCGAGGTGGCGGCGGACGTGTGCATGCACGTGGCCGCCATGCGGCCCATGTACGCCCGGCGTGAGGACGTGGCCGCGACCCTGGTCGAGCAGGAACGCCGCATCGCCGAGGAACAAGTCAAGGGCAAGCCCCCCCAGATCGTGGACAAGATCGTGGCCGGCAAGCTGGACAAGTGGTACGCGGAAATCGTCCTGCTCGAACAGCCGTTCGTGAAAGACGACAAGAAGTCGGTCGGCCAGTATCTGCGGGAAGCGGCCCCGGGCGTCACCGTCAGCCGTTTCAGCCGAATCGAGATCGGGGACGCGTAGCGCCCCGCTCCCGTCGCGTCCCGGGCGGTCGCGGGCGGGGGCAGTCCGGGTGACCTGCGGCGTGGCGCCGCAGGGGACTTCAGAAAATCGGACCCGAAATGTCCGTTGAACGGTTTGGCCACCCTATCGGTCAGGGCACCTAAGCTATTGTCGGAACAACAATTCCGCTTGATCGGCGAATGGCTTTGACGTAACATGACGACCAGTCAACCTCCACGTCCCGGCGTGAGCTTGGGTGTGCGTGCCGGCGTGGGTTTCGCATCAGCGGCGTAACGGAGAACGGCAACCGCCCCGTACGGCGGCATGCTGGGGAACGCAATGACCACGATCACCAAAAAGAACCTGGTGGACCGCATTGCCGAGAAGACCGGCGCCAAGCGCGTGTTCGTCAAGCGCATCGTCCAGCACTTCCTCGACGAGATCGTCGCCGAGCTCGGGGAAGGCAATCGCCTGGAGTTCCGGGACTTCGGCGTCTTCGAGATCCGCTCCCGGGCTGCCCGGGTCGCCCAGAACCCCAAGACCATGGAGAAGGTCTTCGTCCCCCCCAAGCGCACCGTCAAGTTCAAGATCGGTCGGCTGATGAAGCAGCGCCTGTTCAGCGAGGACGCCCCCGCCGGACGACGCCCGCGGCTGGCCAGCAACCCTGCCCCGCGAACCGCCGGCGACTCGGTCTGACCGCCCCGTACGATGAAGAGCGCGGCCCCGGCCGAACGGCCGGCCGACCGCATCCCCCGGCTTGGCGCCTCGCCTTCCCTGGCGCTCTCCGCGCCTCTGCGGTTGTCCGGTCATGGGTGCAGGCTAGCCGTGAAGCAACCCGCGCAGCACCATCGGCAGCACGCCGCCGTGGCGGTAGTACTCGACCTCGATCGGCGTGTCGATGCGGCAGGTGACCCGGAACTCGATCACCCGGTCGGTGTCCGGGTTGGTGGCCACGACGGTCAACTCCTGCCGCGGCCTGAGCCCCTCGGCCAGGTCCGGGATGTCGTAGAACCCGCGGCCCGTCAGCCCCAGCGATTCGTGCGTCTGGCCCGGCTTGAACTCCAACGGCAGCACGCCCATGCCCGCCAGGTTACTGCGGTGGATGCGCTCGAAGCTCGCCGCGATCACCGCCCGCACCCCCAGCAGCGCCGTCCCCTTCGCCGCCCAGTCCCGCGAACTGCCCATCCCGTAGTCGCGGCCGGCCAGCACGATCAGCGGGGTGCCCGCCGCCTGGTACTTCATCGCTGCGTCGTAGATGCTCATCTGGTTGCCGGTCGGCAGGTGGACGGTCAGTCCGCCCTCGGTGCCCGGCGCGAGCAGGTTCCGCAGCCGCGGGTTGGCGAACGTGCCCCGCGTCATCACCCGGTCGTTCCCCCGCCGCGAGCCGTAGCTATTGAACTCCGCCGGCTCCACCCCCTCTTCCTGCAAGTAGCGACCCGCCGGGGAGTTCGGGTCAATCGACCCCGCCGGACTGATGTGGTCGGTCGTGACGCTGTCGCCCAGCATCACCAGGCAACGTGCCTGGCGCAGGGGGGTGATCGGGCCGGGCTGTGGCGTCAGGGCGAGGAAAAACGGCGGTTCCTGAACATATGTGCTCCCCTCGTCCCACTCGTAGACCTCGTCGTCCCCCGCTGCCAGCCGTTGCCACTCGGGAGGGCCGCTGAACACATCGGCATATTGCTGGCGGAACGCCGCCGGTGAGATGAACTCCCGCGCCACGGCCTCGACTTCCGCCGGGCTCGGCCAAAGGTCGGTCAGCCGCACGGGGCGGCCCTGAGCGTCGTGGCCAAGCGGCTCCGTCGCCAGGTCGATGTCCATCGTGCCGGCCAGGGCATAGGCGACGACCAAGGGCGGCGACGCCAGGTAGTTGGCCCGCACGAGCGGGTGAATCCGTCCCTCGAAGTTGCGGTTGCCGCTGAGCACGCTCGCCGCGATCAGGTCTGATCGCCGCAGCGGTTCGGCGATCTCGGCCGGCAACGGCCCGCTGTTGCCGATGCAGGTCGTGCAGCCGTACCCGACCGTCTGGAAACCGAGTTTGTCCAAGGCGTCCGACAATCCGGCCCGCGTCAGGTAGTCGGTCACCACGCGCGATCCCGGGGCGAGCGAGGTCTTCACCCACGGACGGACCGCCAACCCCCGCTCGACCGCCTTCCGCGCCAACAGCCCCGCCGCAATCATCACCGCCGGGTTGCTCGTGTTGGTGCAACTGGTAATTGCGGCGATGACGACGGAGCCGTGCCCCAGACGCACGCGGCGGCCGCCGAGCTCGACGTCCGCACCGTCGCCGTCCGCGGTCTTGCCGTAGGCGCGCTGGAGGGTCTCCCGCCAATGCGTCTTCATCCGTGAAAGGGCGACGCGGTCTTGCGGACGTTTCGGGCCCGCGAGGCTGGGCTCGATGGTGCCTAGATCAAGCTCGAGGGTCTCGCTGTAGCGCGGCTCCGGGCTGTCCGGCGTGCGGAACAGCCCCTGCTCCTTGGTGTAGCGCTCGACCAGGTCCACCACATCCTCATCACGACCGGTGAGCCGGAGGTATTCCAACGTGCGGTCGTCGACGGGGAAGTAGCCGACCGTGGCGCCGTATTCCGGGGCCATGTTGGCGAGCGTGGCCCGATCGGGCAGGCTCAGGTTCGACAGCCCCGGGCCAAAGAACTCGACGAACTTCCCCACGACCTTGGCGGCCCGCAACAGCTCCGTCACACGCAGCACGAGGTCAGTGGCCGTCGCCCCGGCCGGCAGCTCGCCGCGCAGCCGGAAGCCGACGACCGCCGGGATGGGCATATACAGCGGCTGGCCGAGCATGGCCGCCTCGGCCTCGATGCCGCCCACGCCCCACCCCAGCACGCCGAGGCCGTTAATCATGGTCGTGTGGCTGTCGGTGCCGACGAGCGTGTCGGGCATTGCCAGCGTCTGGCCGCCCACGTCCCGCCGCTGCACGACCGTGGCGAGGTACTCCAGGTTGACCTGATGGACGATCCCGGTGGCCGGGGGAATGACGCGCAGATTGGCGAAGGCGTTCTGCCCCCACCGCAGGAATTCGTACCGCTCGCGGTTGCGGTGAAACTCGAGTTTCGCATTCAACGCCGACGCATCGACGCGGCCGTAGTGGTCCACCTGCACCGAATGGTCGATGACCAGGTCCGCGGGAATCTGCGGGTTGATCCGCGCAGGGTCCCCGCCCATCCGCTGTATCGCCGAACGCATCGCCGCCAGGTCCACCAGCGCCGGCACGCCCGTGAAATCCTGGAGCAACACCCGCGTCGGCTTGAAGGGGACCTCCTCGTCGCCGGTCCCGGTCGGCTTCCACCCCGCCAGAGGCCGAACGTGCTCCTCCAGCACCGCGACGCCATCCACGTTCCGCAACACGTTCTCCAGCAGAATGCGGATCGAATACGGCAGGTCCGCCAGACGTCCCAGTCCGGCTTGCTCCAGCGCGCTCAGTCGCACGTAGCGGAACTCGCCGCCCCGCGCCGTCAGAACGGCCTGGGCCCCGAACGGGTTTTTCGGCGTCTTGCTCATGGCTCTCGTCTCCGGCGGCAACCCCGCGGTACGGGCGGGTGGCGGCGGCCCGATTTCAAGTGGCCGGCCGCACGCGTCGCTTGCGATCTATCTTGGAAGCTCGTGCTCCGACGGTCGCTTTTCGGTGCCGTCGGGCAACCCGCCGGAAGGGGGTTCCGGCGGCTCGGGCACCACCCGATCCTCGTCTCCGGTGTCCGTCGCCGGCGCGCCCGCGTCCACCGGCGCTGCCGTTCTCGGCGCCGGCGTCGCCGCGGCAGGTTCCCGAAGTCGCCAGGCGCGGCGGATCACCGGCGGTTCCACGGGCTGGGACGGCGTCGCGTCGCGCTGGCGCGGGTCGCGCCGCGTACGGACGCGGGCCATCCGGTCCACAACGTCCATGCCCTGCACCACACGCCCGAAAACGCAGTAGCCCCACCCATCGTGACCGGGGTGGTCCAGTTTCGGGTTGTCCGCCAGGTTGATGAAAAACTGCGTCGTCGCGCTGTGCGGGTCGCGGCCCCGCGCCATGGCGATGGTGCCCCGCCGGTTCTTCAGCCCGCGCTGCCCTTCGTTGGGTACCGGCGGCCCCACCCCCTCGCGTTTGGGCTGAAGGGCCGGCGTGTAACCGCCGCCCTGAACGAGGAACCCCGGCAGCACCCGGTGAAAGACCGTGCCGTCGTAGAAACCTGCGTCCACATAGTGCAGGAAGCTATCGACGGTCCGCGGGGCCCGTTCAAGGTCCAGCTCCAGGACCACACGCCCCCACGACTCCTCACCCTGGCCGATTTCCAGCACGACCCGCGGGCTGCCGGCCCCAAGCTCGTCCGCCGGCGGCTGCAACGGCGTCACCGGCCCCACCCCGGGCGGCGGTTGTCCCCCGGCCACGCTGGAATGCAGTGCCGCCACCAGCAGCGCGGCAGCCACATTGGTTCGTTTCAGGTTCACGGCCACAAACTCGATACCGGCGACGCGACCCCGCGGGCCCAAGAACGCCGCCAGCTAGCTTAGTCGATTCTCGCTCCCGCCGCCACGCCCCCGAGTTGGGCGTACAGGTCATCGGGCAACGGCCGTGGCCGGCCGTCGGCCCCCACGCACACCAGCGTTGAGCCGGCCTCCGCCAACAGCCGCCCGTCCCGCTCCAGGCGGTAGCGGTGTTCCACGCGCACCGGCGTCAGCCGCTCGGTTGTAGTGGTGAGGGTCAGCAGGTCGTCGTAGTGCGCCGGGGCGCGAAAGCGGCACTCCAGCCGCGCCACCACGTAGAACACCCCCCGCGCCTCCATGTCGCGATAGCGCACGCCGTTTTGCCGCAACAGCTCCGTCCGCCCCTGCTCGAAGTAGACGAAGTAGTTGGCGTGGTGCAGATACCCCATCGCATCCGTCTCGGCGTAGCGGACGCGAACCTCGATTTGGCAGCTCTGACGCGGCGAGGCCATCGCAACCCGCTCCCGGGGCCAAGGTGGCGTTGTGAACGGCCCGCGTTTGCCGCTACCGTCCCTCGTACAGGCGCGAACCGAGCATGTCCTCCAGGTTCGGCTCGGCCAGGATCTTGCTCACGGTCCGCTCCAGATCGTACTCCACGCGGACAAACTCCACCTGCTCCACGCTGCAACCCAGGGCTGTCGCCACCAGGCTTTCCGTCCCGCTCTCCAACGCCTCCGGCCGGCGATGTACGATCACGTAGCACGCCCGCGTGTCGCGGTCCCGCGGCTGCCCCACGCTCCCCACGTTGACGATGACGCGCTCGTTGTCCATCTCATAGAACGGCGAGTCCGGCAGCTCGTGCGGCGGGTCGAAGTACGGGTCGTCCACGAACACACCCGGCTGGTGCGTGTGTCCGACGAAGCAGATGCGGGCGTCCAGCCGCTCGAAGTTCGCGATCACCTTCTGGGGATTGGTGAACACGTCCTCCGGAAAGATGTACTCGTTCATCGGGCGGCGCGGCGAGGCGTGGACGAAGAGCACGTCGGTCTCTTTCACGCGCACCGGCAACTCGCCCAGGAACTTCCAGCGCTCGCGCCGCACCGCCGGGTCCGGCTCCTCTTCCAACAGCTGCCGCGTCCAGTAGCACGCTCGCTCGGCGGGCAGGTTGAAATTGGTCGGCTCGAACAGCACCGCGTGGTCGTGGTTGCCCATGAGCGTCACGCGGCAGCGGCGACGCACCAGGTCAAGGCATTCCTTCGGGTTGGCCCCGTAGCCCACGATGTCGCCGAGGCAGACGATCTCCTTGATGCCGCGCGCGTCGATGTCAGCGAGTACCGCCTCCAACGCCTCCAGGTTGGAGTGGATGTCGCTGATGATGGCGAAGCTCTTATGGTTCGCGGGACCGCCTTTCACTCACGCCTCCTCGGGTTGCTCGGCCTCTTCCGGAATCAGGACCGGCCAGCGATCCTCGATCCGGTAACGCCGCCCGCAACGCACACACACCAGCCGGTCCTCGCGCGGTTCCAACGCCCCGTGACACGTCGGCACCGGGCAGGCGAGTATCGCCAATAGCTCAGGATCCAGCGTCAGCATCACAACTTCCGTGCCCACCGTCACCTGCGAGCACGGCCAGCATAGTCGCGCCCGCCGGACGAATCAACGGCCCGTCCGCACGCGGCCCCGGCCGCGTTCCGTGTTTCATCGGATTATACGTGGCCCGGGCTCAAGTCGGCACCGACGCCGCCTCACCATTCCCGCCAATTGGGCACATAATACGGGTCGTTGTGCTCCCCCACCGAGCCGACACCGAACCGCGGCGCCGGCGGCCGTACAGGTCCCGGTCGGAAACGCTCCGCGTGGCCGTCCGCCAGCACCAGCGCAGCCCGGTCGCGGTGCCGAAAACATGTCGTCGGGCAGGGATTCAAGACCCACCGGCGACCGTTGAACAGGTAAGGCGGGTCGAGCAGGGCGTTGTTGTAAGGCAGCGTGCCTCCCAGGTCGATTGCCGTATCCCCAAAGACGAAAACGCGTTGCGGCTGATACAGCGTGTCCAGGTTCTGCCACGGCCGCCGACCGATGGTGAAGGCCCAGCCGGGGGTGTGGGGCGGACACAGGAAGTAACCGTTGTAGCCGTAGGTACTCGTCACCTGTCGGGCGGCGCCCTGGGGCAGGTATGTACCCCACGGCTGGTCGGGGCACTCATACACGCCATTGCACCGCAGGTCGGATTGCAGGTACAGCCAGACGAACCCGCGCGTGTGGTCCACGCCATGCTCGCCGTTGGTACCCCACCAATACACATCGGGACCGCTCCCGGGACTCGTCGCCGTGTAGGCGAGCGGCATGGAGCGGCCGAGATAGTCGCAGGCGTACATGTGGAACGCATATCCGAGCTGCCGGAGGTTGCTGGCGCACTTCGCCGCCCGGCCTTCGGCCGCCGCCGCCCCCAGCCCCGGCAGCAGCAACGAGATCAGCACGGCGATGATCGCCACGCACACCAGCAGCTCGATGAGCGTGAAACCGCGTGTGGACATGGCGGCACCTCCGGCTACGGGTTCGTCAGCAGAGCCACGAACGCGTTGATGTCGCCGAAGTCGAAGCGGCCGTCGCCGTTGATGTCGCCGTTGAGTAGCCGGCAATTCGGAAACTCCAGGACATAACCGGCGGGGTTGCTCAGCCCGAGCACGAAGGGATTGATGTCGCCGAAATCGACCCGGCCGTCGCAGTTGAGGTCGCCGGCGATGTGCAGCGGCGTGACGGGCTCGCTGTCGGGGTCGTAGCCGGGTTTGGCGAGCCAGCCGTCCGTCTCGCCGTCCTGGAGAACGCGGCCGGCGGGCCCGACCGGGGCATACTCCCATGACTGACCCCAATCCGTGCTCAGCCAGTAGCTCCAGTACGCCTGCGGCCACTGGTAGCCGGTGTGGTACATGTGGCCGTTCTTGAGGTACCAGAAGTCGGTGACGAACCCGGAGGCGTGCGCGTACGCGAAGCCGATGTTGGCGCCCTGCACCGCGTCCAGCAGGTCCAGACCGGTGAACTGAGCGGCCTCAAACCGGCAGCCGAAGGCGAAGCTGTCCGCCGCCCCGTTGTATGGCCAGAAGTCAACGACCAGCAGAGCGCGATGCGGGCCCTGGCCGACCCAGGCTTCCACGCGCACCTGCTCCAGCCCATACGCCGCGGCCACGCCGACCGCCCACAGCAGGCAACCTCCCAACACGCTACGTTGAATAGTCTGAGTGAACATCCCGACACCTCGCTTCTTGCGGCGCCGGGCCCTCCACGACCCGGTCGCCCAACGGTCTTGTCGGATGTCGCCAGCCCGGGCAGATCACGACAACAGAGGCCGAGACAAGTCACGGAGAGCGAACCGCAGTTGCTGGTAACGTGAAGGTCTTGGCCGATAGCGTCGCGCCCCCTCAAGGAGGCAGGTTGTGCAATCGCTCTCGCCGACTGCCGAGCTCTCTGCGTCTCCAGGCCCCTTTGGTAGCCCCGGGGCGTATTACGGGAAGAGGTGCACGCCAGCGACAGCGCAGCCGACAGCGGCCGAGCCGGACTGAGCCAGTCCACTAGTCGCGTGCTAACGGGCAGCCGGGCATGTTCGATCGCCTCGTCCCGCGAAGGCGCACCGACGATCGGTCACACTGGCAGGTCTTCTGACTCCCGGGCCCGTCGCGGGCGATGAAGCCTCCGCGACATCTACTGGCTGCGCCTTCTCAGCCCGCCGAAGCGGGCCAATGACTCGTGCAGCGTTCGTTCCCGGTCACAGCGGCGGGGCCGTTCCGGATTCACACCGGATTCCCTATTCTTCCGGCCGCCCCAAGCGACCGGACACCAGCGACCAAGCTCGCGCAGTGTAAATCGGCCGGCCGCCGCGCGTCAAGCCGCGCGACGGCCGGCTGGAATCCGCGAGCCACGGCCGGTGGGTACGGCCGGTCCCTACGGCTGCGTCAGCAACCGCACAAACGGGTTGATGTCTCCGAAGTCCACGAGCCCGTCGCCGTTGATGTCGCCGTTCATGAGGTCGCAGTTCGGGAACGCCGCCGCGTAGCCGGCCGGGTTCGTCAACGCCAGTACGAAGGGATTGATGTCGCCGAAATCCACGTTCCCGTCGCAATTGAGGTCACCCGGCGGCCACGGCTGCTCGCAGACGAACGCGGTGAGCCGCACGTCGTCGATGTTCCAGCCACAGTAGGTCCAGCCGGTGTCCGTCGTGCCCATCGTCCAGCGCAGGTAGACGGCGGGCTGGTTGTCCGCGATGGCGGAAATGTCGAGGTCCATCTCGGTCCACGCATAGTCGGCGGTTTCAGCATCGGGATTCTGCCAGACGTTCGTCCACGTGCTGCCGTTGGTGCTGACCCGCACATACGCATGGTCGTACTGCGACCGTTCCACACCCAGCCACCGCCAGAACTTCAGGTGGATGCCGGTGTAGCCGGTGCAATCCACGGCGCCGCTAGTCAGGTGCCGCTCGGGCATGTTGTTCGTGTAGTCGCCGTTGAGGTTGTAGCCGTAGACGTTGTTGCCCGTGTAGCCGCTGGTGGGGTCCGGGCCGCCGTAGGCACCGCCCTGCCCCGTGGGTCTCCCGAAGGCCCAGGATCCCTCGGTCGTCCAGCCGGGGTTGGCTTCGAACGTGTTCTCCAGGATCGCGCGAATCTCACCCACCCGGCAGGAGTAGACATTGGCCGGGGCGCCGTACGGCTTGTAGATGACGCCGCTCTGGTCGCCCTGGGCGCTGAAGTAGAACTCGGGTACGTCGCCGCAGCGCGGCGCGGGCAGCGTGGCGCGGAACATCTCGCCGCCCAGCTCCTCCAGCAGCTTGCTCGTAAAGGGGCCGCCGGCATAGCGGTAGTAGACCGTCGCTGTCCCGGGGATGTAGTGCTCGGTGCCCTCGGTAATCTTGACGGCGATCTCGATCGGATGTCCCGGCAAGACCAGCTCGGGCACGCCGTTGGGCAGCGAGATGTTCAACATCGCCGGCCCGCCCAGGCCGATCGTCGGGCAGCCCCACAGCGCGCCCCATTCGAACATCTCGTACTTCACCTCGTTCCACAGGTTCCGCGTATACATCTCGCGCAGGGCCCCCTGGTGCGCCTGGCCTTGGGTGTACTCCCCCGAGGTCACGCGGGTCGTGAAGAAGTAGTCGAGCGACTGACTGGACCCGTCGTTCGGTCCCGTCCACCCCGGGCATCCCAGGGCGACCTTGGTGGCCCCGACGAACCCGACGCCGCCGCGCCGCAGCATCGCCTTGCCGATGTTCAGGTCGTCCGTGTCCGAGTTGCTGCACGCGTCGGCGAAGATGATCGCCGGGTACTCGTCGTTCAGTTGCGCGCAGTCGTCGCGCGTGATGAACGGTCCGGCGGGGCTGAAGTAGCGGTGGCAGGCGTCCGGCGAGCCGTGCCCGGCCCAGTTCACGAAGGCGTACTTGCCCGCCGACCAGACCGCCACCACGTTGCTGCGGAGCAGGTCGTAGTTGGACTGATACGTCGAATGGCCCTGCTCGTACAGCCGCATCTTGGTCCACTCCGCCATCCAGGGCTGGTTGATCTTGGCCTCCATCAGGACGGCGTTGTCCGTCCACGGGCTGGTCCAGAAGAACGCCGCCAGCAGCAGGATGTTCTTCTTGAACGTCGGGTCGTTGTTTTGCTCGTAGGCCGCGGACTTCGCGCAGATGTGCTGCACGGTGGCCGGGTCGCTCCACGGGATCCGCCCGACGTTGACCTCGGAGTAGAAATCGATCGGGTCCGAGTTCTCGCCCCACAGGTGGTTCTGGTTCGCATCCCACGATTGGTTGTCGGGCTTGGACAACTCGGCGTAGTACAGGTCCGTCTCCGGCTTGCCGTAGCCAAGGTCCTGCGCCGTCCGCCGCATCGGCACGTCCGCGTAATCCCCGACCAGCAGCACGTCCTCGATGCCCCACTCGCCCGACGGGTACTTCTCGCGCAGGAAGTTCCGCATCTTCTCGGCCAGGTCGTAGCCGGTGTAGTTGGCCGCGATCCACGTGGTCGTCACGACTTCGACGGTGCGGCCCTTTTGGGTCTCCCACGCGACGATTGGGGCCACATGGGACGTCAGCGAATCGAGCGTGATGATGACGAAATCGTGCAGGCCGCGGTCGGCGGGCGTCTCGCAGCCGTACCACTGCGCAGCTTGCTCGTGGTTGACGATGATCTGGCGGGCCGTCTTTTCCGGCCGGGCCAAGCCGTCCACGACGGCCGTCTGCGGGCCCGCCGGCAGCGCATAGTGGACGTGGACCGTCACGTCGGGGTGGTACACGAGCCGGCCCGACAACGGGTGATAGACGAACGGCGTCACCCGCACATCCACCAGGTTGTACTTGCGGTAGGCAGCGGGCCGCACGATCTCAACGACGTTGGCTGGATACGGTTCGTCGCTGCCGTACACCGCCTGGCGGTCCGCCTCATACCGGGCCAGGGCTTCCGCATACAACGCGGGGTCTTCGTTGGCGATGACGCGCGGCAAGGCGGCGGGTTTGATCCGGTAGGTTCCGGGCAGCTCGATTCCCGCACCAGCGTCGCAAGTGACGCCGACCACCTCCGCCCCGGGCGGAATGGCGATCGCGAAGATCCGGGCCGGCAGTTGCGGCTTGCCCGGCTCCAGCAGCGACCCGAAGCCGTCCAGCGACACGACCTGCCCATCGCCCCGGGCTCGGATTTCGTAGTTCCCCAGCGGTATCGGCGTGCTGACAATCAGCGGCTCGGCGGCCCAGGCGCCTACGGCGGCCATCGCCGCCAGCGCCAGCACCGCGGATGCGAAACGCAGGCGTCGAACATGGCTCTCGGAATACGACATCGTGGTTCCCTCGCGCACAACTAGGAATGTCTGTCGGAACCCCGCACGCCAGTGGGGGGCCCGGCGCCCCGCCACTCGCGTGGCGGGTTCTGCTGGCAGGTCTAGGATGACCACCGGCCTCCACACTGGATGCCATGTGGGTCTATTTGTCGTGTTTTCGTCGCTCCCCGAAGCCGCCCAGCGCATACGGCCTCCGATGGCTTGCAGGAACAGGGCAATGAGGTGGAATACTCCACCACGCCGAGCGTACCTCCGGGGTCGCCGAACAGCAAGCGGAATCTGGCGCTGCCGGTCGGCAGGCATTTTTCAGCGGGTATTCGCGGACCGGGACACGGGAGGGTGACCCCGGCGCGCCGAGACTGCCGCGCCGCGACTCGCGGGGAGGCTCGCCCTCCCGACCAGGAGCCCACGCCCCTAATTGCCTGAGTCGGCTGCCACGGCCACGTCGGGCCGTTGGCCGACCGCCGGCGTTGGGTTCGTGCATCGGGCGGACCGGGCCACCGTCCGAGGCGCGGATGACGTGGGTGCTGTGCATAGTCCTATAATAACTTTTGTTATTCGTTGTTTTCAGCGTAATGCGCCTTGGGTCGAAGGAATTCCCGCCTGGATTTCGGTTCCGAGGCACCATCCCGTCGCTACGGCCCTTCGCCGCGCGAACCCATCCACAGCGGTGGCAGCCACGCCCGACAGGTTCGGCGGCCCCACCACATGCCCCGCTCCGCCGACCCCGACGGTGGCTATGTTCGTCAGGAGACAACGTAATACACTTTGCGGCACTGATATAACCTCAATGGAACCAAGCGCAGCGCTGGGCGCCTCATTTGTTCGCAGAGCTGTAGAGAACCCACGATGTGGAGGATCCCGCCGCGCGCACAAAAAAGCCCGAGCGGGGGGCCGACAGGCCGGGGGGGAAACCTGTACGTACCGCTCGCCGCTCGAGCAGTTATATTATAGCCGAACCGCTTCGCCGTGCAAGTCCCCCGTCGCGCCAGCGACGATCTTCCGTTAGATCACTGGAATAAATGCACTCGCAGGACGCGCGGTGGCACACCCGCGCCGCCGACTCGTCGGCCGTCGCGCCCCCCGCCCCCGCGCTTCACCTTTGACTTTGCGACGGCTCCGGCTACTTTGATCCGTCCACGAGTCGCAGGCTGGAGGTCAGGACGATGAGCGTCACTCACGTGGACGTGCAGCAAGTCGGCGAGCTGGTCCGACGTCACTACGAGCATTTTGACCGCCTATTGACGGAAATTCGCCGGGTGATCGTGGGGCAGGACAACCTGCTGCGCAAGATGTTGGTCGGTCTGTTGGCGGATGGACACATTCTGCTGGAAGGCGTCCCGGGGCTGGCCAAGACGACCGCCGTCGCGTGTCTGGCCCGTGCCATACGCACCAAGTTTCAGCGACTTCAGTTCACGCCCGACCTGCTGCCGGCCGACATCATGGGGACGCTGGTCTTTCAGCCGAAGGACGGGACGTTCGCGGTGCGCAAGGGGCCCGTGTTTGCCAACATTGTCTTGGCCGACGAGATCAACCGGGCGCCGGCGAAGGTCCAAAGTGCCCTGCTCGAAGCGATGCAGGAGCGGCAGGTCACCATCGGGGAGCAGACCTTCCGGCTCGACGAGCCGTTTCTCGTCCTGGCCACGCAGAACCCGATCGAGCAGGAGGGGACGTACCCGCTGCCCGAGGCCCAAGTCGACCGCTTCATGCTCAAGCTCCTGGTGGACTACCCCTCGCCCGCGGAAGAGCGCCAGATTCTCGACCGCATGGCCCCGCAGCGCGGCATGCTGCAAGTGAGCGAAGTGCTTGCGCCGCAGCAGGTTTTCGACGCTCGCCGCGTGCTCGACGAGATCTACATGGACGACAAGGTCAAGGACTACGTTGTCGCCCTGGTCCAGGCCACCCGACGACCGCGCGATTTTGACCTGACGATCGCCGAGTGGATCGAGTACGGGGCCTCACCGCGGGCCACGATCTACCTGGCCCGCGGCGCCCGGGCGATGGCGTTTCTGGCCGGTCGCGGCTATGTGACGCCACAGGACGTCAAGGACATCGCCCCCGATGTGTTGCGGCACCGGGTGATTGTCAGCTACGAGGCGGAGGCAGAGGAGAAGTCGAGCGAAGACGTGGTGCGGCACGTCCTGGATCATCTTCCGGTGCCGTAGGGAAAGCCGCGACGCGAACTTCTCCGCCGACCCGCGCCGCCAGCCCGGCGCCGACGCACAATCGGGGGACCGGGTGCGTTGCCGCCCCGCATGGCACGCGATAGAATGCGGTGAGCCCAGCGAAGCTAGGCAGGTTGCCACCGCGCGGCGTGCCATCGCCGAGCCCAGCGGCCGCCGCGGCCAACGCATGGGGCTGTTGGAGGAGAAGACGCTCCAGGTTCTGTTTCCTGTCAAATCCCGCGCCGGCCCGGCCATGAAAAGTCGGCGGAGGGCCGCCTGTCTTGGAACAGGAGCCCATCCGCCGCGGGTCGCACCACCTCAAGGGGAGCCAGGTGGTGCAGGAACGGGCGAGGATCGCATACACAGGTCCTCGCCCTTCTTATCAGAACGTCGGCGACAGGGTTACCTAAAGCTAACGCAAGGTTCCCCATCTCCACGAGACTTTAGGACCGGTTACAGCCCGATGTCCAGCGCGGGGACAGTTTCCTACGAGTATCACCGCTCCCGGGCCAAGGACGTGCGGCCCAACGTCCTAATATGCTGAAGCCCGGGCTCGCGGGGCGGGGCGGGGGCCTCTGGGCCTCCCTCCTCGCGCCGCCGCTGGACGAACTTTCGCAGTCTGGTAACCGAAATCGCGTTGGCGGGGACGCCCGGGCCGATCAAACCGCGGAAGCAGGCCTGGCCCCGCACCGGCGTGCAGGGTTCTAAGCGGCGCTTTTGGCGGCCGCAGTTGGTTATGACACGTGCAGCGCCGCGATGACGTTGGTGCGCGAGGCGTGCCGCGCGGGCACCAGCCCCGCCACGATGCACAGCCCAACGGTCAGAGCGATGGCGGCCGACACGAAGCCCCACGGCACCTGGAACGGCAGCGCGTAACCCCACATGCGCTCGGTCATTACGGTGATGTTCCAGGCCAGGTGCAGGCCGAGGCCCAGCCCCAGCCCGCTGCCCAGCAGCCCCAGGATCAGGGCCTCGCCCAGGATCAGCCGCAGCACCAGCCCGCGCGTTGCCCCGACGGCGCGCAGCGTCGCCAGCGGTTTGACGCGGCTGGCCACGTTGGCCGTCATCAGATTGGCCACCCCGATCGCCGCCACGAGCAACGCGACCGCTGGCACCGCCGTCAGCAAGTACGTCATCCGCGTGAGCTCGGTGTCGATCTCGTCCTTCAGTTCGCGGGCGGTGCCGTAGCGCGCGCGGGCGTCCAGCCGACCGCAGATGTCCTGCAAGACGCGCGTCTCGCGGTAGTTCTGCCAGCGCCGCTCCAGCGGCAGCTCATCGTTGTAGTGCATGTGCGAGAGGCCGGTCGCCGCGGGCGTGCCCGGCGGCGGCGGCCAATCGGGCGGCGGCGGCCCGGGCGGCAGGTCGAAGTTCAGCAGGATCAGTCGCGCCCCGTCCACGTCGAACAGCCGCTTCAGATCGTCGTTCGTCCCGATCACCGACCCGACCGCTGCCATGTACGACTCACTCTGGACCTGGAAGTAGCTGGCGGCGATGTCGAGCGCGGGGGAGTCGATCACGCCGGCCACTTTGAACGTCGTCCAGCGGTTATTGAACCAGACACGCACCGTGTTGCTCACGATCACGCGGCCGTCGGCGTCGCGGACTTCGTTCACACCCTTGCGGCGAGTGCGGGCGAAGTCGGCGGCGACCAGCACGTGGCCGCCCTGCTTGAGCAGCGTGCGCGCGGTGGCCTCATCCCCCTCCACGAACTCGAGTTTGAGCAGGGAGAAGAAGGAGTCCGGCTCGATGCCGAGAAACCACGTGATGGAGCGCAGGACCTTCTCCATCAGCAGCGGCCGCTCCTCGACGATCACGTTGGGGGCGTTGGCGATCGTGAAGCTCTTGACACCCGGCACGGCGGCCACGGCGGCCGCCACGTCGCCTTCCATCTGCTCGTCGCTCCAGATGTACGCTTCGGGGAACTGCTTCGGGAACTGCCAGCCGCTGCGGAAACTCTCGGCGAAGACAAACAGACCGACGATGAGCGACAGGCCGACCATCAGCCCGCAGCAGATGCCCGCCGACCGCCACACCGCGTACCCCACCTGGTCCTGCAAGAGGCGGGCACGGACGGCCACCAGGGCCGCGGCGACCGGCACGGCCAGGCGCCCCGCCAGCCAGACCAGGAGCGGGGCGGCGGCGGCATACAGCAGATAGAGCAGCACGACGGAGGCCGCCGACCACTCGACGAAGACCAGGTCGCGCTGCACGCGTTGGGTAATCACATGGTGTTGGGCCGCCAGCAGCAGCACGGCCAGCGCGGTCGCGGCGACCAGCGCGGCGCGGCCGGTGCGCCGGGCCCGCGGTCGCGTGGCTTCGAGGGGGGACACGGTGACGGCGGCGGCCACCGGCAGCGCCGCCGCCGTCAGCGTCGTCGCCAGCCCCGCGGCCAGGGCCAAGCCGACGCCGGTCAGGCTGACAGTGAAACGGCCGACATATTGCGGCACGAGCCACACGGTCAGTTGCGTGAGGGCCAAGCCGACCGGCACACCGAGGACGATCCCCACCAGCCCCAGCGGCAGCACCTCGACGAGAACGAGGCCCGCAAGCTGCCCGCGGGTAACGCCGACGCACCGCAGCAGCCCAAGCTGCCAAATGCGCTCGATCATCCCCATGCTCAGCGTGCTGAGGATGATGAACAGCGCGGTCAGTAGCGCCATGCAGCTCAACAGCACGAGCACCACGCGCTGCTGGTTCTGGGCCAGCTCAATCCGCTCCAGCCGGGCCGCCGCGCTGCGGACCAGGACGTTCGGCACGTCTGCGCGAATCCGCGCGTGAATCAAGTGGGCCGTGCGCTCCAGCGTCGCCGCGTCCGGCCGCTCAAGCACCACGTCGACCGCGTTGACGAGGGCGTGTCGGCGGCCGATGTCCTGGAGCACGGGGAGCCGCAGCAGCGCCACGCCCTTCTGAAACCGCGCGATCCGGTCGCGCTGGATCAGCCCGACGATCTCCACTTCGACCGGCGGCTCGTCGAGGAACTCGCTGCCCCACACCCACAGTCGGTCGCCCACGCCGACACCCTGTTCCTCGGCGATCGACTGCTCCAGCACGCAGGCGCGGTCGTCCTGCTCGGTCAGCATCCGCCCGGCGATCAGCTTGTCCAGCCATTCGGGCCGGACCTTGAACTCGCGGGCCAGGTCGATCCCCTCGAAGTCGACGTCCATCATGGTTGGCCACGTCGGGGCCGGAACGTCGCGGCGCTGCGCCGCCGACGGCAGCCGCTGTACTAGCATCGGCGCCACGTGCCGGACGCCGGGCACCGCGTCGATCTTGGCGACGATTCGCTGCGGCAGGACGTCGTACTTGCCCAGCGGCGACTGAATGGTGATGTGGCTGCGGCCCACGTACCCCGCCGCCCACCCCAGCATGGTTTGTCGCACCGACTCGTAGCAGCACGTCACCCACACCACCGCCCCGGTACCCAGGGCGATCGCCAGGACGGCCCCAGCGGTCCGCACCCGCTTAGCCCGCCAGTTCCTGGTAGCGAGCTGCAACCAGTGCCGCATCCGCCGTGCCTTTCGCTTCAAAGGCCCCCACGATCCGCCCGTCTTTGAGCACGATCACGCGGTCGGCGTAGGCCGCGCCGTGGGCCTCGTGCGTGACCATCAGAATCGTCTTGCCGCGCTGCTCGACGACCCGCCGCAGCAGGGCCCAGATCTCCGCCGACTGCCGCGAGTCGAGGTTCCCGGTCGGCTCGTCCGCCAGCAGCAGGGCCGGGTCGTTCAGCAGGGCGCGGGCGATGGCGACCCGCTGCTGCTCGCCGCCGGACAGCGCGTCCGGCCGATGTCCCGCGCGGGCTTCGAGATGCACCGTTTTGAGCAGCTCGTCGACGCGGGCCTCCCAGTCGCGCGAGGACTGCCCGTCCAACAGCATCGGCAGGGCGATGTTCTCGCGGGCCGTCAGCGTGGGCAGCAGGTTGTACTCCTGGAATACGATCCCGATCCGCCGCCGGCGGAAGATCGTCCGCGCCCGGTCCGACAGCGCGGCCAGCTCGTGCCCTTCGACCCGCACGCGGCCGTCGGTCGGCGGCGTGAGGCCCCCAATGACGTGCAGCAGCGTGCTCTTGCCGGAGCCGCTGGCGCCCATGATCGCGCAGAACTGCCCTGCGGGCACCTCCAGGTCGATCCCATCCAGTGCGACGACGGCCCGCTCGCCCGACTCATAGACCTTGCGCAACCCGCGCACTTCCACCACCAGCGAGGACGCCGGTCGTGACTCGACGACGGCCGCGGAATCAGGCGCAGGCTGCTCCATGCGCGGGAGTGTAGGCCGCCCCCGGCGCCGCCACAATGTCGCTTCTTGTCAACGAACTCGCGCAACCCGCACAGCGGCAGCGCCGCGTCGGCGGACGTCTCGCGCGGCGGGGCGTTCAGTCCCGGGCGGGTTTCGAGTATGCTAGCGGACTCGCATTGGGGGCCAACGCGGTCTGGCGACCCGGAGCACGCGTCGGCCCACCGCCCAGGACACCGCCATGCTACAGACACCGTTGAACGCCTTTCACCGCGAGCGGAACGCTCGCCTCGTTGATTTCGCCGGCTGGGAAATGCCGGTCATGTACACCAGCATCGTCGAGGAGCACAACTACACCCGGCAGCACTGCACCGTCTTCGACGTGTCGCACATGGGGCGGGTCGAGTTCCGCGGCCCCGACGCCGAGAAGCTCCTCGACCGGCTCAACACGCGGAACATCGGCAGCGCCGCCCCCGGCATGTGCCGCTACAGCCACATCTGCCGCGACGACGGCGGCATCCTGGACGACGTGATCGTGTCGAAGGCCGAAGACTGCTTCCTGGTCGTGTGCAACGCGTCCAACCGCGAGAAGCTGCTGGGCTGGTTCGACCGGCAACGCCAGGGCTTCCACGTCGAGATCAAGGACCGCACGTTCGAGACCGCGATGGTCGCCATCCAGGGGCCCGAGGCCGCCGAAACGCTGGGCCGCCTGCTGCCGGTCCCGCTCACCGACCTGAAGAACTACCGCTTCAAGACCGGCAACGTGATGGGGTCCGACTATTTCATTGCCCGCAGCGGGTATACCGGCGAGGACGGCTTCGAGATCATCCTGCCCGCCCAGGTCGCCCTGATGGCGGTGCGCATGTTGATCGGCCAGTCGGAGGAGATGGGTCGGCCGATCCGCCCCGCCGGCCTCGGCGCCCGCGATACGCTCCGGCTGGAGGCGGGGATGCCGCTGTACGGCCACGAGCTGACGGAGGAGTGGGACTCGCTCACCGCCGGCCAGGAGTGGGCCGTCGATCTGACCAAGGACTTCATCGGCCAACCGGTGCTCAAGCGGATCAAGGAGGCGGGACCGCGGCGGAAGGTCACCGGCTTCGAGCTCGACGGCAGGCGCATCGCCCGGCAGGGCGCCCCGATCCTGCATCAGGGCGCGGCGGTCGGCGTCGTCACCAGCGGGACGCAAAGTCCGACGCTGGGCAAGAACATCGCGATGGGGCTGCTCAAGGCCGAGCTGACTCAGCCGGGCACGCACCTGGGCGTCGACATCCGCGGCAACGTGACCCCCGCGACCGTCATCCCATTGCCGTTCTACAAGCGGGCCAAGAAGTAGCCCAGGCCGCAAATGACCGTGCGCGCACATGCGGCGCGGCAGGGCGAGGCGGTCTCTTGCGGCAACCCGGCCGGCCTGCCGAGCCGCGGCTCGCCGGGAGGCGCGCCCTCCCCACGGGCGCCGCCGAATCACGCACGGCGATTTAGCGCGACCGGGGAGTGCGGGCACCTCGCCCGCCGACGAGCCCCAAGCGCCAGCGTGGGACCCGCGCGGCGCCGGTAGCGGCCGGGCTCCGCACCGGCCGTGGTTGTGCCGGGACGCCGAACACGGAAGACGCCGGATGCGGGGCCCCCGAACTCAGGGGCCCGGCGCTCCTGGGGAGCGCGGATCGACACGCGTTTACGCGGCGGTGCGAACGCGCATAACAGCCGGTCGGTGGTGGTCGAGCTGGCGCTGGGCACTTCAACTTGCCCCTGGTCCTGCTGCACGCGGGAAATCTTGTGGCCACCCCACACGGGATGCTGGGTCCGGACCGCCAGTTCGCGGCGTTGCGACCGCCGGCACGACTTGGCCACGCTCATCGTGCCCGCCTCCGCCCACGGCGCAAAGTCCCTGTGTTCGGACACGATCGAGGACACCGGACGGGGCAACTGGACACTCTTCGCTCGTGGTCCCGGCGCCATGTTGAATCGTCACGTGCGTTTCCGAACACCCGTTGCCTCCGTGTTCGGTCCATGCACGCGGAACGGTTAAGAAGGGGTCAAGACCCCCGCCGGCTCGCCCCCCGCCACGCTGCACCCCCGGGGCGAGAAGAAGCGTTCCAGCATCGTTACCAACCCGGCGCCCACAGGTACAGCAACTGCGGCGCCGGACCGGTCAGCCAGGCCGGCAGCTCGACGTGGATCAGGTTCACCTGGCCGGGCGGCGTGTCGCCGCGCGCGTAGATGTTCGGCCGGTACTCCAGCGGCCGGGCGTAGCGGACCACGCGGACCTTGGCGTCGGCCAGGCCGGCCGCGGCCTTGGCCGCCTGGATCGCTTCCGGCAGCGTGCCGATCTCGTCGATCAGCCCGTGTTCCTTGGCCTCCGGAGCCAGGAAGACGCGGCCGTCGGCAAGTTCCTTCAGCCGGTCGCGTGGCACCTGCGGCCGGCCGCGGGCGACGACCTCCACGAAGCGGGCATACATCCCGTCGATGAGCCCCTGAAAGACGGCGCGGTCGCGTTCGTTCATCTCGCGGAACAGCGAGCCCATGTCCTTCATCGCGCCGCTCTTGATGACGTTCACGTTCATCCCGATCTTGCGCATCGTCCCGGAGAACTCCGGCGCGATCATGATGACGCCGATGCTCCCCGTCACCGTCGTCGGCAGGGCGTGGATGCGGTCGGCGGCGCAGGCCAGGTAGTAGCCCCCCGACGCGGCGACATCGAGCATTACGGCGATGACGGGCTTGCCGGTGCGCCGGCGGAAGTCGCGGAGCTCTTCGTACATGAGGTCGGTCGCGGTGACGCCGCCACCCGGGGAGTTAATCCGCAGCACGACGGCCCTCACCGCGGGGTCGCCGCCGGCTTTCCTGAGCTTCTCGGCCAGCAGCGCTACCGGATGCTCGCCGCCGGGGCCGAGCAGCCCGGCGGGTTCGGCGTTCTGCAACAGGCCGTCCACGTCGATGAGGGCGATCTTCGCCGGGGTCCACCAGCCCTCACGCTGCACGACTTCCTCGGTCAGCGGCTGCCGGGCGGCAACCGGCGTAATCAAGAACGACGTGGGGCCGCAGCCGGCCAGCAGTACGAGCCCAACCCCCAGCGCCACCCAGGCCGCCGCCATAATCGCACGGTGCAAACTGCTCATGATGACTCCAATTGGCTGACCGCGTGGGCTCACCTATACTCCCGGCGATGGACCCGCGCGTGGAGCCGGGGTGAGCGAGCACGATGATACGTGTTTCGGAGCGTGATTTCGACCGGGCCGTGGAGCAGGCGCTTGCCGAGATTCCCGACGAGTTCCAGCCCTACCTCGAGAACGTGGTCGTCGAGGTCCGCCGCCGCCCCGACGCCAAGCTGATGCGCGAACACGACGTGCCGGCGGACCTGCTGGGGCTGTACGTCGGCGTGCCGCTGGAGGAGAAGGGGCCGGAGCTGGCTCCGACGCCGATGCCCGACCGCATCCTCATCTTCCACGACAACCTGTGCGGGATGTGCAGCTCGTGGGACGAGCTGGTCGACGAGATTCGTGTCACGGTGCTGCACGAGATCGGCCACCACTTCGGCCTGGACGAGGACCGCCTGTCCGAGCTGGGGTACGACTAGTACGCCGTCGCCCCCCGGATGCCGCCTCGGTCGCAGGGCCGAAGCTGACGCATGCTGCCGCCAGGGCGGTTTACCGGAGCGCGCAGAAGACCGACCGTCACCCAAGCCGCTGATTCACGACACTTGTCCGTGGCGCGGATCTGCCGTTGCGCGCGGGGTGTCTTAAGGGACCCCATCCACGATGACCGGCGCGCCGAGCCGGTCCTCGTTGGCGGCCAGGATCCGCTGGAACGTCGCGGCCAGCGCCGGGACCTCCTGCACGCGCATGATGGTGTCGTGGGCCGGATCGCCATCGTTTTGCCAGTGCTCGTTCCACCACGAGAATCCGATGATTCGCGGCCAGCGGCGGAGAAGCAGGTGCGTGAGCGCGTCGTCGGCCCACTCGTCAGCGGTGACGGTCGGGTGGTTCGCGGCGCAGCCGAACTCGGCCACGATGATCGGCTTGTCGGCACTCAGCGCGGCCAGCCGCGGATACAGGTCATCCATGACGGCCGTGAAGACCGGTGCGTCGTCCGTCAGTGGCGTCAACGGTCCATAGACGCTGACCGCCAGCCAGTCCACGACATCGTCGCCCGGATAGTAGTTCTCCAGCGCGTTCCAGGCCTCACCCGGAACATCGTCCGCGTTGACGTGCCAGACGAACGTCACGTTGGCGGCACCGGCCGCGCGGATACGTTGCACGATGTGCCGGAAAGCGGCGACGAAACGCTCCGGCCCGTCGGGCAACGTGGGGTCGCCGAAATCCCCCGGTTCCGCGCCGCCGTTCCACACCCCGTTCCAACTGAACCACTGGCCGTTGCACTCGGTGCCCCATTCGACCAGCAGCGCCTCGCCGAAGTCGCGGGCCGCCGCACCCCAGGCGTCGAGGTCCGCGTCAAACTCGCCGGCGATGATTGCGGGCAGGTTGAACAGCGGCTCGGCCTGGTTCTGCACGTCACTGGATCGCAGCATCAGGCGGATGAACGGTACGGCCCCGCGGTCCCGGATCATCGTTGCGGTGGCGAGCGGGAACACCCGCGACTGGTACCAGTTGTGAGCGAAGTACACCCACACCACCTCCTGGCCGACCGCCTGCTCGTACGCCGTGATGTCTTCCGCCGAGATGTCATCCTCGGCGCCGGTCAGGCTGCCCGGAAACACGCCGTGGTAAAGGCGGCCCGTCGGCGGCAGGGCGATCTTCTTGAGCGCATCCGCCGCCGGCTCCGTCGGCGGGCAGCCGCCGAGCACAAGACCCAGGACACTGGTACAAACCGCCCCCGCGACGACCCGTTGCCACTCTGAGTGCATATGTGGGATCTCCTCGGTGCCAAACCGTCATCATCGTGAAACACCGTCGCCGAACCAAAACAAACGCCCGTCACCCGAAACTCCGACCCTCGCCCAACCCCTCCTCGCCACAGCGAGTCGGTCACTACGGCGACCGACTCGTCCGCCGTGGCGGACGAGTCGCCTGCGGCGACCTGAGAGCAGGGGGGTCGCGGCCCTCGCCGCGCGGCGTGTCATGTTCGACTCATTCTCCCGGCGGCGGCGTGGTCGTCAGACGGCTCAGGGCGACGCGCGAGCAGTACGGCACGTACCCGCGTGCCGCCGCGGCGGCGTACGCCTCGGCCGCATGGGCGACGGTGTAGTCCACCGTGAACACCACCTTGCCGGCCGCGCGATAGAAGCTGAGCAGCCGTAGAATCTCGGCGCTTTCCTGCGGGTCTTGCGCCACATCGTATCCGCACGGCTGCTCCCAATCGCAATCGGCCTGCCCGCCGTACCACGTGTCTTCCTGAGCGATGGCATCAACGACACCCACAATGGCCGGCGCATCCTCGATCAGCGCCGCCGCATTCTGCTGAATCACGACAAACCCGGGCCGGCGGGCCTGGCCGTACGCCCGAATCGCGGCGATGAAATCGACCATCGCGGCGGCGGGATCGACGCTGGCGGCCCCCGCGGCGGCCACGGCCGTGTCATCGCTGTACGCCTCCACCCAGTCCAGGTAGACGCCGTCAAAACCGTCCTGGAGCACTTCGTCGAGAATGCTGACGAAGTCGCGGTCGGCGGTGGCGGGGTGGTTCTGCCCGTGGATGACGAGGTCCTGCCAGTCGGCGTCCCAGAACGCCGCCACGAAGTTGCCGGCCCAGCCGTCGGGGTCGGGTGTCAGAATCCAGTCAGGCCAGTCGGCCGGCCGGGGCTGGCCCGGCGTCCACTCCTCCGACCAGTCCCAGTACCAGCGCCAATTCTCCGCCTGCCCGATGTCGATGTACGCGATGACGAGCTTGCGGTGGAGTCCGTCGCTCGCGGCGCTCGCTTTGAGTTGCGCGACGGTGGCGGCGGTGTCGAACTGCCGCGCTTCGGGCGAGCTGTAATCGGTGCGGGTGGGCTCGATGACCAGGAGGTCGTAGCTCGACGCCGCCAGGGCATCGACCGCGCCGGGCTCGTACAGTCCTTGAATCTGATACGCCCACGTTCGGACCGCTGACAGGGGGAGCGGTTCCGACGGGCCGCCGGGGACGAGCGGACAGCCGCCGATCATTCCCAGTGTCAGGATGGCTGTGCCTGCCAGCATAGTGGAAACCAGATGACGTGACGCAGACATTGCGCATCTCCCTGGTGCCTGAAAGCGGGCACATCTGAGTGACGTGTAACGGCCCTTCGTGTACGTGGGCTCTTTTCTTGCGACGACGAAATCCTCTGCCCGTGGCGCAACGCCGATCGGCCGCAACGGTCAGAACCACTCGACAACCTCGGTTCAGTACGCCGCAGGGAACTTCTCGTAGTCGAAGTTGATGAGCATACCGTCTTCGGTATCTGATCGGTAGTTCCACAGCGCGAAGTGCCAGCCGTGCGCGAGCGCGATGTCCACGTGGTCGGAAAGGAACTGGACGCCGCCCGTTTGTGGATATTGCAGGCCGAACTCACCCATGAGGATCGGCACTTGGTGCGTCCGCTGGAAGGCGATCATCTCGGCGAACACAATCTCCTCGAGGAACGCGCGGTCGTACACCTGGCCGTAGTACTCGCCGGGATAGCTCACCCCCGGGCAATCCGCCGCAGCACAATCCGGGTGAGTGAAGCCACAGGGCTCGTAGGTATGGAAATCGTAGACGACATAGGGATCGTCCTGTTTCCTCACCAGGGACCACCACTGCGGATTCGACCAGACCACGCCTTGCACGATGATCGGCAACTTCGCATCCACCGTCCGGATCTTGTTGATGAACAACGTCATCATCGCGTTGACGTCGATGCCCGCGGCCGCGAGCGCGGCTTCGAGCTCCTCCGGCGTCTGAATGGTGTCCCAGATCTGAGTCCTGAGCGGGTTAGGCTCCACCATGACGTTGATTCCGGCGAAGTACGGGTCGCCCCGGTAGCGGGCCACGATGCCGGCGAGCATCTGGGCGTAGCGTTGTTGCTCATCGCTGCTCTGCCAGATGGTGTCATCGGCATCAATGTCCACCGACTGGCGTCCCGGGCCCTCGCGGACCGCAATCACGTAGTAGAGTTGAGCTTGCCCGCACCATGCCACCATGTGGTCGAGGGCGGTGACGCCATCCTGGTTGGTGGCGTACGGGGGGGCCCAGTCGACGGTGCCCTCGTTGGACTGTATCTGGGCCAGGTTGGCGCCGGTCGCCTTGAGCGCCAGGAAGTCATCCACGCTCTTGGTGCCGCTGCCGTAGTTGAAATAGTTGATGTCGAAACCTCGGAAGAAGCTGGGCGTGCGCCAGCGGTCGAACATGGGCGCGCCGGTGCCGGTGTCATCGCCCGGACCGTTGCCGTCGTTCGGATCAGGGCCATTGTCCAATCCACCTGGGCAACCCATGACCGCCACCAAGGCTATGCTTAACACGAGCCCGTTCCATCTCATAGCACGTATCGATCGCATACGCTGCCTCCATCGGAGAGAAGGGGCCCTGACCGTTCTCACGGGACTACTACGTGAGAGCAGGTCGTGCCAATCTTGGGTTTTTCACTTATCCGCCGTCTGCAAATGAACCTGGCCCGGCCCGACCGCGGGGCCCATGCAGGCATTGTACCGCGCGCGGGGGGGGAAAACGCTATACCTGTTTCTCCGGCTATTTCCTGGGCCGTCCCCCCGGTGTTTCACGGTCGGCGAGGCCCCGGTCGCCAGCGGCTAAGGACACGACCCACGGCCCATCGACCCCTTGGACCCTCACGCGGCGACCCTCCCCCAACCCCTTCCGGAGAGGGAGGGGGCTTGACGGGTGACTTCTTATCGCCTCCCTGCGCGCTGTGCGGCGGTTCAGTCAACAACGATGTACGACGGCATCGGGTTGAACGGGTTGCGCTGAATGCGGTAGCGGTCGAGGCCGAGGACTTCGCGGACGGCCTCGGTTTCGCCGGGGAAGACGCGCGAGTTGAGCTCGTCGAAACCCAACACGGTGCCGCGGGTGATGTGCGGGCGGAGGGCCTCCAGGCAAACCTTCGTCGGCTCGTAGAGGTCAAAGTCGAAATACGCCAGCGCGACGATCGTCTCGGGGTTCTCCTTCAGGTACCGCGGCAGCGTCTGGCAGGCGTCGCCGACCACCAGCTCGTACTTGCGGATGTGCGCCAGCGGGCTCTCCTGCTCGTGGTAGTCCAGAATGCGGCGCAGGTACGCCTCGTAGTTCTCGGTGACGGCGTACTGGCCGGTCTCGATCCTCTCGCGGCCCTGGTCGGCCCCGCTGACCGTGGGGAAACCGGAGAAGGTGTCAAAGCCGACGATCTTGCGGTTGTAGTTGTACGGCTCGTAGATGCCGCGCAGGCACGAAAACACCGCCAAGCTCTGCCCCCAGCGGACGCCGAACTCCATGATGACGCCATGCACCGGCAGGATGCGCTGGTAGAGCTCGTGCAGGAACAACAAGCGGCTCAGGGCGGGACGATTGAGGAAGAGGCCGAGATTGGCCAGGCGCTCCTTGTCCGGGATCGGGCAGTTCTTGAAGTCCGCCAGGAGCTGCCGGCGGAGCTCGACTTCGTGTGACGAGGGATACGCGTGGATTTTCGGCGGGGAAGTGCTCATGCGGCCCACGACCTCCGTGCTGCCAGGCTCGACGGGGGCGGGCGTCCTGCCCGCCGATGCGGCCGGCGGAAACCCGGCCACGTGGGCCACCGTATAACACGGCGGGGTCCGGGTCGCAAGGTAGCCACGCGCCGTGACGCAGGCCGGATGACGCCTATCCGGACCCGGCACGCCAGTGCGGTGCCATGCGACCCGCCACTTGCGTGGTGGGTTCTATCAGCGGGTCTGAGGGCTGGTCAGCAGTCGGACGAAGGGGTTGATGTCGCCAAAGTCGACTACGCCGTCCTCGTTGATGTCGCCATTGAGCCGTGGGCAGCCGGGATACGCCGCCTGCCACGCCGCCGGGTTCGTCAGCAACAGCACAAACGGATTGATGTCGCCAAAGTCGACCAGCCCGTCGCAATTCACGTCGCCGCGGTGGATCGGCGACGGGTTACGAATCCGGAACGCGGCCGGCGTCACGGCCACCGTCGGCGGCGTCGTGTTCAGCGTGAACCGCAGGTAGCAGTTCGGCGAGGTCGCCACGCTGCCCGGCACCCGCCACTGATACCGCCCGTTGTTCGGCACTCCCACCCCCACGACCTGATACGGCCCGGTCAGCCCGGTCGTGGACAGCTCGATCGTCATCGTCGGTTGGCCGGCGGTGGCCGGCACCGCCGCGTGCCAGCGGATGCATCGCACCGAGCCCGCGATCCACGTCTCGCCGCCGCGCGGCTGCACCGGGTAGATGGACGGCGACGCCGGCGTAGACGCCTCGACATAGCAGTGCAGTTGGTTCCGTCCGCCGGTCCACGGGCTGCAATTCTCCTCCGCGACGATGGCGAAGTCAGGATAGCCGTTGTGATCGATGTCGGCGCCGGCGCGGAAGGCGGCGTAGTCGCATGCCGCCGGCGTGTTCACCCGGGCCGCAAGCTGCCAGTCACCTTGCCCGTCGCCAGTGTAGACATCGACCCGCCCCAGGAACATCGCCAGGATGTCGCCGCGGCCGTCGTTGTTCACGTCGGCGACTTGTGTCAGCCGGGCGTTGCCGATGGCCGCGAGGTTGCCGGACAGGTCTTGCCACTGGCCGGGGCCGACGAGGGTGAACACGCGGACGCCGGCGGACGTGCGGAAGGCAAGGTCATCCCGGCCATCGCCGGTGACATCGCCGACGCTCACACCGGTCCGCCACGGCCCCGCGGGCAGGTTGCCGTCGCCGAGGGTGAAGCCGCCGGCCCCGTCGCCGACGTAGACCGTGCCGTTGCCGTGGGCGGCGGCGAAGTCGAAAAAGCCGTCGCCGTTGAAGTCACCGAACTCGAAAAGCTGGTCGGAGTTCCCGCCGACAAAGCCCCACGATTGTGTCCACGTGCCGTCGAAGTGGTTGCGGTAGACGTGCAGGCCGGCGCAGCAGCCGAAGCTGATCGCGCCGAGGTCGAGATCGCCGTCGCTGTCCACGTCGGCGAGATCACTGCCGAACATCCCCCACGTCTCGCCGTTGGTCGCCAGCCCGTCGTCCCACGCGGTCCAGAAGCGGCCGGTCCCGTCGCCCAGGGCGACTTCGAGAATCTGGTCGCCGAGGTCCACGCCGGAGTAGTTGTGGTGAATGCCGTAGCCGACATCCATCAGACCGTCGCTGTTCACGTCACCCAGCGCGATGCCGCCGTAGCCGAAATGGCCGTACTGAAACAGCGACCAATTCCCCGTCCCGTCGCCCAACCAGACCATGATGCCGTGCTGCTGCGAGTTGACGTAGGGCGAGCCGTGGTCGCCGACGGAGGCCAGGTCGGGGTGGCCGTCGCCGTTGACGTCGGCGAACTCGATCTCCGTCGGCCCGGCTTCCATCCCCGGCTGCTGAAGGCCGTTGGAGCCCTCGAGGTAATTCAACGTCTGCGCGTCGGCGGACAACCCACACGCGGTAAGCAGGAGGCCAATCGCCACTGGGTTCATCAATGCGGGGGACATGCGCGTCTCCTCCTCTCACGGTCGGCGCACTGTGCCCACCCTGACGGGCGCGCCAGACTGGGTTGGGCGCATCGCCCACAACTCCCAGGGCCCAATTGTACCCGATGAACACTCGGAACTACGCACCACGGGAGGACGTTCCCGGCCCGGCAGAAGTGTCGGGCTGCCGCGGGAGAGCGAGCCTCCTCGTGGGCCGCAGCTCGGCGGGAGCAGCGCCCTCCCGGCCAGTGCTCCGTGCTCCTGAATGCCCGCGTGGGCCGACGGCCCCGGCGCCCCGCAAAGCCGCTCACGTGACCAGTCGCCGCGGCGGTCCCGGCGCGCCGGGATCGTCGCCACGCGGTTTGGGCGTTCGAGTGCCGCGCGCCGGCTTGTCGGCCGGGCGACGCCGGCGCTTTCGCCCGCGGCCGGCCGAGTCGGCACCGGCCTGGGCGACGGCGGCCCGCAGCGCCGCGACCTCGCCGGGGGTCAGGTACCGCGACGCCCCGACCGGCAGCCCCTTCAGCACCAGCGGGCCGATCTGCACGCGCCGCAGCGAGCGCACCGGATGACCCAGCCGGGACAGCATGCGCTGCACCTGACGGGTGCGGGCGTCGCGGAGCGTGATCAGCAACGCGGACCGGTCCTGCGCCGCGTGCAGCACCCGCACGTCGGCGGTCTGGGCCTTGCCCTCGGCCAGGTGGACGCCCGCCTTCATGCGCGCGGGCAGATCCGCGGGGACCCGTCCGCGAACCTCGACCCGATAGGTCTTGGGCACGCCGTAGCGCGGGTGCGTCAGTTGCAGCGCCAACTCGCCATCGTTGGTCATCAGGAGCAGGCCGGTGCTGTCGGCGTCCAGCCGACCGACGGGGAACAGACGGGCCCGTGGATCGGGCAGCAGGTCCACCGCGCGCACCCGCCCCGCCGGATCGCGATTCGTGCAGACCACGTTTTTCGGCTTGTGCAGCAGCACGTATTGGAGCCGCTGGGGACGCACCACCGTGCCGTCCACGACCACACGGTCGCAGCGCGGGTCCACGAAGGCCGGTAACTGCTCGACGACGGCGTCGTTGACCAGCACCCGGCCGGCCAGAATCAGCTCCTCCGCATGACGGCGCGACGCGACCCCCGCGTCCGACAGGAACCGTTGCAGACGAACACGCGTGGGGGACGTGGGGTTCACGGCGCTCACTTCATCCTCGGCATCGGGCCGGCAAAGAGCTCAACGCGACGTCGGCAACCCGTCGGGTGGTGAACCGGGGGCCGAACTGGTTTCCTCGTTCGGCTCCGCCTCCGGCCGCTCGGGTGTCGTCTCCGGCCCGAGCATCTCCGCCAGACTGGTCTGTTCCAACACGAGCTTCGCGGGGATCGTCTCGTCCTCACACAACGCCGCCAGAATGCGAATCACCCGCGAGTACGGCAAGCCCAGGCCGCGCAGCTCGCCGCTGTCCAGCCGCCCCGGCAGGTCGCCCAACGCCGCGATCAGGTCCACCACCCGCGGCGGCACGGTGATCTGGTCCGACATGCGGCCGCCCCGCTTGGCATAGAGACGAACGTCGCTGGAGCCGTCCGCCGTGTGGACCGTCACGAAATCGTCGGCATCCGAATAGAACACCGGCGGCACAACGGGCGTGCGCGGGCCGAAGACAGCGAGGCGTGGCAGGCGGGTGCGGCGGACGTGGATCAAGGCCGGCCCGTCGCTGTCCACCACGTCCAGGATGAAGTTGATTTGCGTCGGGTCGAGGATGTGACGAAACGTGACCGAGTGGATCTTGGGATCACCCTGCCGCAAGAGGGCTTCGTAGGCCGCGATGCGGACTGCCGCGTCGCCATCATTCAGCAACGGCGCGACGTACGTGGCGACCTGGGGTGACGTGTGGCCGCCGAGCTCACGCACCGCCAGCAGCCGCAGCGAGGGCTCGCCGCGCGCGGCGAGCGCTCCCAATACCGGCAGCGCCCCGACATCGCCCAGCCGCAGCCCCGTGCGAGCCGCGTAGAACCGCACCGCCGCGTCCGCGTGGGTATAAAGGGTTTCGAGGTGTGGCACGATGCCACGGCCGGCGGCCTCCCATGTCGTCGCGATGCGGGCCAGGTCGTCCGGCCGGGCGATGGCCGCCGCCGTCAGCTCGCGCAGCCGGCCTTCGACGACCGGCGGGCGGTTGTCCACGTACACCTGTGTGACCAGTTCGAGAAAACGCTGCGGCTCGCGGACTACGGTGGGCGGCGTGCGGAGTTCGATGTAGCCGGCGCTCATCGCCTCGGCGGCGGGCGGCCGCTGTCCGAAACGTTCGTTGATTCGTCGTTCGATCGCTTTGGCCAGTTGGTAGTTCGGCCGCAACAGCATCAGCCGCACTGGCCGGTCCTCGGCCGCTCGACCGCCCCCCAGGACGCTGCCCTGCCGCCGGGCGGCCTCGGTCGTCGCGCTCGGCCCCTCGGCAAACGGGTTTACGAACAACGGCCCGCCGCCCTCGGCCAGCACGGCGCCCGCGATCAACCCCTGGCCGCTGGCGGCCCGGTCGAAGTACCGCATCGCCGTCGGCAACAGCAGCCCCCCTTCCAAGGATTGCGTCGAAGTGCCCGCCAGCGCGCTGACCTGCAAGTCGAACCGCAGGCCCTTGCGCGCCCCGGCCGGCACCACCCCCGTCACTTCGACCACCGCCGTATCGAGCGAGTCGATCAGCTCGCCCGGTGACGGGGCCCGTCGGCGTTGCGGCGAGCCCTGCGGGCCCATCTCCTTGCTGAGGTTCTCAACCAGGTACTCCCGGATCACGCTGGGGCAATCGCTGCTGCCGCGGCCGTTCAACCCGACCACCAGACCGAAGCCGCGCAACGGCTGCACCTGCACGTTGGCCGGGATGGTCTCCGCCCCGACCGTCCCCGCCCACAACGGGTCGCTCAGTCGCGCCGAGCGCGGCGCCGGCGGGGGCTCCGGCGGCGGCGCCTTACGACCCCAGCCTTCGCAGCCGCTCAACAGCACCATGGCCGTGACCCCGATTGCCAGGCGACACGCGCCACGCCGCCCCGCGGCCCGGGTGGGCCACGGCCTAGCGCAACGACCGCGCGCGCCGCACGCGGCGCGGCGTGGAACGCCGTCGATAGGTGAACAGTGGCTCGTGCCGCGCGGCATCGTCGGCTCCTGAAATCCCGCCGGGACTGCTACGTCACGGCGCGGCAACCTGCGGCCCGGGAGGGCGATCCCGGCGCGCCGGAACCGCCGAGCCGCGGCTCGCCGGGAGGCTCGCTTTCTCCTCGCGCGCCGCCGGATCGCGCACGGTCATGCAGTATAGCCTCCGCCGCGCGGCGAGGGTACGGACCGCCGGCCCGCTTGACCCGGGCCGGCCGCGGCGGCATCGTACGGCCCGGAACAGCGCGGTCCGGCGCGGCCGCGGAGGAGCACACCATGGCCAAGGTAGCGGTGATCTTGCCGGCGGCCGGCGCGGGGGAGCGCTTCGGCGGGAAGGTGAAGAAGCCGTTCGCACTGCTGGACAACCGGCCGATCTTCATTCGCGCCTTGGAGCTGTTCATCAACCGCGACGACGTGTGCCAGAGCATCCTGACCGTCGCGCCGGACGACTACGACGTCGTGCGCGAGAAGTACGCCGCCAACATCATGATTATGGGCCTGAAGCTCGTGAAAGGCGGGGCTCAGCGGTGGGAGTCGGTGCGCAACGCGCTGGCGGCGGTCGATGACGCCGCCGACCTGGTTTGTATCCACGACGCCGTCCGCCCGTGTGTGCTCGAATCCTGGATCGACCAGGTCTTTGCCGAGGCCACCAAGTGCGGTGCCGCAATCCTGGCCGCGCCGCTCACCGGGACCATCAAACGCGTCAGCGGGGCGGGTGTCATCGACGCAACCGTCCCGCGCGAGGGCCTCCACGAGGCCCAGACGCCGCAAGTGTTCAAGAAGGAGCTCCTGCGGCGGGCCTACGCGGAGATGCCGGCGGGTTTTCAGCCGACCGACGACGCCCAGCTTGTGGAGCGTTTGGGGCACCCGGTCGCCATCGTGCCCACCGACCAGCGCAACGTGAAGGTGACGACGCCGGGCGACATGTCATTGGCCGCGGTGCTCGTGAAGGAGATGGGGCGGAAGGCCAAGCCGAGCCTGGGCGCGTTCGAGGAGGCCCAGTGGTAAACGGCGGCTTCAGCCGCTAGACTATATCTTGGGCGAGTGTGCAGCGTTGTCCGCAACGGTCCCTTCCGGGCCGGCGCGGGTACCGTCGCGACGCCCCGAGAGTCTGGCAGGCCTGATGACGTTGGACGGCTGGCATCGCGCGACGCGGGGAAAGTGGCTCGGGGTACGCGGGGTTCCGCTCGTCTTCATCCTGGTGGCCGTGGTCGGCTGTGATCCCGCGACGGTGGCGCTGTGGAACCCGGCTCCGCCGCCGGGGCGTGCCACGGCGCCTCCGGCGCCCGCCGACCCCCCGCTCACGCTCGTGCCGGCCGGGTCCGATGGCTTCGGGGCCGCGCCGTCCGTGCGGCGGCTCGACGTCGTCCTGAACGTGCTGCACGTGCGCGTACCGCGGGCCGCGCGGGCCCAGGCCCAGCCGGTGTGGAACCACCTGCGTGAAGATGTCGTGGACGCGGCCCTGGGGGAGCGCCTGGCGCGCAACGGCCTGCGGATCGGGGTCGGGTCGGCCTCCGTTTGGAGCGCTGTCAAGACGGCCCTGGATGCGATTGACGGGGCCCAAGCGGCGGCGCTGGACCCGGTGCGCGTGCCGGCAGGCTACCCCCTGGCGCTCGAACTCGACGCGCGGCCCCGCGAGCAGACGCTGTTCTTCGTGGCCGACGACGGCGTGCTCACCGGCGAAACCTGGCCGCAGAGCCGCAACGTCCTGCGCGTCCACTACGAGTTGAACCTGGAGCATCCCGAGACCGTCCGCCTAGTGGTCGTCCCGGAAGTGCGGCAGCGGCTCGAGGGGTGGCGGTGGGTCCGCAGCGAGGCGGGACTGGCCCAGGTGCCGCAGTACGGCGGGCGGGCCTTCGGGGCCGCCGGTTTCGCCCTGGACCTCGCGCCGGGGCAGTTTCTCATGGTGGCCCCCGGCGAGCAGGCCGACACGTACGGTTTGGTCGGCGGGGCTTTTCTGACTTGCGAGGACCAGGAGCAGCGGACGGACTCGTATGTCTTTCTCCGCGTGGACGTGAACCATGTGGCCCAGCACCGCTAGCCCATCCACCACCCCGGGACGGCTCGATCCCGCGTACCTGGAAAGCTTGTTCCTGGGCGCGGGGTTCGCGATCATCGCGTGCCAGGCCGATGGCGACGTGGTCGCCGGGAACCCCGCCGCGACGAAGCTGTTCCGCTCAGGCGGACGACCGCTCGGCGGGCCGGTCAGCGCCCTGTTTCCCGAGTCCGACCGCCAGGCTGTCGAAGAATCGCTCGAAACCGTCCGCAGCACGCTCGAGCCGGTGGAGTACCGCACGCGGCTCGGCGGCACGGAGAGCGATCCGCTCGAGTTCGCCGTTTGGTTCATGCCCGTGTTGGACGCCGACGGCACGATGCGCGGCATCTCGTTGTGGTTCCGCGACATCACCGAGCGCATGCGTCTGCGCCGCACCCTCAAGGAACGCGAGCGCCTGGCCTCGCTCGGCAGCCTGGCCCGCGGTATCGCCCACCACTACAACAACCTCCTGTGCTGCATCGCCACCAGCGTCGAATACGCGATCCACATGAACACGACCTCCGCGATGCGGCGGGCACTCCAACGCACCGCCGACGCGGTCGGACGCGCGGCGCACATCACGCGGCAGTTGCTGACCTTCGCCCAAGCCGACCACCACGAAGGCGACCTGGCCGACTTCGCGGAAGTCGTGCTGTACTTCTGCGACGAAGAGGAAGCCAATCTCGCCCACCACCATATTCAACTGGTCGTGAATTGGCAGGTCCTGCCGACCGTGCCCGTGCGGCGCGACCAGATGCTCGTCATCCTCCACAACGTCGTGGACAACGCCCGCGAGGCCATGCCCAGCGGCGGAACCCTCACGATCACCCTCGCCCGCCGCGACGAGAACAGCGTCTGCCTCACGGTCACCGACACCGGCCCCGGCATCGACCCGCGGTACATGGAGCGCATATTCGAGCCCTTCTTCACCACCAAGGGCGAGCTCGGCTGCGGGACCGGCCGTAACGCCGGCATGGGGCTGGCCGTCGTCCACGGACTGGTCGGCGAGATGCGCGGGACGATCACGGCGTCCAACGTCCCGGGCAGCGGGGCCCGCTTCGACATCATCCTGCCGATCCGCCGCGAACTCGTCTGAGAGCCCCACCCGTTCGCCCCACCCCGCCGCGTGGCGAGAGAATCCTGACGCCCCGGTCGTTCTTACTCGGCCGGTGGCATGGCCGCGGCCTTGAGCGAACATGCGCTCCCCCCGAGGCGCAGTCTTCGCGGGCGGTTCTCACTCCGCCAGCAACGGACGCAACTGCTCGAGGGCTTTGACCTCGCCGGCGGGCAGGTCCTTCTTCTCGGTCCGCGCCCGCAGGTACCGCTGAAACCGCTTGGACAGCCGCTCCGACTCCAACGCCTTGACGGCCTGCGACCACAGGTCCCAGTGCCGGTCGGTCCGCAGCCGCCCCTTGGTGTGCAGCGTCAGCAACTGGTTCTCGATGTACGCCGACGTGCGGAACGCGATCCGCGGCCGGCGGTCCAGCAGCGTGCGGTAGACAATCAGCAGCCGGCACACGAGGTCGTCGTTGAGCCGCTCGTCCTTCTGCTTGACCAACGCCGCCCGCTCCGCGTCGCGCAGGCGCTCCAGCAGTTCGCTCGGCCGGATCGGCGGATCGGCTTGCAACAGCGCCCGCAACGCCGCCACGGCCTTGTCATAGCTCTCGGATTGCGCGTCTGGGGGCACGGCGCCCTTGTTCTCGATCTCAAATAGTCTCCAACTTGCCAGTTCGCCCCATTGTTGGAGGCAACTGCGGAGCACTACCTTTCGCATGGCGGGGGATTCGATCGCGTCAACCCACTCGATTGCATCGGCCAGCAGCGCGTCGGCCCGGCTGGCCGCTTCCGATTCGTCGCCAGCAGCTCGACGGAGTACTCCGGCGATCAGTGCTTGACTGGGCGGCGAATGCTGACCGCCGCCTGCGTCAATGTACGCGAGCAGCCCCGCGAGCATCCGATCGCGCGCCGGTCGGGGGAGCATATCATCCGGCCACTGCACGACTTCGCCGATCAGGTCAATCACGAAGTCCTGCAAAGCCCCGTTCAGGGAGGGGTGGCCTACGTCAACCCACAGCTCGGAGATGAGCTGGTCCGCAAGGCGCTCATCGACCACGACTTCATGGGCGCCGTACGTCTCGAGGAGGTTGTTCGTCCGTGCCCGGAATTCGCTCCAGGCGCGCGCATGTTCAGGGTCTTCTGACAAGGGTTTCGCGCTTTTCGCTCGGTCGTCGGATACAGCCTCGTATTCAGCCTTGTTGCGAGGGACAGGATCCCTCGGTGGAAGGTGTTGGCCCGGCTGCCCGAACGCGGCAGTTCCGACGGCCATGCAAATGAACGACAAAGTGTCGCACATGCGCCTGTGCTTCATCGGTGACTACTCCCAAGCGGGCCGGCAACCCACTCACGGTTGCGGGATCGGGCGCCACGTCCACGAACACAAGTCCATGCACGACCAGTAGCTGTCCCAGTGCACTGAGAATGCGGCGCAGCACTGATTGCATGACAGGTAGCTTTCCGTACACTTGTTGGCGCACGCGTTGATGCACTGCCCAGGGTCTTCACAAGTCTTGCCCTGGAGGCCCCTGGCGTCGCAGTGCTTGAACCCGTAGATGTTCGAGTCATCTTCTGCTTTGGCGTGGCCCCGCAAAGTGAACGGCATCATCGCGACGACCACGGTGGCCAATCCGGCCCACCACACTGCGCGCGTCAGCGAAACCGAACAACGTGTCATCGGACTTCCTCCCAAGCTGCGGCAGCGCATGTCGCGCCCGGTCCCACAGACCCCGCGCCTGCTAGTCGCTTGAACTCCCGGCCGCGATCATGCCCTCTCCATATCAACCTAAAGAGAGTTTACATTGTTTGTTTTTTTTCGTCAAGTGGATTCCCACTTCTTCTCGGCCTCGGACGCAATCCCACGCCGACGGCTCGCCGGCCGTGCGCGCCTCCGAACCTCGGCCGCGCCAGCGCGCCAAGTGGTCGTGCGCGATTCAGCGGCGCACATGGGGAGGGCGAGCCTTCCGGCGGGCCGCGGCTCGACGGGAGCCTCGCCCGTCACGAAGCGGTTCCTGTGCGGCGAACACCGCTCCCTCACGGTCGCGGCTCGGATCAAGGGGCAGTGCTGTCAGGCGCTCCAAGAGATCCGAGACACGATAGCGATTACCCCACCCGGAGGACGAGCCAGTGCGCACCGTAGAAAGCCAGGGCGAGCGCGGCCATCCCCAGCAGGATGTTGACGAACGTGACGACGGTAGCTTTCGGCATTTCGGCCGCCCGGCGGGCGCGTGTGGCCCGATACACCGCCGCCACGCACGCCAGCAATGGCAACAACATCCACAGCCGCCAGTGGTCCGGCAGCGCCACGGGATGAATGAACAACCACCCGAGTAGCATCACCCGGCCTCCGTGCGGGCCGCCGCCAGCTCGCGCTGAAACGTCGGCAGCCCGGTCTGGGCCCGGGACACGGCGTCCAGAATGACCAGCAGGTTCAGGAGCCCGGCCGTCGCCAGGTAAATCTGCGCCACGTCCGCCGCCGGGTAGTACGACATGTACTTGGCGCGTGTGGCGGCGTCGAGGTAGGCGGCGTACTCCGCGGGGGAGCGCTGGGCATCGGGCACGTGCGACAAACCGGCGCTGGCCAACACGTTTCGCTCGACGGACTGGCTCACGACCAAACTGCCCAGCGTGTAACCGCCGACGCCCATCTCCGCCAGAAACAGCCATCGATTGGTGCGCGGATTGACCGAAGAAAGGACGCCGCCGAACGCCAAGCCCACCCAATAGGGGAACGTAATGGCGACGAAACAGACAATCGCCAGGCCCCGGTGTCCGAGCCAGTAGTGCCCGGCGCCGGGCAGAAGCCAGCTCAGGACGCCGGCGGCGACGGAACTGGCGGTCGTGTCGGTCCGGCTCTTGGTCACGTCGGGAACCTCTGGCGGTCAAACCGCAACGCGGGCGAACCGTCCGCCGCGGCACACCGGGGAGCTACGAACGCCACGGGCACGTCCCCGACGCGCTACAGCTTGACCCACACCCGCCGGGCGGTGGGGAAGTCGGCGTGGCGGACGCCCGGGCGGCGAACACGCTCGGCCGGCGGGTCACCGGGCGATGACCGCACTTCGGGCAGGCCACCCGGTCCGCCGCCGCGAACGACGCGACCAACTCCTCGAACGTCGCCTGACACGCCGGACACTGGTACTCGTACATCGGCACGTCGCGATCTCCTGGCCCGCGCCGGCCGGGGCGTGCCCGGAGCGAGGGCTGCGGCGGTCGAGTATAGAACCCGCTTCGGCCCCTGGCAACGCCGCGGACGGACTGTCGCATGTCCGGGCCATCCGGCAGAATACGTTGACTGTGGTAAACAACTCGCCCGCTGGCGACGGTTCCTCGGCGGCGACCGACTTGGGTCGCTTCGTGGCGCGCCTCTTGAGCCGTGCGGCAGCGCCGGCCGCGGAGGCGGCCGCCATCCTCGATGTCGACGTCGCGTCGCTGCAACTGGCCGACGCCGCATTGCGCTACACCGACTCCGCCGCTGCGGCCGAAAGGCCGCCGCACGTCGCCGTGCTGGGCCCGACGCAGACCGGCAAGAGCACGGTCGTCAACCTGCTGTTGGGGCAGCCCGCCGCCGCCGTCAGCCCGCTGGCCGGGTTCACGGTGCATCCGCAAGGCTTCGCCACAGCGCCCGTGTCCGCCGCGGCCCCGTGGATCAGCGAACTGCTACCCGGTTGGACCCGCCGCGCTCCCGAGCAGCTCCAACGCGATGACCTGCGCGCCTATGCCTTGAGCACGGTGACAAAACCAGCCGACGCGGACGAGGGCGATGCCCTGCCGCCGTGCGTTGTCTGGGACACGCCCGACTTCGACTCCCTGGCGGCCCGGCAGTACACCGCCGCCGTCTTGGAGCTCACGGCCCTGGCCGACCTGCACCTGGTCGTGCTCAGCAAGGAGAAGTACTCCGATCTCGCCGTGTGGCAGTTTGTCGCCCTGACCGCGCCGCTTGGTCGTCCCCTCGTGCTGTGCATCAACAAGCTGACCCCGGACGCCGAGCCGGCCGTTGTGCAATCGCTGCGGCAGCGGCTGGCGGAGCGCTGCGGCGGCCGCACCGACGTGCCGATCGTCCCGCTGCCGTACGACGCGGCCCTGGCGGCGCTCGCCGCAGGCGACGCAGGCGAATTCCGGCCGGCACCTGCGGCCCGCGCGCTGCGCGCCGCGGTAAGCGGACAACTACAACGGCGGACCCGTAAACACCGGGCAGCCGGGACGCGGGCGCTTCTGCGCCGACATTGGGATGATTGGCTGGCCCCGATTCGGGCGGAACACGAAGCTGTGGCCGATTGGCAGGCGACCGTGGCGGCGAGCGGCCAAGCCTTCGTTGACGCCTACGTGCGCGACTACCTCGATCACCCGCAACGCTACGACGCTTTTCGCCGAGCCACCGTTGAATTGCTCAAGCTCCTCGAGATTCCAAAAGTCGGCAGCGCGATCGCCCAGGTTCGCCGTGTGCTCACCTGGCCGGGCCGCCGGCTGTTTGCCGCCGGTCGCGCGTGGTGGGGTGACCGGCGCGGCGTTCCGGGACGGTTCCACAGCCTGGGGGTTGAGGCGGGTGTCCTGGTGGACACAATCGAGACGCTGCTCACGGGGTTGCAGCGTGACGTCGCGCGCCGGGCACGGTCGTCGGCTCCCGCCGCCGCGGTCTGGCAAGCCCTCGATGAGACCCTGGAGACGGAGCGCCCGCGCTTACAGGAAGGATTCGAGGCGGGCGTCCAAGCCCATCATCGGTTCGTGGAGGCCGAGGTGCGGGCGGCCGCACAACAGCTTTACCGCGAGCTACAGCAGCAGCCGGCGCGCCTCACCGCGCTGCGCACGGCCCGCGCCACGATGGACCTGGGGTACATGTTGCTCGCGGTCAAGACCGGCGGTCTGTCGGCCCTGGACGCTGTCTGGGCCCCGGCCGCCTTCGCCGTCAGCTCCCTGCTCATGGAGGGCGTCGCGGGGCTGGAGATGGCCCGCCAACAGCACCAGCTCAAGGCGCGCCAGAAGACCGCGCTGGAGGAGCAGTTCGTGCGCGGCGTCTGGGTCCCCGAACTTGCGGCCCTGGCGGAACGGACCGCGCCGGGCAGCCCCCCGCGAATCCGCGCCGACGAATTGGCGGCCGCCACCGCCGCCCTGGAAGCGTGGGAGGCCGGCGATGCCTGACGCGCTGCGCGCTATCCTGGATCAAGCGGCGGACTGGCTTCGCCGCGCGCAAGCCGCCGGTTGGCTCGACGCGACCGACGCAAACCGCCTGGCCGCGGTCGAGCACGCCACCCCGGCCGACCTGTTCGCGGCGGGGTCGCCGCGTCCGCTGGTCGTGGCGTTCTTCGGCGGGACGGGGGTGGGCAAGAGCAGCCTGTTGAATCGCCTCGCGCAGGCGGAGATCGCGCGGACGGGCGTTGAACGGCCGACATCGCGCGAGGTGACGTTGTACGTACACGAGTCGATCAAGCTGGCCGAACTGCCGCCCGATCTCCCGCTCGACCGCATCCACGTCCGCCGGCACGCGGCCGCTGCCCACCGCGACATCCTGTGGATCGACGCGCCGGACATCAACAGCACGGAAGAAACGAACCGTCAGGCGGCGTTGGCTTGGCTGCCCCACATCGACTTGGTCGTCTACGTAGTCAGCCCGGAGCGATATCGCGACGACGTGGGCTGGCGGCTGCTCCGCGACCGCGGGCACCGGCACGGCTGGGCCTTCATCATGAATCGCTGGGACGAGGGGGACCGGCGGCAGGCCGACGATTTCCGTACCCTGCTGCGCCAGGCGGGTTTCGACGACCCGCTGCTGCTGCGAACGTGCTGCCTGCCGGGCCGTTGTCTGCCTTCGCCCGAGGAGTTCGACCAACTTGGGGCGACCTTGTTGGAGCTTCTGGCGGCCCACGGGGGGCGTGAGCTGGAGCGCCTCGGCCACCGCGCGCGGTTGCAGGACCTGCGCCGAGTCCTCGAAACCGCCGACCGCAAGCTCGGCGATGACGCCCGCTGGCAAAGTTGGCGTCAGGAGGCGACGCGGCACTGGGCGTCGACGGCCGCCACGATTCGCAACGGCCTCGAGTGGTCGGCCCGCGCCGCCGCCGAGCGTTTCGCCACCCGCGACCCCCACATCTTGGCGACGCTGGCCGTCCGATTGACCAAGCCAACCGAATCGGGCGCCGCCACGACGGATTCACCGTCGCCCGCGCGGACCGACACATTCAACGAGGTGGCGGACAGCCTTTGGGACGCCTGGTGCGACGCGAAGCTCGCTGGCTGGATGGATGCCGTCGAGTTGGTGGGGCGGCGCGCGGGGGTAACGGTCGACCCGCTGCGTAAGCGGCTGGACACGGTAGCCGCCATGGCGCGCGAGCAGATCGTCTCCCGAGTCGAAGACTCTCTGCGAACAGCCCTGGCACGTCCCGGGACCGCTCTCGGACGCTTGGCCCGGCGGGTAACCGGCTTCCTCATGGCCTGCTTGCCCGCCGCCGCACTCGTGTGGGTCGCCTGGAAAGTGGTAAAGGGGTATTACTTCGCGGGTCGAGATGGAAAGCAGTTCCTGGGTGGTGACTTTGCCATCCACAGTGGGCTGCTGGTTCTGCTGGGGTGGGCGGTACCGTTCACGGTCGATCGGCTGCTGCGACCGTCCATGCGATGCGCCGCTCTGCGCGGGATTCAGGCCGGGCTTGAGGGTGGTCTCCGCAGCGTTGGCGCAAGCCTATTAGATGCAATGAATAATGTTGAGCAGGACGCACTGTCGCGGCACGAAGAGGCGCAGCGTCTACAGCGTGGGTTGACCGGGATGCTCATCCGTCCCGTGGATGCCCGAACCCCGGCGGTGGCGCGCTTAGTCTCCACCGGGGCACAGGGTCGGTAACTCGTTGCATTCCATTTGCTTACACATGTGCTGGGAGGAGCATGGCCGCCAGGTCTTCCGACGCCGCCGCGAGTTTGATCCGTCGGGCGGGCACGCCGACGACGGTGGCCAGGGCCGGGACGTCCTCCGTGACCACCGCGCCGGCGCCGACGATGGACTCACAGCCGAGGGTGACCTTGGGGATGACGGTTGCCGCGATGCCGACGAACGTTCCCGGCTCGACCTTGACGCGACCGGCGATGCGAACCCCCGGGCAGATGTGGCTGCCTTCGCCGATCATGGTCTGGTAGTCGATGATGCACCCCGTGTTGAGAATGACGCTGTCACCGACCTGGCAGTGGGCACACACGACCGTGCCGGCGGCGACCACCACGTTGCGCCCGAGGCTGGCATTGCGCGCCAGAGTCGCGGCGGGGTGAACGGCGTTGATGAGGTCGATGCCGGCGGTGTCAACCTGTCGGGCGACGCCGCGCCGCACCCCGTTGTCCCCGATCGCCACAATAACGCCTTCGACGTCGTGTTGGTGCGCCAGAGCGGCGAGGTCGTCGATCGAGCCGAGGACGGGCAGGCCGTCAATCCGTCGGCCGTGGATGTCGGGGTTGTTGTCCAGGAAGCCGACGATTTGGTGCTGACCGGCCTGGAGCAGGATATCGAGTACAACGCGGCCGTGGCCGCCGGCCCCGAGGATGAGAACGCGTTTCGGCCGGCCCGTCTGCGGTCGGAAACCCGTCATGCGGCACCTGTCGTGGGGCGGGGGGTCGGCCCGCGGTCGCCCAACGCGTCGACCGCGACGCGCGACCGCTGTGCCGCTCGATCCCGTCCCCTTGCCGGTGGTTCATATCGGGAGGCCTGCGGCGCGGTCCCCAGCGGGAGCGCGAGTTTGGCCCCCGCGGATTGGGCGGCTGTTCCCGGGCACAAGGCGGGCGCGCCGATCAGCCGATAACTATGGGGACTGCATCACGGAACGGCCGTGGGTCCGAACTCAGGCCGCTGCCGAGCGTAACCCCGGACAGAGGCGACTGCTGGAGGCGGCGCGTTTGACGGGGTTTGTAGCGCCGGTTAGATTGCCTGGTCTGTCGAAGGCCCAACCCCACGGCCGACGTTGGCGCCGGCGGCACGCGACACGTCGCAAGTCCCTCGTTCGTCTGCGGGGCGAGTGCGCGTGTAGGCGTCGGCGTTGAGGAGTATGGCATGCAATACCGGCGAACGCTCGAGGTGGCGTCGTGGGGGACGTTGTCTCCCGCTGTGTTGCTGTGCGCCCTGTGTGGCTGCGCCCTGGTCCCGCCCAACAGTTTTCTCGATCCGACCAAGGTGGGTCGTTTCCCCTCGGACACCCACGAGGGCGGCATCCGCAAAGTGCTGAGCCCGCGTGAAACGCCGCCGGGGCTGGCCAACGCCACCGATCCGACGCCGGAAGACCTCGTCGCCGAATACACCGATTACCGCCTGGCCCCAGGCGACGTCGTGGCGCTGAGCATCCAGGACCTGCTCCAGCCCGGATCGCCATTTTCCGTGCAACTCGAAGTCAGCCCATTGGGCGAGATTCGCATTCCGGACCTCGGGAGCGTCAAGGTCACCGGACTCACCGAGCAGGAGCTCGAGCAGGAGCTCACCGCCCGGTTGAAAGAAGCCGGGCTGTTGCCGCGCCCCGTGGTCATCGTGGTCACCCAGGTCAAACGCGGTCGCATCGTGTCCGTGATGGGCGGCGTCGGCGGCCCCGGCACTTATCCCATCGCCGACCCAACGATGCGCTTGCTCGATCTCGTGGCGATGGTCGGGGACGTGTCGCCCCAGACGCGGCGGGCCTACGTCATCCGGCGGGTGTCGTCGAGCGAAGCCGCGCCGGTGCGGCCGATGCCGGAGATCCCCCCGGAAGAGGGGTGGGTGATTCCCCCACCGATCGAGGAAGCTCCCCCGCCACCGGGTGGCTTCATGAGCACGGGCCGGTTCAATCAAGAGGTGCCCCCGGAAGCGGAGACCCCGCCGAGCCGGGAGGAACTGGCGGAGGTGCTTGCGCCGCCGTCGGACACACAGCCGACCCCCGCCGGCGAACCGCCGTTTGAACCGATCGTGATCTTCGACCCCCAAACCGGGCAGGTGCTGCCCGCGCGGCCGCCGACGGAGCCGCCCGGCGAGCCGCCCGCGGCCCCGGAGGCACCGGCGCCGCCGGTCTTCGAGGAGCCGTTCGATTGGGAAGCCACCGAGGAACTGGCCCTGGAGCAGCGGGTCATCGGGATCGACCTGGTGGCGCTGCGGGCCGGCGACCCGCGCCAGAACATCGTCGTGCGCGACCGCGACGTGTTCCACGTCCCGGTTGACACCGGCGTATTCTACATCATGGGCGAAGTGCAACGGCCGGGCGTATACTCGTTCGGCGGGCGGGACATCACCATCAAGCAGGCGCTGGCGATCTGCGGCGGTTTCAGCCCGCTGGCGTGGCCGGCACGCTGCGAACTCATCCGCCGTGAGCCGGGGACGGACAAGCAGTTCACGCGGCTGGTGAACCTGGACGCGATCTTCGCCGGGCTGGAGGACGACTTTTACCTGCGTGACGACGACATTGTGAACGTCGGCACGCACATCGTCGCGCCCTTCCTGTTCGTGATCCGCAACTCGTTCCGGTTCACCTACGGCTTCGGGTTTGTGTATGACCGGAACTTCGCCGACAAGGATGCGTACAGCTCCAAGGTGAACCCGGAGATCTACGAGCAGCAGCGGCGGCAGCAGCGCGGGTTGCCGTTCTAGGCCGCAGCCCCGCGGACATCGGAGGCAGACGGAGCGATGACGGCGGACGTGACCGCGACGCCTGATGCGAAGGGCCCGGGAGCGCCGCCGGCGCCGCTGACCGGCGCGGCCATGTACGCGCCCGGACCGCAGCGGATCACGTTCGACCGCCCGGCCCAAATCCGGGCGGCGGTGTTGGCGGTTGCGTTCACGGCGGTTTTCTGGCAGCTCCTGGACTTTATTCCGCCGAACCTGGGCTCCTTGCCGTCCAAGTGGGTCCATGAGATGGACTGGTCCCACGGGCCGCTGATTCCCGTGTTCAGCGCCTACCTCGCGTATCTGAAGTGGGACCGCATCCGCCGGTGTGCCCTCCGCGGCGCGTGGTTGGGGCTCATCCCCCTGCTCGGGGGGCTGGGGCTGTACATGTGGGCGCTTTCCGGCCTGCTGCCGTTCGCGTACGCCCGCGACCTGGCCATGATGATCACGCTCGCGGGGGTGATCACGCTGTTGTGCGGCGTGCCGATCTGGCGGTGGGTCTGGTTGCCGTGGCTGTACCTGTTCTTCGCCATCCCGATTCCGTCGCGCATGTACTTTGCGCTGACGGACCCGTTGCGGCGGCTGGCGGCCATCGTGGCCAGCACGGTGCTGAACGTGTTTCCCAACCTGCACGTGGAGCGGGTGGGATCGAACCTGGAATACCTGTATCGGGGAGTGACCGGGACGATCGGAGTGGCCGATGCGTGCAGCGGCATGCGCAGCACCGTGACCCTGTGCGCCCTGGGCGTGGCGGTGGCTTTCATGTCCGAGCGCCCCACCTGGCAGCGGATCGTCCTGGTGCTGTCGTGCGTCCCCATCGCCACGTTCTGCAACTTCATCCGCGTAACCGTGACGTGCTGGCTGCACGTCTTTGTCGACCCGAAATACGCGACCGGGCAGTATCACGTCATGCTTGGACTGGCGGTGATCCTGCTGGCCTTTGGCATCTTCAGCGGGCTGGGCTGGCTGCTGAACCACCTGGTCGTGGACGAGCCGGAGCCCGCGGAGGCCTCGGCCCGCTGACGCCGGAAGTCTCATGGCGAGTTCCCCGGTCCAGACTGAGCCACGCGTCACGCCCGCGGCGCCGGGCCCGGCGGGCCGCCCCTCCATCTGGCGGTCGGCAAGCCCGCGCTATTGGGTCTGCCTGGGCGTGCTGGCCCTGGCGGTCGCGGGACTGGGATCGTTGAGTCGCTGGGCTGGATGGGTCCTGCGAAAGGAGGCCGTGCCGCTGAAACGGCCGCTGGCCCAGTTCGATGGCCGCAAGTTGGGCGCGCGGTTCGAGGTCAACCGCGACCTGACCGACCGTATTCCGCCGATGTCCGAGGACACGATCGACAGCTTGGGCACGCACGAGTTCATCCGGGTCTTCATCACCGACCGGGACAAGCTCCCGGCTGACCCCACCCGCAACGCGCAGGTCTTCGTGACCTATTACACCGGCAAGCCGGACCTAGTGCCGCACGTCCCCGACGAGTGCTACCTGGCCGGCGGCTACCAGAAGGTGGGCGAGGCCACCGTCGAGCTGCCGGTGCGCGGCGTCGGGGCCCCGGGCGATCGTCTGCCGGTCCGCGTGCTGGAGTTCGAGGCCCCGCGGCATGGGCTGGGCACGGCCACGGTGGACCGGACCACCGTGATGTACTTCTTTCATGCCAACGGGGGCTACGAGACCACCCGCAACGGGGTGCGGCGGAGCATGATGGACCCCACCCTGCGGTACGCGTACTACGCCAAGATCGAGGTTACGTACGGCGACTCGCTGAGCTCGCGTGCGGAGCGGCAGGCCTCGATCGAGGCGCTCGGACCGCTGATGGAGCGCGTCCTGCCGATCCTCATCAGCGACCATTTTGACCTGGACAAGTTCCACTCCGGGCAACGGGACCCAGGGGACCGGAAACCGGGAGCCGACGTCGGGCACCGGGTCTCGGCCGGCGGCCCGCGCGTTGTCGCCGCCGGGGTGGCGCGGCGCGGCAATACCACGCCGGCCTGGGCGCTGTCGGTCGCCGCGTGGAGTAAGTCGCCGCGGCGGGAGTAAAGGACCCAGTAGCGATGGCCAAACAGAAGCGTCTCAACAAGAACCTGATCGCGTTCCTGACCGTGATGGGCATGGTCCTGCTGGTGTCCGTGTTCACGCTGATCGTTTGGCAGCAAACGCGGCGTGATCCGGAGATCATCGCCCAGTCCGCCCGGGAGAGTGAGCAGGCGGGCGACCTCGAGGAGGCGGCCCGGCGCTACGTGCGCGCCTGGGAGGCCAGCGAGGTCCGCGGCCAGCCGAACTCGCAATACGTCATCGCCGCGGCCCGGTGCATGTTTGAGATGGGTGAGCTGGCGAGTTGGCGCGGCTTGCTGGAAAAGGCGGCGTCCAAGCTCCCCAACGACCAGCCTCTGCAACGGGCCCTGCTCGAGGGGCTGTGGCGAATTCGGGACATCATCGATCTGGTCATCTTGGAGGATATCTGGCGGGACGCCGGACGACGTCTGGTCGAGCTCGACCCGGACGACCTGCTCGGCTTGGTCAGTCAGGCCCAAGCGCTGTGGGTGCTGGGCGGGGAGGCGAACGAGGCGGCCGCCGACGAACTGGCCCAGAAGGCGTACCGGCTGGAACCGACCGACCCGCACGTCGCCATTACATACCTGAGCTACCTGGAACGGGCCTTCATCAAGACCCGGCGGGAGGCAGTGGCCGCCGGCGCACGTCCAGCCGACCTGACGCGACTGACGCGGGATTACATCGAGAAGGTGCTGCCGGTCTTGGACCAGGCCGCGGCGGCCCACCCGGAGGACGTGCCCGTCGCGACCGCGCATGCCCGCTTTCTCCAGTCGCGGGCCGGCCTGATGGACGAGGCGGGGGAGCGCGCCGCGGCGGACGAGACGCTGTCGCAGGCGGGGCAGGCGCTGGAACGAACCGCGGCCGCGACGACGGGGCGGCCCAGCCCAGAGCTCTTCCTGGCCCTGGCGCGGCAGCGCTACTTCGTGTTCGATCGCGCCCACCCCGAGCCGACCGCGGCCCAACTCGCGGAACTCCGCGCGGAGCTGGAAGCGATCGATGACGCAGCGCGGCGAGCCATCGAGCTCGACAAGGCCATGTACGAAGCGTACCAGTTGCGCGCCGAGCTGGCCTTGCGGTACGCGATTGGGCCGCAAGGGCAGGAGTTGAGTGACGACGAGCGGCTGGAGCGGGGCCTGGCGATTCTCGATGCGGCACGTGATTCCACGCTGACGCTGCGGAGTATCCGGGCCGTCTTGCGCGCTGAGGACCGCCTGTTGATGCTCCGTCGCGCGTTCGACATCGGTCTGGGCTACGTGACCACGGCCACCGACGAGAACACGCGGGCCGCGCGGCTGGCCCGGGCGACCGCCTATCTGGACGACGCGACGGTCAAGTACCCCGAGCATCCGGTCACCTACCACATGCAGGCCAAGAACCTGATGGCCCGTCAGGACGTGGTGGGCGCGGTCGCGGCCCTGGAGGAGGCGAGCAAGCGGGCCGGGCAGTTGCGCTACGCGGAGGTGCGGGGCCGGGCGCGCTACTGGCTGGAGTACGTCCGCGTGCCGCAGTTGCCCGAGGAGCAGTTGGCCCTCTTGTACGTGCAACGCGAGCAGTGGGGACAGGCCGAGCAGTACACGGCGCAAGCCATCAAGCTCTACGAAGACGCCGAGATGAACCCGCCGTCCTCGCTGGTGGCGCTGGCCGCGGAGCTGCTGGCGCGCATCGGCAAGGCCCAGGACGCGTTCGATCTGCTGGGGCAATACCGGCTGCTCTATGCCCAGGACCAGACGCTGACCGGCACCTTGGTGTCGGTGCTGACCCAGTTGGGGCGGGTGGATGAGGCCCGGGAGGTGATGGGGAAGATGTCGGGGAAGGGGGCGCGGTTCGATTTGTGGCGCTCCCGGATGCTCGTCGAGATGAAAGACTATGCTGCCGCGGAACAAGTCCTGCGCGGCGTCCTGGACAGCTCCGAAATCACGGACGACGAGTATCGCGATGGCTTCCTGCGCCTGATGGACGCCATGGCCCGCGCCGAACGCCGCGCCGAGGCGCTGGCCTTGTGCCGGCAGTGGTTGGCCAACCCCCCGCGTCCGGCCCTGGCCCGCATGATCCAGGCGGCGACCGTCGATCTCGAGGCCGCGGTCACGGAAGCGCTGACCCCGGAGCAGCGCGCCCAGGTGGACGCGCAACGGGAAGAGGTGATCCGGCAGAACCCCGACCCGTTCCTGCGGGCCAAGGAGTTCTACGGGTACTACCGGCGGCGTGCCGCAGAGGCCGAGCGGCGCGGGGCCAACGATGAAGCCGCCGCCGAATTCGCCCAGGCGCTCACTCAACTGGAGCAAATGCGGAAGCTGAAGCCGGACGACATGGCCGGAGTGGAGGAGGAGTTCAACGTTCGGCTCATGCGACGGGAGTTTGACCGAGCGCGGGAGTTGACGGCGGCGCTGTCGAGGCACGAGAAGGGGCTGGGCTGGGACCGGGCGGGCGGGGCCACGTACCGTGGAGACCTGGCGCTGGCCGAGGGGAACGCGGAGCTGGCCATCCGCGAGTTTCAGCAGGCCATCCGGAGTCTGCCGAAATCGGCCGACCTCCAGACGCGACTGGGGCGGGCCTGCCTGGCGGGCAACCGCTTGGTGGAGGGCATCGATGCCTTGCGGCAGGCGGTCGAGATCAATCCCCGCGGGGTGGAGGCCTACTTCTACCTGCGACAGGCGTACCGCCAGCGCGCGGGGCAGGCGTACGGCGCGGAGCGCGACAAACTCGTGACTCTGGCTCAGGAGTGCGAGGCCAAGGTCGCGGAACTCGCGCCGGATCACCCGCTCGTCAAGGCGTGGAAGCAGGAAACGGACGAGGAGCAGTCGCCACAAGCGGCCATCGCGCGGCGACTCCAGCAACGCGCTGAGAAGCCCGACGACGCGGCTAATCTCGTGCGTCTGGCCGAGTTGTTCGTGAACGCGTGGGAGAAGTCCGCGTCGGACCCGGCCGCACGCTCGGCCCTGCTGTCCCAAGCTAACGCCTACTTCCAGGATGTGCTGACCACGGCACCGCAGGAACTCCGCTTCAGTCTGGCCCGTTACGCCGCGGACTTCTATTCCCGCAGCCAGCAGGCGGAGGCGGGTGAGCCGTTGCTGCGCGGCCTGGTGGAGCAGACCACCGGCGAGATGAAGGTCGGCAACCAGCTTTTGCTGGCCGCGTTCTTCGAGGCGTTGGGCAACCTGGAGGCGGCGGAACGCGAGTACCAGCAGGCCCAGCGGCTTGTGCCGAGCGCCGTGGCGGACGCCGAGGCCCGTCGGCGGTGGGACCTCCAAGTGGGGATTTCCCTGATCGGCTTCTACGAACGCCAGCGGCGATCGGACAAGGTCATCGAGGCGTGCCGTTGGGCCCTCGACCGCGTTCGGGGGTTGGAAGCCTCCCAGGCCGCCGCGATCCAGATGGTGCGCTTGACCCTGGCGCACTCGCTGTTGACGGCGGGGCGCGTGGCGGACGCCGACGCCGAGCTGCGGGACTACCTGGGGCAGTACCCGCGAGAACCCCAGGGGCTGATGGCCCGCGCGCAGGTCCGCTTCGTCAACGGGCAACGCGAGTTGGCGCTGGACGACCTGAACCAGATTCTCTCCGACGACCCGGACCACGTCCTGGCGCTGGTCACGCGCGGGCGGCTGTCGCTGGAGCTGGCCCGGTACGATCGCGCCCGCGAAGACCTGACCCGGGCCGAGGAGAAGATCGGCCGCGACCCACGGCTGGAGCCGGACCTCCGCCGCCTGCTCGCGTCCTTGTATGGTCGCACGCACAAGTACGACCTGGCCGAAGCCCAACTCCGCCTGCTGCTCGACGCCCTGGATGCCCGCGGCGCCCCGAGCGATCAGAAGCAGCAGGTCGTACGCCAATTGGCGCGGCTGCTGTACGGGGCGCAGAACCAGTTTGATCGGGCCCGGCGACTCATCAGCGAGTACATGGAGAAGCACCCCGAAGACATGCTGTGGCCCTTTGAGCTGGGGCGGTTGTTCGAGGCGCAAGGTACGGCGTTCGAGGCGGAGGCCCGCCAGGCCAAGGACCGTGGCGACGTGACGCGCGAGCGCGAGCGGATCGACGCGGCCCGACAGAGCTACGCGACGGCGGCGACCTACTACCAGCGGGCCGGAGAACGGGCGGAAGCCACGAGCCCGCTGTACGCGGTCGGGAGCGCGATCGCCCGCCTCGGGGCCCTGCGCCAGGCCGGGCGGGACCGGGAGGTGCTCGAAATCTACAGCCAATACCCGTTCGACCGGCTGCCGGTGCAAATCCGCGACGAGGTGCGGGCCCGTATGGGTATCCAGGCGGCCAGATCGTTGCACGGCCTGGGTCAGCACGACGCTGCCGAGAAGCAATGGGAGCAGTGCCTCTCCGACGGGGCCGCCGCGAGCGTCGCCATGGCCGGCGAGGTGACGACGGCCCTGCGTCAGACGGCGCAGGCCCGCACGCTCGACAGTGAAGCGTTACTCCGGCGGACCATCGAGCGTGTCGCGCCGGAATCGTTACCGGGGCGCCGCTTGCGCTCGGTGCTGGCCGCCCAGTTGGCTACCGGCGCGAACCCCGCCGCCGCCCTGCCGTTGCTGAGCGAGCTCATCGCGCAGCTTCAGCCAGGGTCGGCGGAACACCTGACGACGTTGCTGACACGGGCGCAGGCGTTAGAGGTCACCGGCGATCGCGAGGGGTCGATCCGCAGCTACCGCGAGATTCTCGAAGCGTATCGCGACAACGTCACCGCGTTGAACAACCTCGCCTACCTGTTGGCCGAGTCGCCCCCGCCGCTGTTCGCACCGGCCGAGGCCCGGGGTTATGCCGAGCGGTTGCGCAGCCTGGTCCCGGGCAACGAGAACGCCGCCACGCTGCTGGACACCGTGGGCTGGGTGTATTTCAAGTGCGGTGAGGCCGAGCTCGCGGTCGCAGCCCTGGAAGAAGCCCACAGTCTGGACGCCGAAAACTCGTCGATCGCCCTCCACTTGGCGGAGGTCTACCAGCAGGTCGGGCGCGCGGCGGACGCGCGGGCGCTGCTGACCCGCGGGCTGGAGGGGGCCCGGGGGCGCGGCGAGGCCGACACGATCCAGCGATTCGAGGATGCGTTGAACAAACTGACCCGATAGAGTGATGGGACGCCGGTCGCGTTCCGAGAACGGCCGCATTGGCCGCCCCCGTGAGGTGCGTGATGAGTACGATGGATAGTTCGCAGCCGATTCTTCCGCCGGTGACGCCTGCGGCCCTGGCCGCGGCGCTGCCGGGCGTGCTCGGCCCTGCTCAAGGCCAGGAGGCCGCCCCCGGGGGGATCACCGCGGCCGACGTCTGGCGGGTGGTGAAGCAGCGCAAGGTGATGATCTTTTCGGTGTGGTGCGCGCTCTATGTGCTCATCGTGGCCACCACCTTCTTCATCTACCGTTTCTTCCCGGCGTACCGAAACGAGGCGTACGTCCGGCTGATCCCCCCCACGAAAGAATGGGGGCAGATCAAGGGTGAGATCCTGCCGAAGGACTACGTTACGCACGTGCTGGCGACCGAGGCGGCCCAGATTCTCAGCCCCGCCGTGCTGCTGGACGTACTGGCCCTGCCGGAAATCAAGGAGACGCAGTTCTACAAGTGGTACGGGGACAACTTCGACAAGTGCCTGTACGACTTCGAGCGCCTGCTCGACGTGGCCCCCGTGCGGGAGAGCTTCCTGGTCCGCGTCTCCATCGCCGTCCGCGATCGCAAGGAGGCCCGGCTAATCGTCAACCGTCTGGTCGAGCGCTACGTCGGGAAATCCCGCACGCAGTTGACCGACGAAGGTCGCCGCCGCCTCGAGAGCCTCAAGAACACCAAGGCCGCTGCGGAAGATGAGTTGCGCCGGATCCGGGAGCGCAGCCGCCAACTCCGCGAACGCCGCGACATGCCGGCCATTGAGGCTGAGCGGGACGTGATGGTGGACACGGTCGCAGTCTTGCAGAACACCATGTCCGAGCTCCAGGCCCGCCGCGCGGACATCGAAGCACAGATGTCCACGGTGCGGGGCGTTGATCCGCGCAATCTGCCGCTGTCGGCCGAGATGCGCATGATCATCGACTCCGACCCGCTGCTGCGCTACTACCGCCAGCAGGTGGAGGCCCTCGACATCCAGATCGACGTCACCGCCCGCAACCTCATCGGCCAGAACCACCGCCAGATGCAGTTGCTGCGCGACCAGCGCAACGGGTACTTCCAAATGGAAGTCACCCGTCGGGAAGAGCTGATCGACGACCTGCGCAATCGACAAGTGGAGGCCCTCGGCCAGGAACTGGCCCGCATCCGCAACATGATGGCCACGGTCGTGGAGCAGCTCACCGAGAAGGAAAACACCCAGCGCGACCTCGACAAGGTCATCACCGAGTACACCAACCTCACCAAAGACGAGGAGCAGCTCAGCAAGCAGCTCGAGGAGATCGGACTTACGCTCCGTCAGGCCGAGAATGAACTGGGCGTGCAAACCGGCGAAGGGCGCCTCGAGGCCATCCTCGCCGCCCGCGATCCCTACTGGCCCAGTCGGCCAAACTTCGTTCTGTACCTCGGCGGCGGGTTCGTGCTCGCGGCCCTCGCCGCGGTCGGCCTCGCCCTGCTGCGCGAAGTCACGGACCAGGCCCTCCGCACGCCGTTGGACATCATCCACCACGGCCGCCTCTCGGTGCTGGGCAGCATTCCGCTGCTGGACGACGAGGAGGCCGAACTGGAGGCCATCGAGCAGGCCACGCGACGTGCCCCACACTCGCTCGTGGCGGAGGCTTTCCGCCAGATTCGCACGCATTTGACGTTTAGCGGCCCGCTCGAGTCCCAGCGGGTGCTGCTCATCACCAGCCCGCGTCCCGAAGACGGCAAAACCGCCTGCGCGGTCAACCTCGCCGTCACGCTCGCCCAGGGCAACCAGCGCGTGCTGCTCATTGACTGCAACTTCCGCCGGCCCGGCCTCCGGCAGACCTTCCCCAAGATCGGGAACGATGGTCTGGCCAACGTGCTCGTCGGTCAACGCCGCCTGGAGCAGGTGCTGGCCAAGACGGACGTGGCCAACCTCGACGCCTTGGGCAGCGGCCCGATGCCGCCCAACCCGGCGGAACTCCTCGGGTCGCGCGCCATGCGCGACCTGCTGGACGCGGCGCGCCACAGCTACGACCGCGTCATTCTCGACGGTCCCCCTTGCCTGCTCATCAGCGATGCCCTCGTCCTAGCCACCCAGGTGGACGCCACCATCCTGGTGGCCCGCGCCGCCAACAGCTCCAAGGGTGCGCTCCGCCGCGCCCGCGAGCAGTTCCAGCGCATCGGCGCCCGCGTGATCGGGGCCATTCTCAACGGCGTGCAGGCCCGCGCCGGCGGCTACTTCCGCCAGCAGTACCGCGAGTTCTACGAGTACACCAGCGAGGAGGTACTCCCACGCGAGCTGCCGGGGGCCCTGCCGGAGATCGAATCCGACGCCGGCCGCTCCGGCGGCGCCAAGCCGTCCTGACGCCGAACAAGCACGTCGGAGTCCGTCAACCCCTCACGGCCGGCGGCTTGCGGGCCCGCCGGCCGCGACCGGGTGGGGCCGTGGCCTCTGGCCGGGTACCATGTCCGCGGATGGAACGCAAGATTCGACTGCGGCTGGCGTACGACGGCACGGACTTCCACGGCTGGCAGCGACAGGTGGGCGTCCGCACCGTGCAGGAAGTCCTCGAGGCCGCCCTGCAACGCGTGTTGCGCCACCCCTTGACCACCGAGGGGGCCAGCCGGACCGACGCCGGCGTCCACGCCCGCGGCCAAGTGGCCGCGGTGGCGACGGTTTCCTCCATCCCGGCGGCCAATCTGTGCCGCGCCGTGGATCACCGCCTGCCCACGGACGTGGCGGTGGTAGACGCGCTGGACTGCGAGCCGGCATTTCGGCCTGCCCGCGACGCCGTGGCCAAACTCTACCGCTACCGCATCTACAACGCGGCCCGGCGGCCGGTCGCGGACTTGAGCCAGCGGTACGCTTGGCACGTTTGGCACGCCCTCGACGTGGACCGGCTGCGGGCCGGTGCCGCCCTGCTCGTCGGCACGCACGATTTTGCCGCCTTCGCCAACCGCGGCAGCCCCCGCGAGTCCACCGTGCGGACGGTCCACCGGATCGAAATCCGGCGGGTCGGTTGCGCGGTGCAGATCGACGTCGAGGGCAACGGCTTCTTGTACAACCAGGTGCGCAACATGGTGGGTACGCTCGTCGAGGTCGGCCGAGGCCACTGGCCGCCGGAGCGGGTCGCCGAAATCCTCGCGGCGGGAGACCGCGCCCAAGGCGGCCCCACCGCGCCGCCGCACGGTCTGTGCCTGCAATGGGTCCGCTACGCCGGGGATGCCGAGCCGACGGATGGAACTGACTGATCGCGTAGTGCTGGTGACGGGCGGGGCCCGCCGCGTGGGCCGCGCCATCGCCCTGCGCTTGGCCCAGGCCGGTGCCGAACTCGCCGTGCATTACCACACGTCCGCCGAGCCGGCGACGCGCACCGTCCGCGAGTGCCGTGAACTGGGGCGCCCGGCCGAGGCGTTCGCAGCCGACTTGAGCGAGCCGGCGGCGACGACGGCGCTGGTGGCGGCCGTACTCCGACGCTTCGGGCGGTTGGACGTGCTGGTGAACAACGCCTCGGTATTCGAGCCCATGACCCTGGAGGGCTTCGACCTCGCGGCCTGGGAACGAACGCTCCGGGTCAATCTCACGGCGCCGCTTCTGCTGACCCATGCGGCCCGCGACGCTCTGCGCGGCGTCGGCGGCCGCGTGGTCAACCTCTGCGACGCCGCCACGTCGCGCTATTGGCCGGACCATCTGGCCTACGTGGTGTCGAAGGGGGCCCTGGAAACGCTGACCGGCGTGCTGGCGCGGGCGCTGGCCCCGGAAGTCAACGTGGTGGGCGTGGCCCCCGGGGTGGCCGCCTGGCCCGAGCACTACGATCACCCCACGCGCGACCGCCTGACCGCGAAAATCCCTCTGCAACGGCCCGGCTCCCCCGCGGACATCGCCGCCGCCGTCCACTTCCTGCTGCGCGAGGGTGACTACATCACCGGCGTCGTGCTGCCGGTGGACGGCGGAAGGCGATTGGTGTGAGCGCGGGTCGGCCACGGAATGCGGCCGGCGCCCCGTCCCGACCGAAGTATAATAAGAAGAGACGGTTGCCGCGGGGCGCCGTGCCGGCGCGGACCAACGGAGTCCGCTCGGCACCAATGGAGAGGTGACGCCATGCACGAAAGCCGGCCGGTATTCAGGATGTCGTCGGCGCGGTCGCCGGGGCGGTGCGGGGCCGTCGCGGCCGGCCTGGGTCTATGGGCCGCCGCGGCGCTGGCCCAGGCCCCCGTGAACCTCCAGGTCAACACGGCGGTCACCCCCGCGCAGCCCACGGGCCGCCTGTTCGATGCCAACCCGCAATTGGGCGTGCGGCAGAACTTCTCGCGGCCGGTTTCGCCGCTGTTGACCGGCAATGCCACCGCCAGCGGACTGGCCGGCTACGGCTTGTCCCTGCGGTCCGTGTCGCCCATCCCCGACCCGACCGCCTTTCGCGGCCCGCTCGGCAGCGCGACGCTGTACACGTTCCGACGCGACTCGGTCAGCGTGGGCAGCGACCCTCTCGGCCTGGGGCAACTCGGACAATCCTACTACGACGTGGACACGACGGTTCCCACCGTGGGCTTCCTTCAGGGGTTGACCCCGGGCACGCCGACGTTGGGGCCGAGCCCGCTGGATCGGCGCCTCCAGACGCGAATGGACCTCCGCATCACGCCGCAAGCGCCCGCCGGCGGCCCGTCGCCTCCCTTCTCCGCCCAGGCGCCGTTCTCGCCCCTGGACTCCACCGGGTCGTTTGCCACGACCAGCAGCCTCTTCGGGGTCGAGCCGCCCCCGCGGCTGCCGCTGCCGACGACCACCGAGCCGCTCTGGCGCACCCGCTGGAAGGCGGAAATGGCCGAGCGGATGGCCGCGCGCAAGCTCGGCAGCCGCGAAGACACGCGGATGGACATGCGTTTGGCCAAGCCGGAGGACATCCTGGCCACGCCGCTGGATTCACTGCTGCGTTCCGACCTGTACAGCCCCGTCGGGCTCAGGTCGCCGACCGGGGAGGTTCATGGTTACACGGGGAAGCCGGGGCTGATCATCCCGGAGCCCGAGTCGGCCGACGGCCGCGCGATGCCGATCAAGCCGTCGCCGCGGGTCACGGACCCCAGCGTCCTGCCGGGCTACGATGCCTGGACCGACATGAAGCTGGCGGCGGCCCTGATGGAGCAGCCCGACGCCCCGTGGTTCGCGGAAATGCGGCAGGCCGTGCGTGAACGGCCCGAACTCGCGTCGCAAGTGGAGGAGCCGTTGCTCGCCGATGCCAACGCGTTCGTAGACCGCGCCTTGCGCGCGCCGCTGCGAACCATGACCGCCTCCGGGGCGTCCGCCTTCAATGACCAGATGCTGAAGGCCGAGTCGCTGATGGCCATCGGCCACTACGGCGAGGCCGCGGACCGCTACGCGTCGGCCGCCATGCTGGACCCCGCCAACCCGCTCCCGCTGATCGGCCAAGGCCACGCCCTGCTGGCCCAGGGGCAATACCGCTCCGCCGCGAGCGCTCTGCTGCGCGGCATCGAGATCGCCAACCGGACGCCTGTCATTGCCGCGTCGTTGTTCCGGCGGCTGGACCTCCGCGCCCTCATGGGCGGCGGGGAGATCATCGACATGCGCCGCGCGGATATCCTGCAACAGCTCAACCAGCGTGAAAACCCCGAGTTGCGCTTCCTGCTCGGCTACCTCGAGTACCACAGCGGCGACCGGCGCCGCGGGTTGGAGAACCTGAACCAAGCGGCCGCACACCCCTTGGCCCCGGCCACCATCGCGCAATACCCGCGCATCCTGGGCGAGCAGACCACGCCGGCGCTACCAGCGTCCGAACCCGGCGAGTCTTCCGCCCCGGACATCGGGGAACCCCCCGCCGAGCGCCTGGTGCTGCCGCCCCGCGAACCCTGAACGGGCCTTCGCGGTCGTGTGACCCGGGAGGGCGATTTTGGCGCGCCGGGGCCGCCGGGTCACGGCCCGGCGCCCTGTCCCGTGTTCTGCGGTCCTGAACCGTGGGGGCCGTTGCATCCCCTGCGGCCCGCCGGGCCGCTCTTCCCGTTACGCGACTGCGCAGTAGAATAGAACGTCGCGTGGCGCCGCTGCCCGCGGTCGGTGTGCCGCCGCGGCGACAGGGGGCGGATATCCGCGCGGACGGTGATGAAGGAGACATCATGAGTTGGTGGGCGCTGGTTCCGGTACTGGCCGGGCTGGTCATGGTGCTGGGCTGTGCCGACCGGGGCGCGATCGAGGCCCAGGCCCAGCGGGTCGTGCCGAGCGCCGCGCCCGACGAGGTCTTGGCCGCCGCCACGACCATCCTGCAACGCGAGTTCGGCCGGGTGCGCGTGGAGCCGGTGGCCCGCCAGATCATGGCCGGCCCCGTCGAGTTCACGACCGAGCGCGACAGCGGCACAGCCCGCGACCTGGTGCGCGGCCGCTCGACCATGCGACGACAGGCGACGTTCAGTGTAGGCCGCAGCGGCGGCGAAACGGTGGCCCGGCTCCGGATCGACGTGGAACGCCGCGACACCGAGCGACAGGCCGTATTCCGTCCGGCAACCCACCGCCTGAGCGACACCCCCGGGCAGGAAACGCCCATCTTCGCGGATGCCGCCACGACCTCCGAACAGAACACCGTGTGGACCCCCATTCGCCGCGACCGCGCGCTGGAGCGCGCCCTACTCGACGAGTTGCGCGAGCACTTCGCCCGCCGGACCGCGCCGGCTGAGCCGGCACCCGAACCCGCCGTGCCGCCCGCGGAGCCCGCGCCCACCCCCGACAACCCGCAATGACGTCAGAAGGAACTTGCCCATGCTGAATCACCTCGGCCTGCCGTTGCGTGAAGTGGACCCCCAAATGGCGGACATCATCCGTCACGAGGAGGAACGGCAGCAGTACACGCTTGAACTCATCGCCTCGGAGAACCACGTCTCCATCGCCGTCCGCACCGCCAACGCCTCCGTCTTCACCAACAAGTACGCCGAGGGTTACCCCGGCAAGCGGTACTACGGCGGCTGTGTGAACATGGACGCGGTCGAGGACCTGGCCCGCGAGCGGGCGAAGCAGCTCTTCAAGTGCCAGCACGCCAACGTCCAGCCGCACTCCGGCGCCCAAGCCAACGTCGCCGTTTACTGCGCCGTGCTCCAGCCCGGAGACACAATTCTCTCGCTCGACTTGGCCCACGGCGGCCACCTGTCCCACGGCCTCAAGGTCAACTTCAGCGGGGCGTGGTTCCACATCGTCCCCTACGGCGTCGAACGCGACACCGAGCAGATCAGCCTGGACACCGTCCGGCGGCTGGCCCGCGAGCACAAGCCGAAGCTCATCATCGCCGGCGCCTCGGCGTATCCGCGGACGTACGACTTCGCCGGCTTCGCGGAGATCGCCAAGGAAGTCGGGGCGAAGCTGATGGCCGACATCGCCCACATCGCGGGGCTGGTGGCCGTCGGTCTGCACCCCTCGTCCATCCCCCACGCTGACTTTACCACCACGACGACGCACAAGACGCTGCGCGGGCCGCGCGGCGGCATGATCATGTGCAGCGAGGAAAACGGGAAGCTCGTGGACAAGTGGGTCTTCCCCGGCACGCAGGGCGGCCCGCTGATGCACACCATCGCCGCCAAGGCGGTCGCCCTCGGCGAGGCGTTGCGCCCCGAGTTCAAGGCCTACCAGCAGCAAATCCTCAACAACGCCCAGGCCCTTGCGGCGGCGCTGCGGTCGCACGGCTACCGGCTTGTGAGCGGCGGGACGGACACCCACCTGATGCTCGTCGATCTGCGGGCCGTCCACCCCGACCTCACCGGCAAGCAGGCCGAGGCGTGGCTCGAGGCCGCCGGCATCATCACCAACAAGAACATGATCCCCTTCGACGAGCGCAAGCCCGTCCACACCAGCGGCCTGCGGCTCGGCACGCCCGCCCTGACCACGCGCGGCATGAAAGAGCCGGAGATGAAGGCCGTCGCCAACCTGATCCACGAGACGCTGAAAGCGGGCGAGGACCAGGCCGCGGCGGACAAGATTCGGGGCAAGGTCCGCGACCTGTGCGAGCAGTTCCCGCTGCCGCACACGCTCAAGCTGTGATGACCGCGCGTCATGGGTCGATGGGGATGGTCGGGCTGGCGGCCCTCGCGCTACTGACCGGCTGCGCGGGCGGCGGCCGCGTCGAACTCGTCGCGCTGAACTTCGAGGCGATTGATCCGCCGGCCGGTCCGCCGCCGCGCGTCAATCGGCTGGAACTCGACCAGTGCTTCTGGTGGCTTGATGAGCAGGGCCACGTCTGGGTCGCGATGCAGCGCGAGCAGCACTGGCCCGTCGGCCCGGATTGGCGCTTCCGCTTCCAGCTCTCGTTCGCCCTCGATGAACCCCCCGCCGGAAAGGCCCGCGACTACCGCATCAGCCGGCGGGAGTTTCGCGCCGCGGCCCGTTTCGGTCCGTCGCAAAGCCGGTGGGAGTCGGTCCGCGGCATCGTCGCCCTGTACCGCGAGCCGGGCGACCGGCTCCGCGGCAGCTTCCGCCTTCAGGTGACCCGCGAGGTGCAGCGACCGCTCGGCGACTGGGGGCGCCCCACCGCCTACATCGTGCTCGGCACGTTCACTGCGGTGCATGACGAAGCCCGCGGCCGACGCATTGCCAAGGGGTCGGAACTCCCCGGCCACGAGCGCCGCGGTCCCGAGGCCCAAGCGCCCGCAACCGCGCCCGCGCTTCCCGCAACGCAACCGGCACCATGACTCCGCGCCCCACGCTCCCGGACATCCGCGCCGCGCACGAGCGCATCCGCCCGCACATCCACCGTACGCCGGTCATCACTTGTGCCGCACTGGACGAGCGCATCGGCGGTCGCCTGTTCTTCAAATGCGAGAACCTCCAGAAGGTCGGCGCGTTCAAGTCCCGCGGCGCGTGCAACGCCGTCTTCTCGCTGACGGACGACGAAGCGGCCCGCGGCGTCCTCACGCACTCGTCCGGCAACCATGCCGCGGCCCTGGCCCGCGCCGCCGCTCGCCGCGGCATTCCCGCACACATCGTGATGCCCGCCAACTCGCGGCGGGTGAAGATCGAGGCGGTGCGCGGCTACGGCGGCCGGGTCACGCTGTGCGAACCGACGCTGGCCGCGCGGGAGACCACTGCGGCCCGCGTGCAGTCCGAGACCGGCGCCGTCATGATTCATCCCTATGACGATGTGCGGATCATCGCCGGTCAGGCGACCGCCGCCGTCGAACTACTGGAGCAGGTGCCCGATCTGGAGGGCGTCATGGCCCCGGTCGGCGGCGGCGGGCTGCTCAGCGGCACTCTGTTGGCGGTCAAGTCGCTGCGGCCGAAGGTCCGCGTCATCGCGGCGGAGCCGAAGCTCGCGGATGATGCGTACGAAAGCTGGAAGACGGGCCGCCTCACGCCGCCGCGACCGCCCGTGACGATCGCGGACGGCCTGCGAACGAGCCTCGGCACGCTGACGTTCCCGATCATCCAGGAGTTGGTGGACGACATCCTACTGGCGAGCGAAGAGACGATTGTTGCCGCGACGCGGCTGCTGCTGGAGCGGGCCAAGACCGTCGTCGAGCCCTCCGCCGCCGTCCCGCTCGCCGCGCTACTGGAAAACCACCCCGTATGGGCCCAGGGACGCATCGGCATCATTCTTTCCGGCGGCAACCTGGATCTGGACGACCTGCCGTGGGGAGGCCCCGCCGAGAGCATGAACGCATAGCGCGCCGGGGACAGCGTGTAGGCAAACCTGGAAGCGGACGGACCAAACCCGGCGACGGGGTCTGAAGGCGACCGGGCGGGGGGCGATCAGATTCATGTCTCCGGGGGGCGGCAGCAGGCGGGAGCGCGGGGGTCACTCAGGCGGCGGTGAGGTGTGGTCGCCCGGCGTTGCGGAGCGCGCTGCGTGTGAGCCGGCGATTCGAAACACCGGCAGCACGAATGGACTGATCCCCATGCGACTCATGGTGCTTTGAAGAAACTCGCGCCAGTAGGGCCACGCGTTGTACGTGCCGTTCAATTCGGCGAACTTCTCGAAGTTCGGTTGGGCCAGCCCTGCGAGCGATGAAGCGGTATACAACAGGAGAAAATCCGCCGACACGTCAAGGTCAGGCTCGGCAACGGGAGGTTGTGATGCGTCTCGGCCCGTTAGGCTGAAACCAGCAATTACGGCAATCGTGTTCTTACGCTCGTCGAGCCGGTGGTGGGAGCAACGATTGAGTTCCGCCTTGAACTGCTTGACATGAGCAGCTCTCGGTGACTGGGAACACGCGGAGCGGATCAGTCGGACAGCGCGAATCTCAACTCGTTCGGCAACTGCCGAGGCCAGGGCGATCGCGCCCGGTGCCCGCGACTCAGCAACTTCGCGTGTCTCTTCCATGTGGCCTCACGCAGCCAACTGGCATCGTGAATCCGCTGGTGCTAACGACTGAGACGGGCAGCAGAATCCGGCATCTTCGGGCCAATCGAACGCCGACAGGAACGGGCTGTTTTGGATGGTCACCATGCTGGTCAGGTGGGTGGCGCTCTCAGCGGGGAGTATAGCATCGGTCCAACGGGCCCACGTGGACATCGTGCGCGGATGACGCAGCGCCTCCTCAACTTGAGGAACCGTCAAGAACAGCCGGAGGAATTTGTCCATCGCTCGAGACTGAATGACGGTGCCGGTTTCCCAACGCGATATCGTCTCCGGCGCCGTCCCTAGCAGATCCGCGAGCCCCTGCTGTGTGAACCGGCTGCCGCGCAGCTCTCTGATCTGCTCCGGCTGCAGCAGTCCGAGCTGGTCGCGCAGGGCACGACTGATCTGCTCGTCGGTCTCGTTCGAGAAGACGGCCTCGCCACAGGCTCGGCACTTCGCCACGGTCAACTCGCCGACCATCACGTCGTGAACTCGCCCGTCGTGCTTCACACGCGTGCTGTAATCGCGCAGGGTGGCTGCATACACCTCTCGTTTGAGGCACTTCGGGCACCGCCACGGGAACGGCTTGTGAACACGCTCAGACGTCATGCACATTCACCACTTGGATCGTGGTATCGTCGATGTCACGTTCCATGAGCAGACGCGTCTCGACGTAGATTCTTCGGTCGCCGACGGTGAGTCTGAGATCATGGTGGAATTCGTGTTCCTGGTACTCGGGACGGGTCTCTGGCACCTCGTCAATCTCGCCTCCGGCATCCACATGCTCGCAGATCAGCCTCGAGAAATCTCGGGCGGCAACGCCAAGTACTTGTCGCACCCACTCCAAGGCACGGCGCTCGAAGTTGACGTAACCGCTTACATGCCAGAGCCTTATTGCGTGTCTGTAATGGCGCAGCCGTTCCGGGTCCGTGAGCGGCGCCATGAGCTAGGTTACCGCCGTCTCGCCAGCGCCAACGTCTGGCCCACGCACACTCAGTATAGGATACGCTCATGACATAGGTCAAGTTCGGACAATCCCCCTGGCACCTTTAGTCCGAAAACGCTCCCGGATTCCTGATAATCTCGCCTTCTGTGCCGATCGCAGACAAGGATCATCGTACCGCAAGCCTCACCACTGCGGCAAGCGTCGAGCAGGGCAGGCGGAACTGCCTGAGGCAAGCTGGCCGAATGCGGGTGGCACACCACTCGTCGGCTGGCAGGTGCCAAGAGCTGCCAGCCGCTCGCGCTGGGGATCCCCGCCCGCCGGACGCATCGGCATCATTCTTTCCGGCGGCAACCTGGATCTGGACGACCTGCCGTGGGCAGGCGTTCCGTCGCCGGCGGCGCCGGCCGACGAACAGCCCCACGTGCCCAATCGTGGTGCGCGGCGCAAGTGAGCGATCTACTTGGACGCTGCGCGCGTCGGAACTCGGGGCGGGGGGCATGGGGAGCGTCGGCGCTGCCAACCGTTGCGTGAAGGCGCTTGACCGAGTAGACGCAGCGTCGCGACAATCCGCGAACGCTGTTCCACACGCGGACGTGTGGCCAGCGCTAGATCACCGTGCGCGATTCGGCGGCGCCTGTGGGGAGGGCGAGCCTCCCGGCGAGCCGCGGCTCGGCAGGCCGGCAGGGTCGCCGCAGGAGACAGCCTCGCCCTCCCGCGCGGCACGTTCGCGCACGGTCATTCAGATCGAACGCGCTCTTGGCGTCAGAAAGAGGTTGTGGTGGCGGCGGTCCCTAATCATCGCAGCCGCTCCACAGCTTCCGACGCCAACAGAAGGAGTGGCTGCGTTGGACATCCCGCGTATCTTCAACATCACCGAAAGTGCTCACCGCATCCATAACCCGTTCACCCCCGAGAAGCTTGCCACTCTCGGCGCGGCGTTGCGCCTGGAATCGGGGACTCGTGTGCTCGACCTCGGCAGCGGTTCGGGCGAGATGCTGTGCACTTGGGCACGCGATTACGGAATCAGCGGCGTCGGCATCGACATGAGCCAGTTGTTCTCCGAGCAAGCGAAACGCCGTGCTGAAGAACTCGGAGTCGCCGACCGAGTCCAGTTCATCCATGGCGATGCCGCGGGCTACGTCTCCCACGAGAAGGTCGACGTAGCGGCCTGTGTCGGTGCCACGTGGATCGGCGGGGGAGTCGTCGGCACCATCGAGCTTCTGGCCAAGAGTCTCCGCCCCAAAGGAATCATCCTCATCGGCGAGCCCTACTGGCGGCAGTTGCCGCCGACGGAAGAGGTTGCCAAGGGGTGCCTTGCCGGTTCTATCTCGGACTTTCTCATGCTTCCACAGCTGATTGCGTCTTTCGGGAACCTCGACTACGACGTTGTGGAAATGGTCTTGGCTGACCAAGAAGGCTGGGATAGGTACGAGGCGGCCAAGTGGCTCACCATGCGCCGGTGGCTTGAAGCCAATCCCGACGACGAGTTGGCGAAAGATGTTCGCGCCAAACTGACCACGGAACCCGAGCGCTACGCCGCTTACACTCGTGAATACCTGGGTTGGGGTGTGTTCGCGCTAATGGCGCGGTGATGTGAGGCAGCCGGGAGATTCGGCTGATTGTCAACGGCATGCCGCGCAACGGCTGGCGCGCCACAGCGACACTCGGTGGCTCCCCCCATGCTGCTCCCCAGCCCCTTCTTACTCGACCGTCACCGACTTGGCCAAATTCCGCGGCTTGTCGACGTCGCAGCCGCGCAACACCGCCGCGTGGTAGGCCAGCAGTTGCAGCGGCACGACGGTCACCAGCGGCGCCAGAGGCTCCGGGACGTTCGGCACATACAGCACCTCTTCGGCCAGACGTTGGATGTCCTGGTCGCCCTCGGTGGCCACCGCGATCACGTGCCCGCCGCGGCTCCGCACTTCCTCGATGTTGCTGATGACTTTGTCGTAGAGGTGGTCCCGAACGGCGATCACGACGACCGGCATCTCCTCACTGATGAGGGCGATCGGCCCGTGCTTCATCTCGGCGGCCGGCAGCCCCTCCGCGTGCAAGTAGCTGATTTCCTTGAGCTTGAGCGCCCCCTCCAGCGCAATCGGATATTGAAGCCCGCGCCCCAGGTACAGCCAGTTGTTGGCCTCGATGAAGCGGGCGGCAATCTGTCGCGTCTGGCTTGTCAGGTTGAGCGTCCGCTCCACCGCCTCGGGCATCGCGGCCAGGGCGGCGAGGTATTCGCGGCAGGCGCCGTGGCTCATGTGCCGTCGACGTCCCAGCAGGGCCGCCAGGAGCGACAAGACAGTGACCTGCCCCAGAAACGCCTTCGTCGACGCCACGCCGATTTCCGGGCCGACGTGCAGATAGACGCCGGCATCCGTCTCGCGGGCAATGGTCGACCCGACGGCGTTGACGATGCCCAGCGCCAGGGCGCCCTTGTCCTTCGCCTCGCGCAGCGCCGCCAGCGTGTCCGCCGTCTCGCCGCTCTGCGAAATCGCCACCACGACCGTGCGGTCGTCGATGAGCGGGTTGCGGTAGCGGAACTCGCTGGCGTACTCAACCTCGCAGGGAATGCGGGCCATGTCCTCGATGAGGTACTCGCCGATCAGGCAGGCGTGCCACGCCGTGCCGCACGCCGTCAGGATGACCCGCTTGCAGCGCACCAACTCGCGCATCACGGGCGCGAGCCCCCCCAGCACGACCTGCCCCTCCTCGGCGTCCATGCGGCCGCGCAGCGCGGTGCGCAGGGCCTCCGGCTGCTCGAAGATCTCCTTGGCCATGAAGTGCTGGTGTTCGCCCAGCTCGAGCTGCTCCAGCGTCCACTCAACCGCTTCGACCTCTTTCGTCACCGGCACCGCCTGCAACGTCGTCGTTCGGAACCCGTCGCGGCGGACGGCCACCACCTCATTGTCGGAGAGGTAGATGACCTGGGGGGTGTGCTGAATGATCGCGGCCGCGTCCGAAGCGATGATGTACTCGCCCTGCCCCACGCCGATGATTAGCGGGCTGCCACGCCGCGCCGCGACGATCACGTCCGGCTCGTCCACGTGCAGGACGGCGATGCCGAACGTGCCGCGGACTTCGAGCAGCGCCCGGCGCACCGCGGCTTCCAGATCACCGTCATAGAAGTACCCGACCAGCTTGGCGAGCACCTCGGTGTCAGTCTGACTCTCGAGGCTGATCCCCTTCTGCTCCAGGAACGTCCGGAGCACCCGGTAGTTCTCGATGATCCCGTTGTGAATCAGCGCGATGCGGCCACTGGCGTCACAATGCGGATGGGCGTTGATCTCCGTGGGCGCCCCGTGCGTGGCCCACCGCGTGTGGGCCATCCCGATGGTCGCCCCCGTCAGTTCGTCACCGATCTTTTCCTCCAGCACCGAGATGCGGCCCGCCGTCCGCCGAATCAGCAGCGCCCCGTCACGGATCACCGCGATGCCCGCCGAGTCGTACCCCCGATATTCCAGCCGCTTGAGCCCCTCCGTGAGGATCGGCGTCGCGTCGCGCCGGCCGAGGTAGGCCACAATTCCACACATGCGCGTCTCCAACGGCCCCGCTGCTGTCCCGGCGGCATTCTAGGCGACCGGCGACGTGTGAGCGAGAGACCCGGCGGCCGCCGACCGGCGCGGGATTTTCCGAACGATGAAACCGACGGCCGTTAACCTACCGATGATAACATCGGCTTACGGCTCGACGAGGCGAACCCGGCCCCGGCTGAGAGTGCCGACGTCCTGCTGTCGGTACGCCCGGGACGCGCCGGGGTTCGCGGCGGACCGCGCCGGCTTGCAAAACTTGAGGCCGCAATGAGTTCCGCACCGGAACCCTACAAGACCCGTCGCCTGATCTCCCAGCTTCTGCTGGAGGATGGCGACCTGCGCGACATCGTGGAAGAATTCGTCGCCGGGCTGTCCTCCCGCATCACCGAACTCCTGAAGGCCCACGACCAGCTCGACTGGGACCGCCTGACCATGCTGGCCCATCAGCTCAAGGGGGCCGCCGGCTCCTACGGCTACCCGGAGATAAGCCGGCTTTGCGCGGACCTGGAAGCGCGTTGCCGCCGTCACGAGGCCGACGTCTTCAGGCAGCGAATCGCCGAGCTGAGGGCCTTGGCGGACGCCGCCCGCGATGGGCTCAGCTCTCCCGACTGACCGCCTCCGTGAAAGAACCCTGCGGCACTCCCTCAAACGCGTTGCACCCGACTGACAACGCGGTTATACGTGGCGACCAGCGATCGGGAGTGCTCGCGTGCGTCGCGACCCCTACTGCGGAAACTGCGGCTACTCGTTCACCGGCCTCACGGAATCAAGCAAATGCCCGGAGTGCGGGCGTCCCATCGTGGAGGTTCTCACACGCGACACCTTGCCGTTGCGAGCCGGGCGGCGTTACCGTTCCGCAACGACCATCTTCGGCCGTCCGCTGGTCCACATCGCCATAGGCCCTTATGAGAACGAATCTTACGGCCGGGCACGCGGCATCATCGCCATCGGCGATATCGCCAGTGGGTGGTTGGCGATCGGCGGGGTGGCCTGGGGCCTCATCGCCGTCGGCGGAATGGCCTTCGGTGCGGTCGGCCTCGGCGGCATGGCGTTCGCGCTGTTGGCAATCGGAGGCGGGGCGGTCGGCGGGGTCGCCGTCGGCGGGGGGGCGGTCGGTGGACTGACCTTTGGCGGCGGGACCATCGGCCTCGTCGCCCAAGGCGGCGGAGCTTACGGCTACTACGCGCGCGGAGATGGGGCCGCCGGGCCGAACCCGGTCCGGTCTTGGGGACGGTCCAGCGACGACGGCGCGCGCTTCTTCCGCCAACACGCCTGGTTGTTCGGAAACGGCCGGCTGACCGACCCCACGTTCCCCCTGTGGGTCGCGCTGTGCGCGGCCACCATCGCCGCCGTCGCGGCTACCATCGTCTGGCTCGCGGTCGTCCAGGCCCGTCAACGCGCGACCTGGCCGACGGACAGCTCGCCGCAGAAGTAGCGCCGGCCCCAGTTCACCCCCCTTGTCGCCGCCCACTTGTCACCTGCCACCTGTCCTTTGTCACTGTGAATTTGGCACTCTGCCGTCCGCTACGACTACTTCACCAGCACGCCGGTGGCCCACGTGCTCGGATCAACATTCCAGCCCAGGTCGTCGTCGGTCGACAGGTGCTGGCTGCCGAGTTGCGCGTCCTTGATCTTGTAGAACACGCCGAGGCGCGGGTGCTCGACCGGGTCCCAACCGTGCAGGCACGCGGCCGGGATCGCCAGCTCCAGCCCGTACCGCGTGCGCTCCACGAGTGACGCCACCTTGATCTTGGAAACGTCAATCGGGGGCGGCGGCGCCTTGGCCCGGCTCATGCGGTGGGTGCCCACCACGGCCGCTTTGCCGGCGGCGCCGCCCTTCAGCGGCAGGGCGTAGAAGAAATGACAGAAGCGCGTGGCCCGCTTGATGTCGCGCGCGTCGCGCGTGTCCAGGCACAACCGCACCCCGTCGCCCTTCCACCACCGCTGCGCATCGCACCGCGGCGGGCTGGTGCGGTTGGGCACATCGAACGCGGCGTAGAAGCCGTCCTCGTTCCACGCCCAGTACACGTCGGCCACCGGTTCCTCGCCCTCGATCCGCATGAGCGGCGGCACGAGGTACTTGGACGCCCATTTGCTCACGTCACCGTCCACCGGCGGCGGGCGGGCGACGTAGTAGATGGGTAGCTCGAACCGAAACAGAGCACGTTTGGGTAGTGCCTGGAGCATGGCCGCCCGGTCACTCCGTTGGACAATCGAAGCGCCGATGCACCGTACCCGTATCATCTAGGAAGCCGGCGGGCGTGCGGGGATCGCCAGCGGGCATTTCGAACCGCGTCTTCAGGTAGTCGCCGCTCCGCGTGGCCGCGACAGTGTAATGGGGCAGCGTGTCGTACTTGGCGGTGACGTCCACAAGCCGCCCGGCCATGTTGGCTTCGACCTTCCGCACGCTGAACGTGAAGCGGTCTTCCCCGACGACGGTGTACGTGCCGCGCTGGACGGTCACCCCGCCGTACACCACGTAACGGTGCAGCACCGTCCGGGTCAAGGTGCCGGCGTCGGCATCGAATTGCAGTACCTCGCCCAACTCAACCTCGGCCCCGGCTGGTGGTCCAATGAGGTAGCATACCGCCCAGCAGCCGTCCAGGTTGCCGAGCGGATCGACCACCGTGCCGGGCGTCTCCGCCTCCAGCGGCCACGCGTCGGACACTTGGAAGGTGTCGAGGTCCGCCAGCACGTGGTCCAGGATGGCCGGCAGGTCGACCGGAAGCGTCAGCAGGCCGCAGCCGGTCAGGGAAACCGCCAGTAGGCTCGTCGCCAGGGGCATTTGTGCGCTAGCAGCTTTCATCGTTGTTCCTCCTCGTCGTGCCCAGAGTCGGCCGCTTGCGCCGGTGTGGCGTCTCTTGGGTCATTATGCAGCGCGAGGTCAAGTCACATGTCGGCGGCCTGCGTCGCCGGGCGTGCCATTCAGTTCGCCCGCGCGTCTTCCTGGGTAATGAGGCCCTTGCGCAGGTAGATCGCGCGGGCCAGCGGCCGCAGCGCGGGCAGCCGGCCGGCAAACACCAGTCCCCCGAGCAGGCAACACACGCCGCCAATCTGGAGGGCGAGCGGCGTCCCGAGCGAATGCGCCAAACCGCCGACCAGCAGACTTCCGAACGGCGTCATGCCGAGAAACGCCATCGCGTACAAGCTCATCACCCGCCCGCGTTTGTCGTCATCGACCAGTATTTGCAAGACCGTGTTGCTGGCGACGATTTGCAGCATCATGCCCAGCCCCACAATGGGCAGGAGCACCGCGGCCAGCGCGATCGTGCGAAACACGGCCACAATGCACAGCCCGCCGCCGAAGAGCATCGCCCCCGCCGCGATGGTCCGGCCGAGGCCGCGAGCGCTGCGGCGTGCGGCCAGCAGCGTGGCGCCCACCAGGGCCCCCAGTCCGGTCGTGCCGAGCAGCAGTCCGTACACGCGCGAGTCGCCGTGCAGCACGTCGCGTACGAAGGCCGGCATGATGGTGGCGTAGGACATCCCCATCAGGCTGAACACCGCGAGGAGCCCCAACACGTCGCGAATGGGCGGGAACCCGAGCGCGTAGCGAAAACCCTCGGCCAGTTCGGCCGCGATCGGGCGGATCGCCCCGCGCGCCGGCCGCGCGGGGACGCGCATGGCGAGCAGGGCCGCGATGACCGCGATGTAACTGATTCCATTCAGCAGGAAACATAGCCCTTCGCCCAAGGCCGCGATCAGCACGCCCGCCAGCGCCGGCCCCACCAGCCGGGCCCCGTTGACCAGCAGCGAGTTCAGCGCGATGGCGTTGCCCAGGTCGGCCGGGTCGGCCAGCATTTCGACCACAAAGGCCTGCCGCACGGGCATGTCCAGCGCGTTGACGATGCCCAGGAAGGCGCTGAGCGTGATGATCGCGGCGGGGCTAACGATCCCCGAAAGCGTCAGCCCGGCCAGGAGGAGCGCTTGGACCAGCGACAAGGTCTGCGTAATCACCAGCAGGCGACGCAGCGGCCATTGGTCCGCCGCCACCCCACCCAGGGGGGCCAACAGCAGCACCGGTATCTGACCGGCGAACCCCGTCAGGCCGAGCAGCATGGTCGAGTTGGTCAGCCGGTAGACCAGCCAACCCACCGCCACCATCTGCATCCAGGTGCCGACCAGCGAGATGCCTTGGCCGGCGAAGAACAGGCGGTAGTTGCGTGAGCGGAGCGCGCGCACCAGCCCCATCGGTCCGACGCGCGTCCTCAGGTAGCCGATCCAATCAAATGCCACGGTGGTAATCCGCGGCGCGGCGCCGGGCAGGGCCTCCCGCTCAGTCCGCGCTGCTCAGCCGTTCGAGGTACGCTTTCGCGGCGTCCTTGATGAACCGCCGAAACCCGGGGGTATCAATCTCCTGGCGATCGTGAACATACACCACGACCGCGTCCAGGCCGCCGCGGCGGGGCCGCACGTCGACGCGGGCCCAGTCGCCGTAGGTCTCCAGGTCGTCCCGTTCGTCGAGCGTCTTGAGGCCGAGCTGCGCGTCCAGTTCGTGCCACTTGAACGTATCGCGCGGGACCTGGAAGTATAGTTCCAGGAGCCACTCCCCGCCGGTGAGGGCGTGCAGGAACCAGGTGTCCGCGCCCGGCGCGGTGATCTCGACGCTGGCCCGGCTGTTCCAGTTCGTGGGCGCGAAGGCGCCGGCGGCCCCGCGCGGGCGCAGCGCTTCGCCGGCTTTTTGCACCAGCTCCAACACGTACTCCAGCGCCGCCGGCTCCCACCGCCGGGGAACGTCTTCGCGGCTGCGACGTTGCTCCAGGTGCCACTTGCGGCCGTCGATCTGCCAGGGCATGCGCACGTCTTTGCCCACGTCGCCGAAGTCGCCGCGGGTGGCGTCCAGCTGCCGCGCCGCATGGGCGCGGGGATCGAAGCGCGGCCGCTCTTCGTAGGGCCCGGTGTCGAGAACCGGTTTCAAGGCGGAAGCCGTGTGGCTGCCGAACGAAAAAGGGAGAATGCAGAATGAAGAACGCCCGCCCCGAGACGGAGATCGTCTTGCACGGCGCGACCCCGGCTTCTCATTTTTCATTTTGCCTTTTTCATTGACAATTTCCTCCGGCGTGCCCGCGGCGACGATCCGCCCCCCCTCCGCGCCCGCCTCCGGCCCCAGGTCGATGATCCAGTCGGCGCACTTGATGACATCGAGGTTGTGCTCGACGACCAGGACGGTGTTGCCCAGATCGACGAGGCGGTGAATGACGGCCAGCAGCTTGCGGATGTCGTCAAAGTGCAGCCCGGTGGTCGGCTCGTCCAGGATGTAGAAGGTCTGCCCCGTGTCCGGCTGACCGAGTTCGGCCGCCAGCTTGACCCGCTGCGCCTCGCCGCCCGACAGCGTCGGGGCCGGCTGCCCGAGCGGCACGTAGTCGAGCCCGACGTCCACGAGCGTCTGGAGCATCCGCCGAATCCGCGGCACGTTCCCAAACAGCCGCAGGGCGTCGCCGACCCGCAGATCCAGCACGTCGGCGATGGTCTGCCCCTTGAAGCGGACCTCGAGCGTCTCGGGGTTGTAGCGCCGACCGCGGCAGGTCTCGCACTCCACCCACACATCGGCCATGAAGTGCATCTCGATGCGGCGTTGCCCCTGCCCCTCGCACGCCTCGCACCGGCCGCCCGGGCGATTGAAGCTGAAGCGGTTGGCGTTGTAGCCGCGCAGCTTGGATTCGGGCAGCCGGGCGAACAGCTCGCGGATGCTGTCGAACACGCCGGTGTAGGTCGCGGGATTGCTCGCGGGCGTGCTGCCGATCGGGGACTGGTCCACGTTGATGACCTTGTCGATGCGGCCATCGAACTCGATGGTGTCGTGCTCGCCGACGCCGAGGTTGGCGCGGTGCAGTTGGTTGGCGAGGGCCGGCCAGAGGATGTCGTTGACCAGCGAGCTCTTGCCCGAGCCCGACACGCCGGTGACGCACACGAACCGCCCCAGCGGGATCGGCACATCGATGTTCTTGAGGTTGTGCTGCCGCGCCCCGCGCACGACCAGCCGGCCCGCATCGCTCGGCACCGGGCGACGGTTGCTCGGGATCGGAATGGCCGCGGCGCCGGACAGGTACGCGCGGGTGAGGGACTCGTCGGCCGCCGGTGTCGCCGGCGACGAACCGTCGGGGGCCTTGTTCCCGCGTTCCCACGTGCTCACGTCCCCACGTTCCCACGTCCCCACGTTCCCCCGGGTGAGTTCCGCCGGCGTGCCCTGCGCCACCACGCGCCCGCCCGCGTTCCCCGCGCGCGGCCCGAAGTCGAGTAACCGGTCCGCCTGCCGTATCACCTCGCGGTCGTGCTCGACGACCAGCAGCGTGTTGCCCAGGTCGCGCAGCTTCAGCAGGGCAGCGACCAGGCGTTGCGTGTCGCGCGGGTGCATGCCGATCGTCGGCTCATCAAGCACATACAGCACGCCCGACAGTCCGCTGCCGATCTGGCTGGCCAGACGGATGCGTTGGGCTTCGCCACCGGAAAGCGTCGGTGCGGCCCGGTGCAGCGTCAGATAGGGCAGCCCCACGTCGATCAGGAACTGGAGCCGATCCTGGATTTCCTTGAGCAGCTCGCCGGCGATGCAACGTTCGCGCTCATCCAGCGACAGGTTGGCGAAGAAGGCCGCCGCCCGCGACAGGGGCAGATCGCAGACCTCGACGATCGTCCGGCCGGCCGTCTCACCGGTTGTCTCGCCCGCTTGATAACCCCCCTCCCTCACAGGGAGGGATTGGGGGAAAGTCAAACCCGGCGGCTGACCACGCGCTGCCGCGGCGCGCCGAGTGCCGTGCTCCCCCTGTGCGCTCCTACCCCCACCCGGCCCTCTCCCTGAAAGGGGGAGGAGTGAACCGCCCAGCCGCACCGCCGCCGCGTCCGGCCGCAGGCGCCCGCCGCGACACGTGACGCATGGAATGTCCGTAATGATGTTTCGCAGCTTGTAGCGAAACGTCCACGAGTTCCGCGTGGCCTGGTCGATCGCGGGAAACAGCCCCCGCCATTGAAAGCGCACCCCGTCAAACGCGGCGGCGCCGTCGATCCATCCGTCGCGGCCGGCGCCGCGGCGTTCGTGCCGCATGCCCCCCCCGCGCATCGCACCGGCCGAACCGGATTGAGGCGACTCCGACCCGGCCGTGCCCGCCGTCCCGTATAGCAGGGCTTGCCGCTGGGCGGCCGTCCACTCCGACAACGGCGCATCGGGCTTGACGCCCAGGTGCTCACAGAGGGCTACCAGGAGTCGCCCGAGCGGCGAGCGTTTCTCAACGCGGCGCCAGCCGTCCAGCGCCCCATCGAACAAGGTGCGATTCGGACGCGAAATGATGGCTGCGGCGGGGGCGCCGCGCTGCACGCCGAGTCCCTCGCAGGTGTCGCACCATCCAAGCTGGCTATTGAAACTGAAGTGGTTGGGGCCGAGTTCCTCGAAACTCGTGCCGCAGCGGGTGCAAACGAGCTTGGCGGAGAAGAGCAGCTCGCGTGCGGGGGTCTTTGTGACCCGAGGGACCGCGCGCTCACGCGCGCGGCTCGGATCGACGCCCGGCGGGGCACCGGCCGCCACGTCCGCAGCCGGCGCGTCGACGCCCTCCGCCGTTCGGGCCGCTCCCTGACGGTCGCGGTTCGGATCAGGCGCGGGCGAAGCACCAGCCGCCGCCGGCTCGGGAGAAGCCTCGCCCTCCCCCGTCGGCATCGGCTCGGCAGGTACCTCGCCCTCCCGGTGCTCCTCGCCCTCAACCGTCTCCACCTCCTCGATCAGCAGCGTCATCACGCCGTTGCCCAAGGCAAGCGCATGCTCGACGCCCTCGGCGAGCCGGGCGCGAGCGGTGGGCCGCACCACCGTGCGGTCGATCACGACCTCCACCCGGTGCTTCTGACGCGGATCCAGCGTCGTCGCCTCCGCCGCCGGCCGTACCTCGCCGTCCACCCGCACGCGGAGATACCCGGACCGCCGCAGCCGATTGAAGAGCGTGGCGTAGTTCTCGCCGTCCTGTAACCCGATCGGCGCCAGCAGGATGATCGGCGAGCCCGGCGGCAGCGCGAGAATGCGGGCGACGATTTCGTCCGCGGTCTGCGTGCCGATCGGCACCTGGCACCGCGGGCAATACCGCGTCCCCAACCGTGCCCACAGCACCCGCATGTAGTCGTAGATTTCGGTCACCGTGCCGACCGTCGAACGCGGGCTCTTGCCCGCCGCCCGCTGCTCGATGCAGATCGCCGGCGACAACCCCTCGACGTGGTCCACCCGCGGCTTGGCAAGCTGCCCCAGGAACTGCCGCGCATAGGCCGACAGCGACTCGACGTACCGCCGATACCCCTCCGCGAACACGGTGTCGATGGCGAAGCTGGTCTTGCCCGACCCGGAGACGCCGGTGCAAACGGTCATCCGCCCGCGCGGGAACGAGACGGTGAGGTCCTTCAAGTTGTGCTGCCGCGCCCCGACGACGGTAACGGTGTCCGCGTGGGAACGTGGGAAAGTGGGAACGTGGGAAAGTGCGAACGAGGAAGCCGGGGAGCGGTTCGGGTCAACTGGTTCGTTCCCACGTTCCCACGTTCCCACGTTCCCACCCCCCAGCACGTCGCGCAGCGCCTGCCCCGTGTGCGACGCCCCGCACGCCGCTACCTCCTCCGGCGTCCCCTCGGCGACGATGCGGCCGCCGCCCTCCCCGCCCTCGGGACCGAGGTCGATCACCCAGTCGGCGGTCTTGACGACATCGAGGTTGTGTTCGATGACGACGACGGTGTTGCCGGCGTCGACGAAGCCGTGCAGTACGGCCAGCAGCTTGCGGATATCGTCGAAGTGCAGGCCGGTGGTCGGCTCGTCGAGCACGTAGAGCGTGCGGCCAGTCTCTTTCTTGACCAGCTCGCGGGCGAGCTTGATCCGCTGGGCCTCGCCGCCCGACAGCGTCGTGCTGGACTGGCCAAGCTGGACATAGTCCAGCCCCACATCGTGCAATGTCTGGAGCATCGCGCGGATGCGCGGCACGTTCGCGAACAGCGCCAGCGCGTCACCGACCTCCATTCGCAGCACGTCGGCGATCGAATGGCCCTTGTATCGCATCTGAAGCGTCGGCTGACTGAACCGGCGGCCGTCGCAGACGGGGCACGTCACCCACACGTCCGCCAGAAAGTCCATCTCGATTTTGTTCGCGCCGTGTCCCTCGCACGCCTCGCACCGGCCGCCGCCGCGCGCCGCCGGCACGTTGAAGCTGAAACGCCCCGGCCGGTAGCCGCGCAGCTTCGCGTCCGGCAGTTTGGCGAAGAGGGCGCGGATCTCGTCGAAGACTTTGATGTACGTCGCGGGATTGCTGCGCGGCGTGCGGCCGATCGGCGACTGGTCGATCGCGATCACCTTGTCGAGATGCTCCAGCCCGTCGATGCGCTTGTGCCGACCGGGCTCCAGCGAGGTGGCCCGATTGAGCTTGCGTGCCAGCGCGCGATACAGGATGTCGTTGACCAGCGAGCTCTTGCCGGAGCCGGAGACGCCGGTGACGCACGTGAACCGCCCGAGCGGAAAGCTCACGTCGATGTTCTTCAGGTTGTTGTGGACCGCCCCGCGCACCGTCAGCCACGGCACGCGGCCGTCGGGCGCGCGACGCTCATCCGCCGCGCGCGGCATCGGCTCGACCTGGCCGGACGCTGGGACTGGTTTTCGTCGCCGGCTTCTCGCCACGGGCCCGGGCATCGGGGGTCGTCGACCTCGCTCGCGACGGTCAACTCGCCGCGACCGCCGAACCTGCTATCCTACCGCGCCGCGACGGCTCAGGGGCACGGGATCGCCTGCCCTCCGCCGGACGCGATCAGGTTGACGAACGGGTTGATGTCGCCGAACCCGTTTGCTCCGCCATAGTGCCCGTCGCCGTTGATGTCCGCATTCTGCTCCGGGCAACTCGGGTAGGTGTTCTTCCACTCGGTCCAGTTCGACAACGCCAGCACGAACGGATTGATGTCGCCGAAGCTGATGACGCCGTCGCAGTTCAGGTCGCCGCGGCAGATGGTCGGCCCCACGCACGGGTCGGGCGGCCCGCAATCGGTCCCGGGACCGACCCAGGCCCCGCCGGCCCCGCTGCACTCCGCCTGCGTCTGGCCGGGAACGCAGATCTCGTCAAAGCAGCACGCCCCGCGCGGCTGCGGACAGGGGTTGGGGACGCAGCTCGTGCCCGCGCCCTGCCACTGGCCGCCGATCGCGTCGCACTCGAACTCACGATTCTGTAAACATTCGCCAGTGCTGAGGATGCAGCAGGCCCCCGGCGTGCAGATCGACGTCCCGCAATCGGTCCCGTGGCCGGCGTAGGCCCCGCCGATGGCCGCACACTGCGCCGGCGTCACAAGCTGCACGCAGCCGGACTCCCGGCAGCAAGCCCCGCGCGCGGTGCAAGTGACCTCGGCGCAGGTCTTACCCTGCGTCCAGACGTCACCAAAGCCGGTGCAGTTCGACTGCTCAACCCCGTCTTCGCACAGCCCGGTTGCGCGGCAACACGCCCCGGTGGGATCAGGACACTTGATGACGGCGCGAATGGCGATGTCGCCTTGCAGATAGATCGGGAAGCCGTTGAAGTCCCACCACCGCCATCCGAAGCCGCTGATATAGGCGTACACGACGTTCCGGCCCGAGACGAAGCCGTTCGTATCCCGCACCACGCTCGGCCCGCCGGCCCCGACATTCGTCGGGTTGTAGAACTCCAGCGCGACGATGAAGTCCTGTCCCGCCGTCACCGGCACCTTGAGCGGAATGGTCTGATTCTCATCGATGTGGCGGAACTCATTCAGGAATCCAGGCGTAAGTAGCGGACCCTCCATGAGTTGCAGCTCGGCACCCGGGGTGGGGAACGTGCCCGGATTGTACGCATAGATGTGGATCGCCTCTTCAAGGCTCGCGCCGTGCCCCGGCGTCCCCTCCAGCCAAATGATCTGAATAGCGACAATGTCGCCGCTACACGGCGAAGTCAGCCGCACGCCCGCCCGCTCCCCGGTGATGAAGTCGCCCACGATGTAGGCCTGGCTGAAGTTCTCGATGGAGTCGTTCCGCACGACGACCTCGCCCGCCACGGCGGGAAGCGCCAGGCCCAAGGTCACCGCTAAGAGATTTACGAACAATAAGTTACGATTCCTGCCGCGCATGGGTGATCTCCAACAACCAGTCGTCTTCTGTCCCATTGTTGCCGCCCGCCGCGCGCGAATCAACGAAAAAAGGCGGATTTGCCCCCGCGCTGCGGTTATCGGGTGCGCACGGACTCGGAACGTTTGCGTTCCGGACGTATTCGGCCTTACACTACGGTAGTAGTGTTGCCCGCGCCCCGCGGAGCGCATGGGGCCACCGGACGACGTCGCCAGTTCACTCACCTGGGGCAGAGACAGTGAACGACCGGCGGTTCAAGATCCTGCTGATCGACGACGACCCAGACTTTCACCAGGTGGTAGAGCTTCTGCTCGGGTCGGACAAATACGAACTGACGTGCTGCCGGACTGGGGCGGAGGGTCTGGAGGCCATGCGTCAGCAACGGCCGGACCTCGTGCTGCTGGACATCATGCTCACGCACCCGTCGGAGGGATTGCAGGTGGCCGGCAAGATGCGGCAGGACGGGGCCCTGAAAGACATTCCTATCATCATCATGTCGGCGATCGGCGAACGCATGGGCGCCGACTACGCCAAGGAAGTGTGCCCGGTCCCGCTGAACGCCGACCTCTTTCTGGAAAAGCCGCTCGAGGCCGGCGTCGTCCGTCAGGCCGTTCACTCGGTCCTCACCAAACGCTACGGAGCGGCCCGCTGAAGCGCCGCCATCAGTCAGGACTTGGTGGGGGAAACGCCTTCCAAGACCACTTCGGTGGCGCGGGTGTCGCGGATGGGTGGCCGCCCGGGCTCGCCGCCGATCGGGAACGTCAGGGTAAAGCTCGTACCCGCCCCGGGCCGGGATACAACCCAGATGCGTCCGCCGGCCTGCTCGACGACTTCCCGCACGATCGACAACCCCAACCCGGAGCCGGGTATGCCCGCCGCCATCACGTTGGGGCCGCGGCGGAAAGCCTCGAAGACGGGCTGCTCGCCGAGACGGCGGTCCTCGGCGTGCAGGAGCGCGGGGTCAAAGCCCATTCCGGAATCGCTGACGTGAACACCGACGGACACGGGCACGTCGGCGGCGAGTTTCACCGTGACCGCGACGCGGACGCGCCCGGGACCGGGCGTGTACTTGATAGCGTTGTCGATGAGGTTGCCGATGCAGTCGCTCAGGTCATCCGGACCGACGCGGACATAGAGGTCGTCGCGCGGCGGCGTCCAGCAGGTCAACTGCACCTGCTTGCGCTCGGCCAGCGGCCGGAAGCGGGCGCACAACTGCGTGACGATCTGCACCACGTCGGCTTGGGCCTCGCGTTGCCGCGCGGGGTCGGCTTCCTGCACCCGGGCCAGGGTCAGCAGTTCGCTGAGCTGCGTGATCCCTTCGTGACAGCGGCGGATGATCTTCTCGCAGGTGGCCAGCACGTCGGGGCGTTCGGTCACCAGCCCCTCACGGATCAGATTGGCCAGCGTCTGCCCCATCGCCAGCGGGCTCTTGAGCTGGTGGGCCGCGGTCTGCATGAAGCGGGCCCGGCGATGCTGGAGGTCCTCGATCGACCGCCGCGAACGCTCCAAGGCCGCGTTGGCGCGCAGAAGTTCCTCGCGGCGGTCGTCCAGCAAGCGTGCGATGCGCAGGGTAAAGTACAGCGTGGCGAAAACCGCGAGCAGCTCGATCAAGACCACCGGCACCACGTACACCGGTTCGTTGTAGAGCCGCGTCGGGGCGAGCTGCGGCAGGAAGGAGTGGTGGGCCAGCACGCCGCTCCACTCGCCCGCCGCCAGCGCGGCATACAGCAGCACGGCCCAGGCGCACTCGAGGGCGGCCTGCCACGCCGGCAACAAGAGGGCCCCAATGGCCACGTGGAAGATGTAGAACACCGCCATCGGGCTCTCGACGCCCCCGCTGAAGTGCAGCAGCGCCGTGAGCAGCAGCAGGTCGATGGCGATCTGCCCGTGGGCGAAGAGCTGGGCCCGGCGGATCGTGCTCGCATCGAACGCCGCCGGATCATCCAGCCGACGGCGTAGCAGGCGCGAGACCGCCAGCCACACCACGTTGATCGCGGCCACCGCGAACACGACGTTCGGCAGTGCGGCGGGCCGGCGGGTGGCCGGGAAGACGAGATGCTCGAGGGCCAGTACCGCCAACGCGGCCCCGACGAACAGCCATCGCAGCCGGATGAACCAGCGCAAGCGCAGCAGATTGACCAGCACGCCGGCGCGGGAGGTGTCGGGGCCCTCTGTCCCCAGTGGTCCAAGTCGGTCGGTGGAAGAGACCGTCCCGGCCATCATTTACTCCCGGCGGTAAGTGAAGATGGACGGCGTGACGCGCGTTGGTGTGGTCCGAGCGGCACGCCGTGCTGCCTTCTAGCGTACCGCGCTGCGGCCGGCGCGACAAACGGGGCGGTGGGGCAAACGCGGCAGGCGGCGGCGCGGTCGCACGCCCGCGCGATGAGCTAAAAAGAACACCCCTGTCGGGTGAGAGGCCGACAGAGGTGCCACGAATGTGGGGGTAGGCCGGCTGAGTGAGCGTCAACCTTTGCCGGCGCTCCGCTTATGGTTCAACGTTGATACGTGGCCAATTGCGTCCGGCCCCGCGGCAACAGGCTGGTTGGCTCGGGCACACACGGCCCTTGGAACTGGACGCACGGCCGCACATCAACGGTTGACAGAACTGCATCCCAGCCGCGAGCAGCCCTGCTCAAGTCAAAGTTCCGACTGGTCCGCTACTTCCCATCGCCCGTGCAGGCACCGTCACGGCCCGCGCGGGCCGTGGGGAAGGAAGCGCGTGCTCGAGTCGTGAACCTCTTTCTCCTTCATCTTTACGCTATCCCGCCCCACGGACGCAGTCAAGGCGAAAGTGCAGTTTGGGTAACTTGACCCGTCGGTCGCGCACGTCCGAATAAGCGGGAACCACCGGGGCGAGGTATCGCGTGGCGCCGGCACACGGTAGGGCGTTCCACGCAGGCCGCGTTTCCAGCGGCGGCATTCTCGGTCGGCGTCGCCGCGGGGTCTATTCGCGCGGGGTGTTCGCCGCTATTCTCCCGCTTCCGGCCGCGCGGGCGGCCCCGACCTTCAGTGTGGAAGATGGTCATGGCGCAGCAAAAAGCGACGAACATCACGTGGCACCACGGGCATGTGGAGCGGGACGACCGCCATCGGCTACTCAAACAGCGGGGGGCGACGATCTGGTTCACCGGCCTGCCTTCGTCCGGCAAGAGCACCATCGCCTTCACGCTGGAACATGCGCTCGTCGAACGCGGGCACGTGGCCTACGTGCTGGACGGCGACAACATCCGCCACGGGCTCAACAAGAACCTCGGCTTCTCGCCCGACGACCGGGTGGAGAACATCCGGCGGATCGGGGAGGTGGCCAAGCTGTTCGCGGACGCCGGCCTGCTGACCTGCACGAGCTTCATCAGCCCCTATCGCGCCGACCGGGACCAGGCCCGCAAGCTTCACCAGGAGGCCGGGTTGCCGTTCATCGAGGTCTACGTGCGCACCCCGGTCGAGCTCTGCGAGCAGCGCGATCCCAAGGGCCTGTACAAGAAGGCCAAGGCGGGCGAGCTGAAGGAGTTCACTGGCGTCTCGGCGCCGTACGAAGAACCGCTGAACCCCGAGCTGGTTCTGGACACGGCCGAACTCACCCCGGACCAGGCCGTCCAAATCGTACTGCTGTACCTGGGGGCGAAGGGGCTGATCGAGGGCTGAGAGCGCCGGGCAGTACTGCCTATTGATCCAAGCCGCGACCGTGAGGAAGCGGTATCCGCCGACCAGGAGATCACTTCCTGACGGGCGCGGGTGGGTTCCATCGCCGGTCCCAAGGGGGATGCCGCAGCCATTGCGCGGGAGCGCTCCGGGCGTCTGGGGCCAGGGAATCCCGGGGCAGAACCAGCAGAGGCCGATTGCTTACACCCAGCATTTCCCCGCTGTTTGCCGGGGCCGAACCCTTGCCAACGCCTCCCCGCAGTGCTAGAAAATGCCATTCCGGTCGCTCCGACGGGCGGCGACGAAGGGTTCGCGGGTCGCCGTGCCGATAATTCGGGCGACAGGTGCCGGCTGGGATGCCCGGGCGCGGTCGCCGCGGGCAAACGGGCCGCAACAGGGAGACTTAGCAATCATGGAGGAGTACCTCAAGCTCAAGCAGCTCGTCGAAGAGGTCGCCGACGACGTTTACAAGGCGGTCGGCGGCAACAAGGCGGCCGGGACGCGGGTCCGCAAGGCGATGCAGGACATCAAGAACACCGCCCAGGCGGTCCGCAAGAAGGTGCTGGACCTGCGCACCGATGAGACGCCGCCGCCCGCCTGAGCCGCCGTCGCGGGTCCGTCCAGCTTGCCTCTATCAGTGAGGGCCAATGCCTCCCCTGCCATTTCTCGACCCGGCGCAGCTTGATTTCTCCCGGTTGGTCGCCGACCGCGCCGCGATCGAGCGCGTCAACCCCCATCGTTTCGAGTTTGCCTTGCTCGATGGCGTGGCCCACATCGACGTCGAGCGGGGGCAGTATGCCGGCTTCCACGACGTTCGGCCGGACGAGTTCTGGGTGCGCGGGCACATCCCCGGGCGGCCGCTGTTCCCGGGCGTCCTCATGATCGAAACCGCCGCCCAGCTCGCCAGTTACCTCTACCACCACCTGTTCCCGGGCGCCGGGTTCCTGGGCTTCACCGGCGTCGACAAGGTGAAGTTCCGCGGCACCGTGCAGCCTCCGTGTCGCTTTGTCGTGATCGGACAGGCCATTCAAATGAAGCCCCGCCGGATGATCTGCGCCTCCCAGGGCTTCGTCGGCTCCACAATGGTCTTCGAGGGGGAGATCACCGGCATGCCGGTGTAAGCCGCCGCGCGGCCCCGCGTCGGGAAAAGCCGTCCCCGGATTCGGATGTCTGCCGCCAAGTTGCCGACCGAGATCCGTGCCGCGCTGCCCGAGGCGTGTGCCTGGGCGGCGTGCCCGACGCCCGCGGAGCTGCGGTCCTTGCCGTCCGGCCCGACCATCTACCTTCTGCTCGACACCTCCGAGACCCCCGTCCAGTTGGCGACCACGCAGTCGCTACGGCGTTTGCTGACCGCGCGGTTCGCGGAAGTCGCCGGCCCACGCCCCGGACGCACCGACCTGACCGAAATTGTCCGCGCGGTGCGTTGGCGACCCGTGGGCACCGCGTTCGAGGCCCGGTGGTGGTACTACCGCTTGGCGCGGGCGTTGTACCCGGCGGACTATCGGCGTCGGATCGCGTTCGGTCCCGCGTACTTCCTGAACGTGGACTGGGACCGCGCGGTGCCCGAGTTGCGCGTCACCGAGCGGATCTGGTGTCAGCCGGGGCAGTTCATCGGGCCCTGGGCGTCGGTCAAGGCGGCCCAGGAGGCGCTGCACGGCCTGTGGGACTTGCTCGACCTGTGCCGTTATCCCGAGCAGGTGAGCCGGGCCCCGCACGGGACGCGCTGCGCCTACGCCGAAATGGGGCGGTGTGACGCTCCCTGCGACGGCAGCGTACCCTTGGCCGCGTACTTGGAACGCTGCCGCGCCGCGTGGCGTTTTGCGGCCGGCGGTGTTCAACCATGGATCGGGGCCGCGGCGGCGGAGATGCAGCGCGCGGCGGCAGAGCGGCGTTATGAGCGGGCGGCCCTCCTGAAACGGCAGATCGAGTTCGCCCGGTATTGGCAACGACAGTGGGGCCCCCATGTACGGGTCTGGGAGCAGTTCCGCTGCCTGCTCGTGCTGCGCGTGGCCCGCCGACGGGCCTGGAAGCTGCTCTCGTTTCACGGCGGCCACCTCACCGACGGCCCGGTAGTCACCGAGCGGCGCCTCGTGGCCGGCGCAAGAACCTGGCTGGCCACGCCGCCCGAGCAGCCCGCGGCGAACCTGTCCGACGCCGTACGCATGGAGCAGACCTGGCTGGTCGGCCAGTGGCTGCTGAAGCCCCGCCCAGGCGAGGGGTTCCCCGTGCCGCTGCCCGATTCGGGTGTTCCGGAGAACCTGGACGACACGCTGACCCAGCAAGCGCGGGCATTCTGGTCGCGTCTTGAAACCACGCGGGCTGAAGGATCACCCGACGCTCCCGACAGCAACGAGTCTCTCGACAAGTGACGGCGAAAAACCGTCATTCCATTTGACAGCCTGTCAAATGCGGTGAATACTTTCTACCGGGCGGGCGTCGCCGAACGCATACCCCGGCGACGCCGAGGCGTCAACAACGGTCGCCTCGACGACAAGGATGCAGGTAACCCCAGGGAGGGGGCTTGGAAATATGCGGACGCGCCGCACCTGTGCGGCGCCCGCCGCGGTTTCCGGTTCGGCTCGATGCCGGTGGCCCGCGCGCAGCGCCTCGAAGCGGGGCGAAGTTGCCCGCGGGGAACAAGTGGATGCTGGCGACACGGTGCCGCTGCCGGCCGTTCCGGTTCATCCCCAGGGTCCGTGGTGCGCGATGGCGCATCCGGACCGCGCGGTCGGCCGCGCGGGACGCTCGTAGGCGACTACGCCTTCACAACCCGCCCGGCCGCCCGTTTTTTGCGCGCCGTGGCATTGCGCGTGTCCACGACCAGCGGCGCGTGACGGCACACCAGGTCGTAATCCACCCGGCTGTGGTCGGTGGCGATCAGTACGCAGTCCGTCTTACGCAGCGTGGCCGGCGTGAGCGGCACACTCCGTAGGTGTGTGATGTTGTGCTCGCGCATCGGCTTGGCCGTCGGGATGTGCGGATCGTGGTAGCTGACCTTCGCTCCCCGCGCCTGGAGCAGCTCGATCAGCGTGACGGACGGCGACTCGCGCACGTCGTCCACGTCCTTCTTGTACGCCAGCCCCAGGACCAACACGTTGGACCCCTTCAAGGACTTGCCGCGCTCGTTCAGCGCTTCCATCACCCGGGTGATGACGTACTCCGGCATGTGCGTGTTGATCTCGCCGGCCAACTCGATGAACCGCGTCGTCATGTTGTACTGCCGGGCCTTCCACGACAGGTAGAACGGGTCGATCGGGATGCAGTGCCCGCCGAGGCCCGGTCCGGGGTAGAACGGCTGGAAGCCGAACGGCTTGGTCTTGGCCGCCTCGATGACCTCCCACACGTCAATCCCCATGCGGTCGAAGAGCATCTTCAGCTCGTTGACCAGGGCGATGTTTACGCACCGGTACACGTTCTCGACGATCTTGCACGCCTCGGCGACTTCGCACGTTGGCACCGGCACCACGGTCTCCAGCGCCAGCCCGTACACCCCCGCCGCCAGCTTCCCGCTGGTTGCCGTCGCCCCGCCTACCACTTTGGGAATCTGCCGCGTCGTGATGTCCGTGCGTCCGGGATCCTCGCGCTCCGGTGAGAACGCCAGGAAGTAATCCTGGTCCAGTTTGAGGCCCGTGGCGTCCAGGCGCGGTTTCATCACTTCCCGCGTCGTGCCCGGATAGGTCGTGCTCTCGAGCACGATGAGCTGGCCGCGCCGCAAACGCCGCGCGATGTCCTCCGTCGTGTGCTCGATGTACGACATGTCGGGCTCGCGCATCTTGTCGAGCGGCGTCGGGACGCAAATGAGGATCGCGTCCGGCTTGCTGAGGTCGTTCATGTTGGAGGTGGGGGTGAAGAGCCCCCGGCGGATCAGCCCCTTGAAGAACGCGCCCGGCAGGTGCTCGATGTAGGTGCGCCCCGCCTTCAACATGCGCACCTTGGCGTCGTCGATGTCGAAGCCGATGACGCGCACGCCCGAGGTGCAGAACTCCCGCACCAGCGGCAGGCCGACGTACCCCAGGCCGACCACCCCGACAACGACCTTGCGGTCCACGATCTTCTTGTGCAGCGACTCGGACGTCTTCATCGCAATTCTCCAGGCCCAACCGGGTCCGAAACGGAGCCCTTGTACCCATGAAGGGGCACCCCGGCAAGCCCCGCGGGGGAGTGCCCCCCGGACGCCACGACGGACTACTACCTCAACGAGCTGAACCAGTACCACCGCAGCCGGCGGTTCGTCAGCGTCCAGGAGCCCCTCGTCGCCCAGGGCTTCCGCTATGACGACGACGGGAACCTGGCCGAGACCTTCATCTCCGGCGACATGAACTGCGACGGGCAGATCAACTTAGGCGACGTCAACGCCTTCGTCCTGGCCGTCTCCAACCCCGCCGGCTACGCGGCGGCGTATCCGAACTGCAACATCCTCAACGGCGACATCAACGGCGACGGGCTGGTCGATTACGGCGACGTGAACGCTTTCGTTGCTTTGCTGGGCCACACCGCCGGCGGGGTCGGGCTGCGGGCGGAGTACCTCTGGGACGCCGAGAACCGTCTGATCCAGGTCCAGCCGGCGAACGGCACGCAAGTTTATGGTGACAAAGCGGTTAAGTTCTGGTACGATTACCTGGGCCGGTGCGTCCAGAAGGAAGTGCAGACGTGGACCGCCGGCTCGCCGGACGACTACGTGGTGACGGAGCGGCGGAAGTTCATGTATCACGGCTGGCTGCCGATCCTGGAGCTGGACGCGATGAACAGCAACGCCGTCCTGCGGGCCTACACCTGGGGCTTGGACCTCAGCGGCACGCTCGACGGCCTGGCCGGCGTCGGCGGCTTGCTGGCCGTCCATCAGGCCCAGACCGGCGGCGGAGCGGGCGGCGGCGGGCTGGACGCCGGCGATTACCTGTACTTCCACGACACGAGCGGCAACGTCGGCCAGCTCGTGGCGTGGGCGA
>JBFMAI010000037.1:0-68801 GCA_040755725.1 Planctomycetota bacterium | reverse complement strand
TCCACCCAGCACCTCGATAAGCTTCGCGTCCGCCATCGGCAGCTCCTGTTCTCTTGATGTCCTTGCAGAACAACAAGATAGAACCGGACTGCCGTTGGCTCATCTACGCCCCGGAATTCGGAGATGACCCAAAAAAGTCGGGCGGGAGCTTGCTCGGGCCAGATTGCTGTCGCTCGGCTGCGGCGTACGCGGTGAATGTCGTTGAGCCGATGTGCATGTAGCGGCATAATGGCAAGATCAGGGGCTTGCTGCGTATCACAGCACCGCCCAAGTCGCATGCCTCGATAGGCATGGCGAGGGATGAGCAGATGCCTGCACGTTCGGCGACCGCGAGAGAGTTCATCGACATTCTCGCTCGCCTGATCGATCCGCAGCTAAACGACCACGAAGTCGAAGGCATCTCCGCTGAGCAGAAGGTCGAGAGCCGCTTCAAGCAGCTTCCCTGGGCCGTCGAGTACGCTGTAATCAGCTACCTCCACAGGAACGAGCCGACTCTCTTCTCTGAGCCACCCAAGCACCGCTTCGCAAACGCAACCTATCCCGATGCCGAGGAGGATCTGGTGAATGCGGAGGCCTACTACGCAGGGCCTTCGTATCTCGTGGACTATCGCTTCGGTCCAGCGTATCTCCAACGAGCCGCTCAGGTACGTTCGGCGTTCGGCGGGATTTGTGGAGCCGAGTCGGTCGAGGCATGGATGCGTGAAAGCGGCCTGTACGAGCCTGCCGAAGATAACCCCGATCCTCATTTCGCTGAGCGGGCGTTCGTAGTGAACGTCCTCGTTCCCGCTTACGGCACGGGCGTGCTCTCGGCGGTTCATGCCGAAAGGCAGTTTGCGGATTACCCGTATGTCGTCGATTTTCTGATCCGCACACCCAGCGGTGCCGTTGTCGTCGAGGTGGACGGTCGTGAGTATCACGACCCATCACGCATCGGCCCAGATCGCTTTGAGTACGAATTGAGACGGCAAAACACGATCCAAGCGCTGGGCTACCCTGTCTTCCGCTACCCCGCGAGGCGTATCCTCCAGGAACCTGAGTCAGTCATCGCTGAGCTTCATCGGAACATTCCGCAGATAAGCGTCGAGATGCCGACGCTGTTCGACACGACCGTCAAACAGCCGACTCGAACCGACATATCTCGGGTTGCCTTGGCCGAGGAGTTCTGCGACTGGTTTCGACCCGTGCAACTCGCGGTCCTGCTGGCACTCAGCCGAGCGATGGGGCAGACATGCTTCACCGTCGTTGATCGGTCGTCGCCTCGCGGACTGCTTTGCCTCGCTCTCCGCGACTTGTCGCACTTGATCAATCGGCTTCAGGCGTTGTACAACGTTGCCGTCGAGTGGCCTCGTTCAGTCAAGCTACTCACTTCTGATGCAGGCGATTCCGTGCTGCTCGATGCGTATGCGAAAGCAACGCTGCGCGGCCCTGACCAGCTCGACGGCAGTGCGACCTTCGATCTGTCGTTTGAGCCACCTCCCAGCGATGGAACGGTGGGCTCGGTGGACCTGATCGTCGATCTAAGTCGAGAGGGCCGTATTCCCGTCGTTCCTGAGGGGGATCGCCCCGATGTTCTCGGCCGTGAATCGGCGGCTGCGAGCGTTCTTCGAGCGCGGCTGCTCGCTCTCTCATTGCCGAGGCCAGGCGATAGAAACACGATGCGGCCTTGCGACCTCAGCAAACAACTGCTCGACTACTTCGTTCGCCGCCTTCTGCGGATTCCGCATCTGTATCACCACCACGACGCGGATCGGCCGAAGGCCGAAGAGCGACAGTACGAGCTTGTTCAACGCGTCCTCCAGGGAAAGGATGTCTTTGGCATCATGCCGACGGGACGGGGGAAATCCGTCGCGTTTCAGGTGCCTGCCATGCTCCTTCCAGGCGGGGCCTTGGTCATTTCCCCGCTACGAGCCCTTATGCGGGACCAGCTTCAAGACCTCCAATTGGCACGCGGTGTAAACGCCGTGGAGGCCATTCGGTACGACCAAGGTGCAGATGAAAAAGAGCGTGCCATCGACGATTTCATCAACGGACGCACGAAGCTGCTGTACGTTTCGCCCGAGCGGCTACAGGAACTCAAATTCGCCACGAGACTGGCCGCCGCCGCTGCGGAGGCTCACATCAGCTTCGTGGCGATTGACGAAGCTCACTGTGTCTCAGAGTGGGGCCACGATTTCCGCCTGTCGTATATGCAGATTCCGCAATTTCTGGCGAGCATCCGAGAGAGGCAGCCAGGACATCCGTGCCCCATCGTCGCCCTCACTGCGACTGCTTCGCCACCCGTGCGACGCGACGTGTGCTCGATTCTCGACCTGGACCCATGCGATTCGCGGGATGACGGGGATCTAATCGCAGAGGCGAACATTGACCGCACCGAGCTGTCCCTGTCCGTCCACAGAATTGAAGGGACAGACTATCCGCTCGACCGTCAGCGAGCGTTGAAGAGCGCACTCTTGCGGGCCATCCCGACGGCCCTGCACTACAACCACAACTTTACGTGGAAGCGCTTCGCCAACGGAGAGTGGCGAGGTCGTGGGTCAGGTGCCATTTTCTGTCTGTACAAGAACGCTCACGGTCAAACAGCGTGGCAGGATGGCGTCGGAGCCGTCCGTGACTTTCTCATCGCGGCAGGGATCATTGACGAAGAGGCGGTCAGGTTGTACGCGGCAGAATCCCCCGACTTCTGCCCGATGTGCGAACAGCAAGGACAAACCCACTACGCGATGAGGAGCGTTCTAAAGCAGGATCAAGACGATGACGAAGACGAGCGACTCTTCGAGTGCTCCAACGGGCATCGATTTGCTCAACCCCTGTTCCACGAAGATTGGTCTCGTGAGCTTGCCGAGACCCAGTTCCAGTTCAAGAAGAACGAGTTTCCGCTCCTGGTCACGACAAAAGCCTACGGGATGGGGATCGACCATCGCGGGCTTCGTTTCATCGTACACCACGGTCTGTCATCCAGCCTCGAATCCTATTATCAGGAGGTGGGGCGGGCTGGCCGTGATGACGAGCACGCCCATTGTGCCTTGCTCGTCCGCCTTCCTCAGCCCGAATGCCTGAAGCGGCACATCGACCGCCCGATCACCTACGCTGACTATGCGGAGGCTGATGACGAGGAGATCCTCCCCCCTTGTTTGCTTGGGAAGAACCGTCAGTATCGCAGATGTCCTGAGCATATCGGGCTGCCTGAGCCCTGCGATCTTTCCCGACAGCTCATCATGCTGCTCGATTCGTACGCGAAACCAGACACCTTCGCTCCAGCCTGTGCGGACCTGTGGCAAACGATCAGCACATCGCCGCAGGGTGATGACGGCAGAATCACGCATTATGTCCGTGGGGGCGCTCCCAGGGCCGACAAGCTGCTCCAACGTAAGCAAAACCACCTCTTTCGGCTACAACAACTTGGCTTGGTCAGGCACTTCATGCTGGAGTACATTCCCAGGAGCAGAGGTGGTGGGCGGGCCTTCGACGTGAAGTTCCATGTGTGGACGACCTCGTCGCCCTCCGTGCGGAAGGTGCTCGATGCCCTTTGCGGACAAATGGTCAACATAAGTTCCATCAGTCGAGACGACGGAGAGGGAGTTGATCAGAAAGCCCGACGAGAGATTCTTCGGAGTCTGACGGAGCAGATGCCCATCGACTTGACAGGCGAATTGACGCGAGGACATGTCGAATACGCTGCCCGTCGGCTGTTTGCGGCGGTTAGGGCGCACGTCATCAAGATGCGGATGGAGTCGTTTGCCAAGCTGCTGCGATACGTTCGCCATGACGACTCGTGTCGTCGAAAGGTGCTCCTGAGCGGCATGACCGAGCAGGCGCACGGCGACGATAGCTACGCCTGTGGATTCTGCGACAGTCGTAGCTGCGTACCTGATCTTCACTTCAAACAAACGCGGGCCACGCCTGCTCCAGATGGCCTGCAATACCGCGATCTTTTTGCCAAGGCAGAAGAGACGTTCACGACGCAGGAACTTGGCGACGTTCAGCACGTCGTCGCTGAAGCCTGTTCTCGCGGCGTTGTGGAGGGACTCCAGCACCAAGCCACGACGCATATCGAGTCTGATCCTGACAACCTCGCAGCGAACCTGATGGCGGCTGAAGCGTTCGCCGCGAGGGACCGAGAGGATGCGCATCGCTACTTCCGCAACTTCGCTCGGGTGGCGAACGTCCAGCGTAGAGACCCATCCGTTGCCCGCCACGGCTTCCACCGCTACCGACAGCACGATGCTGCTGAAGCGATTAGGGCGTATGCGGTATCGGGCAGTGCGTTGGACGACCGCGAAGGGCTGTTGGAGCTTGCGGAGTACGCGGCGGAGGCGAAATTGGAACGTGCCGAGCAAGACAATCTCGCCGTGGCCCTGTGCGCGGAGTATTCGCACGCGGCATCGAAGTCGGTCAAATCCGCGTTGGCTGCGGCTGACGCGTTTTTCGCGTGAGGTCGCCTATGACATCAAAGAGCATTTTGGACTTGGATGAAGCTCGCCGTCGGCTTCAACTGATGGAGTCGGACCAGAAAGAACTCGCCGCTCTGATCACCAAGCTGCGTGGCATCCGCGACTCCCTGACGACCCTCACGTCGAGCGTCGAGCAGCGGCTCAAAGATGCCGAGGGGGGCTTGGCGAAAACCCAGCAGTTGGCTGATGGGTTCGAAAAAACCCTGAAGGAGTTTCGCCAAGAAAGCGAATCAACTCTAGCCGACTTCTTCACAACAGGAACGCGAATCGAGAGCAAGCTGACCAAGCTCATTGATGAGACCAAGGTTGCACTCGGCAAGATGCAGGTGAAGACCACGAAGGACAACGAGGCGTGGCGGCTTGGCCAGGAAAAGGCGTTGGAGGCATTTCGGGATCAGCACCACGCCGACCTGGAAAAGGTGGCCACAGCATACGAGCGTACCAAGATCACGTTTGACAACTTGAAACCCGCGGTGGACGGCCTTGAAGCTGAGGTAAGCAGGGTATCGGAGGAGGCGCGAGCCCGAGCAGAAACCACGCGGTCGGACTTGCTAGGTCGGCTGTCGGCATTCGAGCAGCGTGTCGCCAAGATGAAGGAGACAGTCCAGGCTGCTCAGGCACAGGTGTCATATCGGTTGACGGAGTTCGGCAGCAACCTTGAAAAGCAGATAGCAGAGGTGACCAAGTCGATGCACACGGCTATCGACGACAGCAGCAAGGCGAGTCAGCAGCAGTTGGAGCAGCAAAAAGCCGAGATCACGAGACTCCGTAAGCGAATCGGACGCGTGCGACTCTTGGTCTGGTTGCTTCTGCTGCTGGTCCTCGGCGTGACAGCCGTGTGGGTGGCGGCGGATGGAGCACGGTGGCCTGCGTACTGGGACGGGTTGGTCGCGGCCTTTCGGCGGATCTGGCCCTCGTGAGAAGAGCAATGATCAAGCTGCGATGTTCAACCGATGTGATGTGCCGCGCCAGCATCCGATTCGGCGGGGCAGGCCGACGGGCACGTGCCCCGGCCATCGAATCACCCACGGGACACGGACCACCTCCTCGTACGGCACCCAGCGCGTCCGCTGCGCGTCGGGCCGCAAGCTCTCCCCGTGATCGCCCAACACACACAGCAGCGTCTCATCGAGTAGGGCGAGGCCGTCGAGCCGTCGGCACAGCTCCGCCAGGAAGGCGTCGGTATAGCGGACGGCCTGGAGATACGCCGCCTCCCGGTCGGCCAGGCGAGGACCGAAGGTCGCCGGCACGTCATAGGGATCGTGCGCCACGGATGTGATCATCATCAACAGGAACGGCCGGTCGTCCTGGGTGGCCCACGCCAGGGCCGGGTCCAACATCCGGAAGTCGTCTCCGGCGAGGTAACCGAGATCGGCCGACGGGTCTTCCAGGTTCTCGCGGAACCACGCCCAGTCGAAGCCGAAGTTGTGCATCGCGCCCGGCGCGCACTCGAAGGCGCCCTTGGCCATCTGAAAAAACGCGCTGCGATAGCCCACTCGCCGCAATAGCGACGGCAAGCCTTCGTACGGCTGATCGGCCAGGGTCGCCTCGGCGTAATCGTCGGACACGTCGGGGGTCGTGCCGATCAGCACGGCCCAGAACGCCTTGCCGGTCTGCGACACCGGCACCCGCGTGTGGATCAAATCGGCACCCTCCAGACCCAGCCGTCGAAGCGTCGGCATCGGCGTTTGGGCCGCGTCGTCCAGGGCGGCTGCCGCGTAAGACACGCTTTCCAGCAGCACGATCACGATGGGCGGGAACCGGCCGGGCGGCGGTGTCGTCACATCCCGCTCGCCAACCCGTGGCAAGTGTCGGGTCTGCACCCCGCTTCCATTCGAGTGGTCCGAACCGGCTACCAGGGCGCGCAGCGCATTCCAATGGCTGCTGTAGCCCAGCACCTGTCCCAGAGACGGTACGACCGGCAAGGGCAGCAGATGGTGAGACAGGGTGAAGTTCGTGACCACGAGCGCGCCCCACACGCTCGCGGTCAGGAGCTTCCGACGTGTGTAGCACAGCTCCGGCGGGCGAACCAGATGCATGAACGCATAAGCCGCGACGGCCACGACCGCGATCACCCCGGCGATTGCCCCCACCGGGTGCGCTCGAAGCTGCGGCTGCACGGTGGGACCGAACTCGGCCGGGTGACGCAGTACGACCAGCAGGACGCCGGGGTGAAGCTGCACGCCCGTGGCCATGGCCCACACCGCGTTCAGGGCGGCCCAGGCCGCCACGAGCAGGCCCAGCAACACGCCCAGTCGCTGGAGCACCTTGGCGGGACGAATGGCGTAGAGCGCGGCGGTAAGCGTCGCGACGCCGGCCAGGAAGGCGATGTCGGCCAGGGTCACCCGCGACCACGCCGCGAGCACGTCACCCCCGTGATAGCGCCGCGCGACCAGCAGCTTTGCGGCCAGCGTGGCGAGCAGCGCCAAGAGCAGGAGGACCGGCTCCGGGCGGGGCAGTTCGCGGTAACGCCTCGCTGGCCTCAAAGCCTGTCCGGGCGGCTGAGGCTCCGCATTCGTCATGAGCCGACGCCCCACGCTTGCTTCCCCACTACCATCCCAACGGTGCCCCAACGCGTGGCACCGCGCACAACTCCCCCTTATTCAGTCGTCATTGTAGCTGGTTCAGTAACGCCATCCTAGCGCAGCGATAATCAGGTCTGAATAGGCTGTCCCATAACCCCGTGCGTCCCGCTACTCCGTGGGAACCCGCGGTCGGCCCGCGACCGGCTTGGTTGCCTGACATCGGCTCCCGATCCGGGTGGCCACTGGCCCACGTCGCGCTCGTCAACGGCCGCCGCGTCGAGAATAATGCCCTCGCCCGGACTGTCGGAATCGACGGTGGACCCGCTCGGCCGGCCCAACCATCGCCGTGTCGCGGTGTCCACAAAGGCAGGTGAACACGTGGAATCGCAGGGCTCGCCCCACGGCCCGCCGGACGACGCCGACCTCGTACGCGGGACGCTGGACGGGCGGCGCGAGGCGTTCGACCAGCTCATCGAGCGGTACCAGCGACGAGCGACGTCCGTGGCGTACCGCCTGTTGGGCAACCTGCACGACGCTTTGGAAGTGTGCCAGGAGGCCTTCGTCCGGGCCTACCGCGGCCTGTCCGCGCTGGAAGCCCCCGACCGGTTTGGCTCATGGTTGCTCCGGATCGTCACGAACCTGTCGCTGAACTACCGGCGGTCCCGCCGACCGCGGCTGTCCTTCGAAGACTGCCTGCGGAACGACGATCAGGGACCGGACGAGGTACTGTCGGACGGGCCGCAATCGGAGCACCGGCCGGGGGCACGCCTGGCGGCGGCGGAACTCGAAGCCCGCATTCAGGACGGCCTGGCCACCCTGCCGCCGCAGCAGCGGGCGGCGTTGGTGCTGTTCAGCATCGAGCAGTTGCCGCAGAAGGACGTGGCCCGCATCCTGAATTGCAGCGTCGAGGCCGTGAAATGGCACGTCTTTCAGGCGCGACAGAAAATGAAGGCCCACTTGGCGGAGTTCCTGTGAGCGGTCCGAACGTGGCGCGGTGCCAGGCGGTGATGCGGTGAACGGTGCGGCATTTGAACAACTCGTTTGCGCGTGGCTGGACGCCCGGCACGAGGCGGAACTGCGCGCACGCCTCGACGCCGCCCTCGCCGCGGACCCGGAGCTGAAGCCGCTGCTGACGGAATGGGAGCGGTTTGACACCCTGCTACGCCGTGGGTTCCCGGCACCCCGCGGAATCGACTGGGCGGCGCTGCACCGTCGAATTGCGGCCCGGACGACGCGCGCCGGCCCGTGGCCGGTGCCACACCAGGCCACGTTCGCCGCGCCCGACGACGCGCGCAACGCGGCCCTCGACGCAGTCCTGGCCGGGCTCGCGGACGTCGATCGCCGCATTGACTGGCCGCGCCTGCACGCCCGCATCGTGCGGGCCGTGACCGGCGCATCCGGCGAGCGACGCCGTGGGCACCGGCGCCAGCAATGGCTTGCCACGGCGGCGGCCGGACTGGCGGCCGCGGCGGCCGTCCTGCTCGCGCTCCGCCCGACCGCAGGCCCCCTACCCCCGGTGCGCGGACTGGTGCAGGTGGTCGTCTTGCCGCCGCCGGCCGTGGCCGGCGAGACGGTCGAGGTGCGATTGTCGGTCGCCGAACCCACCTCGCCGCCGCCGGAGTGTCTGATACTGGTAGACCCGCTCGCGGCGAGCACGCCGACACGCGGGACGACGGACGTCTTCTGAGGCGAATGACATGCGAACTGCGAAGGCCCGGCTGCGTTGGATTCAGGCTATCACGGGGCTGGCGCTGTATTGGGGGGTGGCAGTGCCGCCCGTCTTCGCGCAAGGGTTGCGCGATTTGGTGGAGGCCGCCCTCGACCAGCGCATCACGCAGCGCGTCGAAATCTCCGAGCGCCCCGTCCGCGATGCGTTGCTCGAATTGGAGAAGCTCACCGGCTTGCACTTCGTCCTGGACGAGGCTGCCGTCGAATGGCTCCCTTACGGCGAACAGACCCGGCTGTCGCTGGCGCTGGACAACGTGTCGGTGCGGCAGGCGCTGGGCCGCATCTTCGACGGGCTCGGCCTGCGCCTGCGCGTGGATGGCAACGACGTCGTCGTCGAGCCGGGGCCGGTGCTGGACCGACTGGGTCGCCGCCTGACGCTCGATGAAGTGACGCTGCTGCAACATCTGGCCGCGCAGCCCTGGAGCGCGCTGCCCGCCGAGCGCCGGGCCGTCGAGTTCCGTGTGCCGCCGACGCCCGATCCGCGGGCCGCGTTCGACCGGGCCCTGGCCGCCGCCCCCGCCGCGGCCGCCCTGGCCCAGCTCGAGGCCGCGACCGCCGGCCTGGGGTGGCTGTGGGTGCCGTCCGGCTCCACGATCGTCGTCTACGGCCGCAGCGAGGATATCCAGCAACGGCTCGATCGCCCGCTGGACCTGAACTACCGGCGTCGGCCGCTGGATGAGTTGCTGCTGGACCTGGGCCGCCGAGTCGACATCACGATCCACTTTGAGCCGGGGGCGCTGCAACGTGTCGCCGCGCGGGAACGTTATGTGGACCTGGTCCAGCGGCAAACGACCGTGCGGCAAATCCTCGAGCTGCTCGTCGGTCGTACCGGCTTGTGGTACGAGGTGGTGGACGACGGCATCGTGGTCGGGGCTGCCGGCAAGGACGAGGCCGTCCGGCCCGGCGGCGAGGCCCGTGTGGCCGCCATTCTGCGCGTCCCGGTCGGCACCGACGGCACCACCATCGACTTTCTCATCCGCGAGGACGAGTTGCCGGCGGAGTTCCGCGACCTGCGCGCCCGCAGGCTGCCGCAAGTCATCGAGCTGCTGCGGACCGGGCCGGACCGCCCGACCCCGTAGCCGGCCGCCCGGCCGCCCGGCCAACACCAGGGCGGCGCTTTGCCCTACCAACCGGCGGCGAGCGCCGGCGGGTGTGCTTCGCACCGCGCACGCGAGCCTTGCACGAAGGCCACCCTGGTTCGCACGGGCGATTCGGATGCTCCCCCAACCCCCTCCCTGATAGAGAGGGGGGTTCCGGAGTGCTCACCGCTCGTGCAGGGTCCGGCAAGCCGGTGCGCGTCGGTCGCTCTTCGAATGCCCGGCTACTCTTTCGCCGGGACGGGGCCAGCCAGGAGGGCGTATTCCTCCAGCGGCGTCTTGTCGCCGGATTGGACCATCTCGCAGTTGAGGCGGATCTTCGGCAGCTCCGTTTCGATGAAGCGCTTGGCGACGCGCTTCTTGCGGTCGCGGAGGGCCGCCAGCCTGGCGGCGTCCAGACGGCCGGTGCAGAGCCCGGCCGCTACGGACGCCGGGCTGACGCCGGTGGTACTGGTGCCTGACGCCGGACTCGGAGATCCGGCGCTACTGGAGTCGGCGCCCGCCGCCGTTGCCGGCGAGACGCCGACGCTCTTCGTTGCGCTGGCAACGTTTGGGCCGGAGAGCGTGACGCCGGCGGCTTGTTGCAGGAAGAGGTGGCCGACGAGGACTGAAATCGCCGCATCGACCAGCTTGCGGCCGGCCAGGTCGAGGTAGTCGGTCCCCTGCCCCTTCACAAACGTGATCGCGTTGAGCACGTGCGAACGGCCCTCGCGGAGCTTCTCCTTGAGCTCGGCCAGCAGCGGGTCGCCGTAGTTGATTTCTTCCAGTTCGAGGATTCGCTTCTCAAACGCCCCGGAGCACACGCCGCGCACCGCCGCCACGATCTGGAGCTGGCTCGTGCCCTCGTAGATGGTCGTGATGCGGGCGTCGCGGAGATACCGCTCGGCGGGGTAATCCTGCATGTAGCCGGAGCCGCCGAGAACCTGGATGCAGGTGTCGGCGAGCTTCACGCACATTTCCGAGGCGTAGTACTTCGCCATCGGCGTCAACATCCCGTTGAGCCGCTTGAGCGTCTTGGCAAGCTGCTTGCGCTCCTTCAGCTCATCCGCGGCCACAGGCGGGACGCCTGTGCCACCCTGCATTTCGAGCACCCAGGTGTTGTTGTTCTCCAGGTCGCAAATGCGGCTGGTTTCATAGGTCAGCGCCCGCGCCGCCTCCAGGTGGATTTTCATGTCCGTGATCATCTCGGCCACCGCGGGCAGCCGCTCGATCGGCCCGCCGAACTGCTTGCGTGAGTTCGCGTAGGTACGGGCCAGCCGGTAGGCGGCTTCGCCGACACCCAGCGACTGGGCGGCGATACCGACGCGGGCGCCGTTCATCAGGGCCATGACGTAGGTGATCAGGCCGCGCTGCCGCTGGCCGATGAGCCGGGCGGGGCACTCGTCGAACACCAGCTCGCAGGTCGGCGAGCCGTGGATGCCGAGCTTGTGCTCCAGGTGCCGCACACGGACGCGCGGGTTGCGGTCGGTGACAAACAGGCTCAGCCCGCGGCCGTCGCTGACGTCCGGCTCGCTGCGGGCCAGCACGAGCAGCACCTCGCCGCAGCCGTTGGTGATGAACCGCTTGACGCCGCGGAGGTACCACTGCCCGTTCTCTTCGACCGCTCTGAGGCGGACGGCCTGGAGGTCGCTGCCGGCGTCGGGCTCGGTGAGGACCATCGCGCCGGTGACCTCGCCGCGGGCAAACCGCGGGAGGTACTCGTCCTTGATCGCGTCATCGGCGAAGGCATTGATCGTCTCGGCGATGCCCTGGAGACCGAAGATGTTCATCAGCGACGCGTCGGCCCGGCTGACCATCTCGATCGCCATCGTGTAGATCAAGTTGGGGCAGTTCAGGCCGCCGTACTTGCGCGGAAGCGTGAAGCCCATCAGGTCGGCCTGGGCGAGGCGGCGGAGGTTGTCCGCGACCAACGGGTGCAGCGTGACGGTGCCGTCCTCGTTGAGGGTGTGGCCTTCGCGGTCGATCTCCTCGGCCCGCGGGGCGATCGTATTGCCCGCCAGGTCGCCGACGATGTCGAGCACACGCCGGTAGTTGTCGATCGCGTCGGCCTCGTCGGCCGGGGCGTAATCGACGCCGGCGTCGGCGTCGGCGAAATCACGTTCCTGTACGCGCGCGATCTCGGCCAGGTTCAGATGCTCGAACAGGAACCGGATGTCGTCGTTGTCCAGGAAGAAGTTGGGCATATTTGCCTCTCAACCCCCCTCCCTCTCAGGTCGCCTCAGGCGACTCGCTGTGGCGACCTGAGAGGAAGGGAGGCTCGCACGCCGCTTCGCGGCTGGTCTCACTCCTTCGGCCGCTCCTTAATCGCCTTCACCATCATCGGGATCACCTGGTTCAGGTCGCCGACGATGCCGTAGTGGGCCACGCCGAAGATCGGCGCTTCCTTGTCCCAGTTGATCGCGACGATCTTGGCCGACTCCTCCATGCCCGCGCGGTGCTGGATCGCCCCGCTGATGCCGCACGCGATGTACAGCGCCGGCCGCACGGTCGTGCCGGTCTGGCCCACCTGGTGGGCTTTGTCGATGAAGCCGCCGTCCACCGCCGCCCGCGACGCGCCCACGGCACCGCCGATCGCGCCCGCCAGATCGTGAATCAGCTTGAAGTTCTGCTTGCTGCCGACGCCGCCGCCGCCGGCGACGATCGTCCGTGCACCCTTCAGGTTTACCTTGCGCGCCTCGCGGTGCCGCTCGATCAGCCGGACCGCGAAGTCCTCGTCGCGGAACTCGACCTTCTCCGCGACGATCTCCCCCTTGCGCTGCATATCCGGGTTGCGCAGCGGCATGACGCCCTCGCGGACGGTCGCCATCTGCGGCCAGCGCTCTGGATTTATGATCGTGGCGATGATGTTCCCGCCGAAGGCCGGACGAATCTGGAGCAGCAGGTTCTTGTGGACCTTCTTCGCCGCCGGGTCGTCCACGTCCGCCACGTCAAGGTCGGTGCAGTCGGCGGTCAGGCCGCAGCGCAGCGCCGACGCACATCGGGGAGCGAGGTCGCGGCCCAGCGGCGTGGCGCCGAAGACGACAATCTGCGGCCGATGCTTCCCCACGAGCGTCGTCACGACACGGGCGTACGGCAGCGTCTGATAATGCTCCAGTCGGCGGTCCTCGACGAGATACACGTGGTCGGTGCCGTGCTGGATCAGCCGGTACGCCAGCTCGCGGACGCTCCAGCCCGTCAGGACGGCCCCGACCTTGACGCCGAGCCGGTCGGCCAGCTCCCGGGCCTTGCCGGCAAGCTCCAGGGCCACGTCGTGGAGCGAACCGTCTTCCTGCTCCGCGTAGACCCAAACCTCACCATTGCGATTCTGCGAAATCATCGCATCTCCGGTGCTGTGATGGTGACAAGGTGAGAACGTGATGAAGTGAAAACGGCGCCCGAACGCCAACCCTTATCACGGTGTCGCCTTTTCACTTTATCACCGCATTGTTCATCCGAGTGTGTGATCCACAACCAACTCGCGGATGAGGCTGCGAATGCCGTCCTCTGTCGGCGGGACCTCCGTGTAGCCCTGTTTCGTCAGCACAATGGCCTGGATGCGGTGGACCTTCGTCGGCGAACCGTGCAGGCCGCACCAGCTCAGGTCCGCCTGGATGTCGTCCAGGTTCCACTGCTCGATCATCAGGCCGCGCGACCGCAGACCCTCGGCCAGCCGTTCGACCTCATGTTCAATATCCACCGGCGAGACGCCGGTACCACCGGGCGCGGGCGAGACGCCCGCATTCCCCTTGACGGCGGCCTCGAGCTCGACGCGCGCCCGGGCCCGCTTGTACTTCATCACCCGCCTCGCCGCCGGCGGCCGCGGCTCCGACGCCGTGTCCAGCACCGTCAGCAACACCGGCAGCCGCACCTCGACGACCTCCCAGCCGTTGCCGACGTTGCGCCGCACGCGGGCCGAGCGGTCCCGAACCTCAATCAGTTCCTCGACATACGTGACCTGCGGGATACCCAGCTTCTCGGCAAGCTGCGGCCCCACCTGGGCCGTGTCGCCGTCGATCGCCTGCCGCCCGCAGAACACAAAGTCGTAGTTCTTCGTCGCCCGCACCGCCTGGCTGAGAATGTAGCTCGTCGCCAGCGTGTCGCTGGCCGCCGCCCGGCGGTCGGTCAGCAGCACCACCCGGTCCGCCCCCCGGTACAGGCATTCGCGGAGCACGTCGCCGGCCTTGGGCGGCCCCATCGTCAGCACGGTGACTGTCCCGCCGTACCGGTCGCGGACCTGAAGGGCCGCCTCCAGGGCGTACAGGTCGTCGGGATTGAAGACCGCCGGCAGGGCGGCCCGGTTGACGGTGCCGTCCTCCTTCATGGCCTGGGCGGTCACGTTGGCGGTGTCGGGCACCTGCTTGACGCAGACGACGCAGTGATACGGCACAATCAGACTCCCTCACACGGCCGCAACGCGGCGAATACGACAAAACTAGCCGAATTGTGGGGCGACCGTCAAGAATGCGGCGACCAACCGCGGCTGCCACTCAGGGCCGTCGCATCCTCGAGGACCGAGCCACGACCGTGAGGGAGTCGTCCACATGGTGCTCCCAAGCGACCGCTCCCTGGCGGTCGCGGCTCGGACCGGACGGTCGGCACGCGACCCGGTTGCTATGGGTTGGTCAACAGCCGCACAAACGGATTGATGTCGCCGAAGTCGACCCGGCCGTCGCCGTTGATGTCGCCGTTGAGCAGCGGACAGTCGGGGTACTGAGCCTGCCACGCCGCCGGGCTGGCCAGGGCCAGCACAAAGGGGTCCACGTCGGCGAAGTCAGCCTGCCCATCGCAGTTCAGGTCGCCGGGATGCGGATAGCCGCCCCAGCGGGCGATGCGCCCCGCCGGCCGGCCGCCCGCGTGCGTGAACCACCCGCCCACATACAGTGCTGCGCCGGTCCCGTCATCGTGGCTGGCGAGTGCCGTCACGGTGCCGTCCGTGTCACCGCCGACCATCTCCCACGACTGACCGTCCCAGCGGACCAGAAACGCGTGCCCGGGCGCCCCCACGTTCTGAACTAAGCCTGCGTAGAGCGCCGGGCCGCGGCCGTCATCATGGACCGCCAAGCTGCGAACAAGCCAGCCCTCGGTGCCTTCGACGTTACGCAGCGTCCGACCGTCCCAGCGAAAGATGCCCCCGCTGCCGGCCCCGTAGTCCGCCGTGCCGCCCGCGTACAGCGCGGACCCGCGGCCGTCGTCGAAGACCGCCAACGATGTGAAGAATCCCTCGAGGCCGGCCGCGACGCGGATCCAGGTGCTTCCGTTCCAGCGTGCCAACCCCCCGGCAAGCTGCCCACCGGCGCGGTCAAACCCGCCAGCCACGTAGAGCGCCGGACCGGTGCCATCGTCGTACACCTGGAGCGCATTCACGGTCCCGGTTGTCCCGGACCCCACCTTTGACCAGTGCGCGCCATCCCAGCGGGCGATGTAATCCACAGGCACTCCGCCCAGACGCGAGATGTTTCCGGCGGCGTAGAGCTCCGGGCCGGCACCGCCATCGTAGACCGCCAGAGCTAAGACTTCGTCATTCCGCCACTCGAAGCCGCCACCCGGCAGCGCGCTCCAGGCTGTGCCGTCCCAACAGGCGATGCGGTCGGCCGTCACACCACCGGCCTGTGTGAACGTGCCGCCGGCGTAGAGGCGCAGGCCGTCGCCGGCATCAAACAGCGTCAGGGCCGACACGCGACCGTTGAGTCCGTCGGCGAGCGGCGTCCACACGGCGCCGTCCCACCGCGCCACGAAATGCGTCTCCGCCGAGCCGATGCGGAGAAACGGGCCGGCGGCATATAGCCCGCGCAGCTCGCCGTCCGCGACGCTCAGGAACTCGCTCACCTCCGGCTGCGTGACGCCACCATCGAGGTACGACCACCCGGCCCCATCCCACGTCGCGACGGCACCCGCCGGCCGCTCATCAACTCGTGTAAACTCGCCGCCCGCGTAGAGCACCGGGCCACGCGGGCCGTCCAGAACCTCCAACGTCCACACGCCGGACCAGACACCCTCAATCGCCCCGGGGACGGCCGTCCACGCGGTGCCATCCCACCGCGCCAGCCCCGGTATCGGCACGCCGCCGGCGGAGACGATTGCGCCGCCCGCGTAGAGCGCTGGACCGCCGGAATCCGTGAACACGGCCAGTGAGTGTACATTGCCATAAGTGTCCGCCCCCAGCGCCGACCATGTCGCGCCATCCCACTTCAGCACGTGCCGCAGGCCGGCCGCGGTCTGGAACTGCCCCGCCGCATACAGCGCCGCGCCAAAGCCGTCATCGTAGACCACCAGATCGGACGGCGTGCCATTCAACCCGGGGACGAAGCTCCACGCTTGCCCGTCCCACTTCGCCAGGTGGACCCACGTGCCGCCGATGGAATCGTAGAAATCTCCGCCGGCATAGAGCTCGCGCCCGGCGCCCGCATCGAACTCGACAAGGCAGTTCACGGTCCCGTAGAGACCATCGCCGACGGATGACCAATTCGTGCCGTCCCAGCGGGCGATGTTCGCCGCCGGCCCGGCGCCGGCCCGCTCGAAACGGCCGCCGACGTACAGCGCCGGACCTGTGCCGTCGTCATGCACGGCCAGCGCGGCCACATAGCCGAGATCCTCCGGCTCGAAGCTCCCGACGCCACCCGCGACCGACGTCCAGCGGACGCCGTCCCAGCAGGCGATGGCACTCACCGGCTCGCCGCCCATTCTGCGCATGTGTCCCCCGGCGTAGAGCTTCGGTCCGCGACCGTCGTCAAAGACCGCGAGGGCGGCGAGGCGATCGAACGACCTGGGGTCGAGGCCCTCGCCGACGGCGCTCCAGGTGACACCGTCCCAGCGGGCGATGCCCACCGCGTCCACGCCGCCCGCTTGGTGAAAGCTGCCGCCCACATAGACCGCGGGCCCGCGTCCGTCGTCGAACTGCGTGATGGCGGCGACCATCCCGCCGCCCCCGCCGCGCAAGCCGTTCATGCCAAAGCGTTCGTCCCACCAGAGGTCACCACCCACCGTGACACGCGCGATCGATGCAACCGCGAAAACCAGCAACATGCCTGCGGGGAGCCTCATTCGATTCGGCATCGGACTACTCCTCGGAGACGGTGCGAGCCGGCGCGTCGCCGAGACTGGCAACCCATCGGCGATCCCGCACCGCCCCAGTGCAGCTAGCTCGCCGTACGCGAACATGCGGCATGGGAGGGCGTGGCTGTCTCCCGCGGCGACCCTGCCGGCCTGCTGAGCCGCGGCTCGCCGGGAGGCTCGCCCTCCCCAAGGGGGCCGCCGAATCGCGCTCGGTCATCTAGTATAAGCCGTCCAGCCCGGTGCTCCCAAATGAGAAACACCCAGCCGACACCGGCCGACCGCGCAATGGCCGGCCCAGCCGACTGCGGCCGCCCCGCATGTCGTGGGGCACCGACCCTCAACCAACGCTCCACGGCCGGTGCGGCACCCGGCCGCTACGGTACGGTCAGCAGCCGGACGAACGGGTTGATGTCGCCGAAGTCGACCCGGCCGTCGCCGTTGATGTCGGCCAGGTCGATGTTGCAGTCCGGATAGGCGGCTTGATAGCCGGCCGGATTCGTCAGCGCCAGCACGAACGGGTTGATATCGCCGAAATCGACACTCCCGTCGCAATTCAGGTCGCCGACGGTGAATCCCACGAACGCCTTCAGCCGCTCACTGTCCGACACGAGCAGGACGCCGTCGCGGCCGACCACACAGGCGTTGACCGACACGCCCGAGCCGGTGGTGCCCTGCCACCAGCGGCGCTCGTGCAGCCCGTAGGCGAACACCGTGCCCGGCCCGTCAAAGCAGTAGAAGAACACATTGCCGGCCCGGTCCGCCGACTTGCCCATCGGGTAGAAGGTCGGCTCCAGCACGCCGATCGGCAGCCCAGTCTCCGCGTTCACGATGTGCAGACCGCCGTACGCCGCCCCGATCAGCACCTGCCCGCCCCGCAACGCCGGCGACGTGTAGATGCGGCCGGAGAGCGTGTCATACGTCCACGCCAGCGCGCCCGCCGCCGTGTACTTCCACGCGACGCCCACCAGGTCGCCGAAGTAGATGTTGTCGGCGGCGTCGAGCGTCGGCGGGGCGTTCGATCCCGCCCAGCCCAGGTCGCGCGACCAGTCGAGCTTGCCATCCGGCAGAATGCGGTACAGCCAGCCGTGGGCGTCCCGCAGCGAATTCGCGCCCGACGCCTGGTAGATCGCCCCGTCGGCGCCGACCGCCGGTCCGTCGTAGAACGTGTCCAGGTTCGGCGACCGCCAGTGCCACAGCGGCTGCCCGTTGGCCGGGTTCAACGCGAAGATCGACGCCCGGTGGGTCGGGTTGCCGATGTAGAAGCTGGTATCCAGAGCGGCGTAGAGCACGCCGTTGGCCAGTACCGGCTCCTGGTGCGACGCGGTTTCGAGCTCGATGTTCGGCTCGAACCGCCAGCGCACCTTGCCGTCCGTGTCGAACGACAGGCAAGTTAGTTGCTTGAAGTCACGGTCGTGCGCCCAGGCCACATAGAGATTGCCGGCGTCGTCAATGACCGGCGTGGACGACGCCCATACGGGAATGCCGGCCGCGTTGGTCAACGCCACAGACCATTTGACGGTCCCGTCCGGGTTCAGGGCAGCCAGCCGACCCTCGACGCCGCTCGTCGGGAAACGCACCGTCGTGACGTAGATCGTCCCATCGGGCGCGACCGCGGGCCGCCACACGCGGTAGCCGGCGGGGGCGTACGTCCACGTGTTGCGGACCCAAACCGGACCGAGCCCGCGCGTGCGGTAAGTATTGGCGGGCCCATTGCCGCGCATCGGCCAGCCGATCCAGCCGCGTGGGGCCGCCAAGTCGGGCCACGCCGGCCCGGTGGCACCGTTCGCGCCTTCACCCGTCGCGATGTCTGCGGGGCCGCGATCGGCCCGCGTGAACAAGCCGAGGGCGTCGTCGAGGGACTCCGTCCGCCACGGCGTCGGCCACGGCGTGGGGACGGATGCGGTCTGCGGCGCGCCGCTCGCTCCTTGGTCCGTCATCGACACGAACGGGGCATTCTGCGCCGCCGCGGCGGCGACCAGCAACCCCACCACCAGCCCACTGATTTGTCCGGTTCTCATGTTTTCGCCTCCTGCCCAAGGCCAATCCCCGCGCATTGTACAAAAGGCGAGGGCCGCTCGACCAGCGCCGAGCGGCCCGCGTGAGAGTCACAGACAAATGGAAAGACGCAGCTACTAGCGACGGCGCAGCAGCAGGCCCAGGGCCAGCAGGCCGACGGTCGCCGGCTCGGGAACCGCGACGGCATTGTCGACGTACTGGAACACGTCACCGGGGCAGGTGTACGGCCGCGTGATCCGCAGGCCGATGTCGTAGTTGCCACCGGCGGCTGGCGTGTAGTTGGCCGTCATGTGGTAGTACTTGTTGAAACCGTAGCTACCACCAATGCCGCCCGACAGCCACTCGGCGATCGACACGCCATTGACGATCAGGTAGAAATTGCCGCCCGCGGCATTGCCGGTCGAGCTCTTCCCCTCCGTCGACAAGTCAAAGTCGAACGTGTACTGCTGTCCCGCGGTCAACGCCAGGCTCTGCGTCAGTTCCATACCGCACTGCACGCCGCTCTGGAACGTGACCTGTCCCACGGCGAATTTCGCCGCCAGCGAATCCGGCAACGGCCCGGCGCCGTCGATGTCGTACATGGCGACGGTTTCCGGCGGACTTGACTGGCCGTTCGCCGTCGGCTTCACCGTCCAACCCGCAAACGTGCCGGTCTCAAAGCCGGGGTTCGTGAACAGATTCTGAGCGCTGGCGACGCCGCACAATGCGACGACCGCCGCCAAGACCAAAAGTTTCCTCATCGCAATCTCCTCCATAGGGGCCATTGGTCAGAGTCGACCTCGCGTGGCCACTGGCCCAACCTCCGGAACGATACACTCGCGCGATGCGGAATCGCGCCTAGTCCTACGCTTACGCAACTCGTTGCAGACCGTGAACCCTGCTTACACTCCTCCAAAGGCCGCGTCATTTCGATCTGGCTGCAACTGGTTCCGCAGCGACGCGGCACATCACCTGCTCCTCAAAGGTAGCGTACTCCGAACGGTCCCCCGCGTCAATGAAACATCCAGCGACTCGGAGCACGAGCCGATAAGAAACCTTGTGACAAGTGCGTTGTATTATCGGACTATTGGTCAGCGGTCACCGTTCCGCCTGTACCGGAGGGCGCCGCACCGAAACCGGCGGTTCCGGCGGTAACGGGGGGCGCCGGTTGATAGCGCCGGACCTGCCGCAGAACCCGAACCTTCCCCGATCTCGTCCCTTGGGGCGCCAATCAGAACCCCGCACGCCAGTGCGGGGGCTCCGCGCCCCATCACTTGCGTCGTGGGTCCTGTTCAGGAACTGCTAGTGCAAGATGGGTTCGTCGGACAGCCCCTACGGCCAGCCACGGGGCCCGCAGGACAGCAGCAGGCCATCGCCGTCGAGCGGGCACCGCTCCAGGTAGCGCTGGATCGACCGGACGGTGACGGCCTCGACGGCGGCGAGGCGTGCGTCGGCCGTGCGCGGCCGGTCATGCGTTTCCAGGTCATCCACAAGCTGCATCACGCGTGTGCGCGGGTTCTCTGCTTCCAGCGCCAAGTGCGTGCGGCGTTGGTTCTTGACGCGCTGCACTTCGTCGGCCCGGATGCCGTCGGTCAACAGCTCGCGCACCTGCCCACGCAGGGCGGCGAGCATCTCTTCGCATCGCTCCGGCTCGCCGTCGGCGAACAGGGCCAGCAGCCCGCAGTCCTCGTAGCCGACCCACAGCGCCCCCGCCTCGGTGCAGATGCCCTTCTGCACGATGTTCCAGTAGCACCGCGAGTTGTGGCCGCCGAACAGGTGCGTGAACGCCTCGACGTTCTCCGCGTCCGCGTCGCCGCGCGGCACCGACGGATACAGTAGCACGAGCGACTGCTGCTTGAAGCGTTCCAGCCGCAGCTTGTGCGTCCCAGTCGATAGGGCCGGCAGCGACCCGCTCGCCGTCGCCCCGTTACTCGCCCGCGACCAATCGCCGCAGTGCCGCCCTGCCGCCGCGAACACCGCCTCCGGCTCGACGGCCCCGGCGGCGATCAGGCACAGGTTGTTCGGGGCGTAGCGGCGTCGGTGGTAATCCGTGAGCCGCGCGTGCGGCAACCCCTGGATCGTCTCCTTCTCGCCGAGCACCTCGTGCGCCAGGGGGTGGTGGCCGAAGGCGACCTCGTGGACGAAGTTCCACACCCGCCGATCGAAGTTGTCGTCGCTCATGGCGATTTCTTCGAGGATCACGTGGCGTTCAGTCTCGAACTCCGCGGGCGGCAGGCTGGGGCGCATCAGGTCGGCCAGCAGCTCGATCTGCTCGTCGAGCCGCGCCGCCGGCACCCACCCGTAGTAGACCGTGTGCTCTTTGCTGGTGTAGGCGTTGTAGATGCTGCCCAGCTCGTCGAAACGCACGTTCACCTCGTGCGAACTGCGCCGCGCCGTCCCCTTGAAGCACATGTGCTCAAGGAAATGGCTCACGCCGTGCTCCGGCGGCGTCTCATGCCGCGCGCCGGTCCGCGCGAGGAACGCGGCCGACGCGGAGCGCACGCGCGGCATGACCTCACAGATGACGCGGAGCCCGTTGGGCAACACCTGTTCGACGAAACGTGAGTGCATCGACGAATTGTAGCGACGGGTTGCCGGGCCGGTAAGACGCGGGGACGCGACCGGCGGGCACACGCGCTCGAAGACCCAACCCTCCCCCAACCCCTCCCTGAAAGGGAGGGGAGTGCGGGCGTCTCGCCCGCGGAGGAGTGCGCCCCCCAAGCCCGCTCGGAGCGGGAGGGGCGTGGCGACAGCTCCTACGTCTCCGCGTCGTCCTCCTCGGACTCGAAGACGAACTCCACGCCCACGAGATAGCCGACGTGGGCCCGCGTGCAGTGGCGAATGACGCCGTAACCGTAGCAGCTCAGCTCCGGCAGATGAATGGCCAGCGAGACCCGGGTGTCTTTGGGTATCGGCCGGCGGGTGCGCATGGCCAGCCCGTGGTGGCTGAGGTTGTGCAGCGTGGCCAGGACGTGCCGCTCGCCGTAGCACTCCTGCGGCAGCCACAGCTCGACGGTTCCGGGGAAGGGCCAACGCGACTCGCGTCGGCGTCCCGGGGGCTGTTTGGCGACGGCCTGCACCTGTTGCGACTCGACCATCGCGTTGATCGATTCCGGCGTCATCTTGACGATTTTCTCGGCATCCATCGCAACCACCTCGGCCGGGGCGCAATGCGACCGGCAGACGCCGGACCGGCCGCTTTCTTCATCGGATCGTCCCCGCGCGATCATCAGTCGCCACCGCCGTGGATTATTCGCCGCGGAGACGCCGAGAATCGCCGAGGCCGCAGAGAAGAGAAGGAAGGGAGTGGCCGCCGGCATCCGCGGCTCGCCTGAGCACATGCGCATGGTCGTGCGGTCGCCGCCGCGCGGCGCGAAGCCCGGTGGCGGTCGGAGGGCCTGATAACACGGGGGACCAACGCGCGCCCTCCACGCGGCCCCCATGTGCCTTCGCGGACGTGGGCCCCCCGCGCCCTCCCCGGCACAATGTTCCACGCTCCCTGTTCCCCGTTCCCTGTTCCCCACCACGCCATTCCCGGACGCACGCGAAAAAATGCCACTTTCTGCGCGTCGCGTTTCTCCCCGGCCTTTCCCAATTTGGATAGTTCCCCTGGCCCCGCGCACCAGTCCCGCACGCGACCCGGGGCCGGCCGCGTTATCCGCCGCCGGCCTCCCTTCGCGGTCGCGGTCGGGTGGGCCTGGTCGCGGTGCCGGGGAGAGAAGACATGCGGCTTCACCTATTGCTGGCTTGCGCGGCGGCCGCGCTGTGTAGCGGCTGCCTACCGCAAACGAACAACGGAAACGACACGAGTGATCTCATCAGCGTGGTGGCGGGGGTCACCGACAGCCACGGCACGCCCGCCGCGACGGTGGCGGGGACGACCGCGGACCGCGACACGTCCGTCAGCGGTCGCGTCGCGGGGTCCGGCGAATACAAGCTGATTTCGCTGGGGGCCGCGGAAGCCGGCGAGGAATGGACCGTCTTCGATGATAGCGGCGTCTCGGGCCGCAGCTCGTTCCTGCTCGTGCTGCTCGACCAGAACTTCGACCTGCTACAACGGCAGATCGTCTCCGCCTCGACGCCGCTCGCGCACATCGTCCGCGGCGACAGCGACACGCTCTACCTGGGCGTGGCGGCGGCGTACGGCGGCAGCGGCGGGGACTACCGGCTGCGCGTCCGTCGGCAGTCCGCCGGGGACGTGCCGGCCCCGCGGCGTCAGGTGGTGTGGCTGAACTTCGCGGGCGGTCGCGACATCAGCGTCCACGCCCGCGCGGGCTTGTCGTTCGGGGCGTTTGATGCCGCCGACCTCGGGGAACCGTACGCCGGCGCGACGGAGAGTGTGAAGGCGGCGATCGTCGCGGCGATGCGCGAAGATTACGCGGGCTACAATGTGACGGTGCTGTCGTCGGATGACGGCCCGCCGCCGACCAGCGGCCCCTACGCGACGCTCCATTTTGGCGGCTACGACACCCGCCTGCTGGGGTTGGCCGACAACGTGGACCAGTACAACGCGGACCGCTGGCAAAGCGCCATCATCTATGTGGGCAGCTTCGCGGACTTCTCGATGATGGGCCTGGATGCCGAAGAAATGGGGCAGATGGTCGGCAACGTCGCCAGCCACGAATTCGGCCACCTGCTGGGCCTGTTCCACACGCGCCTGCCGGAAGACATCATGGACACGACCGGCACGGCGTGGGACCTAGCGGGCGACCAGAGTTTCCTGCGCGGCCCGCTGGAGCAAAGCGTCTTTCCAGTGGGGTATGAGAACTCGCCCCAGCGCCTGGCCGAAACGGTGGGCGTGAAGCCCGGCGCCAAGAAGAGCGACTTGTCAAAGAGCTGGGACGACCCCAGAATGCGCCGGAAGGTCGCGCTGCGGGCCCTGGTGCGCGACGAGTTGCACAGCCGGTGCGGGACGTGCCTGCACCTGGATCCATGAGTTCATGGTGGTCCATGATGCGTCGCCCGCGCACCAGGAGGCGTCCCCGGGTCGCCCTGCTGCTGAGCACCCTCGCCCCGGTCCTGCTGGGCGGGTGCCCCCTGCCCACACCGAACAAACCCAACAACCAGTCCAGCGACCCGCTCGCGCTGGACAAGGAAGCGAATGACTCGCTGCCGACGGCCACCGCCCTGGCGTTCGACGCCGGCGGTAAGCTGCGTTTTACCGGCACGATTGACCGCGCCGCCGACACCGACGTGTACGCGCTGGGCCGGCTGGCCGCCGGCGACCGGATCGTCGCGGACGTGCAACGGGTGTCCGGCTCGCTGGACGCGGTCGTGGCGGTTTTCGACGATCGTGAGTACCTGGTCGCGATGAATGACGACCGCGATCCCGACGGCAACGACCTCAATCCGCTGCTCGACATCGTTCTCCGCGGCGACGAGGGGGACTACTACCTCGGCATCATCGCCTACCCCGGGGAACGCTCCACCGGGAAGTACGAGGTGGCGCTGCGCATCGAGCGGGCCGTTGGCGTGCCGGACCCCCAGGCGCAGCTCGTATTCCTCAACTGGGCGGGCGGCACCAACGTCATCATCCCGAACGTGGGGGTCTACAACCTATCGCCGTTCAGCGCGATCGACGTCGGCCTGCCCGACACCGTGACCGAGCGGCTCAAAGACCGCGTCCAGGAGATCGTCGCCGAGCGCTACGCCGGCTTCGACCTCACTGTGCTCAACTCCGACGACGACCCCGAACCGACGGTGGCGCACAGCACGGTGTATTTCGGCGGGCGGGACAGCCAGGCGTTCGCCATCTCGCAGCAGATCGACACGTTCAACGCCGACCCGTCCGACCGCGCGATCGTCTATACCGGGAGCTACCGCGGGGCGTTCTTCGTCACCCCGACGCTGGAACAGATGGCCCAGGCCCTGGGCAACACGGTGGCCCACGAAGTCGGCCACCTGCTGGGGCTGGTCCACACCGCGGACTGCAACGACCTGATGGACACCACGTGCGCCAACGAGCGACTGCTGGGCGGGCAGGACTTTTCCACGGCCGAGCTGGACGACTCCGTGTGGCCGTGGGGCTATCAGGCCGCGCGCGAGATACTGGGGTGGGTCCTGGGGCTGATCGGGCTGTAAGCCTCACAATCTACTTGAGATGCGGCAAGGCCGCCGCGCTATGGCCGCGCCGCGCGCCGGCCGCCGCACAATCGGCGCGCGGCGCTGCGTTTGCCGCTCCTCGGTCGGCGGCGTAGCATCCTCGTGGCGCGGCTTTGGCGGCGCGGTCGGGGAAGGCGGAGCGTAGGACGACGGTGAAACCAAGCGAATCGCCTTTCGTACACCTGCACGTCCACAGCGAGTATTCGCTCCTGGACGGGGCCTGCCGCGTCAAGGATCTCGTTCACGCCTGCGCCGAGATGGGCATGCCCGCGGTCGCCCTCACCGACCACGGCAACCTGTTCGGGGCGATCGACTTCTACACGGCGGCGGTCGCCGCGGGCGTCAAGCCCATCGTCGGCTGCGAGGTCTACATGGCCCCCGGCGACCGGCGGAGCCGCGAGACGGGCGGCCTCGGCGAGGCGAGCTACCACCTGCTCCTGCTGGCTCAGGACCTGACCGGGTACCACAACCTCATCAAGCTCACCAGCCTCGGCTACCTGGAGGGCTTCTACTACAAGCCACGCATTGACAAGGCCGTCCTGCGCGAGCTGTCCGCGGGGCTGATCTGCACGAGCACGTGCCTGGGCGGCGAGATCCCGCAGGCGCTGTGCCGCAAGAACCTCGCCGCCGCCAAGGAGGTCGCCGAGCAATACCTGGCCATCTTCGGTCCCGACCGCTTCTTCATCGAGCTCCAGAACCACGGGCTGCCCGAGCAACGCGAGATCAACCCGGAGCTGGCGGGGCTGGCCCGGCGGCTCGGCGTGGGCACGCTTGCGACCAACGACGTTCACTACCTGCGCCACGACGACGTCGAGGCCCACGACGTGCTCTGCTGCATCTCGACCCGCTCGCGCGTCACCGATCCGAAGCGCTTCAAGTTCGACAGCGACCAGTTCTACCTCAAGTCCGCGTCCGAAATGGCCGCCGTGTTGGGCGCATACCCGGAGGCCCTGGCCAACACGCGGCGGATCGCGGACCTGTGCAATCTGGAGCTGGATTTCACGCGGCGTTTCGCGCCGAAGTTCCAGCCGCCCGGCGGCAAGTCCGCCGACGAGTACCTCCGTGAGCTGGTCTACGCGGGCGCCGAGCGCCGCTACGGCGCGGTGACCGAGGAGCTGCGCGAGCGGATCGACTACGAGCTGGAGGTCATCTCGTCCAAGGGGTTCAGCGGGTATTTCCTGATTGTCTGGGACTGCGTCCGCTACGCCCGCGAGCACGACATTCCCGCGGTGGCCCGCGGCAGCGGGTGCAGCACGGTCGTCGGTTACTGCCTGGGGATCAGCGCCGCCGACCCGCTGCGCTACGGGCTGTATTTCGAGCGCTTCATGGACCCCGAGCGCGACGAGATGCCCGACATCGACCTGGACATCTGCCAGGACCGCCGGGGCGAGGTCATCGACTACGTGCGCCAGAAGTACGGCCACGTGGCGCAGATCATCACGTTTGGGCGGCTGAAAGCGCGGGCGGCAATCCGCGACATCTGCCGGGCCCTGGACGTGCCGCTGTCGGAGGCCGACCGCGTCGCGCGGCTGGTGCCCGAAGAGCTGAAGATGACGCTCGACAAGGCCCTGGCGCGGGAGCCGGAGCTCAAGCGGCTGTACGAGGGTGACGCGACCATCCGCAAGGTCGTGGACATCGGCCGCCGGTTGGAGGGCCTGGCCCGCCACGCCTCGGTCCACGCCGCCGGTGTCGTCATCGCGGACGTGCCGTTGGACACGCTGATTCCGCTGCACAAGCCGGCGGACGCGAAAGAAGTCACCACCCAGTTCGAGGGCCCCACGGTCGAGAAGGTCGGCCTGCTGAAGATGGACTTCCTGGGCCTGCGCACCCTCTCGCAAATCGACCTCACCCGCCGGCTCATCGAGCGGCACCACGGCGTGCGCATCGACCTCGAACAGCTCGACCTCGCCGACGAGCGCGTGTACGCCCTGATTGCCCGCGGCGAGACGCGCGGCGTGTTCCAGTTCGAATCGGCCGGGATGCGCGACGTCCTCATGAAGATGAAGCCGAACCGCATCGAGGACCTCATCGCCGCCAACGCCCTCTTCCGCCCCGGCCCGATGGAGTACATCGACGAGTACATCGCCCGCAAGCACGGCCGCAAACGCTGGGACACCCCGCACCCCATCATGACCGACGTGCTCGCCGAAACCTACGGCATCATGGTCTACCAGGAGCAGGTGTCGCGGCTGGTCAACCGGCTCGGCAACGTGCCTTTGCGGCGGGCGTTCCGCCTGGCCAAGGCCATCTCGAAGAAGAAGGAGGCGATGATCGCCGCCGAGCGCGAGCCGTTCCTCGCCGGCGCGGTCACCAACGGCGTCGCACGGCACGTCGCCGAGCGCGTTTTTGAAGACATCCTGAAGTTCGGCGGCTACGCGTTCAACAAGGCGCACTCCACCGGTTACGCGCTGTTGGCGTTCCAGACGGCGTACCTGAAGACGTACTACCCCGTCGAGTTCATGGCCGCCCTACTCACCTACGAGAGCGGCAGCACGGAGAAGGTGGCCGAGTACATCGACGAGTGCCGCCGGATGGGCATCTCCGTCCTGCCGCCGAGCGTGAATGTGAGCGAGGAGGCGTTCACGGTTGTCTACGACGGGGGAACGAGGGAAGGTGGGAACGTGGGAACGGAAACGCGCCCGCCTGCGCCATCCGCCGTTCCCACGTTCCCACCTTCTCACGTTCCCACGCCATGCCGCGGCCACATCTGCTTCGGCCTGGCGGCGATCAGCGGCGTCGGGCACAAGGCCGTGCAGGCGATCCTGGCGGCGCGGCGCGACGGTGGTCCCTTCCGCGACATATTCGACTTCTGCGAGCGTGTGGACCTCACGATCGTCAACAAAGCCGTCGTCGAGGCCCTCATCAAGGCGGGCGCGTTCGATTGCACGGGCGCCATGCGGCGGGCCCTCATGGGGGTGCTCGAAAAAGCCCTCGACCTCGGGCAGGAAACGCAGCGCGATCGCCGGGCGGGACAGCTCAACATGTTCGCCGGCCTCCAAGCCACCGCCCCCGCGCCGCCCCCGCCCGCGATCGGCACCGAGGAATGGTCCGACAGCGAGATGCTGGCGTACGAGAAGGCGGCCCTCGGCTTCTACATCACCAAGCACCCGCTGACGCAGCACGAAGCCGTCGTCCGCCGGTTCAGCACGCTGGACACCGCCGGCATGCTTCAGGCCCACGACGGGCAGGCCATCGTGCTCGGCGGGCTGGTGACGCGCGTCCGCAGCGTCCCGATCCGCACGGGTCGCTCGGCGGGAAAGAAGCTCGTGGTCGCGACGATCGAGGACTTCGCCGGCTCGACCGAGGCGCTCGTCTTCCCCGACCAGCAGGCGGAAGCCCTGCCGGCGTTGAAGCCGGACGCGATCGTGTTCATCGAGGGGGCCGTCGATCGCCGCCGCGAAGAGCCCAGCATCCGCACCGCGCGCGTGGTGCCCATCGAGCGGGCCCAGCAGGAGTACGCCCGCGAGGTCATCATCCGGCTGCGCAGCGCCGACGAGTCGCTGGCCGCCGTGCCCCGGCTCCGCGAGTTGTGCCTCAGCCATCGCGGGGTGTGCCCCGTGTACTTCGAGGTGTGCTCGCCGCAAGGCTGGACGGCCACGGTCAAGGGCCGCGACGCCGCCCTGGTGGACCCCAGCCACGCATTCCTGGGCCGGGTCAAGGCGCTGCCGGGGGTCGAAGCCGTGGTCTGCTGCGGGCCGCGCGGGGCGGTGCCGAGCACGCCCGGAACCTGAATCGGCCTTCGTGGAAACGGAGGGGCGCCGTGCGGCGGCCTCTACGTCGACAACCACTGCCAGATGCGCCGCAGGATCTCGCGCGGCACCGTGATCGCGCCCCAGCCGCCGAAGAACACCAGCAGTGAGAACACGAACGCGTGCTGCGTGAGCAGCCAGGCCGCGATGGTCGGCAGCGGGCGCGTCCGACGGACCGCCCGCAGCAGCGCGGGCAGCGGGCCGTGCGACTGCTGGTCGAGCGTCTTGATCCACTGGGCCCAGCGCTGGTTGATCCACACGAGCAGCCCCATCAGCAGCCCCCATAACGCCACCTGCGCGATGAGCCGGTGCCAGATGCCGATCAGGAAGAACGTGATGAGCAGATTGCGCAGGGTGCGCCGGCGGTTGCCGCCGAGCGGGATGTACACATAGTCGCGCAGGATGGCCGACAGGCTGATGTGCCAGCGGCGCCAGAAGTCGCGCAGGCTCGTGGCCCGCCAGGGCATGCGGAAGTTCTCGATGACGCGATAGCCGAGCAGCCGCGACATGCCGATCGCCACGTCGCAATAGCCGCTGAACTCGAGATACAGCGTGAAGATGACCAGGAAGACGCCGCAGTAGAGCAGCCCGAAGCTCTCGATCTGCTCCGGGTGCCGCCACAAGCGGTTGTCGTTCCCCACGCCGAGCTGGGACCACAGCACGGGTTGGAAATACAGCGTCGAGACGACGCTCTTGCCGACGCCCCAGGCGATGCGAAACACCGCCGGCGGCACCTCACGCCACGAACGGCGCTCGTGACAGGTGTCGATCTGGTGGTTGAACTCGGCGTAGCGCTCGATCGGCCCCTGGATCAGCGTGGGGCCGTAGCAGACCCAGGCGAGGAAATCCACGAGGCGGCGCTGCGTTCGCGGGATGGTGTCGCGTTTCAGCTCCGACAGGTACTGGAACATGCGTACCGCGAGGTAGGCGGTCCCGACGATGTGAACGTCCCAGAACAGCGCCTGGACCAACTGCGGCGCCGGGCCGCCGGGCCGCCCATCGTGCAGGCGTGGGAAGTCGGGTTCCCACGCCCACCCGCGGGCCCCCAGCGGGTAGATCCACCGCAGGTCCTCAAAGAGCCAATTCCCGACGTGCTCCGGCAGGCGCACGTTGTGCAGCGACATCGTCACCACGTACCACCCGCCAACGATGGCCCCCACCGCCAGCGGCGGGCCGTACTTCCACACGTCGGTACGCCGGCACTCGATCGCGAACCGCTCCGCCAGGTGAAACAACCCCACACAGGTGAGCAGCCAGAGGCCGGCATAGAGGATGCCGAATAAGTATGTGATGAACGCGAAACTGGTGACGATGATCGCCAGACGAAGCCAGCGGATGGGGACCGGCCGCAGCACGAACATCAGCGGCAGGAAATAGATGACGAGGAATCGGTCGTCGAGAATCCGGCCCAGCCAGAAATCGCGGACGTCCCCCCAGGGCGTGTTGAGCAAAGGTGTGACCAGGGCGCCGCGCGCGGCGTCCGCCAGTGAAACCAAGCTGGTCCACGCAGTTCCGTCCACTCGCACACCCGCGCCTAACGCCGCCCGCGCCGCGAAGCGGTCCGCCACCCCCCCTCCCTCTCCGGGAGGGGTTGGGGGAGGGGCACACTCCTTGGCCAAGACCGGCCGCCTGATCCGCCAGTTCCTGCCCAACCAACTCTTCGGACAGCTCGCGGGGAACTTACCCGGTGCGCCGCCGACCTTCAATGTCCGGCGAGCTCAGCGCAGCAGCCCCCGCTGCCGCAGATACGACATGACCAGCACGTCGAACGGCACCCGCGTGCTCGTGAACAGGTACGTGATCCCCCGCCGCGTGCAGTGGTCCTTCAGCCCCTGGCAGAACGCCTGAAGGTTCGCCTTGTACCGCTTCAGCAAGGGGGCCGAAATCGTCACCTCGGCGGTGTCGTCGTCCTCCACATCCTTCAGCTTCAAATCGCCCACGAGCGGCGGGTCGATTTCCTCCGGCGACAGCACCTGCACGACGTACAGGTCGAGGTCCCGCGACAGCAGGTATCGCAGACCCTCGGCGTAGCCGCCCTTGTCCAGGAAATCGCTGAGCACCACTACGACGCCCTTGCCCCGGTACCGCACCGCGAAGCGCTTGGCGACGGCGGTGAAGTCGGACCCTCCTTCGTACGCGATGCCCTCGAGGAAGCGAATGAGCGGCGAAGCCATCCGCCGCCCGCGGACGCCGCACATCTCGCGCGTCAGCGTGCTCGAATACCCGTACAGGCTGATGCGGTCGTAGTTGCACAGGCCGATGTACGCCAGGGCGGCGGCGACGCGTTTGACGTACAGGCCCTTGTGCGGCGTGCCCCAATCCATGCTCTTGGACACGTCGAACAACACCGTGACGTTGAGGTCCTCTTCCTCGAGGAACAGCTTGAGCAGCAGGCGCTCGAGCCGGGCGTAGATGTTCCAGTCCAGGAAGCGGAGATCGTCGCCGACGACGTAGTTGCGATAGTCGGCGAACTCGACCGACTCGCCGCGCTTCTTGCTGCGGCGTTCGCCTTTCATGCGGCCGATGAAAATCTTCCGCGAGAGGATCTCGAGCTGTTCCAGCCGGGTCATGAACTCGGGAGAGAGCAGCTCCCGGCCCTCTGTCGTCGTGTTGGCGACCGCCGTTGAAGCCACGCTGCCGAACGCTCCCAAACGGAAATCCGACGCCGCCCGTCGGTCGCGCCCGCCGCCCGTTTGCGGCCGGCGGGCCACGATACGCTACGGGCCTCATTTCCTACAAGGCCGCAACCGGCCGACACCCGATTGATGCGTCTGGTCAGAGGGCGCCGGAGGGCCACCCGCCGGAGGCTGTGTGGAGGGGCTCTCCACTGAATCGACGTAAAGTGTGTACTAGTAGTTGCTTAGGTCATATTCGGCGGCGATGGGTTAGCGCGGGCAGCGAGCTTGACAAACCACGTGCGTGAGATACACTCCCAGTGTAGTGCATTAGCACTCCATAGGGAGTGTATAAGGAGGCGTCCGGGTCATGGCGGGTGCTGAACGACGTCCGACGGTCACGCTCAAGATCCCAAAGGAGCTGTATGATAAGTTATCAGACCTCATCGCTAACACGGGATTCCGCAGCGTGACGGAGTTCGTCACATACGTGCTGCGGGATGTCGCCGCCGGCGGCAAGCTCGACCGCAAGCCCCCCGGCCTGACCGAGTTCGAGGTCGAAGCCGTCCGTCAGCGGCTGCGCGCTCTCGGCTACATCGAATGAACCCGCGCCCCGGTCGCCATGTGTCCGTCACGCGTGCCGCGCGGCCGCCTGCGCCGCCGCACGCTCACTGCGATTGAAAGGAGTGCCACGTGTCAATCCGGAGCCTCGAATGGGCCTGTGTCGCCGTGCTCACGCTCGCCGTCGCCGTCCCGGTCGGGCGCGCTCAGAACGCCGGCGAGGTCTCCCTCCTCAACGTGTCTTACGACCCCACACGCGAGCTCTACCAGGAGTTCAACGAGCGCTTCGCCGCGTACTGGCTCGGAAAAACCGGGCAGAAGGTGACCATCCGCCAATCGCACGGCGGCTCCGGGAAGCAGGCCCGCTCGGTCATTGACGGGCTGCAAGCGGACGTCGTCACGCTCGCGCTGGCCTACGACATCGACGCGCTGCACGAGCACGGCGGACTGATCCCCCAGGACTGGCAGAAACGCCTGCCGGACAACAGCGCGCCGTACACCTCGACGATCGTCTTCCTGGTCCGCAAGGGCAACCCCAAGGGGATCAAGGACTGGGACGACCTCGTGAAGCCGGGCGTCGCCGTCATTACGCCGAACCCGAAGACGTCCGGCGGGGCCCGGTGGAACTACCTGGCCGCATGGGGTTACGCGCGAAAGAAGTACGGCGGGGAGGAGGCCGCGAAGGATTTCGTGACGCGCCTGTTCCGGAACGTCCCCGTGCTCGATTCGGGGGCGCGCGGTTCGACGACGACGTTTGTGCAGCGCGGCATCGGCGACGTGTTGCTGGCGTGGGAGAACGAGGCCCTGCTCGCCATGAACGAGCTGGGCAAGGACAAGGTCGAGATCGTGTACCCGTCGATCAGCATCCTGGCCGAGCCGCCGGTGACCGTCGTGGACAAGACGGTGGACAAGCGCGGGACGCGGGCGGTGGCGACCGCCTACCTGGAGTACCTGTATTCGCCGGAGGGGCAGGAGATCGTCGCCAAGCACTACTATCGTCCCCGTCTGAAGGCCGTGACCGAGAAACACGCGGCCCAGTTTCCGGAAGTCAAGCTCTTGACCATCGATGAGGACTTCGGCGGCTGGGCGAAGGCCCAGAAGGAGCACTTCGCCGACGGCGGCCTGTTTGACCAGATCTACGTTCCCGGTCGGTAGCCTGTGCGTCTGTGGTGAGTCCAGCGGCGAAACGGACGGTGACATGACGGGAGTGGCCACCTACAAGCCGCGGAAACGCCGGATCCTGCCAGGCTTCGGCTTGGCGCTGGGGTTCATGCTGCTGTACTTCAGTCTGCTCGTCCTGATTCCACTGGCCGGTCTGGTATTGACAGCGACCAAGATGAGTTGGGGGGACTTCTGGGCCACGGCGACGGCGCCGCGGGTGCTGGCTTCCTATCGACTAACCTTCGGTGCGGCGGCGGTGGCCGCCGCGGTAAACGTGGTCTTCGGCTCGATCGTGGCCTGGGTACTCGTGCGCTACCGGTTCCCCGGCAAGAAGATCGTGGACGCGCTCGTGGACCTGCCGTTTGCGTTGCCAACCGCGGTGGCCGGCATCGCCCTCACGAGCGTCTACGCGGGCAACGGTTGGATCGGTCGCCACCTGGAAGCGGTCGGGCTGAAAGTGGCGTTCGCCCCGCTGGGCGTGATCGTCGCCCTCACGTTCATCGGGTTGCCGTTCGTGGTGCGCACGCTTCAGCCGGTGCTGGAGGACCTCGACCCCGAGATCGAAGAGGCAGCGGCCAGCCTGGGGGCCGGGCGGTGGCCGACCCTCTGGCGCGTGATCCTGCCCGAGCTCTGGCCCGCGATGGCCACGGGTTTCGCACTGGCGTTGGCCCGCGCCCTGGGCGAATACGGCTCCGTCATCTTCATCGCCGGCAACATGCCCATGAAGACCGAGATCACCGCGCTGCTGATCGTCATCAAACTGGAGCAATTCGATTACCCGGGGGCGACCGCGCTGGCCGTGGTCATGTTGCTGGCGTCGTTCGTGCTGCTCCTGGTGATCAACACGCTGCAACGGTGGATGACCCGCCGGCAGCAGACGTTCGGAGACTGACGTGACGACCGTAGCCCCGACGAGGTCCGTGCGACCGGCCGCCCCCCGCGTGGCCGTGGAACCGGGGGCCGTGCGCTGGCTCCTCATCGGCGTGGCGGCCGCGTTCCTCGGGCTGTTCCTCGTGCTCCCGCTGGTCGCCGTGTTCGCCCAGGCGTTGGAGCGCGGCGTGGCGGCCTACTTCCACGCCCTGCGTGATTCGGACGCCCGGGCCGCCATCCGCCTCACGCTCCTCACCGCCGCTCTGGTCGTGCCGCTCAACCTGGTGTTCGGCGTCGCGGCGGCGTGGGCCATCGCCAAGTTCGAGTTCCGCGGCAAGAGCCTGCTCATCACGCTCATTGACCTGCCGTTCGCGGTCTCGCCCGTGATCGCCGGCCTGATCTACGTGCTGCTGTTCGGGCTGCGCGGCTGGCTGGGGCCGTGGCTGGACGCGCACGACATCAAGATCATCTTCTCGGTCCCGGGGATCGTGCTGGCCACGCTGTTCGTGACCTGCCCGCTGGTGGCCCGCGAGCTGGTCCCGCTCATGCAGGCCCAGGGCACCGAGGAAGAGCAGGCTGCGCTCGTGCTCGGTGCCCGCGGTTGGCAGACGTTCTTCCGCGTCACGCTGCCCAACATCAAATGGGGGCTGCTGTACGGCGTGATCCTGTGCAACGCCCGGGCGATGGGGGAGTTCGGCGCCGTGTCCGTGGTGTCCGGCCACATCCGCGGCCTGACCAACACGATGACCTTGCACGTGGAAATCCTCTACAACGAGTACAATTTCGTCGGCGCGTTCGCCATCGCGTCCCTGCTCGCGCTGCTGTCGCTGGTCACGCTGGCGGCCAAGAGCCTGGTGGCCTGGAAGTCCGGCCGGGCGGGCCGTAAGGCAGTAACAACGGAGGCACAGAGACGCAGAGAAGACCAGAGATGACAATCTGCATTCAGGAAACACCGGCCGCGCGCCGTAACCACACCGAGGTTGGTCAATTCCAGCGCTTGTGTTCTCTGTGTCTCTGTGTCTCTGTGGTGATCCCCCCGGGTGCCGCATGAGCATCGAAGTCCAGCACGTCACCAAACGTTTCGGCGCCTTCACCGCCCTGGACGACGTCAGCCTCCAGGTCCAGGCCGGCGAGCTCGTCGCCCTGCTCGGGCCGTCCGGTTCCGGCAAGACCACCCTGCTGCGGATCATCGCCGGCCTGGAGGTCCCCGAGCGCGGCACGATCTTGTTCCACGGCGAGGATGCGACCGACCGCCGCGTCCAGGACCGCCGCGTCGGCTTCGTTTTCCAGCACTACGCCCTGTTTCGTCACATGACGGTCTTCGACAACGTGGCGTTCGGTCTGCGCGTCATGCGGCGCCGGGTGCGGCCGTCGCGGGCGGACATCCGGCAGCGCGTCCAGCGGTTGCTGGAGCTGGTGCAGCTTGAATGGCTCGCGGACCGGTACCCGACACAGCTTTCCGGCGGACAGCGGCAGCGCGTCGCGCTGGCCCGGGCCCTGGCGGTCGAGCCCAAGGTGCTGCTCCTGGACGAGCCGTTCGGGGCCCTGGATGCCAAGGTGCGGCAGGAACTGCGCCGCTGGCTGCGGCGGCTGCACGAGGAGATCAACGTCACCGGCGTGCTCGTGACGCACGACCAAGAGGAGGCGTTGGAGGTCGCCGATCGCGTGGTCGTGATGAACGCCGGCCGCATCGAGCAGGCCGGGACGCCGGAGGAGGTCTTCCACCACCCGGCCAACGAGTTTGTGCTCAATTTTCTCGGCAGCGTGAACGTGTTTCACGGACGCGTGGAGGGAGACAAGGCGACGTTCGGGGCGTATCAAGTGGACGTCCCCAACGGGTCGCCGACGGGCTCGCTGTTCGTGCGCGGCTTCGTGCGGCCGCACGACCTGGAGATCGACCTGCGGCCGGGCGAAGACACGCTGGTCGAGGGGACGATCGTACATATCAATGCCGCCGGCGCGCAGGTGAAGATCGAGCTGCTGACCGAGACAGGCGAGACCATCCACGTCGAGACCTCGCAGGAACGCTACGGGGCCCTGGCCCTGCACCGCGGGCGGCGGGTGTACGTCCGCCCGCGGCAGATGCGTGTATTCACCCCCGGAATGGCCTCGTGACGCGCGGCTGCCCGCCGGGCCCCCGTGCGGGTAGCGGGTCGGCGGACCCCGCATTGGCGTGCGGGGTTCTGCTGGGGGCTCTCTACGGCGGGGTTCGCCGCCGCAGGGCCTCGTCGGCGTGCGACGGCCGCCACGACCGCCCATTATTTCATTTCCGTTTCACGATTGGCCGGCTAGCCTGAACGCAGGCTACGACCGCCGTGGTGATGGCCGTCGTGAGTTATCGGTACACGCCCGGCGGCGCGAAGACCTGAACTCACCCATGCGCTGGTGGTGAGATGGTCCTGTTGTCCGCGACCGCGCCGAGACGCCCCGGCCCGCGAAGCCCGGCGGCGTTGATCTTTGGTGCGGGGACGTTGCCGCGCGTGACGATGTTCATGTGGCCGGGGCTGTGAGGCTTGGCGTGTGGCGGCCGGAGCAACCGGTTCCGCTGCGACGCCCCGAAGGAGACCGCTCATGTTGCGAGCCCCCGCGTTCTGTCTGGTTCTGGGCCTCGCCCCACTGGCCTTGGGCGATATCGTGATTTCCGAGTGGATGTACAACGGTCTGGCGACCGGCAGCATCGGCGAATACGTCGAGTTCACCAACACCGGACCCGCCCCCGTCGACATGACCGGCTGGAGCTTCGATGACGACAGCCGCATACCCGGCACGATCAGCCTCAGCGCCTTCGGCGTCGTCGCCCCCGGCGAGTCGGTGATTCTCACCGATGACGACGCGGTCGCGTTCGCCGCGAATTGGGGGCTCAGCGGCGTCCGCATCATCGGCGGCAACACCGCCAACCTTGGCCGCAATGACGAAATCAACCTCTTCGACGCCGGCAACAATCTCGTGGACCGGCTGACGTACGGCGACGAGAACTACCCGGGCACCGTGCGGACGCTGGGTAAGAGCTGCAACATTCCCGCGACGGACTACGGCTACACGGTCGCGCAGACGACGTGGGTGCTGGCCGCGGCGGGCGATTCGTTCGGGTCCAAGGTGTCGAGTCGCGGCGAGGTGGGCAGCCCCGGGCGCATCGTGGGGTATGCCCTGAGCGACTTCGACCAGGACGGCGACGTGGATATGGACGACTTCGGGCTGTGGGCGTGCTGCCTGACGGGGCCGTTCGTCCCGTACGATCCGCCGCCGGCCGCGTGCCCGCTGACGCCCGATCCCGAGGGCTTCATTCCCACCGACTGCGACCGCGACTACGACGTGGACCTGTTCGACTTCTCGGTCGTCCAGCTTTGCTTCAGCGGCGAAGGCAACCCCGCGGACCCGTCCTGCGGGCACGGGCCGGGTGGGGGCGGGACCACGAAGATCATCCTGAACGGCAGTTGGATCGCCGTGGAGGGCGAAGGTGTCGTCGTCGAGGGCACCACGGCCACGATCACGCGCCAGGGCACCTACCTCATCACCGGCACGCTGGCGAACGGGCAGATCGTGGTGAACGCGGCGGGCACCGTGGAACTGGTGCTCGGCGGAGTTGACATCACGAACCTGACCAACGCCCCTGTCTATGTGATGGCCGCCGACCAGGTCAAGGTCATCCTGGCGGACCAGACCCAGAACTACCTATATGACGCCACGGTGTATACGTTCCCGCCGGGGCAGGACGAGCCCAACGCCTGCCTGTTCAGCAAGGACACGCTGACGATTTCCGGCAGCGGGGCGCTGACGGTCCGCGGGAATTACAACGACGCCATTGCCAGCAAGGACGAGCTCATCATCGCGGGTGGCACGATCAACGCGATCGCGGTCGATGACGGCATTCGCGGCCAGGACTACCTGCTCGTCCAGGACGGTTACATCACCGTGACCTCCGGCGGCGACGGCCTGAAGTCGGACAACGCGGAAGACCCCGAACTCGGCTACATCTCGATCACGGGCGGCACCTTCAACATCACGTCGGGCGGCGACGGCCTCGCGGCCCAGACGGATGTCCACGTTACGAGCGGTACCTTCACCGTGGTCTCCGGCGGCGGGCACACGGTGACCATTCCCTCGACCTTGTCGGCCAAGGGAATCAAGGGCCTGGCCGGCGTCGTCATCGAGGGCGGCACCTTCAACCTGGACTGCGCCGACGACGGCCTCCACTCGAATGACGCCATCCACATCGGCGGCGGGAACCTGACCATTGCCACCAACTCGGACATTACCGCCAGCTACGGCGACGCCATCCACGCCGACAACACGATCGAGATCACGGCGGGGACGATCCTCATCACCACCTGTTATGAGGGCATCGAAGCGGCGGCGATCACTATCTCTGACGGCGATATCCGCGTCACGTCGAGCGACGACGGCATCACGGCGACCGGCACCGTGTCCATTACCGGCGGCACGTTCAACGTCGTGTGCGGCGGCGGGCACAACGTGACGATTCCCACGACCCGGTCCGCTAAGGGCATCAAGGGGCTGGTGAGCGTGACGATCGGCGGCGGCACCTTCCACCTCGATTGCGCCGACGACGGCATTCACTCCGACAACGCGATCGTCGTTAGCGGCGGGAACCTGACCATTGCGACAAACAGCAGCACCAGCGCCAGCTACGGCGACGGCATCCACGCCGAGAATTCAGTCCACATCAGCGGCGGCAGCATCAACGTCACGGTCGGCTACGAGGGTATTGAGAGCAAAGTCATCACCATCGACGACGGCACCATCCGTGTCAACACGACCGATGACGGCATCAACTGCGCCGGCGGCAGCGGCCTTACCAACTACTTGTACATCAACGGCGGCTACATCGCGGTCTACGCCGCCGGCGACGGGATTGATGTCAACGGTTCGATCACGATGACCGGCGGCACGGTGATCGTCCACGGCCCGACGGGCGACATGAACGCCGCGATTGACTACGACGGAACGTTCAAGATCAGCGGCGGCTTCGTGGTGGCAGCGGGCAGCGCGGGCATGGCCCAGGCCCCGAGCACGTCGTCCACGCAGCGCTCCGTGAAGATCACATACAGCTCAGCAAAAACGGCCGGCACGTTGGTCCGGATTCAGACCACGACCGGCGGCAACGACCTGGTGACCTTCGCGCCCTCGAAGACGTACCGGTCGGTCGTGTTCTCCTCCCCGGCCCTGACCGCGGGCCTGAGCTGCGAGCTGTACCGCGGCGGGACCTCGACCGGGACCGTGCTCCACGGGCTCTATCAGGGCGGGGTCTACTCCGGAGGGACGAAGACCAACACATTCGCCACCACCAACATCGTGACCAACGTGAGTGCCCCGTAGCGCCGCGGCTCGGACCGGCCCCGCCGCGTGGCGGACGAAGTGGGAGCCGCGACAGCCCACGACTCAGGCGAGGGCTCCCGACTCGCGGTCCATCAACGGGTGCCGTCCGACGGGATCGCGGTCCCAGCCGGCGGGCGAAGAAGCGGCGGAGTCCTGCCGCCGGCAGCGAGAAACGGACAAAACACGGGGCCGCCGGGGTCCGACGCGGAGTTGTTTCCTGGGCGGGATTGATTGGCGTTGCACCGGACTTCGTGGGTGTTGTTCTCCGGGACCGTGAACCCGAAGGCCGCTGAGGCCACCCGAGAGTCCCACAGGTTCTCGACCGGCATCCCGTTTGCGGCGACCTCCAGGATGCCGGTCAGGTCCAGGTTACCCGACGCTGTCGCGGCGGTTGGGAGCTGTGCGGCGGGCGTGCGGGGCGCGTCTCGACGTGGGCTGGCCTTGCTCGAGCCCAAGCCTAGTCAGCCTGATTCTCGCGCCACGCGTCGCCATATTGACCGCTGTACACGGCGCGCAGCTCATTGATCTCATAGGCACATCGGGCAGCGAGTCGATTGCTGCCCGGGTCGTCGCCGTCGCACGTGACAACGGCACGACCGTCAGGATCGACGATAGAGAACTGCCCAGTGGACCAGTCGAAACGGGCCTCCCACGCTTGCGCCCACGGGACGAATCGCACAGAAACGTGCGGTGTGGCGAACGTCACGCCGCGGTGGCTGATCAGGACGGCGTTGCGGTTGAACCGTCGCCGCCACACCAAGTACCCGAACCCGCCGGCCAACAACGCGAAGCACGTGAACTTCCAAACACGCCAGTCGGGCGGATCGCGCGATGAACTTGGCGCTGGCAGCAGCAGGGCTGCCACTGCGAACCCCACCCAGACCGCGCCGTAGAGCAGATCCCCCGGACGCCACGCGCGGAGCGGGATGATCACGCATTCGGGATCGTACGCAAACCCGCACTCCGGACAGGTGTGGGTCTCGGGTAACCCATAGAGACGGTAGCGGCATCGTGGACAACGCTCCGCCATGTCAAGGTGTCTGGCGTTCGGGTTTGCGCGGTACGCCGGTTGCCACCGGCCGTCGCCCCACGGCCAGCACGATGACCAGCAGCATCCCTGACCCGATCAGCAACCCCGCCCACGCCTCGAGGTCGGTGTACCGGACGAACACGTCGCCGCACAGCAGGGCGACCGCCGCCACCACCACGGCATACGGCATTTGCGTCCAGACGTGCGCTTCCAGCGAGCAGCCGCTGGCCAGCGACGACAGCACGGTCGTGTCGCTGATCGGCGAGCAGTGATCGCCGAAGACCGCGCCGGCCAAGACCGCCCCGACGGAGGCGTAGAAGACGTGCTGGGCCTCGGCCGGCGGCAGGTGCGGCACGAGCCCCGCGGCGATCCCGACGGCGGCGGGGCCGAGAATGCCCATCGTGCCCCACGACGTGCCCGTGGCAAACGACACCACGCACGCAGCGAGGAAGATGCAGGCCGGCAGACTCCGCAAACGCCCCGGTTCGTCGAACCCGGCCGACCGCAGCAGGCCGACCGCCACCTCACCAAGTTGCAGGTCCTTCATCGTCGCCGACACGGTCCAGGCCAGGACGAGAATTACGATGGTCGGCAGCAGGCGAGACATGGACTCCGTGGTGCTCTCGACCGTCTGGCGCAGGTCGAGCGCGCCCGTGACGAGCGAGAGGACCCCGGCCGCCAGCAGTGACGCCAATGCCGCGTACAGGATTGGGTTGAACGGGTCAGCGTCGGCCAGGACGCGTTGGAGCACGGCGACGACGTAGGGCGTGCCGGGCGGCGGCGTGAACGTCCCCCACTCGATCGACCGCAGCCCCGGCAGCACAAGCAGCGTGAGCGTGAACACGACGAGAATCAGGACCGGCACGACGGCGTACCAAGCCCGTCCGGCAACCGTCGCGCCGGTGCTGGTCGGATCGGCGGCACGTGATGCGAGCGCCTCGCGCTCGGCGCGGCGCATGGGACCGAAATCGCGGTCCAGCAGCGCGATCAACAGGACCATGACCAGCGCCAGAATGGGGTAGAAGCGGTACGGCAGGCTGCGGACGAACGCCTGGTAGCCGCCGACGTCGGCGAGGAAGTCCGGCCGCGTCGCAAGCTGGTCCAACCCCGCCTGAATGCAGCCGATCTCATAGCCGATCCACGTCCCGATCAGGGCGATCGACGCGACCGGGGCCGCGGTCGAATCCACGATGTACGCGAGTTTCGCCCGGCTGATGCGCAGCCGATCGCACACCGGCCGCATCGCCGGCCCGATGATCATCGCGTTGGCGTAGTCATCGAAGAACACGAGCAAACCCGCCGCCCACGTCGCCGTCTGCCCGCGCCGCCGGGTCGTCCCCCAGCGGGCGATGGCGTTGACCACGGCCCCCGTGCCGCCGTTGGCCGCGATCACGCCGACCATGCCGCCGATCAGCAGGCTGAAGACGATGACCTTGACGTGGCCGGGGTCGGCCACCGCGGTGACCAGGTAGTGCTCGGTCGCCAGGCGCACCGCCCCGACAAGGTCACGGCCGTACGCGGTCTGGTCGGGCGGAAACGGGGCGAGCATGATCGCCGCCAGCACGACGCCGACGGACAGCGCGGGGATCACTTGTCGCAAGGCGATGGCCAGCAGGATCGTCACGACCGCCGGCGTCAGCACCCACGCGCCGTAGCGCGTGGCGGGCGTGATCGCGGCGGCGGCAGGGGTCGTGGTGCCCGTATCGACGGCCCCCATCCAAAGCGCGAACAGGAGGATCCCCACGGCGCCCAGCCCCAGGGCCACGATCCACGCCGCGCGCCAACGTCGGCGGGGCGCTTCAATGGGTCCGAGGCGGCCGTTCGACGACAGGGACATGGTGGCCGAACCGTAGCGAGCGGCGGAGTCGCGGTCAATGCAGACTGCTCGCTCCCGTTCGTCAGAGCATCCCAAGCACCTGCTGGGCGAGGTTGTCCGGCATGCGCTCGTAGCGGCACGGTTCCATGCTGTAGGACGCCCGGCCCTGCGACAGCGACCGCACCTGCGTCGCGTAGCCGAACATCGCCGCCAGCGGCGCTTCCGCCGTCACCACGTGGTTGCGACCACGCATCGTGGTCCCGGTGATGACCGCCCGCCGGGCCGTCAGGTCGCCGTTGATCGCGCCGTAATACTCCTCCGGCGTAACGACCTCGACCTTCATGATGGGTTCGAGCAGCACGGGGCCGGCCTGCTCGACGGCCTTCTGGAACGCGATGCTGCCGGCCGTCTCGAAGGCCAGGTCGCTGGAATCCTCGGGGTGCTCCTGGCCGTCGAGCAGGGTGGTCTGGACGTTAATGACCGGGAACCCGCCCAGCGCCCCCGCGCGGCTCGCCTCCCGGACGCCTTCCGCGACCGCCCGCACGTACTCCGCCCGGATCGCTCCGCCGGTGATCGCGTTGATGAAGCGGAAGTGCTCCTCGCCCGGCGCGGGCACGAACGGCTCGACGCGCAGGCGGACGACGGCGTATTGCCCGCGACCGCCCGTCTGCTTCACCAACCGCCCCTCGGCCTCCGCGGCCCGCGTGATGGCCTCGCGGTAGGCGACGCGCGGCCGGCCGACTTTCACTTTGACGCCGAAGTCGCGTTCGATCCGGTGGCAGATCACCTCCAGGTGCAGTTCGCCCATGCCGCTGATGAGCGTTTGGCTTGTTTCCTGCGAAACGCGGCACTCGAACGTCGGGTCGCTGCGCGCGAGCATCCGCAGCACCTCGTGGAGCTTGTCGCGGTCGGCGCTCGATTCCGGCTCGATCGCCAGGCTGATGACCGTCTCGGGGAACTCGATCCGCTCCAGCAGCACCGTCCCACCGCGGGTGTCGCACAGCGTGTCGCCGGTCTGCGTTTCCTTGAGTCCGACGGCGGCGACAATGTCCCCGGCGGAGGCCTTCTCGAGCTTCTCGCGCCGCTTGGCGAAGATGCGGAAGAGCTGCGGCAGGTTCTCCTTCTTCTTGCGGCCCACGTTCAGCACGCGCGAGCCGGCCTTCAGGACGCCGGAGTAGACGCGAATGAAGTGCAGGTCCCCGTGGGCATCGCCGACGACCTTGAACACCAGGGCCGCCAGCGGGGCCCCGGGGTCGCATTTCCGCGTCACGATCTTGGCCGGGTCCTCCGGGTCGCGCCCCTCGATCGGCGGTACGTCCAGCGGCGACGGCAAGTAATCGCACACCGCGTCGAGCACGCCCTGCACGCCGATGTAGCGCAAGGCCGACCCGCACAAGACCGGCTGGCAACGCCGGCTAAGCGTGCCCTTTCGCAGCGCCTGGCGAATTTCCTCCGCCGTCAGCGGCTGGTTCTCGACGTACTTCCCCATTAGTTCGTCGTCGAGTTCAGCGACCTTCTCCTCCAGGATGTGGCGGAAATGCCGGGCCTCATCCATCCGGTCCGTCGGGATGTCGACGACATCGAACTTGGTGCCGTCGCCGCCGCGACTGTAGTCGCGGGCCTGCATGGTCACGAGGTCGATGACGCCGCGGAAAGAGCTTTCCTGGCCGAGCGGGAGCTGGATAGCGATGGGATTGGCGCCGAGGCGGCTGCGGATTGTCCCCAGAGCATAGTGGAAGTCCGCCCCGAGTTTGTCCATCTTGTTGAGAAAGCAAATGCGCGGGACCTTGTATTTGTCCGCCTGCCGCCAGACGGTCTCCGACTGAGCCTCGACGCCCTCCTTCGAATCAAAGACCACGACCGCCCCGTCCAGCACGCGCAGGCTGCGCTCGACCTCGGCGGTGAAGTCCACGTGCCCCGGCGTGTCGATCAGATTGATCCGGCAGTCGCGCCAGGCGAGCGAGACGGCCGCCGAGTAGATGGTGATGCCGCGCTGCTGCTCCTCGACGTCGAAGTCGGTGATCGTGGTACCGTCGTCCACGTCGCCCATGCGGTGGATGGTGCCGCTATAAAACAGCACGCGCTCGGTGGTCGTGGTCTTGCCGGCGTCGATATGCGCGGCGATGCCGATGTTGCGTATCTTGTCCAGGTCCATCGCGTCCCTGAGGGTTCGTGGTCCGTCTCGCGGCGGCGACAACCCGCGCCGCGAGAATGCGGCATTATACGGCCGTTTCGTGACGCGGATAGCGTTTGCGGACCGCAGCGCGATTGGGGAGCGCGGTGAGGATTACCCCGGACCATCCGTTCCACGTTGCACGACGGAACGGCCCCGGTATCATGCGCCCGGCGCCGACGTGGTTCCCCCGGCGACCGCGGATTGTCGCATGGACGTCCTGGCGATCATCCCCGCGCGTTACGCCTCCACCCGTTTTCCCGGAAAACCCCTCGCCCGCGAGACTGGCAAGCCCCTCATTCAACACGTCTGCGAGCGGGTCGGCCGGGCCCGCCGTGTCCGCCGCTGCATCGTGGCCACCGACGACGAACGAATCGCGGCGGCGGTGCGGAGCTTCGGCGGCGAAGCCGTCATGACCCGGCCCGACCATCCGAGCGGCACCGACCGGATCGCGGAGGTGGTCCGCAGGCTGCCGGGCGGTGAGGATGACATCATTCTGAATGTCCAGGGCGATGAACCAGAAGTGGAGCCAGATTATCTCGATCGCCTGGCCGAGCGGCTGGCCCGCGAGCCCACCGAATGTCCGATAGCCACGCTGGCGTGCCCTTTCCCCGCTGACGCCGATCCGCGCGACCCCAACGCGGTCAAGGTCGTGGTCAATTCGGGTGGACGAGCGCTGTATTTCTCGCGGGCGCTGATACCATATCCGCGAGACGCCGGCGCCGTGGGGCGACCCGCGGCGTGCCTCCTGCATCTGGGCGTCTATGCTTACCGCCGTTCGTTTCTGCTGAAGCTCGCCGCCTGGCCCCCGGGTGTGCTGGAGCAAGTGGAAAAGCTCGAACAACTACGTGTGCTGGAACGCGGCGCGGCGCTGGCCGTCGAGATCGTCGAACAGGCGTGCGTCGGCATCGACACGCCGCGGGATTATGAGCAGTTCGTTGCCCGGCAGCGCCGGCGGCCCTGAACCCAGCGGCCGGTTCACTCCGCCGGCAGGAAACTTCGGCCGCCCCAAGGTAGAATGTGCCCATGGACGCCGACCGGTTGCTAGAGTCGATCCGCGACCAGTCCGGGGACACGGAGTTCTACCTGCCGTTGCCCGCGGGCTACAAAGTGGGCTCGACGAAGTTCGTCGTGGTCTTTGGTACGGTGATCAGCGGGCTGGGTAAAGGGATCTTTAGCTCCTCGTTAGCGCGGTGCCTCCAGGACAAGGGGCTCGTCGTCGCCCCGGTCAAGCTGGAGGGCTACCTCAACATCGACTCGGGCACGCTGAACCCCTTCCGCCACGGCGAGGTTTTCGTCCTGGACGACGGCACCGAGTGCGACATGGACCTGGGCACCTACGAGCGGGCCCTGGACCAGAACCTCAGCCGCCTCAATTTCATCACCAACGGGCAGGTTTACCGCCGGGTGCTCGAACGCGAGCGGACCGGCGCCTACCTCGGCCGCGACGTGCAGATGATCCCGCACGTGACGGGGGAGGTGAAGAACCGGCTGCGCGAGCTGGCGGTGGCCACGAAAGCGGACGTGGTGTTCGTCGAGATCGGCGGCACCGTCGGCGACGTGGAAAACGCCCACTACATTGAGGCCATGCGGCAGCTTGCTTTCGAAGAGGGGCAGCGGAGCGTCTGTTTCGTCGCCCTGACCTATGTGCTCGAACCCGTCATCCTCGGCGAGCAGAAGAGCAAGGCCGCCCAGCTCGGCATTCGGCGGCTGCTGGAGTGCGGCGTGCAGCCGCACATCATCGCCTGCCGGGCCCACACGCCCGTGACGCGCAAAGTGCGGGAGAAGATCGCGCTCTTCTCGAACGTGCCGCCCGAGCGCGTCTTCAGTATGCACGATTGCGAGAGCGTGTACCTGATCCCGGAACTGCTGCGCGGGGCCGGCTACGACCGGGCGGTGATGGACTGGCTCGATCTCAAACCCCGGGTCGACGAGGACGGCGAGCGCGCGGCCCGCGAGCACTGGGTCCAGTATCTCACCCGCCTCCGCAACGCCACGCGCGAGGTGATGATTGGCATCACGGGCAAGTACACGGCGGTGCGGGATGCGTACGCGAGCATCCTCAAGGCCCTGGAACACGCCGGCGTCTATCTGGGCTGCAAGGTGCAGACGCGGTGGGTGGACACGTCGCAGCTCACGGACGACACCGCCGCCGAATCGCTCAAGGACCTGCACGGCATCATCGTACCTGGGGCGTTCGGCACGCGCGGGGCCGAGGGCAAGATCGCGTGCCTCAAGTACGCTCGGACGCACGGCTTGCCGTGCCTGGGCATCTGCTACGGCTTCCAGATGGCGGTGATCGAGTTCGCTCGGAACGTGGTCGGGCTGGAGGACGCCAACTCGACCGAGATCGACAACGAGTGCCGCCACCCGGTCATCAACCTGCTGCCGGAGCAGAAGGAGATCGAGGGGTTGGGCGGCACGATGCGGCTGGGGGGCCACGATGTGGCGGTCAAGCCGGGGACGCTGGCCGAGCGGATGTTCGGCCCGCGGACCCGCATGCGCTTCCGTCACCGGTATGAGGTGGACCCGCGCTATATTCCGCAACTGGAGGCGGCCGGCATGATCTTCTCCGGCAAGTCGCCCCGGGCGGAGATCATGAACATCCTCGAGTTGGTCTCGGCGCTGCACCCCTACTACGTCGGCACCCAGGCGCATCCCGAGCTCACCAGCCGCCCCTTGTCACCGCAGCCCTTCTTTGTCGGCTTGGTCCACGCCGCCCTCGGCCGGGCTTGCGCGGACTATCGCGAGCCCCTCGCGTATCCCAACGAAGTGATCCCCGCGCCGGAAGAACCGCCGGCCAGCCCGACCGCCGCGCACCGCACGGAGAAGGTCTGAGGCTGTCCCCGACCCCTCCTGCCTTTCGGGGAGGGGCTGGGGGAGGGTTGCGTCTTACGGCCGGAAGGGCGCTCTCGATTCTCTAGTTTCTCTGCACTACTAGCGACCGAGTTCTTGTCGGTGCGATGAGATTCTTCGGGGACCAACGGCCGGTACGGAGCCCGGCCGCTACGTTCGCCCGCGGCCACAAGTCGCGCTGAGCGTCCGGGTCGCAGTGTGGCTTCCAACCGCGGGCTGCGGGCGGGCAAGACCTGGAGGGTGACCCCTGGACGCTCCGTGATGCACCCGGGCGCGCCGCGCGCTGACGCCCAAACGACGTGCGCCGTTATCGGTCGGCGTCGCGGCTTCCGATACTGACCAGTGGCTCCCGGCGAGTCGAAGAATACGAGGTGGCGTGGCCCGCGGCCTGCCCGTCGCGGCGGCCGGCGCCGGGCCCGCGCGAGGCCCTCTATGCCCCCGGACTCAAGCAGACCGTGGCCGGCCGGCGATACGCCGCGTCTCTCGCCCGACGAGTACGCGGCGATTCTCGCGGAGCTCGACGCGGAGGCCCGTTCGTCCGCGAGAGGCGATCGCCGTGCCTACCGTCGGCGGCGTTACCGGGGGCGTCCGGTGACCATCGTGTTGCGGCAGCCGGGGGGCAGCGTCGGCTCGTTGGCAGTGAAACCCCATGACCTCGGGCCGGGCGGCCTGTCGTTTCTGCACGGGACGTTCGTCCATACGCGATCGGTCTGCGAGGTCACGCTGCGCACCGTCGACCAGCGCGACGTAGCCGTTGCCGGGCGAGTTGTGCGGTGCCGCCTGATCCGCGGCCGGGTCCACGAGGTCGGGGTCGCGTTCTACCGGCCGATCGACGTGCGCCGGTTCGTCCCCGAGACGGGCGGGTCCGAGTCGGACCCGACGGCCCACGCTGCTCCGCCGCGCTTCAGCGGACGCGTGCTGTGCGTCGACGTGGCCGCCGATCCGCATGAGCTGGCGGAACTGCTGCGCGTGATGGCCGGCGAGCTCGGCATTGACCTGGAAATCACGCACGACCGGGAGGCCGCGGCCGCCACGGCGGCGCGGGGGGACTTTGATCTGGTCATGGTTCGCATCGGGGCCGGTGGGGCGGGCGTGATCGCGGCCCTGCGGGCGGCGGGGTATGCCGGTCCGCTCGTCGCGCTGGACGATCAAGCCGTCTCGGACGGCGAGCCGGTGGGTGAGCTCGCGGCGTGGACCGAGGGGTGCGACTGCATTGTGAGCCCGCCGCTCACGTTCGACCGGCTGGCCGACCTCTTCGACGACTATCTGGCACGCGACTGGAATGCCGCGGCCGATCGCCCGCCGCTGCTCAGCGCGCACTGGGCCAAGGTCCGCATGCGCCCGTTGATCCTGCGGTTCCTCTCCCGGCTGGACGCGGAGTGCCGGCAGCTCGGGGCGTTGTGGCAGGCCGGGCGTGCCCATGACTTTGGCCGGGCGTGTCAGCGCCTGATCGCCGACGCGGAGACGTACGGTTACGAAGCGATCGCCGGCTTGGTTCACGATGCGCAATCGGCGGCGGAGGGGGGCGATGCCGCGCCCGCCGTTGCCGCCCGACTGGACGAGTTGCTTGCCTTGGCCGCCGCGGCCCGCCGGGCCCGGGACGAGTACGGCCTGCTCGACCCCGCTTCCGAGAGCGGCGTGCCGGGTCACGTAACGAACGCCGCGTCGGATGAAGAACCCGACGCGGCGTCAAAGTCCTGAATGCGTCTTCGTGCCAGCGCTCAGGCGACCCGGCGGGGACGCCGGAATGTCAACCCACCCAAGGCGATCAGCAGCAGCGTGCCCGGCTCCGGCACGCGGAGCGGCGACTCGGAATCGGAGGCGACGGTGTTGGTGACCGTGCCGTCGCGCAGGCCGGCCAGCAGCGTTTCGCCCGCTTGCCCGTCGCGTCCCAGCACCGACTCCAGCAGCAGCGGCGCGAGTTCCTTCTCCGCAGTCGTGCCCGCGACCACGCGGGCCTGCTGGAGATCGCCCGCCAGCGCGGCGACGATGTCGCCCATCGGCGAGCCGGGGAAAGCCTCTTGCAGCCCGGAGATGTCCACGCCGAGGCTGCCGAGCAGCACGCCGACGGCATCGACGAAGATGTTGCCCTGGAGCACGATCGGCCCGACGTTGAAATTGCCGACCTTGCTGTCGCGGACGGCGACGCCGTCGATCTTGAACTGCGAGTCGGTGTTCGCCACGTTCAGCGTGAGGGAATAGAACCCCGCCTCGTTGATTTCCAACTCCTGTTGCACGTTGAGCGTGCCCGTGAGCTCGACGTCCTGGGCGTTGCTGACCGTTTTCAGCGTGTAGGCCAGGTTATTGATCGTGAGGTCCGCGAAGCCGGAGCGGAACTTGCTGCCCCAGTTGTTGTAGCCGGCCGTGCCCTGGAGCTCGCCCTCCAGCGTCATCTCCACGCCGCCATACCGGAACGTCTCCGGCCGGCCGCGCGAATCAGCGCCGAAGCGCCGATCCAGCTCCAGCCGATACCCCCCGCCCAGACCGTTAGGCATGATCCGCACGCGCCCGTTGCGAGCGCCGTTGACCAAGCTGCCGTCGCCGGCGTCCTGTAACGGATAACCGCTCGGCGTCGCCAGCACACCCAGACCATTGAACACATCCTGCCAGAAACCCGCTTGGGCGGTCGAGGTCCCCCACGCCGCCACCAAGACCAACCCGAGACAAATGATGCGTGTCATCGGCACGTCCTTCCCCGGCCCAGGCCCGGCCGGTCACACAACTCGGCCCGTCCCGGTCCGTCACCCTGGAACCGATGCCCGGCGGACACCGGCCTTCCGAGCAGTACGATAGAGCCGGCCGCCGCCGTTGGCAAGACGATCCGCGGCCTCTGCCACTTTATCGGTGAGCCCGTAACGGCGATTAAAGTATAGGGTATAAAGGGGGCGGCAGTGTCAGTATACTGGGCCGCCCGAGCTCCGCGGTCGTGGCAATTCCTGCGCGGCGGGACCGTCCGCGGAAGGTCGACACCGGGCTAACCGGCGGCCGCCGTCTTGGGTCTGTCAAAACGTTGGCCGCCGTTGGTGCTGTTCACGTGAACTGGACGCGAGTTGCGAAGGTGGCTTTCGTCGCGCTGGCCGGGTTGGCCGCGTGGTCGCACGCCCAGGAGCCGGCGTCGCAACCGACTACCCGCGAGGCCCCGACCCGTCTGGAGCGGCTCAACGACCTGATCGCCCTGGTCGAGGGGCCCAACACGCCCGAGGTGCGGCTTACGATCGCCCGGGAGTTGCTGTTGCAGGATTGGCCGGAGACCCCGCCGCGCTTGGCCGCGGTCCTGAGCGGCCCGAACGTCCCGGCCCGCGTCGCCGTCGCCGCCGCCCTGGCGGAACGGCCGGCCACCCTGTCACCGGCGTACGTCGAGCCGCTTGTCACGATGCTGGGCGACCCCGACGCCGGGGTTCGCCAAGCGGCCGCCGGCGCGTTGGCGGCCTACCGCAAGCCCGAAGTGCTGGCGCGATTGAAACAACTGGTGTTCGACGCGCGCCAGCCGCGCCCGGCGCGGCTGGCGGCGCTGTCCGCGCTCGGCCTGATGACCGAGCGGGAAGCGGTGGCGATTCTGGCGACGGCTTTGGATGACCCGGACGGCGTGGTGGTCCAGGCGGCGCTCGCCGCCCTGGGCCAGGCCACGGCGATGGACTTCGGCGATGACGCCGCGGCGGCCCGCGTCTGGTGGGAGCGCAGTCGCGGCTTGCCCCTGGAGACTTGGCAGCAGGAGCAAATCGAACGCTTGATACGTAAAGACCGCGACACGCGACGCCGGCTGGAGGCGGCGGAGTCGCGACTGGCCAAAGTGCTGGAAGCCGGCTTTCTTCGGGCCGCGGAAGCGGAACGCCTCACGCTGCTGACGGGTTACCTGAGCGACCCCTCGACGACCATGCGGCTCCTCGGGCTGCGCTTGGCACAGCTCCACCTCGCGGAGGGCAAGACCCTGCCGTCCGAGTTGCAGGAACGCATTCGGAACCAGACCGCCAGCGCGGAGGCCCGGGAGCAGGCCGCCGCTGTTCAGACGACCGCGAGTTTCCGCGAGCCCGCCGACGCGGAGCGCTTTCTGAGCATGCTCCCCACGGCCCGCACCCGGGAAGTCCGCCTCGCGCTGCTCAACGGACTGGGTTATGTCGGCGATGCGACCGCGGTTGACGTCCTGCTGGCCACGCTGAACGAGTCCGACGAAGCGTGTGCCACAGAGGCTGCGGCCGCCCTGGGGCGGCTGGGCGAGCGTGGCGCGCTGACCGGCCCCCTGCGCGACAACGTCGTCACGGCCCTGTTGGGCGCGCTGGAGCGGGCACCCACCGGGCAGGTGGCGCTGCGCGAACGCACGCTGTGGGCCATGGGCAACCTGGCGGACCCCCGTTGCGGGCTCGCCTTCGCCACCGCCATCGACCGTCAGGAACCCGTCGTCGTCCGGCAGGCGGCGGTCCGCGGCTTGGCGGCCCTACGCAGCCCGCAATGGGGCGAAGTCCTGGCGACGGCGTCCGCCGACCCCGACGCCGGCGTCCGCAAGACCGCGGTCGAAACGCTGGCCGCCGTGGCCCACAGCGGCAGCGACCGCCAGCTCTGGGCGCTGTGGGACCGCGCCGTCTCCGCGCAGGAACCGGACGAAGCGCTCCGCCAAACCGCGTGGCGCGGCCTGATCGACGCGCTGGCCGAGGGCCCGTTCGGTGACACCGAGCGTTGGCTGGACCACGTCGCGGCCAACGGCGGTACCACCGCGGGGCGGGTCGCGGACCTCCTCGAGCGTTTGGTCCGCGCGGCCCAGGAGGCTGAGCCGGTCGATCCCGTCCGATTGGGAGCGCTGCGGTGGCGGCTGGCGGCCCAGCGGGCCCGTCTGGGGCAGTCCGCCGAGGCCGTGGCGACGTACGTCGCGACGTTGGCGGACGTGTTGGCGGCACGCTCGGACGCCACCCCGCGGGTGGCCACGGACCTGCTGCGCACCGCCTTGGCCCAGGGGTGCTACGACGAGACCGTGGCGGCAGCCTTGGCCAACGCGGCCGAGTTGGTCGACGTCCAAACCCTGCGGCAGGCCGCTCAGGACGAACTCGAGAACGTCTTGACGCAGGGGCGCGTGGATGCGGCGCTGGCCGCGATCGCCGCCCTTGAACGGCACCCGCCCGCTCCAGGATTCGCCGCCGACTCGGGCTGGTTGGGGGAGTTGCGGCAACGTGCCGTGCGGCAACGCCCCCCGGCGACGGAGTCGGCGCCCGCCCAGCTCCCCGCTTCGGCCTCGGCTGCGGGCCCAGCGCCCTGATTCCCGCCCCCGTCGGCCGCGGATTTCACGCCTTCGCTTCGGGAAGCCGCGAGAGAAACCCGACGCTGGACGCGAAGCAGCGCTGCCGGAATCGCTCGTGCGCCGCCGCGTCGCGCGCGTCCTCGCTGCGCAGGTCCTCGAGGTTGGCCTGACAACGGTCGCAGTCCGCTTCGCGCACGTGAAAATCGACGTACGCGTTCCAGTCGTCGTCCAGCACGCCCAACAGATACCGGCCCAGCGTCGAGCGCTTCAGGCAGGAGATGCCCTCCTCACGCCACACGCGGCCGACCGTGCTGTCCGCCGCCAGGGCCGCCTCGGTCCACTCGTCCGCCCCCGGCGCTGCCTGGGTGAGCTCGCGCCATTGCTCCAGCACGCGGAACTTGACGCCCGCGACCGTCGTCTCCGTCAGCCCGAGGTCGGCGGCCACCTCCTTGTTCCGCAGACCGAGCACCACCAACATTTCGATAACGATAAGGTCCTGGAAGCGACGGCGCTCGATGCACTGCTCCACCCAACTTCGCAGGCTCGTGACGAGCGCCGCCCGCTGCGACGACAAGCGCTCGTGGCTGGCAACGTGACCGCTGGGGGTCTCCGCGTCAATCCACGCCTCGGGGGCCTCGTCCGGGTCAAGCTGGTCCAGGCTTTGCCGCCCCCCCGGCGGCCGCCGCCGCAGATGATCGTGCAGCTTGTGCCGGACGATGGCGAACAAGTACGTCTCCAGCGAACGGCTGGGATCATAGGTGGGCAGGCTCCGTAACAGGCCCAGGAACGTCTCTTGCACAATGTCCTCCGCGTCGCTGCGATCGGCCAGCATCCGCCGGGCGAAGCTCAGCAGCCGCCCCTGGTAGCGGTCGATGACCTCTTGCCAGGCCTGGGCGTCGCCCCGCCGCACCGCTTCGATCAGGTAATTGTCCGCTGCGCCCGCGGTCATTCCGTTGGCCCTGCGACGCTCCACAATCATCACCGTCGCGCGGCGCAGCATACCGCGGTCCGGCGCAGCGGGCCAACGGCGGCCGAACCGCACGGCGGCCCGTCAGGCCGCGTTCGCCGGAGCCCCGCGCGTGGTACAATGATGGCGACCGGGGGGGCGCCGTGCCGGGCCCGAGGTTCAGGTCGCGGGCCGCGATGGCCAGTGCTCGCGTCGGGGTCTGGCACGCTGTCGAGCGGCCGCGGCGATAAGGCGGGCGGGCCGGGCCCGTCTCCGGGGGACGGTTTGAACAAGGAGGCCGAAGATGCGAACGCTTACATTCACGTTGCTCATGTTGGGGGCCGCGCTGGCGCGCGGCGGCGAGTACCGCTGGCTGAACGTCAACCATTATCCCGAGGACCTGATCGCCAGCCCGTACCTGTGGAGCGCGATCCGCATCGAGGACCCGCAGTTCACCTCGTACCGCATCGCCGCCGACGACTTCGAGCTCACCGTGACGACGCGGATTCAGCGGATCACCTTCTGGAGCGTGGAGGTCGGGCTGCCCAAGATCTTCGGCGCCGACTGGTACGTGTACGCCGACGCGGGCGGCATGCCCGGCGCGCTCGTGGCGCACGCCGCCGGCGTCCCGCTAGCCCACGAGCTCACCGGGTACAGTCACGTCGAGGGCCCCATCTGGTCCAACGTCATGAACACGCCCGATTTGACGCTGCCTCCGGGGCACTACTTCCTCGCGTACCGTACCTATCAGGGCTACGTCGCCGGCGGCAAGAACAACAACACGGCCTTCAGCACCGTGTGGCGCAGCGGCGCGTCGCGGGCGTGGTGGAACTTCGGCGTGCTGGCGGACGGAACGGTCACGCAGACCTGGCAACTGCTCCAGGAGTTCAACGCCGTCGTCGATAACGAGTGGTCGTTCCTCATCGAAGGGCTGACGCAGGGTCCGTGGCCGCCGGGGGACCTGAACTGCGATGGTCACGTGGACTTCGGCGACATCAACCCGTTCGTGCTCGCGCTGACGAATCCCGCGGGCTACCAGGCCGCCTTCCCGCAGTGCGACATCCTGAACGGGGACATCAACGGCGACGGCTTTGTGGACTTCGGCGACATCAACCCATTTGTGCGGCTCCTCACCAATCCGTAGTGATGCCGACGGACGCAGTGTCGCGGTCTACGCCGCGCGCCGCCGGCGGGGAAGGCGAGGTTCCGTCGGGCCGTCTGCCGCATCGGCCGTGGAAGGTGAATTGACCAGCGCGATCCCCGCCGCCCGGACGGTACAATGGACGGCGGCCCCGTAGGGCACCGAATCCGTGAGCGCGGTGCCCGCGCCGACCGGCAACATGGCGACGGAAAGGGTCGCCGCACAGCGTGCGAGAAGTTGGTGTTGTCGGAGGAGGAACCGAGGTAGGCGCCGGTTCCGTGCGGGAACCGGCCCGGGAAAGAAGGAGGACAAGCATGCGTTCGGCTCTCTGTCTGGGGGCAATGCTGGTGAGCGTGGGCTTCACGAGCCTGGCGGGCGACGAGGCCTTCGGGCCGCCGCCGGCCTGGCTTGCACCGCGAACCGTGACGCCGGCCGCTGGAGACTTGGCGGCGGTGCCACTGGAACCGGGTCGGCTGCACCCGTGCGGCCCCGCCAGTTTCCATCCTGACGCCGACCTGCTCCGCGGCTGGCCGCTCGATCTCGGCCTGGCCAGCAGCGGCTATCCGTACACGCCGACACTGGCCGACGTGGACGGTGACAAGGCCGAAGAGATCTTCATGACCGGCGGCAACACGTTCGGGTTAAAGGGTGACGGCTCGTTCCTGCCCGGCTGGCCGACGGTCGAGCAGCAATACATGGGCTACGGGACGAACGGGAACAAGCCCGGGCCGTCGGTGGGCGACATGGACCGCGACGGCGTCCCCGAAATCGTCTGGACGCTGCGCGACTGGTGGGCCGGGTCGTCCGTGATGTGGTGCTTCAACGGCAAGCGGCCGGACGGTAGCAATCTGCCCGGCTATCCGCAGCGGGCCCCGGACGACAATTCGAACGCCCTGGACACGGCCTTTGTGCTGGGCGACACCAACGGCGACAACGTGCTGGAGGCATGGTCGGCCCATACCAAGGGCAACAACTTCGTTCACTACCGCATCTCGAAGCTCGACCACCTGGGCAACCGCCTGTTTACCCGCGACCTCGACCCCGCCGAGAACGTCATCTCGCTGTATTTCGGCGACCTCGACGGCAACGGCACCGCCGAGATGTTCGCGGTGTCGTGGCTGAGCCCGTATCTGCGGCTGCACGCGTTCAACTCGGACGGCACGGCCCAGCCGGGCTACCCCGTCAACCTGCTGTCCGGCTCCGGCTACGCCGCGACCGAGCCGCCCATCGCCGCCGACATCGACGGCGATCGGAACCTGGAAATACTCTTCGGTGACTATGACGGCTCCAGCGGCTACGTCCGGTGCTACCACCACGACGGGACGCCGTGTGCCGGGTTCCCGATCACGATCGCCCCGACGCTCCAGATCTTCGCGGTCAACCTGGGCGACCTGACGGGCGACGGGAAGCCGGAGATCATCGCCACGTCGCACCTGCGGTTCGTCGGCACCAAGCAGTTGTGGGCGATCGACATGGCGACGGGCACGCTGCTGCCGGGTTGGCCGGTCACCGTGGCCGGTTGGCCGAAGGGTTTCCCGGCGATCGCCGACGTGGACGGCGACGGGTTCCAGGATGTCATCGTGGCCACCGACGAGGGCGCGCTGTACGCGGTGGCCCGCACCGGGGTGGTCCTCGATGGATATCCGAAGACCATGCACACGGGGTCGATCTCGGGCGTGGCGGTCGGTGACATCGACGGCGACAGCTTCTTCGACCTGGTCGCGGCCACGACGGACGGCTGGGCGTATGCCTGGAAGACCACCGCCCCGGCCTTGCCTCATCGCGCCGATTGGCGGATGCGCTTCGGCGACGCGTGCAACACCGGCGTCTACGCCCCGCAGCGCTGGGCCCGCGGCGACCTCAATTGCGACGGTCTCGTGGACTTCGGCGATATCAACCCCTTCGTGCTGGCGCTGACCAACCCGGCCGGCTACGCGGCGGCGTTCCCGAACTGCGACATCAAGACCGGCGACATCAACGGCGACGGGCACGTCAACTTCGGCGACATCAACCCGTTCGTGCGACTGCTGACCGGCCCGTAGCGGCCGGCCCACGCGACGGGCGGCCTGATCCGCCCCGCGACCGCGAGAAGGCCTGTCCGAACCCCGCACGCCAGTGCGGGTCAAGCAACCCACCACTTGCGTGGTGGGTTCTGTTGGCACCCTGGAGAGCGCGGGGGCCGCGGTTGTCCGCGCCTCCGCCGAACCGCACCGGGCATTGGCCGGTGCCACACTGGCCCCGCGTGGTGGATGAACCACCCCCGTCATGCTGCTTGGTGGCACGGCGACTGTGGCGACGCAGCCGGGTTACGCCGCGCTCCAGTCGGCCTCGAACAGGCGATATTCCGTCTCGCGCATCCCCAGCCGGCGGTACACGGCCTGCGCGGCGGCGTTGTGTCGGTCCACATACAGGCGGACACCGCAGACACCGGGCGTGCGTCGGGCTTCCTGCACCACGCGTTCGTGCAAGGCGCGATAGATACCGGTGCGTCGGGCCGCGGGCGCCACATAGACGCTCTGAATCCACCAGAACACGCCGTCGCGCCAATCGCTGAACTCGGTCGTGATCAGGAGCTGCCCAACGACGTTTCCGTCGCGCTCCGCCAGCCAGTACACTCCCAGCGTGGCGTCGGCCAGCGCCCGGCGGACCGCCGCCGCGGCCCGCGCGCGGTCGAGTGGCCGCCCTTCGGTCTCCGCGGCCATCGCGACGTTGGCCGCGACGATGATGTCGGCGTCGGCCGGTGTCGCGCGACGAATCCGTAGCGTGCTCATGCCGGGAGCGTAGCAGGACAGGCCCCCATGATCCAGGATTGGAAGGGTCGGCGGGTTACGGTGATGGGGCTCGGCCGCTTCGGCGGCGGCGTGGGCGTGACGCGGTGGCTCGCCGCCGCCGGTGCCCGGGTGACCGTTACCGACAAGGAGCCGGCCGAGCGGTTGGCGGCATCGCTGCGCGAGATCGCGGACGTGGACGTGACACTGCACCTCGGCGGGCATGACGAGCGGGACTTCCGCGTCGTCGATGTGGTCGTCGTGAACCCCGCCGTTCCCGAGAGCTCGCCGCTGCTGCGCGTGGCCCGCGACGCCGGTGTGCCGACCACGACCGAGATCAACCTCTTCGTGGAGCGTTGCCCGGCCCGCATCGTGGGCATCACGGGCAGCGTCGGCAAGAGCACGATTACCGCGATGATCGGGCATGTGCTGGAGCAGGCGGCAGGGTCCGCGGGGGAACGGGGAACAGGGAACGGGGAACAGGGAACGGGGAACAGGGAACGGGGGACAGAGAACGCGGAAGGTCGCAGTGCGTGCCACGCGGGCATCCCCACGTCCCCACGTCCCCCCGCTCGCGTGTGGGTCGGCGGCAACATCGGCCGCTCGCTGCTTGACGGTCTCGGTCGGATCACCGCCGACGATCTCGTGGTGCTGGAGCTGTCCAGCTTCCAGCTCCAACGCACGCCGCTGGTACGCTGGAGCCCGCACGTCGCGGTCGTGACCCGAATCACCCCGAACCACCTCGATTGGCACGGCAGTTTCGACGCCTACCGCGACGCGAAGCTGAACATCGTCCGCTTTCAAGACCCCGCGCGCGATGCGGTGGTCCTGCAAGACACGCCGGAGCTGACGCAGGCGCTTGGCGCACTCGTCAGCCCGGTAGCGAACACCTGGCGCTACGGCCTCGACGGCGACGCGCCCGTCGCGGTCCGCGGTCTCGGCGCGTCGGCTGAGGCACGCGATCGGCGGCGGTGGGAGGGCCTGCGGCTGGATGTGCCCGGGCGGCACAACCGCGAGAACGCGGCGGCGGCGTTGACCGTGGCGCACGTCTTGGGCGTGCCGGACGAAGTGGTGCTGGCCGCCCTGGCGACGTACCACGCCCTGCCGCACCGGTTGCAGAGGGTCGCGGACCGCGACGGGATCGCGTACTACGACGACTCCAAGTCCACGACGCCGGAGTCCGCGCTGACGGCCCTGCGGGCGTTCGAGCGGCCCTTGGTCGTGATTCTCGGGGGCTACGACAAGGGCAGCGACCTCACCCCGGTGGCCCACGAGGCCGCGCGCCGCAGCCGCTTCGCCGCCTGCATCGGCACGACCGGCCCGCGGCTGGCCGAGTTGATCCGCGCCGCCGGCGGGCACGCGGAGCTCTGCCCCGACCTGCCGGCGGCCGTCGCGGCGTGTCGGCAGCACGCGCGACCGGGCGACGCCGTCCTGCTTTCCCCCGCGTGCGCCTCTTGGGACCAGTTCGCGGACTACCGGCAGCGCGGCGAGATGTTCGCGCGCCTGGCGCGCGGGGAGTCAGTCTGACAATGCGGCCCCGGCAGGATCCCGTCGCGGTGGGGGCCTCGACCTCCCGGCGCCGCCCTGACAGCCGGGCCCCCAACATCGGACTCCCGGACCCCGGGGCTCGGATTCCGCCTGTTCGCCGCGCGCTGCTCACCTGGTACCGCCGGACCAAGCGGGCGTTGCCGTGGCGTGCCACCGACGACCCGTACCGCATCTGGCTGTCGGAGATCATGCTCCAACAGACGCAGGTCAAGACGGTGCAGCCGTACTACCAGCGGTTCCTGGCCGCGTTTCCCACGGTCCAGGCACTGGCGGCGGCACCGCTCGAACGCGTGCTTAAGCTCTGGGAGGGCCTGGGTTACTACACGCGGGCCCGTCACCTGCACCAAGCCGCCAGGCGAATCGTCCGCGACGGAGGCCACCGTTTTCCTCGCACCGCGGTCGAGTGGCGCGATCTCCCCGGCGTCGGACCCTACACGGCTGCGGCCATCGCCAGCATCGCGTTCGGCGAGCCGGCCGCCGCGCTCGACGGCAATGTGCGGCGGGTGCTGTGCCGCCTGTTTTGCATCGACACGCCGCTCGACGCCGCCGCCACACGCCACGGGTTGGAGCGACTCGCGCACGCTCTCCTGGACCGCCGCTCGCCGGGGGACTTCAACCAGGCGCTGATGGAACTCGGCGCCCGCATCTGCACGCCACGAAGTCCACGCTGCCCGGGTTGCCCGGTGCGCGACCACTGCACCGCCCGGACGGTGGGCGTGCAAGCGAACCTGCCCGTTCGCCAACGTCGCACGACAGCGCGCGCGGTCACGCTGGCCGCAGCGCTGGCGCGGCGCGGGCCACGGCTGCTGTTGATGGAGCACTCCGACGATGGTCCGCTGACGGGGTTGTGGGGGCTGCCGACCGCGGAGGTTGCGGAGGGTCAAGCCGCGGCGAAGGTGCTGCGTCGCCACCTTTTGAAGGCGGGCGGAGTGAACGCCGCCGTCGGGCCCGAACTGGCCACCGTCCGCCACGATTTCTCGCACCGCCGGCTGCGCGTGCGCGTCTTTGAATGCACAGTCCCGACACCTGTGGCCGGCCCGGACCACATCGGGCGCGTTCGCTGGCTGACCGTGGCGAAGCTGCGTCGCCTGCCCTTGTCCATGCTGGATCGAAAGCTGCTGGCGGCCGTCGGTGAGCTCCCCGCACCACATCCCACGCCGACGCCCGCGACGCCGACTCGCCGCCCGGCGCGCCGACGGCTATCCTAGAGTTGCTCGCAGAATCCACCACGCGCGTGGTGGGTCGCTTGGCCCCGCACTGGTGTGCGGGACGCTGACAGGCGTTCGAAGGCAATGAACCGGATGGGCCGCGCGGCATTCGTCTTGTCGGTTGGGGGGGTGGCGCTGGCCCAAGCGCCCCCCGCACCTCCCACAACCCGTCCCGCGACGCAGCCGGCCGGCGACTGGCCCATGTGGGGCGGCGTGTCGGGCCGCAATGCCGTCTCCGCCGCGCGCGGCATCCCGCACGAGTGGAACCTTGACACGAAGCACAACATCAAATGGGCGGTGCCGCTGGGCTCGTACAGCTACGGCGGGCCGGTCGTAGCCGGCGGCCGCGTCTTCGTCGGCACGAACAACGCCGGCGGGTTCCGTCCGCACAGCAGCGGCGACAAGGGCTGCCTGCTGTGCCTCGATGCCGCGACCGGCCAACTGCTATGGCAGGCAACACACGACAAGCTGCCGACCGGCCCGGCCAACGACTGGCCGGAGCAGGGTGTCGCCTCCACGCCCTACGTCGATGGCGACCGCGTGTACTACGTGAGCAACCGCTGTGAACTGGTGTGTGCCGACGTTCTGGGTTTCCACGACGACGTGAACGACGGCCCGTACCGCGACGAGAAGTTCACCGAGCGGCAGGACGCCGATTTCGTGTGGATTCTGGACATGATTGGCGAGTTGGGCGTGTATCCGCACAATCTGGCGGCGTGTTCGCCGGTCGGCGACGCCGCGCGGATCTACGTTTGCACCTCGAACGGCGTCGATGAGGAGCATGACAAGCCGCCTGCGCCGGAGGCGCCCTCTTTCATCGCGGTAGACAAGAAGACGGGGCGTGTCGTCTGGAAGCGGAACGACCCAGGGGCCGACATCCTGCACGGGCAGTGGTCGTCGCCGGCGCTGGGCGTCATGGCCGGCCGACTGCAGGTCGTTTTCGGCGGCGGGGACGGCTGGTGCTACGCGTTCGACCCGGCCACCGGTGCGCCGCTGTGGAAGTTCAACCTCAACCCGCCCGATGCGGTGTGGAAGCCCGGCGGCACGGGTACTAAGTCCAGCATCGTCGCAACGCCGGTGATCGTCGGCGACCGCGTGTACCTGGCGGTCGGCGACGACCCGGAGCAGTGCCGCGGGCCGGGACACCTGTATGCGATTGACGCGACGAAATCGGGCGATGTCACGGGGAACGGCCGCGTCTGGCACGTCGGCGACGCCGACTTCGGCTGCACGATCGCCAGCGTCGTCGTCGCCGACGGGCTGTTGTATGCCGCCGACCTCGCGGGGTACCTGTCCTGCTTCGATGCCGCCACGGGACAACGACACTGGCGGCACGACATGCAGGCCGGCGTGTGGGCCTCGCCGTGCGTCATCGACGGCAAGGTCTACCTCGGCAACACGGACGGCGAGCTGGTCATCCTGCGTCACGGCGTCGAGAAGGAGGAGCTGGCTCGCATCGACATGCGCCACGCGATCTACGCGTCCCCCGCGGTCGCCGACGGCGTGCTGTACATCATGACCCAACGCTTCCTGTACGCGATCGAGGCCGCCGACAAGAAGCGACAATGACGACGCGCTACGCTGAGCGTTCGGTCGGCCGCTGGCCGTAGAATGGGAGCGGATCGGCGGACACCGCCCAGACACAGGGACACCGAGAATGATGCAGACGAAGTTGGCCCCGCGCTCGCCGGCGCTTCGCATTCTGACCTCTGTCGTGCGACTTGATACGGCCGTCCTGGTGGCAGTCGCTCTCGCGGGGGGGTTGCCCGCCGCGGCACAGTGGCCGCAGTGGGGCGGCCCAAACCGCGACTTTGCTTGCGATAGCCAGGGCCTCGTCGATCAGTGGCCCGCCGCCGGCCCGCGGAAGCTGTGGTCCGCCGACATCGGCCCCGGGCACTCCAGTATCGTCGTCGCTGACGGCGGCCTCTACACGATGTGCCGCCGCGACGACAACGACGCCGTGCTGGCCTTCAAGGCGGACACAGGCGAGAAGCTGTGGGAAACGACGTACGGCGCCCCGCCCAAAGAGGACATGCAGCTTGAGTTCGGGGCCGGGCCGCACTCGACGCCGCTGGTCGTCGGCGACCGCGTGTTCACCGTCGGCGGACTGGCCCACTTCCACTGCCTCAACAGACGCACCGGCGAGGTCCTCTGGTCGCACAACCTCATGGAGGAGTACGAGACCAGTCACCTGGGCCGCGGCTACGGCTCCAGTCCGCTGGCGTACCGCGACACGGTGATCGTGAGCATCGGCCCACGCCGCGCCGACGACAACAAGCCGGGAATCGCCGCGTTCAAACAGGACACCGGCGAGCTCGTGTGGAGCTGCCCCGGCTTCGGCGGCGGGTACTCCTCGCCGATCCTGGTGCGGATCAACGATGAGGACCACCTCGTGGTCGCCCTCGGTGCCGATCGCGCCGGCCTCGACCCCGCGACGGGCAAGGTCCGCTGGCGCACCAGGGTCGATACGCAGTCCTACGGCATCATGGCCACGCCCGTGTTCGTGCCGCCGGACAAGGTCTTCTACTCGGCCGGCTACGGCGGCGGGAGCCGGCTGCTGAAGGTGACCTTCGCGGACGGACAATACGCGACGGAAGAACTCTGGTATTACCGCAAGATGCAGGTCTTTCACGGGGTAATGGCCCGCGTCGGCGACGTGGTGTACGCATCCAGCCACGGGAGCTTCGACCCCGCGTTCATGATGGCGATGGACCTGAACACGGGCAAGCCGCTGTGGCGGGAGCGCGGGCTGGCCAAGGCCAACGTCCTGGCCGCCGATGGGAAGCTCATCATTCTCGATGAAACCGGCGTGCTGGCGCTGGCGACGGCGACGAGCGAAGGTTTGACAATCCACTCGCGGGCCCAGGTGCTGGAGGAGAAATCGTGGACGTGTCCGACGCTGGTGGGCACGCGACTGTACCTGCGGGACCATCATCACATCATGGCCCTGGACCTCAGCGCGGAGGGCAACCGATGACCACGCCGGCGATGGGCCTCCGCCGCACCGGCCATGGGCCGGTGCCACACCGGCTAATGCCGACTGCCGCCTGGACCGAAGGCGTGTTGACGGTGGCGTTCCGTGCATCGTTCCTGCTCACCGCCGTGCTGTTGCCTGCTCCCGGCGCCCAAGCCGACGAGGTGCCGCCGCGGGCCGCGAGCGGGCAGACGCTCGTCATTCCCGCCGAGCAGGTCGAGTTGGGCGAGGTCTACCACGTCGCGCCGGGCACGGGGACGCAGCTCCTGTGGACCAGTGACGCCCCGCTGCTGCGCATTACCAGCTCGTGCAGCCGCGTCGTCGGCTACGTCGTCGCCCCCTTCGATCTCGAAGCGGACCGACCGCCGCTGCTGGCCGGCGCGTTCCGCGTGCCGGTCGCGTCGCTGCGCAGCGGCGTGCGCGACCAGGACGATGTGCTGCACGGGCCGACTGCGCTGAACGTCGCCGAGTACCCGGAAATCACGCTTCGCATCAGCGGCGTGTCCGACGCGAAGTTCACCGGCGAGGACAAGCAGCGCAAGAGCTACACGCTGACCGCGACCGCGGAGCTCACGGTCAAGGACACGACGGTCACCGTCGAGCTCCCGCTGCAAATGACCTTCGTCCCGTTCACCTGGGCGACCATGCCGGTCAACCTCGGCGACTTCGTCATCCTGCGGACACACTTCGACGTGAAGCTGGCGGACCTCGGCGTGCAGCTCTCACCCCGCCCGAACCCGGATTTCCAAACCGAGGCCGTCACGCTGGACTGGTTCCTGCTGTGCAGCCTCGCGCCGCCGGACAAGAACATCGACCCCGCCATCAAGCACGAGCACTACCGCGGGCAGTTGCGTTTGCTGACGCTGTTGCGCGATTTTGACGATCCGGACAAGGGCTACGCCTTTGGCCGCGAGCTGGCGCGGAGCCTGTGGGACGAACCGTCTGGTCCGAACCGCGACCGCGAGGGGGGGAGCACGGGCGTCCCGCCCGCGCCGGGGAGTGCGGGCGTCCCGCCCGCGGAACCGAACCGCGACCGTGAGGGAGCGGTCGTCCGCGCGAAGGCCCTCGACCGCCTGGCGTCGGCCGTGCTCACCGAAGATGGCATCCGCACCCGCGACTTCGCCTTCGTGCTGGAACTGGCCCGCCGCGCCAATGAGCTGACCGCCCACCAAGACCCCGCGCTGCTGCACACCCTGGCGCGGGCCTACTGGGACCGCGGCGAACCTGAACCCGCGCTGAAGTGGATTCGCCAGGCCGTCGAGCACCTCGCCGGCGCCCCGCCGGACGTGGCCGAGCAGGTCCGGGCGACGTTGCAGCGCTTCGAGAAGGCCACGCCGGATGCCCCCTGACGGCACCGCCGCCGCCAGGGGGCTGTGCATCGGCCGCGGGATGCGTAGCGGCGGGCCGCGCTACGGGTTCGTGAGCAGACTGACGAACGGGTTGATGTCGCCGAAGTCGCACCGCCCGTCGCCGTTGATGTCCCGGTTCTCGAACGGGCAGTTGGGGTACTGCTGTTCGTACGCGGCCGGGTTCGTCAGGGCGAGCACGAACGGATTGATGTCGCCGAAGTCCACCAGGCCATCGCAGTTGACGTCACCGACGAGCACCTGAACCGGAATGGTGGCCCAGACTTCGATGTCGTCGATGTTCCAGCCGCAATAAGTCCAGCCGCTGTCGGTCGTACCCATGGTCCAGCGCAGGTACACCGTCGGCTTGTTGCTGGCATACGCGGCGATGTTGAACTCCTGGTAGACCCACGAGCTGTCGGCGATGTCGCTGTCAGGGTTGGACCAGATCGTCGTCCAGTTGGTGCCGTTGGTGCTAATCCGCACATAGGCATGGTCGTACGTCGAGCGTTCGACGCCGAGCCAACGCCAGAACTTCAGCATCACCTCCGTCTTGCCGGTGAGATCCAGGGCGGTGGTCGTCAGGTGGTACTCCGGCATGTTGTTGGTGTAGTCGCCGTTGAGGTTGTAGCCGTAGACATTCTGCCCGGTGTGGCCGGCGGTCGGGTCGGGCCCGCCGTAGGCCCCGCCGCCGCCGGTCGGCTTGCCCCACGCCCACTGCCCGCCGGAGATCGTCCAGCCGGGGTTGGTGTCGAGCGAGAAGACGTGGACAGCCTGCGGCCCGCGCAAGGTCTTGAAAGTGTAGCAGAGGCCGCCGTTGTCGTCGTACGTGGGGTTGCCCGCCTCGTCTTCGGCGCGGACCGCGAAGTAGTAACGGGTGTTCTGCGCCAGGCCGGACAGCGTGACGATCGGGGCGGTACTGAAGCCGGCGCTGGTGGCCTCGCCGGTGAGCTGCCCGCAGGCCAGGCCGTAGTACACGGTGGCTTTGACCGGCTCATCCGACGTGAACTGCACCTTCGCGCCGCTGGAGGTGATGTCGCTAACGCCGACGCCGACGATCGCCGGCGACTGGCAATCGACGGCGGCGGAGGCAACGACCGGGACGTTGTAGCCGCCCTGGCCGTTGTTGGCGTCGATGTAGGTGACGGTGATCGTGTCGCCGTGGGCCACGAGCAGGACGCCGGCGCTGTTGGTCGCGCTGGTGGCGATGCTGCCGCGGAACTCGGCGGTGTTCGGACCGGTCTCGGTCAGTACGGCGTGCTCGACGCCGGTCTCGGAGGTTGAATCGACAGCCACGGTGATCTGCTCGACCGCATTGGGGTTGGCGTTGGGGCCGCAGTCCAGCACCGTGATGGCCACGAGGTCTTCGCAAGCGTACAGGGCGGCATCGAGCCGAACCTGACCGGCCTCCGAACATTTGCTCGGGTAGCGCAGGCTCGGGTCGCCCATGAGGTTGTACATCTCGAAGTACCGCCGCGTGGTCGCGTTGTTGCCCATCTGCGCCAGGTAGCGGAGCTGGGTGTCGTTCCACACCGGGCCGAGCTCGGCGGGCACGGGGTCGTTCTCATCGTAGATCGAGTCGAACAGCCGCTTCTCCAGCACGTCGTCCTCGGTCCAGTAGCTGTTGACCGACGAGCCCCAGATGGCGACGGCGGCCTTGTTCGCCTGCCGGATCCACGTCTCGGTGAAGCACTCATTGATGGTGTAGGTTCCCGTCACGCACGCGAAGCTGTACACGATCGGGTACATGTTCAGGTTCGTCAGTCCCTGCACGTCGCTCTGGCTGAACGGCGGGCCGTCGGCCCACGAGGTCTCGCCGCCGTGGCCGCTGTAGACGCCGAAGATGCGGCCGGCGTTGAAGGCGTTGCGGACCTGCTGCGTCGTCGCGCTATAGGTGTGGCAGTAGAGTTTGTCGGACACGATCTCGTTGGGGATCATGTAGTTGGTGATGACCCAGTTGTGCGTGCCCTCGCTCACCGTGTAGTTGTCGTTGGACGCCATGAACACGGCCCGCTTCAGGTAGCCCGGGTCCGCGAAGGCGCCGTTCTCGTAGTACAGCGTCTTGTTGACAATGTTCTGCACGTGTTCCGGCGAACGCACCGGGAAGCGCCCGTACGCGATGTCCGGGAACCAGTCGCTCGTGCCATCCATGCAGGCGTAGGGCAGGTCGGTGGCCGGCGTGCCCTCCCCACCGCCCGTCCAATGCGGAATCGTGTCGGTGTCGCCGACGAGCAGCAGGTACTTCGGCGCGTTGGCGGTGCCCCACAAGCTCTGGATGTACGTCTTGATCGCAGTGTTGCTGGCTGACGTGGCCACCCACGTGGTTACCGTGAAGCCCTGGGCCTGCTTGGCCGCGGCGAACGAGGCGATCGCCGACTGATACGCCGGCGCCACGACGATCAGGTAGTTGCCGCCGCGCCCCGGTTCGACGTCGGGAATCAACTGCGGGTTGAGCACCAGGTGGCGCAGGCGCGACGGCGGTTCGACGACCGTGCCGGGCAGGCGGCCGCCGGCAAACTCGATGTCGATGGTGATATCCGGCCAGAACGTCAGCGTACCGGCGACAGGGTTGTACGCCACCGGCCGAACCTCGAGCAACCACAGGTGTTGCCCGCGGACGATGCCGACCTGTTGGAGCCCCACGCGCTCGGCCGGAACATCCGCATCCACCGCATACGCCAGCTCATCCAACATGAACGGCGCCCGCTCGCGCGCGCCGGGGAGCTTCTCGATCGGCGGCTGCACCGGCAGCACGCGGCCCGTCACGTTGAGTTCGCCCAGGCCCACCGGCACCGCCACCCCGGCGTCCCAGCGCAGCGACAGCGTCGCCCCCGGAGGCGCCACGAACAGGTGGCGGATCACCGGCAGGGCCGGCGTGCCGATCTCGCCCGCGATGGCCGCGTCGGGCCAGGTCAGTTCGACGAACTCGCCGCTCGGCAGTGTCCGTCCCTGCAACATGACCCCACGCGTCTCGGCCGTCACCCGCAGCGCGGTCAGGTCGGCCCGTTGCACGTCGACCTTCGGCCGGGTCGCCGCCGCGCCGTCGGTCAGCGCTACCACTCCGGCTTGATCGATCTCCAGCCACGTGTCGGCCGTGGCCGCGGTGCCGGCCAGGATGAGGCCGGCCAGTGTGACGGCAATGCGCCAAGACAACTTGCGACCTGACATTCGTCTGCTCCTTTCACGGGGGGCGAATGGGTTCAAGTACCACCGGCGCGGGCCCAAGACCCACGTTCAAGATCGGCGACCCGACGCCCGGCAATCGACTCCTGCCCCCGAATATCCCATTTGACGAACAGAAAAAAGGCGGGCCGGCGAAACGCCTCCTCACGAGGATTGCGAATGCTGACGGGCCGCCTTCCCAAACCAGCGCTCTTCGCCCCCTCCACGCACGCCACCACCAACCTGCCCGCATCATACCGCGCGGGGGGGATCCCGATGCAAGCGCCACGGCGGATTATTGAGAACCGCGCCCGCCGCCGGCTTCTGGCCACGCGCTCGCCGCCCGGCGAGAATGGGGGCGCACACGCCGGCGTGATGGTCCGGGGCCGGCACTTGGCGAGGCGCGGCGACGAGCATGAATGAGCGTGAACTACAGCGGATTCTCGATTTCGCGGTCGACGCCGCCCACCAGGCCGGCACGTTCACCCTGGGACACTTCCAGTCCGGGATCGGGCATGAGCTAAAGGCCGATAACACGCCCGTTACGCTCGCCGATCGGGGCGCCGAGCGGCTGCTGCGCGAACGCATCGCCGCCGCCTATCCCGATCATGGCATTGTCGGCGAGGAGTTCGGCGAGCAACGCGGCCGCTCGCCGGCCCGCTGGATTCTCGACCCGATCGACGGGACGGTGTCGTTCCTGAGCGGCGTGCCGCTGTACAGCGTGCTCATCGGCTTTGAATGGAACGGGGAGATGCTGGCCGGCGTGCTGCACCTGCCGGCCCTGAAAGAGACCGTCTACGCCGCACGCGGGCTGGGCTGCCGCTGGAACGGGCGGCCGGCGCGGGTGTCCGACGTGACCGAGCTGTCGCAGGCCCGGCTGGTCCTGACGTCGGTCAAGCTGATGTACAAGCACGGGCGCGGGGCCGAGTATGAGCGACTCCGCGACGCCTGCGGCCTGGACCGCGGCTGGTCCGACGCCTACGGCTACGCCCTGCTCGCCACCGGGCGGGCCGAGTTGCTGGTGGACCCCATCATGAGCCTGTGGGACACGGCGGCGCTGGTACCGATCGTCACGGAAGCCGGCGGCACCGTCACGGACTGGACCGGCCGGCCCACGCACACCGCGCCCGAGATCCTCGCCACCAACGGCCACCTGCTGCCCGCGGCGCTGGACGTGCTCCGCGGCGAGCGTGACAAGTGCCAGGTGAAAGGTGAAAGATGACAAGAGGGTATACCACAACTCCCCTTCCTCTCGGGTCGCCGCGGCGGCTCGTCCGTCACGGCGGACGAGTCGGTCGCCGTGGTGACCGACTCGCTGTGGCGAGGAGGGGCTGGGGGTGGGTGGGGGTGGAAGGGACCGAGGGGGCAAGGGGCCCAGGGGGC
>JBFMAI010000036.1:0-66134 GCA_040755725.1 Planctomycetota bacterium | reverse complement strand
TGGACGCGCGGCGCACCGCTTTCTTTCGCGTCACGCGCGGGCGCGCGGCCTTTGCCTTCGCGGTCTTTCGGGTCGCCTTCTTCCGACTGGTCTTGGCTCGCCTGCCGCCTGCTTTGGCCTTCTTCTTTGCCATGGGGCTCCCTCAACAGGTGATGTGCAACCGGTCGCCTCGCACACTTGCCAAACGCTGATGACGACGTGTCCGCGCCCGCACTGCCGGCCGCGGCCCGCACGCCGACTCGCAGCGATCCGCCGCGCGGGATTATGACGCGCTCCTTCGCGGCCGACAATGGCCACGCCGCGCGCCGCGCGACACAAGGAGCCACAGCCACAAAAAAGGGGGCGGAACACGAAGCATCCGTAACCGGTTCCGGCCCGCCGCCAAGCTCTGTTGGGTTCGTCCCCGCCCTAACGCTCGATCCGCTGCTGGCGCTCGGCGATGCGCTTGTCCGTCGTATCCCCCTCCACGCGGAGGCCCGACGGCGGACCAAGTTCGGCGACCGCTTCACGCGGCGGGCGAACCTCGGCGATGCCCTTCGCCAGTGGGTCCGCTTCCGTCAGGGTCCCGCCCCACCCCGCCACACCAGTCACGGACGTCGCCGGGTTGAGCGCCGTGTCCGGTCGCCCGGCCCCAAACGCGTGCGTCTCCACGCCGCCCACCCACCACCCGACGCGGGATCCGACCGGCGGGCGGGCGTCGGCATAAGGCAGGAACTTGAACGACGGCACGTCCCGCCCCAGCGCCCGCCGCTCTTCCTCGGTCAACGGCGGCGACTCGAACGCGGGGACGAGCCGCGCCCGGGAACTGTGGTCCCAGCCCTCCACCACGACCACCGCGGGCAGCTTGGGTTCGAGCTCGGGGATACGAGGCAGCTCGTCAACGGTCGGCTTGGCCGCGATGGCCGCTTCCTGCCGCGCGCAGCCCGGCACCAGCGTGAGACCGACCGCCACGAGAAGGACCGACCGCCGCATCATGGGACTATCCGTACTCGATCCCCAGGAAATTGGCAAGCAGCCGATGGCCCACGCCGGTCAGGAAGCTCTCGGGATGAAACTGCACGCCCTCCAGCGGCCACTCGCGGTGCCGCAGGCCCATGATCTCATGCGGGTCGTCATCGGCGACCGCGCTGACGATGAACGAACCGGGCAGCGTGTCGGGCTCGACCACCAGCGAGTGATACCGCGTCGCTTCAAACGGGTTCGGCAGCCCGCGGAAGACGCCGAGCCCGTCGTGTCGAATTTGGCTCGTCTTGCCGTGCATCAGCCGTTGGGCGCGGATGATCCGGGCCCCGTGGACGTACGCGATGCACTGGTGCCCGAGGCAGACCCCCAGGATCGGCACCCGGCCGCCGAAGCGGCGGATCACGTCGTTGCTGATGCCGCCCTCGCGCGGCGTACAGGGTCCGGGCGAGATGATGATGTGGTCCGGCTGCTGCGCCTCGATGTCCTCCAGCGTCACCACGTCGTTGCGGTACACGCGGACATCGACCGCGCGACCGAGCTCACCAATTCGCTGTACGAGGTTGTAGGTGAACGAATCGTAGTTGTCGATCAACACCACCACGCCCGCGTCCCGGCGCGACTCCGCACCCCCCTCCCTTCCTCGTGTTTCGACGGGATACATGGGCAACGCACGCTCGGAGCCATAGGTAACACTTTTTGACAGGGGTTGCCAGTCTCACGGGGCGGCCTCGGGGGTGGGGCCAGGAGCCACACGAGGGGGTTCGGGGGAACCCGCGGAGCCGGTTCCCCGGCCGTCGCCGCGTGAAGTGCGGAACCACTCCCTCACGGTCGCAGCTCAGGACGGAAGGCCGCCGCGCTGCGCCGACCCCGCGCAGCGCCGGTAGCGACCAGGCTCCGCACCGGCCATGCGACGTCGGACCACTCCTCAAGAGCGGTGGCAGACGCCCATATGGCCGTGGCACTCGCCCGGACTCGGAGGTCCGGCACTACGGGAGAGTACCGGGGGACACGCGATGGCGCGGTGGCGCGAACGCACACAGCAGCAGGCCAACGGTGAGCAGCGCTCCCGCACCCAGGAGCCACGACGCGGGCGGATAACCGACCTCGTTGAGCGCATACCCCACCCGCTCCAGCAGCGGCTTCAGGCCATCGCCGCGTGCGCTGAGGCCCGAAATCCCGTTGTGCAACAGGTGGGCGACCACGGCCGGCCAGATCGAGCCGTACCGAACCACCAGCAGACCAAACGCCAACCCCAGCACGCTCGTCACAATCAGCCGGTGGACGCTGTGGTGATACACGCCGAACGCCACCGCCACGATGACGATGGCCGCCGCCTTTCCCAGGCCGCCGCGCAGCCCGCTCAGCGCATAGCCGCGGAAGAACAGCTCTTCGCAGACCGCGGGGACCAGGGCGAGGAACACCACCATGACGAGGGGTGGGACGTCGCCCAGCAGCCCCACCATCTCCTCGTACATGCGCTCCATTTCCGGCGGCATCGGCAGCCAGGTCTGCTGAAACGCGAACCACCCCTGGGCCAGGATCCACGTCGAGAGTCCGAAGCACAACGCCGCGAGCAGTCCCGCCGCCGGAGGCCGCGCCAGACTGAACGCGGGCCGCACGCGCACCCGCACGTACGCGGCGAAGAGGATGGGCAGCACGAGGAACAGCGCGACGATGACCCCCGCGAGCCCGATCCAGAACCAGATCGTGCCCGCGACGCCGGGCAGCTTGAGCAGCCACTGCTGGGCGAAGAAGTTCAGCGAGAAAACGATAGCCAACAGGAAGAACGCCTGGGCCGCGGTGGGCCGGTCGGCGGGCTTGAAGAACCGCCGCTTGAACAGCGTCTTCACCGACCCGCTGTCGGCGAACAGCACCGCCTCCTGACCGAAGAGCTTGGCCGCGACGGCAACGGCGGCGCCGGCGTAAAGCGTGGTCGACAGCGTGACCCACAGGATCGCGAACACGTCGAACCGCCCGGTGAACAGGTCGCGGGTCAGGATGACGATGTTCGTCACCGGCATGATCAGCAGGGGCCCCTCCAGCCGCGTCCCGGGGAGGATACCGACAACGGCGGGGATCATCGCCGCCACCATCACCGGCATGACGTAGTTCTGGGCCTCCTTGAAGCTGCGGGCGAAGCTGCACACCGCCAGCAGGGCCGCGCTGAACATCACCGCCAGTGGGATCAGCACCACCAGCACCCAGGGCAGCATGTTGAGCGGGATGACGATCTCCCCGCCTTGCGCCAGCAGGTTGCCGAGCCCGCCCAGCCAGATCGTCCCGCCGATCGAAAGCAGGTTCAGCGCCGCGCTGAGCATCGCGATCAGGGCCACGACGAGGAACTTGCCCGCGATGAGGTCCACCGTCGGCACCGGGGCCACCATCAGCGTCTCGAGCGTGCCACGCTCACGTTCGCCGGCGGTCAGGTCGATCGCAGGGTAGATCGCCCCCGTGATCGTCATGATGACCAGGATCAGCGGGACGATCTGGCCGAGAATCGAGCCGCCGACCTTCTCCGGGGTAGCGACGGGCTCCTGCCTCATGGCCAGTGGCTCGATGAACTCGCGTTCGAGCCGGGCCCGCTGCAAGCGCTCCTGGAGCCACGCGTCGCTGACCCGCCGGAGAATGCCCTCCAGGCCGGAGGCGGCAATCTGGCTGCGGATGTCGGTCTGGTCCAGAACAAGCGTGATCGTGGTCGAGCCGGTGCCGCCCCGCTCGGGCACCTCCGGCAGAAGTAGCCCCGTGTGCAGGGTGCCGGAGCGCACCTGGTCACGAATAACCTGCGGATCGGGCACGATCACGATGTCGTAGCGGGGCGGGCGCCGCTGTACGTCGGCGCGGGCCGCTTCCACGCTCGTCTCATCGCGCGGGGTCGGGGCCGTCGTCGCCGGCTCGTCCAGCTCACCGCGCTCGTGCAGCTCAATGACTTCCTCCGCCGGGCGGCCGACGGCGCCGGGCCGTCGCGCCGCGTCCGAGTCGATCACGGCGCGCAACCAGCGCTGCGCCGCTTCCGTTTCGACCGCGACCTGATACTCCTCCTGCTTCAAGCGGCTGACCTGGAGCTCAAAGCCCTGGAGCGAGCCGAGCATCATGGCGGGGTAGAGCACCATCGGTACGAAGATCATGGCGATCAGCGTCCGCCGATCGCGCAGCGTGTCGAGCAGCTCCTTGCGGCCGATGGTCTGGATGCGGGTGAAACGCCTCATGGGCACCTGCGGGGTGATAAGGGGATGGGGTGATAAGGTGATAAGGTGAAAAGGCGACAAGGTGACAAGGGGCCGGTCCCGACCCCCCTCCCTCCCAGGGAGGGGTCGGGGGAGGGTCGGGTTCCCCGGTGACGTCCGCGTGCTCGATTCGCGGGTTTCGCCGGCACCGAATCTTGAGATCGTCTTGAACGTCGTGGAGCGCGGGCGCCACCCGAGGCCCCGAGACATGCCGGCTGCCGACCCTTCATCACCTTATCACCTCATCACCTTATCACGTCCTCACTGGGTCGCCGCTGAACACGGACTCCTCCGCCCCAACCAGGTGCAGAAACACATCGCTGAGCCGCTGCTGACCCGTCTGACGCCGGAGGGCGTCCAGCTCGCCTTCCGCGATCAGCCGACCGTTGTGAATGAGCCCCATCCGCCGACACATCCGGTCGATCTCGTCGAGCGCGTGCGTGGACAGCAGGATCGCCTTGCCGGCCTCGGCCTGCGTGCGGATGAATTCCAGGATCAGCCGGTTACTCAACACATCCAACCCGAGCGTGGGTTCGTCGAGCACGAGCACCGGTGGATCGGCGATCAGGGCCCGCGCGATGCTGACGCGTTGCTTCTGCCCCGTCGACAAGGCCCCACACCGCAGGCCCACGTACGACCCCATGTCCAGCCACTCGACCAGCGCGGCGATGCGCCGCCCGGCGGTCTCACCGGGCAAGTTGTAGAGCGTCGCGAAGTACTCCAGCATCTCCCGCGGCGTCAGCCGGGCGTAGAGGCCCGTGTTCGCGGTCAGGTAGCCGATGTGCCGCTTGACGTGCTCGGGCTGGCCGGTCACTTCCTGCCCGTTGATCCAGACCTGCCCGGCCGTCGGCCGCAGCAGCCCGCTGACCATCCGCAGCGTGGTCGTCTTGCCGGCGCCGTTGGGGCCGAGCAGCCCGTAGATTTCGCCCGGGCGGACCTCGAAGCTGACATGATCGACGGCGGTCTTCTCGGATCCGTCGGGGTTGGGGAAGACCTTCGTCAAACCTTCGACGCGGATCATGCGGTACTCGCTTCCACCGCCGCGCGGGCCGGCTCGGCCGCGCCGATCAGCGGGCGGTTGATCCTGATACTATCGGACGTTCCGCGACGCCGACTTCCACCCGCGCGCCAGCGGTGCGGCGGCCTAAATGACCGTGCGCGAACATGCGGCGCGGGAGGGCCAGCCTCCTGCCGAGCCGCGGCTCGCCGGGAGGCTCGCCCTCCCCACAGGCGCCGCCGAATCGCGCACGGCGGCCTAGCTTACCCCCGGCGGCGCGGCTTGGCGACGATGGGCCAACCGAACCCGAGGTCGTATACTACGCCGCCATGCTGACGTTCTCACTGCAATCCGGGTCGAACGGGAATTCGATTTACGTGGAGGCGGCCGGAGTGCGGCTGCTGTTCGACGCGGGGCTGTCCGGGCGTCAGACGCGCCTGCGGATGGCCGTCCATGGCCGCGACATCCGCGACGTGGACGCCGTCGTCCTCTCCCACCGTCACAGCGACCACACGCGTTGTGCCGGCGTGCTGCACCGGCTGTTCAAGCTGCCGATCTATGCCACACCCGCCACCCATCACGCCATCAAGCCGCTGGTGGGACCGCTCAATGGCGTCCGCTTGTTCCAGCCGGGTGACGCGCTGACGTTCGGCCCGGTCACCGTCCACACGCTGCCGACGCCGCACGACGCCGCGGAGAGTGTGGCCTTCGTCATCGAGGCCGAAGGCCGGCGCCTGGGGCTGTTCACCGACCTGGGGCATCCCTTCGCCGGCCTGAAGCAGGCCCTCGCCGACGTTCACGCCGTGTACCTGGAGAGCAACTACGACCCGCAGATGCTCGCCGAGGGCTGGTACCCCCCGGAGGTCCAGGCCCGCATTCGCGGCGACGGCGGGCACCTGTCCAACCAGGAGGCGGCCGACTTGCTACGCCAATACGTCCCCCGCCCGCGGTGGGCGGCCCTGGCCCACCTGAGCCAGAACAACAACGACCCGCAGCTCGCGCTCGAAACCAGCCGGCGCACGCTCGGGGTCGACTATCCGCTGACGTTGGCCGGCCGCCACGGCGTATCGGAGTTGCTATCGGTCTGACGCGGAGCGTGGTTCCGAGGCCGCTCGCACGCCGGCCGTCGCGACCACGCCCCGGGGCCACGCCGACGCCGGCGTCGGTATGGCCCCGGGCGGGTGTTCGAGGGCATGGCCGCTCACGGCGCCGCCCCTGGGCATGGCCGCACGGGGCCGCGGCCATGCCACCTTGCCTGTCATCGACCACGCGGGGGCCGTCGCTACATGCCCATGCCGCCGCGGCCGGGCATCTTCTCCTCTTCCTTTTCCTTGATCTCGCTCACGACCGCGTCCGTCGTCAGCAGCAGGCCGGCGATCGACGCGGCGTTCTCCAACGCGATCCGCTCGACCTTCAGCGGAACGATCACGCCCATCTTGACCATGTCGCCGTACTCCTCGGTCAGGGCGTTGTAGCCGTAGTTCGGGTCCTTCGACTCCAGCACCTTCTGGCACACGACCGACCCGTCCAGCCCCGCGTTCTCGGCAATCTGGCGGATCGGTGCCCGCAGCGCCCGCCGTACGATGTCCACGCCGGTCCGCTGGTCGCCGCGGGCCTTCTTATAGGCGGCTTCGAGGGCCTCCTCGCACCGCAGCACGGCCACGCCGCCGCCGGGCAGAATGCCCTCTTCGACGGCAGCCCGGCAGGCGTGCAGGGCGTCCTCGACGCGGGCCTTCTTTTCCTTCATCTCGACTTCGGTCGCGGCGCCGACGTTGATCTGGGCCACGCCGCCGGAGAGCTTCGCCAGCCGCTCCTCGAGCTTCTCGCGGTCGTAATCGCTGGTCGTGGTCTCGATCTCGTTCTTGAGCGCCTCGATGCGGCCCTTGATCTTGGCGGTGTCACCGGCGCCCTCGATGATCGTGCACGTCTCTTTGTCGACGGTGACGCGCTTCGCGCGCCCGAGGTCGCTGAGGCTCATCTTCTCCAGGCTGATGCCCAGGTCCTCAAACACGGCGGTGCCGCCGGTCAGGATGGCGATGTCTTCAAGCATCGCCTTGCGGCGGTCGCCGAAGCCGGGGGCCTTGACAGCGCAGCACTGGAGGATGCCGCGGAGCTTGTTGAGCACAAGGGTGGCCAGGGCCTCGCCCTCGACGTCCTCGGCCACGACCAGCAGGGGCTTGCCGGCCTTGGCGATCTGCTCCAGCAGGGGCAGCAGGTCCTTGACCGCGCCGATCTTCTTCTCGTGGACGAGGATGTAGGGGTTGTCGAGGACGACTTCCATCGACTCGGGCTTGTTGACGAAGTGCGGGGAGATGTAGCCCTTGTCGAACTGCATCCCCTCGACCAGGTCCACGGTCGTCTCGATGCCCTTGCCCTCTTCAACGGTGATGACGCCGTCCTTGCCGACCTTGTCCATCGCCTCGGCAATCTTGTCGCCGATCTCCTTGTCCTGGTTGGCGGCACAGGTGCCGACCTGGGCGATCTGCTGCTTGCCCTTCACCGGGACGGCCATGCCCTTCAGCGCGTCGATGACCGCGCCGACGCCCAGCTCGATCCCACGCTTCAGCTCGATGCCGTTGGCGCCGGCGGCGAGGTTCTTCAGCCCCTCGTCGTAAATCGCCTCGGCATAGATCGTGGCGGTCGTCGTGCCGTCGCCCGCGTCCTTCGACGTCTTGCTGGCGACTTCCTTGACCATTTGGGCGCCCATGTTCTCGTAGGCGTCCTCCAGTTCGATCTCCTTCGCGACGGTCACGCCGTCCTTCGTCACCGTCGGCGCCCCAAAAGACTTCTCCAACACCACATTGCGGCCGCGCGGACCAAGCGTGACCTTCACGGCCCGGGCCAGTTGCCGCACCCCGCGGCGGATGGCTTCGCGGGCTTCCATCTCGTAGGCAATCTGCTTTGCTGCCATGGCGGTTCCTCGTGGTTATGAATAGCGAGTATCGCGGAGCGAGTCTTGGGCCGCAGCGCGAGAATCGTTCGCCCGGGCCACTCGCTGCTCGCTACTCCGAACTCGTCGTTACTCCAGCACGGCCAGGATGTCACTCTCGTCCATGATGAGCATTTCGTCGCCTTCGACCTTGACCTCGGTGCCCGCGTAGCTGGTGAACAGCACCTGGTCCCCCTTCTTCACCTGCAACGCCTGGCGCTTGCCGGTGTCCAACAGGCGGCCGTCCCCGACGCTCACCACCGTCCCCCGCTTGGGCTTCTCCTTGGCCGTGTCGGGGAGGACGATCCCCCCGGCGGTCTTCTCCTCGGCCTCCAGTCGCCGAATCAGCACCTTCTCCCCCAAGGGACGAATCGAGACCTTGCTCATGGGTCCTCCTTAGGCCGTTTGCGAGCCTGCTCTCCAACAGGGCGCGGCCGACGTGCCCAATAGCGGACTGCCGACGGCCGGCGCGCAATATCACGCTCCCCGGGTTGGCAACCCTCGTGCCACCTCCGGCAGCCGGACCGGTCGAGGCGTTCAGCGCTCATAATCGATTGTGTGGCAAGATGTTGTGCGCTTGGTGTTCGCAAAGGCGGGTGCAACCGCCGCCCATGCTCCGGTCTGCAGCGGGCCCCGCGGGTGTCACGTCTCTGTCAAACTGGCAGGCTCGGAACCCCTTCCGCAGCGGCCCCACCTGGAAACGCTCCCTGCCGGCCCGGCCGCATCGCGGCAGAAACACCTCGGCGGGTGCCTCGCCCTCCCCGGCGGACCAATGGCCGTGGGAAGACCCGCGACGGCCCACGGCACCCCGTAGCGCGGGCCCGGCCCCGGTGCTCAGTGCGCCCCCAAGTCTTGGTTGAAAGCGAACATGACGATCATGTTCTCGCGCTGCTCGTGCTGCGACACGACGGCCATGAAACGCTGTACGCGGGCGCAGGCGTCGGCCACGAGCAGGCGGTCCTCCGGCCGCGTGGTGGCCAGGTCGTTGCGAATCCCGTCCGCCATGCGCAGCAACTGGCCGTGCTCGCTGCACAACGACTGCACCTGCCCCGCCAGCGTCGGCCGCTCCTTCAGGATCGTCTCCAGGTACCCGTCCTTCTCCTTCATCTCGATGCAGCGCTGGATGTGGGCGTGCAGGCGGTCAAACGCGGCGCGCAACCCGTCCAGCCAGGACGTGATATTGACCGAAGGCATCGCGGCGATGTGCTCCTTGAGTACTTGGCTGAGCTGCACGAGCGCCTGGTGTTCCTGCTGCAATCGCACGCCCAGTTCTTCGTCCAGGTTTCCGCTCATGGCTGTTCTCCTGCACGTCGCGCCCCAGGTCGGCCGACGCCCCACGCCCACGGGCCCTGCCGTCGCGCCGGCCCCGCCACTATAAGCGCTCGCCCGCGACTTTTCACGCCCCCGAAGCGCGATCTCAACCCATCGACGGCCTCGCGCGGGGGGGCCTGTCACCCCAGGGCTTCAACGACCTCTTCGCTGGGGGCAAACCCGCGCCGCAGCGTGTTCTCCGTGACGGTGCGCGGCTCGCAGTACTGAATCAGATAGTCCGGGCCGCCCGCCTTCGACCCGATCCCCGACATCTTGAAACCGCCATACGGTTGCAGGTCCACGCGCGACCCCGTGATGGGGCGGTTGATGTAGAGATTGCCGCACTCGCACTCGGCCCGGGCCCGCTCGAGGTGGGCGGGGCTGCGGGAGAAGATGCCGCCGGTCAGGGCGTAGTCAGTGCTGTTGAAAATGCGGATCGCCTCGCCGATATCGGCGGCCCGCAGCACGACGAGCACGGGGCCGAAGATCTCTTCGCGCGCGATGCGGGCGGTCGGCGGCACATCGTCGAAGATGTGCGGGCCGACGTAGTAGCCCCCCGTCTCCTCCACCAACCGGGAGGCGTCCACCGCCAGCACGCAGCGGCCTTCCTGCCGGCCGATCTCGATGTACTTCAGGATCGAATCGCGGGCGGCCTTGTCGATCACCGGCGGAATCGCCGTCGCCGGGTCGTCGGCCGGCCCAACGCCCTTGGAACGCACGGCCTCGACGAGTCGCTCGACAAAGCGGTCATGGGCGGCGTTGAGCACAATGACCCGCGAGGCGGCCGAGCACTTCTGCCCCGCGTAGCTGAACGCACTGGCCACAACGCCCTTGACGGCCTCGTCGAGGTCGGCGTTGGCATCGACGATCACCGCGTTCTTGCCGCCCAGCTCCGCGATCACGCGCTTCAGGCCGGGCCGGGCCGTCGGGACACCGGCGGCCAGCCGATTGACGTGCAGTCCGACCTCGCGTGAGCCGGTGAACGCGATCACCGCGACCTGCGGGTGCTTGACCAGGGCCTCGCCGGCGATAGCCCCGGGCCCGGGTAAGTAGTTCACGACCCCGGCCGGAACGCCCGCCTCCGCCACCGCTTCCATGAACTTCCCGCCCACTGCCGCCGCCGCGCTGGCCGGCTTCATCACCACCGTGTTCCCCGTGACCATCGCGGCGGCGGTCATGTTCGCCAGCAGGGCCAACGGGAAGTTCCACGGGCTGATGACCGCCACGACGCCCCGCGGTGTGTAGACGTACTCGTTGATTTCTCCCTCGATGTCGCGCCGCCGGGGGTGCTCGGCCATGCGCGCCATCTCCTTGGCGTAGTAGTTGCAGTAGTCGATACCTTCGGAGAGGTCGGCGTCGGCCTCGCGCCAAGTCTTGCCGCACTCGACCGCCATCAACGCCGCCAGCTCGAAGCGTCGCTGTTCCAACCGCTCGGCGACGCGCTTCAGCAGGTCCGCGCGTTCGAGCGGGGAGACCTGCCGCCACGACAGCCAGGCCTGCGCCGCCGCCGTCACCGCCTGGTTGACTTCCTCGGGGCCGGCCTGCGCGATGCGGGCCACGACTTCCTTCGGCCGCGAGGGGTTGAGGGACTCCGCCCAGCGCCCGGTCGTGACCGGCTCGCCGTTGATGACCAGGGGGTATTCGCGGCCGAGTTCGGCGCGCACCTGCGCCAGGCCGGCCTGCATCTGCTGCCGGCCCGCCTCGAACGTAAAGTCCGTATTGGCAACGTTTTCGAACGGATCCATGATCGGTTCCTCGAACTCATAGCGGATGACGAGCGGCCGCTGCGGCGGGGGCGTACGGCGACCGACGGCCTCGGGGTTTTCGAGCAGGGCGTCCTCGTCCGCCCCCTCGTCCGACGACTGGCGGAGAAACGACTCGTTCGCGGTGTTCTCCAGCAGCCGCCGAATCAGGTAGGCCATGCCCGCGAGCATGTTGCCGTAGGGCGTGTAGATGCGGCACCGCTGCCCCATGCCGACGCCGGCCCGCTTGATCGGGTCGCCCATGCCGTAGAGCATCTGGAGCTCGAACGCCCACCCCGGCACGCCCAACACCTGCCGCGTGGCCACGGCGTGGCACAGGCTGCGCACGTTGTGGCTGGCGAACGCGCAATGCGTGTGCCGATAGTTACTCAGCAGCATGCGCGTGACACGCTCGTAGCACGCGTCCGATTGCCACTTCTGCTCCCACACCGGAACCGGCCAGTGCCGCTGCGCCGCCCACACCGTCTCCGAATCCCAGTACGCGCCCTTCACCAACCGCACCCACAACGGCGTGCCACGCCGTTTGGCGTATTCAATCGTTCGGGCGGCGTCCTTCTCACCGTCCTTCAGGTACGTTTGGAGCACGATGCCGAAGTGCGGGTAGTCCCGGAACTCGTCTTCGGCGAACAGCTCCTCGCACAGCTCCAACGTCAGGTCCTTGATGGCGTAGTGCTCCATGTCGATGTGCAGGTGGACGCCCCCGGCCATCGCCGCCCGCAGGACCGGCCGCAGCAGCTCCCGGGCCCGCGCCTTGGCCGCCGACGGGGCGATCGGGTCGAACCCGGGGTACAGCGAGGTCAGCTTCACCGACACGTTGACGCGCGGCAGGGCCTTTCCGTCCGCCTCGTCCACGAGCGGCACTGGCGACCAGTGCGCGGCGTGCTTGGGCAGCTCGCGTACGAGCTCGAGGTAGGTTTGCAGGTAGACTTCGGCTTCGGACGCCGACAGGGCGGCCTCCCCCAGCACGTCGATGGTGAATGCCAGCCGCTGCCGGCGTAGCCGACGTATGGCCCGCTCGGCCTCAAGGACGTTGGAGCCGGCGATGAAACTCCCCGCCATCAGCGATGTGCCGAAGCGGGCAGCTTTGGCGGACAGTCGGGCAGCCAGGGAATCAAACCGGCGGAAGTCCATCAGCCGCGACACCAGCCGGACGAATTGCCGGGCAAACGGGACCGGTTCCAGCTCGTGTAGGGCCCCCTCCGCTTGACCGTGCTCGTTGGGGCGGTGGCTGTTGGTTGCCGGCGGCAGGACGAAGTATTCCTTGAGGTGGCGGGCGACATCTTCGTCGGTCTGCATCATGGGCAGTACGTCGATGAAGCGGAACGCCTGGACCTTGAACCACTCGTCCTGCATGCACAGCCGCAGCATCCGTTCCTGCCACCAGGCAAACTGGTGGCAGCGCGGCTGGCTGCCACGCATCCGGTCGAACATCTCGTGACCCAGTTTCTGGGTCAGCTCTTCGATTTGGCGGTCTGCGGTGACCCCGGGCATTGTGTTTCCTGCTCGCTCGGCGCCGCCACCTCGCCCCCGCGGCGCGGACCGCAATCTTAGCAACCGCCCGCGGTCCGAACAATCGGCGGCGACGGCGCCCAGCGCGGCTTTGCGGCGGCGCTGGCGAAGGCGGCAAGTGACGGTATGATCCCCAAATCGGACCGATCGGGCCGGCCGGCCGGTCCCGGCGGCCTGCACCCGGCGGTGCGGGACCGCGTACCAACTATGGGTCTGCCCTGCGCGCGGGCCCAACCGGCACGCTTTCGGAGGTTGAAACCATGCTTCGCACCCCGGCCCGTCGTCCGCAATCCGCTCTGATGGCGGTCCTATCTGCTGCCATGCTCTTCGTCGGCCCCGTAGTGTTGCGCGCCGAAGACCCTCCGGCCCCCACGACGACGCCGGTCACCCGGCCGGCCACGCGGCCCTCCAACCCCGAGGCGCACGCGAAGGCGCTGCGGATCATCGCCGACGCCCTGGCCAAGTATCGCGCGGCCAAGAGCTACGAGGACAAGTTCGCCGGCAAGTACGAGCTCGTCGCCAAGGACGCCGCCGGCAATGACGCCGGGCAAACCACCGAGTACAGCGCGGCGCTGCTGTGGTCGGGCCGTGAACGGCTGTCGCTGGTGACGGACAACTTCTCCCTGGTGACCGACGGCAAGAACCTGTGGCGGTACCTGCCGATGCTGGACGAGTACACGGAGGCCGCGGCCCCGGAGAAGCCGAACTACGCGGAGCTCATCACCGCCCTGCCCACGGACGACCCGCCCCATCTCATCCTCCACGTGCGCGAGCAGACCGACAAGTCGTTCGCGGAGCTCTTCCCGATGGTCCGCGAGTTCACCGCCGTCACGCCCGAGACACGCGGCGAGCACCCCGGCGTGCGGCTGAGCGGCGTGTTCGATTCCACGGACACCCCGTTCGCGTACGAGAGCGAGCTGCTGCCGTTCAGTCTGTGGTTTGACGAGCACACCGGGCTGCTGGGCGAGCTGCGCGTCGACCTCACCAACGTGCTCAAGAAGGCGCTGGGCCTGACGGAAGACAAGCCCGCAGGGGAGGAGGAGCCCGACATGCCCGGCTACCCCAAGCAGGTGACGCACGCCATCGTGTCGGCGCGCTTCGACGACGTGCGCATGGACATGGAGGTGCCCGCCGACCGGTTCGTCTTCCGGCCGCCGGCCGGGGCCGAGAAGGTGGCGCAGTTCACCGACCTGAGCGAGATGCCCGACCCGCGCGAGCTGATCGGCAAGCCCGCCCCGCTGTTCGCCGGGACCGCGCTCGACGAGAAGCCACTCGCGCTGGAGGAACTCCGCGGCCGCGTTGTCATCGTGGACTTCTGGGCCACCTGGTGTGCGCCCTGTGTTCAGGCCATGCCGCAAATCCAGAAGCTCCACCTCAAGTACGCCGACAAGCCCGTGACCGTCATCGGCGTCAACCAGGACGACAAGCGCACCGAAGCGAAGATCAAGCCCTTCCTGAAGGACAAGGAAATCACCTTCCGGCAGCTCCCCGATCCCAAGGGCAAGATCGCCCGCAAGTACAAGGTCGCCGGAATCCCCTGCACCTTCTTGCTCGACAAAAAAGGCACCGTGCAGGCCGTACACGTCGGCCTGTCCATGTCGCTCGAGGAAGACATCGGCGGCGAGATCGAGAAGTTGCTCAACGACGAGAACCTGTTCGACCCCGAGAAGCTCCGCGGCGAATCGGCGACCCCCGCGAAGCCCTAAGCCCGGCCGGCCCTCGCCGGCCCTCAGCTCCCATGAGACCCCACCTCGGGTGGCTGGCGATTCTGATTGGCGGTGTCGCCGCCGCCGGCGAGAACCTATGCGCTGTCGAAGTGCAGTGCCGGCCGGCCGACGGTGACGCACGCCGTCTGGTGGCGACGCTGCCGGCCGGCGTGACCGTCACCACCGGCGCCCGGCTGCTCGTGGCGGACGGCGTGCAGCCCGTGGGTTGGGCCGAGTTGCTCCGGGTCGCAGGCGACGAGGCGACTTTCGAGCTGCGCTCGTCTGCCAATCCGCCGCCATCCGAAACGACTCGGCGGGTGTGGCTGATCGCACCGGACATCGTGTCGTCGCTCCACCAGGATTGGCCGGCCGAGGCCGACTTGTACGCGGAGCTGGATTCACTGGGGCCGGGGGGCCGCTCGGCGTGGCTTGGCGCGGGGACCAACGCGGGAATCCGGGTCGGAGACCGTTGGTGGCTGCGCGTCGCCGGTCAGCCCGCGGCCCGCTGCGAGGTGCGCCTCGTCGCGGCGGACCTGTGCTACTGCACCGTGGAGCCGCTGGTGAGCACGCCGGTGCTGCGCGCGGGGACCCGCCTGGCGCTGTGGCCCGCGCCGGCCGAGCGCCGGCGTGGCGAGGGGCGCTCGGCGGTGGCTTTCGTTGAACAGCGCGGGCATGACGCGGTCGTGTGGGTAGCCGCGCCGCCGGGCACGGACGCAACGGCGGAACCACATCTCGACTTCTTTCGAGACGGCCGGTTCATCGGCTACGGGCGCGTGGAGCGGGGCGATGCGCGTTTTTGGTACGCGCGCTTCGCGCCGGCCCCGACGGCGGGCGGGTCGATGACGTCCGCCCCGGAGGCGGGGCCGACCACGCCGCTGGCCCCCGCGGTGCAAGTCGGGGACACGGTGCGCGTGCGCACGAAGTCGGACCTGGAGCAGGGGCGCCTGGTAGCGCGGGTCTTTGAAATCACTCCCGCGGGGGCCGCCATCAACGCGGGCGATATCGACGGCGTGACGGTCGGGCAGCGTTTCACCGTGTACCGCGACGGCCGCCCGCATGGCCCGGCGACGGTCCATCGCGTGCAGCGCAGTTACGCCGTCGCGACGCCCGCGGACATGCTGATCGACCCGCCGCTCGTTCTGCAAGTCGGCGACGAGTTGCGGCAACGGCCGCCGCCTGCGGCCGCGCGGGCCGTCGCGATCGTGATCCGAGTGGACGGCGAGTCCCTGCTGACGGCGCGTCTGCTGGACGCGGAAGTGCCGCTGCGCCGCCCGCTCGCCGTGCGAGAGGGGTCGCGCACCGTGGGCGTCGCGGTGTTGGTGCACGGCGAAGGCGGGTCCGCGGTCGGTTTCGCGCTGCCGTGCGCGGCGGCCACGCCGCTGAAGCCGGGGCCGTACCTCGTCCTCGATTCGCCGCCCACCGACTGACAGCGGTGGCCAACTCGGGTCGGCAGCAGGCCGGGGCCAGGACTCACCAACACCTGAATAGGCATTCAGGATCATGGGACGCCAACCGGGAGTGCGGGCCTCCCCGGGGAGCCGCGGCTCGCCGGGCCGGCGGGGTCGCCGCAGGAGACAGCCTCGCCCCACCACGTCGCATGACTGTGAATACCCCGTTCGAGCGCCTGTCAGAACCCCGCACGTTAGTGCGGGGGCAAGTAGCCCACCACTGGCGTGGTGGGTTCTTCTAGTAGGTCTCGGGTTGAAGCTCTTGGGGGGTACCCCCCGGCGTGGGGAAAGCTACTATAAAGACATGCTCAACCGCTGGATCGGGATCAGCGCCGCGTTCCTGATGATCCTGGCCAATGGGGCGATCATTTGGCGGGATATGCTGCCGACCTGGCTGGCGGGCGACCCCCCGCCGTCCGAGGCGGCCATGTTGGCTCCGGGGGCTGAACGTCGCGTCCAAGTGGGCATCTATGAACTCGGCGGGCGACTGATGGGGCGCAGTTGGACGCTCAGCCGTTGCACCAGCGTCGGGGGCATCGTCGCCGTACGCACGACCACGGTCTTGAACCCGATCGACTTGCCGGGCGGCGTGCTCACGCCGGCCGTCCGCATTGAAACGATGATTACCTACCGACCGGCGGCGGCGACATACGTCGACGAGCTGGAGTTTAAGATGTACGGGTTGGGCGTGCCCATCAGTCTGCACGCCGAAGCCATGCCCACCGGCGAGTTCCCGCTCCAGTGGCAGGTCGGGTCGCAGCGCGGGTCCATCGCCCTGGATTCGCGGGCCCCCGCCACCCTGGGGGACGTGATTCGACCTTTCGACCGGCTGCCCGAGCTCTATGTCGGCCGCACCTGGCGGCTGCAACTGCTGGACCCCCTGGCCCAGCTTCTCCCGAACCTGCCCACGACGGGCCTGGGGCTGGAGCCGGTGCTGATCCGGGTAACCCGCCGGGAGACCATTACGCACCGCCGCGACGACGGCCCGTACGAGGTCGAGGCGTTCGTCGTCGAGGGGGGGAACGCCCGGGCCTGGGTCGCCCCCGATGGAACCGTGTTGCGGCAGGAGGTCAATCTGCCGTTGGTGGGTCGCCTGGTCTTGCTGGAAGAGCCCTACGACGATGCCGCCCTGTCGAAGGCCCGCCGCGTGGGTCTCGGCGGCCCGGGCGACAACCCTACCGATGACGCCCCACAACCATGAGTAGTTCGCCAAGTCCAGCGTTGGGGGCCGAGGTCGCCGTCCGGCTCAGCGGGCTGACCAAGTCGTTCGGCGACAAGGTGGCGGTGCGCGACTTGTCGTTGACGCTGCGGACGGGAGAGGTGTTCGCGTTTCTCGGACCCAACGGAGCGGGTAAGACAACAACCATGAAAGCCACGACCGGCCTGCTGCGGCCGGACCGCGGCGAGATCGAGATTCTCGGCTTGTCGATGCGGACGCGGGCGCGCGAAGCCAAGCGGCACCTCGCCTACGTCCCGGACCAGCCCTTCGTTTACGACAAGCTCACCGGCCGGGAGTTTCTGGCGTTCATGCGGGAGATGTACGGGGTGCCCGCCGACGCCGCCGAGAAGCGGCTGACACAGCTGAGTCGCCGCTTGGCGATGAACGGGTTCCTGGACCAGCTTTGTGAGACGTTCAGCCACGGGATGAAGCAGAAGATCGCGCTGGCGGGGGCCCTGATACACGACCCGCGCGTGCTCGTCGTGGATGAACCCATGGTCGGCCTCGATCCGCGGACCGCCCGCGTTATCAAGGACGTACTGCGGGAACTGGCGGTCGCCGGCGGCACGGTCTTCATGAGCACCCACACGCTCGACGTGGCCGAGCAACTGGCCGATCGCATCGGCATCATCCATCACGGGCGACTGGTGGCCTGCGGCACGTTGACCGAGTTGCAGCAACAGGCCCAGTTGGACGGGCGGCTCGAGGACGTGTTCCTCCGGCTCACCGAGGAACCGCCCGACGAGACCGCCCCCCGCAACGGCTGAACCGGGGGCGCGACTGGCTGGCGGGGACCACGGGCGAATCGGGGGCGGGGGGCCCGGTTGTTCTGGAGCGCCGGTCCGGACCCGCGGGCCGGTGCGGGGCTGGGCACCCCGGTACCGGTGTGGCGGGTTCTGTCTGGGCCACAAAGCGCGCTGCGGAAGCATGGGGCAATTTGCTAGAATGGACCCGTGCGCTGTCGGCACAACGGAAACAACAAGTCGGGGCCGCGCCCTCGTCGAGCGGCAGGCCCACGTCGGAAGGAGTTATGGGAATGAGAAGCGTCATCGCGGGTGCTTTGGCTCTCCTGTGCTCAACCTGGTGCTTCGCGCAGGGGACGGCCGCGCCGGTCAAAGAGGAACAATCGCTCCCGAAGTACCTCACGGAAGCCGAGCGGTATCTGCCGTTGCCGGTCCCCGAGCCGGAGATGGCGCCGCCGAGCGGGTTCGTCTACTGCCCCGCCGAGTATGAGCCGTGCGACGGGCTGTTCATCGCCTGGGAGGGGTACACGTCGATCCTGACCGAGCTGGCGGTGGGAATCACGACCGGCGACCCGCAGGCCAAGGTGTTCGTGGTTGTGGACACCGTGAGCGAACAGAACTCCGTCTACACGACGCTGAGCAACGCCGGCGCGGTCATGAGCCGCGTGCAGTTCATCGTCTGCCCGACGGACACGGTGTGGATCCGGGATTACGGTCCGCGGTTCATCTACGAGGACGGTCGCCGGGCGATCATCGACCACACCTACAACCGCCCGCGCCCCAACGACAACGCCTTCAATGACTTCCTCAGCAATTACTGGAGCATCCCGCAGTACGACATCCCGCTGACACACGGCGGCGGGAACTTCCACCTGTTCTCGAACGGGGAGGCGTTCATGACCAACCTGATTCTCACTGAGAATCCGGGAATGACCGCCCAGCAGGTGAAGGACCTGTATCGCGCCTACCAGAACCTGGACCTGACCATCTACCCCGGTTTCCCGACGTCGTTCGACTCGACCCAGCACATCGACATGTGGATGCTGCCGGTGGGCGACTACAAGGTCATCATCGGGCAGTACGCGTCGTCCACGGGGCAGCCCTACACGATCACCGAAAACGCCACCAGCGACCTGCTGTTCCGCGGCTACACGGTCTATCGCACGCCGGGCTGGAACACCGGCGGCACGCATTACACGTACACCAACGCCGTGATCTTGAATCAGCAAGTCTTCATGTCGAGCTTCGGCGGCTCGTATGCGACGCAGGACGCGCAGGCGCGGGCCGTGTTTCAGCAGGCGCTACCGGGTCACACGATCCGGCAGATCAACTGCTCCAGCATCATCACGGCGGCCGGGGCCCTGCACTGCATCGTGATGCACGTGCCGGAGGCGTCCTCCCTGGTGGTCGGCGACGTGAACTGCGATTTCGCGGTGGACTTCGGCGACATCAACCCGTTCGTACTGCTGCTGACCAACCCGCCGGCATGGCAGGCGAAATACCCGAAGTGCCCCAAGCTCAACGGCGACGTCAATCGCGACGGCATTGTCGACTTCGGCGACATCAACCCGTTCGTCCGCCTGCTGACGGGCCCGTAGGGGCCCTCCCGACACCCCCCTCCCTTTCAGGTCGCCACAGCCGACTCGTCCGCCACGGCGGACGAGTCGGGCGCCGTGATGACCGACTCGCTGTGGCGAGGAGGGGTTGGGAGAGGGTCGGGCTCGTCGACCAATCGTCGGTTCGTGAGGCCCCGGGTCAGGCGCAAGGGACTGGCGGGGGTGGGCTCCGGCGCGCGGCCCGATGGGCCACTTTCACGCCGGCGCTTCGGGTGCCGCGACCACGGGTCGCGCCGAGCTCCGCGAAACGAGCCAGACGCCCGCGAGGACGGCGAGCCCACCGACCAGCGCGTGCAACGTGACCGGTTCGCCAAGCAGAATTGTGCCCGTGGCCAGCGCGACGAAGGGCTCGATGTAGAGCAGCGCGCCCAGGCGCGCCGGGCCGTGTTCGCGCTGGGCCGCGAACCATAGCGCGTAGGCCACGCCGCTGCACACGGGACCGAGGAACGCGACCGCCAGCAGACCGTTCCAGGTCCACGCGCCCGCGGACAGACCGCCGCCCACCGCCGCGATCGTGGCCAGGCTCGCGGCCACCACCATGCCCAGTGTTGTCACCCGCAACGCGCCATTGCGGCTGATCGGCCCGGTAGACGCCAGCGTGTACACGGTCCATGTCAGACACGACGCCACCTGGAGGAGGTCGCCGAACTGCGCCTCGGCGAAGTTCGGCGGCTCGGCCCACGTCACGATGAACACACCGACGGTACCGAGGGCGACACCGACCCAACCCCGTCGGCGCAGACGCTGTTGGCCGAGCAGCCACGCCCCGAGCGCGATGGTGACGGGGATGAACCCGATGATCCAGCCGGTGTGGACCGCGGTCGTGCGTTGCAGGCCGTAGGCTTGCAGGAGCAAGTGAACCGCCAACACGGTCCCCAGGAACAGGCAGACAGGCATGTCCCGTCGGATCGGCAGCAGCGCCCCGCCGCGCAGACGCAGAACCAACGCCAGCAGGAACGCTCCCGCCCACAACCGGACGGCCACGAGTCCGAACGGCGTTAGAACGTCCAGCGCCACACGCGTGGCGGCGAACGACGCCCCCCACACGATCACGGCAAGCAGGCCCTTGCCCGAGATGGAGCCCGCGACGCCGGCGTACCGCCCGAATCGCCCCTTGCGCATGGCCCGTCCTTTCCGTGTCGATGCTATACGGGCATCGGTGGGACGGCGAGGTGGAGGGGCCGGCAGTCGGCGGAGTACTGGGGCGGGCGCACGGCCGCTCCCGCCGATGCGGGCGCGACGCCCGCATTCCCCACCACCTGGATTCGGACGAGTTTGATACCACGGGTTGTTGGACCGACGCCGGGCCGCTAACCTACCGCGTTCGCCGAGCCGGGGCGGCGGCGAGCGACCGTTTGGAGCGACGACGCATGGCCAAGAGCATGAGCGACGTAACCAGCCTCCAGCTTGCCCCCGCGGGCAGGAAGAAGATCCTCTGGGCGGACCGCGACATGCCGGTCCTGGCCCTCATCCGCGAGCGTTTCGCCCGGCAGAAGCCGCTCCGCGGCGTCCGCATGGGCTGCTGCATGCATGTCACGTCCGAGACGGCCAACCTCATGCGCACACTCAAGGACGGCGGGGCCCAGGTCGCCCTGTGCGCCTCGAACCCCCTGTCCACCCAGGACCCCGTCGCCGCCAGTCTGGTCAAGGACTTCGGCGTCGCCGTGTTCGCGCGGCGGGCCGAAAGCGTGAAGGTCTTCTACGACCACCTGAACGCGGTCATCGACAACAAGCCGCAGATCACGATGGACGACGGCGCCGACCTGGTGAACACCCTGCACACCAAGCGGCAGCGCGAGGCCGGCAGCATCCTGGCCAGCATGGAAGAGACGACGACCGGCGTGATCCGGCTGCGGGCGATGGCGGCCGAGCGCATCCTCAAGTTCCCCGTCGTCGCCGTGAACGACGCCGACACCAAGCACCTATTTGATAACCGCTACGGCACGGGGCAGAGCACGGTCGATGGCGTGGTGCGGGCCACCGACGTGCTGCTGGCCGGCAAGCACGTCGTCGTCGTCGGGTACGGCTGGTGCGGCCGCGGCGTGGCCATGCGGGCCCGTGGCGCCGGGGCGATCGTGACCGTGACGGAAATCAACCCGCTCAAAGCGCTCGAAGCCGCGATGGACGGCTTCGATGTGCGCCCGATGGCTGAGGCCGCGGCGATCGGCGAGGTGTTCATCACGCTGACCGGCAACAAGCACGTGCTGCGGGCCGAGCACTTCCGCAAGATGCCGGACGGCGCGATCGTCTGCAACAGCGGCCACTTCGACGTCGAAATCGACATCCCAGCACTGACCCGGATGTCCCGCCGGGTGCGGCGCGATGTCCGCCCGCTGGTCACCGAGTTCCAGTTGAACCGCAACAAACGCATCTACCTGCTCGCCGACGGGCGGCTGGTCAACCTCGCCGCCGCCACCGGCCACCCGGCCAGCGTCATGGACATGAGCTTCGCCACGCAGGCCCTGACCGCGGAGTGGATCGTCAAGCAGCGGCGCAAGCTGCCGGTGGCGGTCCATGATGTGCCCACAGCGATCGAGGAACAGGTGGCCAAGCTCAAGCTCCAGGCGATGAACATCCGGATCGACAAGCTGACACCCGAACAGAAGCGCTACTTGTCCAGTTCCGGCGAGGGGACCTGACGCCGCGACCCGGGCTCTTGGTCAAACCAATCGAGTCGCGAGCCCACCCGATCGCGGTGCGCGAACACGCGGCGCGGGGGGCGAGGCTGTCTCCTGCGGCGACCCTGCCGGCCTGCCGAGCCGCGGCTCGCCGGGAGGCTCACCCTCCCGTCGGTCCCGTGTCCCCGAGCGCCCTGTCAGTCCGCCGCAGACGCACCGTCGCCCCCCGTGCGCGACGTGGCACGTCGAGAACGCCCCGAGATCTCACGTCCGCCACCGGGGGCGGACGCCACGGTGGGTCTTGCGGCGGACTGCAATGCAGAATCCGCGAAGAGCCGTTTGTTTTGACTTGACCACCGCCGGGAAAGTAGACTGAGGGCGTCGGGGCGCGGGATGGCGCTGGGGCACCGCCGGTCCGACGGAATGAAGCGCCACGCCCCTCACATTCGCAGGCCCAACTCACAAGGAGTCCCCGATGCGCGCCGCAGCTCCGATCCTTGCCACCGTTCTCGGCTTCCTGTCAGCCCTCGCCCCCTCGGCGGCGGCCGACGAGGTTCCGGTCATCCTTCAGCAGGCCACGCTGGACGAGTACATGTCCTACCTGCGCGTGCTGACCGGCGTGGACCCGATCCCCGGCGACCCGCCGTACTACCTGAAAAACCGCTATTCACTCAGCACGGACATTCGCAAGGCGGCGAACTGGCTGGAGGCGCAGTTCGAGTCGTTCGGGCTGGCGGCCGAGCAGCAGACCTTCCAGAGCAACTACGGCCCGAACGTCGTGGCCGAATTGCCGGGACGGACCAACCCGCTGGACATCTACATCATCGGCGGCCACTACGACACGTACCACCAGGCCAACCAGCTCCAGGCCCCCGGCTGCGACGACAACGCCAGCGGCACGGCCACCGCCCTGATCGCCGGCCGCATCCTGGCCCGCTACCGCTTCGACGCCACGCTCCGCTTCATCGCCTTCGCCGGCGAGGAGCAGTGGATGGTCGGCAGCCTGGCTTACGCCGCCGCCGCCCGCGCCGCGGGGGAGAACATCGTCGGCGTCATCAACCTCGACATGATCCTGCACCCCGGCTTCGACAACATGAACCCCGACCCCGACCATGATCTCGACATCGAGAGCAACGCCGCGTCGGCGTGGCTGGCGCAGATCGTCGCGACGGAGTTCGGGTTGTATACACCCATCGACGTGCAGATCCACATTGGCGACGACCTGTATTCCGATCACTGGGCGTTCTGGCAGCACGGTTATCACGCGGTCGGTCTGAGCGAGAACACGGTGTTCGAGATCTGGGGCGGCTCGAACAACGCCTACCATCAGCTTACGGACACGATCTACAACTCAACTTATGAGTGGGACTTCGCGCTGCACTCCGTGCGCGGCGCGATTGCGTCGCTGGTGAGCATTGCCGGGCTGATCGACGTGGTCGTCGGCGACCTGAATTGCGATGGACGGGTCGACTTCGGCGACATCAACCCGTTCGTGCTGCGGCTGACGAGCCCCGCCGGCTATCGGCTGGCGTTCCCGGGTTGCCCCGACGCCCACGGCGACATCAACCGCGACGGCCTGGTGGATTTCGGCGACATCAACCCGTTTGTCCGGCTGCTGACAAGCCCGTAGCTGGAGCGCGTCGGGGCCCGGTCGAAGCGTGGCGCTTCGATCGCGTTGGCACCCACAGGGCATGCCGGTCGGCAAACCAGCGGGTGAGGCTCCGGGCGGCAAGTTGACACGAGCATTGGGGCACGGCGGAAGTCGCGCGACGCCAGTGAGTCTGTTGTGCGCAGACTTGACGATTTGCGGCCCGTGGCACTTGCGGTGCCGAGGCCTGGCCGGACGGCTCCCGTATGTACTCAGGCACTTCTTCGTGTCATGGCACGTGTTCATCGGCACTGCGCCTTGGTAGGGGCGATACGGGCATGGCAGACTGGAACGGTGGCCACAGAGGGGCCACCAGTGGTTGGTCGTCCAAAAAGGAGGGTATTACGTGACACCTTGGAGAGGACGGATTGCTTCAGGCGTCTTTCTTGCGGCACCTGCGGTGGCGGGCCTATTACTGACGGCGCCACAGACTTCGGCACAGTGCCCGGCCCAGTGGTCGGACCAATTCGCCGGACCGGACATCGATGGGTTGGTCCCGGCGATTGTCGAATATGACGCCGATGGGTCCGGTCCGCAGCCGCCCGCGCTGGTTGTGGGAGGAAGCTTCTAGTCGGTGGGAAGGCGGGTGGCCAACAACATCGCCATCTGGGATGGCGCGCGCTGGAACGCGCCGGGGAACGGCATCGCCGGTTCCGTGTACGCTTTGGCGGTGTTCGACGTCGACGGTGCCGGCCCAGCGGCGCCCGTGTTGATCGCGGCCGGCAGCTTCACAGAAGCCGGTGGCACGCCGACGAGCAACATCGCCCAGTGGGACGGCGCTGGCTGGTCGACGCTGGCGGACGGAACCGACGACACGGTGTTCGCGCTGACCGTCTGGGACGAAGACGACGCGGGGCCGCGGCCCCCCGTCTTGATCGCGGGCGGCATGTTCCTGGAAGCAGGCGGCGTCACCGCCTGTCGAATAGCGAAGTGGGATGGGGAGTCGTGGTCTGCGCTTCTGGGTGGTTCGGTGGGTGGCGTATCCGGGGCCGCCGTCCGGGCCCTGACCGTTTGGGATGATGACGGTCCGGGACCACGAGGGCCCATGCTGGTGGTCGGCGGGTACTTCGGTCGCGTCGGCTCGGTCACAGCGTCGAACGTCGCGCAGTTCGACGGGGTATCGTGGTCCGCGCTGGGCGCCGGGGTGGACAACCGCGTGCGCGCGCTGACCACCTGGGATGCGGACGGGCTTGGCGCCGCGCCGCCCTTACTCGTGGTGGGGGGCGAATTCCAGAAGGCCGGCGGGGCCAATGCAAAATGCATCGCGAAGTGGAACGGAACCACATGGTCGTCTGTCGGTGGTGGCGTGTTCAGCAACCAGGCACCGGCCGTACTAGCTCTGCACACCTTTGATGGCGACGGGGCCGGACCGCGCCCGCCGCTGCTGATTGCCGGCGGCGACTTCGGCTGGGCCGGGGTCGCCGTGAACCACATTGCCGCCTGGGACGGCGTTACCTGGCAGGCGCTGGCCGGCGGGGTGGACGATAGTGTACTGGCGCTGGCCGTATTCGATGCGGACGGCCCGGAACCTGGTCCCGGTGTCCTTGCTGTGGGGGGATCCTTCCGGGAGGCGAGTGGCCAACTCGCCTGCGGAGTAGCGCAATGGGACGCCGCCGGGTGGTCTGCTCTTAGCCACGACCCAGGCAACGGGCTTTCCGACGGCGTCGACGCTCTTACGAGCTTTGATCCGGACGGGACAGGTCCGGAGCCGCCCGCGTTGTTTGCCGGGGGGGTACTTCGCCTGGGCAGGCGGCATTGCCGCGGACAACATCGCTCGGTGGGATGGCGATACTTGGTCCTCGCTCGGCGACGGCATCACCGGAGGCGCCTACCCTGAAGTTCACGCCCTGGGCGTGTGCGACTTGGGCTGGGGCCGCGGTGCGCCGGCGCTCATTGTGGGAGGTCTGTTCACTACAGCCGGCCGAGTGCCAGCCGCCAACATCGCTCAGTGGGAGGCCGGCACATGGTCGGCGCTGGGCGCTGGGCTGGATGACCGGGTGCATGCGGTAGTGGTTTACGACGAGGACGGCGCTGGCCCGCGGCAGCCGGTCTTGGTCGTCGGGGGCGATTTCCAAAATGCGGGGGGGAGACCCGCGGCCCATATCGCCCAGTGGAACGGTGCGGAGTGGTTTCCGCTTGGAAGTGGCACCGACGCGCCCGTGTACGCCCTATGCGTCCTTGATGAGGGCGTACACGATCTTCAACCGCCCCTGCTCGTTGCCGGCGGGTACTTCTTGACCGCCGGCGGGGTGAGCGCCAACCGGGTCGCTCATTGGGACGGCCATACATGGGCACCGCTGGGTGAAGGCGTCGGCGGGAGTGCCTACGCGGAGGTCCGCGCACTGGCAGTGTTCGACCCGGACGACGACGGCCCTCGCGCGCCGTCGCTCATTGTCGGCGGCCGGTTCACGGCAGCGGGTCAGTTGAATGTCAGCAATGTTGCCTCCTGGGACGGCGCTTCTTGGTCGGCCCTGGGCTCGGGAGTCACGGGGGTCTTGAGCGCGGAGGTCAGGGCCTTGGCGGTTTTCGACGAAGACGCACAGGGGCCGTTGCCTCCCCAGTTGGTGGCGGGCGGCACCTTCTCGCACGCGGCTGCTATTCCCGTTAACGGGATCGCAAAATGGGACGGGCAAGCTTGGCACTCCCTGACGTCAGGAGTTCAAGGCCACTGGTATCAGGCTGGAGTGAGCGCCCTCGCTGCCCATTGCGAGCTTGGAGCGGGGCAAGCTACTCCGGCCCTTTTTGCCGCCGGACTTTTCGGTGTCAGCGGCGGCCATCCCGCCCGGAGAATAGCCCGGTGGGGGATACCGGTCCCCTACTTCTGGCGTCAGCCGACATCCATGAGTGTTGCCAGCGGGGGCAGTGCCGAGTTCGCGGTCGAGACCGGCGGCGCTGCCCCTCGTGTCTTTCGATGGTACAAGGACGGTATCGCGCTCTCAGACAACGCCAGGATTTCCGGATCGATGACGGAAATGCTGACCATCCGACCCGTGGTTCCGGACGACGCGGGGGCCTACGAAATCAAGGTCACGAATGACTGTGGCTCGCTGCTCAGTCATGGGGCCGTGCTGACTGTCTGGCAGCGCGGGGACTTGAACTGCGACGGCGTGGTGGACTTCGGCGACATCAATCCGTTCGTCCTGGCGCTCACGAACCCCGTTCGTTACGCAACCCAGTTTCCGAACTGCGATATCATGAACGGCGACATCAACAACGATGGGGTCGTCGGCTTCGCCGACATCAATCCGTTCGTCCGGTTGCTGACGCAGCCGTGAGGCTCGCGCGGAGTTGCTCCCGTCGCGGGGCACTGCCTGGAGCTGCTAACAGAACCCGCCACGCCAGTGGTGGGCCCCTCGGCCCCGCGCTGGCGTGCGGGGTTCCCTCTGGCGCTCCAAGTGAGGGGAGTGGCGGGATGGCCGCCCACGAACCAACCGAGTCGCGCACGGGCCCCCCGTCAGGGCTCGGGGATCTTCATCTCATAAGGATCGTCGGCGTTGGCGTACCAGGAGCCCCCCAGCCGCCCCACCGTGGTGAGCTTGCGCGGGTCGGGAACCCCGCGCTCATCCAGTATCTCGTCCGCCACGTGCAGCGCCAGAATGTCGCCGAACACCACGTTACCGCTGCCCGGGCCGGAGCCGATCTCGAAAATGTCCCGCAGCCGGCACTCCATGTTCACCGGCGACTCCCGTACCAGCGCCGGCCGCACCCGCGCCGCCGGCGCCGGCGTCAAACCGCTGAACTCGAACTCGCTCCGACCGTACGGCAGCTCCGCTGCGCAGCGGTTCATCGCCGGCGCCATCGCCGCCGACACCGTCGCGATCACAAACTCCCGCACGGCCCGGATGTTGATGAGGGTGTCCTTGGAACCGCCCGTCCGGCGGACCGTGGGGCAGACGATGACGACCGGCGGATTGGCGGAGACCATGTTGTAGAAGCTGTACGGCGCCAGATTGGCGGAACCGTCGGGGCCCACGGTCGACACCAGCGCGATGGGCCGCGGGTTGATGAAGCCGATGCACAGCTTGTAGATGTCACGCCAGGGTCGTTGCCCGGCTTCCACATCGAGGTACATGCGCGGGAGCCTCCGCGGGGTCGGGCCGGGGCGGCAACCGCAGGGCGGCCCACCGCGCCGGCGTGCAAATCTCGGCCAAAGGACGCAGGACGAACTCGCGCTCGCACAGACGCGGGTGCGGAACGACCAGGTCGGGTTCGTCCACCACGGCCGCGCGGTGGATCAACAAGTCGAGGTCGAGCGTCCGCGGACCGTTGGGCACGCCGCGCCGCCGCCCGTGGCGGGCCTCGATGGCCAGCAGGCGCAGCAACAACGCGCGCGGCTCCAGCTCGGTGGCCAGCTCCGCGACGGCATTGAGAAAACGCGGTTGCCCCGGCGGGCCGCCGACGGGTTCGGTCTCGTGCAAGCGGGAACACGCCACGACGCGAATGTCGCCGGCTTCGGCGAGTTCACGCAGCGCGTCGCGAATGTGCCGCGACCGGTCGCCGAGGTTGGAGCCCAGGCCGATGAAAACGCCGCCCGTCACCATCGAATCGCCCTCAGGCGATCGAGGGCCGCTCGGATGCGGTCGGTGGCAACGTTGAGGGCAAAACGGAGGTAGCCCTCGCCGGTGGGGCCGAAGCCGACGCCGGGAACCGCCACGACGCTCGCCTCGTCCAGCAGCCGGTTGCCGGCGGTCATTGAGTCGGTGCCGGGCGGCACGCGGGCCCAGACGTAGAACGTGGCGGTGGGCGGACGGGCCTGGAACCCGAGACCATTCAGCCCCTCGCACAACAGCGCCGCCCGCTCGCGGTAGAGCGCTCGCATCCGCTCAACCTCCGGCCCGTCGAAACGCTCATACGCCACGCACGCGGCCTCCTGGATCGCCGCGAACACGCCGCTGTCCAGGTTAGCTTTCACGCCGGCCAGGGCGGCAATCATGTCGGCGTTCCCGACCGCAAAGCCGACGCGCCAGCCGGTCATGTTGAAGGTCTTCGACGCGGAATGGAACTCGATCGCCACATCGCGGGCCCCGGGAACCTCAAGGATGCTGGGCGGCCGCTCGCCCGCGAGATAGAGCTCGTTGTAGGCCGCGTCCTGCGCAATCAGAAGGTTCCGCCGCATGGCGAACGCCACCGCCCGCTCGTAGAACTCGCGCGTCGCCACCGCGCCCGTCGGATTGTTGGGGTAATTCAGGAACATTAGGACCGCGTGCTTGGTGACCTCGGCCGGGATGGCGTCGAAGTCGGGCAGCCAGCCGCCCGCTTCAGTGAGCTCCATCAGATACGGCTCGCCGCCGGCGAAGATCGTGCTGGCCCGGTAGACGGGGTACCCGGGGGACGGCACGAGCACCGTCTGCCCCGGGTTCACGAGGGCCAGCGGCAAGTGCCCGATGCCCTCCTTGCTGCCGATCAACGCCAGCAGCTCGCGGGCCGGGTCCACCTCGACGCCGTAACGCCGTTGGAAGAACGCCGCGACGTGCCGGCGAAACTCGGTCCCCCCGCCGCCCAGGGGGTAGACGTGGTTCTCGGGCCTGCGGATGGCCTCGGTCATGCGGTCGATGATGAAGGCGTGGGTGGGCTGGTCGGGGTCACCCACCCCGAAGTCGATGATGTCGCGGCCGGAAGCCTTGGCGGCGCGGCGTTTGCGGTCGATTTCGGCGAAGAGGTAGGGCGGTAGGGCCTGGAGGCGTTTGCTGCGTGTCAGGGCCATGCGGTAACTCACATTCGCTGGGGCTGCCCACACCCCCTGGACGGGCAGGCTGACGCGCGAAAGTGTAGGCGGGGTGGTCGGTTGGGGCAAGCGGCGGGCCACCGGCGGACGAGCCGGGCCCAAACCCGGGATTGGGCTGGTAGCGGCGGCGGCCGGGCAGTACAATTCGTTGTTTGCGACAGACACGCGCGGACGAGCCATTCCGTGAGGGAGCTCGCGCGACGGTGATGGCGAAGGACTCTCCCCCAACCCAACCACACACGACGCCGCGGCACCCTCTGACCCGCCGTCGTGTTTCCCCTTTGCGAGAGGAGCCATGGGCAGTGTAACCTCGGCCGATGCGAAGACCGGGCGAAAGCCGGCCAAGCCGATCAAAGACCTCCCCCAGGCGGCGGTACGCTTTGCCGGAGACTCCGGCGACGGCATGCAACTGGTCGGCAGCCAGTTCACGGCCACGTCGGCGGTCTTCGGGAACGATGTAGCAACGTTTCCGGACTACCCGGCGGAGATTCGGGCCCCGATGGGCAGCCTTGCCGGCGTGTCCGGCTTTCAGGTGAACTTCGCCAGCCGCCCGATCCACACGCCGGGGGACCGAGCGGACGTGCTGGTGGCGATGAATCCCGCAGCCCTGAAGGCTTGCCAGGCGGACCTCGCGGAGGGCGGGCTGCTGATCGTCAACAGCGACGAGTTCAACGAGTCCAACCTCCAGAAGGCCAAGTACGACCATAACCCGCTTCTGACAGACGAGTTGCGACGTTTCCAAGTGGTACCCGTGCCCATGACGGAACAGACCTTGGAGGCGGTCAAGGAGACGGCGCTGGGGCCCAGGGAGGCGGGACGCTGTAAGAACTTCTACGCCCTGGGGATGACGTACTGGCTGTTCGACCGGCCGCTGGAACCGACCCTGCGGTGGATCAACTCCAAGTTCAGCCGCGTACCCACCGTCGCCCGCGCCAACGCGCTCGCCCTACAGGCCGGCTACAAGTTCGCCGAGGCCACGGAGCTCCTGACCGTCCGGTACCGCGTGCGGCCGGCCGACCTGCGACCGGGGACCTACCGCAACGTGACCGGGAACCAGGCGGCGGCGCTGGGCCTCATCACCGCGGCCCAACTGGCCGGCAAGCCGCTCTTCTACGGCAGCTACCCCATCACCCCCGCCAGCGAGATTCTGCACGAGCTGTCCGGCGAGAAACGCTTCGACATTCGCGTCTTTCAAGCCGAGGACGAAATCGCCGCCATGTGCGCGGTCGTCGGGGCGGCTTTCGCGGGAGCGCTGGCGGTCACCGGCACCAGCGGCCCGGGCATGGCGCTGAAGCAGGAAGCCATCGGCCTGGCGGTGATGACCGAACTGCCCTGCGTCATCATCAACGTGCAGCGCGGCGGACCCAGCACGGGCTTGCCCACCAAAACGGAGCAGGCCGACCTGTGGCAGGCGCTGCTCGGGCGGAACGGGGAGTGCCCGTTGCCGGTGTTGGCGGCGCGGTCGCCCGCGGACTGCTTCTGGACGGCGATCGAGGCCGTCCGCGTGGCCATCAAGTACATGACGCCCGTGGTCATGCTGTCGGACGGCTACCTGGCGATGGGGTCAGAGCCGTGGCGGATTCCGGACGAATCGGAGCTGAAGCCGATCCCGGTGCGCCACGCGACGGACCCCGCGAACTTCCAGCCCTATGCACGGGACGAGAACGGAGCGCGACCGTGGGCAATCCCCGGGACGCCGGGGTTGCGGCACCGCATCGGGGGTCTGGAGAAGGCCCACCTGACGGGCGCCGTGAGCCACAATCCGGAGAACCATCACCGGATGGTCACGCTGCGGGCCGAGAAGGTCGCCAAGGTGGTGCAGGATGTTCCCGACCAGGAGGTGTTCGGCGACGCCGAGGGCGAGCTGCTGCTGGTTTCCTGGGGCGGGACGTTCGGGGCGGTGCGGACGGCGGTGGAGCAGGCCCGCGAGGCGGGGCGGCGCGTGTCGCACGCGCACCTGCGCTGGCTCCATCCGCTGCCGCGGAACCTCGGCGACGTGCTGAGGCGTTTTCGTCGCGTCGTGGCGTGCGAACTGAACATGGGACAACTGCAATGGCTGCTGCGGGCACGCTACCTGGTGGACGTGCAGGGGCTGCACAAGGTGCAGGGCCGCCCGTTCATGGTCAACGACATCACCGACAAAATTGACGAGGTTCTTGGAGGGCCGCGCGCGTGAGCTCCATTCCCGAAGGCTCGAGTCTGACGTTCAAGGATTTCAAGAGCGATCAGCAGGTCAAATGGTGCGCGGGGTGCGGCGACCATTCCATCCTGGTCCAGCTCCAGAAGGTGCTCGCCGGCCGCGCCACCGACCGCGACCACACCGTCTTCGTGTCGGGGATCGGTTGCTCCAGCCGTTTCCCGTACTACATGGACACCTACGGGTTCCACGGGATCCACGGCCGCGCGCCGGCCATCGCCACCGGCGTGAAGTGCGCCAACCCGAAACTCGACGTATGGGTCGTAACCGGGGACGGCGACGGGCTGAGCATCGGTGGCAACCACTTCATCCACACGATCCGCCGCAACGTCGGCCTGAAGATCATTCTCTTCAACAATCGCATCTACGGGCTCACCAAGGGGCAGTACTCGCCGACCAGCGAGTTCGGCACACGGACGCGCTCATCGCCGCACGGCAACATCGAGCACCCGGTGCATCCGATTTCGCTGGCCATCGGCGCGGAAGTCAGCTTCGTGGCCCGCACGGTGGACGTGGACCTGGCACACCTCCAATACGTGCTCCAGCGCGCGGCGGACCACCGCGGCACGGCGTTCGTCGAGGTGTTTCAGAATTGCGCCGTGTACAACAACAACGCGTACGCCTGGGCCACCGACCGGCAGACCAAGCACGAACACATCATCTACCTGGAGCACGGCAAGCCGTTGATCTTTGGAACGGCGCGCGACAAGGGCATCCGGTTGAACGGCGACGAGCCCGAGGTGGTCAGCCTCAGTGACGTGTCCCCGGATGATCTGGTCATCCACGACGAGAAGGCCCACGACCCCTCAATGGCTTTCCGGCTTTCGCGCATGAGCCACCCGGAGTTCCCCGTGCCCCTGGGGGTCTTCCGAGCGGTTGAGAAGCCCGTCTACGAGGACTTGCTCATGGAGCAGATCGAGACCGCGCGGGCCAAGCAGGGCCCCGGACGGCTGGCCGACCTGTTCCACGCCGGCGAGCTGTGGACCGTCGGCGGCCCCGTGTAGCGAGCGGGCCGAAAATCCGCCCTGTAGGGCTGGCGTTTGCGGCCACCCCGCACACGTTGGGGCTAGCCGCGCAGGCGGCTGTTAATCACCGTCTCGTATTCGCGCTTGTGCTTGGCGCCGACGATGCGCTCCACGGCCTGGCCTCCGTGGAACAGCAGCACCGTCGGGATGTTCTGGATCCCGTATTGGGCCGCCAGGCCCCCGCAGGAGTCGACGTCCACCTTGCCGACCTTGGCCCGGCCGGCGAACGCGGTGGCGAGTTCGTCAATGGTCGGAGCCAGCATGAGGCAGGGGCCGCACCACGGGGCCCAGAAGTCCACCAGCACCGGGACGTCGGACTTGAGCACCTCAGCCTCAAAATTGTCTTCGTTGAAAGTCAGCGTATGCGCACCGGCCATGTCGGACTCCTCGTCGTTGATCTTCGGAAAACAGCGCGATTCTAGTCGCCGAGGCCCCTCTGTCAAACGCGGCGGCGCATCGACGGGTGACCGGGGGCCGTGCCGCGATCGGCCGACAAGTTCGCGCGGCTCCCAGTCCCGCCGGGAGGCAGCGCCGGTCCTCCCAACACGCCCGGACCGACGTCGAGCGCCGCCAGCGCCCCACAACCCCACGTCCCCCACGGGGGCGGACGCTCCGGCGGGTTCTGCGGCAGACGGGTACGTGGGATGACGCAGCCGGCGCAAAGACAATTCGCCCTTGACGCGGTGGGGGGTGGCTGTATACGTTTGAAGTGGGCACGTCGGGGTTGGGTGTAACGCCTCGGCTCAACGACTCACAGCGCAGCCCCGGCGCGCCAGTACGGCCGGCGTTTCTGCCGACCCCGGCAGGCACAACGCGGCCTGTGGCCGCAGTCAACCGTAGCGGCTCGCCTCAGCGTGTCGCCTTTGGCGACCGGGCTCCGTACCGGCCGTCGGCCGCCGGAGAGGCTTGCCGCGTCGCGGAGAATCCGAGGGTTTGTAGTTAAGAGGCCTGCCCTACTACGAGATCGGGTCCAGCACATGGCGGCCCGAACCAGCGGAGGGCATCATGTCGACCAAAACAAACATCACTGACGGTTCGTGGCTCAGCGGCCCGCGGCGAGTTCGGACACAACACTGGCGCTGGTGGTGCTGGTCGCGATCCAGGCGACTACCGCCCCCAGCCTGGCACAAGAGGGCCTGTACGACCCCGTCCCCGGTGCAGTGTCCCAAGACCACGGGGCCGCCCCGGCCCCCGACGGGGTCTTGCCGGTGACCGGCGCCGACGTGCGGGAGGACGCCGACTCGGCGAACGATCTGAACCGGGACGGGGAGCCGCCGGGCGAGCCCTCCAACCCCATTCCGGCGCACGGGGCCACAGGCGTTGCGACCAATGTCGACTTGCAGTGGGCATACGCTCCTCGAACCGCTTCGTACGATGTGTACTTCGGGACGGGCAACCCGCCACCATATGTTGGCAACACACCCAACTTCTACTGGGTACTCAGTGTTCTCGAGCGCGACACGACGTACTACTGGCAGGTCGTGGCGAAGAACATGTATGGATCAACGCCCGGGCCGGTGTGGTGGTTTCGCACGTCCGCCATGGTCACCACTTGTCCAGGCGATCTGGACTGCAACGCTTTCATCGACTTCGGCGACATCAACGCGTACGTGCTGGCGTTGTCGAACTGGCCGGCGTGGCTGCTGAAGCACCCGGGTTGTCCGCCGGAGAACGGGCGTATTGGAATCAACGAGTTCGTGGCCCTGCTGATCTCCGGCGGTGGCCAGTCGATCCCGTGTGAGTAGAAGCGACCGCTGCGAAACACGCGGCGAGCGTCGATCCCCACCAGCAGTCACGCCGGTCGGCGGCGCCGACGCGGCAGGCGCGAAGCCACGATGAACAGCAGATACACCGCCCCCGCCAGGACGATCGTGGTCGCCCCCGGCGGCAGGTCGGGTCCATAGCTCACCGCCAGTCCCGCCGCGATCAGCAGGACGCTGAGGACCGCTGAGCCGAACATCATCTGCGCCAGCGTCTTGCAGAAGTGGCCGGCGATCGCGGCGGGCAGCGTCAGCAATGCGATAACCATCACGATGCCGACGACGCTCACCAGCAGCACCACCGTCAGGGCCGTCAGGCACAGCAGTAGAATGTAGTAGAGCTCGACATTGACCCCGCGTAGCCGGGCGAATTCGTCGTCGAAGCACACCGCCTGAAGCTGGTTGTAGAACAGCAACCCGACGCCGATGACCGCCACGTCCAGGCCGACGAGCAACCACAGGCTCTCACGCGTGACCATGAGGATGTTGCCGAAGAGGTAGCTCATCAGCTCGACCTGATAGCCGGGCGTGCGGGCGATGAACAGCACGCCCAGGGCCATGCCGATGGCCCACAAGGCCCCGATGGCGGTGTCCTCGCGCTGCTTGGCCCGCAGGCTGACCAGCCCGATTACGACCGCAGCGATCAAGGCTGCCGCCACCGCTCCGTACAGCGGGTGCAGCCAGGTCCAGCCGTGGACGACGGCGAGGTAGCGGGCGGCGCCCATGCCGCCGAGCACGCAGTGGGCGATGCCGCCGGCCATGTAGCTGATCCGCCGGACCACGACGTAGCTGCCGATGACGCCGCAGGCGACGCTGGCCAGAACACCCGACAGCAGGGCGATCTGGAGAAACTCGTACCGCGGCAGGGCGTGGAAGAACTCCAGCACGGCAGACCTCAACAAGAACGAAGAATGAAAAATAGCCAATGAAAAATGCGGACTGGCGGATGGAAGGCGCCGGCGCGTTCGGGCCCGGAGCCCCCTGCGGGGCCAAGTGTCCGGCGCCGATTCTGGAGTCGCTCGTTTCTCATTTGCTATTCTTCATTTGCCATTCTTCATTCGTGCCGATGGTGTACAAGCTGCACGTCGTGCCCATACAGCGCGCGGATCGAATCGCCGGTGATCGCCTCGGCCCCGTGGACCCGCACGTTGCGGTTCACACACACCACGGTCTTCACCTGTTGGGCCACGAAGCCGACGTCGTGCGACACCAGAATGACCGTCAGCCGGCGATTCAGCTCGCGCAGCAAGTCGTTCATCTCGTCCTGTACCAGCGGGTCGAGGTTGGCCGTCGGCTCATCCAGCAGCAGCAGTTCGGGCTCGCACGCCAAAGCGCGGGCAATCAGCACACGCTGCCGCTGCCCGCCGGAGAGCGCCGAGAACGGCCGCTTCGCGTAATCCGCCAGCCCGACTTCTGCCAGAGCGGCCGCAGCCTTGGCGCGGTCGTCGCCGCCGAACGGCCCCAGTCGCGCGTTGCGCAGTCGGCCCATGAGTACCACGTCGCGCACGCGCACCGGAAACTGCGGGTCGAGTTGGGCGTGCTGCGGCATGTAACCGATCCGCCGGCGGGCCTCCACCGGCGACGTGCCGAACACCCGCACCGTGCCGCGCGTCGGCGTCAGCAACCCCAGGATCAGCCGCAGCAGCGTCGTCTTGCCGCCGCCGTTCGGCCCCACCATGCACACGTAGTCCCCGCGTCGGATCGTGAGGTTGACGTCTTCCAACACCGGCGTCGTGCCGAATGCGAAGCTCAGGTCGCGGATCTCGATGATCGGTTCAGCCGTCACGGCGTGGGGTCCTTGGGTTTGGTGCCCTCCCCCGGCGCCGCAGGCGCCGCGGCAAACTTGGCTCGAATCTTCGCCGCCATCTCCTCCAGGTTGGCGGTGAACTCGCGGGCCAGCGGGTCCAGCGGCACCACCACGCCGCCGATCGCCTCGGCCACCGCCTCGGCGCTCTTACGCGAGAACTGCGGCTGCACGAAGATGACGCGGACGCCGGCAGCCTTGGCCCGTTCGATAACCGTGGCCAGTTGCCGGGCCGTCGGCTCCTTCCCCTCGATCTCAACCGGTACCTGCTTTAATCCGAACTCGTCCAGGAAGTACCCAAACGCGGGGTGAAACACGAACACTTCCCGGCCTTTCAGGCCGGCAAGGGCGACCTCCAGGAGGTCGTGCAGCCGATCCAAGTCCGTCTGAAAAGCCGCCAGGTTCCGCCGATAGGTCTCCGCGCCGGCCGGATCGAGGTCGGCCAGCGCGTCGCAGATGGTTTGAGCTTGGATCTTAACGAGTCGCGGCGACAGCCAAATGTGCGGATCGGGCGTACCTTGGTGATCGTGGCGTCCGTGGTCGTGTCCGTGGTCGCACTCGGCGACGGCCTCGGCCCCCGTCATGGTCCGCAGCGGCACCCCGGTGCGGGTGTCCACGACGCGGAGTTTCGGGAAGGACGAGCGCAGCCGCGGCAACAAACCGCGCTCAAACTCCACGCCGATCGTGAAATACGCCCGGGCACCGGCCAGTTCCGCGACCTGTTTCGGCGTCGGCTCGTAAGCGTGCGGCGACTGCCCCGGGCCGACGAGCACAACCGCTCGCACGCGTTCGCCGCCAACGCGCTCGACGAAGTGCGCCTGCGGCAGGATGCTGACGGCGACGGTGAGCTTCTCGGGCGGTGCGTTGGCGGGCTGGGCCGCGACCGTCCCCACAACCCAGGCCCCGCAAAGCAACGTGTTCCCAAACAGCCGGTACCACATCGGTCTGTCTCCGGGGCGCCGCACTCAGCGATCTCCGTCCGCGGTGTCGGCCGCCGCGGACGACGTGGCCGGCGGCACCTGCTCGCAAACCAGGTGCACTTCGTGGCAGTCCGAGCATTCCCGCAACGGGTGGTGCTGAGCAAACACCTCCCAGTGCGTCTTCTGGTGCGGCGTCAGCACGCCCGTGCCGCCGCAGAGCGGACAGTGGTTGTCCAAGGCCGCCAGGATCGCGGCCCGGATGAACTCGGAGCGATTCGGGATGCTCCGCAGCGCCTCCATCAACGAAGCGTCAGCCTTGAAGGTGATGACGCTTTCCATGGGCTTGACGTTCGACACGTCTTGTCTCCGGGCACCGATCACGTTCGGCTGCCAACGCAACCCGCAGCCCTACCACTATTGTATTACGAAGTATTATCCGCGCCAGGCGCGAACGGTCAAAAACCGACCCGACAATCCCCCGTCGGCGTGCGCCCTCCGGGGACGCTCCGCCCGGACTCAGCCCCCGCGATACAAACCGCGCTCGGCGATGTACTGGCGCACGGCCTCCGGCACGAGGTAGCGGATGCTGAGCCCCGCCGACGCCCGCGAGCGAATGTCCGTGCTGGCAATGTCAATGCGCGGACTATCAACAACATGCGCGAGCAGCTTGTCCGCCTGGGCCGGCGTGAAGCAGCGGCTCAGCACCGACCGGGCCGGCGGGTCAAAGCCGGGCCGCGCCGCCGTCACGATCGTGCAGGCCTCGACCAGTTCGGCGGCCCGGTACCACGCGGCCAGCTCGTGCAGGCTGTCCATCCCGATCAGCCAGTGCAGAGCCGCCCCCGGCCCCAGCTCCCCCGCGAAGTGCTCCACCGTGTGCAGCGTAAAGTTCGGGCCGCTCTGCCGCGTCTCCCAATCGCTGACCTCGAATGCGGCGTCCCCCTCTGTTGCCAGTCGGCACATGGCCACGCGGTCCGCCGCCGCCGGCAGCGCGTGCTCCGGCTTGTGCGGCGGCCGGGCGCTGGGGATGAGGAGGGTCCGCGCGCACGCCAGGCGCTCCGCGACGGCGCGGCACACGATCAGGTGTCCGTGATGGATGGGGTTGAACGAGCCGCCGAAAAGGAGGATGCGGTCCAACGCTGCCCTTCCTTGGCCCTCGCGTCAGTCGCCGCCCGCAAGCTCGTCGCCGAGGATGGCCTCCACTTCGCGCAGCGCGGCGGGGATGTCCTCCAGCCGCGGATGAATGCGCAGCGCCTGACGGTACCAGCGGACGGCCGCGTGCAGGTCGCCCTGCTCAACGCAGGTGTGCCCGAGCGTGGCGGCCGCCCCGAAATGGTAGGGATTCAGCCGCACGGCTTCCAGCAGGCAACGGGCCGCGTCGGCCGGACGCTCCAGGGAGCACAGCGCCAAGCCTCGCTGAAAATGGGCCTCGGCGAACGAAGGCTCGCGCTCCACGAGCAGTCGCAGGCGGCGCTCGGCCACCGCGTGACGACCACGGCGGATTTCATCCACCGCAGCCGCCAGGGTCCGATTACTCTCAGCACTCCCACCCCGCAGCCACAGCGCCCAGACGCAGTGCTCGGCCAGTTTTACTACGCCGGCGTCATCGTGGTGTAGACACAGCACGAGTACCGGGGCGTCCCGTTGGGTCCCGTAAAGTCCCAGGTACAGGACGGCTGCCCGGACGACCGCCGGGTCGGCGGCTGACAGCAGGCTGACCAGCGCTTCGGGGGGAGGGCGTTGGGTGACGAGCTGGTCCAGAATGGACCGTTCAACCGGCAGGCCGGGAACCACGCGTCGCAGGATTCGCTCGACGGTCGCGTCGTACGTCACGTGCGGCACCTTGCCGACGGAACCGCCGGCCATCCGGTACACAGTCCCCACGCGCACCTGCTCTTAGGTGCGGAACTTGCTGCACAGATTCCCAGCGACCGGCCACAACGCCGTATCGCATGAAATCCTAGGCCCCGATTTTGCACGGGTCAAACAGACGGCCCCTGGTGCTCTGACCCCCGGCGCCCCAACCCGGGGTCCGAGAAACGACTTCTGGCGTCGGCCGAACTTGCTGCCGACGTTCGGGGCGACTCGCCAAGCCTGAGCGCCCCAGCGCGGACAACGCTGGCGGGGGGGGCGTGGTCGTCTCTTGGCGGCCGGGCCGGGATCCGCGCACACAGCATGTCGGGCCAAGGACGCGCAAACGCCACCCGCCGAACCGCAATCCCGGCAAAGACCCTCTTGAATCTGGCGGGCCGAGGGGCCTAAAACACAAATGGGTACGTGAATATCGTAAATGCCGGCCCGGCGCCTGCGACGGAGGACGACACAAGACGTCAACCGCCGGCGGGACCGTCCAGGACGCGCCCATCGGCATGAACCGGCCCGCGACCGTGAGGAAGCGCGGCCGGCTGCCGTGCAGCGGCGCGCGCGGGCCCCAAGCGCCAACGCGGGGTCCGCGCAGCGCGCCGGCCGGCTCCGCTTCCTCACGGTCGCCACTCATATCTGCGGGCAAGACGCCCGCAGTCCCCCGCTCACGGTTCGGATGCTCTCCCTCACGCTCCCTCGATCCGCCGTGCCCATTCGCCCAACCGGCGGCATACAGCTATAATTTCACTTCGCGGCCCGACTCGGTGTGACAACAACTGCCGGAACACTCGGCCGGCCGGCGCCGAAGGCCCGCGACCGGAGAACGGCATGGGTGAACACGGCTTGATCCCGCCGCACGGCGGCAAATTGGTCAACTTGATCGTCGACGAAGCACGCGCCGCCGCCCTGCGGGAGGGCGCACGAAAACTGCCGAAGATCGTCCTCGGCGAACGCGAGCAGTGCGATCTCGAGCTGCTGGCGGTGGGCGCGTTCAGCCCGCTCACCGGCTTCGTCGGCGAGTCCGACTTCCACGGGTCCTGCGACGAAATGCGGCTCGCCGACGGCACCTTGTGGCCAGTACCGATCACGTGCCCGGTCGACGCCGCGGCGGCCCAACGCATCGAGCGCGGACAGAAGGTCGCGCTCTTCGACGACCACGACCGGCTGCTCGCCATCCTGGAGGTTCGCGAGAAGTACCGCCACGACAAGACCAAGGAAGCGGACAAGGTCTTCCGCACCAGCGATCCGGCGCATCCCGGCGTCGCCGTCACGATGAAGCAGGGCGACGTGTGTCTGGCCGGGCCGCTGGAGGTGGTCTGCCCCCGCTACGAGCCGGACTTCGCGGACCGCCGCCTGACGCCGGCCCAGACGCGGGCCGCGTTCAGCCAGCGCGGCTGGCGGACGGTGGTCGCCTTCCAAACGCGCAACCCGATCCACCGCGCCCACGAGTACATCACCAAATGCGCGCTCGAAATCTGCGAGGGGCTCCTGATTCACCCCCTGGTCGGGCAGACCCAGAAGGGCGATATCCCCGCCGACGTGCGGATGCGGTGCTACGACATTCTGCTGGAGAAGTACTACAGCCCGAAGCACACCCTCCTCTCCGTCCTGCCCGCCGCCATGCGCTACGCCGGCCCGCGCGAGGCCGTCCTGCACGCCCTGATCCGCAAGAACTACGGCTGCACCCACTTCATCGTCGGCCGCGACCACGCCGGCGTCGGCAACTATTACGGCACCTACGACGCGCAGCGGATCTTCAACGATCTCGATCCGGCGGCGGTCGGCATCACCCCCCTGAACTTCGAGCACACCTTCTGGTGCCGCAAGTCCGGCGCGATGGCCAGCGACAAGACGACCAACAGCTCCAAGGAAGACCGCGTATTCCTGTCCGGGACCGCCGTGCGCGACATGCTGGCCCGCGGCGAGCGCCCGCCGGTCGAGTTCACCCGGCCCGAGGTCGCGGACATTCTGATTGAGGCCATGCGAGCCCGATGATGACCCTGACCCTTCCTGAGACCGACCCCATGGCCGTGCCCGCCGAGGTGTGTGAAGCCCTGCGGGCCGCCCGCGAGCCGGTCCTCATCAGCCACGTCACGCCCGATGCCGACGCGCTGGCGTCGATGGGCGCCCTGTGGCTGGCGCTGCCCGAACTGGGCCAGACGCCGCACCTCGTGCTGCCCGGCGGTACCGTCTCGCGCCAGCTTCAGTTCCTCGTGGACTTCGCCGGGCTGAAGCCCGCCCACGCCGCCGACGTGCAGCATTGCGACCTGATCGTCGCGGTCGATACGGCCAAGGACCGGCGGCTGAATCAGGCGGACCACCTGACGGCGCTGACGCGGATTCCGATCCTCAACATCGACCACCACGCGACGAACACACGCTTCGGCCGCTGGAACTGGATCGTGGACCAGGCCAGCAGCACGTCGGAGCTGGTGTACGCGCTGCTGCGCGAGCTCGGCTGCCGCATCACGCCGACGATCGCCACGTTGCTGTACGCCGGCATCCACACCGACACGCAGGGCTTCTCGCTCTCCAACACCGGGCCGTCGTCGCTCGCTGCCGGCTACGAGCTGGCCCGCGCCGGGGCCCGGATCGCCGACGTCTGCGAACGCCTGCACCGCAGCCACAGCCGCGGCGAGTTCGAGCTCCTCGGCCTCATCTACCGCAACACCCACGTCAGCGAAGACGGCCGGCTGGCCTGGAGTACGGCGACCTACAACGAGATCAGCGCCACCGGCTGCACCGCCGCCGACATCGACGACCAGGTCGAGATTCCCCGCTCCATCGAGGGCATCGCGGTGGCCATCCTGTTCACCGAGGGCGAGCCCGGCAAGGTGCGGATGAACTTCCGCGGCGAGCGCGGCGTGTCGATCCTCGAATTGGCCGGGCAATTCGGCGGCGGCGGCCACCACGCCAGCGCCGGCGCCCGCCTCTCGGGCACCATCCCCGACATCACCGCCCGCGTCCTGCCGGCGGCCCTGCAATTCGTCGCGGGACTCAAGCTGGATTGACCCCGCGGGACTGAAGGACACCCTGCGCGCCACGTACCTTCGCGGGCACTGGCGCTATCACCAATTGCAGCAGTTCCTGGAGTACATGCCCACCGACGCCGGCATCCAACGCGGACGCGTTCCACCCCCTCACACCAGCCGGCGTTGCAGCCGGTGCGGCTACATCAACCAGCGATTCGACCGCGCAACGCACGCCGCGTGGCCCCCGTCCGACGGGCTTCACCTGCCCCGAGGGCAAACACGGTGAGGACCGCTATGTCGATCCCGACTTCAATGCGGCCCGCAATCTGGCCGCCTTTGACATCGCCCGGCTTATCAAGCTTCAATGCGAGAAACAGAAGCTCGATCCGCCCGCGCCGTAACGAGCGGTGCAGCGCTGATCTTGGAAAAGTGCGTCTTTGCGTGGCCGCCACCGCGGGCCGGCTAGCCCCCCGGCAAGCGCCCGCTCGGGCGGAGATGGCTGTCCTGCACCGCCTGAAGGCTGAGAAGTGCTCGTGTTACTGGCGAATTTCGCCCTTTGAGTACGCTCACCAAGCACACCGCGTTCATTTCTTGGCGCGCAATCGGCGTAACAACCTGCGCCAATTACACTTGCAGGGGCGAACCGGCGCCCCCCCCGGCAATCGCGGTGTGTCTGCAGGGTGGGAACAGATGACTCCCGACCTGCTAGGCCTGCGCCCCCCGGCAATCACGCGGTGCCGGTAGGCTACCATTCAACGCGGTCCATCGCCGCCTATTCCACAACCCATCCCTTTCGCGGCGCTACGGGCAACTCGCTGTGGCCAGGAGGGGGCGCGGCAGGGTCCAGACGCTCGACAGAAACCGCTGTCTCAATTCTCTAGTCAGTGTGGATCGAGATAACGTCCCCATCCCCGCATTCCCCGCCAACCCCCGCCAGAAACCCCCAACCCCGCCCTCGCCACTTGCCTCCCAGCAGAAGCGCGCCAACACTTCCTCCGCTCACGCAGTGCCCGGGCCCGCCTTGACGGCCCGTCCGGCCCAGCCCGGCAGGGTACCAGCCGCACACAGCGGACGACGTCCCGCCGATCCGGATCCAGAAGGCTGACGCTGGACCGGCCCGTGACACGGACGTGTGGCGGTCAGAACCGCGCCGGCCGACGAGCCCCCGGTACCAGCGCGGGGCCCGTGCAGCACGCCGCCTCTCCGATCCGAGCCGCGACCGTGAGGGAGCGGTTCTGACCCGTGGAAGTCCACACGTCTCGGCGCCGCCAGGCCGCGGCTGCCTGCACGGTGGCGGCCTTCCCCCGCCACTCAGCGCAGCACCGGAGCGGCTCTTTGACATCTCCGCCGCACGTCGGGGGGTACCGCGCTCCGCGTTGTGCCCCGCCTTCCCCTCCGTTCCCTGTTCCCCGTTCCCTGTTCCCCACCTTGACCCCTCCCCCCTCTCTTCTCGGCACCTCTGCGCCTTGGCGATTGCCTCTTCTCCCCCGTGCGGACGTGCGACCCGAAGCCCGCCCACCAGGGTAATGGTGGACGGCTCCAACCTGCCCCGTGGTGTCGGTCCTCCGATCCCCCGCGGCCCGGCCCCGTGACACTCCGCGTTGACTTGTCCGCGGACCTTCTCTCGTCGCCTCCCCGACGAGGAATTGACGGACCGCCATCGGCAAGGCCCGTGGCGGGAAACGGTCGGCGGACCAGCGCTCCTGGCCCCCGCCGCGCCGCGTGCTCCCGTCGAGCGCCCCTTGCGTGACAAATCCGCCTCGCGCGGATGCTTCCGCCGTGCTCCCCACGGCGAATTGACGCGCCCACCCAAACGCTTGGATACCCAGCTTCAACCAACGGTCGCAAACGCAATAGCCGGCACATTCCGGCCCCGTCTGCCGCCCTACTTCTCCGTCCGCTCCACGCACCGGATGTTCATCGTCGCCAACTCGTCCAGCACGGGGTTGTAGACTTCCGGCTGCACCGGCACGAGCACGCCGCGCACGCGGATGACGCCGGTCAGGATCAGCTTGGTCCCGATGGCGGCGGGCAGGCTGACCGTGCGGGCCATCGACGTGTCGCCGTGAGGAATGCCGAAGTCGATCAGCGTGGACGAAATCCGCTCGTCGGGCTTCCCCGGGAAGCGCGCCACGAACTTGTGCAGCAGAACGATCATGTCGCGCTCGCCCGGCCGGTAGACCATCTTCTGTTCCATACGGGTGGCAAGCACATCCAGGGCGGTCGTGGGCTTGCCGGTAATCGGCAGCGGCTCGTTCGAGAACAGCCCCAGCCACTCCCAGCGGTCGAGGAAGTTCGACTTCGCATCGACCCGGAAGCGCTTGGCGACCTGCTCGCGGAGGTTACCGCCCGGCGCCGCCTTGATGAAGCCCGCCGTCCACTGGGCGAAGGTCATCCCCACCGGGTACGTCACCGGCGTCTCGTCGAGGTACCCCATGTCGACGACCTTCTTCATGCACGCCGACCAGCCGGGGTAGCGCAGCGTGCCGCGGAACATCGTCTCGATGTCCTTCAGACCGTACACGTCGATGTAGCTGAGCGAATCGCGGTTCGGGTAGCCCTCCAGCTCCTTGTGCCCCGGCACGCCCTCCACGGGCACCGGATGGTGGTTGAGGAACAGGTCGGGCCCGGGAATCTCCTTCGTCTGGCCGTTCTCCCGCCACTTCGCCGCGTTCTTGCCCGCGGTGCACACACCGCGCGGGCTCCACGAAAACTTGTAGCCCCACGGGTTGTCGTTCGCGTCCGGGGCCGGCAGGCCGCCGCAGTAGGACTTGAAGCTGACGACCCGGCCGCCGCGGCGCTCGACATCGTGGATGATGCGCATGGCGGACATGTGGTCGATGCCGGGGTCGACGCCGATCTCATTGAGGAGGGTGACGCCCGCGTCCCGGGCGGGGCCGTCGAGGGCCTTCATCTTGGGGCTGACGTAGGAGGTGGTGACCATGTGCTTGCGGTGCCGCACGCACATCTCGGCGATGACCGGGTGCAGCGGCGCCGGCAGCAGGCTGATCGACAGGTCATGCTCGCGGACGAGTTGTTCCAGCTTGGCCGTATCGTCGGCCAGCAACGGGAGCGTCCGGCCCCGCTCGTGGCCGGCCACCAGCGCGTCGGCCTTGGCGACCGTCCGCGAGGCCACAGTCACCTGAAAGTCAGGTTGGTCGAGCAGATAACGCACCAGCGGCCGCGACACCAGGCCGGCCCCAAGAACGAGCACCTTCTTCATCGCACACACTCCTGCTTGAAACCCAGCCGGCGGTCAGCCGCCCCGCGCCCGTCGGCGACGGGCCGCGCGGCTCACCGGATTTTCGCTTCGAGGTATTTGTAAGGCGGCGTCAGCTCGCCGCGATAGACGATCGTCGCCCGCTGCAACGTGGGCGGCAGGCCGCTCTGGGCGAGCGGCCGCGAGAAATCCGCTGCCGCCAACGCCGGAATCAGCGGCCGCAGCGACTGGCCGAAATAGGTGGACGCATCCACCGGCAGCTCGCACGGCAGAATATCGACGGCGAGGATGACGGGGCCGTCACCGACCAGGCCGTCGCGCACCTGCCCGGTGCGCGGCTCGTACACGAATACCGGCTCGCCGGGTTCCGTGGCCTTGACGGTGCACTCGATCGACCCGTCGATGTCGCACGTGATATCGCCGATGACGCGCAGCCGCGGCCGTGAGGGGCCGGAGAAGAGCTCGCGGAGCTGGGCACACGTCACCAGCCGCGGGTATTTCGGCTCCCAGTAGATACAGTTGACCAGCGCGGTCAGGTGGCGGACGTAGGGGAAGAAGCGCGCGCGGTACTTCTCAGGGTGGTCGTAGTAATCCTGCAACTGGAACGCCGCCCCGGGTTGTGCGGGCTCAACCATGTGCTCTTCGCGGAACACCACCTTGTACACGTGGGGCCCGGGCTTGGCCTGGTCCAGTTCCTCCGGCGACAACGCCCGCCCCGGCAGCAGGTCGAATATCTGCTGCGCCCCCTGCGACACGTTCCCGTAGCCGGCAAAGCCGCAGATAAACGGCTGAATCGCCTCCGGCAGCCCGTCGCGGGCGATTCGCTGCCCGAGCGCGGCGATTTCCTCTTTGGCGTGCTGAACGTCGTGGTATTCGAACGCCCGGCGAACGTCCAGGAAAGGCGTTTCGACGCCCTCCAGCTTGAGCCGTTGCCCCAGCGCCCACAGCGTGTCGATCATTCCGGCCAGTCCGGCGAAGTTGCCGAAGAACACCAGCCGGCGGCCCTTGTCGTCCACGATCCGCTCGTAGTCGATGAGCGTGCAGCCGAGCTCCGCGATCCGCCGCAACATCGGCATGTTCGCCGGCTGGCCTTTGATCGTGTGGGAGAAGAAGACGTATGTCTTACCCGGTTCGAAGTACTTGGGCGGGATTTCCTTGACCCCCATGACGATCGGGCTGGCCTTCAAGTCATCCACAATGGCGGCGCCGGCGGAGCGGTAGTCCTCGTCGCGAAACCGCCGGACGGGAGAGGTTTGGACCTGAACTGGTATGCCGGCCTGCACCAACGCCTTCACGTCGGCGGGCGTCAGCGGCGCCCGGGCCTCCCACCGGCTCTTGTCCTCCCGACGGATTCCGATCATGCCGTCACCTTTCCGCAGCCAGGGCGTACAACCTTGGGAAATACCTCGGCGACCGCGTGGCGTTCCGCCGGTCGCGTGCCGGCGTGCCGAAGGCCCGGTTTCACGTCGGGCCTCGGCGCACCTCCCGCCTTGCGAATCGTCTTTTCTATCAGAACCGGCGTAGTGGATCAACGACGACGCGGCCCGTCCATCCAGCGGAGTGTGCCTCTGGGTTATGGGCGCACTGAGCCGCAGGTCGGCCAAATGTATGAAATGCAATAACTTACGTCTGCAACCGACGGTTACAATTCCCCGGCGGCACTCCTCCTGGGCATCAAAACGCCTGCGCAGGACGGCCGTTTCGTCACAATTGTGCTTGTGGCGCGGCCGGGGAAAGGCCCGCACAGAGAGAACGCTCGGCTCAAGCGGGTACGATGGAAAAAGGAGCTCCCGACAATGTCGGCCCGCCAAGCCCCCCCAGCTTGACGGGCCGCGACGATCGGCTCGCCCCGTGTCTTCCATATAACCCTACGGACGGCGGCCCGCAGGGTCTATTAGGGGTTTCCCTAATAGAGAATCATGCGGGAGCACTGCCATAGGCCCTACCGTCCGGAGAACGCGCGCCAGGGCCAGGCTGGCCGAATTCTGAGGTGTTGGCGGCGGGTGTCATCCGCCACACCGGGAGTGTCATCCGCCCCACCAGCGGCCCTTCTTCTTGCGGTCCTTGTCCGCCCCTGTGGGGGGGAGCTCCCCGGCGCCGTCGGCCTCGATGCGAGCCAGGAGTTCGATGTCGCTGACGCGCCCACCGGTGATCCGTCGGAGAACACGCAGCTTCTGGCGTTTCTCCGGCGAGAGGGTGCGCTCGTCGACGCCGCCGTCGGGCGGGGGTTCGCCCGGGTCCGGTGACGTATCGGCCGGCACAGCCTGGTCATGTGCGGGAGCCTGGGCTGCGGGGGGGTGACTCCTATCCGGCCCGTGCGGGGTCTGAACGGGAGCGGCGGCGGCCGCCGCGGGAGCCGAGGTATCGTCGTCGGCGGCGAGGGCCTCGGCGGCGCCCGTGCCGGCCACGCGCGTCAGCTCACCCAACTCGGTTTCCAGTTTGGCACGGCGTTCGTCCAGCCGCGACTGCAAGAGGTTGATTTCCTCTTCCTCGAGCGCCATCGCCTCGCGTCGCAGGGCCAGTTCACGGGCCTGGGCGGCGAGCTGGGCCTCGCGTTTCTTCAAGTCCTGCTCGCGTTGGTCGAGTTTGGCCGCCGCAGCGCCGTCATGCGTGCCTGAGGCCGGCTGAAGGACGGCTCGGGTGTCGGTCACGGTGCGACGCTGCTCCACTTCCGCGGCCCGGGCGGCCAGCTCCTTCTCCTGGCGTTCGAGTTCGGCTTGCCGCTGGGCCACGGCGGCGGCCCGCTGTTCCAAAGTGCGAGTCGCCTCGTCCAGATCGGCCTGCTTGCGGCGAAGATCGCCTTCCTGACGGGCGGGTTCCTTGCCCTGGCGCGCCAGGCCCTCGCGGCGCTGCTGCATGTCGCGGGCCCGGGCTGCCAGCGTGGCTTCGCGCTGGAGTAGCTGCTCCTCTTCCACGGCCAGCACGGCCCGGCGCTGGTCAAGCTCCTGGGCCCGCTGGGCCAGTTCGGCCTCACGGCGGTGGAAGTCTTTTTCCTCCTGGGCCAGTGACTCGCGGCCTTTCTCCAGAGCGTTGGCCCGCGTCGCCAACGCGGCCTCCCGCTCGCGTAACTGGTCCTCCTCGCCGGCCAGGGTCTCGCGCAGCTCCTCCACGCCGGCCTGTCGCTGACGAAGCTCCGCCTCCTCCGCGTCGACGTTGGCGGCCCGCGTCTCGAGGTCCTTCGCCCGCGTGGCGAGCTCCTCGGCCCGCTGGCGTAGCTGCTCCTGTTGTCGGTCCAGATCGCCCTGTCGCTGCTCACATTGGGCCGCGAGCTGGTCCAGCTCGGTCCGCCGGTGGTCCAGATCGGCCTGGGTTTGATCCAGCGCCGCCGACTGCTGCCGCAGTTCCTGGGCCCGGCCGTCGAGCCGCGCGGCCCACTCGCCCAGTTCCGCCTGCCGACGCCCCAGGGCCTCGTGCTCGGTGCGCAGGATCGTCTGCACCTGATCGAGCTCGGCGCAGAGCTCCCCAACCCGCCCGGAGAACGCTGAGAGCTTGGCGGTCAGCTCCGCGTGCAGCTCTGCGTCCGGGGGGTTACCCGGGGGCAACGGTGGCGTAGACCCTGTTTCGGGCGTCGCGGTCATCAGCGGCTTCCCACCTCGTCTATCGGCACGACGGCGGACTGGGGCGCAATTCTCGGACGATTGAAGCGAGGTCCGATACAATGTGGCGGCGGTCGGCCGAACCGGGGCCCACGCCCCGAGTGCCTTGCCAACCGCGTGAGAGGCGGTACGTTGGCCGGTCAACGTCATCCGTGGGCGAGGCACGCGGTCGGTGGCCCCGTGGTGCGGTGTGTAGCCCAACGTTCCCCCGGCATCACCGTCCGACGGACGGTCTGCGAGGGCCCGGCTTCCATGATTGAGAACCACAAATGGTTGTTGGCGAACTGACTGAACAAACCGACGTGCTGGTGATCGGCGGCGGGCCGGGCGGCTATGTGGCCGCGTTCCGCGCGGCCGACCTCGGCTTGCAGGTCACCCTGGTCGATCGCAGCCCGCTGCTGGGCGGCGTCTGCCTCCGCGAGGGCTGCATTCCGTCCAAGGCCCTGCTGCACGCCGCGCACCTCGTCGAGAACGCCTCCGAGGCCGCAGCCTGGGGCATTACCTTCGGTCCGCCGCAGATCGACGTCGCCAAGCTCCGCGGCTGGAAGCAGTCGGTGGTCGAGCGGCTGTGCGGGGGGATCAACACGCTGGCCAAGAAGCGGCAGGTCCGCGTGGTACAGGGAATGGCGATCTTCGAGGATTCGCGGACGGTGCGGATCGAAGGCGGCGACGTGGCCCGGCTGAAGTTCAAACACGCCATCATCGCGACCGGGTCGCGGCCCAAGACGCTGCCTGCCCGGATCATGCCACCGGACTGCGGCGTTGATTCGACCGGGGCGCTGGAGTTGCCTGACATCCCGCAGTCCCTGTGCGTGGTCGGCGGGGGGTACATCGGCCTGGAACTGGGCCAGGTCTACGCGGCGCTGGGCAGTGAAGTCACCGTCATCGAAGCGCTCGACCGCATTCTGACGGGCTGCGACGACGACCTCGCGCGCCCGCTGGCCGCCCGGCTCAAGAAGCAATTCGCGGCAATTCACACCGGGGCGGCGATCGAATCAACGCAGAAGAAGAACGGCCGTGTCGAAATCACGTTTACCAAGGCCGGCAAGAAAGAGACGCTCAGCTTCGACCGGGTTCTCGTGTCGGTCGGCCGGCAGCCGAACTCCGACGGCCTGGGCCTGGAACACACGAAAGTCACGGTAAACACGGCGGGTTTCATCGCGGTGGACGAAACGCGGCGGACTACCGACAAACGTATCTTCGCCATCGGCGATGTCACGGGAAACCCGATGCTGGCGCACAAGGCCAGCCGCGAGGGCATCGTTGCGGCCGAGGCCATCGCCGGGCATCCGGTCGCGTTCGACGCCCGGGCGATCCCCGCGGTCGTGTACACGAGCCCGGAGGTGGCTTGGTGCGGCGTGACGGAAGCCGAGGCCAAGGAGCGGGGCCTGGAGGTCAAGGTCGGCAAGTTCCCGTGGGGCGCTTCGGGTCGGGCCATTGCGATGGGGCGGCCGGAGGGCCTCACGAAGATCATCGCCGACGCGGGCAACGGGCGTGTGCTGGGCGTGGGGATCGTCGGCGAACATGCGGGCGACCTCATCGCCGAGGCCGTGCTGGCAATCGAGATGGGGGCGGAGGTCGGCGACCTGGCCATGACGATCCACCCGCACCCGTCCACGTCCGAGACGATCATGGAGGCGGCCGAAGGTGTGCTCGGAACGGCGATCCACATGCTGCGGAAGTGAGTCGACCCGCAATTGCGTGCTGCGCTTCGTGCGGGGCCTCGTGGCCGTCGCGCTGGTGGTGTTCGTGTCGGCTTGTCAGCCGCTGCCGGGATCACCGGCCGGGCCGGCCAGGGACGCCGGTTTGTCGCCCGTGCTGAAGCGGATGCGCGACACCTACGAGGACCTGGCCGGCGGCCGGTTCGTCAGCCTGGCCGACTTCGAGACCCCCGGGCAGGAGGCCCTCTTCCGCTGCGTGGGCCCCGAGGGCGCCGAGGGTGACCGCCCGCAGCCCACGCTCTCCATCCTCCGCAGTCGCAACGAGACCGGCGCCGGCGGCCTGAAGGCCACCCTGCGCGGCCCGGATGACCGCCTGGTCTTCGACGGCAAACGCTCACCCAGCCTCGCCCTGGTGCGAGATTGGCAGCCGTACGCGCTGCTCCTCATGAGCGTCTACGGCCCGCCGGAGGGTGTCCTGCTGGAGTTCAGCATCGCCAGCGGCGACCCGGCGACACTCGTCTGGACGCGGACGATGACTGCCGGACCGGGGTGGAACCTGCTGCGGGTGGACTTGGGCACGGTGGGCGAGTGGATCAACCTCGCGGATGTTCGCGCGCTGACTTGGCGCGCCCCGCAAACGGCCGGCCCGATCGAGCTCTATGTGGACGACGTGATCCTGGCCGATAACACGCATCATGTGCTGGGTGAGAAGGCCGGCATTGGCGAGATGTATGTTCTGACGCGCGGGCGGCGGATCGTCGTCGGTGCCCGCGACCGCTTCGAGCTGGCCTTCGCCGACGGGCAGATCGTCGCGTGGCACGCGGGCGGCGACGCCAACCTCGCCGATCCGGACGGCCTGGGCCCCTGGCCGGTGCCGCTGCCCGAAGACTGGCAGAACGCCGACTCCAGTGCCCTGGCCTACGACGACCCGGCCCACTACGCGGACTGGGGCGCCGTCGCCGCCGCCACGCAGAAGCTCATCGAAGCCACGCCGTTCCGGGCCGTCATCGAGGGCCGGTGGCGCTTCATTGCGCCCGGGGACAAGCTCGCGGAACCGCCGGCGCCGGGCGAGGTCGGGCACCGCTGGCATTATGTGATCTATCCAACCGGCGCGGTGGGTGTGCAGGTGACATCCCGGGCGCCGGCCGCCGGCTGGAAAACCACGCGCGTCGGCTACGCCGTAGCGCTCAACGGCCGCCAGGCGTTTCGGCGCGTGGACCCGCCGCCGGCCGAAGCCGGCCCCGAGGCGGCGTCCTTCATGCTCCTCAGTCAGCCGGGTGCGGAACGGGCCGACCTGTGCTGGATTTTGCTGCGGGCCGCGGACTTCCGGTTCCAACGAGTGCTGGCGAGTGCCGACGATCGGCGGTTGGCGGCGATCGTGGGCGAGGTGCCGGCGGCACCCCGCGTCGTGGTCGTGCATCAGTTTCGCTTGTGGCCGTGGGACATCGATGGTGCGCCGGAGGCCGCCAGTTTGGCCGCCGATGTGTGGGACCCCGCGACGGTGGAACTGACCACGGGCCGCCGAGTGATCGACACGCCGGGCGACCTGGACGGCGACGGCTACAACGAAGCGGAAGGCTGCTACGAGTTGGCCCCGCAGGGTCCCGCGGTCCGTTTTCGTCTTCACCCGGGACCGCACGTGCGGTTCGAGACGGTGTGCCGGATTCACGGCACGGAGGGGCGGCCCTGCTGGGTGTACGCCCGGGGCCGCCTAGTGGAGGACGTGGGCCGGGACGCGGGCGACCGGCTGCTGTTACGCCTGCCGCGGGGGATGCAGTCGCCGCTGGCGGTCGAGGTTCACGTCGGGGCTGCGGGGGCCAAGGTTCCGTGACACGCGGCGTGCCCTGTCGGGATCCCTGAAACGGCGAAAGCCGACGGGCCGGGTAGGTGGCCCATCGGCTGGCTGGGAACAATGACGTCGCGCCACCGGCGCGTCCGCGGCGCCGGGGCTTGCCCGATCGTCGTCAGGCGGTGCGCACCTTGATCTTCTTCGGCTTCAGGTCCGGGCGTTTGGCCAGGCGGATCGTCAGTACGCCATTCTTGTAGCTGGCGTCCACCTGCTCCGGATCGACCGTGTTGGGCAGCGGGATGGTGCGCTGGAAAGTCCCATACTGCCGCTCCGTGTAGAAGCCCGCGCGCTGCTTCTCCTGACGCTCGGTCTTCTTTTCCGCCCGCACGCTGAGCCGGTCGCCGGTCACTTGGATGCTCACGTCCTGCGGTTCCACGCCCGGCAGCTCCATGGTGACCGTCAACGCTTCCGACGAATCCGCTAAGTCAGTCCGTGGGACGGCCATCAACCCGGACCACGCCGCATCCGCCTCGAACGCACTCCACGGATCGCGGAAGAAACGGTCGAACAGGGAATCCATCTGCTGCCGGAGTTGGGCCAGCGCCGTAGTCGGCGACGGCTCGGCGCCGGACACCTCTCGCCTCCGTTTCCAGGGAATCAGGTTCATGGCTGACCTCCTTCAACACTGGCATCTCGGCCCGCATCGAATACCGTCGGTGTAGGCCGGCCCCGCCGCGCTCAGGTCGCCTTGACGGCGATCTTGCGCGGCATGAGGGCCTGCGCCTTCGGCAGGTGCAGCGTCAGCACGCCGTTACTCAGCTCGGCCTCGATCTTCTGGGCGTCAATGCCTTCACCAACCTCGAAAACCCGGTAGAAATCGCCCACGCCGTACTCGCGGAGCAGGTACTCCGTGTTGGGGTCCTGCCGCGGGGTGACGCGGCCGGAAATCGTGAGCTGGCCGCGCTCGTACTGAACGTCCAGCCCGTCGCGGGTCACGCCGGGCAGATCGGCCATCAGCATGAGCTTGTCGTTCGCCTCGACGATGTCCACGGCCGGAACGTACGTCGGCCCGCCGCGCACGCGCTCCGGCTGCACGATCTGGGCTTCGCTCTTTTGCAGGCTGCTTTCGGTAGACATGGGTATCACCTCCGGTTGACTGGGGGTCCGGGAACACCTCATTTCCGCGGCGACACGATTCAGGCGGTCTTGACAGCGATCTGCCGGGGACGGGCCTCCGCGGCCTTCGGCAGCTCGATCCGCAACACGCCGTCCTTGATCGTCGCCTCCACCTTGTCCGCGTTGACATCGCACGGCAGCGTCACGACCCGCGTGAACTCGCCGACGCCGCGCTCCTGCCGGTGATACACGAGGTCCTTGCCATCCAGCGTCGGACGCCGGCCCTTAAGGGTCAGCTCGTTGCCGACGGCGGAGATCTCGAGGTCTTCGGGTTTCACGCCGGGCACCTCGGCCTCCACGAAGACGCACTCGGCGTTGTCCCACACGTTCAGCGGGGGAAACGCGGTCCGGCGGGTGGGGCGCGTCAGCAGACCCAGGTTGTAGTTGTCGAACACGCGGTCCATCTCGCGCCGCAACTCCTCAAACGCGTTCCACCAAGGCATCGTGTTTCGCCACATCGTTGCACCTCCTTCTTCACCACGGGGCCCAACGGCTCGTTCTTCCGGGGGGGCGGTTGGCCCGCCCCGCAGAGCAAATTACAAAGCCCGTACCAGAGCGCGCGAGAGCTTGTAACCAGTTGTGGGCCAATTGGTTACAGTCGCGTACCGGGGCGGCATGCTCTACGGGCGGCGCGTCAAGTTGGCAGCGCGGGCCTGCCGAAACGCGTTGCGCTACCGCGGGCTTCGCGGCAGGCGTGCGGGCGAGACCGCGTGGCGAAGTCGTCGCGGTTCTCCGGACGTGCCCCCCGATGAACAGGGTGTGTCCAAAGCCTGAGCTGGCCCGTCGGCCCCGACACTCGCCCGCCCCACGCCGTCCGCTACAATCCCCGCCATGCAAACACACGGCCCGCTGCACGTGGACGTCTTCGTCGAGGCAATGTTCCAGGAAAACGCCTACCTGCTTTGGACCGCCGACGGCCCCGACGCCTGGATCATCGATCCCGGCCTGCCGCCGCAGCACGAGCAAATCGCCGCGGCGCTTCGGCGGCGCGAGTTGCAGCCGCGGGCGATCGTGGTGACGCATTGCCACGCGGACCATATCGGCGGGGTGTCGCCGCTGCGGGCCGCATTTCCTGAAGTGCAGCTCTACGCGCCACAGGAAGAGGCCGCAATGTTGACGAGCGCGCGGGCCAACCTCTCGGAGCCGTTTGGGTTCTCGATCACGGCCCCGCCGGCCGACCGGCTGCTGTCGCCCGGGGACATCCTCGCGTTGGGGACGCTGGGTTGGCAAGTGCTGGACGTCTCGGGGCATTCGCCGGGCGGGCTGGCCTACTATGCTCCGGACGCCGGCGTCGTGTTCACCGGCGACGCGCTGTTCGCGGGCAGCATCGGCCGCTACGACTTCCCCGGCAGTTCCGGTCGGCGTCTGTTGGCCAACATCCGGCGGCACCTGCTGACACTGCCGCCGGAAACCGTGGTCTATTCCGGGCACGGGCCAGCGACGACGATCGGCGCGGAAGCCGACGGCAATCCGTTTCTGCAAGAGGGATTCGTCGGATGATGCTCCGGTTGCTCATGGCCGTCCCCATCGTCGCGGTCGCCGGGTGCGCCAGCCGCGATATGACGCTGGGGGAGGCGTTTCCGCCCGCGGCCGCCGCCGACCCGTGGTTCTTGCAGGAATCCGTGTGGACCGGGTCGTTTGAGACCGCGATGGAAGCTCTCGGTGACGACGCTCAGACCTGGGCCGGGTGCAGTCCCACACAAGTCTGGCTGGCGGTCTACTGCCACCGCGAGCTGCCGCAACGCTGTCTGAAGATTCGTGCCTTCGCGTTCGCCGACGTGGCCAATGCCCGCCGGGCGTTCGAAGCGTTCCAGCCGCCGGACGCGAAGCGCTATCACGTCGGGGACGAGGGGTGCTGGACGGAGATCGGCGTGCTGTTCCGCTGGGGGCGGGTCGTGTTCGACGTGTTCGGCCCGGAGGCGTCGTGGGGCAGCCAGGTGCAATCGAGTTACCTGGCGGCCATCCTCGTCAAGCGGATCCCACCCGCCCTGGTGGAAAACCCGCGATGAGCGGGCGTGCCCACGGCCGACGCCGGATGGCACGGGTGCTGCTGGCGGCGGCGTGGCTGGCGAGTTGCGAACGGCCGCCAACCGCCCCCGCGCCGGGCACCGGCAGCCCGTCACGGCCGACGACCGATACGGCGCTGCGCAACTGGGTGCTGCAACCGCCCGTGACGAGCGAGGAACGAGACTCGCCCTGTCCACGCCTGCTTAGCACGGCCCCCAATCTGACCGAGGTGTGCTGTGCGCTGGGGCTGGCGGACCGGCTCGTCGGCCGCACGCGGTACTGCACCTATCCGCCGGCGGTGCAGTCGGTACGGTCCATCGGCGCCTTGAACGATCTCAATGTGGAGGTGCTGCTCGAAATCAAGCCGGAGCTCGTCCTGATTGCCGGTCAGAGTCGCGCCATCACCGAGCGGCTGTCCCGCCTCAACTGCCCGTTCGAGTCGTTGCCGGACGTGTCGCTGGCCGACCTGTACACGACGATCACGCGACTTGGCGAACTCACGGGCCGGCCGCTGACGGCACGCCGGTTGGCGGAGGGCATTCAGGCCGACTTGGCCACCGTGGCCCGCCGCTACCAACCCGCATCCCCCGCACGCGTGCTGCTGGTTCTTGGCGCGTTGCGCGATCCCCCCGTGGGCCCCACCGCCGCCGGTCCCGGTTCGTTCTATGACGACCTGCTGCGGCGGACGGGGCACGTCAACGCGGCGGCTACGGACCGCCCGTTTGCGCCGTTGGGACTCGAGTTCATTCTCGCAGCCGACCCGGACGTCATCATCGAGCTGGTGCCGGAGGCGGTCGATCGGCCCGGGGGCGACGCCGACGCGCGCCGCGTGTGGGGACGCGTGGGGCCGCTCCGCGCCGTGGAGCAACAGCGCGTACACGTGGTGGTGGGGCCGGAGCACTACTTGCTCGGGCCGCGCCTGCCGCAGACGATGGAGGCCCTGTGCAAACTGATAGCCGGCGAGCGGCATGACTGATTCGCCTGACCAGACACCGGCCGATCGACGAAGCACCGACCCCCTTCGGGACGCGGTCCTGGAATGCGCAGGGGTCTGCGTCGACCGGGGCGGACGTCGCATTCTGCACGACGTAAGCCTGCGGTTGGCCCCGCACGAGTGTGTGTCGCTGGTCGGACCGAACGGCTCGGGCAAGACCACGCTGCTCAAGACCCTGCTGGGGCTGATGACTCCGACCGTCGGCCATGTGCGTCTGGGCGGCCGGGAAATGCACCAGATGACGCCGCGTCGGCGAGCGCGCTGGGCCGCGTACGTCCCGCAACGCCTGGACGCCAACCCCGCGCTGACCGTGGCGGACGTCGTGGCCACCGGCCGTTTCCCGCACGGACACGCGCTTCGCCCGCTATCCGCGGCAGATCACTCCGCCGTCGAACGCGCCATGGACACCTGCGGCGTGACGGCGCTGGCAGAGCGGGCTTTCGACACCCTCAGCGGCGGCGAGCGACAGAAGGTGCTGATCGCCGCCGCGATGGCCCAGGCCGCCCGCTGCCTCTTCCTCGATGAGCCGAACACGGCGCTCGACCCGGCGTACCAGATCGAACTTGTGCGTATTCTCCGGGACTGGCACCACGCGGGCGGCGGCTTGCTGGCCATCAGCCACGACCTGCACCTGCCGGTGGCCCTCGGCGAGCGCGTGCTGGCCCTGCGCGACGGCCGCGTGGCGGCGGACGGGCCGGCGTCCGCGGTGCTCACCCCGGCAGCGCTCACCCGCGTCTACGGCGCCCCGTTCGCCGTGGCCACCACCCCCGCAGGCCCCTCCCTGGTCCTGCCCGCGTGGTGGCTGGGCGGGTGAGGCCGCGAAGCGCCGCGGCTCGGCAGGAGCCGCGCCCTTGTCCGGTGGACAGGGCAGGCTAGAGAATCAGGAATTCCTCGGTGGTCGCGGGTTTCGACCCTCCCCCAACCCCTCCCGGAGAGGGCGGGGGGTTAAGCGGCAGCCGCTAGTCTCCGGCCAGCGGGTCGTAGCCGATGATGCGATACGGCGAGGGCCGCAAGGCGCCGGCCACGAGGTCGAACAGCGGTTCGGTGATCGCCCGCTTGACTTGAGTCTCGGTGGCCAGCGCCGCGTCGTACGTGATGCGCACGGCGCCGACGTCGGGTGCCGGCCACGCCTCGACGCGCAGGTACCCCGTGACGCGCAGTTCGTCGTCGCGGTCAAACTGCCGCACGAACAACTCGGTGCTGTGCCGGCAGCGCACGCCGGCCACTTCAAGCCGCAGCGTCGCCGGTTGGGCCGGCGGGGTGCCGCGCTCCCACACAAACGAGGGCAGCGGGGTCACGTACGTCGCCGCCACCGCCCCGCCGAGGCACAGCAGTAACGCCGCGACGACCACCCCCGACGGCCACGAGCGACCGCCGGCCCCCGGCGGCCCCCACACCAGCGCCCCGTCCTTCCGTTTCGGGCACGCCGCCAGGCAGTCCAGACACGACGTGCAGCGTGCCGCCGTCACCCGGCGCAGCCGGTCCACCGGAATGCCCATCGGGCACACGCGACCGCACACGCCGCAGTCAATACACGTTTCTCCGTTCCGCTTGATGCGGGCCAGCCCAGCGCGGGAGAAGGGCGTGAAGACCGCCGCCAGCGGACACAGCCAGCGACAGAACGGCACCACGAGCACCACCGAAGCCAGCAGGATGACCCCCGAAATTACGTAGGCCCAGACGGTGATGTCTTCGCCGTGTCGGCTGATGAGGGCGTAGCAGGGGTCGTAGCCGCGGAAGACGAGTTCGCCCACCTTCCACGTGAAGTACAGGATGACGCCGAGAACGGGGTACTTCAGCAGGGCGAGCGCGCGGTCGAGCCGATAGGGCACGCGCCAGGCGCGCATCCCGAGCCGTCGGGCGGCGAGCTGGACCCACTCGGAGATCGTCCCGATTGGACAGGCATAGCCGCAGAAGGCCCGCCGCACCAGCAGCGTCAGCAAGAGCACGCCACCGAGGATGTAGAAGTTCGACACCCCCAGGGAGCACGTCAGGTTGCCAACGGTGAGGTAGGTGTAGAGGCCCTCGACGCCGCCGAGGGGGCACCAGCGCTCGGCGTGTCCGCCGACGACGAACACGCCAACCACCGTCAGGATCAGGAACCCCGCCTGCACGAGCCGCCGGGTGGTCTTCATCGTCACTCCTGGCACGCGGGCGACAGCCCCCCGGTCGCGGCTCGCTACGCCGGGGCGGCGCACCCGCCGACGCGCCGCAGTCCCCCGTCTGTGGCCGCCGCCACGGTCTTCCGCAGCCGGCGACCCGGAGCCATGATGACGGAAACGGCCGGTTGTTTCCAGCCTGGGTGTGCCTGGAGGCGGGTGAGTCGGACGCGGTCAGGAGGCCTATCAGAACCCCGCACGCCAGTGCGGGGCGGGTTGGCCCACCACTTGCGTGGTGGGTTTGTTGAGGGCCGTAACTGATGGTTGTGCAGAAGTTTACGTCGCCTTGTACGCTCGCGGGCCGTGTCCCCCGTCTTTGGCGAGATCGCCCGCCTTGAATAAACTGGAAGTGCCGGCCGTCCGCCTGGAGGGGCGAGGAGAACGTCATGCATCGAGAGGCCATTACGCTGCTGATCGGGGCCCTGCTGGCGACCCAGTCCGGGTGCGTGTTCGACTTCGTGCTCGACAGGGGGGACGGCGGCGTGATCTACGTCGACCGCGAATGCTGGGATTGCACAGACGGCTACTACGACGAGGTCGTTTACACGCCGGACGACTACCGCGACGTGTGGGTCGAAGAAGAAGCGTGGGTGGACGAGGTGTGGTTCGAGGAGTACCCGACCGGGGACTGGGACGAAGAGTGGTACGACGACGAGTTGTACTACGAGGATGGGGGGTACGATCCGCTGTTCGACGAGTACTACGACGAGGAATGGTACGAGGAGTAGCGCCTCGCCGGGAGGCTCGCCCTCCCGTCCAGTGCCCCATGTGCCTGAATACCGGCCCACCGGGCAATGGACTGCCCGGGGCCGCTCAGACTTCGGCCAGGAGCTTGAGATAGCTGGCGTAACGGCGCGGGCTGATCGCGCCCGCCTCGACCGCCGCGATCACCGCACAGCCCTCCTCCTGCCGGTGGACGCAATCGCTGAACTGACACTGGGGCACGTAGGGGATGAACTCCTCGAAAAACGCCTCCAGCTCACCCGGCTTCACGCCCCACACGTCGAACGCCCGGACGCCCGGCGTGTCCACGACATAGCCGCCGAAATCCAGCGGCAGCAGTTGTGCCCGTGTCGTGGTGTGGCGCCCTTTCTCGGTTTCTTCGCTGACCTCGCGGGTCTTGAGCCCCAACCCCGGCTGGAGCGCGTTCAGGAGCGAGCTCTTGCCCACGCCGCTCTGCCCCGCCAGCACGGTCATATGGTCCTGGAGGGCGGCCCGCAGCTCGGCGAGGCCGACGCCGGCGACCGCGCTGGTACACAGGCAACGGTAGCCGAGCGACCGGAACTCCTCGATCGCGTCCCACACCGATTGGCCGGTCGCTTGTTGCGACTCGTCCTCGGCCGCCGACGTGTCCTCCGCCAGGTCGACCTTGTTGAAGCACAGGATCGGCCGCAGCCCGCCCTTCAGGGCCGCGACGATGTAGCGGTCCGCCAGGTGCGGTCGCAGCCGCGGCTGCACCACGCTCAGCACCGCCAGGAGTTGGTCCGCGTTGGCGACAATCGTGTGCTCCCGCTGCCGGAAGTCCCGCCGCGACAGCCACGACGTGCGTTCGGCGACGTGCTCGATGACCCCCACGGGTAGCCCGTCGCACTCGGCGGCGTGGTCGGAGAACCACACGCGGTCGCCGACGGTCACGGGCGAGCGGGTCTCGATCAGCCGCGTCCGCAAGACGCGCCGGATGCTGCACTCCCACGTTTGCCCCTGACCATCGTGTACGGTGCAGGTCCGCCCGTGGACCTGCGTGACTGTCCCCGGCCGGCAGGCGGCCCGGTCGACAAGCGGCGAATCATCGTCGCCCAGAATGATCGTCCGCTTGCGCGACAAGTCGCCCTTGGCCCGCACCGATTCATGGCGCAGCGTGTCGTCCAGCTTCTCCTCGTCGGCGCGGAAACGCCGCGTCCAATCGTCCTGCCGCCGGCGGACTTGGCGGTTCTGGCGGAAATCGACGCGGACCTTGCGTGGGGGACGCTTGCGGGCCATGACGCGGCATTGTATCTCGGCGGCGGGGCGCACGGGACGGCCGCCCGTGGTGAAGCCGTAGAGTGGGCGTCCCGGCCGACCCGCAGCGCCGACCGCAGCTTGCCCACCGCGGCGGGAATCCGGCGTCTCAGGGGAGTGCGGGCGTCCCCGCCCGCGTTGGGGAGTATCGGCGTCCCGCCGGTTGCGGCAGTAGGGCCGGCGTCTCCGCCGGCCCTGGCAGGCACAGAGGCCTGCCATACTGCGATTCGCCCCGGAGCGTGGCCCGCCGCAGGATCACGCCAGCCTCTTCGCCAACTACTCCTCCAGGATTTCGCTTACGGTCAGGGCCACGATGACCGGGCCCGTCTGGCGGAAGAAGCGATCGATTTCCGTCAGGGCGTCATCGGTGTAGTCGAAGCCGACGAAGAAGCCCTTGGTCCGTTGCTCGCGGGTCGTGACCGCCTCGAACGCGTCGATGTCCGGCCGTCGAACTGTTCACGTCGGCAGCCTGTCGCATTGCAGGTCGAAGACCGATACGCTCGGACTGAGCTGCGCGCGGTGCATGTAGCTGATGAGGCACAAGGCTGATCGCGGGACCGCGTTGCTGAAAACCTCCCGGTACCGACCAAGTGCTAGGTTGCCAAGGCGGACCCGCTCCGACTCAGGTAGTAGTGTCCGTCGAAGCTGAACCCTCACGGTTTGCCCGTCCGCCGGTACATCTTTCGGCTCCGACTCCATCATTGTGGAGTACTTGACCTGCCCTTCGCCTGCGCTTTGTGCATCCATCTCCCACAGCCCGACGCGCAGTTGGAGTATGGGCTGCCGAAAGAGGTTGCCCAGGATGATCGTCGCGTTCTCGTCCGGGTGAACCCAGTACTTGTGACCGTCGGGAAACGAGACTACTGCTGCAAACGCGGCCCATCGGCTTTGCCGCTGCTCCTCAACGCTGGCCTCCATCGCTTCAGCCGATCGGCGAGCGGCCGTCGCGTTTTGGAACGCCGCCGCCGCCATCCACAGCGTGAATACGGCATAAATCACCGTGATGGGCACAAGAAGCCAAGACGGTCTGTCCGGCCTGTCTGAGAGCGCGAGGGCAATGATCTACAGGATCATGCAGACCACAACCAGCAGGAGCGCAGCGTCCAAGAGCCACTTACGGCACCATGCTCCCAATCTGGACGAAACCGGGTTGCTTGGGGTCAGGGCCACTCCCGTTCGCCTTTCAGTGTCCAGGGCAGCACATCCACACACATGCCGGGTGCCCTGATGACAGCCGTCCGCGTCGGCATCCTCTCCAACCCCATCGGGCGCTTTTCGGCCCACCGGCCTGCCCTCTACACATTTCACCCACAGCGCCCGACACGCGGCACGATACCACGCCCTAACACCAGCGCCCAGCCGCCACCCGCCGGCCGCATCCCGGCAAGTGCCTCGCACGCCCCGCAGCGGAGTAGGGCAGGCCGCCGTGCCTGCCCGGGCCGGCAGCGACGCCGGCCCTACTGGGACGGCCGGTGCGGAGCCCGGCCGCTACGGGCGGGCAAGGACGCCCAGCCTACTCGCCGGGCGGGGACGCCCCCACCCCCCACCGGCGGGACGCCGATGCTCCCGGTGGCGGGCGGGACGCCCACACTCCCCTGGCGGTTGCCTTCTCCCGTTCCCTGTTCCCCGTTCCCGGCGAAGCCCCGGCGGTTGCCCTGTCCCCGTTCCATGCGAAAAGCGCCTCAAGTTGGGTCGACTCCCGACCCAAGTGGGGTGGCCTCGCGATCCAGGTGGGATGGAGTGCCGACCCAAGTTGGGTCGGGTGCCAGACCCAGTACTGGGCTCGACCGCCGGCGCCAAGCTTGGGATTGACCGCCGGCGCCTCCCGGCGGGCGGTCCGGAGCCGTTAAGCAGGTGGAAGCCGGGAATCTGCGGGCGCGCCCCTCAGTTCGCCCAAGCGGCCGTCGGAGAGCCCATCGGGCGACTGAGGGGAGTCCCGGGCGCGAGCCTGGGGACCAGCCCGGCGTCTTCGCGGCATAGCCCGCGCAGCGGGCGATCGAGGTCTCAGTCACCCCCTGCGGGGGCCCGCGTGCGGGGGCCACGCGGCCCCCCCGGGCCCACGCCCGGGGCCGCAGGCAAACGCCCCTCCGGGGTTACACACTCGCGCCTCCGGCGGGGGCGTACACGCACGCCCGTGCCGGGCTACGCCCACGCTCTCCGGGGCCACACCACCGCGGGTCGCCGAGGCGGCCCCAAGCGCGCCGGACTCGGAGGTCCGGCGCTACCGACTCGAGCGCCTCCAGCCGTTCTTCAACGCGCTGGCAGGCGGTCGCACCGTGAGGGGCCCACTGCTAAAGAGCGGTGGCACACCCTCAGTGCCACCCGCCCATCGCGCGACATTCCAGCCCGACGGCGGGCCGCGCGGAGCGGCGCCGGCGAGCAGGAACCGCCGGCCCAACGGCCGGTCTCCCTCGTCCGCCGTTTGTGCGGCGCGCTCATAGTGCGCGACGGCCCCACGTGGACGGACCCGATGGAGCGACCTACCATCAGCGGAGCGCTCGATCGTGGGCCACCCGCACCAAAGTGGAGGAGCACCAATGGCCGGCCTTGCTCAGCGTCTGGCACAACGGGCACACGCGACATCGTTCGAGAACCTGTCCCCCGAGGTCGTTCACGAGACCAAGCGGCGGGTGCTGGATTCGATCGGCTGCGCCCTGGGGGCCTGGAGCAGTCGTCCCGCTCGCGTGACACGCGAGGTGGCCCAGGCCGTCACGATGCCCGGCGGCGCCAGTCTGTTGGGCTCGCGCCATCGCACAACGCCCGACCTGGCCGCGTTCAGCAACGGCGCCCTCGTCCGCTACCTCGACTTCAACGACACCTATCTGAGCAAGGAGCCGGCGCACCCCAGCGACAACATCCCGGCGGCGCTGGCGGTCGGGCAGGCGTGCCGCGCGGACGGCCGCCAGGTCATCACCGCCTGCGTGCTGGGCTATGAGCTGCAATGCCGGCTGTGCGACGCGGCGTCGCTCCGCAAGCACGGCTGGGACCACGTGGTCTACGGGGCGTTCTCGACGGCGCTGCTGGCGAGCAAGCTCTACGGTCTGTCGGTCGAGCAGACCGTCCACGCCCTCGGCCTGGCCGGCGTATGCAACTTCGCCACCCGCCAAACCCGCACCGGCCAGCTCTCCGACTGGAAAGCCTGCGCCTTCTCCAACGCGGCCCGCAACGGCGTCTTCGCCGCGGACCTCGCCCGGCACGGGCTCACCGGGCCGCACGAGATTTTCGAAGGCCCCAAGGGGCTGTTCCAGATGGTCACCGGGCCGTTCGAGCCGGCGTGGGCCGCCGGTCGCGACGACTGGATGATCCGCAAGACGTACATCAAGTTCTGGCCCGCGGAGTACCACTCGCAGTCCGCGATCGACGCCGCCCTGCGCCTGCGGCCGCAGATCGGCGATCCCGAGCACATCGACCGCATCGTCATCGAGAGCTTCGAGGCCGCCGTCAGCATCATCGGCAGCGAGCCGGAAAAATGGCGACCGACGAGCCGGGAGACGGCGGACCACAGCATGGGCTACTGCGTGGCGGTGGCCCTGCTCGACGGCGAGCTGACGCGGGCGTCGTTCAGTGACGCGCGAATCCGCGACCCGCGTGTGCTCGGCCTGCTCGATCGGATCAAGATCGTCGAGACGGACGAGTGCAACGCGGGCTATCCCGACGGCATCCCCAACAAGCTCATCGTCCGGCTGAAGGACGGGCGGGAGTTGACGCAACTCGTCAAGTACCCCCGTGGTCACGCCGGCAATCCGATGACCGATGAGGAAGTCGTGGCGAAGTTCCGGGCGCAGGCGGAGGGCGTGGTCAGTGGCGCGACGGCGCAGCGGCTGATCGAGCAGGCGTTTGTGCTGGATCGCCTGGGGGACGTGTCACCGCTGGTGGAGTTCGAGACGGTGTAACCGGCCGCGACGTACAGTACCGCAGGCGTCCCCGCCTGTGGTCGGTGGCATGTCCGTGGCCTTGGGCGGCCACGCTCGGGTCCGGAAGGCCGGCGGCGGAGCGGGCGGCGGCGGGCTGGACGCCGGCGATTACCTGTACTTCCACGACACGAGCGGCAACGTCGGCCAGCTCGTGGCGTGGGCGACGGGCTACGGCGGGGCGCAGGCCGACGAATGGCACGTGGACCGCCTCGTCGCCCGGTACGAGTACGACCCGTACGGGCGGATCATGACGCAAAGCGGCTTCTACGCCGCCGCGAACCCGTTCCGCTGGAGCACGAAGCGGCTCGATCCGGAGACGGAGTTGAGCGATTTCGGGCGGCGGTACTATAGTGCGACCCTGGGCCGGTGGCTCAACCGCGACCCGATCGGCGACTTCGGCGGTGCCAACGTGTACGCCTACGTCGGCAACAACCCGACCAACCGCATGGACTACCTGGGGATGATGTACATCCCGTGCCCGGCGGGGCCGTGTGACGACTGGGGTCGCTCGGAGAACGAGGACCCGCCGGAGGAGCAGGAAGAGAACGACAAGAAGCCGTGTCCGAAGAAGCCAGGGCACGATGGAATAAGGAACTCCGATCCGCTGCAGCGACACCCCCCCGTGCACCCGCAGGACATCATCGATTGTGTCCACTATTGCAACGGCTACGAGGGTGACGATTACTACGCGTGTCGTTCGGGCTGCACCGCCGGCAAGCGGCGTGAGCCAAATCCGTGCCGGCAGGACGGCGTGGTAAACGAGGCATGCCAAGATGGGTACGGCGCGGGATGGGCGGGGCCGCGTGCGCTCCCGTGGCCACCTCCGCCCTCACCGCCGCCACCACGCTGCCCTGGATATGTCACGAGAGGAGCGTGTGCATCGTGCGGATCGTGCATTGGGGCGGGCATCGTGATCATCGTGAGTGGGGTGGCGATCCCAGCAGCCGCAGTCGTCGGAGTCGCGGGCGGTGTCTCCGCCTGTGTTGGAGCTTGTGCAACGTGCATTTACTGTACATGGTAGTGTCGTGATTAAAGAAGCACCGGCATGACTATGGGGATTCGCCCCGTCCCAGGAACTCAACTGCCCAAGCCAGGCATCAATGGACCACACGGTTGATCATGATTCGACCTTCTATTATCCAACGCGCGGAGTTCGGCAATGACTGTGTCTGCTTGGAAAACAGCCCTGCTGATACTGCTAGTCGCAATGGCCCTGGCATCGGTGGTCGTGGGAGTGGGTGGACTGCTCGATAGTCTGGGTGTCTACGGTCAGGGCAGTTCGAAGTTTGCGTGCTTCCTGTTTGGCTGGACCTCCGGCTCGGCATTTGTTGCGTTCTTTCAAATACTCGCTCTGTTTCGGCGACCGCAATCGGGTCAGATGCCCCCCGGCGGATAGCTGCATCGGGCGGGTTTGCCGGCGCTCGCCGAGGTGCCGTCTCTCTTGCGGGCAGTGTTGACGTGCGCGCCTACACCTGGGGCCCGGACCTCTCCGGCACGCTCGACGGCCTGGCCGGCGTCGGCGGGTTGCTGGCCGTGCATCAGGCCCAGACCGGCGGCGGAGCGGGCGGCGGCGGGCTGGACGCCGGCGATTACCTGTACTTCCACGACACGAGCGGCAACGTCGGCCAGCTCGTGGCGTGGGCGACGGGCTACGGCGGGGCGC
>JBFMAI010000035.1:0-99695 GCA_040755725.1 Planctomycetota bacterium | reverse complement strand
CTGCGAGTTCCCGCTACACACCAGCCTGCTCGAAGGGATCAACAACAAGATCAAAGTCATCAAACGCATGGCTTACGGCTTCCGCGACGACGCGTACTTCTTCCTCAAAATCCGCGCGGCGTTCCCCAATATTTGGAGATGAACCCTTTTTCAAGCGCTACGCCGCGCGAGGCGTGAATACGAAGAGTCTGCGAAGGGTCACGGAAAACTCTGCCAGGAGTGCGAAAGTCAAACTTGGGGAGAATGTGCTTGCCGGTCGCAAGGTGGCGCAGGTGCGTACCCATAAGCCTAGCAAAAGGATCTAGACATGCCACGTCGATGGATCTTCGTGTGCGCTCTGGCGGCCGGTGCTGTCCTGAGCTCCGTGCGGGGGCAGGTTTCGAATCCGCCGGCGGTTTCTGGCGCGACCCTGCCGCCTCCAACGTCGGCCCCCCGCCCGCCACGCCTGCTACCGTGGTTCGAGTTCTGCACGGGGAGCAAGGATGAAGGCGCGCAAGTGGTTGGCCTCTTGGCGTCGATGCAGGAGTGGACCGACGGGGCCATCGTCGTAACGCAGCCGGGCGGGGAGTGGATCTACCTCGAGCTGGCCCGGCGTCTGCCCTACCTCAACATCCTCCCCGGGGCACGGGTCGTGCAGATCGAGCCCAAACGCCGGCTGGATGATCCGGCGCGTTGGGAGGCCGTCGCGGCATTCGTGCGCACCGCGCTGGGCACGACGCGGTCACGACGATTCGTGCTGGAGGTAGAGTACCCGCTGTACGGCTACTGGGAGGGCGAAAAGCCCCTGGACCTGTCCGGTCTGGCGGCGGGACTGCGGCGTCTACCGCCACAGGTGGAGTACGTCTGGTATCCAGGCGGTGTGGCTCATACGAATCAGGCCTTCCTGCGCGACAGCCTGCCGCGTTGTCTGGCGCTGTGGCGCACGATCCAGGCGTCTTTGCCTTTGGTCGTGTTCGCCAACCACGGGCCATCCAACTCACCGGAGCATACCGCTCGGACGTGGGAACAGATCAACGACGTGCTATTGCGCTCCGAGGGCCGCCGGACCATGGACTCGGTTTACGTGGGCAGCAAGCCCGCGGGCATGTGGCCCATGTCCCGAGCCGGTGAAGCCCTCGCGCGGGTCCGCACGGCCGAGGCGTTCGTGTGGTGCCCGCAGGAGGAGTGGCCGGAGCTCAGCGCCCAACTGACGCGGGCCGTGGGCGCCGGGGTGTCGCGGGCCGAGGGGCTCGGTAGCGGTACGGGTTCCGCAGCCCCGCCGTGAACTGGAAGAGCGGTCGCCGGCCGGCCACTTCCCGGTCGAGGCGTTGAGCGGGGGGCGTCGAGTTGGTTACGATCTGGCCGTGGCTACGGAATCACACCTCGAGCGCGAGCTCCGGCAACCGCTGGGTCGTGATGTCTATTGCCCCGCGTGTGACTGCAACCTGCGGGGGGTAGCGGGCAATCCGGTCCGCTGCCCCGCGTGCGGACAATACGCGGCCGTCGAGCAGGATGACGAGATCGCACGCCGGCACTTCGAGCGACGGCTCAAGTGGGCCAACGGCCTGGCCACGTGCTGGCTGGTGGGCCTGCTTGGGGCGGCGCTATGTGTCGTTCGGGAGAAGACGGGCGGGCCACCGGCGCCGATGGGGAAGATGATATCTGCGTTGATCGGCAGCGGGGCGGCGGCGTGGGGATTTCGCCGGGTCTGCCGCGGCGGTCCGGGTTGGTTCGGGGCCTTGATCTGGAGTGGGACGCTGACCGTGGCCGGGCTGATCGTGGCCGGTGGATCGGTCGTCGGGGTGGTGGTCCTCACGGTGAAATGGGTGGAGTGGACGCCAAGCTCGACATTGGGGTGGATCGCGGCGGCGGTGCTCTTAACCCTCGCGCTCGTCGGCTCAATCGCGCTCGTATCGCACGTATTCGTCCGTCTGGCCCAGCGCCCGCTACGTCGGATCCTGCTGCGGGGTCGGCCGGTCGAACCGCCTTGAGGATCGGCAGCCGGCCGCGAGGGCCCGGCGGGGGTGTCCACGTGTCGCTCCCAAAGTCGGCCGGCCGGCGGCGACCGCCGATTGCGCGTCGCACGACCCCGGGAACACCGCCAACCGCTACCGCGGCGACTTAACTCGCTACTCGCGACTCGCTATTCTGCACTCCCGATGACGCACGACAGCTTGTACAACCTGCTCACCGCCCACTTCGCCGCCGCCGTCAGCGAAGTCGCCGGCGCGACGGCCGGCGGGATCGACGCGGCGGTGCGGCCGGCCGGCGATCCGCGCTTCGGTGACTATCAGTGCAACGCGGCGATGCCGCTTGCCAAGGTGCTGAAGACCAAGCCGCGGGACGTGGCCCAGCGAATCGTCGCCGCCGTCCAGCCGCGACTGGCGGACCTTGCCGAGCCGCTGGACATCGCCGGCCCGGGGTTCATCAACATCCGGCTCAAGGCGGACTTCCTGGCACGGTACCTGGGGGACATCCCGGCGCCGCCCCCCGTCGAATCCACCGGCCCTTGGCCGGTGCCACACGAGCCGGCGCAGCCCGCTCCCCAGGCCCGGGCTCCCGCGATGGACCGCGTCGGCCTGCCGCCGGTCGAACAGCCGCGGCGCGTCGTGGTGGAGTACTCGCAGCCGAACATTGCCAAGCAGATGCACGTCGGCCACCTGCGCAGCACGATCATCGGCGACGTGTTCGCCCGCGTGCTGAGCTTCGAGGGCCACGAGGTCATCCGGCAGAACCACATCGGCGACTGGGGCACGCAATTCGGCATGCTCATCCGCTGGTACCGGGAGCACCCTTTACCGACGGCGCAGACGCACGACGATGTGCTCGACGCCATCGAGCGGGACTACCGGGCGGCGCAAGAGCGTTTTGAAGCGGACGCGATCTTCGCGGACGAAGCCCGGCGGGCCGTGACCGCGCTCCAGGGCGGCGACGCCGACGCGAACCAACTCTGGCGAAGAATCTGCCAGCTCAGCCTCGATGCCATCGACGAGACGTACCGCCGACTGGGCGTGCTGCTGCGGCCGGAGGACGTGCGCGGCGAGAGCTTCTACAACGACCGCCTGGCGGGGATCATCGCGGAATTGCGGCAGACGCTGGCCGGCGACGCTACGCCGCTCGGGCGCGCGTCCGACCCCCCTCCCTTCCCGGGAGGGGGTGGGGGAGGGTCAGGGTCCTCCGCGACGCGCGCCCAGAACCCCCCTGTAGTTCCCCCTGAAAGGGGGGACGGTAGTGCGTTGCCTGTAGTCCCCCCTGACAGGGGGGACGGTCGATGGCCGCGGGCGGAGGTCCGTGACGACCAGGGCGCCGTGTGCGTGTTCCTGTACGACGAGCACGGCCAGCCGCTGTTCAAGAACCCCGAGGGCGACATCCTGCCGATGATCATCCGGAAGTCGGACGGCGCGTACCTGTATGCGACGACCGACCTGGCGGCGATTCGCTATCGACTCAAGGAAATGGTGTTTCCGTCCGGCGTCGGGGCACAGCGTGTCATTTACGTGACCGACGCCCGCCAGAAGCTGCACTTCCAGATGTTCCTGGCGACGGCCCGGGCTGCCGGCTGGATCACGCCGGAGGTCAGCGTCGAACATGTCACCTTCGGCAGCGTGCTGGGGGCCGACCGCAAGCCGCTGAAGACGCGGTCGGGCGGCACGATCAAGCTGCGTGACTTGCTGGATGAGGCGGAACAGCGGGCGTACGCGCTGCTGACGGAGCGCGAGCAGGACGCAGCGGCCGGGCCTGGCGCCGGCCCTTCCGTAGCGGCCGGGCTCCGCACCGGCCGCCCGGCGCCCGACCGCGATCAGGAGAGTGCGGGCGCCTCGCCCGCGGACCGCGACGAATCCGCGGCCCCCCTGTCGGAAGAGGAAAAACGCCACATCGCCCGACGGATCGGCATCGCGGCGGTGAAGTACGCCGACCTGCGCAACGACCGCAACGGCGACTACGTGTTCGACTGGGACAAGATGATTTCGTTTCAGGGCAACACGGCACCGTACATGATGTATGCATACGCCCGCATTCGCTCGATCTACCGCAAGGCCGCCGAGCGCATCGGCACGCCGAACGTCTACGCGCCCGACGTGCGCATTCGTGTCGGCGAGCCCACCGAACGGGCCTTGGCGCTGCGGCTGGCGCGGCTGCGGGAGGAGATCGACAAGGTGGCGGCAGACCTGCTGCCGCACACGCTGTGCGCCTATCTGTATGAGCTCGCCGGCGATTTCATGCGGTTCTACGAGAATTGCCCGGTGCTCGCCGCCCCCGACGACGCGACGCGGCTGAGCCGGCTGCGGCTGTGCGACCTGACCGCCCGGACGCTGAAGCTTGGGCTCGGGCTGCTCGGCATCGAGGTCATCGAGCGGATGTAGGCGGCCCCGCGCGTCGCGGGTTGCCGAGCGGCGGCGCCGGCCGGAGAATGCAGCACGGTGCGAGTAAGCCGGCGGGATGAGCTAGACCGTCCGTCGGCCCACAGAGAACGACCCCCCCAGAAAGCGAGATAGCCCATGAACGAGGCCACGCGACCGGACGATCGGACGACGCGACGCACGTTTCTGAAGAAAGCCGCCGCCGCCGGCGCGAGCTTCTCCATCCTGCCGGCGCTGGGGTGTGCCGGGGCGGGCCGGCGAACCGCCCCGCTGGCCGCCCGCGCCCCGGAAACGATCCCCGACTCGTTCCCCGATTTGCGCGTGGCCTACATCGGCACGGGCGGCATCGGCGGGCACCACCTCGAAGAGACGGTGAAGCTCGGGGTGCGGTGCCCGTGTTACTGCGACATCGACACGCGGCGCTACAAGAAATACCCCGAGCAGTACCCGGACGCCCGCCCGTACCAGGACTACCGCCTGATGTTCGACAAGGAGCACAAGAACTTCGACGCCGTGATGGTCGGCATCCCCGACCATCACCATTACCCGGCGACGATCATCGCCATGCAGTTGGGCAAGCACGTCTACACGCAGAAGCCGCTGACGCACACGCCGTGGGAGGCGCGGCAGCTCACTCACGCGGCCCGGCATTACAAGGTGGCCACGCAGATGGGCAACCAGGGCCACGCGGACGAGGGCTGGCGGCTGGTGTACGAGTGGATTCACAGCGGGGCACTCGGCCACATCACCGCGGTCCACACCTGGACCGACCGGCCCATCTGGCCGCAAGGTGTCGAACGGCCGGAGAAAGAAGACGCGGTCCCGGCGGAGCTCGACTGGAACCTCTGGCTCGGCCCCGCGCCGTTGCGACCTTACGCGGAGGGCGTGTACCACCCGTTCAACTGGCGCGGCTGGTGGGATTTCGGGGCCGGGGCCCTCGGCGACATGGCCTGCCACACGATGGACGGCATGTTCTGGGCGCTCGACCCGGGGCACACGGTCGCTATCGAGCCATTGGCGCGGACGGCCGTGAACGACGAGACGTTCCCGAAGGCGTCGATCGTCAAGTGGGAGTTTCCGCAGAAAGGCGAGCGACCGGCGTTCGTCGCGTACTGGTACGACGGCGGGCTGATGCCCACGATCCCGCGCGAGCTGGAGTTCGGCCGCCGCCTGCCGTCCACCGGCAACCTGTTCCTGGGGACGAAGGCGTCGTTGCTGGTCAGCGGGGACTACGGCAACAGCCCGCGCGTGTTCCCGGAGAAGAGAATGCGCGACATCGGCAAGCCCCCGCAGCTCCTGGAGCGGTCACCGGGGCACGTCAAGGAATGGGTGATGGCGGCGGCGGGGGTGGCGCCGCTGGACTACCCGAAGTCGAACTTCGCGTACGCGGGGCCCTTCTCGGAGACCGTGCTGCTGGGCAACATCGCGCTGCGGCTCGGGCGGCGGCTGGAATGGGATGGCCCGCGGATGAAGTTCACGAACGTCCCCGAAGCCAACCAGTACCTGACCAAGGAGTATCGAGAGGGCTGGAAGGCGTGACCGGGTGGTTCGTCACCAAAGTGCCCGAGACACACGCCGGTTCAGAAGCACAGCGACGCGGACACTCGGAGCCACGCCGCGGTCCGCCACAACCAAGGGTAGCGTCGGCCTCCGTGACCGACGCAGCCCCCCGGGAATCCTGTGTGCCGCGCGGTGTGACGCTACCCCGGCTGACGTGACGCACTCCATGCCGCCGAGGCGAGCGCCAGGAGCACCAACGCGCAGCCACCGACTTGGTGAGCGCGCCCCTTGGCGAGCGAAGTGGCTTGACCTTCCTGCAGGACCCGACAGCGGCTCAAATTGGAGCGAGGATATGCCCCCTCGAGCAGCTTTCGATCTTCAGACCGGAGCCGGCCGATTCCGTAGTCACTAACAACCGTGCATTCGAGAGTCTCCACCTCGTACAGGCGCTCAACGTAGTCCTTTCCATCGGCAGCGGGAAACGAAATGACAAGTCGGATGTCGAAGTCGGAGGACTTGAGGTTGCGCAGGGCCCGTTTCCACTGCTCGTCGGGCAAGTCGGGGACTTGGGTCGGGTCAATGCTGAGGGTACGTGCCACAGCCTCATGTATCTGCTGATACGGGACGGCGGGGATCCAAGCCCCCTGCCATGTGGTGAGGCGCTGCACGTACACGTAGTCGGGCAGCAGCACGAAGTCGGTGAGGATGACGTGCGCGTTATCCGCCGAACCTCGGGGAATGAGCTCGGCGCACGAAATAACCTTCGGCTCGGGGAGGTAGCTACTCTGCAACCGCACGGCCTTGAATCCGTAGCCAGCCACCGCGACCCCCATGACGACCATGACCAGGCGGACCCGGCTCCCCAGCTCCGCTGGCGAGAATGCCTTCCCGAAGTCCAGGACCCAGCCGGTCAGATCCCAGCGCCGCTGCCCGCCGAGATCCTCTTCCTGTGGCGGGGCCGCGGCCGGAACGATGTCGACGGCCGCGCCATCCTCGGCCAGCAGACCGCCGCGGACGGCACGCCGCGCATTCGGAACTTCAACGGTGGCGCCGCGGGCAAGCCCGGCGAACAAGTCCTCGCCCAACCCTCCGTTCCCTGGCGTCGCGGGCGGCGGTGCTTGCGTTGGGGGCACAAACGGCACCCTGCATTTGGGGCAACGCACGCGTCTTCCGGCAGCCGTGGTCGGGACGTTCAACCGTGCCGCGCAATTTGGGCAACGCACGCTCACACGATCTGCGGCCATTTGACGACCTCCCGTTGCAGTTGTGACCGGCTGGCAGCCCGCTGTTCTTCAGTCCTCCGATCCCAAGCGTCAGGTGATACAGCCGCCTCTGCTTCAGACATCGAGTTGGCGACACGGCACCGGCAATCAACGCTGGCCACGACGCCTCGTGCTAGCGTCTCACGCCCGGCACAGCGGCTCTTCGCGCAGCCAGGGCATCGTGGCGAAGTACAGGTCGCCGATCGCGTCCAGCCCGTGGATCAGCATCGCCAGCCGCTCCAACCCCAGACCCCATGCCAGCACGCGGTCGGTGATGCCCACCGGCAGCGTGACTTCCGGCCGGAAGATGCCCGAGCCGCCCATCTCGACCCAGTCGCGGCGGCTTTCCATGTACAAGTGGACTTCCGCCGACGGCTCCGTGTAGGGGAAGAAGCTCGGGACGACCTTGACCTTCGGAAAGCCCATCTTCCCGTAGAACGCGGTCAGCGTACCGACCAGGGTGGCCAGGCTGGCGTGCTTATCGACAATGATCCCGTCCACCTGGTGAAACACGGGCAGGTGCTTGTAGTCCGCCGTCTCCCGCCGGAACACGGGGCCGATGATGAAGTACTTGCCGGGCTGTACGCCGTGGGAACGTGAGCGCGTGGGAACGTGGGAACGTGGCGGTTCGCCCATGGCATCCCCCGTTCGCACGTTCCCACCTTCCCACGTTCCCACGCTACGGCTCGCGTGGGCCGCCAGCGCCCGCATCGTGGCCGCGGTGGTGTGCGTCCGCAGCACCGGCTTGTGGGCCAGCTCGCGGCTCCAGCGGTACTGCCATCCGGTCGATCCCGTGGTGCCGCCGTTCTCGTGTGTGGCCCGTATGCGCTCGACGAGGGCGTCGTCGGGCAGCCGGCAGCGGTCCGGCCGGGCCACATAGAACGTGTCCTGCATGTCGCGGGCGGGGTGGTCCTGGGGCTGAAACAGGGCGTCGAAATCCCAGAAACTCGATTCGACCCAGGGGCTGACGATCTCCTCGAACCCCATTTCGAGGAACACCCGCCGCACGCGGTCCAGCGTCCGCTGAAATGGGTGCTCCTTGCCGGGGTAGAGCTTCTTGGCGGCCAGCGTGACGTCGTACGGTTGCAGGTCCACGTTCCGCCAGCCGCCGTCGGCCAGCAGTTCGGGCGTGAGCTGCGTGACCACGCTGCGGCTGGTCGCAGTCCGCGCGGCGTCGCGGCCGGCGTCGGTCAGAGCAACGCTCCGCCGCACGCGCGGCTTGATGGACAAGAACCCCTTCCGCTTCTGGAGCAGCTTCAGGGCGGCGTCGAGCGGGACGCCCTCGGCGGCGAGCTCGTCACGGGCCGCACGGCGGCCGCCGGCCAACGCTGCCAGTAGTCGCTCGTCGGGCTGCGGTTGATCGATGCTCGCCGGGTCCGCGTCCGTCAGCCGGAGCACATCGCCGGCTTTGGCGGCCCAGTTCCGCTCCTTAAGCCAGCGGAGCGACTGGCCCACCTGCTCCTGGGTGAGCTCACAATGTTGGGGGATGTCGGTAAGTCTGCACTGCCCGCCCAGCGACCGCAGCACACCGACGATGACGCGCTCGGGCAGCGCGGCCGCGACACCCGCCGCCCCGCCGCCCGTGCCGACCGGAGCGTAGCGCGTGCCCTCCTCGTCCAGCCGCAGCTCCTCATACGGCGTCTCTTCGATCCGCACGAAACCGGCATCCTGGAGCGCCATGCAGGCCGCGAGGATCGGGGACTGGTCGAGCCCGAGCTGCTGGGCCAACTCGACGATCTGGGCCGGCCGGCTGAGGCGGGCCAGTTGCCGGAGCACGTTCCATTGTGTGGCGGGCAACTCCATGACCTTCGCTTCTCCGAATGGTCAGGTTCTCATCGCGTCTCAATGGCAAGCAGGAGCGCCCGTCGGTGGCCCGTTCCCGACCGGCCCGCCGACGGCCTCGCGCCATTGTGCAGGTTTGACCTAACAAAGACAGGCATCGGCAGGGCCGACGCCTGTCTGAGGATCATTCCGCGATCAGGATCGGCTAGAAGATGTAGCTGAGATTCCAGCCGACAATGATCCCGATCATCAGTCCGACCACATTTGCGACAATCCAGTTCCAGATACCCATCGCACCGGTCCTCCGTGATCTCTACCCGCCCAGCTCGACCCCGGGGGCATGGGGTGCCCACGGCGGGTCCTCGATTCCATACCCAACCCGGGACTGGGACCGCGGGGGAGTCTAGGGCAACCGACAGCGACCTGCAAGGTCTCCGCACCGCGTTCTTTCGCCGCCGCGCGACCTGACCTGTGCGCCGTACCACGGCTGGGCCGGCGGTTCGGCGCGCGACAAATCGGAGTTGCCCGGTATGTGAAGTCGGTATATAGTCCCGCATCGCGTGAGTGAGGTGCGTGGGTTGCGACGGATCGGGCCCCGGCAGGCGCGCACGGGCCGTGGTTTTCGGTTTCCGGCGAACGTGGGCGGTCGCCGTCGTTAGCGCTCCCGAAACCGCCTCGTTCGATGTTCTCCGGGCCGGCGTGAGCCATGGGGCATCCGTATGGCCGAATTGCCTGAACAACGTTCGTCCGCGGTGCCGGAGGCGGAAATCTCGCAGCAGTTGGGGGCCGCGCTGACGGAATTGCCCGAGGCGCGACGGCTGCTACTGCTGGCGGCGGTGCTCGAGGAAGTCGGCCGGCGAGCGCAGGCGGCGGCCCGCAAGCCGGCCGCGGATGTGGACGGCCAAGCCAAGAAGCTCCAACGACTGGCCGAGGAGAAGGCCGAACTGGACGACCTGCTGGCCGCGGCGCGGGCCGACCTCGCGCATCGAACGGCCACGCTGGAGGCGTCGCAGCAGCGGGCTGCGGAACTGGAGCGGATCGTCAACGATCAGCGGGGGCGGCTCCAGGCGGCCCAGCAGCAGGTGGCGGAGCTGGAGGGACAACTCACCGCGAAAACCGAGCAGCTCTACGAGGTCGAGAACAAGGTCGAACAACTGACCGTTCAGTTGCAGCGCGCGCAACTCAAAGCCGGCGACACCTCGCGGGTGGACACGCTCGAAGATAGTCGGCGCGAGCTCAACGCCACCATCGAGCAACTGCGAGCGGAGCTCGAACAATCGCGCCGGGACAAGGATGCTGTCGTGGAGCACCTCCAGGCGGAGCTCGCCGCGGCGCGGGCATCGTCGGGCGGTGGCGGGGAGACCCTGCTGGCGGCCTTGTGGGAGCGACTGGCGCGGGCGCGGCCGCCGCTGGCGCCCGGCGGCGTGAAGCCCCCGCAGGCCGCGGCGGAGCGGCTGGTGGATGCGTTTGCGGAACTGGCGCGATTTGCCCACGATTTCGACCAGGGCGTGCGGCCGTTCCTGGGAAGCTTCATTCGGCACCACGGGCCGTTGGCGCGGCCGTGGGACGTGTATGCCCGCTCGCCGGGGCTGCACGACGTCATTCGAGAAGTGATTGACGCCGAGCACGGCAAGCCGGCGGGGGTGCTGAAGATGCGGCTGCTGGGGCTCCAGCGGTGGACGATGGCGGCCCTGATGGGGACGGACGCGTCCATCGAGTCGATCGCGGGGGAACTGGAACAGCAACTGCGGAGCGAGGTGGGGATGGGCAGCGATCCCAACCGCAAGGTCCGCGACTACCTGCGGGACGACGGACACCACCTCTTCCAGCAACACATACGCGAGTTGCGGGCGCACAAGCTCGCCGAGGCCTACACCCATGGAGGATGACGACATGGCTGGCAGGGAACAGCGAAAAGGGAACAGGAAACGGGGAACGGAGAGCAGGGAACGAGGAACAAGGGCCGCCCCGGGGTGGCGGTGCGGGTGGTGGCCGGTCCTCCTGGCGGCCGTCGTGGTGTCCGGCTGCGGGCGTTCCATGACCATTGAGCAGGACAAGTACATCAACACGGCCTGTCACGAGAATCGCCCGCCGGACCGGCGCACCGGGGAACCGCTGGAGTTGACCATCGTCGTCGTGTACGCGTCAGACTGGAAGAAGCCCGGCAACGAGCTGCTCCGCCCGGATTCCAAGATCACGGCCAAGGATTGGTATGAGCGGCGGCCGCTGGGGACCGGCGAACCCGCAGTGGGGCGTTTCCAACTGCCGCATCAACAGGTGTACGTCTTGAGCAACGACGACCGGGCCTACGGACAGCGGATCGGCAGCGCGCTACGCGGGGCGGCCCTGGACGGGGACAAACCGATCCGCAAGACCGGCATCGCGGTGAAGTGGGACACGGTCCACAGCGACGACACCGTGATCTACGTCTTTCCGAAGTTCTGCGCGTCGGACGGCGGCGTGTTGCCGGTGCTGCCGGCCAAGTTCCATCCGCCGGGGGCGTACTCGGCCGACCTGGCCGTCAAGGTGGGTGTGCAGGCGGACCGGCGGCTGCCCGAGGCGCAGTATGTTCAGGTCCTGTCGCCGCGCAAGTTTCACGGCCGGGAATAGTATTCGGGTCGTCCCGACGCCGGGCCGCGTCGGGGCCGCCGACCGTCCGGGGGGCGCGCGGCGGCGAGGAGATGTTGACGCATGACGTTCTGGACCGAGATCCACTGGCACGAGGGGATGTTCCTGCGGCCGCACCACCTGCAAGCGGCGCAGCGCCGCGCGGAGACGCTGCTGGGTGCGACGCTGGAGGCGGCCTGCCCCTTCGCGTGGGGCTTCCTGGAGCGCGAGATCGCCACCGGGCCGCTGGAGAATGGCACGCTGCGCCTCGATCGGTGCGTAGCGCGGCTGAAGGACGGGACCTGGGTGCGGGTGCCGGAGAACACCGAGGTGCCGGCGGCCAATTTCGAGGCGGCCCTGGACGCCGGCGGCGGAGGCGTCGAGATCTACCTGGGTATTCCGCAGATGCAGGAAGTGCGGCCCAATGCCGTCCCCCTCGAAGCCCCGGAAACGACCGGCGGCGCCCCGCGGTACGAGCCGCACCCGGTGACACGCCGGGATGAGAACACCGGGGAGAACCCGCAGACGCTGTACGTGCGGCGGATGCGCGGACGGCTGTTCGTGGGCGACGAGGACCGGACCGGTTACGAGTTCGTGCGGCTGTGCCGCGTCAAGCGGACCGACCGGCCGGGCGCGACGCCGAAGCTTGACGAGTTGGGGACGGGGCCGCTGCTGGCGGTGCAGGCGGATGCGGGGCTGAGCCTGCTGGTCCGGTCGCTGGCCGATCAGGTCGAAGCCAAGGACGAGGTCCTGGCCCGGGAAGCCCGCGAGCACCGGATGGCGTTCACGGACGGCGTGGCGGGCAATCTCGAACACCTGCTCAAGCTCCACGCCCTGAACGCCGGGCGGACCGAGTTGCGGGCCCTGCAACAGAGCCCGCTGCTGCACCCCTACGCGGTGTTCGCGGCGTTGTGCCGGCTCATCGGGCAACTGTCGGTCTTTCACGACGATCTCGTCGCGGGCGAGTTGCCGACCTACGATCACGATCGGCCGGGCGAGAGCCTGGACCGGGCGCGGCGCCGCTTGCTGGTACTGCTCGACGCCCTGCGGCCGCTGGCCTACGCGGAACGGGCCTTTGCCCGCAAGAAGGACACCGGCGGACGCGACGGGCTCGAGGTCGAGCTCGACCGCGCTTGGATCGACGAAAACCTGGAGATGTACGTCGGCCTGCTGGCCCCGGACAAGGACATCAACGAGCTGCACCAGGAGATCTACGGGAAGCTGGACATGAAGCTGGCCTCCCCACAGCGCTCCGGCCGCATCCACAACATCGCGGTCCGCGGGCTGCGCTTGCAGGTGAAGTCGGTCCCGGCGGGGACGCTGCCGCGACGGCCCGGTCTGCACTACTTCCGCGTGGACAAGACGATCGGGCCGGACCGCACGGACTATTGGCGGGAGTGCGAGCAGGAACGCGGCATCCGCATGAGCATCCGCGAGGGTCAGATCGCGGCGATGGAGCAGTTCCGACCGACGCTGTATGTGTGCCTGAAGGAACGCGGGCGGTAGGACCGCGGGCCGGGTCGCGCGTGCGGAGTTCCCCGCACCGAGTTCCAAGTGCCGAGTTCCGCGACGCGCGCGGGCGCGCCGCGAAGGGTCCAGGGGCCGGGCCCCTGCGGAGTGTGGACGATGACCGAACGCGATGATGCGCCGGCCGTGCGACTCACCGAAGTGTGCTGGCCGGTGTTCGACTGCCTCATCAACTTGAGCCGGCAATTTCAGCACGGGGCCAGCCCCCCACCCGACCAGACGCGCTACGAGGTGCTGACGGCGTTGCGCGACGCCGAGGACCTCGCGCGGCGTGATCCGATCGCGGAGCGCCTGTGGGACGAGCGGGTCAAGGCGATGATGGTGTACCTGATCGACTACCGCATGTTGAACACCGATTGGCCCGGGCGCGATTACTGGTTTGACCACCGCTTCGAGACCGACCCGAACATCCTGGACCACGTTGAGGCCCTGGGCGGCGAGAAGTTCTTCGAGGACTGCGACGAGATGCAGAAGGAGTATGAGCTGGCCGAGCGGCGGGACCGTCGGGACAAGCAGGAACTGGCGGAACTGCTCGGGCTGTACTTCATCTGCCTGCGGCTGGGCTTCAAGGGCCAGTATCACGACCGCCCGCAGGAACTGGCGGACTACACCCGGCGGCTGTTCACGCGGCTGCCGGCGTACGCGACGACGCGCGGCAAGGAGATGTTTCCCGAGACCTACCGGCACACGCAGGAGGTCAAGGTCGATTACAAGCTGGGCATGAGCCTGACGCTCGTGCTGCTGATCCTGGTCATCGTGATCGGGGCCTCGTTACTGACGTTTCGCGGGGCCTGGTCGAAGGCGGTCGGCGACATCGCCAAGGTTGCCGAGCAGTGGCACCCGACGGCCGCGGTCACCGCGCCGCCGGCCGAGCCGCGCCCCTGAGGGCGCGGCCGACGCGGCCTCCGCTCCGCACCGCGACCGCGAAGGCGCGGTCCGGGCCCTTTGAGGTTGAATCATGAAGCAGCTTCTGAAGCTTTACTCCGGTTTGCCGCGCGAGATGAAGATGCTGGTCGCCATGGCGGGGCTGGGCACGCCGATCGGCGTGATCTACATGCTCCAGCGTTTCCTGGGCCTGTCGGCCTACGCCATCATTTTTATCATGGCCGGCCTGGTCGGCCTCGTCGCCCTGATCAGCTTCCTGGTTCCGCGGCTGTTCGGGCGCTCGACGAAGCGGCGGGCCAAGCGGCTGGAGGCGGAGCTGGCCGGCGGGGCCGAAGCCGGGCCGGTCTCGATGGACCTGCGGGCGGCGATCAAGAGCAACAACGAGCGCTTCTTCGCCGCCATCAAGGACATGCGGAAGCTGGGGATCAGCGTCTACGACCTGCCCTGGTATGTCGTCATCGGCGATTCCGGCTGCGGGAAGACCAAGCTGATCAACGAGGGCGGACTGACGTTCTCGACCGGCAAGCCGGAGGGCTACCAGCTCGGCACGCTGAACTACAACTGGTGGTTCACCGAGGACGCCATCTTCATCGACATGGCCGGCCGCTTGTGCAATCCGCAGGAAGACGCCGACCGCCGGGAGTGGGAATCGTTCCTCAAGACCGTCGCCGGCGGACGGCGGGGGTTCCCGATCAACGGGGTGCTGGCGTGCGTGTCGGCGGAGCACCTGCTCCAGGAGTCGCCCGAGCAGCACGAGGCCGACGCCAACACGATGCTGGAGCGCCTGCGGGACTTGCAGGCCAAGCTGGGGGTCACGTTCGCGACCTACCTCGTCATCACCAAGTGCGACAAGATCGTCGGCTTCATGCAGTTCTTCGATCGCGCCGAGCGCGACATCACGATCAAGAACCAGATTTTCGGCTGGTCCCGCCCGGGCGATTTCCACGAGTTGTACGACCCCGAGCGCTTCGGCGGTGAGTTCGACAGCGTGTACGACCGGCTGCACGAGCTGCGCCTGCGGCGCATTCAGGACGACGTGGACGAGTTCGAGCTGGGGCTGGCCTACAGCTTCCCGGAGGAGTTCCGCCAGCTCCGCGAGCCGCTGCAAACGTATGTGCGGACGCTCTTCCCCGGCATCAAGCAACCGCGGGCGGTCAAGAACCTGATCTTCCGCGGGGTGTACTTTACCAGCGCGACGCAGCAGGGCGGACTGATCCTGCGGCACCTGACCGAGCGGCTGGGGGCCGACGCGGCGCGGCAGTTCCAGCCGCTGGAGAGCATGTACCCGCGCCCGCGGCCGCACTTCGTGAAAGACCTGCTCTTCCGTAAGGTGTTTCCCGAAGAGGGCTTGGTCTTCCGCAACGAGCAGGAGGTGATCCGCAACCGCAAGCTCGCCCGACTGCTGATGGGCGGGTCGATCGTGCTGGGCGTCGTGCTGGCCGTCACGCTGGTGGTCAGCTCGATCATGTTCGGCAAGCTCGTCAGTGAGCCGCGCGCGCGGGCGCAAGAGGCGCCGAAGCTGGTCGAGAAGCCGGCCGAGGCGATGGAATTGGTCAATCGACTGGGGGCCGACGCCACCGTGCTGCAGACGAGCGTGTGGCCGCGCATTTTGTCCCTGAACATCGGTGCCGACCGCCCGGTGCGCGACTTGACGACGATCCGCATGCGGCTGTTCGCCCACAGCGGCCTGCGCCTGCGGCTGGGGGAGGTCGACCAGGCGCTGCGCACCGCCGACATCGTGCTCGACGGCACGCCGGCCGGCGCCGGCGTCCCGCTGGCATCTTACCTCGACTCGCTCGCTGAGTACGTTGCCTGGACAGGCTGCGCGGGGCAGGCCGCTCCGCCGGAACGGCTCGATTACCAGAGCTTCGCGCGGCTGAGCGCGGCGGCGGCGGCGTTGCCGGCGTCGGAAGAGCGCGCCCGCCAGCGGGCCCGCATCGACGAGCAGGCGGTCACCTACTTCGCCACGATCCACTCCCGCGGCACGGGTTGGGAGAACCCCGCCGGGGTGCTGCGCCTGGCCGAATTCCAGCCGGCGCAGACGGTCCGCGTCGCGGTCGGCAAGCTGCACGACTTCCTCGCGCGGCACTACGCCACCCTGCACGATCAGCACCCCGACCCGACGATCCGCGAATGGATGCGTGTGCGCGACCGCTGCGCCGCGATCCAGGCGGCCTACGACGCCCTGCTGGCGGCGGCGGACCGCCCGATTGGAACGCAAGAGGAACTGGACGCGTTCGCCCATTTGTTCGACGAGAACTTCAAACGCCTCGTCGAGGCCATGCAGCAATGCCAGTGGCAGGGGCCGGCCACGGGCAGCTTCGTCCGCATCCCGCCGCTCCGCCCCGCCTTGTGGCAACTGCGGGAGCAACTCGTGGGGTGGCAACGGAAGCTCAGCGAGATGCACGGGCAGTGCGCAGCGCCGCCGGCCGGCGATCCAACCGGTGCGACACTGGAGGCGTTGATCCGGGGCGACGGGCACGAGTTGGTGGGGCTGGATCGCATTCTGGCCGAGAGTATCCACGCCGCCGGCTTGGCCGACCGCGGCTATTTCCCTGAGTTCTATCAGCGCGAGCTGTTCGACAGCGTGGTCCGGGAGGCGTATCAGGCCTTTGACCACCTACTGGTATTCACGCCCGCGGCGGGCGGCGCGGCCAGTGACGCCCTGGGGCTGACGAGCGACCTGCGGCAGACCGTCCACCCCGTCTTGGCCAAGGTCCAAGCGCACCTGGCGACGCTCTCGGCCAGTCAGGCCGGCAACGACACGCCCGAGGCGTGGGTGGGGACACTGCGGCGGCTGCTGTCGGCGACCGCGGGGTCCGGCGGGGACGCGGACTTCTCGAAACTGAACGCCCGCTGGCGACCGGACAAACTGAAACACCTTAACGGGACGTACGAAGAGCTGGTCCGCAAGGGGGAAGGGACGGCGCTGTTGCGGGCGATCGAGGATCGCTTGGCGGCAGCGGGACCGTGGGGCCTGGGTGAGCTCGCGTCCGATTACCGGCAGACCCACGCGTCGGCCTACCATATTCCGGTCCCCATGGTGGCGGCAACGCCCGTCACCCCGGAGCAGCCCGCCGGTCCCCCGCCGGTACGCACCACGCCGGCCGGCCCGCCGCCGGTGAAGCTGCCCGGCCAGCAACCGCCCCCCGCGACGCCCACGCCGGTGACCCCGGCGCCGACGCCGGTTTCGGGCACTGGCGGGCGGGAGCTGGGGGGCGGTCAGATCCCGCTCTGCGCGTCGGCGGAGTTCCTCAACAAGCGCGCGGGCGAGTGCTTCCAGTTGCTGCGCTTCCTGGCCGACTTCGAACCGCGTTTCTACTTCGCCAAGGCCGGCGAGACGACCCCGCGTCATCGGAATTGCATTGCGCTGGTCGAGTCGGCGTGGCAGCGTTACTGCGAGGCGTACGTCCGGGCTTGGAACGAGGCGTACGGCCGGTCGGAACTGGTCGAATTGGCCAAGGCGGATCGGCTGGGCGAGGGTTGGGGCGTATTCGCCGCCCAGTTCCGGATCGGCGATGCGCGGGGCGGCAGCATCGTCGCGCCGACGCGCAAGGAGTTCGAGCCGGCCCTGAGCGAGGTCCTGCGCGCCACGCGCTGGGCCACATACCTCCCGGAAGGCGGGGCATGGCTTGAGCAACAGGACGCCTACTACGCGGCGCAGACCCGGCGTGTGCTCGACCTGCTCGCCGGGGCGTTTCGGGAGTACTGGACGCACGGGGCGTTCGTCCGCGAGGCCCGGGCCCCGGCCGGCGGCGGAGGCGCCGGCGCCCGGCCGTGGGAGGCGCTGGCCGCCGAAGTGGCGGCGCGCTGGAGTCACTGGGGCGGGGCGGTGGGGGCCAACGCCGTCCTGCCGGACCGTTTTGACGACGCCGTGTCAGAACTCCCCCCGACCTCGGATATACCGTGGAAAGGGCTGCCCGAGCTGCGCGCCGAGGCCGGGCTGCGTGAAGAGCGCCTGACGCAGCAGATTGTGGAGTTCCAGGCCAGGGCCCAGGCGACACTCAGTGCCGAACTGACCCGGATTCTGCGCGGCGTGCAAGAGCGGTACTTCGCCCAGCAGGTTCCTTTTGAGGGCTGGCCGTACTTGAACCCGGAGGGCAAAGAGCTGACGGCCCTGCAAACGGTCGATTTCGAGCAGTTCCTCCAGTTCCTCGGCGAGATGCGCCGGGCCGCGGATACCCTGCGCCCTCTCGACCAGGGGTTGCCCGACGCCGAGCCACGCCGGACGCGGCAGGTGTTTTTGTCGGCGTGCGAGCAGTGGCGTACGTTCCTCGGCCTGACCGCGCAAGGCGGCACGACGCCACTCGAAGTCAGTGTGTGGACTGAGGATCCGGTGGGCGAACCGTACGGCAAGGAGCGCGTGGATGATGCTGCGCAACACTATTATCGGAATGTGCGACTGACGATCGCCCTGCGCCTTCAGGAGTCCGGCGACCGAGCGGCGGTTCGACCACTGGAGTTCCGCACCGTCGAGCGCGGGCAAGCGCGGGCGATCCGCACGGTCTGGGAATGGACCCGCGCCAATGTCTCCGAGCTGACGTTCGAGTTGGTCGACGGCATCCAGCCCGAGGGCCGCGATTTCCGCTTCCCGGCGATCCGGCCGCGGGTGCTCGGCGAGCCGGGGCCGCTGGCCTTCTGCGCGTATCTGCACCGCTACGGTCGCTATGTGGACCGCAACTGGATTGTGACGCACGGCGTGGACTTGGCGGCGAAGTTCCGCGAGACCTCCCAGCCGGAGCTGGCCGGTCAGGTGCCGAATGATCGGCCCATCGTGGGCGAGAAGTTCGTGTTCCAGCTTCCCTCGGGCCGAAACCTGCCGGCCCCGATCCCGCGTCTGGAGGCACCGGCCGGCAGCCCGGCGTCGCGCTGACGGCGGCGAGGAAGTCAGCGCCCGGTCACGCGGTGTGGCCCACTCGGCGAAACGGTGCGGTCTCGGGCTGAGGCCGACCAGAATAGGCGATCGGCATGGGTTGGAAGGACCTGTTCAAGTCGAAGGTCATCCGGGTCAAACCCGACCCGCGTCTGCGGTGGTTCGGCAAGCTGCCGACCTATGCCGACTACTACAGCTCGCCTACGGATGAGGAGTGGGCGGTCGAATTCAACGACTGGGTGCTCAAGGGGTTCGAGACGTACCTCGGCCGCCTGGGCGGGACCCAACACGTTCCCCGCTTGCCCTCCGCCGCGTGCGCTCTGCGACTTCCAAAGTCCGGCATGACGGTGTTTGCGTCGTTCCAGGACTACGGCGGAGACATGCGGGGGCGCCCGTTCCCGTTGTGCTTCTATGTGGGGGTGCCGAGCGAGCAGTGGCCCGGGCCGACAAGCGACCGTGTGGGACCGGCCCTGCGGCTGCTGCGCGAACTCACCGACTTGCGCGACGAGGTGTTCCGGTTCTGCAATTCGCCCGGCCGCTTCGACGCGACGTTCGGCGGTCGCGAGCTCGACGTGACCGAGTTGGCGGCAGCGGCCGTGGACGATTCGTGGACGCGGGGCGGGGCGGGCCTCCAACTCGCCGAGTGGTTTGCCGCCGTTCGGCCCTGTGTGAAGATCGACGAGCTGGATCGTTGGGCGGTTGTGGTGGACGCGTGGGGAGAGAGCATCGCCCGGCTGGAGTCGCCGGAGTTCGAGCCGACCCTGCGATTTCCGCTCGTGATGTCGTTGCCGTTTGATGCCCAGGTGGGCGGGTGGCTGCACTGGCTGGGGCGGCGTATGGACCTCGGCGAGCGGCTGCTGTCGCTCGTGGTTGGGCGTGGCGGGGACGACGGGACCGGGCGGCTCACCGTGATTGCCCGGGATGTCGTGCCGGAGGACTTCCTGCTGCTGACGACCGCCGCGGGTTCCCTGCCCTACCTGGACGACCTGTGCGCGCTGACGGGGGAGCGTGTTGCGGCCGACGGGCCGCGCGACGCCCCGCAGCGCTGGGCGGACTTCGTCAGTTCGGCGGCAAGACCATGACTGACCGGAACTTGTCAACGGTCGGTCGGTGTCCTAGAATGGGCGTTCGGGCTTGTCCTCGGGCTCTGTCGGTTCGCGACAAGGACGTCGTGCCGGGCACCGTGGCGGCCGTGCCGGGGCGTTGGATGCGCGCCGGCCGGGCGACTGGTTGTCACGACATGCAGCATCCCGTGCTTGAGCCGCTGATTCTCCGTGAGGGGTACCGGCGGAGGTGGCCCGTGAGTTCGGCGCCAGGTTGGGTGTATGGCTAGTACGCTGGACGAAACGCCGATCATCGCCCTCGGCAAAACGCCGATCTCCGACGCGGCTCCCTGCGGCGGGGATGCGGCCGATGACGAGCAGTACATGCTCGTCGAGGCCGAGCTGGCCAAGCTGGACCGCATCGATCTGGGCGATCCGGATTGGTTCCAGATCGAGCAGGCCAGCCTGAACATCCTCCGCACCAAGTCCAAAGACGTCGAAATGGCTTGCGCGCTGGGCTACGCGCTTTTCAAGAAGGCGCGATACGCCGGTCTCGCGGCGGCGCTGGCGATGTTGACGGAGTTAACGCGTACTTTCTGGGACAAACTCTATCCGGCCCGGCCGCGGCGGCGCAAGGCCCGGATCGAGGCCCTGGCCGAGCGGCTGGTCGAGGGCGGATGGTTCCGGGATGCCGCCCCCCGCCCGGACGAGTTCGACACCATCGACCGCTGCGCCCAGCGGATCGGTGAACTGGAAGCCGCGCTCATTGAGAAGATGCCGGACGACCCCCCGGACTTCGGCAAGTTCAAACGCAAGCTCAAGGAACTGGCCGACGCGCGGCCGAAGGCGGCTGCTCCCGCGACGGCCGCCCCCGCGGTGCCCGCCGCGAGTGCGGGGGGACCGGCGGGAGCAGGGTTCGCCGCCGGGGAGGTCAAGGATGTTTCCGGGGCGCTGAACGCGGTGCTAGGGGCGGCCACGTTCCTGCGGAAGGCCGACCCGGCCGACCCGATTCCGTATGTCCTCGTGCGGTACGTGCAGTGGGCCAAGCTGGAGCTGCCGGCGACCGACGCGGGCATGCACGACATTGAGCCCCCGGACAAGCAGCTCGTCGAGACGCTGGAGTTCCAGTTCAACAATCGCGTGTGGGAGCACCTGCACTCCAACGCCGAGGCGGCGTTCCGGTCCAACGATCCGCTGTGGCTGGACTTGCAGCGATACGTGTGCGCGGCGATGCAGGGGCTGGGGGCCCAGTACGATAAAGCGCGGTCGGCGATCCAGGATGTCACCGCGGCGCTGGTGCGCCGGCTTGGGGCGCGTCTGTACGACCTGACGTTCCGCGGCGGAATGCCGTTGTGCAGCGGCCCGACCCGCATGTGGTTGGAATCGGAAGTGCTCTCCGCGGCGGGCGGCGGGGCCGGGGGCGGGGGAGCGGCGGCGGCCAGTGACGGCAAGCTGACCGAGGCGGCCACCGAGGCCCGCAAGCTTGCGGGCGCCGGCAAGTTCGGCGAGGCGGTCAAGGCCTTGCAGGAGGGGCTGGCAAGCTGTGGGCAGCGGCGCGACCGGTTCCTGTGGCGGCTGCGGCTGGCGGAGCTGTGTTTCGAGGCCCAGAAGCTGCAACTGGCGGCGCCGCTGCTGGAGGAGTGCTACGAGGACATTCGGCGCTACCACATCGACGAGTGGGAACCGTCCCTGGCGGTCGCGGTGGCGCAGACGTTGTACCGGTGTCGCAAGGCGTTGACGGCGGGCGAACAAGCCCCCGCGCCGGAGGCCCTGGCGCGGGTGCGCGAGACGTTTGCCTGGCTGTGCCAGTTGGATCCTCTGGCGGCGCTGGCCGCCGAGCCAGCGGGCAAGTAGGTCGCGGTCCCGGCGGGCCGGGACCGACGTATGAGGAGACAGATCATGGCCAAGGGTCCGTCGAAGGCGCGGGAAGCGCGGGTGAACATTGTCATTTCGGACAAGCTCAAAGGCGGGGCGGAGCCGGAGTTGCCGTTCCGCATGTTGGTGATGGGGGACTTCACCATGAAGGACGACAAGCGGCCGATCGAGGACCGCGCGCCGGTCGACGTGAACAAGAGCAACTTCGATTCGGTGATGCAGAGCTTCAACCTCGGGCTGGACCTGAGCGTGGCCGACAAGATCAGCGGCAGCGGGGAAATGCCCGTGTCACTGAAGTTCGGGACGCTGAAGGACTTCCGGCCGGAGTCGATCGCCAAGCAGGTCCCGCAGCTCAAGAACCTCGTAGACCTGCGCGAAGCGCTGAAGGCGCTGCGACCGGCGATGGGGGATAAGGCGGCCCAGAAGAAACTGCTGGAGGCCATCAAGGACCCCGAGGTGCGGGCCAAGATCCTGGCCATGATCGCGACGCCCGGCGCGGGCGCCGCCGGGGATTCGGCGCCGCAGGCATAGAACCAGGGCCCGCGCCCGCCGTTGACGGCGCCGCGCGGTCGGCAGACGAAGGAGACCAGACGACCATGGCAGAGCAACCCCAACAAGCGGCCGCGGCCGCCGGAGCGGCGGACACGACGGCGGTGGACGCGCTGATCGATCAATTGGACCTGGACCACGAGTACATCGACCTGTATCGCAAGGGCATTGCCGGCCTGGTGCAGAAGGCCGCGGGCCTGGACCTGGACAAGGTCACGCTGAACAAGCAGGTGGTCGACGATTTCATCGCCGAGATTGACCAGCAGCTCAGCGCCCAGATCAACGAGATTCTGCACCACGAGCAGTTCCAGAAGTTGGAATCGGCCTGGCGCGGCCTGTGGTACCTGGTGAGCAACACCGAGTTCCGCGCCAATATGCGCATCGAGGTGCTCAACGCCCGCAAGGAAGACCTGCTTGAGGACTTTCAGGACTGCAAGGACTGGCAGAAGTCCGGCCTGTTCAAGACGGTGTACCGCGACCAGTACAACACGTTCGGCGGCGCGCCGTATGGGCTGATGGTGGGTAACTACGACTTCGACTACCGCAACCCGGAGGTGGAGCTGCTGAGCGAGATCGCCCGGGTGTCGGCGGTGGCCAAGTGCCCGTTCCTGGCCGCGGCCAGCCCGAAGATGTTCAACAAGAAGATGGACGACTTCTCCAGTCTGCCGAAGCTGGCGGAGATGTACGAGATCTTCGAGCAGCCGATGTACGCCAAGTGGAACAGCTTCCGCGAGTCGGACGACGCCCGCTACATCGGGCTGACCATGCCGCGGTTCCTGCTGCGGGCGCCCTACACGGTGGCCAACCAGGACGTGAAGGACTTCGTGTTCGAGGAGGACGTGCGCACGCAGACGCACGAGCGCTACCTGTGGGGCAACGCGGCCTTCGCGCTGGCCGGGCGCATGGCCGAGAGCTTCGCCAACTACGGCTGGTACAACGCGATCGTCGGCCCCAACAGCGGCGGCACCGTGCCCAACCTGCCCTTGCACCAGTACGAGGCGACGGGGCAGTTCCACACGAAGATTCCGACCGAGACCCTGATCTCGGAAGACATGGACGTCGATTTGTGCAATTTCGGGTTCATCCCGCTGGTCATGCGCAAGGGCAGCGACAACGCCGCCTTCTTCGACGCCCCGTCGGCCAAGCGCGTCGGCAAGTTCCCCGACACGCCCGAGGGCAAGGAGGACGAGACCCGCGCCCGGCTGGGCATGTCCCTGCCGTACCTGATGATCAGTTGCCGCCTGGCGCACTACCTGAAGGTGATCTGGCGGGAGAACATGGGCCGGGTGATGGACGCCGAGAAGATGGTCGCCGAGATCAACACCTGGCTGAAGCAGTACTGCCGGCAGGGAACGCTGGACGACGTGCTGGCCGCCAAGTACCCGCTCAAAGAGGTGCAGGTGACGGCGACGCCGGTACCCGGCAAGCCGGGCCTGTACAAGTCGGAAATCCAGATGATCCCGCACTTCAAGCTGAAGGGCGTGGAGGTGCAGCTTTCGATGGTGGGTCAGTTCGACCCGCCGCCGACGTAATCGTCGCGTCCCCCGGGGCGGGGTCGACGCGGCGGGCCGGCACGCACGAACGTGTCAGAAGCGCGCCGGCCGGCGACTAGAATAGGTGTTCGCAAAGCGTGTTTGGGTCCGAAGAAAACTCTACGGTGAACGGTAAGGAGAGGTCGTCATGCCAACCCCCTGCAATCTGAAAGTGGCCGAGTATCCCGGCTCGTCGCAAAAGGAAGGGCGCGCGGATACGAGCGACGTGTTCGAGATCGAGCACCACGTGCATCAGCCCTTCAACCCCACGGACGGGCAGGCCACGGGCGTCCGCGTCCACAGCCCCCTCCGCATTGTGAAGGTCATCGACAAGGCGACGCCCGGCTTCCACAAGGCCCTGTGTACCGGTCAGAACCTGGCGAAGGTCGAGCTGATGTTCTACCGCATCGACCCGGCCACGCGCCAGGAGAAGGAGTACTACCGGATCACGCTTCAGCAGGCGCGCATCGTGGACATCCGCCCGTACATGCCCATGAGCTTCGTGCCGGCCAACGAATCGTACCGCCACATGGAGCAAGTCAGCTTCGTGTACGAAACGATCGAATGGAACTGGCTGCCCGACAGCGTCGTCGAGATGGACGAGTGGCGCAAGCCGTAGCGACGGCGGGCGCCGGCCCGGCGGGTTGGCAGCGTCCGATCGGCGGCCGAGGGCCTTGACCGGCTCTCGGCCGTGCCGGTTCGGCGGCCCGTGGAGGCCCTGCGGAGCTCATGGCGCGCGAGCGAAGTCTGTTGGAGCGCGTGGCCGCTTCGCGGGAGGAGGCGGCCGCGGCACGCTACGCGGCGACGGCGGCGGACGATCCCGAGGCCCGCATGGAGTCGGTCCGCCGGCACCTGACCAAGCTCCTCAATGCACGCCAGGGCATGTCCGAGGCGGACCCCGACTACGGGCTGCCGGCCTTGACGGACCTGCTCGCCGGCGGCGCGGAATGCGTGCGCCTGACCCAGGAAGCGATCCGCGCCACCATCGAGAAGTACGAGCCGCGGCTGCGCCGCGTGCGCGTCAGCCACCGGGCCGAGGAAGGCGGCCGGCAGACGCTGGTGTTTCGCATCGACGCGGTCCTGGTCGGCCGCGGCAGCGAACACCGCGTGTGGTACGAAACCGAGTTCAGCCCGACGGGCGCGGCGCACGTTTCGGGGTAGGATCGGCGGTTCGGGCCGAGCGGCAGTGCCAGGTGACAAGTGACAAGTGCCAAGAAAAGGCCAATCCGTTGGTCGGACGACTGACGCGCCCGGCGCCCTTGGTGGGGCTCCTGGCCGGGCCGCCGGCCTTCGTCACCCGTCACTTATCCCCCGTCGCTTGTCACCAGTGGCGGAGACGTGTCGCGGCCCGGTCTACTGGCAAGGCGGTTGGACGTGACGAACACGTACTATCAGGAAGAGCTGCGGTACTTGCGGGAGGTCGGCCCGGAATTCGCCCGGGCTAACCCCGACCTCGCCCGCTACCTGGCCGACGCCGGCAGCGACCCGGACGTCGAACGGCTACTGGAGGGCGTGGCGTTCCTGTGCGGGCGCATCCGGCAGAAGCTGGACGATGAACTGCCGGAGCTCACGGCCAGCCTGATGTCGTTGCTCTGGCCGCATTATCTGCGGCCGGTCCCCTCCCTCACGATCCTGGAGTTTCTGCCCGACCTGGAGGGCATGCAGGCCCCGGTCGTGGTCGAGCCGGGCGCGGAGTTCGCCAGCCGGCCGATCGACGGCACACGCTGCGTGTACCGTTCAAGCTGGCCCGTCGTGCTGCGGCCGTGGGGGTTGCGCGAGGCCCGCCTCGAGACCCTGCCCGGCCAGCCGGCCCGACTCGTCCTCACGCTCAAAGTCGCCGCCAAGGCCAAGATCGAGGACCTGCTGCTCGACCGCGTGCGGCTGCACCTGGCCGGCGACCCACGAACCGCATTCACCCTGTACCTGCTGCTGGCGGCCCATGTCGGTCGCGTGACGGTCCGGCCGGCGGGCGGCGGAGGTCCCGGCCCTGGTCGACGCGAAGCGGACCTGCCGCCCGGCAGCGTGCAGGCCGCCGGTCTGGGCCTGGACGAGAGCGTCGTCCCCCAGCCGCCGTACATCTTCACCGGCTACGGGCTGATCCAGGGCTACTTCACGTTCAAGGAGCAGTACCTGTTCGTGGATGTGCGTGGGCTGGACCGGGCGGTGGCGGGGCTGGCGTCCACCGACACGCTGGAGATCGCGTTTACGTTCGACCGGCGGCTGGAAAGCTATCCGCTGGTGTCCGCGGACAACGTCCGCCTGCACTGCGTGCCGGTGGCGAACCTGTTCGCACACCATGCCGAGCCGATCCGGCTGGCGCACGATCGCGTACGCTACCTGGTGCAACCGGCACGGGCCGGGCTGGCGGATCGGCGGCACGCCGAGGTCTTCTCGGTCGATCGCGTGCTGGGCCTAGTGCGGGCGCAGACGCTGGAATCGCACGAGTTTCCGCCGTTCTACTCATTTGCCCACATGGCATCGGCGGACCCGCGCAGTGCCACGTACTACCAGACGCACCTGACGCCGAGCGCCATCGGTTCGGGCGTTCACTGGGGGACCGATGTGCATCTGTCGTTCGTCGTGGGCGGCGAGCCGGGTGCCCAACCCAGCGAGGAGACGATTTCCGTCGAGCTGACGTGTACGAACCGTGATTTGCCCGGCGAGCTGCGGGCCGGGGACGTCTGCGAGCCGACGGACCGCTCGCCGGCGGGGGTCCGGTTCCGCAACCTGCTCAAGCCCACGCCGACGATCAGCCCGCCTTTGGGCCGGGGGCTGCACTGGCGGCTGATCTCGCACCTGGCGCTGAATTACGTCTCGCTGCTGCGGGTGGAGCACTTCCGCGAGCTGTTGCGAATCTACGACTTTCAAGCCGCCTACGATGCCCAGCGGGCCGCGGCGCACCAGCGTCTGTTGGAGGGGGTGGTGGCGGTGCGCTCGGCGTACCGGCAACGGATGGTGCGGGGGGCGCCGGTGCGGGGCCTGCAAGTGGAGCTCGACCTGAACGAGGACCACTTCGCGGGCGAGGGCGACGCGTACCTGTTCGCGTCCATCGTGGACCGGTTCCTCGGCGCCTACGTCACGCTCAACGCCTTCAGCCAGCTTAAGGTCCGCTTCGCGCGCACGGGACTAGTCTACGACTTCCCGCCGCGCTGGGGCGAGCAGCCGACGCCCGCGGAGTCACGCCATGACGGACACTAGCGCGACCCACGTCACGGACAGCGCTCCCGCGGCGGCCCCGGGCCTGCTGGACCGGCTAGTGGCGCAGGGGTGGACGTTCGACTTCTTCCAGGCCGTGTGGTTGCTGGAGCGCTACGTCGGCGGGGACACGCCGGTGGGGCAGCGAGGGCCGGCGGCCCGGGAACGCCTGCGCTTCCGACCCGACTTGTCCCTGGGTTTCCCCGCCACGGACCTGCGCCGCGTGTCGAGCGCGGGCGGCGCGGGGGACGACCCCGGGCGGCACCTCCTGGAAGTGACGTTTCTCGGGTTGTATGGCGTGTCAACGCCCCTGCCGCTGCACTACGCGGTCGAGATCCTGCGCACGGCGGAACCGTCCGTCGGCGAGGAGGCGGAGGCGGCGACCACGTCCAGCCCCGTGCGCGATTTCCTCGACGTCTTTCACCACCGACTGATCTCGCTGTTCTATCGCAGTTGGCTGAAGTACCGCTACGAGCGGATGTTCGCGGTGCCCCGGCGCGACGTGGTCACGGAGTACCTCCGCTGCCTCATCGGCTGCCCCCCGCACTTCGACGAGTCGACGCTCGGCGTGCCGCCCATCCGGCTGCTGCGCTACGCGGGAACGCTGACGCAGCGGCCGCGCTCGGCGACGACGCTGGCCGGGCTGCTGAGCGACTACTGGGGCGGCCTGCCGGTGCGCGTCCGCCAATTCGTCGGGCGGTGGGTGCCGCTGGACGAGGCGGACCAGAATCGGTTGGGCGCGCGGAACAGCGGCTTGGGCTTGGACCTCACGATCGGCGAGCAGGTATACGACCTGGGCGGGACGTTCACGATTGCCCTGGGGCCCGTCGATTGGGCGACCTATCTTACCTTCGTCCCCGGCGGTCCCCGTTTCCGGCAGACGCGGGCCTTGACGCGGCTGTACGGCACCGACCCGCTGGGGTTTCAGATGGAAGTCACGCTCCGCCCGGGGGAGGTGCCCGCGCTGTGCCTGACCAGCGATGACGCCGCCGGCGCGCTCGGCATGACCACGTGGGTCCGCACGCGCGACATGGGCGAAACGACCGTGACGTTCGACGCGACACAGGACACGGGGGTGTCCCTGGGCGCGCCGCCCGTGGCGGCGCGCGGGGCCGCCTGACGGTTCAGGCGGCGGGTGCGTCGCCGCGCGTGCGGCGACGGGAGAGAGTGAGAGCGAACTATGAGTGAAGCTCCGACGACGGCGGTAACAGCAGAGGACTTGCGACGGCTCTTGCGCCGCAGCGATCCCGCGTTGATGCAGGTGTTTCAGGGGGCGACGAGCGTCTGCGCCAGCCGCAGCCATTACGAGGTGGCTCCGGAACACCTGCTGCTGCGGCTACTGGATGAGAACGTGGCCGATGTGACGGCGATCCTGAACACGTTCAAGGTGGACCGCGGGCGTCTGCGGCACGGGCTCCAACGCGTGCTCGACCAGTTCCCCACGCAGCACCGCGGCAAGCCCGCCCTGTCGCCGAAGCTCATCGAGCTGTTTCAGTCCGCGGGCGTGCTCACCGACGAGTTCGGCTTCGACCAGATTCGGCCGGGCATCATGCTGCTGGCCATCGCGCTGAACCCGGCGCACGTCCGGCTGGGCGAGTTTGTCAGCGAGCTGGAGCGCATCGACGTCGACCAGCTCCGCGAGCACTTCCACGAGATCGTGCTCGGGCCGGCCGCCGAAGCGCCGCCCACACGCCGTCCGCGGCCCGGGTCGGCGGAGGGCGGGGCGCTCGAGCAGTTCACCATCGACCTCACCGCCAAGGCCCGCGCGGGACAGATCGACCCCGTCTTCGGCCGTGACCGCGAAATCCGCCAGATGATCGACATCCTCGGCCGGCGGCGGAAGAACAACCCGATCGTGGTTGGCGAGGCCGGCACGGGCAAGACCGCCATCGTCGAGGGGTTGGCCCTGCGCATCGTGCAGGGCGACGTGCCGCCGTTCCTGCGCCACGTGAAGCTCGCGTGCCTGGACCTGGGGCTGTTGCAGGCCGGCGCGGGCGTGAAGGGGGAGTTCGAGAACCGCCTCAAGAACGTGATCCGCGAGATCAAGGAAAGCGAACAGCCCATGATCACGTTCATCGACGAGGCGCACATGCTGATCGGCGCGGGCGGGGGCGGCGGCGGCGATGCGTCCAACCTGCTGAAGCCCGCGCTGGCCCGCGGCGAGCTGCGCACCATCGCCGCCACCACATGGTCGGAATACAAGAAGTACTTCGAGAAGGACCCGGCCCTCGAACGTCGGTTCCAGCTCGTCCGCTGCGATGAACCCGTGATCGAGGACACGGTCGTCATGCTGCGGGGGCTGAAGGACAAGTACGAGCGGCACCACAAGATCCTGCTGCTCGACGAGGCCGTCGTCGCGGCGGCCGAGCTGTCCCAACGCTACATCAGCGGCCGGTTCCTGCCGGACAAAGCGGTAGACCTGCTCGACACGGCGGCGGCCCGCGTCGCCGTCGCGCTGACGACGCGGCCGGCGGTGCTGGAAGACATCGACCGGCAGATTGTGAACCTCGACACGGCGATTGCCGCGCTGAAGCGCGATCACGCGGCGGGGCTGATGATCGACGACAAGACCCTGGCCGAGATGGAGGCCTCGCGGGCGGCGCTGCTGGAGCAGCGGGCCGCGACCGAAGAGCGCTGGCAGAAGGAGCTGGAGGCGGTCAACCGCGTGCGCGAACTGCGGGCCCAATTGCAGGGCGCCGAGAGCCCCGACGCCATCGCGCTCGGGGAGCGCCAACCGCCGGTCGGCGACAAGAGGGCGGAAGCGCCGGTGGAAACACCGCCCGAATCCGCGACGCCGGTGGACCGCACCGACCTGCGTCGCCAGATCGACGAGGCGATGCAGGCCCTGCGTGCGTTACAGGGCGACGAGCCGCTGCTGCACCCGCAGGTGGATGCGGCGGCGATCGCGGCGGTGCTCTCGGATTGGACGGGGATCCCCGTCGGCAAGATGGTGCGGGACCAGATTTCCGCGACGCTGCAAATGGAGGAGCGGCTGCGCAGCCGCGTGGTCGGACAAGACCACGCCCTGGGCATCGTGGCCGAGAAGCTGCGCGCCTCGCGGGCGGGGCTCAACAACCCGACGCAACCGATGGGCGTGTTCCTGTGCGTCGGCCCCAGCGGCACCGGCAAGACCGAGCTGGCGCTATCGGTGGCCGACCTGCTTTTCGGCGGGGAGCGGTTTCTGACATCCATCAACATGTCGGAATTCATGGAGAAGCACACGGTCTCGCAACTCAAGGGCTCGCCGCCGGGCTATGTCGGCTACGGCGAGGGCGGCGTGCTGACGGAGGCCGTGCGGCAGCACCCGTATTCGGTGGTGTTGCTGGACGAAGTGGAGAAAGCCCACCCCGACGTCATGAACCTGTTCTACCAGGTGTTTGACAAGGGGAACCTCGCCGACGGCGAAGGCCGCGTCATCGACTTCAAGAATACGGTGATCTTCCTCACCAGCAACCTCGGCACCGACATCATCCAGCAGATGTGCGAGTCGGGCGAGGAGGTGGACTGGCGCGAGCTGAAGGACGCCATCTACCCGCACCTGCGCGAGCACTTCAAGCCCGCGCTGGTGGCCCGCATGACGGTGATCCCGTTCCTGACGCTCAGCAACGAGATCCTCCAGCAGATCGCCAGGATGAAGCTGCGCAAGGTCGGCCAGCGGCTGGCCGCGGCCCACGAGATCGAGTTCCGCGTCAACGACGCCGTCTATGCCAGCGTCGCCAGCCGGTGCCAACAGGTCGACCTGGGCGCCCGGCAGATCGACCACGTCATCGACCGCGAGGTCCTGCCGGTGCTATCGCGGCGGCTCCTGGAGCAGATGGCGACGGAGAAAATGCCGGCGGTCGTGCGAATGGGCGTCAGCGACGCGGGCGAGTTTACCTACGAGTTTACGGACGCCTAGCGCAGGCAGCGAGGTGAGCGGTCATGGCCCTGGCGCGAGATATGAGCAAGGCCCAACTGGCCTTTCAGGTCGCCGGTCGCGACGTGGATGAGTTCCTGGTGGTCCGCTACCGCGGGACCGAGGGGCTGTGCCAGCTCTACAAGTTCGAGATCGACCTGGCCGCCCAGACCGAGGGCATCCTGCTCGACGCCATCGTGGGCAAGCCCGCCGTGCTGAGCATCAACACGGCGGAGGGTGAGCGCTGGTTCCACGGCCTCGTCGGGCGAATGGAGCTGACCCAGGAGACGGTCGGGCAGACGTATTTCCGCGTCGAGCTCGTGCCCGCCGTCTGGCTGCTGACCCACCGCTACCACTCGCGCATCTTCCAGGGCAAGACGACGCAGGAGATCATCACCGCCGTGCTGACCGAGGGGGGCATCGCCACCGACCGGTTCCGTTTCGCCCTGGAGCGGAGCTACACGCCGCGCGAGTACTGCGTCCAGTACCGCGAGACGGATTACAACTTCATCGCCCGACTAATGGAGGAAGAGGGGATCTGGTGGTGTTTCGAGCAGACGGAGGCGGGGCACACGCTGGTGATGGCGGACTCGCGCTCCGCCTACGGTCCGATTGAAGGCGACGCCACGCTGGTCTACCGCAGCATCTCGGGGCTGAACGTGGAGACCGAGCACATCTACCGTTTTCGCGTGGCCCAGTCGGTGCGGCCGGGCGCGGTGGTTCTCAACGACTTCAATTTCGAGAACCCGCAATTGCGGCTGGAGGCCCTCGACGACGCCGGCCGGGACCAGGCCCTGGAGTTCGCCGATCACCCCGGCGAGTTCCTGGAACAGGGCCAGGGCACCGCGTTGGCCCAGATTCGCAAGGAGGAGTTCGCGGCCGGCCGGCTGGTCGGCATCGGGTGCAGCAACTGCAAGCGCTTGACCCCGGGCAAGACGTTCACGCTCCAGGACTTCCCGTCGGCCGGCTACGACGACACGTACCTGGTCACCAGCCTGGTCCACCAGGGCAAGCAAGCGACCACCCGCACGAGCACCGGCGGCAACGGCCGCACGCACATTCTGGACACGCGGGCGCACCAGTCGCTATTGCAGGCCCGGACGAATGAGAACCCCGTTATCGCCCAGCTCGCGGACGCGTTGCTGCAAATCGTGACGCGGCTGCGGGCCGGCGACCCGACCGCCCACCGGGCGCTGACCTCGTGGCTGTATCACGCGGGCCAGGTGACCCGCGACTTGCCGGCCACCGCGATGGCCTCGGGGGCGCATCCCCTGGCCTGGCTGTCGGTCCCGAACTTGCTCGAGGACGTGCAGGCCAACCTCATCGACTTTGACGTGCCGGTGTACGACTGCACGTTCGAGTGCGTCCCCGCCAGCGTGGTGTACCGCCCGGCGCGGGTCACGCCCTGGCCGGTGATGCGCGGCACGCAGACCGCCCGCGTCGTCGGCCCCGAAGGCGAGGAGATCCACACGGATAAGTACGGCCGCGTGCGGGTGCAATTCAACTGGGACCGCGCGGGCAACGAAGGCGGCCAGCCCAAGCTGTTCGGCGCCGACTCGTCGTGCTGGATCCGCGTCTGCCAGGGCATGGCGGGCGGGGCCTACGGCATGATGTTCATCCCCCGCGTCGGCCAGGAGGTCATCGTCGATTTCCTCGAGGGCGACCCGGACAAGCCGATCATCATCGGCCGCGTCTACAACGCCGACCACATGCCGCCCTACGAACTCCCCAAGGAGAAGACCAAAAGCGTCATCAAGACGCACAGCAGCAAGGGCGGCGGGGGCTGCAACGAGATCCGCTTCGAGGACCTCAAGGACAAGGAGCAGCTCCTCATCCAGGCCCAGCGCCAGATGGACACCCGCGTCAAGGCCAGTCATTTCCACACCGTCGGCGGCAGCTACCACGTGCTGGTCGGCGGCGAGAAGGACGGCGAAAAGTACGGCGAGTACCGCCAGAAGGTCTTCAAGCTCAAGCAGACGCACGTCGGCGAAGAGCGTCGCGCGTGGATCGAGAAGGACGACTCCCTCAAGGTGGACGGCAATCGCGCGGAGGGCATCGGCGGCACCTTGTCCGTCAGCGTCGGCGGCGACGTCGTCGAAAAGTTCGACGCCAACCACAAGCACGAGGTGGCCTCCACCCTCGCCTGCAAGGCCTCCGACGTGAAAATCGAGGCCTCGGGGACCATCGAACTGACGGCCGGCGGGAGTTCGATCGTGCTGACGTCGGGTGGCGTCTACATCGTCGGTTCGACGGTGTACATCAACAGCGGCTCCGGCCCCTCCGTCGCCCCGCCGGGCTGCTCCGCCGTGGCCCCCCAGACCGCCGAAGATCCGTCCGCGGCCGACGCCACCAAGCCGGGCAAGGACACGCGGTACGGCGGTCCCAGCGCCGCGGTGGCGCCGCTCCCGCCGCCCGAGGAGGTCCCCGGCCACGAGTTCGAGGAAGAGGAGCCGACGCCGACGCGCACCTCGTGGATCGAGATCCAGTTGGTCGACGAGGCCGGCCAGCCGGTCCCGGGTGAGCGCTACGAGATTCAGACGTCGGATGGGAAGCGGCGGACGGGCGTGACGGACGCGAACGGGAAGGCCCGCATCGAAAGCATTGCCCCCGGCGAGTGTCAGATCTCGTTCCCGCAACTGGACACCGACGCATGGGAGCGCCAGGCATGAGCGCGCGGGCCGCAGACCTCGCCACCGGTTGTCGTCCGCGACCCGCCGCGCGCGCTCCCCGATCGAAGGGAGTTCGCCCATGCCAGTGATACGCGAAATCCGGGCCAAGGAGGGCGATACGCTGTGCCGTATCGCCGTCGAGAGCGGCTTCAAGAACTGCACCAAGCTGCGCCCGCACAATCCCGACTACAACTCCCGTCCGCTGGAGCCCGGCGACCTGGTGAAAGTGCCCGAAGTGACGCGCAAGGACGAGCCCGGCCAGACGGAGATGGCCCACAAGTTCGTGCGCAAGGGCAAGGTGAACCGCGTGTGGATCATCCAGGATCGTCACCGGGCCAACGGGCAGGAGGCCCAGGGCGACGCGGTCCGCGAGGTGGCGGTGAGCAACTACGTCACCGGCCGCCAGGGCCGCGGCTTCGCGCCGGACCCCTGGCGCGACGCCAACTTCTTCGGCTTCAGTGCGGGCGCGTCCGCCGACCCGGACCATTTCCGCCTGCTCATCCACGACCTGCACGCGCACCGCACGAACGCCGACACGGTCGAGGTGCGGCTCCGCACGCAGCGCCCCGTCCTGGGCCGCGTCCCCAACGAGATTCAATCGTGGCAGGACCTCACGCAGGCCGGCACCTCGTTGGGCCCGATCCGCTGCCAGCGGTGGGACAATACACCCTGGTACCGCTCGCCGTACCTGCGGCTGGTCGTCGATGACGAGGACCGCCAGCTCAAGCGCACGGATGGTCGGATCAACATCGCCAACGACGACGCCGGCACGTCGAACGACACCGGCACCGCGGTGACCGATCAGGTGCTGCTCACGCCCGCGCTCGACGACCCGGAGATCGAGATTCTCGACTATCGCATCGAGGCCTTCCGGCCCGCGCCGGACTGTGAGCACGCCGACGCCAACGGCAAGTGCCGCGCCCGCGCCGTGGCCCACGTCGGCAGGGAGGAGATCGAACTCAAGCTGAAGGTCGTCCGGATCGGCGGGCAGGCCGGCTCGGGCGCCACCAACGCCCAGATGCGCCAGATGGTCTTCGTCAACTTGCGCAACCGTTACGCGCAGGCCAACATCGGCGTGAAGACCATCCAGGAGCCCGGCCCCGGCGTAACGATCGTGGACAATTTCATCCACGACGTCCCCGAGCCGCGCAACATGATCGTGATCTCCGATTTCGACGGCCTGCCGGCAACGGGCGGAAAGACGCTGCGGGCCGAGGTCAATCTGACCAGCGGGCGCGTGGCCGCGAGCATCACGACGGATCGGGGCGCCTCCCCGGCCCTCACCGCCGGCAAGCTCGCCGCAGAGCTGCGCCGCCAGGGCGTCGTCTGCCGCGTCTCGGCCAACCCGCCGATCATCGGCTCACCACGCCCCTTCGGCTCGGCCGACATCCTGTGCTTCAATCCCGACGGCACGCTGGCCCCCGTGCACAGCGTGACGGGCGATCCCGCCGAGGCCCAGACCATCGGCAGCACGGCCGGCTGGACCAACGCCCGCGTCCGCAACGAGGACGTCTACAACACGCCCGCGGAGCCGCGGCGCGGCGGCAAGGCCCGCATGGTCGGCTCGCCGGACTACCGGGCGGCCGCGAAGAACTTCAATCGGCCGGGCCAGTACCTGTGCGCCTTGGTGACGCGCCGGCTGGAGACCGCGGGCCTGAACGGCGAGGCGATCTTGCCGCACGTCGGCATTTCCGGGACCGTGGCCCCGCTGCCGGAGTTCCGGCTGGTGGTCTTCGTCAGCCAGGGCGGCTACACCTCGCCGGTGACGCTCTCGCACGAGGGCGGCCACGCGCTGTGCGATTGCTTCCACACGAGTTTCAGCAACGGGGCCGACCAGGAAGAGGACCATGAGGGCAACATCTTCTGCAAGAACGATGCGCTCGCGTTTTCGGAGTGGATGTCCGCGTTCGCCCGCGACCGCCCGATCCGCAAGCGCATCTCCGACGGCCCGCTCAACGTGTGGCTCGTGACGCTGAAACAGGGCGTGCCCCGCGTCGAGGGCGAATGGCGCCTCATGGGCGGTCGCCAGATCGGGCGACCCGCCGCCGACCTGCCCGTCGGCGCCGCGGCGAACCCGACGTGTACCCAGCGTCTGCGGACGCATTCGAGCGCCCTGTTCGTTCCGTTGCGGCGGCTGCGTGAGGCTCCGACTCCGCGCTAGCTCGGCAAGAGGTGAGACATGCTTCCCAAACCCCCCAACGGCTATCTGGAGAAGGCCCAGGCGGACCACGCGCTCCTCACCTTCCTGAAGGCGAAGAAGTTCGACATGCCGACCCCGCTGCCCAAGCGGGTCGAGCCGCGGCAGGCCGGGGAGTTCGCCACCAGAGCCCTCGAGAAGGACGCCCTCACGGCCCCGGAGGCCGGACGCCTCAGCGAGCTGGTGCGCTTCTACAACCTCCGCCAGACCGCCCCGACGCTGGCCCAGCGGCTGAACCGGCGGGAGTCCGGCGAGGCCGAATGGCAACGGGCCCTCGTGTTCACGACGCTGCTGGCGGATGTCGGCGACGACGCCCAGGGGCGCCAGGCCGCTGAGTATTTGCGCTACCTGGCGGGGATGCGGCCGGCGTCCGAGGCGCCGGAGCTGATCGTTGGCGCCTACTTCGCCCTGCCCGCGAGCGCCGACCCCAAGATCGTCACCGACTTCCTCGACGCCGAGCAACGCAAGGCCCAGGCCGCCGCCGCCCAGAGCCAGGAGGCCGACCGGCGGGCCGCGGAGATGGAATCGCTGAAGGCCGACCGCTTCGCCCGCGTGGAGCGCGCCCGCAAGCGGAAGTTCGAGATTCTCGCGGTGAAAGACCCGGCCCGCCGACGCGGCCAATTGGCCCGCGTCTATCTGGAACTCGAGGTCTATCCCACCACGAGCATGCCGGCCTGGAGCCTGATGATGCTCCAACGCGAGTGCGACGAAGGCACGCCCGCCGAGCTGGCGGCCGTCTTCTCCGAAATCCTCGACCTGATGCGCATGCCGACCGGCGTCGTCGGCCCGACCGGCCAGAAGCCCAGCGACGAAGAGGAACTCGGGCTGCTCACGCGGTGCGCACGGGCCATCGAGTTCTATCTCGGCTCTCTGACCGAGGACCAGCAGAAGTACGTCGACAGCAAGAAGGGCTACCCCCGCGAGCAGGACGACCCGCTGTGGTGGGAGCTGGAGACGGCCCCGGCGTCCAAGGATGAGAGCTGATGCCCCCCGCGGCACGTACCAACGATCCGACCGGCCACGGCAACCCGCTCAACCCGGGTCCGGGCAGCAATAACGTCCTGATCGGGTACATGCCGGCCTGGCGGGCGCTGCCGACCTCTGTCGCCTCAGCGCTGGACGCGATTTCCAACACGATGAAGTCGTTCCTGGCCAAGCCCGTGATGACGCCGGCTGACGCGGCGGCCGACATCGCCAAGATTTGCCAGAACCTCACCGAGGGCGGCGCGAAGGCCGCCGCGGCCGGTGCCCCCGCCGCCGCCAGCGCCGCCGGCACGCAGATCGCCACGCTCAACACAACGAACGCCACGCTTACCACAGCGTGGACCTCCGCGTCGGCGGCCCCCGGCGGCCAGCCGGCGGCGAACAACGCTTATACCGAAGGCATCAAAGCTGCGGCGGGCGCGGCGGCTTCCGCCGTGGTGTCCGCGATGTCCAGCTTGTCCGACATGCATATTTGCCCCATGCCCGCCGGTGCCGTGCCGCACGGCCCGGGCTTCGTGACCAAGGGCAGCGGCACCGTCCTCATCAACAACCTGCCCGCCTGCCGGCAGAATGACAAAGTCATGGAAGCCTGCGGCGGCGCCGACCCCATCTCGATGGGCGACCAGACCGTGCTCATTGGTGACGAGGGTGGTAGTGGCGGCGGCGGTGGCGGAGGGGGCGGCGGTGGCGGCAGTGGCGGTGGCGGCGATGGCGGCGCGGGCGGCGACGAGGAGGAAAGCACCGAGTCCGCGACAACGGAAACAGAGACCGAGCCGCAAGAGCGCGCCCCGGGACCGTCCAGCGAGAAAGTGGACACGGGCACGCACTGGGTAAGCATCGAGCTCGTCGACGAAGCGAACCGACCCGTCGTCGGCGAACCCTTCATCGTCCGATTGCCGCAGGGCGAGCGCACGCAGGAGGTCCGCAGTGGCCTGGACGCGCGCGGCACCTTCCGCGTCGAGGGGCTGAAACGCGCCGGGGCTTGCACGGTCCGCTTTCCCAACCTGGACATGGCCGCCTGGCAACGTTGGACCGGCAAAGCCCCGCCGCCGGTCGCCGGTGCGACGTCGCCGCCGGCACAGGGCGAGGAGGGACCGGTCCCCGCCGGTTCGACGACCGCGCGCGGAGAGTGGCGGACCGTGCGCCAGGGCGAGTGCTTGTCGAGCATCGCGGCGGACACGGGGCAGTTCTGGGACACGTTGTGGAACCACCCGGCCAACGCCGAGCTGCGGCGCCGGCGCGGCGACCCCAACATCCTGCTGCCGGGCGACGCCGTCTTCGTGCCGGAGAAACGCCCCAAGGAAGAAACCGCCAACACGGACCAGCACCACAAGTTCATGCGGCGGGGCGAGCCGCACTGGCTGGATGTGAAGTTGCTGCGTAACGGCGCGCCGCGGGCCAACGAGCCCTACACCCTGGAGGCGGGCGGAGAGCAACGCACGGGCACGACGGACGCGCAGGGGCGGATTCACGAACCATTGCGGGGCAACGCACGCCGGGCCACGCTCACGGTCGGCAGCGATGTCTACCGCTTTGTGTTGGGTGGAGTCGATCCGATCACCGAGATTTCGGGTGTTCAGCAGCGGTTGAACAACCTGGGCTTCCCGTGCGGACCTGCGGACGGCCGGCTGGGCCCGCGGACGATCGCGGCCTTGAACCTCTTCCGGCAGCGCGTCGGGTTGCCGGCGTCGCAGAAACTGGACCAGGCCACGCTGGCGAAGCTGAACGACGTACACGACCGGATGGCGGGGCCGATGGGCAGCGCGGACGCGGTCGATGAGGCCACGTTCGAGAACTACGGCCTGCAAGCGAAAGACCTGGATACGACGGAGGCCCCGGACCCGTCCGGACCCTTGGGTTGAGGGCCCGGCGCGGCCGTGACCACGACGTCACAGAGGCAGTAGCATGAGTCCACCGGATGGCGACAAGTCGGCCAAGAAGCCCGCGCAGGCGGCGGCGGGGCCGCCGTTCGTTCCTGATTCGAGCGCCGCGGCGGCCTGCACGGGCAAGCGTTCCGTGACCGGCAGCAGCACGGGCGTGACGCTGGACGACACGCCGCGGCCCGACGCGGAAATCGAGATCACCTACCGCACGCAGTTTCGTTTCTACCGTTTCTGGCAGCCGCGCGTGGCGACGCCCGCGTGGTTCGGCGTCGGCGAGCCGACGGACCTGGCCGAGCGGGTCAACAAGACGCCGACGGGCGAAGTCGTCCTGGAGGCGGGCGATCGCCTGTGCCAATTCGACGTCAAGGAACAGAAGAGCGTCCGCGTGGGCAAGCAGTCGCTGATGCTGCACCTCGGCGAATCGGAGAAGCGTGGCCTAGCGTACTGGTTCCCGACCGCCGGGCAACTGCCGCTCCCGGTGAAGATCGACGAGGCGGGCTGGAAGTGGCGTAGCCCGGTGAAGCAGCCCGGTAGCAGCCCGGACCATCAGTGGGGTCTGCGGGGCGACTTCGCCTTCCGCACAAAGCCGGGTGAATCGACGGGCACGGGCCGCCAGTACAAGATGGTGACGGTCTGGCAGCGTTGGAAGAGCGACAAGAGCGCTTACACCCTGGACATGTGTACGCTGGCCCCGGGCACCTACGCCGGCTACGTGCGGGTCATGGGCAATCACGCGGACAAGCAGGGCCGCGCCGACTATCCGGCGATCTGGGTCGGGTACACGTGGAGCGAGGAGACGTCGGCCTGGGACCTGGGCGTGCTGGGCTGGATCCTCAAGAACCCCAAATCGACCAAGCGGACGACCTCCATCTTCATCCACCCGGGCAATTTCCCGAACTGGTTTCTCGGCTGCATGAGCCCGGGGCCGGTGGACAAGGAAACGGAATGGGGCTTCGCGTCGCTCGGGGACACGCGCGAGACGATGTGGGAAATCCTCGATGCCGTCGGCGTCAAGAAGAACGACTACATCAACACCACGGAGTACCTGTCGCCGGACAAGAAACACAAGAAGTGGTTCCTCATCCGCGTGAAGGCCGGCAGCCCGACCGTGACTTCATCGGACGGGTGGCGGGACGACGCGGTCTGGGTGAACCCGTGAGCCGCGCGTCGCCGCCACCGGAGCCTCATGAAGGATGGATCGATGACCCCAGCGATTCCAAGTGAAGCAGGATAAGGAGAGTGGACATGAACTCGCTCGTTGAAGCCCAAGTCAAGGACTACCTGATTCAGCGCCTGCGGTATCACCCGCACGCCTGCGGCACCGTCATCGAGCACATGCGCAGCCTGGCCCGGGTCGCCGGCTATGACCTGGACGAACGCTTCCGACGCGCCAACCTGGGCGCCGGCCCCGAGGGCCGCGTCGCCTCGGGCATCGTGGACCTGGCGCTCGGCGGCGGCGGGTGTGAAACGCCCGAGTACACGATCCGCATGCACGTGGACGACTGGATCCGCCGCAATCCGGTGAGAGGGCTGTAGTGCGGCCCACACGCATCCAATCCGAGCCGCGACCGTGAGGGAGCGGCTACCGGTGAGATGCAGTTCGTCCGTTCCCTGACGGTCGCGGCTCGGATCGCTCGGCCCGCGATGGAGACTGCCCCATGACCGAAGAACCTCTCCCGCCCGATGTCGAGGTCGATTTCCCGCTGCCCGACGGGCTCCGGGTTACCCGCGACCGCCCCTACCGCCTGTTGGTGGTCAGCGACCTGGCCGGCTCGGAATACGGCACGCTGTCCGGCCCCCTGCCGGACCAGATCGTCGAGTGCAACGCCGACAACTTCGACACCGTCCTGGCCGACGCCCGCCCCGCCGTCCGGTTCAAGACGACCGACCCTCTGGCCCCCGGCAGTGTGATGGTGGAGGTCACGCTCCAGTTCGATTCGCTGAGGGCTTTTCAGCCGGCGGCGGTGCTCGCCCAGCTCGCGGCCACCAGGGGCCTGTGGGAGGCCCGCGAGCGCATCGTGGCCCGCCTGCGCGGCAAGTCCACCTTCGAGCAACTGAACAACTCCGTTCAGAAGCTCGTGGCGGCCGACCCCATCCTCGCCTGGCTCACGGCGGCGCTGCACTGGACGCCCGCCGCCGCGCCGGTCTCGGAAGAAGCCGTCGATGAGTTGCTGGGACAACTCGACCTCGGCGGCGACGCGCCGGGATTGCCAACGCCGCCGCCCAAGAGCCCGATCGGCAGGATCGTCTCCGCGGCCGCGGCCGGCGGCGGCGTGCAGATTCCTGCCGAGGAAGCATCCGCGCTGCGCCGCACGCTGGGCCAGATCGACCAGCGCTTGACCGCATGGCTCGATGCCGTCCTCCACGCGCCGCCCGTCCAGCAGCTCGAAGCGGCTTGGCGTTCGCTGGCCTTCCTGGTCGCGCACTGCGACTTTCGCAAGGGCCTGCGGCTGAATGTGCTGCACGCCCCGCGCGCGGCGTTGACCGACCGGCTCACCACGCGCGTGATCGACCCCGTCTTCGACGACGGGGCGGAGGCCCCCGACCTGCTCATCGTGGACACGCTGTTCGGCAATACGGCCCGCGATCTCGAAGTCCTCGACGAGCTCGCCCAGCACGCCGCCAGCCTCCCCGTCGTCATCCTTACGGGCGTCGGGGCGGAGTTCTTCGGCGTCAAGCACGCCTGGCAGGTGCCGACGTTGCCGGCGATCCGGTCGGTATTCGACCAATGGCAGTTCGCAAAGTGGAAGACGCTCCGCGGGCAGCCGTACGCGCGCGCGCTCGGCGTGGTCTTCGGCCGCGGGCTGCTGCGCGCGCCGCACGGTCAGGAAGCCAAGGCCGACATTGACTTCAACTACCGTGAAGCGTGTGTCGCGGACAAAGACTGCGTGTGGGCCACGGGCGCCGTCGCCGCCGCCTGTACCGTCGCGCAAAGCGTCGCCGAAACCGGCTGGCCGACCGGGCTGGTCGGGCGGCTGGAAGGGTTCACTTCCGCGATCGGCGGCAAGAAGGGCGACAAGACCCTCGGGCCGACGGACACGACGATGACGATTGACAAGGGGCAGGAGCTGGCCGCCGTCGGCATCAACGCCCTGCTCAGCGCACGTCACGACACTGAAGCCCTGGTCTGTAACGGTTTCAGCGCCGCGCGGCCGGTCCGCGCCGAGGGCCACGCCCTGCTGGAAGTCAGCCTGCCGTACCAGCTTTTCGCCAGCCGGCTGTCCAGCCTGTTGCTCGATCTCAAGCCGCACCTGGCCGGCATGACGCAGGAGAAACTGGTCGCCTTCACGCTCGCCCACGTGCGCGACTGGCTCACGGTGGCGGACGTACCGCCGGAAGAACAGCAGGTCGCCGTCCAAGCCCGCCCGTTGGAGGACGACCCGGCCACGTTCCAGTTGGCGGTGACGGTGACGCCGCCGGCGCGCATTCTGCCCGGCGGCGTGCCGGTGGTCTTGGGCTACAAGATTCGCTGATGAAGGGCGGGCATGTCGGCCCGCGCAGTGAGCGACGTCAGGGCACGATGATGATGTTGTTCGGCAGGAAGGCGAGCGCCTTGGCGACGTCCTCCCACTTGAGCTCGCCGTCGCCGCAGCCGGGTCGCGGCAACAGCGTCTTGGCGGTGCCGACGATCTCCGCCAGCTCGCGGGCGCTCCGCTCGATGACCTGGAGCGACGGGCCGGCCCATTGATACTGCTTGATCGGGAACGAGCACAGTCCGGGCCGCAACAGGTGAACGTGGTTGCCGCGCGCCGTAATGAGTCGGCCAAGATCCAACGCCAGCCCGGCGAACCGCGTGGCAGCGATGCGGGCCGAGGGCGTTTCCAACACCGCCTCACCGTTGGCGACGGCAGCGCTGGTGAGGATGCAGCGGTACTCGGCCGGCTCAATCCACAGATCGCAGGCTTTTTCGATCATGGCTCCACCGCGCACAGCAGACGATGACATTATCGGCACGCGGGGCGTGCGGGGTTCCGCCGAATCGGTGTCCACAGTTTGCCCCGTCCGCCCCAGCGACGCAAGAGGACAGAGCGTAAACGTTACCGACGGCGCCACTTAGCACCCGGGCCCGGCCGCGCGACAAGGTGAACGACGCTTGGCACGAACTCGGGACCGCCGTCCGTCCGAGAACGCTCGGCCGCAGCCACCTTTTGCGGATTCGCGGCGCATCGTGCTACACTGGGCGTGCCGGGCCGAGCCGAACACGGATCGTGACGCCGGTGGAACCGTCCCGCGCGAATGGCGCGGTCGGAGGATATCTGATGGTCGGCCATGTGCTTAGAGTAATGGGCGTCGTGCTGATGGGGGCGGTGATCTCGTCGTCGGCCGCGCAGGAGTGCCCGCCGGGGACGGTCCACGGACAGACCCCGCACGATCCGAACGCGCCGTGGCAGGTCGGCCTGAGCGAGTTGAGTCAGGAGATTCTGCGCTACGATGACTTCTTCCTTTCACCTGCGTCGGTGTGCGACGTTCACTGGTGGGGCCTGCTGGCCCATGATCCGGGGAACGGGCTCCAGGATTGCGTCGACAGCGAGCCCGTGTTCCGCATCGCGTTCCACGCAGATGTCGAGGGGCACCCGGGGGAGGCGCTGTGCGCGTACGAAGTGGTGCCGACCATCACCCACACGGGCCTGCTCTACGGCCGCAACGAACTCCTGTATTTCTCCGTGGATGAGTTGGCACCGTGCTGCCCGGTCAGCGCGGGGTGGGTCTCGATCATGGGGATGGGCGACCCGGGTTGCTGGTTCTATTGGATGACGTCGCCGGAGGGCAACGGCCTCTCGTACCGCGAATACGGCTATCCGGTGTTCGAGGAGTTTGACCTGAGCTTCTGTCTGACCGAGGACACCGGCCCCCCGCTCGGCGCCTGCTGCGCCCCGGACGGCTCGTGCGCAGTAACCGCGGAGCTCGAGTGCGTCGGCGTCTGGCAGGGACCGGGGACCAGTTGCGAACCGAACCCCTGTCCGCAGCCGACCGGCGCCTGCTGCTTCCCCGCGGGGCAGTGCCAGGTCCTGGAGGAAGCGGAGTGCCTTTCCGGCGGCGGCATCTGGCAAGGACCGGGAGTCCCGTGCGAGCCCGACCCGTGCCCGCCCGTTCCGGGCGCCTGCTGCTTCCCCGACGGTCAATGCCAAGTGCTGCTGGAGGTGGATTGCTTGGCGGCCTACGGCGGCTGGCGGGGAGAGGGCACTTCGTGTGAACCCAATCCGTGCGCACCGTCGTGCCTGGATTGGGACCAGGTTTCCGCCACGGGCCCCACGCCGCCACGTTCCGCCTTTGCGCTTGCCTTTGACGAGCGTCGCGGCGTGACCGTGCTGTTCGGGGGCTTTGACGGTTCGCAGCCGCGGAATGACCTGTGGGAGTGGGACGGGCACGCCTGGACGCGACGGCAGGTCAGCGGCAGCGTGCCACCGGCGCGGTTCGCGCACGCGATGACCTACGACCGCGGTCTGGGGCGGGTCGTGGTGTTCGGCGGAATGGGGGTGGCGGGCTCTCTGGGTGACACGTGGCTGTGGGACGGCGTCGCGGGCACCTGGACGGAGGTGACGGGCGACGGGCCCGCGCCGCGTATCGGGGCCGCAATGGCGTATGACGCCGCCGGTCACGACGTGCTGCTGTTCGGCGGGTACGACGGAGAAGGCTTCCGCGCCGACACGTGGGTGTTCAGCAGCGGAATGTGGATTCGACTGAACGCCACCGGCCCTCGCGGCCGAGCTTACCACGCGCTGGCGCTGTCCGAGGTTGACCGGCGCGTGGTGCTGTTCGGCGGCGCGTGGGAAGAAGGGACGCTCGGCGATACGTGGCTGTGGAACGGTTCCGCGTGGCAGCCGGCCGCCGGCGGGCCCGCACCGCGCGCATCACACGGCCTGGCCGGGGACGCGCGCGGCGGCGTCGTGCTGTTCGGCGGAGAGGCCGGTGAGCTGTCCGGGGGCGCCGCCTATCCCGCGATGCTGGACGACCTGTGGTACTGGGACGGCAGCGCATGGCAACCCGGTCCCCGCGGTCCGGGCGCGCGGGCGGCGGTCGGCATGGCCTTTGACGGCGTGCGAAAGGTAACGGTGCTGCACGGAGGTTATGACGCCGGTGCGCTGGGGCCGCTGAGCGACACCTGGGAGCTCGACGCGGCCGCGCCCGAGTTCGCGCTGTTGCCGAAGCCGAGGACCGCGTGCCTGGGTGACCGGGCGGTCTTCACGGTGCAAGCCACCGGCAGCGGCCCCCTGACGTACCAGTGGTATCGCAACGGCCAGCCGCTGGTGAGCGGCGGGAACATTGCCGGCGCGACGGCCGCGGCGCTGCGGATTGACCCGGTCCTGGCCGGGGACGCGGGCGAGTACCACGTGAAAGTGGCCGATGTCTGTGGTGTCGTGGCCAGCCCGAAGGTCGCGCTGACTGTGCCGGCAGCGACACAGATCACCCGCCCGCCGGCCGACGCGACCACCTTGGAGGGCCGCGGCGCCCGCTTCACGGTGACCGCGCTCGGCGCGGACTTGCAGTACGTGTGGTTGAAGGACGGTCAACCGCTGTCCGACGGCGGGCGCATCGCGGGGACCGCGACCCGTGTGCTCTCGATCGCCGACGCGCGACTCGCCGACGCCGGCAGCTACACCGTCCGCGTGACGGGGGCGTGCGGGGAGGTGGGCAGCACGCCGGCGACGCTGACGGTGCGGGGCGACACCGACCGCGACGGCGTCGCCGATGACGAGGACAACTGCCCGCAGGTCGCCAACCCCGACCAGCGGGATAGCGATGACGACGGCGTGGGCGACGCCTGCGACGGCTGCCCCGCTGACCCCGACAAGATCGAGCCCGGCGCCTGCGGCTGCGGGGTCCCCGATGCGGATGCGGATGGCGACGGCGTGCCCGACTGCGTGGACAACTGCCCCACCAAGCGCAACGCCGATCAGCTTGACGCCGATGATGACGGTATCGGCGATGCCTGCGACGACGACCAGAGCGGGCGTCCCGAACCGACCGCCGATTCCGCCTTCATTCGCGGTCTCATCGACCTGCTCCGCCAGCGCGAGAGCGAGGACGTGGACCACGTTCGGCAGGTCGTGAACGACGCCCTGGGATTGCTCCACGGGCTCTCCGGAACCGATGGCGCGCCGACGACGCCGACGGACGGCGACGGCCAGGAGCCCGGCCAGTCGGAGCAGCCGAGCCCGGCGGCGGGGCTGTGCCCGGCCACCTCCGCGTTGATGCTGTCGCTGAGCGCGCTGGGCGCGCTGGGCAGCCGGCCGCGCGGGCACGGGCGGCGGCGTTCAAGCTGACGGCTTGACGACCCCGGCCTCGGGCAACTGCGTTCCACCGGCTGGCGCGGGTTGAGCGCGCGTCGAAGGTAGCGGCCGTCAGTTGGGGTCGCACTCGCGCGACAGGCGTTCCCACCCCGCGCGGACCAGGTGCAGTCCGTGTACGCAGTACTCGAACTGCTCGCTGAGCTGCATGAGCACGTCGGCCGGCGGTTGGTCCTGGGCAGCGGTCAGCTCCCCGGCGATGCCATACGAACGCTTCCCTTGCCGGAGATACACGTCGAATTGGTCGATCCCGCCCTGGTGGCGTGGGCGCAAGTGCTCGGGATAGAGCCCGGTCCAGAAGAGCGTATAGTCCCCAATGTACTTGTACACAAGGCGCCGCCGGCGTGCATCCGGCGCCTCTGGGCCCATCCGCGCCGCCGCCTCCATCTGGGACAAATCGCGGATCACCTCGTCGTCCACCGTCCGCAGCCGATGGATGCGATCCACGTGGACGAACTCGGCCAGCAATTCTCCCAGGTAGTCCGTCAGCCGCAAATCACACAGGCCCAGTTCCACCATGAAGACCTGCTCGACCAGTCCGTCGAACAGGCGGCGAAGAGGATGTCCCGGATCCAGCGGGACGGTCATCGCGTCACCTTCTCAGCCGCCGGGTCCGCTCGCTCCGGACCGGGGCGGCCCACTCTCATTTTATGGTCCGCGCAGTGTCCGATCGGCCGTGCCCGACGGCGCGGCACCTACCCACTGCATCGACCGGACGAGGGAGAAGGTTGACCCCCCTTGGGTCGCCCCGCCGGGTCCGGAAACACGCGCGGCCCCACGGCCGATTAGGCGGGGAACACCGCACGAATTGCCGCGCGCTCCCGCGCGGTGCCGACGCAACCCGCTCACGCACTTGACGCCGTGCGGTGGGGGGTCGCGCTCCGACGGATCAGCTCTCGCCGGCGGATTCGGCAATGGCTTCGGCCAAGGCTACGGAAGCTCGCACGATGTCATCCGCCTGACCGTAGGCCCGCTCGGTCAGCGGGATTCCCAACAGGAACGCCAGCACGCCCGCCGCGTACAGCCGCCATTTCTTTAGGCCCATGTCCAACTCCTCTCGGCCGTTACTCCAGCACGGCCCCCGGGCGTCCGCCGCCGCGTGGATCGCACCCGCCCACCACCCAACCATTGGGCAGGATCACGAGCGCATGCACAATGCCTGTCTTCCGCTCGTCGCTGAGCTTGTGACCGACGGCCTTCAGGGCCTCGGCCAGCTCTTTCGGGGGCTCCTGGTCGAAGTACACCTCATCCGGCTGCCATTGATGGTGCAGACGCAGGGCCGGAAGCGCTTGTTCCAGCCGCTGGTTCTGGTCGAGCATGGCCAGCATCACCTGCACGACCGAGGTGATGATCCGCGGGCCGCCCGACGCGCCGAGCGCCAACACGGGCTTGCCGTCCTTGCACACCAGCGTCGGCGACATGCTGGAAAGCGGCCGTTTGCCCGGGGCCACCATGTTCGCAGGGCTTTGCACCAGCCCGTAGAGGTTGGGCTGGTCGGACGGCATGCTGAAATCGTCCATCTCGTTGTTGAGGACGATACCGTAGCTACCGGCGACGACCAGCGACCCGAACAGCCCGTTGATGGTCTCGGTCATCGTCACGACGTTCCCGTCCTTGTCGGCCACGCAGAAGTGCGACGTGCCGCGGTCGTCCGGCGCGGACGCCGCGGTGCCGTACTCCTTCGGCGACAGCGTCTTGTCGGGCTGAATCCGCCGCGCTAGCTCCCGCGCGTGGTCCCGGTCCAGGAATCGCGCCGCGGGGACCGCCCCGAAGTCGGGGTCCCCGAGGTAGCGGGCCCGGTCCGCGAAGCTGTGCTTCAGCGCTTCCGCCAGGATGTGGGTGCGGCCCGCGACCGGCTGCGTGGCGCTATCGCCGGCGTAGGTCGCCAGGATGTTCAGCGTCTGCGCGATGCACACCCCGCCGGAGGACGGCGGCGGCATCGTCACGATCTCGTAACCGCGGTAGTTGAAACGCAGCGGCTCGCGTTCTTTGACGTGATAGCCGGCCAGGTCCTCCTTGGTCAGCAACCCGCCGGTGGCCTGCACGGCCTCCACGATCGCCGCGGCCACTTCGCCGGTGTAGAACGGCTCCGCGCCCTGTTCGCCCAGCAACCGCAGCGTCTCGGTCAGGTCGGGCCGCCGGACACGCTCGCCGATCTTCGGCAAATTGCCCTCGCGGAGCAGAGTCTCGTAGGTGCGGCCGCAGCGCTCCTTGAGCTGCGGCCATTTGGCGTAATCGTCCAGCACGCTGCGGCAGGCCTTCAGATAGTGCTCGTCTGCCGCGAATCCCGATTGCGTCAGAAAGACCGCCAGCGCCGTCAGGTCGCTCATGGGGCGGGTGGCATACCGCCGGTGAATCTCTCCCAACCCCGCCACCAGCCCAGGTACCGCCACCGCCGCACCGCCATATAGTGTCGGCGGGGGGCCGTTGCCGGCCTCGGCCAGAAGCTTGGCGTAGCGTTCGCGGGTGGCGGCCGCGGGGGCGGTCTCGCGGAAGTCCAGCGCGACGAAACGGTCGTCTTTCGCCACATACGCGATCATGAAGCCCCCGCCGCCCAGGCCCGTGCTCTGCGGCCGGGTCACGGCCAGCGACAGCGATGTGACGATGGCGGCATCGAAGGCGTTGCCGCCCAGCGCCAGGGCCTGGGCCCCCATCAGCGAGGCGTCCGGCGAGTCGCTGACCACCATCCCCAGCCGGGCCTTCGAAATCCACGGGAGCTCTTCCTGGGCCCAACCCGTGGCCACCAGTCCGCCCACCACAACGAGCGCGATGAGTGTTCGCACCATAACGTTATCCCTCGGCGGTCCGGGCCGCGCCGCTCCTGCGGCGAGCACCGCGCCCGCCGCCGGCGTCGGCGGCACCCCGGAGCACTCCGGTCCGAATGCCACGCGGCATGGTATCAAAGCGCTGCGTGCAACGCACGGCGCCGACCGGCGTCCGAGTCCGAACGGCGCTCGGAGCATCAAGGTTATCGGAACCTGCGCTGCCCGGCACCGGAGCCACCTTTTTTTGGAAATCCGCCGCGCTGCGTTAGAATCGAACGGTGGACCGGGAGCCGCTCGCCGCCGGTGAGCCGCATCCCGGCCGGCTAAAAAGAATCACGTGCTCCCCGGGTAGGATGCCGTCGCCCTTGTGTTGAGCGGCGAAACACTCGGGGGCCGGTGATGAGTCTAAGGACGTGCCGGCGACACGCGCCACGGGATGGCCAGGCTTATCCTGCCCTCGTCGCCCACGCCAACCGGAACCCCTAATCAGGAGCAAGAACCCATGATGCGTGCGGTGGCCGCAAGTCAACAGTGGATGGTCGTGCTATTGGTGATCGTCGCCTGGGCAACGCCGCTGTCGTCGGCGGGGCCGGTCGAGGGCAAGGTTCTGCCCCTTCGTCAGCCCGACGGCCAGACGATCCAGGTCCGCATCTGGGGCGACGAGTTCTACACGGTGGTCGAGTCGCTGGACGGGTACACGCTGGTCCGTGACCCCGCCACCCAGGTCATCTGTTACGCCCGCCTGTCGCCCGACGGGAACACCCTGCTGTCCACCGGCGCCCGCGTGGGCACGGTCAGCCCCGCCCTACTCGGCGTGACGCCGCACATTCGTATCAACCAGTCCGCCGTCACAGCCCAGGTCCGCGCCGCGCGGGAGGATTTTGAACGGCGGCGGCTAGAGGCGTTGCCGGCGGGGATGGACAACGAGCCGGAGGGGCCGACGCTGGGCGACGTGATGGGGATCACGCTGCTGATTGACTTCTCCGACGACGTCGGCACCATCGCCCCGGCCACCGTCGAGCAGTACTGCAACAAGATCGGCTACGCCGGGTCCGGGAACAAGGGCTCCGTCCGCGACTACTACTTCGATGTGTCCAACGGGAAACTGAACTACACCAACTTCGTCCCGACTGCCTATTATCGCGCCGCCCACCCCAAAACCTACTACATCGACCCGAACATCTCCTTCGGACAACGCGCCCGCGAACTCATCCTCGAAGCGCTGCAGGCCCTTGACGACGGCGGCTTCGACTTCAGCCTCTACGACGCCGACAAGGACGGCATCGTCGACGCCTTGAACTGCTTCTACGCCGGGTTCTCCAACAGCGCCTGGGCCCAGGGGCTATGGCCGCACGCCTGGTCGGTCCACTTCTGCGCCGACGGCGTCTGCACTTACCGCTACCAGATGACCGACATGCAGAACGCCCTGACCCTGGCCACCTTCTGCCACGAAAACGGCCACATGCTCATGGGCTGGCCCGACCTGTACGACTACGACTACGACTCCTCCGGCGTCGGCAAGTTCTGCCTGATGTGCACGTACACCTCTGACACCAACCCGCAACAACCGTGCGCCTATATGAAGTACCGCGCCGGGTGGGCCGACCTGCGACTGCTCACCACGCCCCAGATGGGGCTGTTGGCCCCGGTGGCGGGCAACGTGATCTACAAGTACGAGCACCCGACCGCCGCCAACGAGTATTACCTGATTGAGAACCGCCAGCGCCTCGGCCGGGACGCCGGCCTGCCCGATGCCGGCCTGGCCATCTGGCACGTCGACACGACCGGGAGCAACAACAATCAGCAGATGACGCCGGAATCGCATTACCTGGTCACGTTGGTGCAGGCCGACGGCCGGTGGGACCTGGAGCGCTACGTCAACGACGGCGACGCGACGGACCTGTGGGCCGGACCCGGCTATATCCAGTGCGCGCCGCACACCAACCCCAACACCCATTGGTGGGACGGTAGCTCCTCGCTCCTGTCCGTCCACCACATCAGCGCGTCCGGGCCGCAGATGACCTTCACCTTCATCACCTCCGACGTGGATTGCAACAACAACGGCCTCCCCGACAACGTCGACCTCCTCGCCGGCACAAGCAAGGACTGCAACCTCAACAACCTCCCTGACGAGTGCGACATTGCCGCCGGCACGGAATCGGACTGCAACAACAACAGCGTGCCGGATAGCTGCGACGTGGCCGGCGGCTTCAGCGCCGACTGCAACGCCAACGGCGTGCCGGACGAGTGCGACCTCAACCCCAGCGAGCTGGTCGTCACCGACGCGTACGGCTACGGCGGCTTCTCGGTGTACAACCTCCTGACGGGGACGCGGCGCTACACGATGACCACCGGGTACCTGCCGTCGGGCGTCGCGTACGGGCCGAACGGCAACCTGTTCCTGTGGCAGCAGGAGTCCGGCCCGCTGTGGGAGTACGACGGCAAGACCGGGGCCCTGATCGGCCCCCGCGTCGCCATGCAGGCCGGCGGCGTCGTCCAAGGCCGCGGCATCACGTTCATGCCCAACGGCGACATCCTGGTGGCCGGCGGAACAGCCAACCGCGTCCCGCGCTTCGCCTGGGCCGACGGTCGCTACCTCGGCGACTTCGTGACCACCGGCTCCGGCGGCTTGACCGCGCCGTGGGGTCTGACCTTCGGTCCCAACGGCAACTTGTTCGTCGGCAGCTCGGCCACGAACGAAGTACTGGAGTATGACGGGCAAACGGGGGCCTATGTGCGGACGTTCGTGGTCGCCGGGGCGGGCGGGATTGACCGCCCGTACGACCTGAAGTTCGGCCCCGACGGCCACTTGTACGTCAGCTCGCGGACGGACGGGTACGTCTATCGCTACGACGGCCAGACCGGCGCCTTCCTCGGCCTCTTCACGCAGACGCCCGTGCCGCCGGCCCGCGGCCTCGCCTTCGGCCCCAATGGCGACTTGTTCGTCGCATCGGCGTCCGGGCCCGCGGGCGGCGCTGCGTACCAGTACGACGGCCGGACCGGGGCGCTCGTCCACACCTACCCCAACGGCGCCGCGATGTTCCTCGCTTTCCGCCCGTGGGAGGGCGTAATCTCCCCGGACTGCAACCGCAACGGCGCGCCGGACGAGTGCGACATTGCCGCCGGCGTGGTCAGCGACCTCAACGGCAACGGCGTGCCCGACCAGTGCGAGGCGCTGGGCGACCTCAACTGCGACGGCTACGTGGACTTCGGCGACATCAACCCGTTTGTGCTGGCGTTCATGGAGCCGGCGACGTACGCCGCCACCTACCCGGATTGCCCGCTGTTCAAACGGGACATCAACGGCGACGGCGTGTTCAACGACCAGGACATCAACGGGTTCGTGTTCCTGCTGGCCCGCTTTTAGGCGGGCATCCTCGATCATGCGATACGGTGGGGTGAGGCCCCCGCCGCGCCGCCTTGGGTGCGTCGCGGCGCAGCGGGAGTGTCGTCCCCCCGACGCCGGAGACAGGTGCCTTCCCGATGTCGGAGGCAGGCGCCGTCACGACCCCGCAAATCCGCGCGCAAAAAAAGAGGACCCGCGAGTGACGGGTCCCCAGGAGGAGGAGTTTGAAGAGGACTCTTTGGTATGCCTGTCCTCTTCAGGAGGAGGAGGTACTAAGTCTTAGGCACCATGTCCATCGGTTGTCTAGTGCCGAGCACTAAAATATTTCCAAAAAAACCGCGCACGGTGTCAAATATTTGTCAGCAAAAGATTTGAAACCGTTCCCGGAACCGCGCCCGGTGGCCGCGCCCCCCGCCGCACGCCCCGCGACCGGCGCGTGCCAGAAGAGGAACTTGCCGCTCTCGCCCCCGGGGACCCGGCATTATCACACGATCATGCGGGCCTCATTCCATCGACCCCCGCAAATCCGGTGACGGCGAGTAGTACGACCCCACTGCGGAATACCCGCGGTCGAATCCGATAATCAGGCCGCGAACTCCACACGGCTGGAATCCGCCATTGTTGACGATTGCGCCGATCGTCACGAGGATCGCGTGAACCGTCGGGGTTATGGGGCGTAGTACAAGTGTCCCATTGGGCACCAGGCCCGACCGCCGGACGACGCGACCCCCGACAGCGCGGCGCGCGGTCAGAAAACCTCATGTTTTCCGCCACGTCTGCCGATTGAATACATGGTGCGTCGGAAGGCGTGAGGCCGGCTGACGCGCCGGGATACGAACGGAGGATTTCTACCGGGCCGGTGTGACGAGGCCCACCGCAGTACCAGGCTTCTTTCCCCTCCGGAGAGCACCGGGACGCCTTACGGCCCCTGGTGCCCTCTTTTTTTTCGGCGCGACGACTGGCGGGCCCCGCGGCGTCCAGCGGGTGAGGTATCCAAAGGGCTGGGACGCTGGTCGGGAGGGCGAGCCTCCCGGCAAGCGGCGGCTCGGCGGGAGCCTCGCCCTCCCTTAATCCGCGATCGCGAACGCCCATCCGGTGCAGAAGAAACCTCGCCCGGGGAACACACGCCGAACGCGTCCGTCGTCTCCGGCACCAGCACAAGCTCCTGGCGTGGCAGGTCAACCGCGGCGACGCGGACACGCACGGACAGCCCGAGATGTATGGTGCGCCGGGTCCGCCGCCCGACGAAGGCCCCGGTCGGGCGGTCGTACAGCCAATCGTCGCGTCCGAAGTCGCTGACCCGGACGAGCCCCTCGGCGAGCGAAGGCAGCAGTTGGACGAAAGCGCCGAACGGCAGCACGCCCGTTACGACGCCGTCGAACACCGTGCCTACTTTGTCCCGCATGAGCAGCAGGAACAGCGACGCGGCCGCAGCGCGCTCGGCGTGCTGGGCCCGGCGTTCCGCGGCGCTGGCGGCCTGCCCCAGTTCCGTCAGGTCATCAGGCGATACGGCCTTGTCCACGGCCCGAGGCCGCGCCGGCTGGCCCGCCACCAGCGCGTCGAACAGCCGATGCATCGTGAGATCGGGGTAGCGGCGGATCGGCGACGTGAAATGGCAGTAGTCGTCACTGGCCAACGCGAAATGCCCGAGCGGCGACGGGCTGTAGACCGCTTGGGCCAAGGCACGCAACACCACATAGTTCACGGCCTGCTCTGCCGGTTGCCCCCGGGCCGCGTCGAGCAGCGACCGGATGGCCGCGCGGCTGAGCGATGCGGTGGGCCAGCGCCCCAGCACCGGCCCGAGCAGGTTCAGCCCCTCGGCGGCGGCCGGGTCCGGCTCCGGATGGACACGCCGGAGATGCTCGAGCCCCGCCTGCGTCAACGCGCGCGACACGGCCTCGTTCGCTTCGACCATGAACATCTCGATCAGGGTGTGCGAGAAGCCGGTGTCGGCGGGGCCGCCGTCCAACACCTGCCCCTGCGGACCGAGCCTGAACGCCACTTCAGGCAGGCTCAACGAGATCATGCCGGTCGCCAGGCGCCGCCGCCGAATGCGTCCCGCCAGGTCCGCCGCCGTGTGCAGTAGCTCGACGATCGCCGGAGCCAGCTCGTCGGCTTGGCCGTGTGAGCCACCGTGCGCGAGCGTACTGCGCGGGAGGCGTGGGGCTGTCTCCTGCGGCGACCCTGCCGGCCTGCCGAGCTGCGGCGCGCCGGGCGGCGCGCCTCCAAGCGTGCCGCCAACCCCCGCGCGGCGGTCCAGGACCGCTGTCACCTGCGGGTAGGTGAGACGGGCAGCGGACTGAATGACGCCATTGGCGAAGCGGGTCTCAGCCACGCGGCCCGCTCCGTCATAGGTCAGGAACACGGATTTCGTCAGCCGGGGCAGCCCCGGCCGCAGGCAGCACACGTCATGGGACAGCGGCTCCGGCAGCATCGGCACGACGTGGCCCGGGAAGTAGACGCTGGTGCCGCGTCGGCGAGCTTCCAGGTCAATCGGTCCGCCGGGGGGGACGAAGTGCGCCACGTCGGCGATGTGGACGCCCAACCGCACACGCCCGTGGCCCAGGGGCTCAACGGAAATCGCGTCGTCGAAGTCACGTGCGTCGGGGGGATCAATCGTGACCGTCAACAGGTCGCGCAGATCTTCTCGCTCACCGAGTGCATCGGGGTCGAAATCGCCCGCCGCCGTTTGCGCCGCTTCCAACACCGCACGCGGAAAGCGGTCGGGGAGGCCGTATCGTGCGATGGCCGCCCGAACCCACGCGCGCGCGTCCGCGGGGTCGCCGAGGCGCTTGATGATGCGTCCGTGCAGGGTGCCCGGGCGGAGCAGGTGTTCATCAGGCTGCGCGACGACGAGGTCGCCCGACCGGCTGCCCTGGCCGGTCGGGTCGTCCACGAACACGGGCGGCTGCGGATCGCGGCCCAGGGGACGCACGATCCAGCGACCACGCTCGCGGTCGAGGATGCCGACCGTACGGCGTTCGGCGCGCTGGAGGACGCAAACGACCTCGGCCCGCGGGCCGCGGCCGCGGCCCACCGTGCGAACCAAGCGCGCGGAGACCGTGTCACCGTCCAGCGCGCCCCGTGTGTGGCCGGCCTCGACGAAGAGCGGGGGATGACCGGGACGCTCAACGAACCCGTAGCCGCGGGGATGGGCGCGGAACACCCCGGCGACCTGCCCCGTTTGCAGCGGCAGCCGCAGCGTGCGGCCGGCCCCCAGCGCGAGCGTGCCGTCGTCGAGCAGTGCCCGGAGCACACTCCGGAAGCGCGTATAATCGGTGGAGGAGATGCCGAGTTCGCGGGCCAAGGCGCGCGGCTTCAGCGGGTGGTCGGGATGCTCGCGCACGTAGTCCAACACGGCTTGTCGCCACGCAGCGCGGGTCGGCGACGATGGGGGCGTGGACATCAGGGTCTACCGGCGGCGGGCCCCCGGCGCGGGCCGCACCCCGCCCGGACGCCTTGCGGCCCGCCGGCGAACATGATAAACGTCACGCGGCCCCACTTCCATCGTCGGCGCCCCGCCCACGGGCCGTCGCGGCGTGCCGACCGGGTCCGCGCGGCGGATCCCGTCCATGGCCCAAGGAGTGAACCCTCATGAAAGCCGGCAACGGGAGCACCAGGACCGAGACCCAGTTCTCTGTCTTTCTCGCCAGCAAGCCCAACATCCTGGCACGTGTCTGCCAACAACTGGCCAACGACAAGATCAACATCGTGGCGCTGAGTATGATGGATGCGACGGAGCACGGCGTGCTGCGGCTGGTCGCCGCGGACAGCGCGGCGGCGCGGCAGAGCCTGGCCCGGATCAACGTGCCGACGGCGGAGACGACGGTGCTGCTCACCACGCTGCCCAACCGGCCCGGAGCGCTGGCGGACGTTGTGGAACGGCTGGCCAGGGAGCACATCGCCGTGAGCTATGCTTACCTCACGACCGGCGCCCCCGGCGGCCGGACGCTCGGCGTGTTCCGTGTGTCGGATTTCAAGAAGGCGGCGCAGGTGTTGGATGAGCGGAAACCGCGGCGCAAGGTCGCGGCGACCGCCCGCACGGCCCCGCGTCCGCGACGGACGTGATGCTTGCGGGATGGCGAGACGGACACCGAAGTCCCGGCCGCGGCCGGTTTGACGACGCCGAAGCGGAGCACGACGGCGCGTCCGCGAGTGGTGGCGGGGTTGCTGCTGCTCGCTTGTCTGGGAATTCTCGGCTTGGCCGCGTACCTCCGGCCCGATCCCCGCGGGTGGGGCACCCACGCCCAACTGGGCACCGGCCCGTGCGGGATGCTGATTATGACCGGCTACCCCTGCCCGACGTGCGGCATGACGACCGCCTTCGCGCATTTTGTGCGCGGTCAGTGGCTCCGGGCCTTCTGGGTCCAGCCGGCCGGGTTCGTCTTCGCATTGGGCACGACGGCGTTGGCGGTCGGCTGCGTCTGGACGTTGGCCCGGGGGCGGTGGCCCGTCATCCGGTTGCCGTGGCTTACCCCGTACCGGCTGTTTGCGGGCCTGTTGGTTCTGCTCCTGGGCAGTTGGGCGTTCAAGATCGTCATCGGGCTGATTACCGGGGCGGTGCCGTATCATCGTTAGGTGGGGCGGCGACCGCGGTTTCGCGGGATCGGGCCGGGTCGGGCCGCGCCGGGTTTCCCGCGCCGCCAAATTGGCATTCTCGCAGCCTGTCCGTATACTTCACGTGTGGTCACGGTCGCGTCGTCCCCGGCGCCCCCGGGGCGGCCCCGACTTGGCCGCTGGTTCTTTGACAACGCGATGGGGGCGATTGGCTTCGACCGGGCAGGTTGAGGCCTGGGTGGCGTGTCGAGGTGGTCAGGCGGCCTCGTAAAACACCTGGCAAACCCTTTACATGCCAACAATGGCTATGCTCTTGCGGCCTAGTCACTAGACCGCACGTCGGCCGGCGACGCCTGCTAGCCGGTTCCGACGACGACAGCAGGCTGGCACGCGGGCCATTGGCTTCGTGCCGGTGACCGTCCGGCGACCCGCGTGTGAGACTAAGCCGGGCTCGGTCCGCCGATGACCTGTCGGCCGGCCTGCGGCGGGCCCAAACTCAAATCGACCGGCTACACACGTAGAGGCCCAGGCTGAAATGCTTCGGGACGGGGGTTCGATTCCCCCCGCCTCCATCCTTTCTTCTTCCTTGGGCGGAGATTCCCTGGGCCGGGAGGGCAGAGCTCCTGCTGGGCCGCGCCTTACGGCCGCTAACAGAACCCGCCACGCGAGGGGCTCGGCTCGGCCGGAGCCCCGCCCTCCCCAAGGCGGCTCGGCGGAAGCCTCGCCCTCCCGGGGTAGCTTTACAGCGGTCTTATCGGATAGCCGGCCCCGAACCGGCCGGGCCGCCGATAAGCTCGGCCCCGGCGCGGCCGCCGTTCGTCTCTCCGCGAGAACACGTTGATCCGGCCCGCCACCGCAGCGTAAAGTCAAGCAGAGAGCGCCGGGTCGCGCGGCCCCCCGGCCGCGGTGCCCCGCAGGGCCCGCCCATCAGAAGCCCGCACGCCAGTGCGGGGCCAGGCGGCCCACCACCTACGTGGTGGATTCTGTGAGCAGCTCTTAGCCCGAGGAGGCGAAGGATGCTCTTTGTCTGGACGCCGCAGAGAATCCGCATCGCCGTTTACTTCCTGGCCGCGTATCTTGCGATGTGCTGAACCCGGCTGCCGCGTCGCCTTGGCGGCCGGGAGCCGGTGAGGCTTGGACGTGCGCCGAACGGACATCCGCAAGCTGGCACCGTGGCTGGAGTGGCGGTTTGACCCCGCCGGCGGCCCCGGTGGCCAACACGTCAACAAAGTCAGCACCCGCGCGACGCTGCTGTTCGATTTCCAGAACTGCCCCCTGTTCACCGCCGAGCAGCGCGACCGCGTGGCCCGCCGCTGTGCTTCGCGCCGCACACGCGACGGACGGCTCCGCGTGGTGGCGCGACCGCAGCGAAGCCAGGCCGCCAACCGCGCCGTGGCCGAAGAGCGCCTGCTGGACCTGCTCGAAGAGGCCCTGCGGGTGCGGACGCCCCGGCGACCGACGCGTCCGACGGCGGCGTCGCGCCGCCGACGCGTGCGGGAGAAGCAGCAACGGGGAGACGTGAAACGCGGCCGGCAAGCGCGTCCGTCCCGCGACGATTGACCGCGTTTGGCCGACTCGCTCCGACGTTCATCCGAGGACGTGCTCGTAAACCCGGCGGATGGCGGCGAGGGTCGCTTCGAAACGCAGGTTCTCGCAGGCCCACGTGGCCGCGCGCCCCGCCAGCGTGCGGCGCTGGGTCTCATTCTCGCGCAGTTGTCGCAGGGCGACGGCGAAGTCGGCGGGATCATCGCCGGCGACCAGCCGCAAACGACCTTCGTCGCCGGCCAGCTCGCGCAGGGCCGGTATGTCGCTGCCCACGATCGCCACGCCGCAAGCCATCGCCTCCAGCACCGCGTTGGGCATGCCTTCGGTGAGGGAGGGAAAGAGGAACGCGTCGGCCGCGGAGAGGATGGTCGGCACGTCGTCGCGCCAGCCGAGCAGTTGCACGTGCGACCGGGCCGGACTGTGGTCGAGTAGCCGCTGCACGTGCGGCCGCTGCGGGCCGTCGCCCGCCAGCAGAAACCACGCGGGAATGTCGGCCAATCGTTCGGCGCACGCGACCATCAAGTCCAGCCGCTTGACCGGATCGAAACGGCCGGCCCACGCGACGACGAACGCGTCGTCGGGCAGACCGAGCGTCCAGCGCGCAACGCGGCGTTCGACGCTTTGCGGCCAAGGGTCCAGCGAGGGCGGAACGACGTGGACGCGTTGACGCGGTCGCCGAAAAGCACGCACCACGTGCTCGGCAACCACGTGACTGCCGACCAAGTGGGCCTGTTCGAGGCCCCCCGTGACGCGCTCGGCCCAGCCGTGCCACCGGCGTTCGAGCTCGATCGTGGCGGTCGAACCAATCACCGGAATCCCCTCGAACAACCCGGCCAGCCGTGCCGCCACGTTGGCGTGGGTGAGCGTGGCGTGGATCAGGTCGGGGCGGAGGCGGCGGACGTGGCGGGTTAGGCGCCAAAACGTGGCGAGGTCGTGCGGGCCGCGCGCATGGCAGGCAAAGGTCGGGATGCCCGCCGCCGCCAGGTCGCCGCTGACCGGGCCGGGCGGCGCGAGGCAGCCCGCGTGGACTTCGAGGCCGGCGACCGCCAGCCCACGGGCCAGCCGTGCGATCCGCAGCGGCGTGCCCCCGCGCTGGAAATCGGTCACTAGGAGCATTACGCGCACGGCGGCGGCTCCGCGGCCTCCAGCACCCGGCGCAGGCGGCCCTGGTGGGCGTCCAGCCGACGACGGGCTTCGTCCGCGTCGAGCCCGAGGCGGTGCATGACGATGGCGGTCTTGACGTGCCAATCCGCACGTTCCAGCAGGGCCCGCGCCGCAGCGCGCGACAGGCCGGTGACGGCCACGGTCGTGCGAATCGCCCGGTCAACCAGCTTGGCGCACCCGCGAGCGTTCACGTCCACCATCAGGTCGCCGTAGACCTTTCCGAGCTGGACCATTACGAGGGTGCTGACGGTGTTGAGTACCATTTTCGTCGCCAGGCCGGCCTTGAGCCGGGTCGAGCCCGCGATGACCTCGGGGCCGGTCAGTACACGGATCGACACGTCTGCTTGGTCCGCCACCTCTTCGCGGGGGACACAGGCCAGAAACACGGTGCGTGCGCCGCGCTGCCGTGCCCGCGCCAGGGCGCCGTGCACGAATGGTGTCGTCCCGCCCGTGGCAATGCCGAACACCGTGTCATGGGGGCCCACCCGCAGCGCCTCGACTTCGGCCGCCCCCTGCTCGGCGTCGTCCTCGCGATGCTCGGCACTGCGGCGGAGCGCGGCATCGCCGCCCGCGATAACTCCCTGCACGGTCTGCGGGTCGACCAGGAATGTCGGGGGGCACTCGGCCGCGTCCAATACGCCGAGGCGCCCGCTCGTGCCCGCCCCGACGTAGATGAGCCGTCCCCCCCGCCGCATCCCTTCGGCGATGAGCTGGATCGCCGCGAGGATATCGGTCTTGGCGGCGGCGACGGCGTGGGCAATCCGGCGGTCCTCGGCATTCATGACATCGAACGCCTGCTCCAAAGGCAGGGCGTCCAGCTCGGCCGCCATCGGATTGCGTTGCTCGGTCAGGAGGTGTCCGCGATCGGCGTCCATCGGCGTTCAAAGCGTACCGTACCGACCGGGGCCGTGGAAGTGACTCCGCCAGGGGGTTTCGGCAGCCGCGGCCGGTTGGAGAAGGCGGATACTAGGGAAAACCCCAATATCCGCACGTTCGGCCGCTTGCTAGGATGTGGAGTTGACGCGCAGGGACGTTGCGGAGGCCGGGCGGGTCTGGGGAGGAGGCCGTGGGCCGCCGCCGGAACCCCCGTTGGAGGGGCGGACGCCGGCGGCGATGCCCGCGGCCCGTCTGGGAGGGAATACAGGCGAGGGGGGCCAGTGCCAGTGGGCACTCCCGATGGGTCACCCGGCCCGTCGGGAGTGCGTTTTTCTGGTCCGATAGCGCTCACGGCGTCGTTGCTGGCGCTGCGGCGCGGGGGTTTCCATGTCGTGCAGCGGCCGCTATGATGTGCGCGTTCGGTGCATTTGAGCATTCGAGCGAGGCACTAGAGCAAGGAGGCGTAGCATGCTCGATCTCAATGGGACGTTCAGCAGTTTCATGGACACGTTGCTTGGGGTCCTCAGTAGCTTCCTTCAGCAGCTGTTTACGTTCTTGCAGAACCTGCTGAGCGGACTCTCGATCAACATCGGCTGACCTCGGTTGCCGGGCTTCACTCGCCCGGTCGTCAGCGAAAACCGATGCGTGGGCGGGATACCTCTTGTAGTGCGCGCGGAATGGCCTCGGCCACGTCCCGGGCCAGGAAACCCACCGCCCCGATCTCTCGGGCGCAGTAGTCCGCGGCCAGCCCGTGGACATGCACCCCGAGTCGCGCGGCGTCGAACGCACTCAGCCCCTGGGCCAGCAGGGCGGCGATCAGGCCGGTCAGCACGTCGCCCATTCCGCCGGTCGCCATGCCGGCGTTGCCGGTCGTGTTGATGTGGGCTTGGTCCCGCGTACACACGACGGTGCGGTGGCCTTTGAGCACGACAGTCACCCCGGTCGGCGCGGCGAACTCATGCGCGGTCCGAACACGCGTGTCATCGTCGTCGCCGGTGGCCGCCGCGAGACCCAGGCCGCTCCGCAGGCGGGCCATCTCGCCTGGGTGCGGCGTGATCACCGTCGTGCGTCCGGCACGGGTTGACCAGACCGCTGCTCCCCGGGGCGCGACCGCGTTCAGGCCGTCGGCATCAACGACGACGGGGCCGGGAAATGCGGCGAGGACCTCGGCCACCACGTCCGCCACCCGGCCACGCTGACCCAGTCCCGGGCCGATCGCCACAACACCGGCCCAGCTCAGGTCGAACGGCTCGGCGGGCGCCCGGGCCACCTGTCCCTCGCCATCTTCCGGCAGCGCCGCCGTCATCAGGCACGGCTCGCCGGCCGCCACAATCGGTTGGATCGAAAGTGGGCAGTACACGCGGACCAAACCCGCTCCACCGCGGAGGGCGCCCAGCGCGCTGAGCACGGCGGCACCGCTCAGGCCACGACTGCCGGCGATGAGGGCCACGCGGCCGGCCTGGCCCTTGTGCATCGTGGGCGGACGACCAGGCAGACCCGGGACGTCGCTGGTGAGCACCGGGAGCTTAGCCCGCGTCATCGGTTTGCTCCGTGGCCGGCGTCGCGGCGGATGGTGTTGGGGGCGCGCTCGCCGCCAGGCTATTGATGAGGGCCGCCTGATACCCCGCCCCGAAGCCGTTGTCGATGTTCACGACGCTGACGCCGGCGGCACAGGAGTTCAACATGGTCAACAGAGCGGCCAAACCGTGGAAGCTGGCGCCATAGCCGATGCTGGTGGGCACGGCGATGACCGGCGCGCGGACCAGGCCGCCGACGACACTCGGCAGGGCCCCCTCCATGCCCGCGACGACGACGACGACGCGGGCCGCCCGCAGGTCGGCCGAGCGCGCCAACAGCCGGTGCAAACCCGCCACGCCGACGTCGTAGATCCCCCGGGTGGGTTGGTCCATGATCTCGGCGGTGAGGCGGGCCTCCTCCGCCACGGGGAGATCGGCGCTGCCGGCGCACACGACGGCAATCAAGCCGGACACGGTGGTCGGCGGTCCGTGCTGGCGCAAGGTCAGCACGCGTGCCGTCGCGTGGTAGTCGGCCTTCGGAAACCGCGCCTGCACGCGTTCGGCCGCGTCCGGGGTGACCCGCGTGGCCAGCACATTGCCCCCGCCGGCCGCGAGCCGGGCGAAGATGCCTTCCACCTGGTCGGGCGTCTTGCCCTGGCCGAAGATGACCTCCGGAAAGCCGCAGCGCAACGCGCGGTGATGATCGACACACGCGAAATCCAGCGACTCGAAAGGCAAGGTCTCCAGGCGGGTCAGCACATGGTCCACGGTCACCCGCCCGACCGCGAGACCCTCGAGCAGCGTGCGTAGCGTGTGCGGATTCAACGGCGGGCTCTCCGATCAGAGGAACACGGCCGACGGCGCCGTGCCCTCGCCAACGGTCGCGGCGCCGCGTAGTATAGGTACCGCGTCCCGGCGGGACGAGAGGAGTGTCATGGCCCAGACCGGATCCGGCAAGCAGACGCTCGAAACCGTCGAGCCCGTCGGCAAGCGCGTCCTCATCCGCAAAGACGAGGACAAGAAGACGACCAAGGGCGGCATTCAGCTTCCCGGCAATATCGAAATCCCCACCATCACGGGCCGCGTCGTCGCCGTCTCCGCGCAGATCCAGCGCGACGAGGACTACCCCATCGCGCAGTACGACCGTGTGTTGTTCAATCCCAAGAACGCCATCCCGGTGGATTTCGAGGGCGATAACCGGCTGTTCGTCGTGCCGATCGACGATGTCGTCGCGGTTTTTCGGCGCCCGCAGCAGACCGCCGATTAGGGGAGTTCCTCGTCGCGTGGCGCCGGGCCGAGAGATGGTCGGAGTAGCGCAACGCAATGGACTGGAGTATCCTCGACGCGGCACGGCAACTCCTCGCCAACGTACGCACGGCCGCCCGCAACCGCCTCGACGGCGTCCGGCCGTTCCTCGTAGCCCACCGCCGCATCGTGCTGCTGGTGGGCGTCGGCCTGGTCGTGGTGGTACTCGGCGGGGCCGTCGTGAAGTGGGCGATTCCGGGGCCGGACGGCGCGCCGGACAACGAGTTCATCGGCTTTTACTGCCCGGACTGCCGGCACTACTTCCAAGTCAGTCATCGCGAGTTCGAGCGGGTGTGGGAGGCGGGGCGCTATCGCGTGGCCGACGACAAGCGGACGCTGCTGTTCCCCTGCCCGCGCTGCGCGAAACTGACCGCTCACCGGGCCAACGGTCCGCCGCCGGCCCCGGAGTCAACCGGCTCCGTCACCCCGCCGCCGGGCCACTGAATCGGTAGGCACGGTCGTGCAACCCGGCTGGGCGATCCCGGCGTGCCGGAACATCCAAGCCGCGGTGCGCCGGGAGGCTTGCCCTCCCGGTCGGCCTTCCTCGCCGTGGAATGCCAACGCAGGTGCCGGCGGCGCGAATCGCGACGGGGCCGCTACTTGGCTCCGCCGGGCGCCCTTGGCGCTCCCAACACCGTGGCGGTTACGGGCGCGCAGCAGCGACGGCGTCCTTGATCCGCTTCACATGCCCGCGGCCCAGGCCCTTTACTTCGCAGCCCAACTCGAAGTACCGCCGGATCTTCGCGTCGTCGAGGATCCCGAAGCAGTCGATCACCGCGCACGGCTTGCCCGTCATGCGGACAACGTCGTTCGGCGACAGCTCCAAGTACGGCTTGTGGCGGACACCGAGAATGACCGCGTCGGCATCTTTCAGGGCGGTGGTGAGGTCCGGTTCCACGCGCAGGTCCTTGAGCCGCTCCTGGTTGCGGAAGAAGCGGGCCCAACTGTGGCCGGGGGCGGGGTAGGTGTCCTGGGCCTCGATTTCCCACCAGTGCGAGACGTAGGGATCGTGGACGCGGAGGTCGCCGCCCATCTCGGTCAGCTTGCGGACGATCAGCTCGCAGCCGGAGTAGCGCGTGTCGCCGACGTCCTCGCGATAGGCACAACCCAGCAGCGTGATGCGGGCGGCGGCGACCCCGCGCCCCATGTTTCGCAAGGCGTCGCGGGTCAAGCCCGCGACCCGCAGCGCGCGCGTGTCGTTGATGTCGATCGCCGTCGGCGTGATCTTGAACAGGTCGTCGTCGAAGCCCATCAGGTGGCGGTAGGCCCACATGCCCAGGCCGCCGTCCTTCGGCAGGCAATAGCCGCCGATGCCGGGGCCGGGGAAGATGATGTTGTTGTGGGTGGGTCGCATCTTGATGGCCTGGATGACCTTGACGAGGTCGATGCCGTTGCGTTCCGCGAAGGTGCTCCACTCGTCGAGGAAGGCGAGGATGGTGGCCCGGTAGCTGTTCTCAACGATCTTGCACGTTTCGCTTTCCAGCGGCCGGTCGAGGACGGTGAGCGGAAACTTCTCGGTGTTCAGCACCTCACGCAGGAACTTCTCAACGCGGGCACGGGCTTCGGCGTTGACGCCACTGCACACTCGCCAGAAGTCGCGGATGCTGGCGACGTACTGCCGGCCGGGCATGACGCGCTCGAAGCTGTGGGCCAGCAGGGGCTCCTCGGTCAGCCCGCGCTCCTCGAACGCCCGCTTGAGGATCGGGTAGGCGACGTACTCCGTCGTGCCGGGGGCGACGGTCGTCTCGATCAGCACCAGGCACTTCGGCGGAATGAGGGCGCCGATGACCTCGAAGCTCTTCTCCAGGGCCGCCATGTCGGTCCGGCCGGTCCGCAGGTTGCCGAGCGATTCCTTAAGGTAGTCGCACTGGACGTCCACGACGACGCAATCGGCCAGCTTCAGCACGTCGTTGGTGAAGGTGGCGATCAGCGTCTTCTTCTCCTTGACGCAGCGCGGGATGATCTGGTCGACCTCGGGGTCCTCGGCCTTCACCGGCGAGACGCCGCGGTTGAGGTAATGGATCTTCCAGTAGCTCCGCGGGCTGGGTCGCTGCATCCCGATGACGAACTTGTTCGGCTGACCCGTCCGCTTGTCCACCGTGTCGGCGACGACCGCCGCCATCACCGCCCCCACGAACCCGACGCCGACCACCACCACGATCTCGCGGCCCTGCCGGCGCTGCTCGGCGACGATGCGCTCGAGCCGCTGATACTCCGCGGCGTAGTCGGCTTCGTTGGGTAGCGGAAACTGCTCTCCATCCGGGCTGATTGAATACGTTGCCATGGTCCGTCCTCTCGCTTGGTCGACGTACCCGGTCCGGCGTGCTTCCTGTTAGCTCGGCCCGTCCCGCCCCCGGGCGGCCACACGCCCCAGCACGGCCCACACTAAGGGGTCGGTTGGGCTGGCGTCAATCCGCGGGGACCTTGCCGGGCGGTTCGCCGCCGACCGTCAGAGTGCGGGGTGCCCCGAAGGGCCAATCCGAACCCCGCACGCCGGTGCGGGAGCTCCGCGGCCCGCCGCCCGTGGGGTGGGCACGGTCGGCGGGAGGTGGCGGGTCCACGGCCTGGGTTGCCGGGGCGGGTTCGGTAAGCGGCTGCTAGAGCCAGTCGCTGATCGGCCGCACCCGCTGGGCGAACTCACGGACCGGCACGTTGACGGTCCCCCACTTGGGGCTGCGTCGGCGGGCCAGCGTCGCATAATCATCCAGCGGTACCGCGGCGAACACGTAGCGGGCCCCGCGGTACTCATGGACGACCTCCGTCGGCGGCTGCCCGTCGGCGTCCAGCCGGTACGCGAACACCAGCAGGGCCGCGAACCCGACGCCGAAGACTTCCTGCCACTGCCGCAGGCCGTCCAGGTCGGCCTGGGTGACCCAGTTCTCCCACGCGGGTCGACCGCCGGCCTTGCGGGCCGCCCAACGCCGGCCCTTGATGTCGACCAGCCAGTTCGTCCCCCCGGTGGAATACACGATGAAGTCGAAGCTCTTGAGCTTGGCGTCGCGGAAGGCCGCCCGCTTGGCTTCGTCCACGGCGACGTACGGCACCTGACGCCGCTGCAAGTAGTTCTCGAACGCCGCTTCGTAGTCGATGTGGGCCTTCACGGTGCGACTCCCGCGCGGGGGTTCCCGGGGCATTCTACAAGGCGGGGGTCGCGCGCGGGGAGCGACGACGAGGGGCGCGGTTCGCGCGACGGCCCGTCAGTTCACCGGCTGCGACTGGAGATGGTGACGCAGCGTAGCCAGTAGACGGTCGCGGTCGATGGGCTTGGTGAGAAAACCGTCGCACCCCGCCGCCACACATTGCGCGCGGTCGCTGTCCATCGCGTGGGCCGTGAGGGCGACGATCGGGCCGCGGTAGCCGGCGGAGCGCAGACGCCGGGTGGCCTCGTAGCCGTCCATCACCGGCATCTGCACGTCCATCAAGATGAGGTCGAACGGCCGGCCGGCTTCGGCCGCGGCCAACGCCTGCTCGCACGCGAGCAGTCCGTTGGCCGCAATCGTGACGACCGCGCCGGCCCGCTCCAGCAGGTAGGCCACCAGACGCTGGTTGTCGGGCCCATCTTCCACCAACAGCACGCGGCCCGTCAGCTCGTTCACCGGCCGCCGCACGGGTGCCGCGGACGCCGGCGCCGCGGCCTGCGCGGCATAGTCCGCACGTGCGACCCCTTCCAGCGGCCCCGTGGTGACGGTGACGGTGAACGTGCTGCCCACGCCGGGCTGACTCTCGACGGCGATGTCCCCCCCGAGCATCCGGGCCAGCCGCCGACTGATCGCCAGTCCCAATCCGGTGCCCCCGTACTCCCGCGTTGTGGACGCGTCCGCCTGCGTGAACGGGCGGAACAGGCGGCCGATCTGGTCGGCGGTGAGACCAATGCCGGTGTCAACCACGTCGAACTGGAGCAGCGGCTCCCCCGCGCCGTCCACTGCGCCGTTGCGCGGTTCCACCAGCCGGGCGACGACGCGCACGCCGCCCGCGTCGGTGAACTTCACCGCGTTGCCGACCAGGTTGACGAGGACCTGCCGCAAACGCGTCGGGTCGGACTGAATGGTCTCGGGCAGGGGCGTGGCGTACTCCACCGTAAGCGTCAGGCCCTTCTCGGCGGCCCGCGGGGCCATCAGGGACTGCACTTCCGCGAGCAGTGCGGCCGGGCGGCAGGGCCCGCGCTCGGCCCGCATCTGGCCGGCCTCGACGCGCGACAAGTCCAGGATGTCGTTGATGATTCGCAGGAGGTGTTCGCCGTTGCGGCGGATCGTGCCGATATGCGCCGCGAAGTGCGCGGCCCCGAACGAGCAGCTCCGCGCGCAGCCTTCTTCCAGCGTCTCGGCAAACCCGAGAATCGCCGTCATGGGCGTGCGAATCTCGTGACTCATGTTGGCCAGGAAGGCGCTCTTGGCCACGCTGGCGGCTTCCGCGGCCTCTTTGGCCCGCTGCAATTCGGCTTCGGCCTGCTTGCGCGCGGTGATGTCGCGAATGGTCTCGATCGCGCCCACGATGTGCCCCTGCGGGTCGTACAGCGGCTTGGCCGCGGCCCACACCGTCACCGGCGACGTGGTCCCCAGACCGGGCGGCTCCACTTCCGCCATCACCATGTCCCCACGCCGAACCAGGTAACGGTACTCCTCCGTCGCGGGGGATCGCGGGTCCCGGGCCACGTCGATCAACACGGGCCGGCGTTCGCCGTACAGCGGCAGGGCGTACTCGTGGTCCCCCTTGCCCAGCATCTGCGCCGCGGGGACGCCGGTGAGCGCCTCCATCGCGCGGTTCCACGCGGTGACGCGCCCGGCCCGGTCCACAACGAAGGTGGCGTCCGGCAGAAAGTCGATGATGTCGGCCAGGCGTCGCTGCGAATCGCGCAGGGCGCGCTCGACGCGCTGCCGCTCGGCGACCTCGGCCCGCAGGTCCGTGTTGGCCGCCGCTAGGCAGCGCGTGCGCTCCAGTACGCGGCTCTCCAGCTCCTCGTTGGCCCGGTGCAGCGCGGCCTCGGCCCGCCGCCGCGACGCCGCGTTCAGGATCAGCAGGCCGATGGTGGCCAGCAGGAACAGCACCAGCCCGGCGGCGCCGGTCACCAGGCGTTTCTGCGTGCCCGTCAAGGGATAGGTCCGGTCTTGGGGCTCCAGCGAGATCAGCTTCCAGCCCGCGACCGCCATCGGACAATCCTGCCGCCGGTAGCGCCGGCCCGCGAGTTCGACCCACTCGCCGGTACCAGACACCCCCAAGCTGTCGAGGGGCATGTCGCCGAACTGCCGACTGGCCTGAAGGGCGGCCCGCCGCCCGGGTTCGAGCGGGGCCACGGCCCGATAGAGCCAGTCCGGTTGGTTGGCCGCCAGCACGATGCCGTCGGGGGAGATGAGGGCCGTCGGTTGTTCGGCGTCCGCGATCAGCGCGTCAACGACGTCAAAGTCGACCTTCAGCACCATGACCCCCACGGGTCGCGCGGTTTCCGCGGTGCGCACCGCGGCGCTGAAATACAGTCCGCGTACGTTAGTCGTGACGCCCAACGCCGGGTACACACATTCGCGGCCGGCCATCGCCTCGGTGAAGTACGGACGGAAGGCGTAGTTCTTGCCTGTAAGCGTCTGCCCCTCGCCGAAGACCGTACAGGCCACCGTCGTCCCCTCGGCGTTGAGCACATACAGCAAGCCCGCGTCGCCCAGGCCGCGCCGCACCGCGTGCAAGGCCACCAGAATCTCCGGGTTGTCCGGCGACGCCGCGCCGGTCGCGACGGCGACCACTTGCGGCAGCACGGCCAGTTCGCGCGTCAGGCCCTGAAAGCGATCGAAGGCACGGTCCTCGATCTCGGCCGCCAGTTGGCGCGTTCGCGCCGCCTGGACGTTGCGAGCGTGCTCCTCACGCAGCGAGCGGACAGCCACCAGCCCCCCGGCGATCAGCCCCGCGACGACCACCAAACCCACCCCGAGGCCGAGGAGCGTAGACGCGGGCTTGTGGGGTAGAAGGGACATCGACAGCGGGACTCCGGCGCACGTCGCCGCGCGGGTGCCGGCCGCCCCGACGGGGCGGCGTACCGCCGCGGAAGCGCGGGGAGTCGCCGCTCGCCACCGCGGGCGGCCCGGCGTCGGCGCCAAGCGTGGCCGTTGATACTTCGACTGGAAGTGTTGAGAGCGTAAGCCCGTCGCGCGGACGGCGCCGCCCGATAACGGACGCGTCTCCTCCAGGAAGGCGGACCCTGGAGTGCCTATCGGAACCCCGCACGCCACCGCAGGCCAACCAACCCAGCAATCGCGTGGCGGGTTCGGTTCGTGGGTCTTAGGCCAGCAGGTACGGCCGGTCGGGTCGCACCGGCGGCAGCGTCCGGGCGCGGAGATCATCACAATCCAACGCGATCGCCGGACTAATCTCAATCGGTACGGCAGGCTCGCCGTCCGCCTTGCGCGGCACCTGACAACCGCACATCTCCAGCCAACGGGCGGCGCGTCGAACGAGGTCACGCCGGGCCGTCGCCGGCGAGTCGTCTCCCTCCGCGTTCTTGACCGGGCTGAACTCCTCCTCGCGGCGGGTATACAGGACCAACGGGTTTCGCGCCAGCGGAATCGCGTCAAAGACGAACATCTCCAGCTTGACCGCGTTCGGCTCGGTCGGCGCAACGACCTGGCCGGCCGCGTCGACCGTGGCCACGCGCTTGTCCGCCCGGTGCCACGGCAGACTCACCGCCGCTCCGGGGGCCGTCAAACGCTCCACAAAGGCCCGGTCGATGATGTGGACGGCGATGCTGCCGGCGTCGAAACGGCGGGAACCGTCGGGGTTTCGCGCGCGGGCCAACTCGGCCGGCAGGTCGCTGTATTCGATGACCGCGAGCCGGTCGTCCACGACGCAGAATACGCCCACGCGCTCCGCATCGTGGGCCTTGTGGACGACCTTGCTGGACATCTCCGCGCCGGTGATCCGGTGCAAGCCGATGAACAGCGGGTCGATCGTCCGCACCAGCGGGTTGTCGACCTGGAAGTAGCTGATCGTGTCGATTCCGCGTCGGCGCATGTCATCGAGCGCGCCGCTGCGCGCCAGGGCCCACAGGCTGCCGCCGTGCCCGTCCGGCGCTAGCGCGATGCGGTGCGGGGCGGCCAACGCGATGCGACCGTCCGGCAGGAACGCGGGCATCTCGCTTTGCTGAAAGAAAACGACGTCCGCGGGCGACAGGCCGAAGAAGGCGTGCTTTTCGAAAAAGCGGGTCGTGGTGTCGTGATTGGCGAGGCTGGTCATGATGTACCAGCGCGGCCGGCGGCCCCAACGACGCTCGACCCCCCGCAGACTCTCGGCAAAGAGCTGAAACAGGGGGGCGTGGCGCACCGGACTGATCTCGAACGCCCCTTTGGGACCGTCGTATCCAAGTCGCGTGCCCTGCCCGCCGGCCACGGTAAACGCCGCCACCTGCCCGGCCCGAATCGCCTCGACGCCCGCTTCCCAGGCTCGGCGGTACGTCTCAACCTGGTCTGCGGCGGGCTCGGGGGGATAGCAGAGCGGGGGCTCGATGCGCTCCGGCACCGTGACGGTGGGGCGACGACGGACGTGCGAATCAATGAGGGTCCGGCAACGATCGAGGTCGATCAGGTCCAGATCGGCAAGAAGTTCGGACCGCTGCGGGTCGGTCAGGCGGGGCCAGAACGCGAGCAAGTGTTGCTGGCCGTACGCTTCCAGCCGTTGGCGGTGGCCCTCGTAACGTTGCTGAATCGACGACATGGGCAAGTTCCGTCAAAGCGGGGCACCCCGGCGACGCGATAGGTTATACATGCGACCAGGCAGGGTCAAACGGCCAGGTGGGCGTTGCCGCGGTCCGTCGCGGAGGGACGTTCTGCGCGCCGCAGCCGGCTTGGCGTTGGGCAGCATCGCTGGGGTGGCGTCCGGGCAGGAACCAGAACCGGCCAGCCAGCCGGCGCCGTCCGATTCGTTCTCCGATTCACGTCCCTGGTGGCTGGGGCCGCGGTACCCCCGGTCGCGCGTGGTCGAGATTCAGGACGCCCGGGTTCTGGTGGACGGGCGCGCCGACGACGTGATCCTGGCCGACTTGATCGACCTCGGTTTGCGCGTGCTCACGGGGCTCCCGACCGCAGCGGAAGCCCTTCGACACGTCCTCGGCTCAGCTCGGCGCATCGCGGTGAAGTTCAACCACGTCGACGCGGAGCGGATCGGGACCAATGACGCGGTTGCACGGGTACTGGTAGCCGCTCTGGCGGCTGCCGGGTACGGCCCCGACTCGATTACGCTCGTCGAGGCCCCGGGTGGGCTGGCCAGCCAGGTGAAGATGGCCTCGCCGCAGTCCGGCTGGGGACCGGCGATACCGGTCGGCGGGCGCCTCGAAGAGTTGGCGAACTGGGTATATGAGAGTGACGCAATCATTAACGTGCCGTTTCTGAAGGCCCATACCATCGCGGGCATGTCCGGGGCCATGAAGAACGTCTCGTATGCCGCCATTCGCCACCCGGCGCGGTACCACGACAACGGCTGTTCGCCTTACATCGGCGAAGTGATTGCAAACAAAGAGCTTAGCTCGCGATTGAAGCTCACGATTGTCAACGCGCTGCGCGTACTCGTTGAAGCCGGAGGCGGGCCGGAACCGGGCAATGTGGCCGACATTGGCCGGTTGTTGTTCGGATTCGACCCGGTCGCGCTCGACACCGTGGGGCTGGAAGTGCTTCTGCGACTGCGCCGCGATCTGGGGATCACGGCTCGGCTTGAGGCCCCTTCCGTGGCAGCAGCGGGGGAGATGGGGGCAGGGCGATGCGCGGCGTACGGGATCGACCGGTTACCGGCGGCATTGGGCTCGTGAGCGTTCCCGGTCGTGTCATCTGGTCGCATTTCGCGGGGAGGGCCGTTGACACCCGAGCTGTGGTCGCTATGCTTGGAAGGGTGAGTTGGACGGGATCGGATGAGGATTTTATAGAAGGTCATCATAAGTTCATTCTTCGCCTCGTCGTTCATCCTCGCCCGCGTTCATAACGTTTCCGCGTTCGTTCCCGCCTAGCAAGTCATGCCACGCGCTCTGGGTTCGTCCGTTGCTCGAGGTCGGATCCAGGGAGTGTAAGTGCCATGCTTGCCCGTCACCCTGCAAAGAGCATTCACTGCGCCGCGGTCGTGCTCCCATGGCGACCGGGTTTTCGGTCGGTGTTCGACCGGGGACTTCGGGGCGCAGCGGTTGGTTCTCCGCCCGGTTGACGCTGTTCTGGGCAGCGTCGGCGGAATGACGGGCCGTCCGGTTGGCGGCCATTGGCAGTCTCGCTCTTTTCCATTATGGTTAACCCGAACCGCCGAATCGCTCGTCAGACGGACTGACCGAGTTCGCGGCACATGGGAAGGCACAGGAGGTTCTCTGTGAAACGCAAGAGAGGATTCACGCTGATTGAGTTGCTGGTCGTGGTGGCGATCATCGCGCTGCTGATCTCCATCCTACTGCCCAGCCTGGCCCGCGCGCGCGAGATCACCAAGCGTGCCGTGTGCGCGTCTAACCTGCGCGGCATCGGCCAGTCCATGAAGGTGTACGCCAACGACAACACCGACTGGTACCCGGCGGCGCCGCACAAGGTGACGGCGACGAGCACCGGCCACGCGATCACGTTCATCGAGAAGATGTCGCTGAATCTGACGTCGGCCATGACGTCGGGCGACATCACGGAGGTGCATCCCAGCCGCTCTCTCTTCCTCCTGATCATCAACGGAAGCTGCTCCACGAAGCAGTTTACCTGCCCAAGCGTCGGCGACCAGGAAGACGACATGCGGAACGGGTCCGGCACCAGCGTTGTGGCTGCCCAGCCGGGCACGACGCGCTTCGACTTCAAGGGTTACCCGTACTTGAGCTATGGCTATCAACTGCCGTTCGGCCCGCGTGCTAAGCCGAATGAAGGGCTCGATCCGCGCATTGCGTTGATGGCGGACAAGGGCCCATACTTTGAGGCCGGGTCGCCTGGCGCCAGCGAGTGGTGGACGAAGGACAAGTATGTCACTACTTGGGGCGCGTCCGGAACGGCGATCACCTTGACCGGCTATACCACGACCGCCCAATTGCTGAGCGCGCCCTCGGATAAGTGGAAGAACTTTAACAGTCGCAACCACGCCGGGGAAGGACAGAACATCTTGTTCGGCGACGGCCACGTGGATTTTGGTAAGAAGCCGATCGCCGGCGTGAACTCGGATAACATCTATACGTCTTCCGTGGTGACCGGCTCGGGCGAGGCGCTCATGGTAGGTTCGATTCTCGGCAACACGCCAGCGAATCTCAAGGGGCCGACGACGCAGACGGACTCGATGATCGTTCCGTAGCCGGCCGTGCAGTACGCTTGATTGTGAGCGGGCGTGGCGGATCGACCTGGTCCGTCATGCCCGCTTTGTTGAGTTCGGTTTCGCGGATGCGCAGGGGTGGGAGGTTTCAGCGGCCGGGCCGTCGGCACATTGAATCGAACCCCCCAGCGCCGTCGCTTCACGCGCGGGCGACGCGAACAATGCGCCGTGGGGAGAGGCCCGCGGCGCCCTCGTCATAGGCCGCAGGCGGAGGCCGTGGCCGAGACGGCCCACGCCGCCGCATATGCCAGCGTGGTCATGCCGACGAACGACGCCACGGGCCACGCCCACGACCCTGTCTCGCGGCCGATTACGACCAGCGTGCTGGCGCACTGCGCGCACAGGGCAAAGAAGACCATTAGTGATAACGCGACGGGCAGGGTGAACAGGGGCCGGCCCGTGTCATGGTGCGTCATACGCCGCACGGCGTCGCGCAACGACCCGGTCTCGACGTCGGCGTCCGCCCCCAGGTTGGCCACGGTGCCCAGCGTAGCGATGATGACCTCGCGGGCTGGGAACGACGCGATGACGCCGATGCCGATCCGCCAATCCCACCCCAACGGTCGAATCGCGGGCTCAATGGCCCGTCCCAGGCGACCGAGGTAGCTGTCGCGCAGGTACGCTCCGGCCAGTTGCGACTCGAAGGTCGCGCCGTCCCAGTCCGCGGCCAGGCGCTGCTGCTCGACTTGGCGGAGTACCCGCGGGTCGCGGGGGAAGTATCCCAGGGCCCACACGACGAGGTTGACCAGCAGAATGATCGTCCCGGCCCGGGCCAGAAAACTGCGACCGGCGTGCGTCATCCGCTGCACGACGGTCCGCAGTCCCGGCCGTTTGTAGCTCGGCAGCTCCATCAGGAACGTGGGGTCGGGGCCCGCCAGCACCGTGTGCCGCAGCACCAAGGCCACCGGGATGGCAACCACCACACCCACCAGGTACATGGCGAGCATCACCAACGCGTCCAGTCGGACCCAGCCGCCGAGCCATTGTCGTGGCGGCACGAACGCCCCGATCAACAGGATGTAGATCGGCAGCCGGGCCGAGCAGCTCATGAATGGGGCCAGCAGGATGGTGATGACCCGTTCGCGGCGGTCGGCGATCGCCCGCGTGCCCATGATCGCGGGCACGGCGCAGGCGAACGCCGACAGTAGGGGAATGAACGCCCGGCCGCTGAGCCCCAGCGGTCGCATCAGCCGGTCCACCATGAACGCGGCGCGGGCCAGGTAGCCGCAATCCTCCAGGACCGCGATGAACAGGAACAGGATCAGGATTTGCGGCAGGAACGCGACCACGCCGCCGACCCCCGCCAGCAGGCCGTCGATGACGAGGCTCCGCGCGAAACCGGCGGGCAGCAGCGCCTCCGCCGCGCGCCCCACGAGGTTGATCCCGTCATCCACGAGGTCCATCAGCGGCGCGGCGCCGGCGTAGATGGCGTAGAACAGGGCGTACAGAACCAGCGCCAGCGCGAGCGCGCCGTACACGCGATGGGTCAGCACGCGGTCCAGACGCTCGGACCAGGTGCTTCCCGACGGGCGATGGCGCACCGCCACGCCGTCCAGAACGCGGCTGGCCCAGGCGTAGCGGGCTTGCACCTCGTCCGGCGTCGGCGGTTCCGGGGACGTACAAGCCAGCCGCCCCCTCGCGGATGTTGTTCCTTGGGGCGGCGGAATCGCCGGGGACGGGGCTGGCGCGCCAAGCGTCTCCTCGACCGCGCGAACCAGGGGAGGCACCGTCTTGGGGCGAACCGCGACGACCGGAACGACCGGCACGCCCAGCCGCCGGGACAATTCACCCGCGTCGATCACGATGCCGCGTGCCTCGGCGATGTCGATCATGTTCAGAGCGATCACCAGTGGCTTGCCGATCTCCAGGAGCTGGCTGATCAGGTACAGGTTGCGCGTCGGGTTGGAGGCGTCGACGACGGCGATGATGGCGACCGGCGCCGGTTGCCCTGGGAGCCGCCCGGCCAGAGCGTCACAGAGGATCTTCTCATCCGGTGATGCCGCGACGAGGCTGTAGGTACCGGGCAAGTCAACGAGCATGAGCGGTCGGCGGGCCCGGCGAATGGGACCGCGGGCCACATCGACCGTCACGCCGGCGTAGTTGGCCACATGGCGGCGGAAGCCGGTCAGGGCGTTGAAGAGGGCCGTCTTGCCGGTGTTGGGGTTGCCCACCAGCGCGACGATGACCGGCGCGTCCGCGTGATGATTATCCGCAGGGTCGGATGAACCGGCGGCTTGCGCCGCGAGAGGTTGGCGGGAGGACACCGGGTTCGTCTCGGATCATGCCCGGCCGTGCCCGGCCGAGGCGGGGGGCTACAGCCTCGTCACATCAAGGAGGGCCGCCTCGGTCGAACGTAGGGAGAGCTCGTAGTCGCCGACGCGTAGCTGCAAAGGATCGCCCAACGGGGCACGCCGCAGCAAATGCACTTCGGCCCCACAGATCAACCCCATTTCCATGAGCCGACGGGAGAGGGGGTTGTCGGTTCGAACGCCAGTTACGCGAAAGCGGGTGCCGGGCTTCGCCAGATCGAGCGACATTCGACGCACTCCCAAAGGAAGCGACGGACAAGCCGATGATGTAAGCGACTGCTTTATATATAATACATCGGATTAGCACACGGTGCAATAGGCCCGCGAACCACTTTCTTCGCGGGGGGACACGTAGTCCTATAACCGTTGGCGCCCCGCGTCAGGCCGGGTTCCCGGTTCGTGCGACTAAACGGGCATTCAGGGACATGGAACGCTGGACGGGAGAGCGAGGCTCACGGCGAGCTGCGGCTCGGCAGGCCGGCAGGGTCGCCGCAGGAGACAGCCTCGCCCTACCGTGCCGCGCGATTGCCAGTGCCTGTCTGGTCGCGTGCGCACGGCACGGCCAGAAACCGGAGGAGTGCTCGCGAATGTGGGCACGGGAAGTGGAAGGCCGCCGTCGACGGCGCACGCAGGCGAATCGCCCGCGCGGGGTGCACCTGCCGGGGCTCTTCAGACCCGCGCGGGGCGGCTGCCCCGCTACTCGGGTGGCGGGGGGCATCAATGGCTCTCACTGCTTGGTCGGGTCGTTGACGATCACTTTGCCGGGGGCGACGGAGTTGTTCCCCGATCCATTGTCGTCGATGAACCCGATGATGTAGTACGTCCCGGGTTCCAACGTGTTGGGTACCTGCCAGACGAAGCTGTCCTGAACGTCGTCGGGGTCGGCCTTCCGTCCGGAGAGAATCTCCAGCCGCTTCTCGGAGGGCGCCAGCGGAGAGGGATTGGTGTCCACCACCAGGCGGATCGTGGCCTTCTTGTTCGGGTCATCGTCGCGCCACCGAATCGTGACCATGGCCCCCGGGTCAACTTTCGTAACCGACGCGGGGTTGAGCAGAGCGATCAGCGGCTGCTTCTTCGTGGCGCGGCGGAAGACGAGGCCCTCCGCCTCAGCGGTCTTGGGCGAGCCTTCGCCGGTGCTCACCGAGATGAAGACGCGGTAGATGCCGACGCCGACGGCGGCCCCGCCGGAGTCCTTGCCTTTCCAATCGAACGGATCGGGGTCTTCGTTCTTCTTGACGAACTCCTGCGAGAGAATCGTCTTCTCGTTGCCGTTGGAGTGGCTGTCGTCCGTGTCGATCTTGATGTCGACGAGGCAGTCGGCCGTCTGGTTGGTCTTGTACTCGATGGTCAGCTTGTCGGCGCTGGTGAGGAAGGTCACGTCTTCGGCGGGTTCGGTGATTTCCGGCTGCCCGGATTGCGACCCACTGCCCTCCTTGACGGTGATTTGCCCGAGGCCCTCGACCGTGAGCGCGGGGTTGACGTCATCGGTCACAAACGCGAACAGATTATAGGTTCCGACAGGGACGTCCTTGTTGTCGATGTCCGTGCCGTCCCACTCAAACGAACTGCCCGACGTGGTCCCGCCGGTGGTCGTGCCCGGCCCGGTCTCCCCCGTCTCGGTCTCCGTTTCGGAGCCATTCCCGGTGCGTGTCGTCCCGTCGTCGGTGCCCGAGGTGGGGGAGCTGCTCTGGTCACCCTTGTCGGTGCTCGAGTTCTTCAAATCAACTTCGTGAATGTAGATCTCGTTGTCGTTGTCGTGGTTGGTGTCGGGGTCGAGGCCGATGCGGATGGTCGCCGACTCGTCCTTCGCCTTCCAGGCAATCACGAGATCGGGGTCCACGCCCGGGCGGAACGCTACATCCGCCTTCGGCCTGGTGAACACGAACGTCGGCGCGGCGTCCACCGTGATCTTGCCCGCGGCCGTGACCTCGCGCGACAACCCGGTGGTGGCGATGCGACCGACGATGGCGTAGGGGCCCGAGAAACCGGTGGTGTCCCAATTGACCGTCCCGGAGTCGCCGGCGCCCTGGAGCTCGAACGTCGTGATGGTCGTGGTCTTGAGCGACGCCGTCCGTGACTCGACGCGGATGGCGATCGTCGCCGGCGCCCCGGAGAGGTTCGCCGCGGACCATTCAATCTTGACGGTCGTGCCGCTGCCGACGGTCTTGTCGGTGTCCGGCTTGCCGATGGCCAGGGCCAGCGTCTGGCCGGCGACGGGCTCGCGGGCGGTGTTGTCGATCAGGGGGAAGCACGTGGTGCCGAGCAACAGGCTGGTCAAACCCACAGCCGAGAGAACCAACGCGGTGCGCATCTCGTCTCCTACCTTTCGCAGGCAGCGCCGACCCGTGCAACCAGAGACAGGGCCGCTTCGTTTATCGGCCGGTTATCCCGGGTCGGTCCATCGGGGCCGCGCGGACGGTCCCACCCGCGGCGACCACAGGAACCCGAGCCTGCCCACGCTTCATTATTCAGCGGACGGGTGTCCCGATCAAGCCGTTTACGGCTGTCACGTTGGCAACCGCCCCCCCGGGCGTTAACATCTTCGTTTCGGGACTTGCCGATAGACCCGATAATGGAATAGCACGTGGCGGCGGTAGGCCCGTCACAGGCGAACGGCGTGGCCGGCGAAGGTGTAACGATGACAACGGGCAAATGGGTCGGCGTCGCGGGGCTGGCGTTCGGACTGGCGGCGGGGTTCGGTGGGCTGGGCTGTACCAAGACCCTGCTGCTGAACCTCACCAAGGAACGCACGGGCAATATCACGGTCGTGTTCGTCAACGACACGCCCTACACCGCGTCCTTCTCGTACGGCACCTGGGACGCCTGGGACAAGACCCCGGGGACCGTCAACATGCAGCAGTTGCGCCTGGCGGCCCGGACGACCAGCGACGCCGGCACGTTACCCTGTGCCCGCAACATGTCGATCGGGACCCCGGAGTTCATTGCCCGGGCCATCGCCACCAAGGCCGATGAGTCGGTGACGGACTTTGACCCCGATGCGTTCACCGAAGTGGTGAACTTCTCCAGCGGCGACGAGGGCACCGGGACGGGCGGCCTGGCGACCGAGGGGACGGCGGCGGGGATCGAGAAGCTGCTGGGCGCACATTACAGTTGTGCCGATCAGTTGATCTTCACATTCGTCCAGGACCCGGACGCGCCCGGGGGGTTCCGGATCGACTTCGAGGTCATCCTGGACAAGCTGCCCAACGAATAGCACCCGGTTGGCGGCCAAAGCCCGGTGGGGTAACCTGCGCGCAGCGGTCGCGGCGCGGCGTGATGTCGCGCCGCGCGGCGACGTAGAAGCAGGGATTGATCATGGCCAAGGCGATTGCGGACAAGGTGGCGGCGGACATGGGGGCGGCGTCGTGGATTCGCGAGATGTTCGAGAAAGGCCGCCGGCTCAAGGCCGAGCTCGGTGACGACCGCGTGTTCGACTTCTCGCTCGGCAACCCGAACGCGACGCCGCCGCCGGCGTTCTTCGACGCGCTCGCGGCGGTGGCGTGCGATCGGACGCCCGCGTTGCACCGGTACATGCCGAACCCGGGTTTCGACGACACGCGGGCCGCCGTCGCCCGCTTCGTCAGCCGCGAATACCGGGTCGAAATCGACTCGGCCGGGATCATCCTGACGACGGGGGCCGCCGGCGGCATGAACGTCGTGCTGCGCGCGATCTGCAACCCGGGCGATGAGGTGCTGATCCTGGCCCCGTTCTTTCCGGAGTACCGCTTCTACGTTGAGCAAGCGGGGGCCCGTCCGGTGGTGGTGCAGACCGACGCGGACTTCCAGCCGGACATCGCCGCCCTCGACGCCGCCGTGACGCCGCGCACGCGCGCGATCATCATCAACTCGCCCAACAACCCGAGCGGGGCGGTGTATACCGAGGAACGCTGCCGGGAGATGGCGAAGCTCGCGGCGCAGCACGATCGGCCCGACCGGCCGCTGTACCTGGTGACGGATGATCCGTACCGGCGGATTCTGTACGACCTCGACTGGTGTCCGACGCCCGCGCGGCACTACCCGCGCACGGTGCTCGTGTCGAGCTATTCGAAGGATGTGAGCATCGCGGGCGAGCGGTTGGGGTACATCGCGGTACCCAACGCGACGCCGGAGCGCGGGCTCTTGCTGGGCGCGATGACGATGCTGAACCGGACGCTGGGATTCGTGAACGCGCCGGCGCTCATGCAGCGGGTCATCGCCCGCTGCGCCGACGCCCTGTGCGACCTGAGCTTCTATCGGGACAACCGCGACCGGCTGTGTCACGCGCTACGGGACTACGGCTACGACCTCGTCCTGCCGCAGGGGGCGCTGTATGCCTTTCCGAAGTCGCCGATCGACGACGACGCGGCGTTCTCCGACATCCTGCTGAAGCACCGCGTGCTGGCCGTCCCCGGGCGCGGGTTCGGCCGCCCCGGCTACCTGCGACTGGCGTTCTGCGTGGACCGGGCGACGATCGAGGGCGGCCTGCCGGGGCTGAAGGCCGCGATTGACGAAGTGCGATAGGCCGTGCGGAGACGACGGGCCGCTCCCTGGCCGCCCTCCCTCCCAGGCAGAGGCCGGGGGAGGTAGTCCCTTAACCCCCCTCCCTCTCAGGGAAGGGTCGGGGGACGGTAGCAGCGTCCGCACGTCCACACGTTTCCACGTTCGCACGTTCCCACCTTCCCGCGCTTCCACTTTCCGACGTCCGCGTGCCCCCGCGCCGGGCCGCCCGTCGTTGATGCCGGCCGCCCGGTTCCGTACGATTCGCACCGTCGCGTATCCCCCGGTGGACGACCTTGCCCAGCGCCCTGACCCATGCCATCGCGATCGCCGCCGGAGCATTCCTCCTCTTTCTCGTGCAGCCGCTGATGGGGAAGTTCCTGCTGCCGTGGTTCGGCGGCAGCCCGGAAGTGTGGAGCGCGTGCCTGTTCTTCTTCCAGACGCTGCTGTTGGCCGGGTACGCCTACGCCCACCTCAGCGTCCGGTACCTGCGCCCGCGGAGCCAGGTGGTGTTGCACGTCGTCCTGCTCGTCGCGGCGCTGCTCGCCCTGCCGATCCTGCCCAACCCACGCTGGGAGCCGACGGACAGCGCGTTGCCCGTCGCCCGGATTCTGGTGCTCCTGACGGCGACGGTCGGGCTGCCGTACGTCCTGCTGGCGTCCACATCGCCACTGCTACAAGCCTGGTATGCCCGGCTCACCGGCGGCGCCGGGCCCTACGGCCTTTACGCGTTGTCGAACGCCGCGTCGCTGCTGGCCCTGGCGAGCTACCCGCTGCTCGTTGAGCCGTGGCTGACACGCCAACAGCAAGCCCATGCGTGGTCGGCCGCTTGGGTCGTGTTCGCCGCACTCTCGGTGGCCTGTGCGTTCCAGACGTGGCGCCGGGGCCCGGGCGCGGTTGCCGCCGTCCCCCGGAACAATCCGGGTGGCGACGAGTCGCGGCCCGCGGGACGCCGGCCGACAGGGCCGCCGCGCCGCGCCGCGCTGGGCACTCGTCTGCTCTGGCTCGCGCTGCCGGCCGGGGCGACGACGGTGCTGTTGGCGGCCACCAATGTCATCTGTCTCGATCTGGCCGCCGTCCCGTTCCTGTGGATGCTGCCGCTGGGCCTATACCTGCTGTCGTTCATCCTGTGTTTCGCGGGCGAGCGCTGGTACGCCCGACGCCCATGCGTGGTCGTGTTCCTGATCGGCGTGTTCGCCGTGATCGCTCTGGGGGCGCGGTCGGAGCCGGTGGGCGTGCGGGTGCAGATCGTCGTCCACCTGGTCACGTTGTTCGCCTGCTGCATGGTCTGCCACGGCGAGCTGTACCGGCTGCGTCCGCCGGCGGCAGGCCTGACCGCGTACTACCTCACGATTGCGGCCGGCGGCGCGCTGGGCGGCTTCGGCGTCACGGTGCTCGCGCCGCTGCTGCTGCGCAGCTACGTCGAGTTGCAGCTCGGGTTGCTCGCGTGTTGCCTGTTCGCCCTGCTGGCCGATCCGAGTCCCGCGCTGCGGCCGCGCCGCGGCAGCTACGCGGCCTTGATTGCGTTGGTCGGCGTGGTGACCCTGGTGCTGGAGCGCGCCGCCGGCGAATCCGCCGCCCGGGGGGTGTTGGCGCGAACGCGGAACTTCTACGGCGTTCTGGCCCTGATTGAGAGGGACCGGGACGACCCGGCGTTGCACCGCTACGTACTGCGGCACGGGACCACCGTCCACGGCTCGCAGTTCGCCGCTCCGGCCCGACAGCATGTGCCGACGGCCTACTACAGCGAGGAGAGCGGCGTCGGCCTGGCCCTGGCTGGCCTCGAGAACCGTCCCACCCGGCGAATCGGCGTGGTCGGCCTCGGAGTGGGGACGCTGGCGACCTACGGCCGCGCCAGCGACCGGTTCCGCTTCTACGAGATCAACCCGGCCGTCACCGCGATGGCCCGGGCGCACTTCACGTTCCTGCGCGACACCGCGGCGCAAGCGGAAGTCGTCGAGGGCGACGCGCGGCGGGTGCTGCAACGCGAGCCGCCACAGGAGTACGACCTGCTCGTGCTCGATGCTTTCGCCAGCGACGCCGTGCCGGTCCACCTGCTGACGCGGGAGGCGTTCACGATTTTCCTCCAGCACGTGCGGCCCGACGGCATCCTGGCGGCGCATGTCTCGACGCGGCACCTGGACCTGGAATCCGTGGTCCTGCGTCTGGCCGACGACCTCGGCCTCCACGCGGTGCTCGTGATTTCGCCCGGTGACGAGACGCGCGGGGCCTTGTCGGCGAGCTGGGTCCTGCTGGCGCGCGACGCCGCCGTTCTGGATACCCCGCGTCTCCGCGAGGCAGTTACCGCGCCCCGCCGCGATTTCCGGCGCGTCGCGGTTTGGACGGACGATCGCGTGAACCTCGTGCAGGTGCTGAAGTAGGCGGGGCATCGCCCGGCGGGGCGCCGCCGTGGGCCCGCGGCGCGGGGGCGGGTCCGTGCGCCGGGGAAGGTCAACGGAGAGGGTGGGATTCGAACCCACGGAACCTTGCGGTTCACCGGTTTTCAAGACCGGCGCCTTGAGCCACTCGGCCACCTCTCCAGGGCCTTATCAACTGGAGCGCCTATCGGAACCCCGCACGCCAGCGCGGGGGCAAGCGGCCCGCCGCCCGCGTGGTAGGTCCTGTTAGCGGGTCTTAGTCACTCATGGAGTACTTTGCAATGGCTGCTCCCGTGAAACAGCAATTCCGCAGGCTGGGCACGATGGCTAGCAGGGGCAAGGGTTTGCGCTTGGAAGGTGCCGTGAGCAGCTTCGCGGTGGGGTTTTGGGGATCGCCGGGGTGCGAGCGGCCGGCCCGCCGGGGTGGCGCCGGAGGGACTACACCGAGGTCGTCTCGGACGAGGGCGCGTTGGGTAGGGGCGGCGCTTGCGGCGCGGTCTTCGCGCGGTTGCCATACTGCTCGGCGGTCACCTGGCGCGCCACATGCGGCCGGCTGGCGGCTTGGCGTGCAGCAGGCTTGAGGTCGCGGCGGTGAAGGGCCAGGAAGACATTCAGGCACAGCACGGCCCGGAGCGTGAAGACCGGCATCATTATCGGCTCATGCCGGTAGACGTGGTCGGCATGCCAGCGGGTGACGAGCTCGTTGAAGCCGGAGTTGTCGATGGCCCAACGCGCATGCCCGAGTTGCACGACGGCGACGGTGGGGGCGCGCGGCGGCGCCAGAGTGGTCACCCAGAATCAGTCCGTGTGTTGTTCCTCGATCCGCTGAGCGAGTTGCCGCTGGACCGTCCCGGTTTCCACGCTCCGCACGATGGGGATGGGCGCCGTGACCTGCGGCCAGGCGGTGAAGCCGGCCAGGTCCCACCACTGGCAAGTCCGCGGGTCGTAACGCCCGGCCACCCGCGCGATCGTCTCGAACAGGCTGCGGGCATCTTCCAACAGGGCCGGATGGTTGTCCTTGAGCACCGCCGGCCGTGCGAGTCGTGCGCGTCAGGCACCCGGCACAGTGCCGTCGGAAGGCGGCGTGCGACTCGTGTCCGTCCAGCACGGCCGCGATCAGCCCGGGGGCCGGCGGCGGCAGGGCTTTGCCGCGTTTGAGCTGGACATAGACCGGCTGCTGGACTTCGCGCAAGCCCGCCACGTCGAGTTGGGCGGCGACCCGCTCCAGGTTATCCGCGGAGGGCAAGCAAGTTCCCCAGCCTTCAGGACCTCACCTGCCGCCCGAACCCCCCAGTTGCGGAATCAACGCCCGCTGGGACGGCAGTCAGTGGCAGCCGCCGGGTTCCGGGAGGGACGCCGACGTCAACGCCCTGGTGGTCTTCGGCGGCGAGGTGATCGCGGGCGGCGGTTTCTCCGGTCGGCAGAGCGAGTTTGCGCAGGTTCTGGTAGCTTCGAAGCCCGAGCGCTGCTGGCGCGCTGTGGCCAAGCGCGCAAGCTAGCGCGGGTTCTCGTACCACACGACGCCGAGGCCGGCCGATTCCTCAGTCGTGATGACGTCCGTGTCGCCGTCGCCGTCCACGTCCAGCAGTTGCAGCAGGTCGAACTTGCGGCCAGCGGTATCGGTGAGCGCCGTCGCGGTCCACACGTTCACGCCGCCCACCGTCAGCGCGGTGAGCCGCCCGAGTCCGACGCGGCCGCTCCCGGCGTCCTCACAACTGAACACCAGCTCCGGCGACCCGTCGCGGCCCAGGTCGGCGATGCGGATCGCCTTGCCGGTGCCGAACGTGTCCGGCCAGGTGATGGGGACCGCGGCCCAGGCGAGCCGCGGGTCGCCGATCGGGCGGTAGTGCATGGCTCGCCGCCCGCTGGTGGCCACGAACGCGTCGAATTGGCCGTCGCCATCGAAGTCGCCCACGTCCATGAACATGGCTTCGTCGTCGGTCGTGCCGATGCGGTGGTTCAGCCACAGCAGCAGCCCGCCGACCGTCGGGTTTTCCAGCCAGTACGCCCCGCGGCCGTTGCCCTGACGGGCGGTGTACGCGATGTCCACGTCGCCGTCGCTGTCCACGTCGGCCGGAATGATCGACATGATCCACGACGCGCTGACCAGCGGCGTCCAGGTCCAGTTGGCGAGGTCGCGCGCGTTGCCGCGCAGCGACAGGTAGCCGACGCTCGCACCGCTGCCTTTGCCGCCGGCGATCAGTTCGAACCCGCCGAGGCCGTCGAGCTGGGCCGGCATGCAGAACATCCATTGCTGCACGCCGACGCTCGCGGGGATGACCTCGGTGACCCAGGCGGCGGCGTCCAGCAGGTCCGCGTTGTTCGCCGGCGCCCAGTGGACGTACATCCGCCGCGTGCTGCCTTGACAGCAACTCACCACGTCGAGCCGACTGTCGTTGTCCACGTCGGCGAAGACGGCGTCCTCGACGTCCTGGACTCGTCCGACGACGACCGTCGGCCAAGGCAACCGGGACCTCAGCGGCCCCGGGTTGAGGTGGAGGGTGACGACGCCGCTCTCTTCCCACCCCACGACGAGGTCCATCCGCCCGTCGCCGTTAATGTCACCCAGCTTGACGCCGTCGGCCCCGCGATACGAGTCGTCAATCGTGTGCCGGGTCCAGGTGGCGGGGCCGGGCGGCACGGGGAGTCCCCCGTTGCAGCCGCCGCTGAGCAGCCACAGGAACGCGACCCACCGGGCCGGGCAAACGGACCCTGGAGAGCACCGTGCGAGTATCGGCATATTCTACTCCGCCAAGCCTTCAATCAATGCTCCGCCGTACAGCCCCAGCAGCGCGGGGCCGATGCCGTGCGATTCGTTGCGTTGCGGCGCGCGGTTGAAATACGAGCTCTCGGAGTCCTGCGGTCCGGTGCCGGGACAAATGTTGGCGATCTCGCCCGACAGCGAAATCATGCGGTTCAGACCGGCGACGCCGCGCCGCACCGCGTCGGTGTACGCACCCGGCAGCCAACCGCGCTGCACGCCGCGGGCCAGCGCGTAGCAGATCAGCCCCGTACACGAGGTCTCCTCGTAGCTGTCCGGGCGGTTGAGAAGCTGGTGCCACATTCCCCCGGGGCCCTGGTGGGCGACGAGAGCGGCGGCGAAGTCCTGGTACAGCGTTAGGAGCTCGTCGCGCCCCGCGTGGTTTTCCGGAATCGCTCCCAGCGCCTCCGTCATCGCCACCGCGACCCACCCGTTGGCCCGGCCCCAGAATCCCGGCGTCGGCCCCGTGCCGTGCCAGTTGTAGCCCTGGTGGTACAACCCGACAACCGGGTCGCGCAGTCGCTCGTCGAAACCACGAAACTGCGCCAGCGCATCGTCGTAGTACGCGGGGTCGTTCCGCACCGTCCCCGCCTTGGCCAGCAACGGCATGGTCATGAACAGCGCGTCGGCCCAGATCTTCCCGCGCCGCGGGGCGCTGTGGTGGGCGATCAGGCCCTCGGGCGTCCGGGACACACCGTCGTGGAAGAAGCGGGCGGCATCAAGGGCCTCGCTCAGGAACCGCTCGTCGCCGGTGTGTAGGCAGTAAGCCAGCGTGGCGTGCGCCATCGAGCCGAGGTAGTCGATGGGGTCGCTGCCGCCGCCGGGGCGGTATAAGCGGTCGGCCTGGTACTTGGTGAGCGCGGCGCGGACCTGCTCGAGCAGGGCGTCGTTGCCGGTCCGCTCGTGCCATAGCAGCAGCGCCCACAGCGTGACGCCGTTGGTGTACGTAAAGTGGTACACGATAACCGGGTCGTTGAGGGTGCTGTTGATGGTGCCGGGGTACCTGCCGGCGCGATAGCGCGCCGCGACCGCGGTCGCCTTCAGGTCGGTCAGACTCGGCACCGGCCGCCCCGCCGGATCAAGCAGCCCGGGGTCGCAGCCGCCCAACCCCGCGATCAGCAGGACGGCCCCCGCGGCGCCGGCAACGGAACGACGTCGCATCTTGGGCCCTCCGCCGGCCCGCGTTACCATTCTACGTCGATTTCGTCGCCGTGAACAGCCGCGCTGGCACGCCCGATCCCGGTTGTCCGCCCCGCCGACCCTCGGGCGGTCCTCCCACACGCGTAGGGAGATCGGCTCTGCGCTTGGCCCTTTGCACTTCGCGCACGGCGCCGTACCGCCGACCACACCCTCCTCGAACCCCCTTTGAGCGAGCCGGGTATCGCGGCGGTCTGAGCAGGCGACGCAGCAGGCTGGTCTAGACCCAGCCGCGGTCCTTGCACGCCTGGGCGACGCGCGCGATCGCGATGACGTACGCCGCGTCCCGCATGTACAGCTTGCGCTTCTTGGCCATCTCGCTGACGGCGATGAAGGCCGCGGTCATCATCACGTCGAGCTTGCCGAGCACCTCGTCTTTCTCCCAGAAGTAATTCATGTTGCTCTGGACCTGCTCGAGGTAGCTGCACGTCACGCCGCCGGCATTTGCCAGAAAGTCCGGAATCACGAAGATGCCGCGCTCCTGGATCACATGGTCCGCCTCCGGCGTCGTCGGCCCGTTAGCGCCCTCCGCGATGATCTTGACCCGCCGCGAGATCTTGCCGGCGTTCTCGCCCGTGATCGAGTGCTCCAGGGCGGCGGGGACCAGGATGTCCACGTCCTGCTCGATCCAGGCGTCGCCCGGCAGTTTCTCGTAACCCAGGGCGGCGGCCTTCTTCGGGTCGATCGTGCCGAAGCGGTCCGTAATCTGCCGCAGTTCGCTCAGATTGACCCCGTCCAGCTTGCGGTAGGCGTAGGAGGTCTGGTCCGTCTCGTCCCAACACGCGACACAGATGACCTTCCCGCCGATCTGCTGGTACAGCTCGATGGCGTACTGCGCGACGTTTCCGAAACCCTGGACGCTCGCGCAGGTGTCCGCCGCGCGAATGCCCAGTTCCTTGAGCGCCTCGCGCAGGGTGAAGATCACGCCGTAGCCCGTCGCCTCGGTGCGGCCGCGCGACCCGCCCATGCCGACGGGTTTGCCGGTGATGAAGCCGGGGTACTTGCCGCCGTAAATTGCCTCGAACTCATCGAGCATCCACAGCATGTGCTGGGCGTTGGTCATCACGTCGGGCGCGGGCACGTCGCGCACCGGTCCCACGTCGCGGGCCACGGCACGGACCCACGCCCGGCACAGGGCCTCCTGCTCGCGCAGGCTCAGGTTGTGCGGCGAGCAGATCACCCCGCCCTTGCTGCCGCCGAGGGGGATGTCCACCACGGCGCACTTCCACGTCATCCACATGGCCAGGGCGCGCACGGTATCGGCGGTCTCCTGCGGGTGAAAGCGGATGCCGCCCTTGCCGGGGCCGCGGGCGTCGTTGTGCTGCACGCGAAAGGCCCGGAAGACCTTGACCGTGCCGTCGTCCATGCGGATGGGCAGGCTGAAGTGGTATTCGCGGAGCGGCTGACGCAGCAGGTCGCGCGTGGGCTGGTCGAGCCCGAGCAGCTCCGCCGCCTTGTCAAACTGGGCCTGGGCCATCGCAAAGGGATTGAACGGCTTGGAACTCATGGGGGTGTCCTCTGACAGTCTGCCGACGCGCCAAGGAACGATCGGTTGTCCAGCGCCGCCGGGGCCACCGGCAGGCGCCCGGTCGGGGCGCGGGCGGGAACCCGCATGATAGGCCGCCTGCAACGCGAGCGTCAAATCCGCGGCGGCGCGGGGGCTCGACCGCGGCGGCGGCCGGCGGTACACTCCCCCGCTTATCGGAAACACGAAGCCCCGTCATGCCCCGTATCAGGAAAGGCACACGAATGACGCGTTGGACGATCTTGCTGGCTGTGGCCGGCGCCGTGCCGGCGCTCCTCGCCCAAGCCCCGCCGCCGGCCACGACCCAGCCGGCCTCCGAAGCCCCCCAGACCCAACCCGCGGAGACCCATGTGTACGTCAAGATGGACACGACCCTCGGCGAGATCCTCCTCGATCTCGACGCCGAGCGCGCCCCGATCACCGTCAAGAACTTCCTCGATTACGCGGACGCCGGCTTCTATGACGGCACCATCTTCCACCGCGTGATGAGCAACTTCATGATCCAGGGCGGCGGCTACACGCCCGACCTGGTCGAGAAGAACGAGGGCCTGCGCCAAGGCATCAAGAACGAGTGGAAGAACGGCCTCAAGAACGTCCGCGGGTCGATCGCTATGGCCCGTCTCGGCGGCCAGGCCGATTCGGCGACCGCGCAGTTCTTCATCAACGTCGTGGACAACGCCCCACTGGACCAGCCGCGCGACGGCGCCGGCTACGCCGTCTTCGGCAAGGTCATCTCCGGCCTGGATACCGTGGACCGCATTCGCTACACGAAGGTGAAGGACGATCCGCGGTTGCCGATGGGGCCCGTGGTGCCGGTCGAACCGGTCATCATCAAGTCCGTCAAACGCGTGCCGGCCGCCGAGGCGAAGGCCGTCGCCCATCAGGCCGAAGAGCAGGCCAACAAGGCCGCCGCCGAGGCCAAGGCGGAGGCGGACAAGCAGGTGCGGGCCGCGGTCGCCCGCCTGGAGCAGGAAACCGGCAAGAAGTTCGAGACGACGCCCAGCGGCCTGATGATCCTGCACGTCACCGAAGGCGGCGGCGCGACGCCCACGCTGGCCGACATCGTTGAGGCGCACTACACGCTGATGCTGCTCAACGGGCAGAAGCTCCAGAGCTCCCACGATTCCGGCAAGCCGCTGAGCTTCCCGCTCGACAAGCTCATCGCCGGCTGGAAGCAGGGGCTGGCGTTGATGAAGGTCGGCGGCAAGGCGATGCTGATCGTGCCCCCGGACCTCGCCTACGGCGCGACCCCGCCGCCCGGCAGCGGCATCCCGTCCAACGCGACGCTGCTGTTCGAGGTCGAGCTCCTCGGCGTCAAGCCCCAAACGCCGCAATAGCGACCGCTCCGCGGCCCGACGAGCCCCAGGCTTCCCAATCGCACCCCGACGAGCCCCAAGCGCCAGCGCGGGGCCCGCGCAGCGCGACCGCGGGACCGGCTCGAACCGCTGAATTAGGGATCTCGCCACACCACGGGAAAGACAAGGCGACGGCTTGGCTTGGTGGATTCGCGGGGGAGCGGGGCGGAAGGTGGCGGGGTTCGCGGCGAGTAGGGCGAAGCAAGAAGCCACTCGTGCGGACCGCTGACACTCGCGGCGCGGCGGGCGTGCTGCGCGACTGAGTTTGTCCCCCTCGGTTGCGGGGATATCAGTGCGGCGTTGCCGAATGGCTTGCCTGTCACATGAGCCCCGGGCGGGCCGGTTGATCGCAGCCCAGGGCGCGAGCCCTGGGCTATTTTCAGACACCCCTGCGGGGTTCAGATTTGGCGCGTCGTCGGAAAGCCCGGGCGAAGCCGCGCGCCCGGCGGATTTAATGGGCTTGTGCCGGAGACCGGCGGTGCCGCCGGATGTCAAAGGAGCGAATGGGCCAGCGTGCGTCTTGGGCACCACTGCTCACGAGCAGTGGCACACCGCCAGTGGCACCCGTCCCGTCGGCGTGGCTCCCGACGCGTTCCCACCTGGTCACGATCCGAGCTTGCCGCGCTTTCACGGCCAGTGCGGACCCCGGTCGCTACGGCCGCTCCCTCACGATTACGGTTCGGATCGGACGGCCCGCGAGGCGCTTCTCGGGCGGTCTGGCCGCCCCTTCTTGCATTCTGCCCTCTGTGTCTTGCCTTCCGCGACCCCGCCGCCACGTCGGCCACGGGGGCCGACGCTACGAAGGCCCGCGCGGGGGCTTGCTCATCGTCGTCGTCGGCGCTTCTTGCGTTCGACGCGGCGGGGCTGGTATTTCGTCGAGCCCTTGGGGGCCTTCGGGATGTTGCCTTCGAGCATGCCCATCCGGCCGAGCTGCTGCATCATCTTCAGCCGGCCGCCGATGCCCAGCCCAGCCATTTGCTTCATCACGCCGCGCATTTGCACGAACTGCTTAACCAGCCCGCTGACATCCTGCGGATCGACGCCGGCGCCTTTCGCGATTCGCCGGCGGCGCGACGCCTCGATGATCTCAGGGTCTTTCCGCTCGCGCGGCGTCATGGAATGGATGATGCCTTTGTAGCGGTTGAGGTCTTCCTCGGGCATTTCCATGTCGCCCAGCGACGACCCCAGCCCCGGGATCATCTTGAGGATCGACTTCATCGGCCCCATCTTGCGCAACTGCTCGAGTTGCACGAGAAAATCGTCCAGCCCCATCGCCCCCTTGGCCATCTTCTCCTGCGTCTTGGCGATCTGCTCGGCGTCCAGCGTCTGCTGGGCCTTCTCCACCAGCGACACCACGTCGCCCATGCCGAGGATGCGGCTGGCGATGCGCTCCGGATGAAACTCCTCGAGCGCATCGAGCTTCTCGCCGACGCCGATGAACTTGATCGGCTTGCCGGTGACCGACTTGACCGACAGGGCCGCGCCGCCGCGGGTGTCGGAGTCAAACTTCGTCAGAATCGCGCCGTCGAGCTCCAGCCGCTCGTCAAACGCCTTGGCGGTGTGGACGGCGTCCTGGCCGGTCATGGCGTCGAGGACGAGATAGATCTGGTGCGGGCTGGTGGAGGTCGCGATCTGCGAGACCTCCTGCATCATCTCCTCATCGATGGCCAGCCGGCCCGCGGTGTCGAGAATGACCACGTCGCGGTCGCGTTTGCGGGCGGCGCCGATCGCGTTGCGGCAGACCTTGACCGGGTTCTGGTGGTCGCGCTCGGTGTGGACGGGCACGTCGAGCTGTGTGCCCAACACTTCGAGCTGGTCGATGGCCGCCGGCCGCTTCAGGTCCGCCGCCACCAGCAGCGGCTTCTTGCCGCGCTGCATGCAGTAGCGGGCGAGCTTGGCACACGTGGTCGTCTTGCCGGAGCCCTGGAGGCCGGCCATGAGGATGACGGTCGGCGGCTGCGAGACGAACGGGATGCGCGTCTCGATCGGTCCCATCAGCCGGACGAGCTCGTCGTAGACGACCTTGACCATGACCTGCTCGGGGCGGAGGGTCTTCATGACCTCCATGCCGATGGCTTTTTCGAGGCAGGCGTCGCAGAACCGGCGGGCGACCTCGACGTTGACATCGGCCTCCAGTAGCGCGGTGCGAATCTGCCGCATCGCCTCGCGGACGTTGTCCTCGCTGATCCGCCCGCGGCCGCGCAGGCCCTGGAGCACGCTCCCGAGCTTCTCTGTCAATGCATCGAACATGCCGCCCAGTCTAGCGGACCCGGCCGCGACCGAACAGCCGAGGCGTTGCACGGGGCGGGGGTGGCATGCCGACGTCCCGGCGCCCCGGGATCCGCCGGTGGCATGTCCGCGGCCTTGGGCGGACATGCCGTGTTCCGAGAGGGCGCGGCACGGCCGCAAAGCCGCGGCCATGCCACTCGCCGCACCCCCCCGCTGGCGTGCGGGGTTCGGATAAGCGCTCTATGATCGCCCACGATGGCCCACGAGGAACGACATTCCGCGTCCGAGCCGGCACCGCCGCACGCGGCCGACGGGCCGGCGACGGCCCGCGCCGTGCGGGCCCGCTGGGGCGGCGTGGGCGCGGCGGCAGCGCTGGCCCTACTGACCATCCCGCTTGATCGCTGGGTAGTCGCGGGGCTGACGGCCGAGACGGTGCGTCCGGGGCTCGAACAGGCGATCGGCTTGCTCAAGGGTCTGGCGCCGGCGTGTGTCATCCTGGCGATTCTGAGCGTCTTTCCGAATCGCCGGCGGCTGTACGTCGGGTTCCTGGTGCCGCTGCTGGGGCATCTGCCAATTCTGCACCTGCTGAAGTGGCTGATCGGGCGGACGCGGCCGCTGGCCGAGCAAGGGCCGTTTCACTTCGAGCCGCTGTCGGCGGCCAAGTACGCCGACGCGTTTCCGTCGGGTCACACGGCGGGAGCGACGGTGTTCGCGCTGCTGCTGGCGATCTACTTCCCGCGGTTGCGATGGGTGTTCTACGTGTGGCTCGTGCTGATGGGTCTGGAGCGCGTCGTGCTGCGGATGCACTTCCTGTCGGACGTGATCGCGGGCTATGCCCTGGGAGCGGCGGTCGTGTACGGCTGCGTGCGGTTGCTGGGCGCGAAGTTCTACGAGCGCGGCGACAGCGCGCAGGACGTGTTCAACGCATCCTCTCACCCGTGAGAATCGCTGGCAGAACCGACCACGCGAGGGGTGGGCCGCTTGGCCCCGCACTGGCGTGCGAACGCACGGGCGCCGAAGAAGCGCGAAGGTTGAATCAAAAGGCACGGACCGAGCACCCGTGCGGATGCCCGGTCCACGCTTGGAGGAGAGGAGGGGGAGTCCGTAGCGACCGGCACACAACAAGCTTCAGCGCCAGTCGCGCGTATTCAGTTGTCTCCGCACTCGGTTGGACCGGCGTGCGGTGCTTCTTGTTCCCGCGTAATCGGTTGTGCTGAGCCCGACTCGAGGGATCGAGTCGGCGGGGGAGTCACGAAGCCGATGGCCTTTCGCACTCCCCGATCACGCCCTGAGTGTTGGCGTGACCACTGCCAAAAAAAGTGCCCGAGCGGGGGGCCGACAGGCCGGGGGGGAAACCTGTACGTACCGCTCGCCGCTCGGACACATATAGTATAGGCGAAAATTTCCGGTCGGCTAGTGGAAATCTCACCCAATTCAAAAGATTTTTCGACCCGCGAGGTCCGAGTTCTGGGAGCGATACCGAACCAGCAGCAACTCGCCGTGAAGCGTTATCAGACCAAGCGTCAACGCACTGTAAATGGAAAACCAATACCCTTTTTAAACAGATTTTGGCAGCGATCTTCAGGAACCCAGCGGCAACGACCTATCGTCGGTCGAACTCATGCCCGCGACATCCAGCCTTCAGTCTCGAGCGCGGCCTCCCGCGAAGCGCCGGGCAGCTTCAGACTGATAACGCCACCACTACCGGACGCGGCGGCGCACCAACTGGCCCAGCCCTAGTCCGAGCAGCAGGAGGCTGGTCGGCTCCGGGATTGCCGACGAAGTGAAGCTGGCGGTCCACGTAAACCCCGTCGGCGTCGTACGCTGGTTGGCGAAGCTGAACGCGAACGCCTCTTCGTACAGCCCGCCCGGAACTCCGGGGCCCGACATCGTGACGGCCTGGCCCGCCAAGTCGCTCGACCCGAAGCCGAATGGCCCGAAGTACCACGCCGCGTCGAAGTCGATCTGGAGCACCAGCGTCTGGCTGGCATCGTAGAACGTGAGCGTCCCGCCGGACAGCCCCGTCGTCCCATTCCAAGTGAGCGGGGTCATTTGGAAGGTGGCGTTGGGGTAGACCTGGCTGGTGATGGGCATCACGAGCGTCAAGCCCGGCTTGGTCCACTCCCCGGTGAAGCTGAAGCCGTCCAGCAGAAACAGCGGCTCGGCCCCACTAGGCGACGGGTCCGCAAACGTGGCGATCGTGCCGGCACTCGCGCCGGCCAGAACGCCGAGGGCAACGGTAATCGCAACCGACCGTAGAAGCGTTGAAGCGCGCATCGTCCCCTCCCAAGGAGAACGAGGACACGAATGGAGTAGAACGAGGGTGGCCCAACGTGGACACGACGGCGCACGGCGGCGCCGGTACCCTCACGAGGTTCTAGGCCGCGCTGCACGCCGAAATCAACCCAACCACGTCCGCCGCCGATAAGGCACTTGATATCCGTATGGGACCGCGTACAATGAGAACGTAATACGTCGTATTATCCCGCGCGGCCTTACGGGCTGGTCGGAACCAAGCATGACCACAAGACGGCCTTGGGGAGTGTTGTTGGCGCTGGGCGTGCTCGGCCCCACGCTGGTGGTGCCAATCTCGATCTGGCACCACCACGCGCCGAACTCCTCCTGTTCCGCTCCGACGCCCCAGCCGACCGCCGCCGCCCGCCCGCCGGATGAGTGCTCATCCGCGCCTCAGCACGAGTGCTCGCTGTGCGTGGTCAGCACGCTAACGACCGCGGGACTTCCGCTACTGCCGGCGGCGGCCCTCGCCGCTCCCGCGCTGTCGTTCCGCACTTCACCCGCTGAATGTGTGGCCGTCGAGTCGGACGCCCCGCACTGGGCCCGCGCTCCCCCGCCAACCTTCACCGCGTAGCCGGCACCCGACCCGAGTGGTCGGGTCATCTGCCAACCCGGTGGAGGTCAACCCATGCCTGGTGACCGCACGCGCCGCGCGCCGCCGCGCGGCTTCACGCTCATCGAACTGCTCGTCGTGGTGGCGATCATTGCCGTTCTGACGGCGGTCCTGCTGCCGGCCCTTGGGCAGGCGCGGCAGCACGCCAAGGCCACGGTCTGCCTGTCCAACCTGCGTTCGCTGGGTCTGGCGGTGCAGCTCTATGCGCAGCACAACCAGGACGCGTTTCCGTCGTTCGGCTACCTGCACGGCGGGGAGTCGAACCCGGCGCAGAGCTGGATCAACACGCTGGCGGAGTTCTACGCCCGGCGCGGCGGCGAGGTGCTCGGCAGCGGGTCGGAGGCGAGGCTCCAAGGTGAGGTGCGCGACATTCGGCGTTGCCCCGCCGACATGAGCCCGTGGTACGGCCAGCCGCGCACCGACGGACACGGCCAGCCGTTGTGGCGGCAGACGAGCTATGCGAGCAACTACTACCTGGTCGCGGACGACCCGCGCGCCACCGGCAAGACGCAGACGTTCACCCGCCTCGGCCGCATCACGCGGCCCACGACGACGATCTGCTTTGTGGAGCTGGCCGAGGACGGGGAGTACGCGACCGCGGACCACGTCCACCCCGAGTTGTGGTTCGCCGGCACGCCCCGGCAGATCGCCGGCAAGCAGGTCGCTTTGGCGCGGCACGCCGGCCGGGCGAACTACCTGCTGGTCGATGGGCACGCCGAGGCGTTTCGTTTCGAACAGACGTATCTGATCGATGTTAACGGGAGCGATCCGTTACAGGGTCGGCTCTCGTGGTTCTACAACAAATACGACCCGGAGGTAGCGAAGTAGGCTGCGTACGCACCCTTGTTGGTACCGCGCCGGGTCGTGCTCTCCGGAGGATCACACAGATGATTCGTATTACGCATTACGCGTTACTCGCCACGCTGGTTTTGGCGGCGCTTCCGGTGACGGCGCTGGCGCAGCCGCACCACCATCACGATGTGGTCATCGGCCGATCGTCGCAGATGGTGCTGAAGGTGGAGGCCCCGCAGGAGCCCGCGGTCCTCGAACCGACCGCGCCGGGAGCGCCCATCCCGGGCTGGAGTGGGAACATGCCGGGGTTCGAGGCGTTGGAGGAGGACGAGCCGGGCGAGGACTTCTGGAAGCTCGACCCCGGCGCCCTGATCGAGTTGGAGGTGCTCAGCCTCAGCAACGGTCTGCGCATGTTCGACCACACCTTCAACGAGCTCCAGGTCGGCAGCCGCTGGGTGCTCGGCGGCCATGAGCTGCACATTCATGGGTTGTGGATCATCGACCGGACAGTGAATCCCGACCCGCTGCTTAACCCGGCCGAAGGCTTGTTCCTGGTGCGTGACCTTGGCACGACCGGCTACGGCCCCGCGGCGCCGTTTGGCCTGACGTTCATTCCCGAGCCCGCCAGTGCATTGTTGTTGGCCTTGGCGGCTTTGGTTCACCTGCGGCGTCGCGGGTGAGAACACACTCCGGCATCGGCCCCACGCCGGCCGCCTGGCCGCGCGGGGCCGGGCCGGGCCCTTGCGACGGAGAATCCTCATGCGCAATCGAACTTGGCTTTGGTTGGCCGTGGTCGTGTCGATGGCCGCGACCATTACGACATCGGCCCAGCCGCACGCCGGCGACTTGTGGCTGGCGGTGTCGTCGGCGGGACAACTGAAAATCAGCCCGCGCGGGTTCGTGCCCGACGGGTCACCCGCGTCGGTCGTCGTGCTGGAAGAGGCCGGCGGGCCGTTGTTCTTCGGCTGGACCAGCAACAACCCCGGTTTTGACGATATCGAGAGCCCCGACCCGGAGAACGACTGCTATCCCTTCGCGTCCGGGGCGACACTGTGGCTCGAAATCGTGAGCCTCGACCCGGCGCTCGTCGTGTGGGACGTGCAACTCCGCCCCTACATGAACCCCGGCGAACGCGCGTACCTCGGCACGACGCCCGGCAGCGTGCACAGTCACCTGATCTGGCACATCAACTCGCGGTACCCCAACTTCGAGCCGCTCTACGGCCTGAAAGTCCATTGGCGGGCGATGTTCCGCCTTGTGGACACCGGCGGCACCGGCTACGCCGCGTCCGTGCCGTTCCCGATGATCTTCGGCATCACCGAGTGTGTCACGGGCGACGTCAGCGGTGACAGCCGCGTGGATTTCGGCGACATCAACCCTTTCGTGCAGGTGCTGTTGCAGCCCGGCCAAGCCACGGTCGAGCAGCGCTGCGCCGCCGACATCAACCTCGACGGCTGGGTTGACTTCGGCGACATCAACCCGTTCGTGGCCCTGCTCACCAGCCCGTAGACGACGACCGGCGCGGGCCGTTGCCGCTTGGCGACGGCCCGCGCGCCAAGTCCGCCGCCCCGCTCCCAGTCGGCCGGCTACTTCCGGCCGGGTTTCGGCTCGCGCTCATATTTGAATGAGAGGGTTACCCGCGCGCGGTAAGCGACGACCTTGTTGTCCTCGACCTTGAGGTCCAGGTCCTTGACCTCGGCCACCCGCAGGTCATGGACGGTCTTGGCGGCGGTCTCGACCGCGTTGCGGGCGGCGTCTTCCCACGATTTCGGGCTTGTGCCCACCAGCTCGATGACTTTGTACACGCTGTCCGGCATGGCCTGCTCCTTTTTGGGGCCCACGGATTGCCGGGGATCATAATCGCCCGACGCCGGTCGCGACAGACGCCGGCGGCCGCTGGAACCGCCGCGCAAACAACGAGGCCGCCCGACCAGCAGGCGGCCTCGTCGATTGCAGAGGTCAGGATGCGTTCGCTCTAGCGGCGACGCAGCAAGGTCACGACGGCCAGCAGAGCCAGCGAAGCGGGCTCCGGGACAACCGAGAAGTTGTCGAAGATGGCCGCATTGGCGCCGGCCAAACCGTAGCCACCAATGCCAACGCCGAAGCCGAGGTTGGCCGCGATGTTGTTGACGCCCGGGCTGCTATAAGTCCACTCCGGCGTCCCATTGAAATCGGTGTCGATGTCGAGATACAGGACATCCGTGTTGCCGGGCTTGAAATACGTCGTCATCCGGGCCTGGCTGAACTCCTGGCCGGCGGGAATCGCCATGAAACCCGTGCCACCGGTCCACGCGCCAAACCCGGTTCCGACCTTGTGGTAGAAACCGATGTGCGAGAACTTGCCGGTGCTGGTCTGGGCCTGGACCTTGATGTACAACTCGTCCGTCGCCCCGACGCCGGTCCGCAGTGCCACGTAGTTCAGCGACGTTCCCGGGATGAAGATGTCGACCGAGGCGACGACGTTGTAGTACGGCTCGGTGTTCGGCGTGCCGACCCAGTCCATCCACTTGTTGGCGCCGTCGCAGCGTCCCTGGTTGTTCTGAATGAAGAAATAGTCTCCGCCGACCTTGTTCCAGTTCGGCCCCAGGTCCCGACCGTCTGGACGATTGAAGTCGTCGAAGATCTGCGCGCTGGCCAGACTCACGGCCAGCCCGCACACGAGCAGTCCCAGTAGTCTCATTGAGTCCACCTCCTCCAGTTGAACCTCGTATGGATAGGAACCCCTGGGCCGCCAACACGGCCACAGAGTAAAAAGGGGCTCCTCCAACTCCTCACAGGGTATGCTACCACGCGGCCGGCCAGCCAGTCAACGTCTTCTTGGTGGGCCGTTTGTCGGAAATTACTGGACCTCCGGGAAAGTGCTGCTCGCCGGGCCCCGCGCTGCCCTGCGGGGCTTGGAGTGCTGCTCCAAGTCATTGCAAAAGATAGCGTTACGAGATTGGGCGCACGGCGCCCCGCAAGACCGACACACCGGGAGGTTACCGGCCCGCGAGGAATGGACGGAGGTCATAGGGCCCACTCCTTTCCCGTTTTTGAAGCGACGGATTGTCGCTCCCACGGAAATCTGCCACGCGCGTGGTCGGCCGATCGGCCCCGCACTCGCGCGACTCGCGTGCGGGGTGCTGACGGGCGCTCCAGAGTCCCTCGCCGGTTCCGTCGCTCCGCGGCGTGCGTTACCATCGTCCGTGTTGCCGAAGTGGGACCGCGCATGGCCGAATTGACTTATCGCACCGCGGGCGAGTCGCACGGTCCGGCCTTGATCGCCCTGATCGAGGGCTTGCCGGCCGGCCTCACGCTCGACGTGGGCCTGATCAACGCCGAGCTGCGACGCCGGCAGGGCGGCTTCGGCCGCGGCGAACGCATGGCGATCGAGCACGACGCCGTCGAAGTGCTCGGCGGCGTGCGGCGGGGACGTACGCTCGGCTCTCCCGTGGTGCTGCAAGTCCGCAATCGCGACGTGCGGATCGATACGGCCCCGCCGGTCCACCGCCCGCGGCCCGGCCATGCCGACTTCGCGGGGGCCATGAAGTGGCTGACCACGGACTGCCGCGACGTGCTGGAGCGGGCGTCGGCGCGCGACACGGCGGCGCGCGTGGCGGCAGGCGCGGCCACCAAGTGCTTGCTGCGGGAGTTCGGCGTGGTCTGCGTGGGCTTCGTCGTCGAGATTGCCCACGCGCGCGCCAGCATTCTCGAAGACGCCGACCCCGCCGACCTCACGACCCGCCGCAACGCCAACGATCTCTACACGCCGGACGCCGCTGCGGCCGAACCGATGCGGGCGGCGATTCGGGCGGCAGCGGGGGACGGCGACACGGTCGGCGGCGTGGTCGAGGTTCGTGCGTTCGGCCTGCCGCCGGGCTTGGGAACGTGTGTGGCGTGGTCGGAGCGGCTCGACGGCCGGCTGATGCAGGCTGTCGGCTCGATTCCGGGCATCAAGGGAGTCGAGATTGGGCTGGGATTCGAAGCGGCCCGCCGCCGCGGAAGCGAAGTCCACGACGCCCTGCACACGGACGCGACCGAGCAGCGGACGAACAACGCGGGATTCACGCGGCGAACGAACCGCGCCGGCGGGATCGAAGGGGGCATGACCAACGGGCTGCCGGTCGTGGTCCGCGCGGCGATGAAGCCGATCGCCACCCTGCGGCGCGGCTTGGCCAGCGTCAACCTGGAGTCGGGGCAGCCGGAGCCCAGCGCTTACGAGCGCAGCGACGTGTGCGCGGTTCCCGCGGCCAGTGTCGTGGTCGAGAACGTCGTGGCCTTCGAGCTGGCGCGGGCGTGGCTGGCGAAGTTCGGCGGCGACACGCTGCACGAGGTGCGCGCGGCGTACGCGGCATACGAGCAGGCTCGTCGCAGACTCGCCGGCCCGGACCGACAGGCCAAGGGCAGTTCCGACTAAGGGCCTGTCCCATAACCGTTTCTGAGCGTATAATCCTCGCGACGGCAAGGGGTTGCCGATTTAGCGAGGAGGTCCAAGGATGGACGACAATGGAGTCGCGCCGCAGTGGCGCATGCCCGACGA